>NZ_JAIGYQ010000001.1 GCF_019711685.1 Helicobacter turcicus
CTGTAACACAAGATAATGTTAATGTTGCAAACCATACAAATGCCATTTCTACACAAGTTAATAAGATTGCTGATGATATTTTAGGAGATGTGAATAAGAAGAAGTTTTAGGGGTTAGGGGTTGGATTTGGATTTGGATTTGGTTGGGGGTATGTTTTTTGAGGCTACCTTTGATTTTAAGGCTTAAAGCCTTAAAATCAAAAAGCAGAATCTAGAATTCTCTAAAAAATAGAATCCTAAACTCTTGAAAAGTTTAAAAGAAAAACTTCTTTTTGCTTGGATATCAAGCGAGAATCAAGCATGGCTTTGCACACAAAGTATAAGCAATTTGTTCTCATATAAATTTAAGCTAACACACTGCAAACCTAAACTCAAGCCCACTCTAGTGCATATTTATTAATAATCCTAAGCTTCATAGAATCTTAATAAATTTTTGAAAAAATCTTAAAAATTAGAACTTACAATTCCACTTATAATTTTATTTTTTAAGGAGTTTAGTATGAAAAAGTTAAGTTTAGCATGTGCTTTTAGTGTTGTTCTTGGGACTAACATTCTTTTTGCTGGAGGTGTAGTGATTTAACAAAATGAATTGCCTCAAAATTCACAGAATTTTATCAAAACTTATTTTAGCAATGTTCAAATTGGCTTGGTTGAAAAAAGTTTTGATGATTATCAAGTAAAATTTACTAATGATTTAGAAGTTGAGTTTGCAAAAGATGGAGATTGGAGAGAAGTTAAGTCTTATGTGCCTCTTACAAATACAAACTTCATCCCAAGAGAAGTTATGAATTGCGTAAAAGGAAAGTATGCAACTGCTAAGATTATGGAGATTAAGAAAAACTACAATGGTTATGAAGTAAAGCTAGATGATCAAAAAGAGCTTATTATGGATAAGACTGGAAACTTACTTAGCGAGAAATATTAATAGCGATTTCACTACTTTTTATGCCTTGTTTTAAATTCTGCTTAAAATGTTACAAAACATGAGATAAGTCATTTTTTAGTTGGTAGCTTGTAAATATCTTGGAATTTGTAGTTGGAGGCAGTGATTGATGATTTATTCTGATGTATGTGCAAGAATGATAGATGTAACATTAGAATACCAGAAGGGAATGGTGGATTAATAAATCAAGATACTGATGAAAATATTAATAATGGCACTTCTCATTTTGAGTTTGCGGAGCGAACAAAGGATCTTAAGGCTTAGAATTTTTCAACTATTGTAAAATAAGATTCTAAAGAACGTTAAAATTTAATCCTTATTGCTTTATGCACTTGCAACTAACTTTAAAGCTTTTAGTAGTTTGGATTTTAAAATCTTATGTATAATTATGGCTTTAATTTGAGATTCTTGACCTTTAGGTTTGTTAAAATTGTTTGGAATCTAGTGCTTTGGGGGTAGTAAAATTATGAAAGTGGAGAGAATACAAAAAGAATTTGTGCTAAAACGTGCCTTGATAATTTTAGTATTAGATGTTTGTTTGTGTGCGATTCTTTATTCTCTCTTGCCTTATGCGCATAATGAGAATTTAGGGATTTGTCTTTTAGTTTTTGTTGGAATCTTATGGCTAACAGAAGCTATGCATGTAAGTTTAACTGCTCTTTTGGTGCCAGTTTTATCTATTCTTTTGGGATTGCAAAACACCAGTGTTGCGCTTAGCTCTTTTGCAAACCCTATTATATTTCTGTTTTTTGGTGGGTTTGCACTTGCTACTGCGCTACATATTCAAGGTATTGATAGGCTCATTGCTCAAAAACTTATTATTTTAGCAAAAGGCAGAGTAAGAGTTGCTGTTTTTATGCTTTTTGCTGTAACTGCGCTACTTTCAATGTGGATTAGCAATACTGCAACTGCAGCGATTATGCTTCCACTTGGGCTTGGAATTTTAAGTAATCTTAGTGCGCAAGAAGAGAGGCAAACTTTTGTTTTTGTTTTGCTCGGAATTGCATATAGTGCTAGCATTGGAGGCTTTGGAACATTAGTTGGCAGTCCTCCAAATGCAATTGCAGCCTCATCACTTGGTATCGGATTTTTGGATTGGATGAAAATTGGAATCCCTTTTATGCTTGTAATGTTTCCTTGTTGTTTGTTAATTTTATATATTGTTATGAAGCCAAATTTAAATGAGCGTTTTTCTGTGCAATTTGAGAAAATGGAGTGGAATCTACACAAAACAATCACAAGTTTAATCTTTGTTGGAATGGCAATGGCGTGGATTTTTAGTAAATGGATTAGTGTTTGGTTGGGCGGAATTCAAGATATTGATGCGATGATTGCTCTTATTGGCGTTGTGGTTATTGGGTTAAGTGGTATAGCTTCTTGGAGGGAAATCCAAAAGAATACAGATTGGGGGGTTTTATTTTTATTTGGCGGAGGGTTAGCACTTGGTGGGATTATTAAGGATTCTGGTGCAAGTGCTGTTATGGCAAATACTATTGCAAAAGCACTTGGAATGGGGGATTTTGGTAGCAATGTTTTAGGGGTTGGAAGTTGGATATTAGTTATTGTTGTGTTAGCGATTTTTATTATCCTGCTTACAGAATTTACAAGTAACACCGCGAGTGCAAGTCTTTTAATTCCGATTTTTGCCTCTCTTAGTGTGGCACTTAATATGCCAGATTCTATTTTGACACTTGTGATTGGCTTTGGGGCGGGTTGTGCCTTTATGCTTCCTGTTGCAACACCGCCAAATGCAATAGTGTTTGGAACAGGCTACATTAAGCAAAGTGAGATGATAAAAGCTGGGTTTTGGTTGGGCGTATTTTCTGTGTTCGTGCTTACATTGTTTGCGCTATTTATTTGGAGTTAAAGAGGAATTAAATTGAGTTAGTCAATTTTAAGCACTGCTAAAAATGCTTCCTGTGGCAAGGCTACTTTGCCGATTGCTTTCATTCTCTTTTTTCCTTCTTTTTGCTTCTCAAGTAATTTTCTTTTTCTTGTAATATCGCCTCCATAGCACTTTGCAGTTACATTTTTGCCCATAGATTTTACCGTCTCTCTAGCAATAATTTTATTGCCAATACTTGCTTGGATTGCTACTTCAAAAAGTTGTCGCGGAATAATCTCTTTCATAGCTTCTACTAGCTCTTTGCCACGTTCATAAGATTTAGATTTTGGCACGATGATACTAAGGGCATCTACAATCTCATTTGCCACACGAATATCAAGTTTTACTAAATCGCCCTCTTGATAATCTAATGGCTCGTAATCAAAACTTGCATAGCCCTTTGTGCAGGATTTTAACTTGTCATAAAAGTCCATTACGATTTCATTTGTTGGAATCCAATATTCCAAAAGCACACGTGTTTCTTGCAAATATTCCATTTTCTTTTGTATTCCACGTCTGCTATTTAGAAGGGTTATCATATTGCCTAAAAACTCGCTAGGAACGATGATGGTTGCACGTACATAAGGTTCTTTAATTTGTGCAATTTTTTGTTCTGGTGGGAGTTCGCTTGGATTTTGAATATACACAATTTCGCCATCTGTTTTGGTTACTTCATACACAACCGTTGGTGCTGTGGCAATTAAATCAAGTCCAAATTCACGTTCTAAACGTTCTTTAACCACTTCCATATGTAAAAGCCCTAAAAATCCAATACGAAATCCAAAACCCAATGCCACAGAGGTTTCAGGTTCATAAGTTAAGCTTGAATCATTGAGCTTTAGTTTATCTAGTGCATCACGTAAGTCTTCAAATTTGTCTGTATCAATGGGATAGATTCCAGCAAAAACAAAAGGTTTAGCTGGTTCAAATCCTGCAATAGGTTCTTTTGTCTTATTTTTAGAATCTGTCATTGTATCGCCCACGGCAATATCAGTAACATTTTTTAAACCTAAAATTACAATTCCAATTTCACCTGTTCGAATAGTTTTTGTCTTTTCTTGACGTAAAGGATGTGGATACATAAGTCCCAAAACTTCGTGGCTCTTGCCACTTCCCATAATATAGAGATTCTGCCCTGTGGAAATATTGCCATCTATCACACGCACAAGGGCTAAAGCACCTAGATAGTTATCAAACCAAGAATCATAAATGAGAGCTTTTGTTGGTGCATTAGCATCACCACTTGGAGCTGGAATCTTTTCTACAATAGTGTCTAAAAGCTCCTTGATACCGATATTTGCCTTTGCGCTTACTTCCAAAGCTTCTGCGCAGTCTAGTCCAATGGTTTGTTCAATCTCATCTTTTACGCGTTGTGGATTTGCTGCTGGTAGGTCAATTTTATTTAGCACGGGGATAATTTCAAGATTATTCTCTAGAGCAATATACACATTTGCAATTGTTTGGGCTTCTACGCCTTGACTAGCATCCACAACAAGCAATGCGCCCTCACAACTTGCAAGAGAGCGCGAGACTTCATAGCTAAAATCTACATGTCCTGGAGTGTCAATAAGATTTAAAACATAATTTTCTCCCTTGTAGTTATAGTTTAGGCGTACGCTTTGAGCTTTTATTGTGATTCCACGCTCTTTTTCAATCTCCATTGTGTCCATAACTTGTGCGCTCATCTCTCTTGCGCTAATTGCACCACAAGCTTGAATAAGGCAGTCAGCAAGAGTGGATTTTCCATGGTCAATATGTGCGATGATGGAGAAGTTGCGTATCTTTTGCATAGAATCCATAAACAAACCTTAGAAACAAAATGTAAGGCAGAATCTTAACAAAAATAGACTTTAATGTTTTTTAGTGTGCTATAATTTCGCCTTTATTTTTTCTAATTTGCGGGGGCGTCTTCGTGCGATTTGTGGATTTTTTTATTAAACCTTTGGAATTTATCGGAAAGCATTTAAAAGCTCTAATTTTTTTACTTGTCGTGACACTAATTTTTATGCCAAAGCAGGAGAAAGCATTAGGAGATGCAAATGTTGCTAGGATTGATTTGTATGGAGCAATCTTACAAAGCGATACTTTTTTGCAAGAGTTAGAATCTCTTGAGAAAAATCCTAATTTAAAAGGTATTTTATTAGTGATTGACTCACCTGGTGGCGCGATTGCACCAAGTGTTGAAATCTCTGAAGCAATTAAGCGCGTTAATGCAAAGATTCCGGTGGTTGCGTATGCACAGGGTGCTATGGCAAGTGGAAGTTATCTAGCTGGTGTATGGGCGGATTCCATTGTGGCAAATCGTGGGGCATTGCTAGGTTCTATTGGGGTGATTATCAATGGTGTAGATATAAGCGAACTCGCTAAAAAAATAGGAATCACGTCACAAACAATTAAAGCTGGAGTCTATAAGGAAGCTGGTACGCCAATGCGTTCTTGGAACAAGGAAGAGGAGGGAATGTTAAAGGGTTTAGTGCAAGAACAGTATTTAATGTTTGTAGAAGAGGTAGCAAGTGCTAGGAGACTTGATATAGCACAAGAGCCAAGTTTTGCGCAAGGTAGAATTCTAAGTGCAAAAAGTGCATTAGAGTTAGGACTTGTGGATAAGGTTGGAAGCATTTATGATGCACAGATACTGCTTTTTAAGAAGGCAAATATTTTAGAGCCAAAGTGGCTAAAACAGGAAAAAGATAAGATTGAAATGTATTTAGAAAAAATTTTTGGTGAGCAAATTTCTCTTGGAATCCAAAATGGAATTATAAAGGGGTTAGAGCAGTTTAGTAAGGTGCAGTAGGGAGTAGAAATGAAGATGATTTTAAAAATTCAAACATCAGATAGAAAAGGTTTGATTGCAGAGATTACACGTGTGATTTTTGATTTTAATCTGAATATTTTAACAAATGATGAATTTGTAGATACAGAAAATAACATCTTTTTTATGCGTTCAGAAATGCTAGGGGAGTGCGATATTAATATGCTTAAAGGTGAGATTATTAAATTGCTTTGTAAAGATGCAAAAGTAGAGATTTTTGAAGCAAAACGTAGGAAAATTGTAATTTTATGCACGAAGGAAAATCACTGCTTAGGGGATTTGCTTATCCGTTATGATAGCGGAGAGTTAGATGCGGATATTTTAGCGGTGATTTCAAATTACGATTCCTTAGAGCCTCTGTGTCAGAAGTTTGATTTACCTTTTATCTGTATTCCTAGTGAAGATCTAAGTCGAGAGACTCATGAAAAAAAGGTACTAGAGAAGCTAAGAAAATTTTCTTGTGATTATATTGTGCTTGCAAAATATATGCGGATTTTAAGTCCCAAGTTTGTAGGAGAGTTTGAGGGTAAGATTATTAATATCCACCATAGCTTTTTACCAGCTTTCATTGGTGCAAATCCTTATAAACAAGCTTATGAACGCGGTGTTAAGATTATTGGTGCAACAGCGCATTTTGTTAATAATGCCTTAGATGAGGGTCCAATTATCTATCAAGACATTACAAAGGTTAATCATGCAATGCGCTGGAGAGATATGCAAAAAAGTGGACGTGATGTAGAAAAAATCGTGCTTGCTAAAGCTTTAAATTTAGCTTTGGAAGAAAAGATTTTCATTTACAATAATAAAACAATTGTGTTCTAGTAAGCTTAATCAAGAAGTAAAAGTATAAATTTATTCTAAAATCAAAATTATCGCAAACGTAATTGAAGTTTGGACTAAGTAAGTGGAATCCTAAAAAATAGAATAAGATACTAAAACCCAGAAAAGATTATATAAGAGAAGTAGAAAATACAAAGTAAATGCAAGAGCTGATTCTAGGACCAAGCACATTAGAAAAGCTTTGTATCAAGCCACAAAAAACTTGTGAGCTTGCATAGGAATTTATTTTAGAATTTCTTGGATTGCTTGAATGCGTTTAGTATCACTTGGATGTGTGGATAGGAAATCTGAACTATCTTTCTCATCTGTTGCCATTTTTTGCCAAAAAGTGATTGCAGCTTGTGTGTTATAGCCTGCCTTTTGCATTAATGCGATTCCAACTTTATCGGCTTCTAGTTCGTGAGAGCGACTGAAGGGAAGCATCACGCCAACATTGCTACCTACGCTATAAGCTTGATTGAATAATGAAGTGTATTCTGGGGCTTGTGATTGCACAATGAGTCCTAAGAGACTACCACCAATTTGCCGAATGTTTTGCATACTCATACGCTCTGCACCATGACGTAAAATCGTATGTGCAATTTCATGAGATAAAACTACGGCTAATTCATCATCATTTGCGACTAAATCCATTAAACCTGTATAAACAAATACTTTACCGCCAGGAAGACAAAAGGCATTAATCTGCTCACCTTGTAATAGGTGAAATTCCCATTTAAAATCTGGACGATTTGCAACATTAGCGATTCTAACTCCTACGCGTTCTACCATTTTTGTTTGTATTGCATTTCTGCTAATTTTTGCATTTTGTAAGATTTCTTTAGCACTTTGTTCTCCTAATGCCATTTCCTCTTTGTCGCTTAAAAGCATTAGTTGTGAACGATTTGTGTAATCCGTGGAAGCACAGGCATAAAAGAAAATTGCTGTAATAATAAGCAGTAAATAGCGCATAACTTCTCCTTTTTTGTGCGTATTTTATACAAATTCCGTAAATGGAATCTAAAAATGTGTAAAATTAATAAGAATATTAAGCTTAAAGTTACATAATTGTCTAAAAAGGAGGCATAATGGATTTATTTGCGCATAAGGATATTTTAAAGAATAAAATAGAGAATACGATTGAGGTTAAAAATCCCGCTACACAGGAGATTTTAGCTTATATAAAAAAGACAGATAAAGACGTTCTAGCGGAGATTATTAATAAAGCAGATAAGGCGCAAAAAGAGTGGGCGAACATTCTATCTGAAGAGAGAGCAGATATATTGATGCGCTTTTATTATTTAATGTTGGAACATAAAGACATTTTAGCGGAGATTATGACAAAAGAGCAAGGTAAGCCCATAAGTGAGGCGCAAGGTGAGATTATCTATGCAGCATCGTTTATTAAGTGGTTTGCACAGCAAGCACGCCATGTTTGTGGAGATATTATGGAATCCAAAATGCAAGGGCAAAGATTAATGACGATAAAACAGCCTATTGGTGTGTGTGCGGCGATTACTCCGTGGAATTTTCCCTCTGCAATGATTACGCGTAAAATTGCTCCAGCTTTAGCAAGCGGGTGTGCAATTATTGTAAAATCCGCTTCTTTGACGCCACTTAGTGCGTATGCACTAGAGTTGTTAGCCAAAGAAGCTGGGATTCCAAAAGATGTATTTGTGGTAGTAAATGGTGATTCTAATGTGGTTAGTGATGTGCTATGTGGGAGTGAGATTATTCGTAAATTAAGCTTTACGGGTTCTACTGAAGTTGGGGCGCAGTTGTATGCAAAATGTGCAAAGACGATCAAAAAGCTAAGTATGGAGCTTGGAGGTAATGCTCCTTTTATTGTTTTTGATGATGCAAATTTGCAAGAAGCAATTGAAGGCATTATGGCTTCAAAGTTTCGCAATAGTGGACAAACTTGTGTGTGTGCAAATCGTATTTATGTTCAAAGTGGAATCTATTCTAAGCTGTGTGTAGAGCTAGAGAAAGCAATGCGAGGGTTAAAGGTTGGCAATGGGCTAGAAAATGGTGTGAATCAAGGACCGCTTATTAATCAAAATGCTTTAGAAAAAGTTAAAGAGCATATTGCTGATGCACTCAAAAAAGGCGCAAAACTCCTTTATGGAGGAAAAGAGCATAGGCTTGGTGGGACTTATTTTGAACCCACATTGCTTTGTGATGTGGAATCTAATATGTTAGTCGCAAAAGAAGAGACCTTTGGTCCATTAGCACCAATTTTTAAGTTTAATACAGAAGAAGAGGTAATTGCTATGGCAAATGACACGGAGTTTGGGTTAGCGGCGTATTTTTTCACACAAGATTATAAGCGACAATGGCGTCTTGCAGAATCGCTAGAATATGGTATGGTTGGGATTAATACAGGATTAATCTCTAATGAGGTTGCGCCCTTTGGTGGTGTGAAGCATAGCGGACTAGGGAGAGAGGGTTCAAAATACGGGCTAGAGGAGTATATGGAACTAAAATATTTGTGTTTAAGTTTAAAATAGTATATGAGTTTTGGCTATAATTGCGCTTTATTTTAAAGAAAGGTTTGTCTTTTGAGGGTATTGTTTGAAAAATTAATGTGGAATGCACGATTATTTATTCTCTTAGCGGTAATTTTGTCGCTTATTGGCTCAATTTTGCTCTTTGTTGTAGCAAGTGTGGATATACTAAAAACTACAAAGCAGACTTATTTGTATTATGTAGGTGCGTTAGGGGGTGAGGCAGATATTCACAATATCTTATTGAATTCTATCATTATGGCAATTGATTTATATTTGATTGCAGTGGTGCTTTTAATTTTTGCTTTTGGTTTGTATGAACTATTTATTTCTAAAATTGAAGTTAAAGACGAGAGTCAATCTAAAGTGCTAGAGATTCATACACTAGATCAACTTAAAGATAAATTGGCTAAAGTGATTGTTATGGCATTAATTGTTGCATTCTTTTCAAAGGTGCTAAATATGGGAATGAAAACAACGCAAGATATGCTATTTTTTGCAATTTCTATTTTATCTCTTGCTGTGAGTCTGTATTTCTTGCATAAAGATGCTAAACATTAAGGGTTTATAATGAGGGTATTAGTTGTGCTTTTTGAAAATTTGCTAAAAATTGGAATCTTTTTTTGCTTTTTAAGTGTAATGATACAGGCAAAGGATTTGCAAACAATTCAAAGCTTTAGTGCAAACTTTGAACAAAGAGTGTATTCCTCTGAAAATGAAGGAAGCACACTAAAATACACAGGAACTATTAAAGCTTTAGCGCCTTCTAGTGTGCTTTGGAAGTATGATGAGCCTATCCCAAAAGAGATTTATATAGATAATGGAACAATGATTGTTTTTGAGCCAAAACTACAACAAGCGATTTTCACACAATTGCAAGAAAATATGGATTTGCTAAGTTTGTTAAAAAAGGCAAGAAAAGTAAAGGAAAATCACTATGAAGCGGTGATTTTGGAGCAAAAATACACATTATTGCTAAGTAATGGAATCTTAAAAGAAGTGCGCTTTAGCGATGATTTGGGAAACAAAGTGGAGATTATTTTTTCTAATATTGTAGTAGATAGCAAGATAGATGCAGGAATTTTTGAGTTTAATCCTAGTAGTGATATTGATATTATTTATTATTAAAGATGTGTAAAATTGGTAAAATTTTGTAAAGTTTCCATAAAAATTTAAATATTTTTTGACTTATTTTGAAAAAAGTGCGTTAAAATAGGACTCAATTCAATTTTATTTAAGGAGTCAAGTATGGGGACAATTACACTCATTAATAACGAAACAGGCGAGAAGTTTGATTTTGATTTGATTGACTGCACTAGAGGTCCTAAGGCAGTTGATTTTAGTAAATTGTTTGAGCGTACAAATATTTTTTCTTATGATCCAGGTTATGGCTCAACAGCAGGTTGTGAATCTACAATTAGTTTTGTGGATGGTAAAAATGGACGTTTGCTATATAAAGGTTTGCCTATTGAGGAAGTAGTGGAAAAATATTGCTTTACAGATGTTGCAAAACTGCTAATTACTGGAGAAGCTCCAAAAGATGAGAAGGAGTCTAGAGAATTTGATTTAGAATTGCGCCATAGAGGTTTTTTGTATGAGGGGCTTATTAATATCTTTAGTGCGTTTCCAGATGGCGGACATCCGATGGCTAACTTAAGTGCTGCTGTTGCAGCACTTTCTACATTTCATTTTGACCATAGTGAAATGGAAGAAGAAAATGATTATCAAACAATGGCGCGTAGAATTATTGCGAAAATTACGACTTTAGTAGCATTCTCTTATCGTAACTCTATCGGTGCACCTTTTATTTATCCAGATATTAGCAGAAGTTATGTAGAGAACTTCTTGTATATGTTACGCGCATATCCGGGAGGTAGGCTAAAATATACATTAAATGGAGAGGAAGAAATTACACCTTTAGAAGTTGAAGCACTTGATAGAATTTTTACGCTTCATGCAGATCATGGACAAAATGCTTCAACGACAACAGTGCGTAATGTTGCCTCAACAGGTGTGCATCCTTATGCGGCAATTTCTGCTGGGATTAACGCTCTTTGGGGACCAGCACATGGTGGAGCAAATGAAAAGGTTTTAGTGCAACTTGCAGAGATTGGCGATGTGAAGAATGTGGATAAATTTGTAGCACGTGCAAAAGACAAAAATGATCCTTTTAGATTAATGGGCTTTGGACATCGTGTGTATAAGAGTTATGACCCACGTGCAAAGGCAATTAAAGCACTAAAAGATGAGCTAAATAAGAAAGGCATTAAGATGAATGCGCGACTAAGTGAGATTGCTGAAAAGCTTGAAGAAGTTGCACTTAGTGATGATTATTTCAAAGAAAGAAATTTGTATCCTAATGTAGATTTTTATAGTGGGATTATTCTTACAGCACTTAAAATTCCAGTGCAGCTCTTTACGCCGATTTTTGTCATTGGAAGAATGCCCGGTTGGTGTGCGCAAGTAATGGAACATATTAAAAATCCACATGCAAGAATCACACGCCCACGTCAAGTGTATTTAGGAAAATAAGGCACACAAAGTTGCGTAAGTTATGGTAAGAGTGATTTTATCTTTTGTGCGGTAAAATTCACGCTTAATTTTTTAAATTTAGGAAAGTTAATGCGAACAAAAGATTGGAATCTCAAAAGTTGGCGTAACAAAATAGCCTTACAGCAGCCAATTTATAAAGATTTAGAAGCACTTAATTGCATTCAAGAGGAGCTCGGTAAATATCCTCCCTTAGTTTTTGCTGGGGAGGCAAGATCGTTAAAGGCGCATTTGGCAAAAGTTTCTCTTGGGGAGGCTTTTTTGTTGCAAGGTGGTGATTGTGCAGAGAGTTTTGCTGATTTTAATGCAGTAAGGATTCGGGATTTATTTAAGGTCATCTTACAAATGGCTGTGGTTTTAACCTATGCTGGTGCTTGTCCGGTTGTAAAAGTTGGACGCCTAGCTGGGCAGTTTGCAAAGCCTAGAAGTAGTGATACAGAAACTCTCAATGGGGTTACCTTGCCAAGTTATCGTGGAGATATTATTAATGGAATGGAGTTTAGTGCTGAAGCTAGGGAGGCTAATCCAAAGAGAATCTTGCAAGCTTATCATCAATCTGCTGCGACACTAAATTTAATCCGTGCTTTCGCGCAAGGTGGGCTTGCTGATCTTAATCAAGTGCAAAAGTGGAATTTGGATTTTGTTAGCAGTGCGCAAAGTGAGAGATTTTGTGAAATGGCGGACAAAATTACACAAGCTTTAGCATTTATGGAAGCGTGCGGAATTACAGCAAAAAATACGCCAACATTGCATGAGACAGATTTTTTTACTTCTCATGAAGCACTTCTTTTAAACTATGAAGAAGCATTGACACGAAAAGATCATCTAACAGGAGATTGGTATGATTGTTCAGCGCATATGCTCTGGATTGGAGAGCGCACACGCAACTTAGATGGCGCACATTTGGAATTTTTGCGTGGGGTTGGAAACCCTGTAGGCGTGAAAATTGGACCAAATGCAACAAAAGAGGATATTCTAGGGATTTGTGATATTCTTAATCCTTGCAACGAAGCTGGACGCTTGAATTTTATTATTAGAATGGGTGCAAATACAATTATCGATAAACTTCCAAAACTTTTAAAATCTATTAAGAATGAAGGCAGAGAAATCGTGTGGAGTATTGATCCCATGCATGGTAACACCACAAAAGCAAGTAGTGGTTATAAAACGCGCTCTTTTGATAGCATTTTAAGTGAAGTAAAGGCATTTTTTGAAATTCATAGAAGTGTTGGCACTTATGCTGGTGGAGTGCATTTAGAAATGACAGGTGAAGATGTAACAGAATGTGTGGGTGGAATGCAGGCAATTACAGAAGAAAATCTAGGTTGTAATTATAACACACAGTGCGATCCGCGCTTGAATGCAAGTCAGGCTATTGAATTATCTTTTCTAATCGCAGATGTTTTAAAACAGCGACGTATTTAAACTTTTAAATTTTGGATTCCGTCTTGATTCTGTTTTTCTCCCTTGAAAGTTGGAATCCAAGATCTTGCAAAAAAGATTTTGAGGGTAGAGTCTAAGCTAAAATCATTTTCTTTTAATATTAAAAGAATCTTATTATTTTTTTAATTTTTTATAAAACTTTGTTTAAAAATAGCTAAAAGTATGTTATAATGCTAAGAATTTTTAAATTTATAACTAAGGATAGAAAGGATGAGAATCTTAATTATTGAAGATGAAATTAGCCTTAATAAAACCATTACAGAGGGTTTAAACGAGTTTAACTACCAAACAGATGTTGCAGAAAATTTAAAGGATGGTGAGTATTACATTAGTATCCGCAATTATGATTTGGTGCTTGCAGATTGGATGTTGCCTGATGGAAGTGGGATAGAGATTATTAATCAAGTTAAAAGTAGGTCCCCACGCACGGCAGTCGTGGTGATTTCTGCTAAGGATGATGCGCAAAGTGAAGTGGAAGCGCTAAGGGCTGGAGCTGATGATTTCTTAGCAAAACCTTTTGATTTTAGTGTTTTGGTTGCCAGAATTGAAGCGCGTTTGCGTTTTGGTGGGACAAATTTGATTGAAATTGAAGATTTGATTATTAATCCAGACGAGGAAAAAATTACTTACAAAGGTCAAGAAATTGAGCTTAAAGGTAAGCCATTTGAAGTGCTTACGCATCTTGCGCGTCATAGAGACCAAATTGTCTCAAAAGAGCAATTGCTTGATGCAATTTGGGAAGAGCCAGAGCTTGTAACACCAAATGTTATTGAAGTAGCAATTAATCAAATCCGTCAAAAAATGGATAAACCCCTAAATATCGCAACTATTGAAACAGTAAGACGTAGAGGTTATAGATTCTGCTATCCAAAAGGCGTTTAGAGTTCTCTTTGCAAAAGTCGCTTATATACGCTTTTATCGCCATTGTGGCGGTATTTTCTATACTTTTTTATACTTACGCTCATACAATAACCTACTATAATATAGAATCCAAACTCCAAGAAATCACTAAGCAATATCCTAGTAAGCACTTAGAAGGGATTGTAATTTTGGATTCCAAAGTTTTAGGCGCTCGTTTTGAAAAACGTATTAATGCAGAGAGCGTGGAATATGTTTTGCAAACATCTTTTAAAGATAAAACATTGCAAATTACACAAGATATTACACAAGAAGCTAGACTTTTAAAATTTTTGGGCTTAGCATTGGTATTTTTAAATCTTATCCTTTGGGTTGTGGTAGCAGTGCTGTTATGGCAAAATAAGCGAAATCTAAACTTGGAGCTAAATGCAGTTATTACTGCTTTAAACTCTCTTGAAATGGAGAATTTAAATACTCTTGTGCTTCCAAACAAAACTCCTTTAACTCAAGCATTAAAAGTATTTTTAGAACGTGTAGAGGCACATTATAGAATCCAAAAGCAGCTTTATAGTGGAATCGCGCATGAGTTAAAAACTCCTTTGGCGGTGATTAAAGCAAAGTGTGAAGTTACTCTATTAAAACCGCGTGAAAATGTAGTATATATCAATGCTTTAAAAGAAAATATAGAGAGTGTTAATAGTGCGCAAGCTAGCATTAAAGCACTCTTTAATTTAGTCAATGGTGAACAAAAAGAGAAAGCAAAAGTAGTTAATATTCAAAGTGAGCTAGAAAGCATTGCAAAAGACTTTGTTTTGTTGCATAAAGAGAGAAAATTTAATTATATACTCCAGACACAAGGCTTAGAGATTCCAATAAAATTAATATTTTTAAGACAGATTATTCAAAATTTCTTACAAAATGCTTTTAAATTTACTTCAAAAGACAAGATGGTGTGTCTAAAAAGCTATGTAAAAGATGGAATTTTAAAAGTAGAAGTCTTAGATGAGGGCGATGGAATTAGCCCAAATATTGATGTTTTTGCCCCTTTTAAAAAGAGTGGAGAAAAAGAAGGGATAGGATTAGGATTGTTTCTAGCAAAAAGAGCTGCAAAGGCTCTTGGAGGGGAGATAAAACTAGAAAACCGCGAGGATATGCAAGGAGCAATTGCTACTTTTGCACTTAAAATCTAAGTTTAAGCTCTAAAACTTGTATTTAGAATATAAGATTTAGGAACAAAAATTGCTGTAACACTTATATAAGGAGTTGCTATGCAAAGGATTGTTTTAAGCTTATTTATTCTCTGTGGTGTGGTGTTTGCTGTTCCAAAAGTTGAATTCAAAAATGCTTGTGTCCCCTTAGCGCAATTCTCAAAATCCCAAAAAGAGGTGCTTTTGCGCTCTTATCTTGCAGGGGAGAGTGAAGGATTTGGGCTTACTCTTGCGGCAATTGCATGGAAAGAATCATGTGCGGGTGAGTATAAAATGAATTTTCAAGACCCAAGTGCTGGAAATTTTCATGCTTATATTCCGGGTGTGATTAACCGCTATCCACAGCTAAAGCAAAATGGTTTTACACAAAATATGGTAGGTGCTATGCTTGTAGAAGATGATGAGTTTGCTGCAAAAATTGCGATTTTGGAATTGAAGTTTTGGCAAAGAGAGCATAAGGGCGATTGGAAAAATATTATAAAGTCTTACAATAAAGGTTATAGTTGGAAAAAAAATACAAGTGCAAATGCCCAAGCAGAGAAGTATTATCAAGAAGTAGCGTGGC
The DNA here is from genome assembly GCF_019711685.1 of Helicobacter turcicus. Classification (GTDB taxonomy): domain Bacteria; phylum Campylobacterota; class Campylobacteria; order Campylobacterales; family Helicobacteraceae; genus Helicobacter_D; species Helicobacter_D turcicus. The sequence goes on from NZ_JAIGYQ010000001.1 coordinate 15,590, forward strand.
GTGTTAAGGAGTTAGAATCCTATTTTAAAGGAAAAGATGTGCAACATGTGGCATTAGAACTCCCAAAAGCGCATAAAGAATCTCAAGAAGTAAAAGCACAAAAAAAACAAGAGGATTTTTATGCTTATGGAGAGGATTTTATTGCGCATGATTTTAAATTTTTGCCAATTTATCAGGTGGGTAATGAGTTTGCAGCACCATACATGCCTAAAAAAACGGTGTTAAAAGACTTTGAATTGTTAGAGATTTATTAGGACAATCTTAGATTCCGTAGGTTTAAAATTTTTAGGTTTTTATGGAATCTATTGCGTCAATGGATAATTCTTTAAAATTGTTAAACTAAATGACCGCCCAAAAGCCCTGCTTCATAGAGAAAAATTGAGCCCTCATAGCTAATATTTTTGATTGCATCTTTTTTGGCATAGCTTAAATACAAATTTTCTTTCGCACGTGTTACAGCGACATAAAATAATCTACGTTCTTCCTCTAAGCTTCCACCTCTTTGTATTAGCTTTTTGTTAGGGAAGCGCCCATCCATTAAATCCACAATATAGACTTCGCTAAACTCTAGTCCCTTACTGGCGTGAATACTAAGTAAATGCACACCCTCACCCTCACTCATCTCACTAGAGCCTAAAATCATTGCATTTAAAAAGCGTCCAATGTCATCATAATGTGTTGCTAAATCCTTTAAAAGTGATATTTTACGGCTAATTTTCTCTAAGGATTCCAATCGTTTTTCTTCTAAAATTACGCCCTCTTTTGTGAGTGAGCGTTCTTTAGCAAGTTTTTGGGCAACAATTTGAAAAATCGGTAGCATTTGAATCTTTGCAATGAGTTCATAAGGCTTATTATAGGCATTAAAAAGCTTAAAAAAGCAATACAAAGCGTTTAAAAACTCCACACCATCTTTAGTTAGCTTAGGGTGGCTTAAAATGGGATTATTTTTGAAGCCTTCTTCTATTGGCAGTGTGTGGAATCGTGTGGTATTGCTAAACTCTATAAAATCATCAAAAAGCCCAAGTTGTGTGTTTTGCGTACCTCTTTTAAAAGGCTCTTTAATGCTTTTATTAGGATGTAAAATCCCTTCCCTTAGATTTCCGCATCCTAAAAGCAGCAAGGCTTCATAAATATCCTTTGCTAAGGCATTTCCGATTCCTTTTGCATGGTTTAGTGTTTGGATAAATGCCATCATATCTTTTGGATTAAAAAGCAAGGTGCAGAGATTTAGCATATACACCACTTCTTTGGATTCAAAAAAGCTAATCCCTCCTTTTCGTCGCGTTGGAATCCCAATTTCACGCAAGCTAGCCTCAATTCCATCAGCACTAGAATTGTTTCTAAAAATTACAGCAATCTCATGGTATGGGCGGTTTGAAAGTTTAATTTTATTCGCAATTCCAGCATATTGCAAAAAGAGTTCTTCATACACAAGAAGTGCAGGATTTCCAAAATTTTGCTCCTTTATTACTTCAAGTTTCTTAGGATAAATACGAGGATTTCTCTCAATTACACGATTTGCAAGGTTTAAAATTGGCTCTGTAGAGCGGTAGTTCTTAGTTAGGCTAAAAATCCTGCCATCTATGTAACGTTCCTTGAAACTTCCAATAATACTAATATCTGCACCATTAAAGGCATAAATGCTTTGGTCATAATCTCCCACGCAAAAGATAGAAGGAGGATTTAAAGCCTGTAAAATGGAATCTTGTAGGGGATTTGTATCTTGATATTCATCAACTAGGACTTCTTTGAAAGGTGGGGATTGCGTATTTTCTAACAAACTTGCTTTATAGTTTAATAACAAATCGTTGTAATCTACATAACGATATTCTTTCTTTAGGGTTTTAAACTCTTCCCAAACATCTAAATAAATCTCCGCATACTCTAATTGCTGGGGGTTTTTGCGCTCTAACCATTCTGTAAAATTTTCAGAAATTGTAGCATTAAAATAAAGAGAGAATAAATCATACAAATAGTTTGCACCATAGGGAGTATTTTCTTGCGCATTTAAAAAAATACGTTTGTCATAAAGGCTTTTAAAAAGCACTTTTAACTCTCTTGGTTGTTTTAAAATCACAGAATCCTTAGCTTTTAAATACCGATAGGCAACTGCATGAAAAGTGCCAGCTTCAATGTCTTTAACAATTTTTGTATCAAATCTTGTGCTTAAGCGTGAGAGCATTTCAGTAGCTGCTTTATTTGTGAAAGTTAAAAGTAGAATTTCACTAGGTAAGATTCCGTTTTGTAGCAAAAAAGAGATTCTTCCAACAATAGTAGAAGTCTTGCCGGTGCCAGCAGATGCGATGACTAGATTATGACCGCTCTGTGCCTCACAAGCTTCCCTTTGTTGAGGATTAAGATTGGATAAAGGCAATCAAACTATGCTTTAATATAGTTTTTAATAGATTCTGCAACGCCAAAGTTTGGATAATCTTTTATATTTAACACAACTTGGGCAAGCGTGTTATTATCAAAGTTTAGAATAATTGGTGCTAGGAAATTGATGCGCACTTCTGCTTCTTTTTCGCGTACAAACACACAGAAAACTTTTACATTAGAGCTAGATTTCATATCTAGTAGAGTTTGAATTGCTGTTGGCACTTCAAAAGAATATTCACGCACTTTGTAAGGATTAATGAGTAATAATTCTGCACCACTCTCCATAGACAAAAACGCTAATGCACCATCATCAACTTCTGCAAAACTTACTTCGCTTACATTATCAAATCCTAGAATTGGGGATTTTACTTGAAATTTTTCGCTTTTCATAACACACTCCTTGTCTTATTTTGGTATGGTTTGATTTTACCATAAAGTTTTTTACTTTAAAGCCTATTTTATGAACTTTTTGTCAAAAATAGATTTTAAAGAATCCGATTTTTTGGTAGAATTCTGAAATTAAAAATTCATACTTAGCAGATTAGCAAAAACTATTCCAGTTTTATAAAATACACTAAAACTTGCTAACAAAAGGGCTTTTATGCAAAAAATAGAATCTATTCAAGAGATGGAATCTAAGGACAAAACACTTTTAGCACAGAAAGCAACAAATGCTTATAATCCTAAAGAAGTGGAATCACAATATTATGATTTTTGGGAAAAGGCAGGATATTTTGAGCTTGATGGCAATAAGGCAATTCAAAAAGATGGCAAAAACTTTTGCATTATGCTGCCGCCCCCAAATGTTACAGGGAGTTTGCATATTGGACACGCACTAAATCACACATTAATTGACATTATTACACGTTTTAAAAGAATGGATGGATATAAAACATTATGGCAACCTGGCTTAGACCATGCTGGAATTGCTACGCAAAATGTTGTAGAAAAGCAACTTTTAGAACAAGGTATTAAGAAAGAAGATTTAGGACGTGAAGCTTTTGTGCAAAAAGTATGGGAATGGAAAGAAAAAAGTGGGGGAATGATTTTAAAACAAATGCGCAAACTTGGAAGTTCGCAAGCTTGGAGTAGGACGCGTTTTACAATGGATGATGGTTTGCAATATGCAGTAAAAGATACTTTTGTAAAGCTCTATAATGAGGGTTTAATCTTTCAAGGTGAGTATCTAGTAAATTGGTGTACGCATGATGGGGCACTTTCTGATATTGAAGTAGAATACAAAGAAAACAATGGTAAGCTCTACTATTTGCGCTACTTTTTAGAGAATAGCAAGGATTATATTGTTGTCGCCACAACGCGTCCAGAGACTTACTTTGGCGATAGTGCGGTAATGGTGAATCCAGAAGATACGCGTTTTAAGCATTTAATTGGCAAAAACGTTGTGTTGCCATTATTAAAGCGTAAGATTCCAATTATTGCTGATATGCATGTGGATATGGAATTTGGAACAGGAGCTGTAAAGGTAACTCCTGCGCATGATGTGAATGACTATGAGGTGGGAAAACGTCATAATTTAGAGCAAATTGTGATTTTTGATAAATATGGAATCTTGAATACAAATGCTGGTGAGTTTGCTGGACAAGAACGTTTAAAAGCACGCAAAAACATTGTAGAAAAGTTAGAATCGTTAGGCTTTGTAGAAAAAATTGAAGATTATAAAAATCAAGTAGGGCATTGCTACCGCTGTGGAAATGTTGTGGAGCCTTATATTTCTAAGCAGTGGTTTTTAAAAAAAGAGGTTGCGCAAGGGGCGATTGAAAAAATTAATGCAAATATAAGTAATTTTTTTCCGCCACAATGGAAAAATAATTATAACTCGTGGATGAGGGAATTACGCGATTGGTGTATCTCAAGGCAGCTTTGGTGGGGGCATCAGATTCCGGTGTTTTATTGTGAGAGCTGTGGCGGACAATTTGCAAGTGTAGAGATTCCAAAGGTCTGTAAGTTTTGTCAAAGTGAGAATATTAGGCAAGATCCCGATGTTTTGGATACTTGGTTTAGTTCGGCACTTTGGCCTTTTTCTACGCTTGGTTATGCAAATGGTGAGTTTGGCAAGGGGGTGCTTTGGAATGTAAAGGATATGCAAGAGTTTTATCCTAATTCCTTGCTTATTACAGGCTTTGATATCTTGTTTTTCTGGGTAGCTAGGATGTTAATGATGGGTGAGCATTTGTTAGGAGAGTTGCCCTATCCTGATATTTATCTCCATGCTCTCGTGCGTGATGAATTTGGCAATAAAATGAGTAAATCTAAAGGCAATGTGGTTAATCCTCTAGAAAAGATTGAAGAATATAGTGCTGATGTATTGCGCTTTACACTAGCGATTTTGTGCGCACAAGGACGTGATGTGAAGCTTTCGCATAAACAAATGGAAGTGTCTAAAAATTTTACAAACAAGCTTTATAATGCGACAAATTTTCTACTTTTAAATGCAGAGAGATTTCCAAATTTAAATGATATTGGAGTGCCAAAAACTGCGCTTGGACAATATTTTGCTGAGCTTTTAAGCAAGATAGTTACAGAGGTACGTGAGCATTTGGAATCTTATCGTTTTAATGATGGTGCAAACACACTTTATCGTTTCTTGTGGAATGAATTTTGCGACTGGGGGATTGAGCTAAGCAAGGCAAATAAAGATTCCATTATTGAGCTTGGTGCTGTGTTTAAGGAATCCTTGTTGTTATTGCACCCTTATATGCCTTTTATTAGTGATTATTTGTGGCATAAACTTGATGGTTCAACTCTAGAGCAGAGTGGTTCAATTATGGTGCGTCCGTATCCTAACTTTAGCTACACAAATGTGGAGAATTTCTCTACATTTGGACGCATTGTAGATTCTATTGTGTCTTTGCGTCGTGCAAAAGCAACGATTGATTTAGCAAATCAAAAAATTGCTAAAGCTTATGTTAATGTTGAGATTCCAGAAGCAATGCGCGCACTCTTTATTAGTTATGTGTGCAAACTTGCAAAAGTAGAATCCCTAGAGATTGTTTCAAAAAAGATTCCAAATTGCATTGTGGATATTACAGAAAAATTAGAATCGTATTTGCCAATTACTGATATTGATTTATCTCCTATCATTGCGCGTTTAGAGAAACAAGCACAGAAAGCACAAAAAGAGATTAGCAAATTAGAGGGAATGCTAAAGAACGAAAAATTTGTAGCAAATGCTCCAAAAGAAGTGCTTGAAACTCATCAAAATGCTCTAGTTGAACAAAAACAAAAACTAGAAAAAATTGCACAAGAGTTAAAGATACTGCATCCTTAAGTGCCTTTTTAAGCATTTTAAAATATGGAATCTATTTTGGATTTTGCTTTTATTGGTTGAAAGCTTTTAAAAATTTGCTAAGGCTTATACTTTTATGATTAGAATCTTATATGTATATTAGCAAGGCTAGGCTACAATTCCATAAAAATTCCTTTAAAGGCTTTTAAAATGAGTCAAACTCCAAAATTTACGCATTTACATCTACATACTGAATATTCCTTGCTTGATGGCTTAAACAAAATTAAAACCCTTGCTAAAAAGATTAAAGAATACGGAATGGATAGTGTGGCAATCACAGACCATGGCAATATGTTTGGTGCTATTGAGTTTTATAAGGCGATGAAAGCAGAAGGGATTAAGCCGATTTTAGGAATGGAAGCGTATTTGCACAATGCAGATGAAATTGGTGATAAAAGCAATCAAAGATTCCATTTGTGTTTGTATGCAAAGGATTTAGAAGGTTATAAAAATCTAATGTATTTAAGCTCTCAAGCATGTTTGTATGGATTTCATATGAAGCCACGTATTAGCAAGAAAATGCTAAGGGAACACAGCGCAGGGTTGATTTGTAGTAGTGCGTGCTTAAATGGTGAGGTGCAATGGCATTTAAATACAAAAAAAGACGATAATAAAGGGCGCAAGGGTTATGAAAGAGCAAAGGAAGTTGCGCTAGAGTATAAGGAAATTTTCGGAGAGGATTTTTATTTGGAGCTTATGCGCCATGGCATTGAGGAACAGCAATTTATTGATAATCAACTCTTAAAACTTTCTAATGAAACAGGGATTAAAATCGTCGCAACAAACGATACGCACTATACAAAACAGGGGGATTCCACAGCGCAAGAAGTTGCATTTTGTATTGGTTTTGGTAAAGATTTTGATGATCCAAATCGTATGCGCCACACCGTGCAAGAGTTTTATGTCAAAACCCCGCAGCAGATGGCAGAACTCTATGCGGACTTGCCAGAGGCATTAGAGCACACGCAAGAGATTGCTAATAAATGTAATTTAGAATTGCATTTAGGCAACCCTACTCCACCTAGTTTTAAATTTACACAGGACTATGCAAAGGCTGAAGGGTTAGATTTTACGCAAGATAGTGAGTATTTTGCATATAAGTGTAGAGAGGGCTTAGTCAAACGTCTTGTGAGGATTCCACAAGAAGAACATGCAAAATATAAAGAGCGCTTAGAGAGAGAAATAGAAATTATTAATTCTATGAAATTTCCCGGATATATGCTTATTGTTTGGGATTTTGTGCGTGCAGCAAAAGAACGTGGAATTCCAGTAGGTCCAGGTCGTGGAAGTGCTGCTGGAAGCTTGGTGGCATTTTGCTTAGAGATTACAAATATTGATCCTTTGAAATACGATTTACTCTTTGAACGTTTTTTAAATCCTGAACGTGTGAGTATGCCTGATATTGATATGGATTTTTGTCAAAGTCGTCGTGGTGAGATTTTGGACTATGTAACAGAAAAATATGGGCGACATAATGTTGCGCAGGTAATTACCTTTGGTATGATGAAAGCAAAGGCGGTTATTAGAGATGTGGCGCGTGTTATGGGGATGCCTTATAATGATGCAGATTCTTTTGCAAAACTCATTCCAAAAGAGCTTGAAATCACGCTTGAACATGCTTTTCATAAAGAACCAAAAATCGCAGAATTGATTGCAAAAGACCAACTTGCAAAAAAAGTGTGGGAATTTGCGTTGATTTTAGAAGGAACAAAAAGGAATCCCGGGACACATGCTGCTGCAGTTGTAATAGATTCCACGCAAGAATTGTGGCATAAAGCACCTCTTTATCGCTCACAGCGAGATGGGATTATTGCGACACAATATTCTATGAAATATCTTGAAGATGTGGATTTAATTAAATTTGACTTTTTGGGTTTAAAAACACTTACTGTAGTAGATGATGCACTAAAACTGATTGAAAAACGTTGTGGTGAGAGAATTGACTTTTTAAATATTGATGTCAATGATAAAAAAGTGTATGAAACGCTTCAAAGCGGAAATACGTTAGGGATTTTTCAAATAGAATCTAGTATGTTTCAAGGGATTAATAAAAGAATGCGCCCAAGCACCTTTGAGGATATTATTGCAACCATCGCACTAGGGCGACCTGGACCATTAGAATCGGGAATGGTAGATGATTTTATTAATCGTAAGCATGGCAAAGAGCCTATTGTGTATATGTTTGCAGAATTAGAACCCATTTTGCGTCCAACTTATGGGACGATTGTTTATCAAGAACAAGTTATGCAAATCGTGCAAAGAATTGGAGGATTTTCTCTTGGGGGAGCGGATTTAATCCGTCGTGCAATGGGAAAAAAAGATGCGCAAATTATGGAGGATAATAAAAGCAAATTTGCCGATGGAGCAGTTACACAGGGCTTTGATAGAGCAAAAGCAGAGGAGCTCTGGGAGTTGATTGTAAAGTTTGCTGGATATGGATTTAATAAATCCCACTCTGCCGCTTATGCGATGATTACCTTTGAAACAGCGTATTTAAAGACTTATTATCCAAGAGAGTTTATGGCTGCCTTGCTAACTTCGGAGAAAAATGATACTGATAAAATCGTAGAATACATTGAGGAAGCAAATCAAATGGGAATTAGAGTGCTTCCTCCAAATATCCAAAAATCTGAACTTGAATTTAGTGTTGCTGAAGTGAAGGGTGAGTCCTGCATTCTTTTTGGGTTGGGCGCGATTAAGGGTGCTGGAGAAGTTGCGATTAATATTATTTTAGAAGAACGTAAGCAAAATGGTGAGTTTAAGAGCTTAGAGGATTTTTTAAAACGTATTGACCCTGCAAAAGTGAATAAAAAAGCCCTTGAAGCCTTTATTAAAAGTGGTGCATTAGACGGAATGGGTTATACGCGCAAATCTTTATTAGAGCAAATTGAGGATTTGACAGAAGCGGCAAAAAATGCGCAAAATGCGCAAAAAGAAGCTATCGGTTCGCTTTTTGGCGATGATGAGGAGCTAATGCGTGTGCAATTGGATTTAAAGAATTTAGGAGAGTATAGTCAAAAAGAGATTTTGGAATTTGAAAAGGAAAGTTTGGGGTTTTATGCCTCTGGTCATCCCCTTGATGCATATAAAGAGGCTTTTAGAGAGATAAACTATACGCCTAGTAATCAAATTAAAGACTTAGCTGAAAATAGTAGGATTTTGATTGTTGGGTGTATTGAAGATGTGATTGTGAAGTTTTCTAAAGCTGGCAAACGTTATGGAATGTTAAAGCTTCAAGATCTTTATGGTAGTTTGGAATTAACTGTTTTTGAACAAATGCTTATAAAAGTAGAAGCTTTAGATAAAGAGATTCCTGTGGCGATAAAATGTCAAGTCCAAGAACAAAATGAAACCAAAAAGCTCAAAGCAGAAAAGATTCTAACTTTAGAAGAGGCTAAAAGAGAAATTGTGGATTTTGTCATTGAAAAAGCTGACATTAGCGAACCTTTGCTTGTGCTTCTTGATGCAAGCACACAGAGTCAAAGTTTGCAAAAGCTAAGGGAATTTGCGATTATCCATAGTGGTAAGCGAGAACTTAGAATCCTTTTTAGAACACAAACACAAGAATTAGAGTTAGTGAGTGGATTTAAGGTGCATAGTGAGATAAAAAGCGCATTAAGTGAGCTGCAATGGTGCAATTAGATTTTAGTGCAAAGTTTAGTGATAGGATTGATTGTGTGTGCAAAAAATGTGGGGAGTTAGAGAGTGCTTGTATCTGTGGCAAGGGTGGTGAGTCTAAAATGCGCGATAGCTATTTTTTGGGAATTAATGAAGAAAAGGCAAAAGGCAAGGATATCACGCGTTGTGGAATCTTTTTTGAAGAGAAGCAAGCGATGCAAGAGATATTAAAAGAAGCAAAGAAAAAATTCTCTTGTGGAGGTAGTTTAGATCAAGATAGTAAAGGATTTTGGCTAATTCTGCAAGGACGGCATAAAGATGCGCTGAAGGCATTATTAAAAGCACAGAAATTTCAATTTAAAAAATAACAAGAAGTGAAAATGCGACTCAATCAATACATAGCACACCATTCAAAATATTCAAGACGTGAGGCAGATAAGCTGATTAAAGAGGGTAGGATTACAATTAACAAGGAAATTATGAATGATTTTTCTTATCAAGTGGATAAAAATACAAAAGTGTATCTTAATGGGAAGCTACTAAGGGAGCAAGAGCAATACTCGGTGATTGTGTATAATAAGCCTAAAGGAGAGATTGTCAGTAGGCGCGATGATAGGGGACGCAGGGTTATTTATGACTCTCTTCCTAAAAAATTCTCGCATTTTATGCCTGTGGGGCGGCTAGATTTTGCCAGTGAGGGGCTACTGCTACTTAGTGATAGTGTCAAGGTTGTGCGCGCACTTATGGAGAATGGGTTAGAACGTGTGTATTTACTAAAACTTTCTGGTTTTATCAAAGATAACGTGTTTGATGCTATGGAGAGTGGGATTACATTAGAAGATGCAAGTGCTGGTGGGCATAGCAAAAGCAAAATTAAAGCAATGGAGTTTGCACCATTTGTGGGCTATACTTGTATTAAAAATGTGTCAAAATACTCAAAAATCAAAGTAATTATTAAAGAAGGTAAAAATCGTGAGCTTAGGCGTTTCTTTGCACATTTTGGCTTAGAGGTGTTAGATCTTAAACGTATTGCTTATGGATTTGTTACGCTTAATAATTTACCAACGCAGAAAGTGCGCTTTTTAGAACGTGGAGAATACAATAAACTGCACACATTCTTAGAAAGCTTAAAAGGGTAGTTTGATATTTTGCATTAGAAGGAATTAATTTTTAAATTAAACTTTTTAAAATCAAAGATTCCATAGTAACTTGTAGAAGCGGAATTTATTTTACAGGATTTGTAATATAGGTTTTGCTTTGTGTAGTTTTATAGAATTGTTTTCTAGTCTTTGGTTTTTGTGTGGCGAGTCTAATGGAATTTAATTTTGGATTTTATGTGGATTTATGCAGTTAAAGAAGAAAACTTAACAAAAGGGAAAATCCCCCTCTTGTTAAAAGGTTTGTAGCCGATTTTTAAGCTTTTTTCTCGCTGACAATATCAATGATATTATCGCCAACCATTATGGCGATTTTTGCCATATATTCTTCTGGGCTTGTAAATCCAACACAAGAGCAATTAATTTCACCTAAGATATAGCGGTCTGCACCTTTTTCATCTGTATCTAAAATAAAATCTGCTGTCCAAATGAGTGGTAAATCATAGTTTCCAAGTTTAGATTTAATAGATGGTAATTGTCCTAAAAACCAATCTACAAGTGCTTGCCAATCTTTTGGTTCATCATAGCGGTATTTTGCACCACTAAAAAGAGTTGCAGAAAAGGCATCGCCACCTTCAGCTGGTTTTTTATGCACAACATACACAGGTGTTTTATAAAGCATTAGGATTCTAATTTCACCCTCTTTAATGCGTGGTAAGAAAGTCATATCTACTAACATTCCATTATCGCCAATGATGTATTGCTCACAAAAATCCATAAATTCACCAAGCTTACGCTCTTCGCTGTGGTTATCTTTAGCCTCTGTGCAGATAATTTTTGTATCTAGTGGTAAAGATTCACAAGTATTATAAACACCATCTGCTAATCTTACACGCCAAATCCCCTCACCTGTGGAGCCGCGATTTTGCTTTAGTACGCGTTCACCTTTTGCTAGGCTTTTTGGAAATGTGTTTTTAAATGTTGCAATATCATAATAAGCATAAGTGTCATCTGGCACAAGTGGTGTGTCTGCAAGTTTAGTTAAAGCATCTTTTGCTCCATAACCCACCATTGCATCAGGATGAGGCATACCCACAAGCCCATCAGCACAAAGTTTGCGCAAAACATCAAAATATAATTTTTCTTCTTTTAGATTTCCCGGATTAACGCGTGAAACATAACCATCTGCGTTGTTTCTAACGCGCTTATAAATTGCATTGCGTTCATTTTCATCACGCAAAATAGCATCACTAAAGAATACAACCTCTGCATTCCAACCCTTAGCTTTTAGCGCATTAACCATAGGCATAGTGTCTTTTCTGTGCCCATCTGCGCCTTTGTCGCTTCCACCAACTGCTTCAAAGAAAACAATATTCTTTTTCATGTAACACTCCTTGTTGTTTAAATATAATATTTTGATGTTAGCAGATTTTTACTTATAAACGCACAAAAAATTAGAATCTATAAATATTTTTTAAGTTTTTTGTTACAAAAATTTGCAGTAATAAGATGTATTTTGAAGCAATTTATCAAAGATTATTAGCTTAAAATTAAGTAGTATTGAAACTTTTTAAAGGTGTTAAAGCAGTTAAGGAGTGTTTTAGCGCACAAAATGTCCGCTTTTGCCCCCGCTTTTTTCTAGTAAGCAAATTTCGCTTAGTATCATTTTTTTATCAATGGCTTTGACCATATCATAAATGGTAAGCAGTCCAATATTTACGCCCATTAACGCTTCCATTTCCACGCCTGTTTGTCCAAAAGTCTTTACGCGCACTTTTAAGATAAATGCGCATTCTTCTGGGAGTTCGCTAACATCGCATTTTACACTGCTTAAGAAGAGAGGATGGCACATAGGAATAAGTTCCCAAGTGCGTTTTGCCCCCATAATTGCAGCAACAATTGCAGTTTGTAGCACAGCACCCTTTTTTATTCTTTGTTCTTTTATCGCGCTAAAGGCTTCCTTGCTCATAGTGATCTTGCCACTTGCAATAGCTTCGCGTTGCGTAGAATCTTTTGCGCTAACATCTACCATTTTGGGGTTTTGACGTTCATCTAAATGAGTGAGTTCCATTTGTAATCCTTGTTTTAAAGCAGTTTGTAAATTGTAATTTTGTCATTTTTTAGCATTTTTTGGAATAAGTTTGGATTTAATGTTTCAAAAAATAATCCCTGAAAATAAAAACTTTCAAGATAGGAGTTATCACACAGCAAGATTCTACCATCTTGTAATTCTAGCGCACTTAGTGGACTTTGAGGATTGAAATTTAACGTTTTATTTGTCTTTAGGCTAATAAATTTAGAGATTTTATGTGTATTAGGATTTAAGATTCCATTCTTTAAATCAAGGGCAAGTTTATTTTTAAAATGCACAATTTTGGAATTTGCATTTTTGGATTCTACATTTTGACTAAGAGCAAAGAATTTTGGTGTCTTATTAAAATTGCTAAAAGCAATGACATTTGGAAAAATCTCAAGCATACTAAGCGGTAGGATAATATAGAGATTTTGTGCATGATCTTGGGGCTTGTAGTGCAGGAGCGATTCTAGAAAGCTTGGTGTTTTGAAATGCGATTCCATAGAGCCATTTAGTAAGGATTTTGCGATATTGTAGCTTAAATCATTATCGCTACTAGCAAAAAATAGGCTAACAGGGAAGTTCTGTTTGCCTGAATGTTTGCCACCATCAATAAAAACATTAAGATTGCTAAAATAATTTATCATATAGCCATAATCCCACCATGCAAGCGCAGAGTCTCCCTTTTTAGATGGAATTGCTTTTAGGATTTGTGCTTCTGTGAAATCTAAAATTGGCTTTGGGGTGTAGTTTTTGATATGCAAGAGATGCGGATAGAGAGTAAGGAGGATAAAAAATGTTTGGAATAAGGGACGAAGTGGAATCTTTTTTAGAAGTGTGCTTTGGTATAAGAGGTAGCTAAGCCCAAGCGCAGAAACAGGAGAGGAATAAAAGCTAAATCTAAGTCCTTGCAAAAGTGAAAAAGCCCCTAAAAGTAAAAGAGGTAAAAAGAGCAAGAATACACGCTTTTTATAGACTAAATATCCATAACCAACAAGGCTTAGAATAAAGAGTGCAAGATTACCGCTAACGCGCACTGCAAAGGTGTTAAAAGAGATTTTAGAAGTTTCTGCGATGGAATCTAAAACATTTAAGAAGGGCAAAGGCTGTGTATTTTGAGAATCCATAAAGAGTGTGCTAAAAAAAGGTGTGTGCAAAAGACTAGGCAGTAAGACATAAAGCATAAAAAATACAAATGCGCTAAGAATTATCCAAAAGAGTTTTGGTGGAATCTTAAATACGTTTAAAATGACACTTATTGTAATCCACACCACCGCCCCAAAGAGTGAAAATGGCAAGAATAGTGCAAAGGGGATTGCAAGCATTAAAATGGCTGCTGTTTCTCTCTTTGATTTAAAGCAAAGTAAAATCGCAATAAAGCTTAAAAACACATAGCGTAAATTTGGATAATACAACAGAGAAAACACACTTAAGGCAAATAGGAATCCAAATGCACACACATTTTTAGAAAGGGTTAGTGCAAGAACACTAAGTGCTAAGGGCAAGATTAGCATATCTGTATCGTAGTAGCCAAATATCGTGCGGTTAAAGTAGCTTATGCTAAGTGCGCTTAATAGGCTAGCTAAAATTGCAGGAACAATTCCAAAGTGACGTGTGATATAGAGCATTGGAAAAACAATGAGCGCGCCAAGAAATCCGGGGAGATAAAATAACACTTGTTCTAAAGATAAGGGCGTAAGAAAAGCAATAAGTGCTGTGATAATGGATAGTGGTTCGTGTGTAGGAGAGTTTAACGTGGATTTAAAATTGGAATCTAAAGTGAAATTCTGCACGAAATTTAAGGCAGAAGCAAAGGTGTTGGAATCTAAAAAGGATTCTAAAAAGTGTAAAATATCTTTTGCGCCCTGTGCATAAAAATAGCCATCATGAGTGTTTAAAAGCCATGTGTTATTATGTAAATACTGCGGATAGGATTCTAGGACAAAAGGATAATAAAAGCGCAAAGTTACACATAAAGCATATATGCAAACACTAGTTAGTAAATACACTCTAATGCTCAAAAACCGCCCCTTAAAAAATGTAAATTATAACGCTTTTGAGCAATATTTTGAAAGATTTCACAAAAAATTAACATTTTTATTTTACAATAGGGCAAAGTTTTTTAAAGGAATTTTGTGCGCTTTAGTGGCAATCTTAGCAAAAAAATATTATTTAGTTGCGTAGTGATACTTGGATTTTTTTGGGGTTTGTTGTATGCTTCTCAAAAGGATTCTGCACAAACTAAAAATCAGTTGGAATCTAAAAGCATAAATCCACAAAATGCAAAATCCAACAAGCCCTCAAAATCTACTCTTGTGAAGACTGCAACAATTCAAAATGGAGTCTTAAATCAAGCTTATCAATATGTCGGTTCTTTGTATTTTAGTGAGCGTGGAATGCTTGCTTCTGAAGTTTCTGGAATTATTGATTCTGTGTTTGTAAATGAGGGACAACGTGTGAAAAAAGGACAGGAGTTAGCAATTTTAAATAGCGATTTGCTAAGGGACGAGATTGCTTCAAAAGAGGGTGCTCTAAAGCAGGCAAAAGCGCAGTATGAGAAAATTAAAAAAGATTATGCGCGTTATAGGGCACTTTATGAGAGTGAGTCCATTTCTTTTAAGGAATACGAAGATATTTTATTTGATATGCAAGCCCAAAAGGGAAATATGGAATCTATTGCACATAGCTTAGAGTTGCTAAAGACACAAAAGCGCAAAAAAGTTATTATAGCCCCTTATGATGGTGTGGTGTTACAAAAGCTTTTAAAACAGGGTGAGTGGGTAAGTGCTGGGGCAAGCGTGTTTAATATCGCAAAGCTAACACCACTTGAAGCGACTTTTGAAGTCTCTTTTGAGATTTTGCGCGCTTTAAAGGTTGGCGATAACCTAGAGGTGCAAATTGCAAATCAAAATTATAAGGCAAAGGTTAGTGCGTTGATTCCGCTAGGGGATGCAAAAGCTAGAACTTTTCCGCTAAAACTTGCGATTGATGACCCAAAAGGAGAACTTATTGAGGGTTTAGAAGTACGCACTTCTTTTGATATTAAAAGAGATGAGAAAATGTTTTTAGTGCCACGTGATGCAATTTTGCCAGATGCTAAGGGCAATGTGATTTTTATCGCACATCAAAATAAGGCAAAACGTGTAGCAATTACAATTCAAGGTTATTCTGGGCTTAATGCTTATATTGCTCCACAAGGATACAATTTAAGCGTAAAAGACAAAGTTATTGTTGTAGGAGCGGAACGTTTAAAAGAAGGCGATAGTATCGTTGAGGTTAAGGAATGATAAAAACGTTAATTAATCGTCCTGTTGTAGTCATTGTGGGAATGATTTTACTAAGTTTATTTGGGATATTAGCACTAAGCGCAATGCCCTATCAACTTACCCCTCAAGTTACGCGACCTGTAATTTCTGTGAATACTACTTGGAGCGGCGCGACTCCTTATGAGATTGAGAGAGAGATTTTAGAGCGACAAGAGCAAGTTTTAAAAGGGATTGATAATCTTCAAACAATGGAAGGGTTTGCAAATAATGGACGTGCAAATGTAACTTTAGAGTTTAAAATTGGCACAGATTTAACCAAAGCAATGCTAGATGTTAGCAATAAACTTAATGAGGTTAAAGGTTATCCTGATGCAATTGACCGCCCTGTAATCCGTGCAACTGGGGAGGATACAAGTCCTGTTGTTAGAATGATGTTGGTAAGTCTAGATTCTAGCGTTAATGTGCGAGAGGAGAGGACATTTTTTAATGAAAATGTGATTCAGTATTTTGAACGCATTGATGGAGTAGCAGAAGTACTCTTTCCTGGTGGTGATGATAGGGAAATGCATGTTATTATTGATGATAAAAAACTTGCAATTTATAAGCTTGATGTGGCAAGTCTTGCAAATGTGCTAGATAAGCAAAATGTGAATTTATCCGCTGGAAGTTTAGATTATGGTAGAAAATCTTATCGTGTGCGCACTATTGGAGAGTTCAAAAGCCCACAAGATATTTTAAATGTAGTGATTTGGAGTGATGGTCTAAAACGTGTTAAGATTGGTGATGTGGCAATTGTCAAGGAGGGTTTTGAGAATAAAACAACCGTATCCTATTATCGTGGAGATGAAACAATACCAAAAGAAGCATTATTTGTGGCAATTAAACCAGCAGCTGATGCAAATGTTCTAGAGCTTACAAATGCAGTAGAAGTTGTTTTTAATACGCTTAATAATGGAATCTTAAAAGATAGGGGTTTGAAATTAGAATGGACAAATGACCAAAGGGACTATATCCAACAAGCCATTGCTTTAGTTAAAAGTAATATTATCATTGGAGCGTTTTTAGCTTGTGGTGTGCTCTTTGTCTTTTTGCGCTCTTTAACCTCAACACTTATTATTGCTGTGGCAATGCCGCTAAGTGTATTTGGGACATTTATTGTTATGGCATTTTTAAACCGCACACTAAATGTTGTCTCCTTAGCTGGAATCTCCTTTGCAGTGGGAATGCTTGTAGATTCTGCAATTGTTGTATTAGAAAATATTGATAGACATAAAAAGATGAATAAAAGTCCTGTGGAAGCGGTAGTTGATGGCACTAGAGAAGTCATTGGGGGATTAATTGCTTCTGTGCTAACAACTGTGGCGATTTTTATTCCTATCTTAAATATTCAAGAAGAAGCTGGGCAACTATTTAGGGATATTGCACTTGCTGCAAGTAGTGCTGTTAGTTTCTCTCTTTTTGTTTCTATTGTTGTGATTCCAACACTAAGCTATCAAAGCACTAAACTTCTAGGAACAAAAAAAAGTCTTTTGAGAGGAAATAAGAATCTACAAAAAATCTATATGCGTGGCTCTAGATTTTCTTTAAAGATTAGAGAGTTTGGGCAATGGTTTGTAGATTGGATTATGTTTTTTGTGCAAAAATCCATGCAAAGCACACGTAATAAAATTTTTACAATTCTTAGTTTAACGCTTTTAAGTCTTGCATTTAGCTATATTTTGTTGCCTAAAATGGAGTATTTGCCACAGGGCAATCAAAATTTTGTTTTTGGCAGAATGACACCACCGCCTGGATTATCCTATCAAGAGAAAGAAAAAGTAGGGCAAGAGGTCTTTAATTGTCTTAGTGATTATTTTGGAAGTAGCGGTTTTGAGGGAGATGCACAATATCCAGCAATTGGAAATATGTTTTATGTGGGAGGAACTTCTGATCTTAGCTTTGGTGTACGTGCTGTGGATATTACAAGAGCGGCAGATTTGATTCCTCTTGCAAAAACTTGTATTCAAAAAATTCCCGGAGTAAATGGAACGGCATTGCAAAGTGGAATCTTTGAACGTAGAGGTTCAAGTCGCAGTGTAGAGATTGATATTAGCGGAGAGAATATAGATTCTTTAATTGCTAGCACAATTGCCTTAGAGAAAATCATTAAAGAAGTTTTTGCAGAAAAATACGGAGAAAAAAATATCACAACCTTACAAATGCGTGCGCGTCCGAGCCTAGAAATACTTTATCCAGAGTTAAATTTATATCCAAATTTGGAACGTATAAGTGCAGTTGGGCTTGATGTTAAGAGTTTTGGTATTGCATTAGATGTGCTTTTAGATGGGAGAAAAATTGCAGAGTATAAAGAGGAGGGTAGAGAAAAAATTGATTTAGTTTTAAAATCCCAAAATAGTGCAATCTATTCTCCAGAGGAGCTTTATAATGCAAGTATTTACACTTCTGCAGCAGGGATTATTCCTATTAACACACTAGCAGATTTGAAGCTAGAGTATGGAACAAACCAGATTCGTCATTATGAACGCAATAGAACGATTACGCTTACGTTAAATCCTCCATTAAATATTACCATTCAAGAGTCTATGGAGCTAATCCATGGAGAAATTTTAGAACGTTTAAAAGCAAGCGGTGCATTGGAGAATAATACCATTTCTCTTAGCGGAACAGCCGACCAACTCACTAAAATTAAAGATTCCTTATTATTGGGCTTTGTCTTAGCAGTGTTTATTATTTATTTGTTAATGGCGGCATTATATGAGGATTTTATTTATCCTTTAATTATTCTCTTTAGTGTTCCACTTGCTGTTGGAGGAGGATTTTTAGGACTTTGGCTAGTCAATATTTTTCTTATCTATCAACCTTTAGATGTGCTTACAATGCTTGGGTTTATTATTTTAGTTGGAATTGTTGTGAATAATGCAATTTTGATTGTGTATCAAAGTTTGCATAATGTGCGTTTATACGGAATGGACACACAAAAAGGAATCCTAGAAGCGGTACGTGTTAGAATTCGTCCTATTTATATGAGCACACTTACTTCACTTTTTGGAATGCTACCACTTGTTGTAGCCCCAGGTGCTGGGAGTGAGATTTATAGGGGGCTTGGAGCGGTGATTTTAGGAGGTTTAGGATTCTCCACAATGCTTAGCATTTTTCTTATTCCTTGTTTGTTGTCTTTTTTTATTAAAAGGGAGCTAAAAAATGATTAGATTTCTCCTTGTTTTATTGCTTTGTTATGGAATCGCAAATGCGCTTAGTTTGCAAGAGGCACTAGATTTGACATTGCGCCATAATCCTAGCATTAAAGAACAAGAGTATTTATTACAAGAGAGTAGGGCAAATTATAAAGCTTACCAAAGCCCATTTTATCCGAGTCTTAATCTAACTTATGCCACCCAAAAGAGCAATCGTATTCAAAGAGCAGATAAAAAGACAAGCGGAAATTTGGGAGGAAATGTGCAATATAATCTCTTTAATGGTTTTAGTGATGTGTATAATTTAAAAAGTGCTAAGGCTCTATTAGAATCGCAAAATTATCAACTAGAAGCAACAAAAGAGGATGTAATTTTATTGGTAAAAAGTGCCTATATTGATGTGTTGCGACAAGCGCAAAATGTGGAGATTGCCGAGCAATCAAGAGTGCTATTAGAAGAACAAAGGCGACAAAATGCAGAGTTTTATCGTGTGGGATTAATCCAGAAAAACGATTTATTAAAAATTGAAGTAGAATTAAATAATACTTTGCAAACTCTTCTTAGTCATAAAAGCGCATTAAACTATGCACTAAGGAATTTAGAACGTTACACACGGACAAAAATTGCTTTAGAGGATTTAGAGGAATTGCAATTAAAAAGACAGAATCTAAAATTTGAAAATCTAAAAAAAGAAATGTTGCAAAGACGCGCAGAGTTGCTTTTTATGGATAAGATTATTAAGAGTAAGACGTATTTGGTGCAGAGTGCTAAGGGAAATTTTTTGCCAGAAGTTGATGTTGTAGGGGATTATACGCGTTATGGTGATGATTATGCGTTACGTGGACGTGATGGGATTTATAAAGACAAGACAAATGTGCAACTCTCATTGAGCCTTAATCTCTTTAATGGTTTTAGCGATAGGTTTAAACTAGAGAGCGCGCAGATGAATAGGCTTGCTTTTGAATCCCAACGCATTGCGCTAATTGAAGATTTGGAATTGCAACTCTTTAGCGCATTGGAGAATTATAATCTTGCCCTAAATGCGCTGGAGATTTCAAAGTTAGCACGTGCTCAAGCAGAGGAGAATTACAGAATCTCTAAAAATCGCTATGCACAGAGAATAGAAAGCACAAGCGATTTTTTAGATGCAGAGTTATCCTTGACACAGGCACGTAGCAAAGTGGTAATTAATACCTATGCGATTATGGAATCCTTAGCACAACTAGAGCGCATTACGCAAACAGCTCTAATGATTAGACAATGATTTGTTATAATGTGCGTCTTTAATTTGTGATTTTAAGAGAAATTATGTCTAAGAGTGCTATGTTTTCTATTTTGCTTGTGATTGCGATGTTTTTTTGGGGGGCTTCGTGGCCAAGTAGCAAAGTGCTTGTAGGTTATACAAGTGCAGATGTGATTACTTTTTGGCGATTTGTTTTCGCTCTTTTTGCATCAATTCCGCTTGTGATTGCTCTTAGGATTCCGCTTAGGCTTGATAGCAGGGCATTTAAATTTCTGCTTGTTGCTACGTTTTTAAATTGCTTGTATTCGCTAATGTTTTTTGTTGGGCTAAATTATGGGAGTGCAGGTAAGGGTGGAGTGCTTGTAACAACTATCACACCAGTGTTTGTGTATCTTTTAACCTTTGGGCTATATAAAATCCAAAAAAACACAAGTAGAGCAATGAGAGGCAATGAGATTTTGGGGTTATTTTTAGGTGTTATTGCTGGGATTTGTTTGCTAGAGCTTGGTAATTTGCAAACACTTTTTAGCAAATTTAATATCTTTTTTGTGCTGTGCGCACTAGATTGGGCTGTTTTGACATTAGTGTGCCAACGTCTTAGAATCCATCCTATTGCAATTAATTTTTATATTACGCTTTTTAGTGTGGTGCTATTTTCGCCAGTTTTTTTAATCCAACCAGCGATGTTAGAGATTTTTAGTTTTGATTTGCGTTTTTGGTTAATGCTTTTAGTGGTTGCTGTGCTCTCAACTGCTATTGGGACAAGTATTTATTATATGGGGATTGCACAAGTGGGCGCACAAAAGGCAAGTTCCTATCCCCTTTTAGTGCCTGTATTTGCGCTAATTACTAGTTATTTTATTTTAGGAGAGATTCCAAGTATTTTAACGCTAATTGGCGGAAGTATTGCAATTTTTGCAATCTATTTAATTAATCTTTATAAGGTAAAATAGTTGGAATCTTTGAAGCGACATAACCGCCTTTTTTGGCTTTTTCTTGGAGTGTGGGCATTTCTCTTCGTGGCATTTTCGCATTTTGTATTGCAGAAATATTTATTCTTGCAACCTTGCGAACAATGCGTATATATCCGTTATGCTCTTGTTGTGTTGGGTTTTGGTTGTATGATTATTGCAATATGCCCTAAAAGCATTGTAGGGTTTTTTGGGACTTTAATTTGTGCGTATGCGCTTATAAAAGGCATTATTGCAGCACTTACATTAAATGGAATCCAAAAAGCCTTACAGAGTGAAACTTTTATCTTTGGGCTAAAAGGCTGCTCACTCTCCCCAAAATTTGATTTTAATCTCCCTCTTGATGTTTGGATTCCAACTCTTTTTGCTCCAAGTGGTTTTTGTGGAAGGGATATACCTATTTTAGAAGGAATAACAAACGTCCAACTCTCTCCCTTGCAAGAAAAATTCATTGCTTTATATTATGAAGGTTGGTATTTAATTCCAGCATTAAAGTTTGGCACAATGGCAGAGTGCGCACTTTGTATTTTTGTATTCTATATAGTTGGAATCACAATTTTATTTTTGGTAAATTTTTTAAAAAAATAATACAGGATTATCTCATTAAAAGAATCTCAAGAGTTATTTTGTCAATGCTTTTAATTTTTACCACTTTTTTGCGTTTCTCTAAGGCATTGCAGGATTTCCATATTGCTTTTAAGTTTCCACTCTTGCGTGGCTTTATCAAATGTGGCAAGTTTTGGAAGCATTTTAGTAATATCGCTTCCCTCTTCAAGTTTCATTTTATTTTTTAGTATATATTCTATGCTTCTAGCGTGGATTGTCTCCATAGTGAGCTTCTCACCCTCATTTTGTAATTTCATAATCGTGCCATAAATAAAGACACCATACACACCTAAGCGCTTATATAATTCATGTAATTCATCAGCTGTCAAATAAACTCCCTTGTGTTCCTTTTTTGTCTTTTAAACGCCATTCGCCTGTATCTTTATTAGCAATAGCAATTTGGTCTAAAACTTCTTTGATGAGTGCTTCACTTGGGCTTACGCCATTTTTAAGCAAGGGGATAATCTCTAAACAAATATCATCAAAATAAGCCTTTTTGTTTTGCCTTTTTGCTCCACGCAAATAGGAGAGCAAAAAATATTTTGTTCTTAGCTCTAGCGGGATTGCGTGGCTTTTAAATTTCTGCCCCTTTTTGATATGGTATTTTCCGTTTGTCTCATCAAGGTCAAAATTTGAGTTAATCAAAGGTCTTAAATCTGTATAATCTTCACCTAACTCGTGCAAAAAGCCAAGCTCTAAGCCTTTAATCGTAATTTCAGCATGAATCTCTTCCATAGTCGCTCCATCATCTCTAGCAATCAAGGCTTCTGCATGATTTAGCACAAGGGCGGTAATATCACCTCCTAAAGATTCTTTAGCTAGAGTTTTGGGATTTTGCACCTTTTTAAAATAAATAATCAGTTGTCCGCTCAATACAAAAGCCTTAAACTGCCTCTTTTTGAAGGTGGTTTGCCCATTTTTCTGCCTTATGGAGCCTACATATTCAAAGCCAATCTTTTGAGCCTCTTCTACGAGAATCTGCCATAACTGCGGGTCTTGGTGTTGAAACACAAAAGCTAACCAACGATTCCATTTGAGCACGCGATACATTTCTTTAAGACTTGCTATCATAAGTGCGTGGTATTCTTCGCGACTTTTCTCTAAACTTCCTTTTTCTATGCATTCTTTTTCTTTTAAGGTTAAATCCACAGATAAATCAAGCCAAACATTCCACATTGTAGATAAATCTAAATAAGGAATCTTTGCACCATAAGGGGGGTCGGTGTAGATGAAATCTATGCTTAAAGATTCTATTTCTTTTAAGTTTGTTGCATCGGCTTGAAAAATCTTTTCTCCATTGGTTTTATCAAGGATAGAATCTATTTTTTCTATATCTTCTCTTTGGCTTATCATAGCACCGCTAAAGTCTTTAATCACTCTCTTTAAAGGATAAAAATAGCTTTGATAGAAACCATCACTTGGGGCAGATTCTAATTCCCTTTTGCCTTTAAGAACACGATTGATTTTACCTCTGAAAGATTCTGCAATATCTACAAAAGTTGGATTTTTGGCAATACGATGGCGATAGTAGCGAAAAATACCACTATCCCCCGCCTTATTGGTTAAACCTTTATGCTTTGAAATATGGTAGGTGAGATTACACACTGTTAGCATATTATAAAACGCTAACATCAGCGAATACCGCAGATTCCTTTTATGGATTCTAGCTTCTTTGCTTCCACTAGGTGTGGTGTGTTTAAAAATGAGTTTGCGCAAAATTGCAAGTTCTGCAAGTTGCCTTTTACTAAAGAGCTGCAAAACACAATCCACATCGCTTCCCTTTGGTAAAAGCGCATCTTTTGGAATCCAAAGTGTAGAGTCCTGCTCTTTTTGTGTGGCGACTTTGCCAAACTCACTATCTAGTGCGTTAGGATAATATTTCGCGCCCTTTAATAGAGCCTTTGCCTCTTTTTCATTTTTGGGCTTAAGATTTGCAAATTCTTTTAAAATCTCCTCACTTAAGTCATACAATGCGCTCAAATCCACCTGCACACTTAGAGCCTTTGTCATAAAGATACTTAGAGGGTTTAAATCCGTGTGAATCCCTAAGCGTCCATGCATCATCGCTTCTATGGCAGTTACGCCACTACCTCCAAAGGGGTCTAGCACGACATCGCCCTTATCGGTGAAGTTTTTGATATTTTGCGTAACAATATCCCAACTCTGACGCGTAAAATACGCCGTGCAGCCAAAATAACGCGCTTTAGCCCGTTTTTGAGGCTTTAAAATCGCCCTAGGTAATTCGCGGCTTAAATACCAACTATCAGGCTTTTTGGGCATTTTAGCATCTTGGGTTAGCGTTTGTTTTAAAGATTCTAGCGGGGTGCTTAGGTATTGCTTAAGTAGTGTGAAATGCTCGTTTTCAAAGTTATGTGCAAAAAGCTCTTCGCAAGAAAAATTTTTAAGCAAGGTTTGTGTGCTTGTTTGAAAAAGCGTAAAGGAAATGCCATTACATAGCGCGTAAAATGGGGCTTTAATCTCGGGATTAATTGCATAATAAAAGGCTTGACGCTCAGCTTTGCTTTTAGGGTCAATTTTAACCTTAGGGGCTTTTGCATCTAGCACACAATGAGGCTTGGAATCTACATAAAGCACATAATCAGGAAATCGCGTTAGGGTGATTTTTTCATTACTTCCTAGAATCGTGGGGCTTGTGATTTTTTGACTTAGCGTCATTTCTAGTGCTTTTGGATTCTCTTTATCGCGCAAGTGAAATCCCAGTGCTTTTAGCAATGGAGCAATAAGCAACTCACGCACGAAATCTTCTTTAAAATCTGTTATAAAAGATTGATTATTAAATTGTGAAAACTCAAACTCTCCCACTCTAAATCCCCTTGTTTAATTTTGTAAATCCCCAACTTATTTCTAAAAGGTTTAACCTAAAGGATTTTAACCTAGTTTTACTTAATTCTAAAATAGGCTTAAAGGTTTTTTTGGATTTTTAAAAAGTGGAATAAGAAATGCTTAACACTTAAAAAACTTTAAAAGGAGTTGTGATGTTATCAACAATAAATCCCTATGGATTGGGGAATATCTACCAAAAGCCACAAGTGGAAGCTCTACATACAGAATCTAAAACCGCAGAATCTAAAACCGCAGAATCTAAAACCGCAGAATCTCAAATTGCTACACAGACTGCACAAGAAATACAAGAGTTGCCTAGCCTCTCTCAAAATGCGTTAGAAATCCGTAAATTTAGCGATGGAATTAAAGGCGCAAATGAAATGGTGGGCGCAATGCAGATTGCTGATATTACACTAAATGCGCTAAGTAATCAGATTAAAAGTAGCGGAGAGGACTTAAATGCTCTTGATGCAAGCGCAAAAGCTGCGCAATTTAAAGGAGAAGCACTATTTGGAAAAGAGCTAACAATTTCTCTAGCAGGGGAGAGTGTCTCTCTATCTTTGCCACTGCCAAGCCAAATTCAAGGGAATTTGAGTGAGAGCTTTGCTAACAAACACCAAGAAATCAGTGATAAAATGGGGCAAATTAGCGGACTTATTGAAAAGTCAAGTTTGCCTTTTAGCACTCCAAATGGTCAAAATTTTGATTTTGAAAACTTTGACCCTAGCTCACTAAAAGGAATCTTTAGCTAAAGGGCAAAATATTTTGCATCTTTATAAGGCACGATAAGTGCTGAAGTAGTTGCTTCTGGAGTCATTTGGTAGGTTTGACTTAAAAAGATTCCAAAGGATTCTGGATTTAAGAGCTTGAATAGTCCCTTGCTAAGAGATAAATCAGGACATGCGGGATAGCCAAAGGAATAACGTTGCCCACATTTAGAATCTAAAGCAAGTTCTTTGCGCACTCTTGCGTGAATGAAGTCTGCTAGAGCTTCTGCTAAGTCCATTCCTAAAGCATGGGCTAAATAGTATTTATGGTATTCGCCGTTTTTATAAAGCTTCTCTTCATAAGGGGAGAAGTTATGTCCGCTAGAGACTAAATGCAATGCGCAAATATCGCCTTTTGGATTGAAGTAATCGCTTAAGCATAAATAGGGTTTTTTACTACTACGTGGAAATAAAAAGGATTCTGTATTGCTAAAATCTACATTTGCGCTTAGCTCTAAAATTAGTCCGTCTTCTAAATTTTTAGGCACTTTTGTGCGCGTATGAAAATATCCATAAAGCACTATGGGTTTAAAGATTCCTTGTGTAATAAATTCCTCTTTAAGTGTTTGAAATGTCGGTTCTAGTGTTTTTTCTTTTAGTTCTAAATATTCTTCTTTTTTAAGCTTACTATATCCCCAGCGGTGCTTAAAAAGCAAATCTTTATCAAGATAATCAAACACAGAATTTAAATCACTCTTGCTAAGCTCTAGAGAAGTTGCTCCAAAAAAGGGTGGAGTGTGCGTGATGTAGTTAAACTCTAATGCACATTTAGTGGGTTTTTTTGTGGAATCCTTTTGTAGAGCTTTTTCTAGTTTTTTAGCAAGTCTTGCTTCCTTTTTGGATTCTTTGTTTTCTACATTTTCATTTTTAGCCTTTTGGCTAGGTAGAGTTAAATCACTAAAATCTCCACTTTGTATAATTTGCATTGCAGCAACACTATCAAAGGCATCTTTGCAGTAAAAAATGATTCCATCATAATTTGGACGGCAATATTCCTCTACAAAATTGCGATTAAGTGCTGCCCCACCTAACATAATAGGAATCGTAATCCCGCGCCTTTTTAGCTCTTGCAAGTTTTCTTTCATTACAAGCGTGGATTTAACTAAAAGCCCACTCATACCAATACAATCCACTTTTTGTGTTTCTAGCACTTCTAAAAACTTTTCTAGCTCTGCTTTGATTCCAATATTGATAACATTAAAACCATTATTTGTTAGGATAATATCTACAAGATTCTTACCAACATCATGCACATCTCCTTTTACTGTTCCTATTACGATCGTTGTTTTGTGTGTGCTTTGCTTTTTAGGTAAAAAAGCATTGAGATAATCCACGCTTTTTTTCATCACTTCAGCACTCTGCAAAACAAAAGGAAGTTGCATTTCTCCATTGCCAAATCGTTCTCCTACAATTTTCATCGCATCAATTAAAATTTCATTAATAATAATTTCAGGATTAATGGAATCCTTAGCGGTGGGTAGGAGATTTTGCATCGCATTTAAATCGCCATTGATAAGGTATTTTTGGATTCTCTCTTGTGTAGATAGTGCGCTATCGTCTTCTGTGCTTTGTAAGTGCATTTCTCCCTTAGATTCAAAATGTTTAATAAACGCATAGAGGGCATCGTTAGTTTGTGTTGTGTTAAAGATTAAATCCTCACATGCTTTAATGTCTGCTTGCTCTAAGTGCGCATAAGGAATAATGTGAGCAACATTGACGATTGCAGAAGTTAAGCCATTTTTAATTGCGTGGTGTAAAAAGACAGAATTTAAACAGATTCTACCTTCTTTACTAAGTCCAAAAGAAATGTTTGATAATCCAAGTGTAGTTCCTGCTTTTGGAAAAATCTCACTTAAAGTTTTAATGGCATTTAGTGTCTCAATCCCTGCTGTAAAATATTCTGCATCACCGCTACCTATGGTAAAGGTTAGTGGGTCAAAAATAATGTCTTCTTCTCTTAATTTATGCACCTTTTTTGCACGTTCCATCATTTTTTTTGCACATGCAATTTTTCTCTCATATGTCTTGCACATTCCTTGCTCATCAATTGTCAAGCATACAAGGATAGCACCAAATTTTTTAGCTAGACTTGCGACTTTATCAAATTTTTGGATTCCATCTTCTAAGTTTGCCGAGTTAATAATAGGACGCCCTCCGATATGTTTTAGAGCGATTTCTAATGCATTAACTTGGGTGGAATCTGCCATTAAGGGGAGAGTGATTTTTGTCGCATAAAGTGGGATTAATGCTTGCATATCCTTTTCTTCATTGCGCCCTGCAAAGGCTACACTAAGATCTAAGCAATGTGCTCCGCTACGTACTTGTGCATTACCAACACTAAGTGCGCCTTCATAATCTTCTTGTAGCAACAACTCTCTAAAAGCCTTTGAGCCTGTGGCATTAGAGCGTTCGCCAATTAGCAAAGGTGCTGGATTTTGCTTTAGCTCTTTGTGTTCAAAGAGTGAAGTAATGCAAGGTGTTACAGCAGTTTTGGGTGGTAGGGGTTTGTGGTGAGCGGTTTTTTGCACAAGTTGTTTGATATGCTCTGGTGTTGTTCCGCAGCAACCCCCAAGTAGAGAAACTCCTTTGATATCCAAAAAACTTTTTTCAATAGAACTAAACTCTTCTGCATCCATTGGGTAATATGTGATTCCTCCCCTATTTTGTGGGAGTCCTGCGTTTGTATGGATAGAGATTGGGAATTTACACACAGCACTTAAATCTAGTAAATGCTTACGCGCTAAATCTGGTCCTAAGCCACAATTTATCCCTAAAGATAGAATCTCAAAGGGTTCTAAAATGTAAAAAAGTGTAGTAATATCTGTGCCTATAAGCATTGTTCCTGTGGTCTCAATAGTAACTGATACCATTATTGGAATCTCTGGAGCAATCTCTTTACAGGCATGCAAGGCGGCTTTAATTTGCAATGGGTCTTGTGCGGTTTCTAGTAAAATAATATCTGCTCTTGCTTCCTTGAAACCCTCAACACAAGTGCGATAGCCACTCAACATTGTGTCATAATCAATATGTCCTAAGCTAGGGAGCTTTGTTCCAGGACCCAAAGAAGCAGCAACAAAGAGCGCGTTTTTTTGATTTTCTAAAGGTTTGTGTGCTTTAATACATTCTTTTGCTAATGTAATTCCACATTTTGCAATTTCCTTGCAACGTTCCTCTAAGCCATATTCTGCTAACACCCAAGGCATAACGCCAAAAGTGTTTGCCTTTAAAATATTTGCGCCAGCTTGCAAGTAGCTTGTGTGGATTTGTTTAATGATATTAGGAGCAGAAAAATTTAAAATTTCTGAACAACCATCTAGTTTTTCACCTTTTGCATTTTCTCCCCAAGATTCTATATTGTGCTTTTGAATCTCTGTCCCCATAGCACCATCTAGAATTAGCACTTGTTCTTTTAGTAAGCTTTCAAGTTGATTTTGGGTTACCATTTAATTCCTTTTTGTTGCACGACTTAGCCAAAGCCACAAACCACCTAGCAATGCCGCAATAAATAGTGGCGCAAGGAGTGGATATTCACTTAGTGTCTCAAAAGTTTTAATTAAGATTCCACCCGAGAAATACCCTAAAAGCCCAATGCTGACTCCCCAAACTACTGCGCCAATGGCATTATAGAGATTAAATTTTGCTAAAGAGTAGGGCGTTAGGGCAATTGCTAGAGGCACAAGTGTTTTTAAGCCATAAATGTATTTTTTAATCACAATAATTATTGATCCGTATTTGCGCATTAGAATATGCACTAAGGCAAGTTTGCGCCTATGTTTTGCAAAATAAGGTTGCATCATTGCTTTTTGGTAGCGCGCTATATAAAAAAGCATTAAATCGCCTATAAAGTTCGCAATCACTGCTACTATAATGCTAAATGTTAAATCCATTTTTCCAGCAAAGCTTAACACGCTTGCGCCAATAAGTGCGACAAACCCTCCACCAAGGGAGTATAAAAACAAAATAACATAGCCATACTTTGCGATTAAATCAATTGTTTCTTGCATAGAAATCCTAAATGATAATTTTTAGGATTTTGTCGTTTTGTTTTATGGAATCTAAAACTTTCAAACTCTCTGCATCTTCAATCTGTCCAAATACTGTGTGTTCGCCATCTAAATGTGGTTGTGGTGCAAAGCAGATGAAAAACTGGCTACCCCCCGTATTGCGCCCAGCGTGTGCCATAGAAAGTGTTCCTTTTAAGTGTTTATGGGGATTATTTTCTAACTCACAAGCAATTCTATATCCCGGTCCGCCTCTACCGCTTCCCTCTGGACATCCACCTTGTGCGACAAATCCCGGAATTACGCGGTGAAAAATCAAACCATCATAGAATCCTTTTTGCGCTAAATGCACAAAATTTGCCACTGTGTTTGGTGCTTCATTTGGAAAAAGCTTGATTTTCATATCACCCTTTTGTGTTTGAATAAGTGCGTATTGGAGTTTTTCTAGTTCTTCTTTTGCTAAGTTGAATACTTTTAATTCCATATTTCAAATCCTTTGTGTAAAATTAAGGCATTTATTGTAGTATTTTAAGGTTTAAAGAATCCAAAAAAGGACAGCAATGGCAAAAGTAATTTTGGGGATAATTTTTGCGCTTCTTAGTGTGCATGCAAAATATCCAGAGTGGTTACAATATGGTGTGAAAGTGATTGCAGAATTTGATGCGCCAAACAAGAATGTCCAGCAATATAATGAAGGTTATGGGATTATTATTAACGATGGGCTTGTGCTAACAAGTGCAAGTGTTGTATATGATGGCAAAAGAGCAAAGGATATTACGCTTTATCATACAGAAGCTTTAGGTGAGCCAATTGCATGCTTATCGCATGCTAGAATTTTAGCCATTGATGATAATTTAGATTTAGCAGTGCTTGAGGCAGAAAGATTTACAGATATTTATTGTAATGTCTTACCCGAGCCAAATTTTAGGGAGTTAAGTTTTGAGAAAAGTTATTTTAATGTCCTTTTACTGCCTCTTGATTTGCCCTTAGATGAGCGCTTAGAGATTTCTTATTTTAAAGAGCATGATTGGTCGCAGTTTTTGCGGGAAAAAATTGCGTTTAAGGATTTTTTAGAATTACCACAAAAAGATAAAGAAAAGTTGCGCGGAATGCCCATATTTGTAGGAAATGAATTTTTAGGTCTTAAAATAAAGGAATCCAAAACGGATTCCATAAATTCAAATTCTAAAGATGGTGTAAAACCTGAAATTTTAACGCACAGAGAGATTTTGAGCTTTTTGTGTAAAATAGAGCGAGAAACTTCTGTGTTAAAGGGCAAAAAAAATCTTAATGCGTTTTGTAATACTCCATTGGATTTACAAAGTGTGCCTTAGCAAGATTAAAGTCAATCTAGGGTAGAATCTTTGGGTATAGTTTTATTGAAATAAAAAAAGAGGAAATAAATGTCTGATTTACTGAATTTTAATCAAGATATTCAAAATGTCAATATTGAAGATTCTATTAAAGAGAGTTATCTTGATTACTCAATGAGCGTTATTATTGGGCGTGCATTGCCTGATGCAAGGGATGGTTTAAAACCTGTGCATAGGCGGATTTTGTATGCGATGTATGAGCTAGGGGTAACTTCACGCGTAGCTTATAAAAAAAGTGCTAGAATCGTAGGAGATGTGATTGGTAAATACCACCCACATGGAGATACAGCGGTGTATGACGCACTTGTGAGAATGGCGCAAGATTTTTCTATGCGTTTAGAGCTTGTAGATGGGCAAGGAAACTTCGGTAGTATTGATGGTGATAGTGCTGCTGCTATGCGTTATACGGAAGCTAGAATGACGCAAGCTGCTGAAGAAGTTTTGCGTGATATTGATAAAGATACGGTAGATTTTCTGCCAAATTACGATGACACACTTCAAGAGCCAGATATTCTGCCAAGTCGCTTACCTAACTTATTAGTTAATGGATCTAATGGGATTGCCGTTGGAATGGCTACAAATATTCCACCCCATAGGACAGATGAGATTATTGACGCACTTGTGCATTTAATTGATAATCCAAAAGCAAACTTAGATGAGATTTTGCGATTTATTGAAGGTCCAGATTTTCCAACAGGGGGAATTATCTATGGAAAAAATGGAATCCGCGAGGCGTATGAGAGCGGTAGAGGACGCATTAAAATCCGAGCAAAAACACACATTGAAAAAACAAAAACAAAGGACATTATTGTTATTGACGAAATTCCCTATCAAGTCAATAAGGCGCGTTTGGTGGAGCAGATTGCAGAGCTTGCAAAAGAAAAGGTAATTGATGGAATCTCTGAAGTGCGTGATGAATCTGATAGAGAGGGGATTAGAGTTGTTATTGAGCTAAAGCGTGAGGCAATGAGTGAGATTGTGTTAAACCATCTTTTTAAATCCACACCAATGGAGAGTACATTTGGAATCATCTTGCTTGCAATTCATAATAAAGAACCAAAGGTCTTTACACTTTTAGAATTGCTTGATTTGTTTATTTCACACCGCAAAAGTGTAGTGATTCGTCGCACGATTTTTGAGCTTGAAAAGGCAAAGGCTAGAGCACATATTTTAGAAGGGTTAAGAATCGCATTAGAAAATATTGATGCTATTGTTGCGCTAATCCGCTCAAGTAGCGACCCAAAGGTTGCAAAAGAGAGCTTGGTTGTGCAGTTTAGTCTAAGTGAGATTCAAGCACAAGCAATTTTAGATATGCGTTTGCAACGTTTAACAGGTTTAGAACAGGATAAAATTGAAAATGAATATCAAGCCTTGTTGAAAGAAATTGAGCATTTAAGCGCAATTTTAAAAAGTGAAAATTTGCTTAATGGAATCATTAAAGAGGAATTGTTAGAAATTAAAGCGAAATTCTCCACAGAACGTTTAACTGCTATTGAAGAAGATTATGAAAGCATTGATATGGAGGATTTAATTCCTAATGAGCCTGTGGTTGTAACGATGAGCCATAGAGGTTATGTTAAGCGTGTGCCAGTGCGCACTTATGAGAAGCAAAATCGTGGTGGCAAGGGTAAAATTTCGGCAAATACGCATGATGATGACTTTATTGAGAGCTTTTTTGTCTCTGATACGCATGACACAATTATGTTTATTACAAATAAAGGGCAACTTTATTGGTTGAAAGTTTATAGGATTCCAGAGGCAAGTAGAACAGCTATTGGTAAAGCGGTTGTGAATCTTATTAGCCTTGCTCCTGATGAAAAAATTATGGCAACAATCACAACAAAAGATTTTAATTCTGATAAATCTCTTGCTTTTTTTACGAAAAATGGAATCATTAAGCGCACAAATTTAAGTGAGTTTAAAAACATTAGAAGTGTTGGTGTTAGGGCGATTAATCTAGATGAAAATGATGAGTTAGTTACCGCAAAAATTATTAGTGCAGATATTAAAGAGATTTTAGTGGTAACTTATGAGGGAATGTGTGTGCGCTTTGGTGTAGATAATGTCCGTGAGATTGGACGTGTAGCGCGCGGTGTGACAGCAATTAAATTTAAAATGTCAAAAGATTATGTTATTGGTGCAACGGTGATTGCTGATGAAAATGAAGAGATTTTAAGTGTAAGCGAAAAAGGAATCGGAAAGCGCACAGAAGCTAATGAATATCGCATTACAAATCGTGGAGGTAAGGGTGTGATTGCGATGAAACTTACACCAAAAACCGGGAAACTTGTGGGGATTGTCAATGTAGATGAAAATATGGATTTAATGGTGCTAACAAGTAGTGGTAAGATGATTCGTGTGGATATGCAAACTATCCGCAAAGCAGGACGTGCAACAAGTGGAGTGATTATCGTAAATGTAGATGATGATAGGGTTGTTTCTATCGCTAGATGTCCAAAAGAAGAAGAACAGCAAGATGATGGCGATGGGCTGAGTTTGGAATACTAGAATTAGAGTAATGTTTAGAATTCTATGGGGAGTGGTGTTTTGTGGGCTTTTTTTGAGTGCTTCAGA
Source organism: Helicobacter turcicus (assembly GCF_019711685.1). Lineage (GTDB taxonomy): Bacteria > Campylobacterota > Campylobacteria > Campylobacterales > Helicobacteraceae > Helicobacter_D > Helicobacter_D turcicus. The sequence goes on from NZ_JAIGYQ010000001.1 coordinate 48,904, forward strand.
ATATCTTTTTTCCTATAGGGTAGCAATTAGAAATGGGATTATTTTAAATGAAAAATATAATTTCTCCCCTGCAATGGTGAGTGCCAAAATGCTAGATGAAATCCGCAATCCTTATAAAAAATGTGAGATTCCGCATAAAGCAAAGAATGAAAAAGAGTTTATTTATGGCTATAAAGAAAAGATTTTGGAATGTTTTTTTGGTTGGGGGGTACGTTTAGAAGATCGTAGTGAAGTGCGGAATCTTCAGGGTAAATCCATGACACTGCTTTCAATTCCACCTTCGCGTATTAAGATAGATTATGAAGATGGAATCGCAACGATTTATGCATTGATAAAAGAAAAAGGAAGAGGTGTGCAGGATTTTAGAATAGATTTTAGGGGTGCAAAGGAGTAAAGATGAAATTAGCTGTTGTTGAAGATGATATTAATATGCGTAAATCCCTAGAAATAGCACTAGGAGAGTATGAGGAATTTGAAGTGGTTAGCTTTAAAAGTGCTAAAGATGCGCTCAAAAAACTTGATGATTCTTTTGATTTGGTTATTACTGATATTAATATGCCACAAATGGATGGGATAGAATTTTTACGCACTTTAAATGGGCGTTACGAGGCATTAATTATCACAGGAAATGCGACTTTAAATAAGGCTATTGATTCCATCCGTCTTGGTGTTAAGGATTTTTTAACAAAACCATTTGAAATTGAAACACTAGTGGAGGCAATCCATAGAGCAAAAAAAGCTAAAGAAGTGCTAGTAAAAACAAAGATAAAACCTGTAAAAACGGCAGAGAACAAGCAGTTTATTGCAAATTCTCCAGCACTTCAGAGTGCATTAAAGCTTGCTAACAAAGCCGCAAAAACTGACGCTTCTGTGTTGTTATTAGGAGAGAGTGGAGTAGGAAAAGAGCTTTTTGCAAATTATATTCACACAAATTCTCTAAGAGATGGTGCGCCTTTTATTGCGCTAAATATGGCAGCAATTCCTGAGAATTTGTTGGAATCTGAACTCTTTGGCTATGAAAAAGGTGCTTTTACAGATGCAACAGAGGGTAGAGCTGGGAAGTTTGAAGCAGCAAATGGGGGAAGCATTTTCTTAGATGAGATAGGCGAAATGCCTATGGGGCTTCAATCTAAGCTTTTGCGCGTATTACAAGAAAAAGAAGTGGTGCGACTTGGAAGCACAAAGCCTATTAAAGTAGATATTCGTTTTATTGCTGCAACAAATGCAGATATTCAAAAAAAGATTAAAAAAGGTGAGTTTAGGGAGGATTTGTTTTTTAGATTGCAAACTATTCCTGTAAATATCCCACCATTGCGTGAGCGCACAGAAGAAATTATTCCGCTATGTGAGTGGAAGCTAGCACAAGTGGATGCGCAATATGGAATCGGAGTAAAAAAATGGGGTGAGGGAGCAAAAGAGCAACTGCTCTCTTATCGTTGGCCTGGAAACATTAGAGAGTTACTCTCTGTTGTGGAGCGCGCAGCAATTTTGTGTGAGAAAGATACGATTATGCCAGAGGATTTATTTTTAAGCTCAAGGGAGAGCGGAGGCAAGAAAAAGATTGCAAATTTAGAAGAAGAGCTAATTTATGAAGCACTTAAGAGTTGTGATTCTGATGTAGATGGTGCAGCAGAGTTGTTAGGATTAAAAAAAGATGTGCTATTAGGCAAAATAGAGCGTTATAATATCAAGTTATAAGGAGATACAATGAATAAGTATAATATTGCAGTTGTGGGTGCAACAGGTGCTGTGGGTGAGGAGATTTTTAGAATCCTAGAAGAGCGTGATTTACCGATTCATAGGCTTGTACCGCTAGCAAGTGCTAGAAGCGTGGGTAAAGAGGTTGTTTTTAAAGGTGAGACTTATAGAACAAAGGAACTAACACACTCTGTTTTTGACGAGGAAAATATTGAAATCGCATTTTTTTCAGCTGGTGGAAGTGTAAGTGCGGAATTTGTGCCAAGTGCTACAAAAGCAGGGGCAGTAGTGATTGATAATACAAGCCATTTTAGAATGCAAAAAGATGTGCCGCTTGTGGTGCCAGAGGTTAATCCAGATGATATTACATTATGGAAGAAAACGGGAATCATTGCTAATCCAAATTGCTCTACAATCCAAATGGTGCAAGTTTTAGCACCATTGCATAAGAAATTTGGGATTGAACGTGTAGATGTTAGCACTTATCAAGCTGTATCTGGCGCAGGTAAGAAAGGAATGGAAGAGCTTGTAATGCAAATGCAAAAGTTTTTTGACTTTAGTCTTGAAACTTGTGAGCCAAAGGCGTTTCCACATAGAATCGCACTTAATTTAATTCCACAAATTGATGTGTTTATGGACAATGACTATACTAAAGAAGAGATGAAAATGGTAAATGAAACCAATAAGATTATGCACAGCAATTTTGCGGTGAGTGCGACTTGTGTGCGTGTGCCTGTTTTGCGTAGTCATAGTGAGGCAATCACAATTAAGTTTAAGCAGTCTGTAAGCAAAGAGGCTGCTCAAGAAATACTTAAAAATGCGGAATCCATTGTGCTTTTAGATAATCCAAGTCAAAAGCAATACCCAATGCCGATGATTGCTACAGATACAGATGAGACTTATGTGGGTAGAATCCGTGTAGATAACTATGATAAGAGTATTTTACATCTTTGGTGTGTGGCAGATCAAATCCGTGTAGGAGCAGCAACAAATGCTGTGAGAATTGCGCAAAGATGGATAGAAATGCAAGGGAGATAAGGCATTATCCTTAAATATACAATGAGAGTGATACAATTTAGATTACTATTGTGAAGGATTACTATGTATAAGGTGAAAATTGAAGTGATAAAAACGCATTTTGATGAGGAATTAGCAAAGGAATCGTAGAATGTGCGTGTCCTATGCATAAAGTGGGAGATAGTTTTATCTCTCTTGGATTTGACAAGCCACAAGGATTTTGTGATGAAGCGTGGAAAGCGATTTATCAGTATGTGTTTGCTCTCGCACATAGTGATAAGGAAAATGTGTTTTATTTCAAAGATTGGATTAAAAAGCCAGGTGTAGCGATAAATTCTTGTAATGATGGAGTCCGTCCCGTGATTTTCAAACTCACTAGATTAGATTCTAGTGCAGATTTGGGAGAGTTTTATAACAAAAATATTTAAGAAAGCAAAAGTTTCTTAGAAACTCCCCCAAGGGAAGTTAAAATTTTAAGAAGAACAAGCGGATTTGCCTGTGTCTAAGGGTTGGATAGCACTGTTATCGGCAAGTTTTTTAGTATTTACATCTTCAATGAAATCCCATAGCATTTTTGCTGCTTTTAAATATTCTTTAGCGGATTTGGATTCTGGATGGAAATATACGATTGGCTTACCGCTATCTCCGCCTTCACGCACAATAGGTTCAATCGGGATTTGTGCTAACACTTGGGTATTAAACGCATTTGCTACTTCTTTTGTTGTGCCCTTACCAAAAATATCATACTCTTCGCCACACCCTGGGCAAATAAAGCCACTCATGTTTTCTACGATTCCTGCAAGTGGAATCTTAAGTTTTGTAAACATATCTAACGCTCTTGAACCATCATCAAGTGCAACTTTTTGTGGAGTAGAGACAGCAACTCCTGCGGTTACGGGAACACTTTGAGCAAGGGTGAGTTGCGCATCACCAGTTCCTGGAGGCATATCAATTACCATTACATCAAGTTCGCCCCACAGCACATCGCTTAACATTTGCTCAATTGCTCTAATAATCATAGGACCACGCCAAATAAGACTTTGTCCCTCATCATAAAGCACACCCATTGAAATCATTTCGATTCCATAAGCTTGGAGAGGAATAAGTTTTTTAAGCTTTTGATCCACTTCTGGCTTATCCTTTTCTAAACCTAGCATTCTTGGGACATTTGGACCATAAATATCTGCATCAAGAAGTGCTACTTTTTTGCCCTGTTGGGCTAGAGCAATTGCAAGATTAACGCTTGTTGTGGATTTTCCAACTCCACCTTTTCCACTACTAACCATTATGAAATTCTTAATTTGAGGTGCAAGGTTTTTTGTTCCTTGTGGTTTTTGTGTTTGGGCTTGAGGCTTTGGTTGTTTAATGTCAAGATTGATTTTTGTAATACCTTGTGCGTTTAGCTTTTGCGTGATGTTCTGACGTAATTTTTCTGCAACTTCAGTTGAAGCAGAAGGAATTTCTACGCGTATAGCCACAGAATCACCTTCTGTAAGTGTTTCTTTGACAAATCCAAAGGTTACAATATCCTTTTCAAAATTTGGGTAAATCACTTCTTTTAAAAGTTGGATTAATTGATCTTGATTCATAATATTCCTTTAACTATGTTGTTCAATAATTTCTTGCGAGATTTTATAGCTGCAAAATTTTGGACCGCACATTGAGCAAAACTTCGCATCCTTAAAAACTTCCTGTGGTAGGCTTTCATCGTGGTATTCACGTGCTCTATCAGGATCTAAGGCTAACTCAAATTGCTTATTCCAATCAAAATTATATCGTGCATTACTCATAGCATCATCTCTAATTCTTGAGTTAATTCTTCCTCTTGCGATGTCTGCAGCGTGTGCAGCAATTTTGTAAGCAATGATTCCCTCCCGCACATCTTTAGCATTTGGCAACCCTAAATGTTCCTTTGGTGTAACATAGCAGAGCATTGCAACTCCCTTCCATGCGGCAATTGCTGCTCCTATGGCAGAAGCAATATGGTCATACCCTGCGGCAATGTCTGTAACAAGTGGTCCTAGCACATAAAAAGGTGCTTCGTGGCAAAGTTCCTTTTGTAGTTCTACATTGCGTTCAATTTCATTCATTGGCACATGCCCTGGACCTTCAATCATCACTTGCACATCTTTTTCCCAAGCCCTAAGCGTGAGTTCTCCTAGTACTTTTAGTTCGCCAAGTTGTGCTTCATCGCTAGAATCTGCTAGACAACCAGGACGCAAGGAATCTCCAAGACTCAAGGATACATCGTATTTTTGACAAATTGCAAGAATGTCATCAAAGGCTTCATAAAAAGGATTTTGTTTGTGATAATGCATCATCCATGAAGCCATTAAGCTTCCACCACGGCTTACGATTCCCATTTTTCGCTTTGCAAGGCGTGGCATATGCTCTAGTAAAAACCCGCAATGAATAGTGAAGTAGCTCACTCCTTGCTTTGCTTGACGCTCCATAACTTCTAACATTTTGTCAATTGTTAGTGCATTAATATCGTTTTTTACATCATGGAGAATCTGATAAATCGGCACTGTGCCAATTGGCACACTAGAGTTTTTAATAACCGCCTTTCTAATAGAATCCAAATCTCCTCCAGTGCTTAAGTCCATAATGGTATCTGCACCATATTTGATAGAAATGAGTGTTTTTTGCACTTCTTCTTCAATAGAGCTTGCAAGTGCTGAACTTCCGATATTTGAATTAATTTTTGTACGTGTTGCAATTCCAATTCCCATTGGTTCTAAGTTTGTGTGGTTAATGTTTGCAGGAAGGATTAAGCGCCCTTTGGCAATTTCTCTGCGTACATCTTCTGGGTTTAGGTGTTCAATATTTGCAACATATTCCATTTCTTGTGTGATGAGACCTTTTTTTGCATAATGCAATTGTGTGCGTATTGTGTCATTTTTTCGGGATTCTACCCATTTGCTTCGCATAGATGCTCCTTGTTTGCAAAAGTTTTTAATTATAGTCTTTTAGATTATATTAAGGCAGTAAGGTAGCAAAATAAAAATAAATTTTAGCTTTTCTTTTTGTGAAATGTTTCTAAATAAGAATAGAATGAAGTTTTAGAAACAATAGAGTTAGAATCTAAAAAGCTTAATAAAGTGCTAAATGAGATCTGTAATTATTTTTTGAGATTCTTAAAAGGATTTTTGATTGTAAGTTGAATTTTTGGAATCTAGTTAGCACAGGAAGTAACTAACTATTTTGGATTCCTTTAACGATACTTTTTAAATAGTATTTTGATTGCGATAACATTTTAATATTCTACAAAAATTAGTAGAAATAATCACAAATTTTAAACTTTGGTTTTGTAATTTAAAATTGTAAAACTCATTCTGTGTAAAGCTCTGTGCTTAGATAGCGCTCACCTGTGTCGCAAAGAATTGTTACGATATTTTTACCCGGATTGCTCTTAGCCACTTCACGTGCAGCCCAAAGGTTCGCTCCGCTTGATATTCCAACTAAAATACCCTCGTTTTTAGCAATTTCTCGAGATTCCTTGTAAGCCCATTCTACATCAACTTTTAAGATTGTATCAATTAGACTTTTATCTAATATGTCTGGGATAAATCCAGCTCCTATTCCTTGAATTTTATGTGGTCCTGGTGCTTCACCGCTTAATACGGCAGAATTTATTGGTTCTACGGCAATAATTTTTGCATTAGGATTACGTTGCTTTAAGACAGAACCTACACCGCTTAAAGTGCCACCTGTGCCAACTGCAGAGATAAAAATATCTACTTTATTTTCTAGTGCATCTAAAATTTCAAGTGCAGTATGTTCTCTGTGTGCTTTGGGGTTTGAAGCATTCTGAAATTGTTGCAAGATAATAGAGTTTGGCGTGTTTGCTTGAAGTTCTGTGGCGCGATTTACTGCCCCTTTCATTCCTTGTTCTTTTGGTGTTAGAACAAGTTCTGCACCAAGTGCTTTCATAAGTCGCCTACGCTCTATGCTCATAGATTCTGGCATTGTAAGAATAAGTTTTATATTTTTTGCAGCACAAACCGCAGCAAGTCCGACTCCTGTGTTTCCACTTGTTGGTTCAATTACGATTGTGTCTTGATTGATTGTGCCATTTTGTAAAGCATCTTCAATCATACCAAGTGCGATTCTATCTTTTACGGAACTTGTAGGATTAAAGAATTCGCATTTAGCATAAATGTTTGATCCGCATTCTTTAGAGAGTTTCTCTAGTTTTAGAAGCGGTGTATTTCCGATTGCCTCCGTGATGGAGTGAATAACTTTCATATAATTCCTTTTGTTTAAAGTGATAAGGCACTTTTTAGAATATTGCAACTTAAAATAAATTTAAAAATTTAAAGTATTTTTAAAAGTGTAGAAAAAAATACGATTTTACACAGTAAACCTAAAAAGATTAAAAAATATTTATCTAAATTTGCATAAAAGGGCAGAAATTTTTGTATCATTTTGGGTAAAACTAAAAATATTTGCAAGGAGTAGGCAATGAATTTCTTTGAAGAGTATGATAAACAAGTTCAAGAACGTGCAAAGCAGAATATTCCGCCTTTGCCCTTAACTAAAGAGCAAGTGTTAGCAGTAATTGAACTTTTGAAAAAAGGAGAGAGAGTTAATGAGCTAGTGGAACTGCTCTCAAATCGTGTAAGTCCGGGTGTAGATGAAGCAGCAAAAGTTAAGGCGGAATTTTTGGGTTCCATTGCAGAAGGCAAGGAGAATATTAATGGAATCTCAAATATACAAGCAATTAAGTTGCTTGGCACAATGCTTGGAGGATACAATATTAATCCGCTCATCAAAGCATTAAAATCTAATGATTCTACACTTGCAAAGGTTGCTGCGGAGGCACTTAAGCATACATTGCTTGTGTATGATGCTTTTAACGAAGTGGTTGAGATTTCAAAAAACAATGCGTATGCAAAGGAAGTTTTGGAATCTTGGGCAAATGCAGAGTGGTTTTTGTCTAAACCTGCTTTGGAAGAGAAAATTACGGCAACTGTTTTTAAGATTGATGGTGAAACAAACACTGATGATTTAAGTCCAGCAGGAGATGCTTTCACAAGAAGTGATATTCCGCTTCATGCACAAGCAATGTTGAAGGCTAGAACGGAAAATGCCTTTGGTAGAATCGCAGAGCTTAAGAAAAAAGGGCATCCACTTGTGTATGTGGGTGATGTTGTAGGGACAGGAAGCTCTAGAAAATCTGCCTGTAACTCACTTGTGTGGCATATGGGACATGAAATTCAGTATATTCCAAATAAAAAAGCTGGTGGATTAGTCATTGGTGGGGTGATTGCTCCAATTTTCTTTAACACTTGTGAAGATAGTGGCTGTTTGCCAATTATTACACCAGTTACTGAACTAAATGAAGGTGATGTGATTGATATTTATCCTTTTAAAGGAGAGATTCATAAAAATGGTGCAGTTGTTTCTAAGTTTGATTTAAAGCCAACGACAATTGCCGATGAAATCCGTGCTGGTGGGCGTATCAATCTTATTATTGGTCGTGGGCTTACGCAAAAGGCTAGGGAAGCACTTGGAATGCCAAAAGAGGAAATCTTTGCAAAACCTGCGCAACCAAACTCTAATGCAAAAGGCTTTAGTTTAGCGCAAAAAATGGTAGGGCGTGCTTGTGGAGTAGATGGAATTCTTCCGGGGACTTATTGTGAGCCACGTGTTAGTACCGTTGGGAGCCAAGATACAACAGGAGCAATGACTAGAGATGAAGTCAAAGAACTCGCCTCTTTGGGATTTAGCGCAGATTTTGTATTGCAAAGCTTTTGCCACACAGCAGCGTATCCAAAACCTGCTGATGTGAAGCTTCATGCAACACTTCCACAATTTATGAGTAGTCGCGGCGGAGTCGCACTAAGACCTGGAGATGGAGTTATCCATTCGTGGCTAAATCGTATGGTATTACCAGATACTGTAGGGACTGGTGGGGATTCGCACACAAGGTTTCCTATTGGAATTAGCTTTCCGGCTGGAAGTGGGCTAGTTGCTTTTGCGGCTGTTACAGGATCTATGCCACTTGATATGCCAGAATCAGTGCTTGTGCGATTTAGTGGAGAGTTACAACCAGGAATTACGCTTAGAGATTTAGTTAATGCAATTCCATATTATGCTATAAAGCAAGGCTTACTAACTGTTGAAAAAAAGGGCAAAAAGAATATTTTTAGCGGTAGAATTTTGGAGATTGAAGGTTTGCCAAACTTGAAAGTAGAGCAAGCTTTTGAGCTTAGTGATGCAAGTGCGGAGAGAAGCGCGGCAGCGTGTAGTGTAGCACTTAATAAAGAGCCAATTATTGAGTATTTAAAATCTAACATTACGTTGATTAATGCGATGATTGAAGCTGGATATGAAGATGCAAAAACACTACAAAGAAGGGCGCAAAAAATGCAAGAGTGGATTGATAATCCACAACTTTTAAAGGCTGATGCTAATGCAGAATATGCAGCGGTTATTGAGATTAATTTAAACGAGGTAACAGAGCCGATTCTTGCTTGTCCAAATGATCCTGATGATGTTGCAACACTTAGTGAGATTCTACAGGATTCTAAGCGTCCGCATAAGGTTGATGAAGTTTTCGTAGGAAGTTGTATGACAAACATTGGACATTATCGTGCGTTAGGTGAGGTATTGAAAGGTGAAGGCATGGTGCCTACGACACTTTGGATTGCGCCACCTACTAAAATGGACGCAAAACAATTAACAGATGAAGGTTATTATGCCCTCTTTGGAGCTGCTGGAGCTAGAATTGAGATTCCAGGTTGTAGTTTGTGTATGGGAAATCAAGCGCGTGTTAGGGATAATGCAGTTGTATTCTCGACTTCTACAAGAAATTTTGATAATCGTATGGGAAAAGGTGCGCAGGTGTATCTAGGAAGTGCTGAGCTCGCTGCTGTATGTGCATTGCTTGGAAAAATTCCCACAAAGCAGGAATATCTTGATTTGATTCCTAAAAAAATATCAGGAAAAGAGTCACAAATTTATCGCTATCTAAACTTCAACCTCTTGCAAGATTATACACTTTAAAAAAATCAACCCAAAGGAATTCCTTTGGGAATGTAATAGGTATTGTTTAAATGGTATTGCCATGACTGCAACTTTTGAGCATTGGAGCTTTTAAAGGAATTGCAAATGTAATTAGGAATCAGTATTTCTAATGTAGTAAAAAATGGTAACTCTTTTAGATCTAATGAAATAGATGCTAAAGATTGCATCTGTAACTTCTAGCCTCTATAAAAACTACCAAAGTTAAAACTTTAAGATTCTAATTTTAAAAAAGATTGCATATTTGGATTTTTTTAACCTCATTTTTTTTTTAAATCTATTTCAAATATTTATATTCTTTACGCTTGATTAAACTTTTTCTTATGTTTTGTTAAAGTTTTAAATTTTGAGTTACAGATATCTTAATCTACAAGATGCTTCAATCTTTAAGTTGGTCATAATTGTATATGTTTTTGCATGTTAGAGAAAGTTTTTGAATATTACAGATATTTTTATGATTAGTTCCGAAGAGTAAATCTGTAAAAATCTATGGAATCTGTATAGGTTGGTCTGTAAATAAATTTTCTATATATTACTTAGGCTTAGTATTGATTTGTCTCAATTTTATTCCAAAAAGCTAATAATATTTACAAAAGGAATCCAAAAATATCACCGCTAATTCTCTACTTTTGTAAAAATGCAATAAGTTTGACAAACCTCCAAATGCCACAAACAAATAAGATAGACAGGGAGAAGGCGAAAATACACTTACTCTTTGTAGTCTTAAATTGCTCCATAGCAGTTAGCAAAGAAACTGATAAGATTAGTTCTTTGGAATAATGAAGAGAGTTTTTTTGAGTAAAATCCCTTCATTTATGTAAAAAAATGTTTAGATGGGATAGTGTTAGTTAAAGTGAGTAAATGGAATAGTTGGTGATTTTTTGCGCAATGGGTTGAATATATGAGCATTAAGGATTCATTATTAAAGATGGATTTTAATTTTAAAAAATCTTGTTTGTGTTTATGTTTCTTACTGCTCTAAATCAAAATTATCATTTAAAGGTTCAAAAATGGCTCTAATCACTTTGAATAGCATACCAATTTTTTTCTAATTCTCTAATTCACTTGTTTTATGACTCGTTGTTGTGCTTCTTTGTAATTTTTATTTTATGCTTTTAAATATTTACAATTCTAATTAATTCTGCGTAATGTATCTTATCGCCAGCAGGAGTGTTATTTTGAGATTGTAAGTATTTTTTGACGTCTTTGAGTTTTGGATAGCTTGAATGTGTTTTGGAATACTGCGTTGATGCGAATCATTTCTGCTTAAAGAAGCTTAGAATGGATTTACCATTTTAAAGTAGTATAGAGGATTCTATGCCCTCTTATACTAAGAATAAAGAATCCTAAGAATAATTTAAAAGGCTTAGGCTTCTACTTCTAGTGTTCTGTCTTTGTTGAGAAGAGAGATTGTGTAGATATTAAAGAGATTATCTGCCACTATTTCCCCATTGCCAGTTGTAATAAGGAATCCTGCAAATTTGCCATTGCTGTTGGTTAGCTTTTCAATCATTTTTGCTCCAATTTCTTGCAAACTTACAATATTTTCTCCATCAGAAATTCCATATTGACTAAAATCTATTGCATTAAGCTCCTCATTATCCATAGTTTGTGCTTCTAGATTAATGCTTGCTCTTTCGCCTTTTTTAGTAATGTGCAAATCACCTGTATCATTATAGAGTCCATCAACTAAAATCTCACGTCCAGAATCAAAACGCAAAGTGATTCTGCCGTCTTTTTCTAGCCTCATAGAAGTTACTGCATCTAAATCTCCCATTGCGGCAATAGTTTCTTTTTGTTTTAGGGGATCATTTAGTGCATTTTTGACACTCTCTAGTCTCTCCTCGCTAAAATCTATTCCTGTAAGCTTTTTGAATTCCCGTTCAATATTACGCATTCCGATAGAGTTGTCAATTTGAGAAATTTTATCTTTGTATTCTTTACTAACCATATTATCATCTAGCAAAGATTCCTTTTCTTTTGCGAATTTTTCTTTATAGGTATAATAGGTGTCATAAAGTTTATTAAAAGTCTGCGTATAAGTGTCCTCATAGTTTGTTTGTCTTGGATGATGTTTATACCAATTCTCTTCAAATTCGCGAATGTTCATACCTTCATATTTAGGTGTTCTTGAGCCATCATCTAACCTATCAACGATATTAAACTCCTCTAGCACTTCCACACCTGCTAGATTTGTCTTTTTGTAAGCAAAGTTTGTGATAATATCTCCACTTGCAAATAAAGCTTCATTCACAGCTCTGTCTTTAAGATTTATCCATCCACCACTATCTGCATAGGCTTCAAACATTGCTCTAATATCCTCTTGCTTGATTCTCTTGTAATGTTGCTCTGGTGAGAAAAGTTTCATTTCATAATCACGATGCATACGAATATCTTCATAAGGATAGAAAGTATTAGTTAGTTTTCTTCCATCTACCATTATTTGTCTTTGATTAAAAAAACTATTACGCCATTCTTTAATTTGTGAAGCATTGTTTTTATCATAACCTTTAATAAAACTATATAAATCTATTGTTCCTACCACATCACTTAAATTAGCAGTTTCGTATTCGCCACTACCTCTATCCACTTTGATTCTAAGCTTGGAAAACATTTCGTCATTGCGATTTAAAAATCCATCACCATTACTATCTAGGCTAAACAAATGTCCCATTTTGTTAATTTGCTGCACACCAACACTTCCTTCTTCTAATGCGCTATCTCCAAAATAATCAAAAAAGATTTCAGCATCTCCTATCGCAGTTTTAAACGTTTTGGATTCTCCTAAGACGTTAAATTGGATATTGCCTATAAAATCATTATATGTAAAAAAGTGGGGTTTATGAGTAAAAGCATGAAATGCGGTTTTTGCATTAATAAAATCACTTCCTCTTTTGTTTAAATATTCCGCGTTATTGTCTATTGCACTTTGTGCGACAGCAATTTTGGGTTTAAAATTGCTAAGATTATTAAGAGCATTATTGGAATTTAAAATTTGCATAATGATCTCCTTAAAATTTGCGAATATCCACAACGTAAATAACATAATTGTTATCTACATATACATTAAAGTCATTTAGAGTTAATGAAGAAGGTTGTCCTATTATTGCCTTGTTGATTTCATTGATAAATATGGTATCTAACCTAAATACTTTATGTTGAACTTGTTCTATTTCCTTGAAAACAGCATTGTAATTATTCATAATTTCAAACATATTTACACCCGGTTGCCAAAAAAATTCCCTCACCATAACACAATCATTTTCTTCTTGATAATTTTGCATAAAAGTTTTAAAGGTATCTGCAGTAATATCAGCTTGTCTAGTAAAAGTTTTTGGTCCCACTACATGTTCTGTTTTATCAGCTGTCTTCCAACCTATTGTGTAGTTGTTTCCTTCCTGATAAGCTTGGATATATACCCATTGATTTAAAGGATAAGGCTGTAACGTTTGCAATCTATCGACAGAATAATCTGTGATTTTTGAAGTAATCTGCAATGTTCCATCTGCATTAAATAAGACATGAAAATAATCATCTCTCTTGCCGCCTTGTGCATTTCTATCCCATTCATTTCTAGTAAATATGATTTTATTAGCAAAATCTGCATAAGATGTTGCATAAATCCACATTCCTGCACTATTAATTGCTACCCTTGGGTCGCCTCCACCACTTGCAGGAAAATTTCTGCCATAAGTATCTGCAAGGGCTATTGTTGCTCCCTCTGCAGTTTTATAGCTTGTCCATTGATATGTTTTTTCACCTTCTGAATCTATTAATGGTTCTACCCTACAAAAGTCAGTTTTGTCTTTAGGTGCAGCCAAATAATATAAAAGTTGTCCGCTAGAATCTGTAACTTCTAGCAACATATCTGTTTGGTCATTAAATGTGAAATTATCTATAGGCAAGATCGCTTTTATCTTTTCTTGCTCTTTGCCCTTTGTTGTTTGTTTTACTTGTTCAAGCACTTTTTGCAGTGCATCTCCGCTTAGGGTTTTGCTAATCCTTACTCCATTGTATTCCTTTAACGTATAAGCATTTGCTGTGCATAAGAAACACAAAAACATTGTTAAATAAAATCTTAAAAACATTTTATCTCCCTCCATTATTAAGTTTATATACACATTATCGGATTATTTAAATAAAAAACAAGCTTTAAAACAAAAATTTTATTTTCAAATTTATCATAATGGATTTATAATTCTTTAGTTTCACTAAGAGCAGAAGCAAATAAACATTATCATCAATTACATTACGTATAATTTTCACATCTCTACAAAAAGATAAGAATACTACTAAAAGATGATATTTAAAAACATTAATTGCTAATTCAATGTATCCTAGAGAACAAACTTTGTAAATTATTCAAATTGCCTTTAGGGTTTGTTTTGATTTAAAATTTTATGTTAAAATACATAAAAAATTAAAAGAAGGCAAGTTGTGAGCTATGAGGATTTAACTAAGCATTTAAAAAATCTAGGACTTAGTAAAGAGGAATTTGCGCAAATCGTAGGAATGAGTTACCATTCTGTAACGAATTGGAAAGCAAAAGAAATTCCAAAATGGGTAGATTCGTGGATAAATCTTTATTACACAGCGCAAAAATACGATAAAATCGTAGAGCTTGTGCAAAAGGAACTCCAAAATCCACACATATCTAAGGTTTAAATCGATTTATCTCTTTGTAAGTGCGCAAAAATATGAGACTAATAAACCAAAAAATTTAAAAAAGTAGGAATATTTTAATTTTTTTATGAACCACAATGCGTAGTCTTAGTAAAAAGTTATCGTTATTTTCAGATTATATTGCTATAATTGCAGAATTTTTTAACAAGCAAGGATAATAAATGGAGCAATCAGTTGTCAGTATTCTAAGTAACTATGTTCCGATGGTGCAACGCTACCAATCGCAATTCTCATCATTGAACACTTTATTAAGCAAAACAACTTTAACAGGAAAAATTAGCTCTCTTGATATTGCAGAAAACTTATTTGATTATATGGAGAGAACACAAGAAAAATTTGAGAATCTTCAAGATGAATTAATTCATACAATTATGGAACAGAATTTTCATAATGCTTACGAGGAGGCACTGACTTCTGCAAGGTTAATCGGTAATATAGTTGGGGCTTTTATTGGGGGTTGCCATGAGAATATTTTAGAGCTATCTAAGAATGAAAATCTGCATAATTTTGCAGTGAATTTTGCTGGTGCAGTGGAGAAAGAAAAATCTAAAGAGTCTTTGTCACAATTATTAGAGATTCTACAAAATTTTGGTAAAAAATCTCAAAATTCTTATAAGGATATTTTTCTTTTTGGAAATGATGGGGCTTTGCTTGAGTGTTTAAAATATGTAGATAAGCAGGAAAATAATATAAAGACAAAACTCCAAAGTGTGTTGGATAGTAACAAAGTGGGATCCTATGCAGAGTATTATCAAAAGGTGGATTTTTATTATAAGAGAGAGGATGCATTAGATGACGATTTGGAGTTGTTTTTTGTGATTCCATTGCGTGAGGGAAAAGAATCTGCAGTTAGTGTAACAGCGGTATTTGTTGTGAATATTCAAGAGAAAATTAAAGAGATTTTGGAGCAGTTTCCTTATCGTCTGCCACAGGGACATTTGGTTGTTTTAAGTGAGAGAGAGCATATTGTATTTTCGGATAATGTGCGCACATTTCCTATTGGACAGCTTCTAGCATTTAATAAACATCAAGAATATACATTTTTAGAGAGTCGTTCCAAAACTTGTATGGTAGCCTTTGGTAAAGTGAGTGGGTTAGAGCATTTAGAGAGTGTGATTAAGAACTGCAATGTTTGCAGGATTGTGCCTTTGTATGCTGCATTTGATGCAAAACGTCAGATTAACAGAGAGATTGACAACTCTTTGCTAGAGGATTCTTTGCTTGTTACAGAAGAACTTGATCGTGTGATTGCTGAGGGTGAAAATATCAATGAAGAGCTTGGCGATGTAGTGATTAATGGTGAGATTATCGCATCAAAAAGCCACTCTTATGCATTAAATCCGATTCTTAATAACATTAGAATTTTAAGTGAGGAGATGAATACGTTGTGTGTTCAATCTACAGGAGAGTTGCAAAGAGGGATTTATAGCACACTTTTTAATATTGTAGAGTATTATTCTAGGTATCTTGTTTTTGCAACAGATATGCTTTTTGCGAAGCTTATTAGAGATGTGGAGCAGATTAGTAATAATGCAGAGTTTATTGCATATCTTAGCAAAGTAGAGCAAGAAGGAGTTGTAGAATCTACGATTAAGGGGCGTTTGGCTTCTTTAGAGCAAGATTTCTCTTATTTTCATAATGTGGCACTTTTTGACAAAGATGGCATGATTTTACTAAATGGGCTTGATGATAATATACTAAATAAAAAGAAGATTAGTTTCTATGGTTTAACAACTAACGCAAGTGATGTTGTTGTGTCTAGTTTTGAACCTACATTTTTATATGGGGATAAGCCAACAATACTAATGTATAGTTATCTTAAGGATTCCGCACATCGCCTAGTGGGTGGGCTTGTGTTTGTGCTTGATTTTGCTAGGATTGGGGATTTCTTAAATCAAGTCTTACCTAAAGAGTCTAAAATTGTTGCAGAAGAGAGTGAGATTTTTAGTGTTGTGTTTGATGATAATAAAAATATTTTAGCGACAACAAAGAGTGATTTTCGCTTTGATGAGTTTTTACAAAACGATGTGATTGACTTTAAAAATCTTAAAAAAATGAATAAGATTGTGAAAATAGAGCAAAAATATTATCTTGTTTGTAGTGATGTTTGCAATGTGCAACAAAGCGTATTCACAGAATACACAAGAAGAACTTTACATGCTGTGATTTTTGTTGCAGTTAAAGAGGATAAGATAGATTAGTTTGATTTTGTTTGGAATCCAAACTTGTATTTTTTGAGAATTTTTTAAGTGATTTTTTAGAGAATAGAATATTTTTAAATATTTTTCAAAACTGCGTCAAATTTGTGTTGTAAATACAAAGGCTGATAAGATTGTTTTGCTTTTCTTAAGCCTTCAATTCCTAAATCTTCCTCACGATTAACAAATTTATAAGCACTCCATGCATTAGCTAAAAACTCCCTATTGATTGCTTGATACGCACCTTGAAATTCAATATCTGCTTTTTCAATATGAATAACAACCGTATCTTGATTTAGCGGTTCGCCAAAGCTAAAAGCAATTATTTGCCCATCTACGCGTAAGATTCCACCTTGAAAGTCGAGATTTTTAAATTCCTTTAAGGATTCTATAATACCTACATATTCATTACGTAAGCCATCACTTGCATTATCGCTAATCTTGCCAAACCAAGTTTGATAAGTGCTGATTAACTCATTAACATTTTGTGCGCTCAATACCTCATAATTAAAAGCATAACGTTCTACAAAGCGATTTAAATGTGTTTTTTTCTTATGGTATTTTTTGCCTTTTAGTTCAATGAGTTCTGGAATGGAGTAAATATAATCACTGCGGTCTTCTCTGTAAATAAAGTCAAATATGTTTGGCATAAGTTTTTCTAGCTCTTCTTTATCCACTTCACTAAGTGAATGGATAGAAAACTTTAAGCCTTTACCTTTGCAAGATTCTATAATTTGTAAAATTGTTTGTTTTTTGGCAGCTAGATTATTATCTTTATGGATAGGATAAAAAATGAAAGGATTTTCATCGGGATATTGTGTCTTTATCACAAGGCAATTATTTAAAATCATATAACTAATATGTCTTGCATAATGCCATAGGTAAAGGTTTGTAAAGGTGAGGTCTGAAACTAAAATGGGGTGCGAAGTAAAGAAACTTGTTAGCAACTCTTTATCTTCAATATCAATCGGTTTCCATTGCATAAAAATCCCTCCAAAAAAAGAGAAATTTTAGCCCAAAACTTTAAAAAGATAAATTAAGCCGAGAGACTTTTTCTTCTTTAGGGAGAAAATTCTTAGTTTGTTTGAGTTTGCGCATTTCAACGCCCAGCCTTTCTTTTTGTTCTTTTGCATATTCTGTAATTTGTTCCATAATTGCTAGGGCTTCAAACATTTCATCACGTGTTTTTAGTGTTGGTAAATTGTCTAATAACTCACTCATTTTATTATCATTTTTATTTAAATATGCTACTTTTAATTCGTTAAGCCAGTTCATGATTTACCTCTTTCCAAGCTTCCAATAAGCCTTTTGTTACTTTAATTACAATATCAATCTTTTCTTTATTATTTTCCATATTTGCTTGTGTTAAAAGCTTTATTTGATGTGTGTAAAGCCCCGTTAGATAATGTGCGACTTGTCCGCCTTTTTCATAATCTAGCGAATTGAGTAATTCTACAAAAATATCTGTAGTGCGATTAATGTAATAAATCTTTTTCTCAATATCTTGTGAATCAATACAACGCTTTGCCATTGAAGCAAAGCGTAAAATTCCCTCATAAAGCATTTCTACAAGTTTTGCAGGTGATTCTACTGCAACTGAGTTTTGTTGGTATGAGTTATAAGCCAAATTCCCTTTCATTGTTTAAGCCTTTTTATGAATTCATAGATTGTTGAATCATTTGCATAACAACATTAGATTGCTGTTGTGTTTTTGCAATCAATTGGTCATATGCTGACCATTTGGAAGCCATAATCTCATAACGTGTATCAATACTTTCTTGCGTAGAAGTTTTGTCTTTATTTAGCGTTTTTTGCTCATTTTGCAGACTTTTTTCTAAGGCATTAAGTGTTGCTTTTTCTCCTGTGATTAAGCCATCCATTGTGTTGCGCAATTTCGTAAAAACTCCATCGATTTCTTTATTGCTCCCTCTTACTGTGCTAGTTGTGCTTCTAAAGAAAGAAATTGCAGCTTCTGGGTCATCTTTATAAGCTTTTTCAAATTTTTCTTTATCAAACTTGAGCGTTCCGCTGCTAGTAATTTTTCCATTTTCATCCGTGCTAGTGCTTATGCTGATTCCGAATTTAAATAAGTTGTTGCCATTAACATCATTGGAGTTGATAATAGAATTTAGCTGACGTATAACACTACGCATTTCGCTATTTCCATTAAACACTCCCGTAACTTCTGTTGTCGCATCATATTTTACAAGCTCTTGAATTTTATTATACACTTCATTATAGTTTTTGACAAAATCTTCCATTACTTCAGAAATTCCTTTGTCATCACGAGCGACACGTACAATAACATCTTTATCTTTTTCAGTTACTGCTGTAAGCTCTAGGGATAATCCAGAAACAACATCATTAATGTTATTCTTATCGCGTTCAATTTTGATTCCATTGTAGGTAAATTCTGCATTTTGCGCTTTTTGGATATTTGTAATGTTCATTTCCCCTAAAAAGTCTTTTGAGGAAGTGAATGTTCCAGAGCGCAAACCAATAGAATCTAAAATTTTAGTTTTTTCTGCTTCATCTCCTTCTGCTTGGATTCTTATTTCTCCTCCATCTTTACTATTAATGACGAGTTTGCCATCTTTTACGGTGGCTACCACTTCTTGATTTGTAAAAGCAGCATTGATTTTTTCTGCAACTTTTTTGGCATTTTCTGTGCCGTCTGTTTCATTGATTCCATTGAGATCAATTTTTTGTCCATTGATGGTGATTTCACCTTTTAATTCACCACTTTTAACTGCCCCACCTTTAATTAAATCCCCTGCTTCAGTCCCTGTTTTAATGAAACCTAAATCTGTGTCTGTTTCTGTTGTTCCTAGTGCCGCTTGGACTTTAGCATTTTCTACGGTGACTTTAATGGGGTCGCCATTTGCATCATTAAACATTAAACCTTTTCCGCTGTTGTTTAAACCAATAGAAACTCTACTTTGAAGATCGGGATCTTTTGCAACTTCTTCGTTAATTTTATCTAAGATTAATTGTGCATTGTCCTTTGATTCATTTCCAATCTTACTGCCAATTGTGCTCAAATCCACAGAAATAGTTTTTCCGCCAATTTCAACTTTAAGTGTTCCGCTTGTAATTTGTCCACCCGGAGTTGCAGCACTCTCTAGTGTGCTTCCAAAATAGATTTTATTGTCTTTACCGGAATCTTTGCTTTGAATCATAAGGCGATAGGGATTATCACCGCCTGTTTTCATAATGATTCCAATAACATCACCATCTGTTGCATCAGTAATGCTTTGAGAGACTTCAGATAGAGTTGCACCTGCTTTAACATCAATGCTATAGTTTGTCCCTTTGTGGTAAAAATCAATTGTTGTGTTTTTGTTGGTAAAAACACTATCTCTTGAAGCAAATTCTTTTCCTACCTGATTGACATCATTTTGTGCAAGCTGACTAACATTAATTTTAAGGTCTTGAATTGCTAAGCCTTCTCCTGCAGTTGCTTTTACACCACTTCCCTCTATGGAAGTTTTACGCTGTTGATAGGTGCTAAAATCAGAGAGTTTTTTAAAGTTACTATTAAGAGAAGTCATCATTGTCATAAGAGAAGTAAGCTCTTTTTGCTTCTCCATATTTTTCTCTATTTTCTTAGTAATAGGGTCAATTCTCCACTTGGTTTCTTGATCTTTTAATTGATTTATGGTGTCCCAATTTAAAACATTACTTCCGATTCCTAAACTAGCCATAGGTCCTAAAGCCATAACAATCTCCTTATAAATTTATGCTTGTTTGTTAAAGATAATCCCAACAACTTCTTTCATTTTCGCCATTAATTCCATTGCCTCATCACTTGGAATTTTGCGAATTACGCGGTTAGTATCACGTTCACTTACCGTTACATACAATCCCTCAATATCTTCACTAAAGCCAAATGTAACATTTGTATTTAGAGGATTTAGCTCTTTGTTTAGTTGTTGTGCAAGCTCATTTAGCTTTTCTTTTTGTTCTTGAATCTTTTGTTCTTCATTCAAGCTTTCTAGTTCATTTTGGATTGCCTCTGTTCTTGTTGGGGCTTGCATTCCATTGTTATGCTGTTGAGAATAAACAGCATTACCTTGCCTATTAGCAATATTCATTCCAATTTCATTTACATTCATTATGACCTCCTTGTGGATGTTTATAATAACTGCGTAGTATATCGGATATTTCATTTAAGAGATAATAGCTACAATAGAATTTTTTATAAATTTAGATATTTTTTGCGCTAATGAGTTCAAGGGGGTCAATATGCTTGTCTTTTAGTGTAACTTCAAATTTTAGTGCATTATCTACGCGTCCTATGGTATAGCCTTTTTTGACCGTGCGTCCGGGCTTAATTGTGGGAGCGATTTTGTCAAGCTGTGCATAAATTGTGTGCATATTGTTTTTGTGTTCAATAATCACAACACGTTTTAAAATTGGAGTATCTTTAGCAAAAACAACTTTACCATCAAGCACACTTTTAACCTTATCATCACCCTTTGGAGTTAGTGTTACAGACTCGTTAAAAACTTTCATCTTATACACGGGGTCAAAATAGGGTCCAAAGCGCTTTTCAATGGAGAAATTGTCAAGAGGAGCAATGGTTTTTGCGCCCTTGTATTTTGTGGTGCTAATGTCATGGTAAGAGTTTGCCACTTGACGCACATCAAAGCCATCAGAAGATTTAATGGGTTCTTTTGTGGAGGGTTTGGTAGCAGATTTTGGTTTGTTGGCTAGAATTTGATTTTTATTTATCGTGTCCTCTGTATTGCTTGAGACAAGTTTGGATTCTTTTTGACGTTTTGCTTCTGCTAGCCTCGCTTCTTCTTGTTGCTTCAATTCTGCTTCTTTTGCTAGAGCTTCTAGTTTTTTGCGCCTTTCTTCTTGATTTTTTAAAATATTGAGATTTGCCAAAATGTCTTGCACTGCATCACGTTCTTTAGCGATTTTTTGAAGCTCATTATTGTATTTTGTGATTTCCTTTTGATAATTTGCAATGAGTATGGTTTGCTTATTTTGAAGCTCTTTTAATTCTTTACGCTTTTTGTTTTCTGTATCAATAAAGTTCTTTAGTGTGGTAATTTCATTTTGGAGATTTTGTAACGTAGCAATGGTTTTGCTCTGCTTTGTGCTTAGGTCTTTTAAATGGGATTTTGTCGTATTGCTTAGGGTTTTAAAACTCTCTTCTGTAATTAAATCTTGAATGGATTCTGGTTGAAAATCGTTTAGCAAAATGATAAAAGAAATATCTTTTAGGATTAAGTTAATAATTTCTGATTCTATTTTTTTGCGCGTTTGAAATAGAGATTCTTGGTTACTCGTTAGGTTTTTAATAAGTGTTTGTTTGTTTTCGTATTCTTTCTGATTTTTAGCGATATTATTTTCACTTAAGAGAATAATTTGTTCTAAATCTTTGCTTTCTTTCTCTTGTTTGTTAATGGCATCACCGAGTTCTTGAAGTTTTGCATTAATTTGTGCTTCTTTTTTCTTTTTGTCTTCTAATGTTGTTTTGTTTTGACTGATTTTTTGATTAATGGAATTAGATTCTGCTAAAAGTGCATTGCATAGGACAAGAATGACTAGCCAAACTCGCATTAACACCCTTTAGTCTTTTTGCTGTAAGCTTACAATCCACACAGAAATTAGTGAGAGCGTAAGACCAGTTAGCAATAAAACAATGGAATCTAAAAAGGGAGAAAAAATCTCTGGATTTAACCCTAACTCTTGAAAAAAGATAAGCAATGATGGATTTTGAGAAATGTAAAATAGTCCTCCAACAACAATTAAAGTCGCCAAAATCGTATCTATGCAAGCTAGACGGAATAGTATTTGTGAGCGCATCCATAAGGGAGCACCAAAAAGTGTCATTATCTCCATACGTTCAATGTGTTGGAATTTCCAAATTTCAATTTGTTTAAACATTAAAAGTAAGCTAATAAGTGCAATAAGGCTTGAGAAAATCATAATACTCCCATTAATGATTAATAAGAGTTGGTAGATTTGATTGTGGCTTTTTGTGAAAGTTTCAATGCGCACGATTTCCTCAAAATTTTCTAATGTTTTTTGGATAGCAATTAAACGTGCATCGCTAGGGTAGGTGTTAAGTGTTAGAGAATAAAAATATGGTAAGGATTTTTTAAGTAGAATCAAATTTGCTTGGCTAACATTATTTTTTAGGCGGTCTAAGACAATTTGTGCATTAATTGGACTTAGTGCTTGCGCTTCTGTGATCTTGTTGCGTAAAGATTCTAAAGATAGTTCTTTTTTGCTGGCTAAAATGATTGCGTAGTTTTTGCCGAGTTTGCTCTCATAATCTCTAAGCGTGCGATTAACAAGTAAAATACTCTCTAATGCAAAGAGTAATGCGACAAGCGGAATAATTAAGCTCAAGTGATTTTTAAGAGAGTTCATAAATTACCCCCTCTTCAATGTGAAAATGCCTATAATGTATTCCTAGTGCTTCTGGAATCCTATGTGTTACGACAACTACGGTTATTCCCAATTGTGTATTGACTCCTCTTAAAAGGTTCCATATGACTTCTGAAGAATAATCATCCAAGTTTCCAGTTGGTTCATCAGCAAGAATTAAAAGTGGATTATGTGCTAAGGCGCGCGCCATTGCTACACGTTGTTGCTCACCTCCACTTAGCTCCATTGGATATTTGCTGCCTTTATGTGAGAGTTTGATGTGGGTTAAAAGTCTATCGGTTTGGGTTTGACAAGATTCTTTTGTAAAGCCACCAATAATCATTGGCAACATAACATTTTTCTCTACATTAAAGTCTTTAATAAGCTTGTAATCTTGAAAAATGATTCCTAAATGACGACGTAAAATTTCTATATTTTTTTTATTTGCTTTAAACATTTCCATGCCGCAAATTTCAAGTGAGCCACTTTTAAGCGGTAAATCGCCATACATTGAGCGCAGTAGAGTGCTTTTACCGCTTCCGCTTTGTCCGCTAACAAAAACAAATTCTTTAGGGTAAATGCTAAAACTTGCATTTTTAATAATGATGTCATTTTTATAGCCTAAATGTATGCCATTTGCTTGGATAATAGGATTCATAATGATTCCTTGCAGTTTTTGGTAATGTATGCCTTTAAAAGATTATGTGCTTTGTGGTTAATTGCAGAGGGTAGGGGATTGCTCCTAAAATAATGCAGAGTAGAATCTTGTATTATATAACGTGTTTCAGGGTAGTTAAAATCCCCAAAAGCGATTCTTAATAAGTTGCTTTTCTGTCCTAGAAATATATCTTCAAGATTTAAAAAATAATCCTTTTGGATAAATTTTCTAGGTTTAAAATCCTTGTGTGTAAATGCGGAATCAAAAATAAAATCAAAATCCAACACTCTTTCTTTAGAGGTTTGTAAAGCAAAGCATTCAAGGTTATAAATGTCTTTTTGCTGTCTTAACCATCTTGCCTCATATTTGCTAATAATTGTTTCCTTAGTATTCTTTTGGGATTCTATTTTAAAGGATTCTTTAAAGTTTTTCATTAGTTCTTTTACAAAGGTAAAATACTCCAAACTATCAGTGCGTAGCTGCAAATGCCCATCTTGTTTTAGCACTCTAGCACTTTGTGTTATGAATGCTTGACTAAAGATTCTGCGATTGGGCTTTTTGTCCCAAGGCACTGGGAAATGCACAAAAATCTTATCTAAAATGTTTGATGGTAAAAGTTCTAGAAAAATGCGTGCATCAAAAGCGAGAATAAGGATATTGTCTAATTTTTGGATTCCAATTTGGCGTGCGACTTGTTCTAAGGAGGGGTGGTGGATTTCAAGTCCAATATGCAAGATATTAGGATTTTGATTGGCATTATGCAATAAATGCCTACCGCTACCAAAACCAATTTCTAGCCAAATGTTACTAAAGTTGCGTTTAGATTCTGCACATGTTCTATTAAAAAGTGCGGAGAAGTCTAAAAAATCATTAATTTCTTTGATAAAAGGTAATTTGTACTCTAGGGTAATAGTGTTGCGGTTTAGGTTGTGAGTAAGAATAGAATCTTGCATTTGGGAGAGAATCTCAAGTGCATTTTTGATAATCTCAATGGGTGCAATACGTGAGTATTTATCAAAGCGCACAAGAATAGTATTTTCACTTCTTTTAATCTCTAAAAAAAATTCTTTTATTTGTGCGCTATCCTTAGGGGTAAAGCGAATTTGCAAAAGGGAAAAATTTGGATTATTTTTAGAAGTAAAAAGCTCCAAAAACTCAAACTCTCCCACACTATGTGTGGCTTTATAAGGGAGATTTGGGAGTGTTAGTTTTGGAGTTTTGAAATGTGGCATATTATTTTGGCAATGATAGTGTAACTTCTTCAGAAGGCTTAGATTCTAAGCCATTTTCATCAATGGCACTAACGCGGTAGTAATATTTCTCACCCGCTTTAATTTCTCTATCAATAAATTCTGGGGTTAGGACTTTGTTGTAGCGCAAGGTTTCTCCGAAAAATAGAGAATCTTTTTTATACACAATGTATTCTTTCGCGCGTACATCAGTTGGTGTCCATCTAAGCACAACAGAGCCATTTTCAATGCGTGCGTAAGTAATGCTAGGAGTGCTTGGAATTGCAAGTGTTGCTCCAGTAATTGGACCACTCTCTAGACTATCAATTCCGTCTTTATCTGTGGCGATGATTTTGTATCGGTAACTCTCCCCATCTTTTTTGATAGAATCTTGGTAGATAGTCGTATTACTAGGGATTGTAGCGATAGTGCTAAAAAGACTTGAGATAAAGCTAGAACGTAAAATCTTGTAAGATACCACTTCTTGATTTGGGTGTAAATCCCAATTTAGCGTTATTTGTTTTGGCTGGTCTAGTGTTGCGTGGAAGTTTGTAATGGGTGTTGGCTTTGGCTTAGTTGTCGCACTTACTATGGAAGATGGAGAGGATAAAGAGTTTTTTGCATTATATGCTAAGACTTGATAGGTGTAAGTTGTTTCATCTTCTAAGTTTGTGTCTAGAAATTCCACAAGCAAACGATTTTTTACATTCCCCACTTCTTTCCATTTTCCATTTTTGTCCTTGCGTTGCACGATGTAACCTATGACGCGTGGATCTTGGTGCGGACTCCAAATAATTTTGACTTTACGTGGATAATTACTAATAGCTTCTATGTAGGTAACCGCTGAAATAGAGAGTGTTGCAGCACTTACTGCTGGAGAGTAGGAAGAGATATTATGGTTCTTATCGAATGTGGCGATATGGTAGATGTATTGTGTGCCAGCCTTTAGGTTTTTATCTGCATAATGTGTGTTGAAACGAGAATTTAGAGTGGCAACTTTTTCAAAGTCTTGCCGTGCATTGGCTTCTTTGCGATAAATGTAGTATCCCATCACATTTGGATCTTGCACGAGCTTCCATTCAAAAGCAATGGTATTTACATCGCTTAAAACACGGATGTCGCTAGGTGGAGTGATGTTGTTATTGATTGTTGGATTTGTATTAAAGACTGCACTACTGCAACCGCTAAATAGCAAAAAAAACAGACTTAAGATTCCGCCTAGAGCGTTTAAAAGGAGATTGCGCATAATCTAGACTCCTAATAAGTTAAAGTTAAAATAAAATTTGGGTTTAGACATTGATTCTAGCATAAAATGCACAAAATTTGCATTAAATTGTTCTAAATTGTTGTTGGTAAATTTGAGCAAGAGGGATTGTGATAAGCTTGGGATTTTCAGTGTTTTGGTAGGTTGATACATTAAAATGTGTATGTAAAAAATCTTGCATATCTGTTGGAATTGGTGCGTAAAATTCTAAAGGTTTTTGTGTTTTTGGGTGAAATAAGTGTAAGAAATGTGCATGAAGTAGGATTCTTCCTGTATAGCTACCTTTATAATTATAAAAGGCATCTCCTAAAATATGGCGGTTAATCGCGTTTAAATGCACACGGATTTGATGCGTGCGTCCAGTGAATAGCTTTGCACCAATTAAGGTTGGAATCTCTGTTTTTATGCTTGAAAATGTGGAATCACAAGTGGAATCATAAAGGTTTGGAATCTCAAAAAAGACAGTTTTTGCCCTCTTTGCAGTAGTGTTATTCGGATTTGTAGTGATGTATTTAAGCCTGTGTTTTGGGTGGCGCATTATTGGGAATTCTACAATTTGTGATGCTTTTAGAGGTTTGTCAATCATGCAAAGGTAGTAGCGTCCCATTTGACGCGTTTTGATTTGTTTGCTTAAATTTTCATGTGCAACGTTGTTTTTAGCAATAACAATTGCACCACTAGTGTTTTTATCCAGTCTATGCACAATGCCTAGACGATAGGAATCACCGAGATTTGAAAGCTTAAATCCATTGTTTCTTAAATAATCTACAAGAGTAAATTGCAAGTCTTTCTCATGTGTCCTATGTACAATAAGATTTGTAGGTTTATTTAAGATTAAAATGTCAGAATCCTCATATAAAATAGGGATATTAAGATTCTTAAGAGAGGAATCTTTTTTGGATTCTGTCGGAGAAATTAGCATCAAAGTGTCGTTGGTATTTAATGTAGCTCCATATTTATTTAGTGGTGAGGAGTTTAGGAGAACTGCTTTTTTATTGATTAGATTTTGCACTTTAGAACGTGAGATATTTAGGGCGTGAGATAGAAAAATATCTGCACGAATTCCCTTATTTTTGTTGTCTATTGTAAAAATATTTGAAATTTTTGTATGCATTTGCTTAAAATTTTGTTGCATGTAAAGTTTCTTTATGTTAAAATTCTTAAGATATTTTTAATTTTTTCAAGGTTTATTTTGTTTGGCTTCAATCGCAGGATTTTAACATATTTTGATTTTACATTGCCTTTATTGATTATGCCCATTATTTTGCTTTCATGGTATTTGATTGATGAAAATAATGTATTTTTGGGAAATAAAGTGTTGATTTATGTTTTTGTGGGATTGCTAGTTTTTGTGGTTGTGTTTTTAATCCCATTGCGTAGAATGTCTTGGTTTATCATCGGCTTTTATTGGGTGAATATTTTATTGCTTGTAGCTGTGGAATTCTTTGGAGATACGCGTTTAGGGGCGCAAAGGTGGCTTGAGATTCCTTTTGTGCATTTTACTTTTCAACCATCTGAAACAATGAAACCTGCGCTAATTTTAATGATGGCATATTTAATTAGTAAAAATCCACCCAAAAAAAATGGTTATAAATTTTTAGACTTTCTAAAACTTTCTTTTTTTGTATTATTGCCCTTTGTTCTTGTTCTAAAACAGCCTGATTTGGGGACTGCTTTAGTGTTATTGTTAATGAGTTGCGGAATGTTATTTTTAATTGGTGTAAATTATAAAATTTGGCTAACTATGCTTGCTGGTGTAATGCTTTTGTCACCCATTTTGTATGCGAATTTGCACGATTACCAAAAAAGACGCATTATGGATTTTGTGCTAAAAGAGCCGGATTATCAAGTGAGGCAATCTATTATAGCCATCGGTTCTGGAGGAGTGCATGGCAAGGATAAGGAACAAGCAACGCAAGCTGCGTATAAGTTTTTGCCTATTGCGACAAGTGATTTTATTTTTCCTTATTTTGCGGAACGTTTTGGATTTGTGGGTGTGATTGGACTATTTATTTTGTATGCTGTGCTTATTTTTCATATATTCTCAATGAGCAACATTGATGAGAAAGACTATTTTTTAAAGGTCGTGTCTTATTGTGTTGGATTGCTTGTATTTATTTATTCTGGAGTGAATATTGCAATGACTATTGGATTAGCTCCTGTAGTTGGGATTCCATTGCCTTTGTTTAGCTATGGTGGAAGCAGCTTTATCACCTTTATCATTCTTTTTGCTATCCTTGAGAACTTACTTGCCTTTAAGTATAGATTTGTGTATAATCACAATTCTTTTTCAAAAAGGGCCCTTAGCTCAGCTGGTTAGAGCACTCGGCTCATAACCGATTGGTCATAGGTTCAAGTCCTATAGGGCCCACCACTTGCGACTATAAAATGATTAAATTTAGGAATTCAAAATGCAAAAAATTCAATGTCAAAATATTAAATGTGAAGGCTGTGTGAAAAAGATTAACGATGCGCTTTTAGCAGAATATCCAAGTTTGCGTGTGGACATTGCAACACAATGCGTGGAAGTAGAAGCTAGTGAGAGTGCTTTAGAAGCAATTAGAGTTAAACTGCAAGAATTGGGATTCTTAGTTCCTAATGGAATCTTTAATAAGTTTAGAGGTTTTTTAAACAAATAGGGTAAATATGGAAATTTTGTTACTTGTTACAATTGTTATTATAGCTATCGCATTTATTAATTTTAAAGATTATTTAAACCATCCGCATAAGCGTCCGCAAATTAATACACAAGAGGATGCACAAGAGATTAATCAATACCAAAATCCTTATAAAGATCAACCTCAACCTCAAGAACTAAGCCGTGAAGAGAAGATTAGAAATAGTGAATATGGGTTAATTGTAGGTTTGTTGGCAAAACTTGCACAAAGTGATGGCAAGGTGTGTGAGCTAGAATCTGAACTAATGGAAAACACGATTATTGATATTGCTAATGCTTTGCTATTGCAAAGTGCAATGTATCAAAAAGATGAGATTTTAGGGATTTTGCACCAGATTTTTAATACTACCACCCAAAGTGTAGAGGAGCTAACAACGCACTATGCCGAGCGCACTAAGGGGCAGTATAAGAGTCGCTTAAAGCTTGTGGAGTATATGCTAACCCTTGCATATGCCGATGGTGAGCTAGGAGCAAATGAGCGGGAAATCATCTTAGATGTGGCGGCATATTTAGAGATTGAAAATAGTGATTTTAACGCTCTTTATGATGCTTATGAGAAGTTTTATGCAAATAAGGCGCAAGAGAAAAGCTTACAAGAATCTTATGCAATTTTGGGTGTGCGCGAAGAAGATTCTATGGAGAGTATTAAGAGCGCATATAAGAATCTTGTGCGTGAGTATCATCCTGATATTTTGCATCATAAAGGCTTAGATGAGTCTATTATTGAAAAACACACACAGAAGCTTCAAGAAATCAATGCTGCCTATGAAATGATAAAAGCACATAAAAATGCACAAAAATAATATAACACAAGAGAAAATTTTAAATGATATTGTTGTTCTCTATAAATATTTAGAGTCTCAAAATAAAGCTACAAATGCGCTGTATGAAAATAGGGAATCTAAAACTGTTAGCAAACTTCTAAAACCGATTTTTAAAAATATTTTAGATAATGCAGAAACGCGTTTTGCTTGTGTGGAACGTATAGTTGGATTAAAAGAGGGTGCATTGCTAAATATCTTGCAAAAATTAAATGTTAGTGAGCAAGAGAGTTTGAAGATACGTACAATGCTTTTAGAAATCACTCGTGATTTTTATATGCAAAGACACATTAAGTTGTTGGAATTTATTAAAACTAATATGCTTTTAACACCTTTTTTACGCACACTCTTAGATTCTGTGCATAATATTGGAATTGCTTTTAATGCTTTTTTCTTTGTGTGGCAAAAGGAACTGATTTTAGGGATTAACAAAGATTTAAGTGTACGTTTTAAGGGAGATTATAATGCAATTTTAAAGGTGCTAGAATCTAGCATGGAACGTTGTAGCGAGGATTTTTCAAGCAAGGGTGGTTTTAGCTCTAAGGGTGAGCTAAGTGAGCGCAGTTATTCTGTGCCTGTGTTTAGGAATTGTGTATTTCAAGCTGTTGCATATGCGGAGTTTTTTAAAGAAGAGTTTGAGGCGATTAATAGTGTTTTTACGCAGAGTTTGAACTTATTAGAGGAGATTAGTGAGGTTTGTGAGCCCTTAGAGCAAAAATATGCACATATTGCGTATTTAAAGGCACTTCAAAGTGCGCTAATGCAAAAAAATCCCACTCTTTTATTGGAATCTTGGCGTCTTGTGGATAAGGCTTGGATGCAGATTTCTACACCTTTGCAAATTGGACATCCTTTAGAATACTATGAAGACCATTTTAGGAAGGCAGTTGCGCCAGAATGGGATTTAAGGATTGCTAGAATCTATAATGGTGTGGATTTATTAGAGCCTAGTGCAAATACGGATTTTAAACTCTCAAAAGAGTCAATGTTGGAGTTCTATACGCAGTATAGTGCCACATGTAAGGAGGGAGAATTTAAAAATTCTATTGATAGTTGTGTGCAAGAGGCACTTAAAAAAACACAGAGTTATGGCGGAATGCCTTTATTGTTTTATGGAGCAGAATTAAATGGACTCTTTAGCGCACAGGTTGTGCCAAATGATGAGAAAGTAAGCGCGCAATATGGCAAAAAGATTTTTTATTTTCCAGATCGTGTGCGTGAGTTATCTATGGCAAAACCCTTTATGCTTTTATCGTCTAAGACTTTTCCAAAAGAATTTTTGGATTTTAATAGAGAATTGTTATATTTTAGGAAGCGAGATTGGTATAAAATCTATGAAATTTCCACCATAGGGCATGAGTTTGGGCACATTTTATGGGTGGATTTAGATAGTGAGTTGCAGATGAATGCAAGTGGGCAGTTTAAAAACATTGAAGAGTTTAAAGCGACAATGGGCGGATTAGCGTATTATTTGACAAGAGAGAATAAACCACTCTTGAAAGAATTAGTTTTTAATACAATCTCTCGTGCAGTGGGCTTGATTGCTTGGATGGAGGAGGGTGAAGTGTTGCCTTATTATTGTGAGGGGCTTATCCATTTGCAAGTGCTTTTTGATTCTGGAATTTTGCACTATAAGGGTAGTTTTGATTCTGTTGCTTTGGAGATTACTCTTAATAATGCAACGTTAAAAACCCTAGAGCAAAGGTATTTAGAAATCTATAATAAACTTATTACTATTTATTTAAATAAATCTGATGCAAAGGAGTTTTTAACAGATTACATACAAAAAGATTCCAAAGGTAATTATAAGCCAAGGGATTACAAAATCCGTGCATTTGTAGAGGATTATTATGCGCAGTATCAAGCAATCGGACAGGTGCAAGATCCACTAACATCACAAATTTGGCAGGCAACTTATAAGAAAGATTCGGTGGGAGGGGATTATGCCACCACTTGTTAAACAAGAAGATATTAATCAAGCACGTGAACTGATCTATAAAATTGCGGGATTGTATATGCCACAAAACAAGGATTCTGTGATTGGAAATCGCCTTAATAAACTCTCAAGAGAACTTGATATTCAAAATTATCCAGATTTTTTTACAGCACTTAAACGTGGGCAGTTTAAACAGGATTTCATTAATGCTTTTACAACAAACAAAACAGATTTTTTTAGAGAAGGATTTCATTTTAAAGATATGATTGAGAGGGTTTTGCCTGAACGTTTACAATATAGTGAGCCTCTTAAAGTGCTTTGCGCTGCAAGTTCTACGGGTGAAGAGCCTTATTCTATTGCGGCGACTTTATTGTTTGCTAAAGAAATTTGCCAATCAAATACACAAGTGAGCATTCAAGCAATTGACATTAATACTTCTGTGCTTGAAGTAGCTAGAACTGGAAATTATGTTGTAGATACCCGCTTAAATCCTTTGCCAACTTGGATGGAATTAGAGGATTATTTTGATATTACAAGACTCAATGAGCATGAAGTTAGTGTGTGTGCAAAGCAAAATCTTAAAAAGATTCTAAACTTTAAGCAATATAATCTTTGCTCACCCACTTACCCTTTTGGAACAAGGGACTTTGACATTATTTTTTGTCGTAATGTATTAATTTATTTTAAGGTTGAAGATCAAGAACAGATTTTACAAAAACTATTTTCGTATTTAAAATTTAGAGGAACATTGTATTTAGGACATAGTGAGAGTATTTTAGGGCTTGCTCCAAAAGTGGATAGGCTTGGGCAAAATATTTTCGTAAAGGTGGCTGAGTAGGGTGTTTATAACAAGTGTTAGCGAAAAATATCATCCAGACAAATTATTAAAATCTTCTCCTTACAAGGGCGAGAGCAAGAGGATTATTGCTATTGGTGCAAGCACTGGAGGTGTAGATGCAATTGCTAAGATTTTAAGGCAACTTCCGCGCAATCTGCCTCCAATTATCATCACGCAACATATTCCTGATGGCTTTTCTACTTCTTTTGCAAATCGTTTGAATATTAATTCTGAATTAGATGTTTTTGAGGTGCGACAAAGAATGCCTCTACGAGATTCCTGCGTATATTTAGCCCCAGGTGGTTTGCATATGCTTTTAGATAGGCAGGGTAATAATTATTATGCAAGACCACAAGATGGAATCCGAATTTCGCGCCATTGTCCTAGTGTTGATGTGATGTTTAGAAGTTTAAATAATGTTGCTGGTAAAGCGGCTTTAGCGATTATTATGACAGGAATGGGTGATGATGGTAGTATTGGGATTAAAGAGCTTTATGATAATGGTGCTTATACAATTGCGCAAGATGAAGCAAGTTGTGTTGTTTTTGGAATGCCAAAACAGGCTATTGCAAAGGGTGCAATTTATGATATTGTAGGATTGGATTCTATACATAAAAAAATTATAGCCTATGCAAATGGAGAGCTTAAACGTAATCATTAATGGAAGATTTGTATTATCCTTTAGAGATTGTGGAATCTAGTTTTGAGGTAAAGGGTTCAACTTTTATCTCTTATGCGATTCCAAAAGTGGAAGTAGAGAATTGGAATCTAAAAATGCGTCAAAAACACCCAAAGGCAGTGCATTTTGTCATGGCTTCTCGCTCTTTTAATGACAAGAGACAAATTAAAGAAAGTTTTAGTGATGATGGCGAACCAAAGGGAACTTCTGGAATGCCAACACTTAAAGTTTTGCGAGGGTATGGACTCATAGAGTGTGGATTGCTTACAATCCGCTATTTTGGAGGTACACTTCTAGGCACAGGTGGGCTTGTACGTGCCTACACACAAGCAGCAAAAGATGTAGTGCTAAAAGCGAGAAATTCTAACAAACTTGCCTTGTATATTCCAAAAGAGTGCGCAGAAATTATGGTAAGCTTCACGCTTTTTACGCAGGTGGAGTATTTAGCGAAAAAATTTGGAATCCAAATTATAAAAAGAGAGTTTTTAAGTAATGGAGTATGCTTAAAAGTGGAGGCAAAAGCGGAAGTTTTAGCGCAGTTTTTAAAAAAAGTGGAAACTTTACAATATTGATATTTTCTAAATATTTATAAATTTTTGATAAACTCACAAAATGAGGGTGTTAGTTGTTTTTATTTTTTTATTGTCTTTGTGCTGTGCAGAGGAATCTTTTAAGCCCAAAAGTGATATTGCGCAATATTTGAAACTAGATATTAAAAGAAAGAATCCTTTTGAGGCATTTAAACCTTTGGGTGATCGTTTTGGGATTCCATTACCTTCTTTAAAAAATGATGAAGTCGTGGTGAATGATTTTCAAGTCAAGAAACAGACTCTAGAAGGCGGGGATTTTAATTTTAAAAGGGATAATGTGCTTAATACCTATATTTTAGGCACTGGTTTTAACCAAGCTTCAACACTGCTTAGTGATTATATTAAAGAAACATTAAGAAATAACGGTAAAGATGATGTGGTTAATATTGAAGTTCATCTAAATGGTGTAGCAACACGAGAGGAAAGTGGTGTAGGAGGTAATGTGAATTTGCTGTATAGTGTGCATAAGGATAGAATAAATACTTTGGAGTTGCTAGGGGGTTTTAACCATAATCCCACTACGCAAATGTGGAGTGGTAGCTATGGTGCTAAGCATAAAATTCAGCATACTTCATTAAGAAAGCTGTATTTTGAACAAAGTTTTGTGCAAAAAGATGATTTAATGGATGAGCGCACTTGGAAATATGGCGTAGGGTATTCTCTTTTTGGGAATTTTAAAACTTACATTGAACGTGAAAATAATAAAGAGAGCGAAGATAGCACTAAAGCTGGTGTGCAGTATAAGATTACTTTCTAAATAAGCCAAAGGTTTGCAATTTTTTCTAAATTCTCTACGGAATCACTTGCACAAAAGGATATTTTAGGTTTTGTGTTGAAGTTTTGTAAGGTGTAGAAATTCCGCAGATATTCCATAATTGCCTCTCCTGAGTGGATAAGTAGAGGATTGTTAGGATAGAAGTTTGCAATAGAATCTGCAAGAAGTGGAAAATGTGTGCAACCTAAGATAATGGCATCAGGTGTGCTTGGATATTGCTTGAAATAATGTGCAATAGTGGAATCTAAAATTGCACCACTAAAGATGCCTTCTTCTACAATAGGCACAAAAAGACTTGTGGCAAG
Source organism: Helicobacter turcicus (assembly GCF_019711685.1). Lineage (GTDB taxonomy): Bacteria > Campylobacterota > Campylobacteria > Campylobacterales > Helicobacteraceae > Helicobacter_D > Helicobacter_D turcicus. The sequence goes on from NZ_JAIGYQ010000001.1 coordinate 83,688, forward strand.
CCCAAAAGTGTTTAAATAACCTTTTGCATTGAGAAGTTTGCTATAAAGATTGCTACAAATTGTGGCTTTTGTGCCTAGGATTAGAATCCTTGCATTTTTATCTTGGATTGCATTTTGAAGGGCTAGGATTCCTGGCTCAATCACACCAATAACGGGATAGGGAGCAACTGCTTGCATTGCATTTAATCCATACGCACTTACGGTGTTACAAGCAACAATGAGCAAATCAAGGTTAAAAGGAGCAAAAAAATCTAAAGCTTCCAAAGAGTATTGTTTAATGATTTCTTTGCTTTTTATACCATAAGGAACACGTGCTGTGTCGCCATAATAAATAATTTCTTCAAAATTTTTGGATTCTATTAGATTTTTTAAAACACTAATTCCACCAGCTCCGCTATCAAAAACCCCGATTTTCTTTGGAATCATTTTAATCTTTTGCACTATCATTCATCATATTTAAAAATTCTTCATTGTCTTTACTTTTTTGCATTTGTGAGTAAAGAAAAGTTAGTGCGTCAATTTCATTATTCATTTGATGGATTGCATTGCGCAAAACCCAAACTTTTTGGAGTTTATCCTGTCCTAAGAGTATTTCTTCTTTGCGTGTGCCACTTTTTAGAATATCCATTGCAGGATAGATTCTACGTTCTGCAATATTTCTAGCAAGCACGATTTCACTATTACCTGTGCCTTTAAACTCTTCAAAAATCACTTCATCCATTCTTGAACCTGTTTCAATAAGTGCAGTTGCAATAATAGTTAAGCTCCCGCCTTGCTCAATATTTCTAGCTGCCCCAAAAAAGCGTTTTGGCTTGTGTAGGGCGTTTGCATCTACGCCACCACTTAAGACTTTTCCACTGCTTGGAGTGGTGGTATTATAGGCTCTTGCAAGACGTGTAATGGAATCTAGCAAAATCACAACATCTTTGCCCATTTCTACCATTCTTTTTGCTTTTTCTGCAACAAGTTCAGCCACACGTGTGTGGTTGTTTGCAGGCATATCAAAAGTAGAGCTATACACTTCTCCTTTAACGCTTCGTTCCATATCTGTAACTTCTTCTGGACGCTCATCAACAAGTAAAACAATAAGCTTAATTTCGGGGTGATTTTTAGTGATTCCATAGGCTAACTCTTTCATAAGTTCTGTTTTACCTGTTCTTGGTGGTGCAACAATAAGTGCGCGTTGTCCTTTTCCTATGGGAGCAAATAAGTCTAGCATTCTTCCTGTGATTTTAAAGCTATTGTATTCTAGTTTAATCTGTTCTGTAGGAAAGAGCGGTGTGAGATTATCAAAAAGCGGACGACTTTTCATCTCATCTGGAGATTGATAATTGATTGCTTCTACCTTTAAAAGCGCATAATACCTTTCTTGGTCTTTTGGGCTTCTAACTTGCCCTGTTACAATATCTCCATTTCTTAAAGCAAAGCGACGGATTTGTGTGCTACTTACATAGGCGTCATTTTGTGAGCCGGAGAAATTTTCATCAATGGCTCTTAAGAATCCATATCCCTCACTCGTGATTTCTAAGATTCCTGTAAAGAGGATAAAACCACCTTTGCTAACTTGTGTCTTTAAGATTTCAAAAATCAAATCCTGTCTCAAGAATTCTTGAGGATTTTCAATACCTAGTGAAATGGCAATTTCTGCAAGCTTATTGATGGATTTTGCGCGCAATTCTTCAATGGTATGCCCTTCAACAGGTGTGTGTGTGCGCATTTTATATTCTTTTTTATTTGCGGTTTGTTCGCTCATTTTTTACCTTAAGAGAAATTTAGATATTCCTTGCAAAAGCTTAAACACGATAGAAATTTTGGGGGATTTGAGATGTTATATCCAAAAGCAGTGTTGCACCCTTGTGTGGTTTTGGCAAGTAAATCATTTTGCAATGAAGTTGCGAAATTTTAATCTAAAAGCCTCTTATTGTCAAGATTTTATGTGTAATTTTCTTTAATGTTATAAGCTTAAGAAATTACGATAACTCGCTAAGAATAAGAGAAATGCGAAGCCTAAAAATACGATTCCACAAACTTTATCAATCTTATGAAATAAAGAATCGTTAATGGATTTTCTAAAAAAAGTTGCGAGAAAAATCACTAACACAAAGGCAGTTATTAAGCTAGAGAGCAAAACACAAAGGCTTAAGGCTAGATGAAAATTCATAAAAGGCGTAATGATAAGTCCAAAGAATAAAATAGCTTTGGGATTGGAGAGATTTAATAGGAATCCTTTTAGAATAAGACTATAAAGGGCTTTATTTGAAAAAGAAGGAGTAGAGATTATGGCATTAGAATTTGGAGAATTTAAAACGACGTTAGGCTTTGAGTTAAAGAGTAAATAGGCGATGTAACACAAGTAAATTCCGCCTATTGCGCTTAAAATCCCTTGTATAAGAACACCTTGTATAAGATGTGCAAAACCAAAGTAAATAAGGCTTAAAAATACAATCCAACCGCAAAAGATTCCAAATAAGCTTAAAAAACCAGCTTTCATTCCATAATTTAGCGTATTTCTAAGGGTAAATAAAATATCAGGTCCGGGCGTTAAAGCTCCAAGAAATCCAACAGAAAATAGTGTAAAAAGCTCAAATATTACAAGTGTCATGGTATTGTTGCTTGTTGTAAAGCTTCCTAAAAGTAAGGGAAGTTTTTTGGAATTTTAGTGTGGCTATGGTGGATTAGTGTTTCTAAAACTGCCATTCTAATCGCAACTCCGTGTGTAACTTGTTCTAAAACTTTGCAACGTGGGTCTTTTAACATAGAATCGCTAATATCAATGTTGCGATGCACGGGACCTGGGTGCAATAAAATAATGTTGCGTTCACCAAAAAGCTCCTTTGTAATACAATAATCACTTGCATAATCTTTTAAACTTGAGTAAATGGGGTAATCGTGACGTTCTGTTTGTGTGCGTAGGCTCATTACTGCATCAACAGAGTCAATCACTTCTTTTAAAAATAAGCAGTGGCGAAGCTTGGTTTTTGGGATAAAATGCGGCGGACCTACTAAGATAACCTCCATACCAAAACGTCCTAAGAGTTCTATATTGCTATTTGCGACCCGAGAATTGCGAATATCCCCTACAATGGCGATTTTTTTACCCTCTAAATTTCCTAAATGTTTGCGCAAAGTGAGCAAATCTAAAAGTGCTTGTGTAGGGTGTGCATGTGCGCCATCTCCGCCATTAATAATAGAGCAAGTAACATATTTTGAGAGAATATTTGGCACACCAGAGTTTCTATGTCGCAAGACGATTGCGCTTGGTTGCATTGCATTTAAGTTTGTAGCTGTATCAAAGAGTGTTTCACCCTTTGTCGTGGAGCTTCTTGAGACATCTAAGCGCACAACACTGCCTCCTAGTCTCTTAGTAGCAATTTCAAAACTTGAGAGCGTACGTGTGGAATTTTCAAAGAATATAGTAATAATAATATGCCCAGCAAGTGTATTTTTGCTAGTTAATGTGTTTTTAGAATCCAAATAACTTTGGGCTAAGTCTAATACTGCTACCACTTCCTCTTTGCTAAAATCCTTAGTTTCTAGTAAATGTCGCGCCATTTTGAGCCTTGAATTACAAAATGGTAGCATTATAGATTTATTTTGCTTTAAGTTTGCTTTGTTTTTTGTTCTAAAGAATATGTTAGAATTGCAAAAAATTTTTAGGTGTGTGATGAATATAGCAATTGTTGGCACGGGTTATGTTGGATTAGTAAGTGGTGCTTGTTTTGCAGATATGGGAAATAATGTGATTTGCGTAGATGTCGTGGAATCTAAAATTCAAAAGCTAAATAAGGGTGAGATTCCAATCTTTGAGCCCGGTTTAGAAGAGCTTGTGCAAAGAAATCTGCAAAATAAAAATCTACATTTTACAACTTCGCTTAAAAAAGCTTTAATAAAGGCTGAAGTCGTTTTTATTGCCGTTGGAACACCTATGGGAGAGGATGGAAGTGCGGATTTGCAGTATGTGCTAAATGTCGCTAGAGAAATTGGGCAACAAATGGAGCGCAAACTTCTAATTGTTAATAAATCCACAGTTCCTGTTGGCACAGCACAAAAGGTTGAAGATGTTGTGAGAGTAGAGTTGCAAAAACGTAATGTTAAGATTCCTTTTGCTGTGGCAAGCAATCCTGAATTTTTAAAAGAAGGCGATGCGATTAATGATTTTCTAAGACCAGATAGAGTTGTGATTGGTATAGAAAAAGAGTGGGTAAAAGAGATTTTAAAGGAAGTGTATGCGCCATTTTTGCGTAGCCATGATCGTTTGATTACTATGGATATTAAAAGCGCAGAAATGACAAAATATGCTGCAAATGCAATGCTTGCAACAAAGATTAGTTTCATTAATGAAATTGCAAGAATTTGCGAAGTTGTGGGAGCAGATGTCAATCAAGTTAGAATCGGAATTGGGAGTGATAAACGTATTGGTTATAGTTTTATTTATCCAGGTTGTGGGTATGGGGGGAGTTGTTTTCCAAAAGATGTGAAAGCACTAGAGAAAATCGCACAAGATAATGGTGTGGAAGCTAAAATGCTACAAGCCACTGAACAGGTAAATCAAGCACAAAAAAGGATTCTAGGAGAGAAAATTCTCAAGCATTTTGGAGAAAATCTAAAGGGTAAACGTATTGGAATTTGGGGGCTTAGCTTTAAGCCCGGAACCGATGATATGCGTGAGGCAACTTCAATTGTGTTAATTAAAACGTTAATAGATAGAGGTGCAGAGGTTTGCGTCTATGACCCAAAGGCAATGGAGGAAGCACGAGGATTTTATCTCAAAGGAATTTCTAATATTATCTATGCTAACAATAAATACGATGCGCTAAGCGGTTGCGCAGCAATGGTGTTAGTAACTGAATGGAAAGAGTTTAGGAGTCCAGATTTTTTAGAAATTAAGGAACGTTTAGAGTTGCCAGTCATCTTTGATGGGCGCAATCAATACAATGCAAAACGTCTTAAAGAGCTTGGTTTTACTTATTATCAGATTGGAGTTAAATGTTAAAGGAAATAGTTTTTAGTGTGGTTTTGGTGTTTTTTTTAGGTTGTGGAAATGTGAAATCTGTTATCACGCCACAAAAACTTGAAGAGGCTTACATTCAAGCCACAAGAAAGGCGGAGCTAATCACAGAAAATAGGGTGCAAGTGGTGCTAATTGCCACACATTTAAATACCTTTGATGAGGAGAAATATCCAGAGAATGCAGGTGAAGTGTTTTTTGTAGATGTTTATCAGAGTTTTCAAAATGGAGTGGAGAATCCTAAGGGATTTTTTGAAAATGGATTCTATCTTATGCTTAGTAATGGTGAAACACCTGTGAAAATTACAGCACTTAAAAAAGAGCAGTTGAGAGGTTTAATGCAAGATAATGCCACGTCTTGGGGAGAATATTATCTTGTAGAGTTTTTGCCACAAGATAAGCGCACTCGCAATAGTTTGCAGCTGCTTTTGCAACATAAAGACTTTGGGGAAAATTCTCTTAATTTTGGTTTTAAACCCTTAAATAAGGAAGCATTAAAGGACAAGCGTTAATGCAAGGGCATAAACAAGAGGCAATTGAGCAAAAAATGTGGAATCTACAAATGCAAGAGTTAGGGATTGTAGAATCCGAATTTGCAGAGCTTGCAAATTTACGTCTAGATATTGCTTGTGTAAAGCTTGGAATCGCACCAACGCGCAATAAAGCACACACTTTAATCCGCAGAGGCAAAGTTTGTGTCAATGGAATTCCTTGTATGAAGAGCGCGTATAAACTTAGCACACAAGATAGAGTTAGAAGTTTGGAATCTAAAATATTTGTAAGTCGCGCAGGAGAGAAGTTGTGCTATTTTTTAAAGGAGTATCCCATTTTGGATTTCAAGGGAAAAAATGCGCTAGATATTGGGGCTAGCACTGGGGGATTTTGTGAAGTGTTGTTGCAAAAGGGTGTGGAATCTGTCGTGTGCGTAGATGTAGGGAATAATCAGTTGCATGACACATTAAGAGAAAATCCACATGTTATAAGCTATGAAAACACTGATATTAGAGATTTTGCAAAGGAATACACAAAAAATTGCATGAGAGGTTTTGAAATCGTGGTTTGTGATGTGTCATTCATTGGATTAAAAGATATTTTGGATTCCATTATTGCACTCTCTAGCGATAAAGTTATTTTGCTCTTTAAGCCACAATTTGAAGTGGGCAGGGAGGTGAAACGTAATAAAAAAGGTGTGGTGCAAGATAAATTAGCAATCCAAAAAGCACTAGGAAATATGCTAAAACTTTTAGAACATAGTGGTTTTGGAATCTTAAAATGCGCAGAATCAGAAATTGCAGGAAAGGAAGGGAATGTTGAGTTTTTTATCGCTTGCCAAAAACTCTAGGCTTGCAAATAGCATTACAAGCATTGCTGTAGGTAAGTTTGATGGATTACATTTAGGACATCAAGAGCTTTTAAAGAAGCTTGATGCACATGGCGCGATTTTGTGTATTGAGCAAGACAATGGAGTGTTGCTGCCTAAGAAATACCGCTCTTTTTATGTTAAGTATCCGATGTTTTATTTGCAATTAGAGATTGTGCGCGATAAAAACGATAAGGAGTTTGTAGGTTTTTTACAAAGTGTATTGCCAAACTTAAAATATATTGTTGTAGGCTATGATTTTAGGTTTGGCAAGAATCGTTTTTATTATCCTTTTGATTTATCAAGGTATTTTAAAGGAGAAGTTATTGTTGTAAATGAAGTCTTTTACAAGAAGCTCTCTGTGCATAGTGGGCTTATTAAAGAATTGTTGCTTAATGGCAATGTAAAGCAAGCAAGCAAACTTTTAGGGCGACTTTATGGGGTTAGAGGTGGAATTATTAAAGGGCAGGGGCTTGGTAAAAGAAAGCTATATGCGACAATTAATATCCAAAATGATGGCTTTTTGCTACCACAAGAGGGTGTGTATGCTGGGTTTATTCAGCTTGGTGCTCAAAGTGCAGAATCTAAAAAGTATCCAGCAGTGATTTTTGTAGGCAACCGCTTAAGCACGGATAAATCTTTTTCTATTGAAGGGCATTTGCTTGGTGTGGAAGTGGAGGTTAAAGAGAGAGAGGCGGAATTTTATTTTGCTAGAAAAATCCGCAACAATCGCAAGTTTGAGAATTTAGAATCCCTAAAAGAGCAAATTTGCTACGACATTAACGAAGCTTATAGAATCTTAAAGGTAAAACATGATGGATAAAGTTTTTACACAAACCCCACAAAAACAATTTGAGTTTGACGCAAATGTAGCGGGTGTTTTTGATGATATGTTAAGCCGTTCAATCCCTTATTATAAGGAAGTTTTGGGGTTAAGTGCGGATTTTGCCTTAGAATATTCTAAAAAAGATTCCGTGATTTTAGATCTTGGAACTTCCACAGGGGCGATGCTTTTAGAAATTGCTTCAAAAGCAAAAATCCCATTGGAGCTTTATGGAATTGATAATTCAAGAAGTATGCTAGAGTGTGCGCAAAGAAAGCTAAATGCCTATGGAATGCAGGCAAATTTAATTTGTGGAGATATTTTACAAGAAGAGTTTCCAAAATGCGATGTCATTATTGCAAACTATACATTGCAGTTTATCCGTCCTTTAGAGAGAGAAAAATTAGTGCAAAAGATTTTTAAGGCACTTAATGCTAATGGGATATTCATTCTTTCTGAAAAGGTGATTTGTGAGGATAAGACACTAGATTTTAAAATGATTCAATATTATTTAGAAAGCAAGAAAAAGCGCGGTTATAGTGAGTTTGAGATTAGCAAAAAACGTGAAGCTTTAGAAAATGTGCTAATCCCATATAGTGAAAAAGAAAATAAAACAATGCTTAAAAATGCAGGATTTAGCCATATTCAAACACTTTTTTGTTGGGTAAATTTTGCAACATTTATTGCGATAAAGGAATGAAATGCAAGAAGCAAATCAATGCAAGGATATAACCATGAAAACCTATCTTCAAAGCATAAAAGACATTAGCACAGCGGACAAAGAGCATACAAAAAGAACGCAGTTAGAAAATTTTCTAAATCGCATTAAAGACAAGCTCGCACAAAATAACAAAGAACTTTTAAATTTGCATATCAAGCACGAGCCAAACAACGACAAAGAGGGCAGAGGCGCACCAGATTTTCAAGTCTTATCTCAAGGTTTAAGCATAGGCTATATAGAAAACAAACGTGTAAATGCAGATTTAGATTCCATACTCCAAAGCCCACAGATTGAAAAATACCTAAGCTTAAGCGATAACCTTATGCTAACAGATTATTTACGTTTTGTCCTCGTGCGCAAAAGTGAGAAAGGCAAGGCACAAATCGTGCAAGAATGCAGAATCTGCGAGTTAAGCCAAGTTAAAGAAATGGCTAAAGCCTCGCAATCTAAGTGTTTATCGGCGGCGGGGGGGGGGGCATTATCAAGCCTTTTAGAATCTAAAGAAAAAGAGTTAGCTGACCTCTTTAAGCTATTTTTCAGCCACTCTCCAAAATTTATAAACACTGCAAAAGAATTTGCAAACTCTCTTGCCCTTCGCACACAGATTCTAAAAGACGCCCTTATACAAGCGCAAGGACACGCGCATATCACAAGCCTTTATGAGACATTTAAAGCCCAGCTTTACAAAGAGCTAGATTTCACAGAGTTTGCCGACAGCCTCGCTCAAACGCTCACTTACAGCCTTTTCCTCGCGAGATTGAATAATACAAGCGGTAAGGAAATTGATTTATATAATGCTAAAAAGTTTATCCCTAATTCTTTCTCTCTTATTCGCGCGATGAGCAGATTTTTGGATAATTTGGAGGATTTAGTTTCTATCAAATGGCTACTAGAAGAGATTTTGCATATCATTAATCACATTGATATTACAAGCATTATAAAAGAGCTAAACAAGGTAAGCGAAAAGGATTTGCTAGGGCATTACACCACACAATTTACGCATAAAGACCCTTATTTGCACTTCTATGAAACTTTTATTGCTCAATACGACCCAGCAATGCGCGAAGTTCGCGGCGTGTATTATACGCCCATAAGCGTGGTAAATTTCATTATCAACGCGATAGATTCCACTTTGAAAAAGGATTTTAAATGCAAAAATGGCTTAGGTGCGGCGTTAGAGAATGGCAATATCACGCTTTTAGACTTTGCCACAGGCACGGGGACATTTTTGCTTGAAGCCTTCCGCAAGGCTTTAGAATCTATCTCTAAAAATAGCGTAAAATATGAGCCTAAGAAGCTATTAAAGCAATTTTTTGGCTTTGAATTCTTAATCGCCCCTTATACAATAGCGCATTTGAAGCTATCCCAAAGTTTCAAAGAGGAGTTTAACGCACCTTTAGAGGATAGCGAATCGCTGAATATTAGGCTTACAAATACACTTTATGCTAATAAAGAAAAAGATGAGACAAATAAGCAAAGCAATCTTTTTGTAGGAATGGTAGAGTTGGTAGAGGAATTTAAAGCAGCGCAAAGGATTAAAGAAAATGCGATTTTAATTATCACGGGCAATCCCCCATATAGTGGCGCAAGCGCAAATAAAGGCTTGTATGAATACAATGTGCGTATTGCCTATGGTTTAGAGCCAAGCGAGGCGGATTTAAGTAAGAGTGAGCAAAAGCATATTGAATTGTATTTGCAAAATCCCCAAAATACGCAATACAAAAAGAGCTTTAAGGCAATCTTGGAGAGAAAAAAGCTAAAAAACGAGAAAAATCCCAAATGGCTACTAGATGATTATGTGAAATTTATCCGCTTTGCAGAGAGCAAGATTGCAAAGCAACCAAGCGGGATTTTCGCCTTTATTGCAAATAATAGCTTTTTAGACAATCCCACTTTTCGCGGTATGCGCTACCATCTGCTTAAAACCTTTGATAGCATCTACATTCTAGACCTACATGGCAATGCTAGGAAAAAGGAATCCACACCAAGTGGAGAAAAGGACGATAATGTGTTTGATATAATGCAAGGCGTTTCTATCAATATTTTTATAAAAAATAAAAATGCGTCAAATACTAGAATTTATGATTCTAACTTTCATCGTCCCAACTCTTGTCATTCCACAACCTCCCCTTGTCATTCTGAGCGCAGCGAAGAATCTCAAGGCAAAAACAAAAGAGATACTTCGCATTCGCTCAATATGACAAAAGAAACCCCCAATATGACAAACCTAGCCCAAGTGTATCATTACGACCTTTGGGGCAGGAGAAAAGACAAATACAATTTTCTTTATAGCAATACTCTAGAGTCTATCACTTGGCATAAGCTAGAGCCTAACAATCCCTTTTATCTCTTTATCCCGCAAAATGAGGGCTTAAGGGCAGAGTATGACAAAGGCTGGAGTGTGAAAGATATTTTTAGGGTGTCAGGGGTAGGGATTACAACTGCACACGATGAGTTTGTGATAGATTCTAATAAAGAAAGATTGTTGCAAAAATTTGAAGATTTTAAGAGTTCTGCTTCAAATGCAACAGAATTACATAAAAAATTTAATGTTAAAGAAAAACAAGGCTGGGATATTTTGAAAGGTTGGCAAAATATCCAAAATGAAGAATATTTGTCAAAATTTATCCATAAAATTGCTTATCGTCCTTTTGATATGCGTTATATTTTTTATGAGGATAAGTTAGTTTGGCGTTGCGTAAAAGACATAATGCAACATTTTTTGCAAGGTGATAATGTAGGACTTGTTTATAAAAGAGGTTTTCCAAACTCACAAAGCGGACAGGGTTTTACAACTAATGCAATAATTGATTTTAGAACTTGGTCTTGTGCTGGTATGCAAGGTGGAGATTATATCTCTCCCCTTTACCTTAAAAATACAGAATCCCAAGATAAAAGCACTAAAAAGGGTAAATCTTGTCATACTGAAAACCCCTCTTGTCATTCTGAGCACAGCGAAGAATCTAAAAAGAGATATTTCGCTAACGCTCAATATGACAAATCTTGTCATATTGAGGCGTTAGCCGAAGAATCTCAAAGTAATGCGGAATGGGTGGAGAATTTCACCCAAGAATTTAGGGATTTCATAGATTCTAAATACCAATGGGAAGTAGCAGACTATGACAATTACCCAGACTTTTTTATGCTTAATGTTTGTGATTCTGATATGAGATATTTCGCGCCCACTCAATATGACAAAGTGCGAGATTCTAGAGATATTTCGGCTTTTTCAAAGCCTCAATATGACAAAGTGTGTCATTCTGAGCGTAGCGAAGAATCTCAAAGCAATAAAGGCAAAACAGATATTTCGCATTCGCTCGTGCAATCCGCAAGGATTTCACCCTCACTAGCAAATATGACAAAAGAAACGCTCACAAAATCGCCAAAAGCTGAATTTATCCTAACTCCAGAAGCGATACTAGGCTATATCTATGCAGTGCTTTTTCACAAAGACTACCGCGAAAAATACCTTGATTTTCTTAAAATTGACTTCCCAAAGATTCCCTTTGTGGAATCTAAAGAGAAGTTTTTAGCCTTAAGTGCTTTAGGGTGTGAGCTTATAAATATCCACCTCATGCGCCACGACAGACAGACAGACAGACAGACAGACAGACAGACAGACAGACAGACAGACAGACAGACAGACAGACAGACAGACAGACAGACAGACAGACAGACAGGACGCAAATGAGAATGGATTGCAATATTGGGTTGAATGTGGCAAGACAATACAAAGTAAGCGGGACTTGGCAGTGTGTGATAGTAACCAATACTCTGGTGGATTTGAGTTTAATGGGCGGGGGCAATACAGGAGCAGGGAGTATATTTCCCCTCTATCTCTACAAAAGGGCATAAATATGGGCTTAGTGTGTGATAGAGGTTCTAAACTCCAAGAAATAAATAATATCTTTATCACCCAAACTTGTATAGATTTGCATTTAGTAGGCAGTGGGAGCTATGTTTTTCCACTTTATCTTAAAAAGGAGTAATTTTGAGCGAAAAAATAGGCGCAAAAATCGGCGAGGCTTTGTTTAAGGATAAGGATAATCGCAATCTCACCATAACAAAGCCCAAGTATAACGAGCAAGAACAAAGGCTTTTTGTCAATGATTCTTTATATTTTGACAAAGTAAGCAAGGAAGTATGGGAATATAAAATCGGCGGCTATGCTGTGCTAGATAAATACCTCAAAAGCCACAAGGGAGAGGAGATAGACTATAAGCATTTTGAAAAGGTGATACAAAGTTTGCATAAAAGCTTGGAAATAGAATTTAAAATTAGTAAAATAACGCTATAAGGAATCGTAAATGCAAACACAAAACACACAAACAATAGAAGTCTTAAAGCAACTCATTGCTTATCCAAGTGTAACTCCGCAAGAATGTGGAATCTATAAATTTATTCGAGAGATTTTACCAGAATTTAGGGCATTAGAGTTTGATAAAAATGGTGTAAAAAATGTGTTTTTATATAAGGATTTTGCGCAATCCCAAAATATAGAGTCTAAACCTGTGCATTTATGTTTTGCAGGACACATTGATGTTGTCCCAGCTGGTGAGGGGTGGGAGAGTGATCCTTTTGTCCCTTTGGAAAAAGATGGGTTTCTTTATGGGCGTGGAGCGCAGGATATGAAAGGAGGCGTAGCCGCTTTTGTGTGTGCAATAAGAGAGTTTTTAGATTCTAATGCTATGTTTAATGGAATCTTATCTGTGCTTTTAACAAGTGATGAAGAAGGTGATGCGGTTTTTGGAACAAAATATGTTTTAGAGGAGCTACAAAAAATTGATTTATTGCCTAATTTTGCAGTGGTGGCAGAGCCTACTTGTGTGGAAAAATTTGGTGATATGATAAAAGTAGGTAGACGTGGTTCAATCAATGGTAAGCTAATAATACTTGGCAAACAAGGGCATGTCGCATATCCTAGTAAGTGCGTTAATCCTGTGGAGTTAATCGCTCCTGTGCTTAGTAGAATTGCAGGTTTTGACTTGGATAAGGGAAGTGTTGAGTTTGAACCTAGCAAGATTGTTATTACTGATATTCGTGGGGGAATGGAAGTTGTCAATGTAACGCCTAATACTTTGAAAATTATGTTTAATGTGCGTAACTCTACACTAACGCATTTAGAGGATTTACAAACGTATTTAGAGAATCTTTTAAAGGCAATTCCGCATCATTTGGAATTAAAACAGAGTTCTAAGCCATTTTTGACAGATACAAGTAATAAAATCGTGCAAAAAATGCAAGAAGTGTTGGAATTGCAAAATGGTTTTGCTCCGATTCTTAGCACAAGTGGTGGGACAAGTGATGCGCGCTATTTTGCAGAATTTGGAGTGAGTGTTGTAGAATGTGGCGTATGCAATGATAGAATCCATTCGCTTAATGAAAGAGTTAGGATTAGCGAGGTTATAGCATTGCAAAAGAGTTTTTTGGAGCTATTACATAGATTCTAAAAGTTTAAAATTCAACTTGTATTTATATTTTTTTGCTAGAATTTTTGACTTTTTACATTTAAATAGAGAGTAAATTCTATGCAAAAATTTGATAGTCAAAAGATAGAATCCTTTATAAATCAGCTCCAAAGCGGAGCAAAATGCTATACTTATGAGTTTTCAGCTCCTGCTAGTTTTTCTTTAGAAGATTTATTTGATAGGCTTAAAAATCACTCTTTTGTTGGGGAGCTAGATGCTTTTATTTGCACAGACTCGCCTTTAGGAAAATTAAAACATAGTGCTGTTTTAGCAAGTTTAAAGCTACAAAATACATTTGGGATTCCAAGTATTACAACAATTGCAATGCGTGATAAAAACACATTAGCACTTCAAAGTGAGTTAATTGGAATGAATAGCCTTGACTTACGTCTTATTCTAGCATTAACAGGCGATCCTTTGCGTTTAGGGAATCAGCCACAGGCTAAGGGTGTATTTGAGGGAAGTAGCGCACTTTTGCTTAAAATTATTGCCGCACTCAATCGCAATAAGGATATTAACGGAGAGAGTTTGCAAGGTGACTCCAAAAGTATTTATCCTTTTTGTGTGCTAAATTCCTATGCGAAAAATAAGGAGAATCTCTATCGCAAAATGCGTGAAAAAATCCAAAATGGTGCATTGGCAATTTTCACGCAGCCTATTTATGATATTGGTATTGCAGAGGAGCTTTTGGAATGGTGTTCTAATATCAATTTAGAATGCAATACAAAATGTGCCCTTGTGTTTGGATTTTTTCCTATTAGTTCTTATAAAACTGCGTTGTTTTTGCACCACAAATTACCCGGAGTTTTTGTGCCTAAAGATTGGTTAGAAGCCTTAGAAGTAGCAAAAAATCAGGGGAGCGAATGGGAAGTGGGCTTACAAAAGAGCAAGGAGCTATTTAAAGGATTAAGCGCATTGCAAAGAAAATTCCATTTTATGAGCGCAAATAAGCCAGAGGTGATTGCAAGAATTTTAGAAATCTAGTTTTATTGTCTAAAAATTTATAAAAATTTGCTAAACTTCCGCGATTTAAGATTCCAAAATTACAAGGGTAGGGAATGTCGCAAAATCATCAAAAATCTAAATATGGGTTGGCAAAAAACTCATTTAAAGATTTGTTAAATGGTTTTGCTCTATTCCTTTTAGTGGGCTTGGCAAGTTACTATATTGCTACTTTGTCTGTGATTGCAAGTTTGCATTTGTTGTTTTTGATTGTTAGTGTTGTGTTTGGAATCTTAGCAACTTTGTGCCGACGTTTATTTTATTTGGGATTCTAATCTTTGAGGGATTTTTGCTTATGTATTACTACGTGTAGGAGATAGGGGTAAAATGGTTGATCGTCTCTTATTTATCATTAGTGTAAGTCTTATTACAATAAGCATTTTATTTTCCTATTCACTCTCGTCTTTTGCAATTTTGTATTATGATTATGGCGAGTTTCACTTTATGTTACGGCAAATGATTGCTGGAGTTTTAGGAGTGCTTTTAATGTGGGGGATTTCGCGTTGTAATCCGGATAATTTTGTGCTGCGCTTTGGTTTTATTTTGTTTTTTGGTGGAATTTTCGTGATGTTTATGATGCACTTTTTGCCAGAATCTTTAGCTACAAGTGCTGGAGGAGCAAAACGTTGGATAAGATTACCTTTTTTTTCTCTTGCTCCTGTGGAATTCTTTAAAATTGGGTTTGTAACCTTTCTTGCATGGAGTTTCTCGCGTAAATTCTCTCTTTTGGAGCAAAAAAGCTTAAAAGAAGAGTTTATCACTTTTTTGCCTTATGTGGTGGTGTTTTTAATTGCGGTGTATTTGATTGCTATTTTACAAAATGACTTGGGACAAATCGTGCTTTTAGGGACGACTCTAGCAATTATGATGATTTTTGCAGGTTCTTCTTTTAAGCTGTTTTTATATCTTTTAAGTGGAGCTTTTGCTTTGTTTATTGTTGTGATTGTTACAAGTACGCATAGAATTGCTAGGGTTAAGACTTGGTGGGCGGGAGCGCAGGATTTGATTCTATCTTTTTTTCCGCAATCTATTGCAAATTCTTTGCGCGTAGAGAATCTCCCAGAGCCTTATCAAATCCAACACTCGCTTAATGCTATTGTTAATGGCGGAATCTTAGGTGAGGGTTTGGGTAATGGACTCATTAAACTTGGTTTTTTAAGTGAGGTGCATACAGATGTGATTTTAGCTGGAATTGCCGAAGAAGTTGGGTTTTTCGGATTGTTTTGCATTAGTGTGCTTTTCATTACGCTTATTTTTAGAATCCTAAAAATTGCAAACCGCTGTGAAAACAATATGTATTATCTCTTTTGCTCAGGAGTAGCAGTGATTTTAGGATTTTCATTTTTAATTAATGCTTTTGGAATTTCTGGGTTAATTCCAATTAAGGGGATTGCTGTGCCATTCCTAAGCTATGGAGGAAGTTCTATTTTGGCAACAAGCATTATGGTGGGTATTGTGCTATCAATTAGCAAAAAGGCAAAAATGGCATAATATTTAGTGATTCTGTGCTAGAATCGCAAAATTTTATTTGTTAAAAATAAAAAGAGGGAATTTTTGAGAAGTTTTTTAAGAATACTCGGTGGTATTGGAATTATTGTTGCCATTGGAATCGTTGTTTTTATGGTGCAAGTGTATGCAGAGATTCGTAATGATACAGATAAAATAGTGCATTACAAACCGCCAGTGGCGACACAGATTTTTGATCGTCAAAAACGTTTAGTGGCGAATTTATTTGATAAAGAATTTCGCTTTTATGCAACTTTTGAAGAGATTCCACCACGTCTTATTGAAGCATTATTAGCCATTGAAGATACTTTGTTTTTTGAGCATCCCGGGATTAATATTGATGCAATTATGCGTGCAATGGTTAAAAATATTCAAAATGCACGTTATGCAGAAGGTGGGAGCACAATTACACAACAACTTATTAAAAATGTAGCTTTGACGCGTGAAAAAACCATTGAGAGAAAGGTTAAAGAGGTTTTGCTTGCAATGCGCCTTGAGACAATTCTTAGCAAAGAAGAGATTTTAGAACGTTATTTAAATCACACTTACTTTGGACATGGGTTTTATGGAGTGAAAACTGCTTCACTTGGGTATTTTAGGAAAGAAATGGAAATGTTATCCCTAAAGGAAATAGCAATACTTGTTTCACTTCCTCGTGCGCCTAGTTTTTATGATCCTACAAAGAATTATGAGTTTGCTTTAGGTAGAGCAAATAATGTCTTGCAAAGAATGTTTGAGCTTGGCTGGATATCACAAGAGGAATTCGATACAGGAAGCAGTGAGCGTCCAAAGGTTTATGATGACACATTAACACAAAATGTTGCACCCTATGTTGTAGATGAAGTGCAACGTCAGCTTATGGGACTAGAGGATTTAAAAACTGCTGGGTATAAAATTCATTTAAATATTGATTTGGATTATCAAGAATTAGCACAAGAGGCATTGTATTTTGGCTACGAGCAGATTTTATCAAGGCATAAAGAAGATGAGAGTTTAAAAGAGAAGCTAAATGGTGCATTTGTGGTGCTAGAGAATAAAAGCGGAAAGATTTTAGCACTTGTTGGTGGAGTAGATTATGAAAAAAGCAATTTCTCACGAGCTACACAGAGTAAGCGTCAAATAGGTAGTAGCGTAAAACCTTTTTTGTATCTTAGTGCTATAAATTCTGGAGTAATGCAGAATTATCAGATTCCAGATATTGCAAGGACTTATGAATATAGAGTTGGTGGTGAGCGTAAAAAATGGCAGCCTAAAAATTATGGAAGTTCTTTAAGTGGATTTGTCTCCTTAAAAACAGCATTGACAAAATCGCTAAATCTTGCGACAATTAATCTTGTAGAAGAAATTGGGTTTGATAGAATTTATAATGATATTTTAAGGTATGGCTTTAGTAATGTGCCTAAGGATTTATCCATTTCATTAGGAAGTTTTGGGGCATCTCCACTAGATATGGCAAGGAATTTTATGGTGTTTTCAAATTATGGAAAGGTGATTGATCCAATGCTTATTAATTATATTGTAGATGCTAAGGGAGATGTGGCATATTTTACCCCTAATGAATATGAGCTATCTAAAGATGCACAAAGTTTTTTAATTGTAGATATTTTGCGCAATGTGATTAATGTTGGCACAGGAAAACGTGCTAAGGTAGATGGAATTGAACTTGCAGGAAAAACAGGAACAACAAACGATAATATTGATGCATGGTTTTGTGGGTTTTCTCCAAGTATAGAAGTTATTATTTGGTATGGAAAAGATGATAATACGCCTATGGGTTATAGCGAAACAGGCGGTGTTGCCCCAGCTCCTTCATTTTCTTATTTTTTTAATAAGATTTTAGAAATCGACCCGGGGTTAGAACGTAAATTTAAGATTCCACAAGGTGTGCGCATACAAAGTGTAGATGGTGAAAAATTTTATTTTACTGATGAATCGCCAATTAGAAGTATGCCAAAGATAAATCACGATACAATTATCTTTTAGATTCCATAAGGGGTAAAAAGTTGAAGCAGTTTTTTGCACGATTGTTGCCTTATATTAAAGATTATAAGCTTTATTTTTTCTATGCAGTTATAGGGACGCTTCTAGTTTCTATAGCAACAACCGCGAGTGCGTATCTTGTTAAGCCAGTGTTAGATGATATTTTTCTAGCAAAAGATATTAAGATGTTGCAGATTCTACCTTTTTTGGTTGTTTTAGCGTATTTTTCAAAAGGATTTGGAACTTATATCCAAATTTACTATATGAATTACATTGGACAAGACATCGTAAAACGTTTGAAAAATATTTTATTAGATAAAATGCTAACTTTTGAAATGGAGTTTTTTAATCGCTACCGCAATGGTGAATTAATTTCACGCATTACAGGTGATATTGCCGCAGTGCAAGGGGCTGTGTCAAATTATTTCATAGAAGGGATTAGGGAAGGGCTTACGATTTTTGGTCTTGTGCTTCTTGTGATTTATCAAAGTCCAGAGCTTGCTTTTTATGGACTTGTCGTAATGCCACTTGCGTTGTATCCTATCGTGCTTATTGCTAGAAAAATGCGTAAGACTTCTAAAAAATTACAAGAAAAAAATGCAGATTTATCCTCAAAATTAATTGAAATTTTTAATAATATGGAGCTTATCAAAGTAAGTTCTGGGGAGAAAATAGAACATGAATCATTTGCAAGCCATAATCAAGAGCTTTTTAAACTTGCAATGAAATCTGTGCGTATTTCTGAGCTAACCTCACCTTTAATGGAAACACTTGGGGCAATTGCTGTTTCGGCGGTGATTTTTGTGGGTGGGTATAAGGTGATTAATGGTGAGCTAACCACAGGAGAGTTTTTTTCTTTTACAGCTGCTCTTTTCTTGCTTTACACACCTTTTAAACGCATTAGCAGTCTTTATAGTAAGATTCAAATTGCTTTTGCCGCTGGAGATAGAATCTTTGAAATGCTAGATCGGAATCCAAAAATTCAAGATGGAGAAAAAGAGCTAAAAGAGCCAATTGAAGCAATTAGTTTTAAGAATGTGGATTTGTATTATGGAGAAAAACAAGCATTAAGCGGGATTAATTTAGAAGTGAAACGGGGAGAGAGTATTGCATTTGTTGGAAATAGTGGAGGAGGCAAAAGCTCACTTGTAAATTTGCTTTTGAGACTTTATGAGGTAAATAGCGGTGAGGTTTTGGTAAATGGTGAGAGTATTAGGCATTTCACGCAAGAGAGTTTGCGCTCTAAAGTGGCAATTGTAACACAGAGGATTTTTATTTTTAATGATTCCATTGCGCGTAATATTGCTTATGGAAGTGAGATTGATGAAGAGCGCGTGAAGCTTGCATTACAGCAAGCTAGAATTTTTGACTATATACAAACGCTTCCTAAGGGAATCTATACAGAGCTTGATGAGTTTGGAGCAAACTTAAGTGGTGGGCAAAGACAAAGAATCGCAATTGCACGTGCTCTTTATAAGAATCCTGAAATTTTAATTTTAGATGAAGCAACAAGTGCATTAGATAATAAAACAGAAGAAGAATTTAGAGAAGTATTAGGAAGGCTACTTGAAAATAGAATCGTAATTATTATAGCGCATAGATTTTCTACCGTTTCTCTAGCTAGCAAGATTTATTTTTTCTCACATGGCAAGATTTTAGCAAGTGGGACACAGGCAGAATTGCTTGAGAAATGTGCACCATTTAGGGAATATTATAAAAGCATTTAAAGTTATGTGTTTTTTATGATATAATCAGCGGAAATTTTTAAGATTTGAGGTTTTATAATGTCTAATTTATCCAATGTTGATCAAATAACCAATCTCCACAGAAATAATGAATTGCAGTTGTTGTGCTTTAGGCTTGAAAAAGATAAGGATTTGTATGCAGTGAATGTTTTTAAAATCCGTGAAGTTGTGAAGTATCGGGGGGATATTACAGTTGTTTCTCATGAGGGAAGTTCTTTGATTGAAGGGCTTATTACTATTCGTGAGCTTACAATTCCACTAATTGACTTGCGCAAATGGTTTTATTATGATGCAAGAGACAAGGGTAGAAATTTAGAAGGCTGTGGAGTAAAGCGTGAGCCAGGTGAAGATGAAGTAATTATGATTTGCGAATTTTCTAAATGGACAGTTGGAGTTAGGATTTATGAAGCAGATAGAATTTTGAATAAAAAATGGACAGAAATTGAGCAAAGCGCAGGGATTGGAAATTCTGGATTAAATAGTAAGCTAGTGAGTAGAACACGCTATTTTGATGGGCGTTTGGTGCAAGTTGTGGATATTGAAAAAATGCTCGTTGATGTATTTCCTTGGATTGAAGATGAGAAAAATGCGGAAATGAATAAAATTAGACAAATTGTTACTAATAATGAAGTCTTATTAGCAGATGATTCTCCAAGCGTAATTAAAACAATGCAAAATATTCTCAATAAATTAGGTGTAAATTATAAATCTTTTGTTAATGGGCAAAAATTATTAGATTATGTGTTTGCAGAAAGCACAGATGTTTCTAAGATAGGTATAATCATCACGGATTTAGAAATGCCAGAAGCAAGCGGTTTTGAAGTAATTAAACAAGTTAAAGCATCTCCATTAACTGCTAAAATTCCAGTGGTTGTAAATTCTTCTATGAGCGGTAGTAGCAATGAGGATATGGCACGTTCATTAAATGCCGATGAGTTTATTTCAAAATCTAACCCAGTGGAAATTGAAGAAGCATTACGAAAGTTTATGATTAAGTAAATATAGGATAAATGCTAAAAGTTAAATTCTAAAATCGGAGCTAAGAATTCTACTTTTTGGATTACTCCGATTATTATAAGCCCCAGTATCCCTGAAAAGAATCCAGCAAGTAAATCGTCTCCCATTACTCCTAAGCCGCCTTTAACTTCTCTATCAATTTTTCCAATAATTGATGGTTTCCAAATATCAAAGATTCTAAATAAAATATAAGATAAGAGTAATCCAAACATATTGTGTCCAATTATTGAAATGCTAATCCAAACACCAGCTAGCTCATCAATGACAATTTCACCTCTATCATGGGATAGTCCTTCATTTTCGTAATTATTAATAATCTTAATGGCGATGGCTGTAACAAGCAGTGCGCTAAGCAGTAATGTGCTAGGGGCAATGTAATAGCTAATCAAAAAACCAAAAGGCAAAGCGACAAGTGTGCCGATACTTCCGGGAGCTAATGGAGATAATCCGCTAAAAAATACAGTTAAAAACATTTTTTGAAAAAAATCCTTTGCATTGTGGAAAGTTTTAAAAAAATTATCAGATTGCATTTTGGATTCCTATTTTAGAGAGTGGGTTTGGTAGAGGTTGATAAGTTTTAGATAAAAATCCTCATCATCTTGCTTTTCAATCATTCCATTATTTGCAAACATTGCTCCAAATTGTTTTAGAAGTGGGCTAAAACGTTTTGGATAGAGATAGCTCAAAATCTTAGCAGAAACTTCTTTGCGCATAAGAATCGTAGGTGGAATAAGCCCAGCTTGCAAGATTCCTTGTAATAATCCAGAGTGATAATGAATGTGGTGATGGTTGCCATGTGGGCAAGTTTTTAGACTGACAATCGTGCTACACTGGCTACAATATACAAATTCATGTAGTAGCTTTACATGGATTTTAATATCCTTGATTGTGTCAAAAATGGAGTAGATTTTTTGATTATCATAATAAATCGTTAAATTTGGATGATTCTCGCCAATGACAATTCTATCACAACCTAGATTTTGAGCTAAAATTGCATCAAGAATAATGCCATGTGCTCCAGCAAAGAGGTAAATATCATCTAGGGGAAAAATCAAAATGCGGTTTGTTGGTAGATAGTTATCAATCACATTTTGTAAGCAAGTCTTGCGAATGTGGAAATCTAGCAACCCTTCATCTCGATGGCGTAAAAGCATAAGCACGAGTAAATCACTCTCGTCTAAGACCAAGCGAAATATGCGTTCATGAATACGTGTTACAGGGGAAGCATCTAGCACCATTGCTGTGATATTTTCAGCTTGGATATTTTTTTTGGTTTGTAAAATTGTTTGCTTACCGATGTGGCACATGAAATCAAACCGCGTGTTTTCTAAAAATAAGCAATATTTACCGCAAATTGCGTAATCTCCTAAACGACGATAAATATCTTGAGCTTTTTGTGAGTAAATATCACCACTCATAATTTTAAAAAGACGTTGTTGCTTATCAATTTTAAACGTAGAATCCACAACAAGTTCTCCACACACATTGCCTTCACATACAAGTGTAATAACATTTCCTTTTTTGGCATTTTTTAGGACAATTGTATTGCGTCTGCCAGAGGGAGCTAAAATAAATGAAAAAGGAAAACTCTGCCCTTTGTAAAGTCCTGTGGCATCTACTTCTTGCATTTCTTCTTCATTCATTAAATGCGAGACAGGAGCTAATAATCCCTCTTGACATAAAAGCAGAGCAAAAACCGCTTCTTTATCTACAAAAAGGGCATCTTTAAAGGTGCTTATACTCTCTTTAGAGTTATTTCTTTTTTGTGATTCCATATTTTTTTCTCTTTTCCCATAGACTTTTGCGAGACATTCCTAGCCGTTTGCTAAGTTCAGTATCTGGATAACGGTCTTCAAATTTTAAAATCATTGTTTTAATGTATTCATCAACACTTAGCACATCATCTTGAAATCCATGAGCAATTTCTTTAATATTAATTTCAAAAGTATTCTTAAATTCGCTCACATCACCACTTAGACAAGAGAGAATCACGGGAATATTTTTAATTTCTTTAATACATTCTTCTTTCTCTTCTTTAGGAAGTGTTTCAAAGCCTATTACATAAGTAAGCTGTGTTTTTGGAACATTTTTTAAGATTTCTCTGTAGTTTGCCGTATCCTTATAAAGAGAAATAAAATTGATAGCAAATCTCTTTTGTATAGCATAATTAACAACACACATATCAATGGCTTTTTGTGAAATGCTTTTAATAATGAGTGGAAATGAAACTTTGGTGTTAATCGTGTATGTTGGAATTAAAAGGGAATTGCAAAAATAATCACGATAGAAAATAATTTCTTTTTGGAGTTGATAAAACTCAATGTAGTGGTTAATTTTACGGATTAGCTCATCAATCATAAAAGGTTTTACGATATAGTCGCTAGCACCTGATTTTAGAGGGTTTGTAACAGTGTCATCATTGACATAAGGAATCATCATGATAATAATAGAAGATTTAAATTTTTCAATCACAGGATAGAAATTTTGACCTGGGATATTAGCAGAGAGCAAAATAATATTAGCACTTTCAAACTTTAGTGCTTCATCAATGCTTGAAACGATTTCACAGACAAAGCCAAATTGACTAAGTTTTGCCGCAATGCTCTGTGCTAGATAAATTTCATTTTCAATGATTAAAATTTTCATAAAACCCCCTTTAATAAGTTTTTCCAGTTAAAATACCCAAGCACAACACTTGCTTGCACAAAGATTCCTTCTTCTCTGCCTACAAATCCAAGTTTTTCTGTGGTAGTGGCTTTGACATTGACTTTAAATTTTGGAATTCCAAGTAATTCCGCAATTTGTGATTCCATTGCGCTTTTAAAAGGTAGGAGTTTTGGTTTTTGAGCAAAGATTGTAATGTCGGCTTGCTTAAGAGAGTAACCCACACTATAGACAAAATCTACAATCTGTGCTAATAGTTCTTTAGAGTCTGCATCTTTGTAAGTAGAATCGCTATCTGGAAACCATTTGCCAATATCACCTGCGCCAATTGCTCCTAAGATTGCGTCACATAGTGCGTGTAAGCATACATCACCATCACTATGTGCAATGAGTTTGTAAGGACATGCAATAGGAATGCCGCCCAAAACGATTCCATTACCACTTGTAAGTGCGTGAATATCACTTCCTGTGCCAACTAAGGTTTGGTTGCTAGGATAGGGGAGTTTGAAATATTCTAAATCTTGCAAAAAGGTCAGTTTTCTAGCAGCTTGCTCACCTTTTATAAAGCCAATACTTCCTCCAATGGCAAAGATTCCGCTACTCTCATCAGTGAAATCCCCTTGCTTAAAGGATTCTTTTAGAGTAGAGAGTCGGCTAAGTTGAGGAGTTTGAATAATTTTTAATTGCTCCCTTTTGAGATATTGTAGCGTGGAATCCTCATAGGCAATAGTATCATGCAAATTTAAAAACGGAACAACACAATCGTATTTACCAGCTTCTTGAAGGATTTTTTGACAAAGTGTTTGTGGAATATTACAACGGGCAATATCACTTACAAAAACAAATTCTGCATTGGTATCTAAAATATTAATAGCATTTTTTAAGGATTCTTGTCGTGTTGTGCCACCACGAGCCAATTTAAAATCAAGATTAAAAGAGTCCAAATATTTCTGCATATAAGGGATTTCAAGCTCTGCAGCACTCAAAACATAATCACAAAAAAGGTAAGCAGAATGTAATTCCTTTGCCACTTTTAGCCAAAGTGGAATCTCTCCAGTGCGAATCCATTGCTTTTTAGGTAATTTCACAATATTCTTTTGTTTAAGTTCTGCTAAATCTTGTGTGGAGTCCCTAAAACGGCTACTCTCACCAGCACCTAATAAGATTAGAGCAATTTTAGTCAAAAACTATCCTTAAGAAAAAAATTGCAAAATTATACATTTTAAAGTTTTAGAATCCCTTTTATTTACTAAGGATTCTAAAGAATGCTTAAATTTTGAAGAAGTTAATATGACGTCTTAAAATATCAGCAAGACTTTTTAAGGATTGTGCAGTAGTTGTGTTGCTTGTCATTGCTTCTGCAGTTGTTTTGGAATCTTTAGTAATTGTATCAAATTCTACTACTAAATCCTCCATATTTTTAACTTGGTCATGAGCTGCTTGAGTAACTTCTTTTGCTTTATTGAGAGAATCTGTTGCTTGTGTATTGATTTGGTTTAGAATTTCACTTGCTTCATTAGCAAGTTCCATACCTTTTTCAACTTGAGGAACAGCGTTTTGAATCGCTTCAACAGCTGTTTGTGTTTCGCTTTGGATAACTTCAATCATTTTTGAAATTTCAGAAGTAGCAACACCGGTGCGCTCTGCAAGCTTCCTAATTTCATCAGAAACAACGGCAAATCCTCGTCCTGCCTCTCCAGCTCTTGCTGCCTCAATGGCTGCATTTAGGGCAAGTAAGTTGGTTTGATCTGTAATTTCTTTAATAAGCTCTGCGCTTCCGCTAATATCTTGAGAGTGTTTTTCTAGCATACGGATATGTTCAGAAGAGGAGGTGACAGTTTGTGTGATTTTCTCAATTTCTGCAATGGTAATTTGCATAGCTTCTCTCCCTTTAGTGGAAAGCTCTGTAGTATAACCAGAATTCTCTTCTGTTTGTTTAGCAATATTAGAGACATCATTAACAGCTTCAACGATTTCTCTAATATGTGTAACAGATTTTTCTGCATTTTCTGCTTGATGATACGAGGAGATTTTAGATTCTTCAGAGACTTTAGCAACTTCATTAGCTCGAGTATTTAGTTCTTCTGAAGATTTCATAACTTCTATCACAATGGCACGTAATTTCTCTTGCATTTGTGCAACAGAGGATAACATACTTTCCTCAAATTTTGTTTTAATAGGTGTATTTAAGTTTCCATTAGCAATACTTAAAACCGCTTTAACAGCCTCTTTTGGCTCTCCACCAAGCGAAGAAATAATAAGGCGAGTGATATAAATAGAAATAAAAATAGCAACAAAAATAGCAATAGCAGATAACCAAAGCGTAATGTCCAAATACGACATAATTTCTTCTCTTGCAGTATTTGTTAGAGAATGATTTTTTGTTTCTTGATAGTCAATGAACACATTGATAATATTTAACCATTCCACGAAAGCACCACGAGCCTCTTGGATAAGCAATGTATTTGCTCCTGCTAAATCTCCTTGTGCTTTTTTATTTAGAATTTCTGCAATTAGAGGCATTGTTTTAGCTTCTATCTCTTTAATACGTACTAGGACTTCTTTATCCTTTGCATCAACTAATGTTGGGTTTTTAAAAATAGCATCCATTTTAACTGCCGAATCTTTGTAGAATTCCTCTAGGCTTTGGATAAGTCGTATCGTCTTTTCAATTTCTTGAATGTCATTTAAGATTACAACATCGCGAATTGCAATTGCTCTATCATGCACACTACCTCTAAAATTAATTGCATAGCGTTGTTTAACTGCATTGATATCGCTAATAGTAGATAGGGTTTTTTCTACAAAACTGATTTTGTTATATCCAACAGCAGTAATAATTAGGATAAAAACTAAAATGAGCCCAAAGCCGATGAATAGCTGGGATTTTAGTGATAGATTTTTACCTGGCATACATTCTCCTTTAAAATTTTAATTAATAAAAAAATAGTCTATCATAAAAGATAAGATTATTGCCTGTGATAGTAAAACATATTGTTTAAAAAATCCCTTAAAACTATTGCTTACACGCACAAATTACATTTGCGATTAGCTCTAAAGGATGTGAGAAAGGAATTTTTACATTTTCTTGATGAAGTGCATTGCTTAACTGCATACGACAAGCACTGCATTCTGCAGCTACGAAGTTTGCCTTTGTATTTTCAATCATGTTTGCCTTTTTGCTGCCCACCTTTTGTGCGAGTTCAAAGCGTTCGGTTTGGATGGTTACTCCACCAAAGCCACAGCAAGCATTTGGGTTTTCCATCTCAATAAGCGTATAGTTTTGCTCTAAAAGTTTGCGAGGCTCTTTATAGACACCTAGCACTTTTCTCGCATGGCAAGGATCGTGGTAGGTAATGCTTGTCTCTTTTGGCTTTTTGCCTTGTAGGTTTGCTAAAAGCTCTGTGAGATTAGTTTTGGATTCCAAATAATGTGTTGCCATATAGATTTTTGGAATAAGCTTTTTGATCCTCTCTTGCATTGTGGAGTCTTTTTGCATAAAGTGTTCCCAGTCTTCTAGTATCATCGCTGCACAGGTTGCTTCTGGGATTAAAATTGCATCGACATCATCAATGAAGCTTTCAAAATACTCTACATTATAACGAATGAGTGCATCAACGGTTTCAAAATCTCCTGTGAAATATGCGGGAGCACCACAGCATTTTTGTCCCTTAGCAAGTTTTGCATCAATGCCAAGCTTTTCTAAAATTAATAACAAGGATTCGCCGACTCCTTTGTAATTGTAGTTTCCTAGACAACCGATAAAAATGGCAACTTTTTTAGGGTCTTTGGAGTTTGTGAAATCTTTATTGAAACGTAACTCCTCAGGGTAAGAATTTAAAAAACTTGTCCTTGCCATTGAACTAAAGATTCTGTTTTTTAAAATAGGGAGTTTAAAACGTGGAGTAATTGCGCTGCCATCATTTGTTTTTTTAAATACCAAAGGCGCAAAAAATGCACCAAGTTTAAAACTAATATCCATCATTTTGCGATGTTTTAAAAGGTAAAAAAAGGTGCGTTTAAACCAAGAAATTCCATATTTTTGAGCAATTTCATAGCGGATATTTTCAATAAGAGTGTCTGTTGGTAAGGAGTTTGGGCAGACACTTACACAAGTGGTGCATAAAAAGCAAGTTTCAAAGATATTTTTTGCATTTTTATCTAATGGAATCTCATTGCGCTTATAGGCTCCTAGCAAGTCAATAAAACCTCTAGGAGAGGTTGCTTCATCACCATTAATATTAAAAATTGTGCAATCTGGTAGACATTTGCCACATTTCACACAAGCATCACTTGTTTTTAAGTAATTGTAGTTTTGAAAATGCGCCATTTGTGTCCTTTAAATAGTTTTGCTAAAAACTTTTTGATTAGTTCCAAGACGCTTTAAATATGCATCAAAGGGCATTGCAATATTGCGGATTAGCAGGGTTCCTGTTTGGCTAACTGCGATTCCATTTTCATCAATGTAGATTAATCCTGCATATTCTAAAGGTTTTAGTGCCTCAAATGCATCGGCAAAGTAGCTTTTAAAATGAATATTAAATTGCGTTTCAATTGTGTGAAAATCTAGTTTAAAGTTACTCATTAACTGCATAATAACAGCTTTTCTTAGCATATCATCTGTGCTTAGTTTAATTCCCTTATGAAAGGGGAGGATTCCATTATCAAGAGCATTTTGGTATTCCAACAATGTCTTAAAATTTTGTGCATAATAATTACTTCCTTCCCCGATGGAAGTAAGTCCAATGCCAATTGTTTGTGTGCCACCTTTTGTGCTGTAACCTTGAAAATTACGACGCAATTGCCCTTTTTGAATGGATTTAAAAAGCTCATCATTAGGCTTTGCGAAATGATCCATTCCAATCATTTTATAGCCCTTATCTTGCAAGAATTGAATACTAAATTCCAAAATTTTAAGTTTTTCTTCTGGATTTGGAAGGGTAGTCTCATCAATTTTGCGCATTGTTTTTTTAAGCCAAGGCACATGAGCATAATTAAAGATAGCAAGGCGATCGGGATTAAGTTTAAGTGTTAGCTCTAAAGTGTTTTTAAAAGTCCTAAGACTTTGAAAGGGGAGTCCATAAATTAAATCAAAATTAATTGAAGGAATTCCAAATTTGCGCGCAATATTAACGGAATCTTGCACAAGGGAAAAAGGTTGGATTCTGTGGATAGCTTGCTGCACACGTTCATCAAAATCTTGAACACCAAAGCTTAAACGATTAAAACCGCCATTGTTCAAAGCCTGCATTTGTTCAATAGTAAAAAAGCGTGGATCAATCTCACAGGCAATTTCTGCATCAGAAGCAAAATTTGGAAAAGTCTCTTTTAAGAGAGAAATTAGCATTTCAAGCTCACTAGCACTAAAAAATGTCGGTGTGCCTCCACCAAAATGAAGTTGATATACAGGCTTTTGTGCATCCATTGCTACTTTAAGTAGAGCAAGCTCTTTTTTTAGATACTCCAAATAGAGTGTTTTATTCTCTTCTTTGCTGGTGTAGATAACATTGCAACCACAAAAATAACATGCACTCCGACAAAATGGTAAATGCACATAGAGAGAGAGCGGGTTAGTATCGGATTTTAAATCTTGCAAATAGGAATCTAAAGTATAGTTTTCGTTAAATTCTATTGCAGTTGGGTAGCTTGTGTAACGCGGTCCTGGTTTTGAGTAGGTCGCAAATTTTTTAAAATCAACCATTGACATAAGAATCCTAAAGTTTGCTTGGAGTATCAAATTGGTCTAAAAAACTAAGGAATAGATAAGGATAACGCTTTTTTAAATGTTTTACAACAGCTTTTGGTTCTTTTTTGCAATCTTTGATTTCTTTTATGGCGATACACCATACATCATCAAAATCCACAGGCATACTTTTGTAAATTTCTTGCTCAAGCTTAAATAAGTACTTGTCGCTTTCAAGGTCTTTTAACTCACACATGATAGCTTGCATTGTTTTTTTGGGGATGAGATAAAATTCTTGCGCATCACTATCTAATAATGTGTAGATTCCATTTTTTTTAAGCGCAGAATCGTAATTTAAGGATTCCATATTTTTGTGTTTTAACGTTTCCTTAATGGTTTTGTAATGTTTTTGTGCTTCTAGCGGTTTTGGTGTAGCCAAACCATTACTCCTTTTTGTGCATGTAGGCGGTTTTCTGCCTCTTGAAAAATTTTGCTCTGTGTAGATTCTAAAACCTCTTCGCTCACCTCTTGCCCGCGGTATGCTGGTAAGCAGTGTAAAAAAATTGCGTCCTCTTTTGCAAAGCGCATTAGAGTGCTATCTACACAATAATCCTTAAATGCTTTTTTTCTTGCTTCTTTTTCGTCTTCTTGTCCCATAGATGCCCAAGTGTCTGTTGTTACAACATCAGTATGCATAACCGCTATTTTTGGGTCTTTAGTTATTATGATTTTAGCACCAGAAATTTTAGCAAATTCTTGTGCTTTTTGGAGAATTTTAGGAGAAACTGCATAATCTTTTGGAGAAGCAATGCGCAACTCAAAGCCTAACTTTGAGGCAAGCATTAGCCATGAATGCGCCATATTATTTCCATCGCCAATGTAAGCAACCACCGGATTTTTATCTTTTCCGCATTCTTGCATTGTGAGATAATCTGCAAGCAATTGCATTGGGTGAAAATCATCGCTTAACCCGTTAATTACGGGAACACTAGAGTAGTGTGCAAATTCTTCTAGGCGGTCATGTCCGTGCGTACGCATCATAATCAAATCCACCATTGATGAGAGCACTCTAGCAGTGTCTTTGATGGGTTCTCCTCGT
The DNA here is from genome assembly GCF_019711685.1 of Helicobacter turcicus. Taxonomy (GTDB): domain Bacteria; phylum Campylobacterota; class Campylobacteria; order Campylobacterales; family Helicobacteraceae; genus Helicobacter_D; species Helicobacter_D turcicus. Next base: position 113,764 of record NZ_JAIGYQ010000001.1, read on the forward strand.
CCAAGTTGTGTATCGTTATTAGAGAGAAATATTCCTTGCCCCCCTAGTTGGTAGATTCCAGTTTCAAAACTTACGCGTGTTCTTGTAGAGTTCTTTTCAAATATCATTCCAAGTGTTTGGTTAGCAAGCGCAGTGCTGTATTTTTTGGATTTAACTTCATTTTTTAGTATTTTGGCGATGTTTAGAATCTCCAAAATCTCATCTTTGCTAAAGTCAGCTAAAGTTAAAAAATGTCGCATTGATAGACCTTGTGAATAGGATTAGAATTTTATCAAAACAAAAGTTGTATAATACAATATTTTTTTAAAAAAGGGTTAAAATGCACGAATTTTCTATTGTTTCTTCACTTTTGGAGTCTTGTGAGGAGATTGCTAAAGGAAACGATGCAGATAGGATTTTGGTGGTGTATGTAGAGATTGGGGAGCGGAGCGGAGTGAATCCTGAATTGTTGCAAAGTGCTTTTGATACGTTTAAGATAGGGAGCAAATGCGAGAGAGCAGAGCTTAACATTGCTTTTAAGAAAGTAGAACTAACATGTCGGAGCTGTGAGGCTGTAAATGAAATAAACGGGGTTAACTACACAAAATGTCCAAAATGCCAAAGTGAAAATGTGTTTATTTCTAGAGGGAATGAGATGTTGCTATTGCGGTTGGAGATGGAGTAGAGGGGATTTTTGGTTTTTAAATGATTGATTTTGTATTTTTTGGTTTTGGAGTTATTGGAATCTGAATTCAGTTTTTGAGCATTTGTAGTAGCAGAAACTTTTTAAATTTTATCATTTTTCTAGAATCATAATTTAAGTAAATTACACTATCTAAAGTAAAAAAACAGATCCTTTGCTTTTGTGATATAAAAATTCGAACTCTCTAATTTTAGATTCCAGTTTAAAGTTCAAAGGCTAGAATTTTGACTTTTTGAATCAACACTTGCCTAAGAACTTAAGAATCAAGTGAGTATAAAGGCATTACTTGAATAAGTATTAAAATGTGCGTTTTAGTAACTCTTCTGGGCGCAAGATTGTGATAAGCCTATCATCTCTTTTCCCTACCCCATAAATAAGATTTTCATCTTGATGTGTAATTGTTTCAGGTGTTGGATCAATATCGGATTCTTTAATTCTGACTGCCTCTGTTAAGCGGTCAATAATAAATCCTGCACGTTCTTCTTGATTTCTAATTACAATGTAGCGCGTATCTTCCGTTGGTTTTTCATAGGGTAGTCCAAACTTTAAGCGCAAGTTAATTAGTGGCACAACCCAACCTCTCATATTAAACACACCTAAGACATAATTAGGCACTCCTGGAACTCTTGTGTATTCCAAAGGTTTAATAATTTCTTGGATACTAAGGATTGGCACAGCAAATTCTTCGGTTCCTACCACAAAGGCAACAAGTTGGATGATATTTTCGGTTTCTGCAACAGGTTTTTTTTGCTCTTGTTGTTTTTGTAAAACATCTTTTAGTTGATTACTCATTATTCTGTTACCTCCATAGTTAAGTTAATATTGCGCTTGACAACATTCATTAAATATTCTGGTGAATATGGTTTTGTGATATATTCTGTCATTCCAGATTCTACACCGCGCATTCTATCTGTTTTACTTGTTCTACTTGTTACAGCAATAAGTGGCAAATTTTTGAATTTTGCATATTTTCTAATTTCACCAGCAAGTGTATAGCCATCCATTTTTGGCATTTCAATATCAATTAAGATCGCATCAAAATTGCTATCACCATTTTTGACAATATCAAGTGCTTCTACACCATTTGTAGCTTCAACAATGGATATCCCAAGAGGTTTGAGTGATTTTTTCATAATGCTACGATCTGTCATAGAATCATCTACAATTAGAACCTTATAGTCGCTTGGAGAATTTTTCTCTCTCTTAGTCTCGCTTTCTTGTTTTAACTTGCTAATGCCTACTTTCACATTTTTTGCCATTTGCATCATTGCAGCAATATCTACAATTAAAGTTACTCTACCATCACCTCGGATTGTTGCTCCAGCAATCCCTTCTGTTCCTTTTAGATAAGAACCAAGTGACTTGATAACAACTTCCTCTTGACCAATTAGAAAATCAACGATGACACCAATTTTGTTTTCTGCGAGTCCAATAACAACGACATAAGCTTGTTCGGAGTTGTCAAATACAGAATCTACACCAAAAATATCTGCTAGACGAACAAGGGGTAAGACTTCATTTCTTAAGCGCAATACACTTTTATTTTCAACTGTGTAAATTTCATCTTGAGAGATTCTAACTGTTTCAATAACTGATGCAAGCGGAATTGCATAGAACTCTTCTTGCACACCAACAAGAAGTGATTGGATAATCGCAAGCGTTAATGGGATTTTTAGTTTAAATGTTGTTCCTTCTCCTAGCTCACTATCTACATCAATAATTCCGTTGAGTTTTTCAATGTTTGTTTTAACAACATCCATACCAACGCCACGACCGCTAACATTTGTAACAACTTTTGCAGTTGAGAATCCAGCCCTAAATACTAGAGAATAGGCTTCCTTATCTGTCATAGAATCTGCTTCTCTCTCACTGATGATGCCTTTTTCTACAGCTTTTGTTTTCAGAACTTCAGGATCCATACCATGCCCATCGTCTTTGATTTCTACAACGATATGATTCCCCTCATTATAGGCTTTTAGATTGACTGTTCCTTGCTCACTCTTCCCAGCTGCAATTCTTTCCTCTTTTGATTCAATACCGTGGTCGCAAGCATTTCTGATTAAATGCACGAGCGGATCGCCAATCTCTTCAACGATTGATTTGTCAAGTTCTGTTTCTTCACCGGTGATAACTAAATCAATATTTTTGCCAAGTTCTCTTGAAAGATCACGTACCATTCTTGGGAATTTGTTAAATACTCTTCCAATAGGCAACATTCTTGTTTTCATAACTGCAAGTTGAATATCTGTTGTTACCATAGAAACAGAAGCCACAACTTGGTTTAACTCTTCTAGAAATTTTTCTCCTTCATAGCGCTCTTCTACATCATTATAAATTTTAATTAAGCGATTCTTTCCTAAAACTAACTCACCAATAAGATTCATTAGGCTATCAAGTCTTTTGACATCTACACGGATCGTTTGCTCAACAGCTGTTGCTGGGGCTTTACTATCATCACCATTAGCACGCGGAGTAGCTTTTGGCGCCACACTTTCTTTTTTGGGTGTTGGTTTAGGTGTAGTAGGTGCTGCGGGAGTAGCTGTTTTTGATGTGTTTGGAGCTGCATCAGCAGAAACTTCACTTGGTGCTTGAATATCATTAAGCTCACCCTTGGCACGTTTTTCTTGACGCTTTTGTTTGTCCTCTTCTTGTCGCTTATTCAGTAGACGTTCAATTTCTTTTTCAACTTCTTCTGGAGACATATTTGCATAATCTAGCTCTGGCTCTTCTTCTGCTACCGGTGCTGGAACTTCTACAGAAACATTTTCTGCTGGAGCTGGAGTTGTAGTACTTGGAGCTTCACCTTTTGAGATTGCATCTAAGCGTTGAATTGTGTTATCAATATCACCTTCTAAGCCTGTATTGCCATCTGTTCCTGTATCCCTAATTGCATTTAACAATTTTTTCATATAATCAATGGATTCCAAAACAACATCCATAATATCTGGAGTGATAGTTAGTTCGCCATGTCTTGCTTTGTTTAAAACATCTTCCATATGATGTGTCAAGCGTGTTAGCACAGAAAAATTTAGAAATGAACCTGAACCTTTAATTGTGTGTGCAACTCTAAAGATTCTATTTAGCAGGTCCAAATCATCTGGGTTATTTTCTAACTCAACCAAATCTTGGTCTAGCTGTTCAATCATTTCAAACGCTTCAATTAGAAAATCTTCTAGTATTTCTTGCATTTCATCCATAATATGCCCTTTCTTTAAGATTATTGATTAGTTTTCATTGTTGTATTTGTTGATAATTCTTGAAACTTCATCATGGAATTTGTTTCCATCAAACTTCACAAGATAAGATTCCGCTCCAGCTTCACGTCCGCGGTCTTCGCTAAATTTATCACTAATTGAAGAGCTAAAGATGATCGGAATCTTAGAAAATCTTGGATCTTCTTTTGCTTTTGCAGCAAAATGGAACCCATCCATTTGCGGCATTTCAATATCTGAAATAATAATTTTCAAAATTCTTCCAAGATTATCACCATAAGCCTCATAGAGTTTTTCAAGCTTCTGCAATCCAGCTTCTCCGTCACTTGCTTCAGTTACATCAAGTCCCATTTTCTCTAAAAATTCTTTTATAATTTTTCTTGCAATAGAGCTATCATCTAATACAAGCGCAAGTCCGCTAAATTTATTATAACTCCTCTCAGAACTAATTTCTGGTTGGTAAAATCCCAACTCCTGCACAATACTTTCTAAATCTAAAATTAATAAAACTTGGTCACCTTCAATTCTGGTTACTCCGGTGATTTTATTATTCTTATCCATTGTTGCGTCAGCAGAAGAACTAAAATGTGCAGGTTCAATGTCTTTCCAGCTAATACGACGGATACGTTTTGCCTCATGAACAATAAAGCCTATCATAATATTATTAAACTCTGCTATAATCACGCGCGGTTTAATTTTTTTATTCTTTGGAATCTCTACATGCATCCATTTTGCAAGGTTAATAACAGGAATAACAACCCCGCGCAAATCAAAAATTCCCTCTATATAGTCTGGAACACCCGGTAATTCTGTAAGTTCAGGAAGACGAATGATTTCATTAACCTTAGCAACATTGATACCATAGATCCCTTCATACTGCTTACCTTTTTCAAGCTTATGGATTCTAAAATCCACCAACTCCATTTCATTGGTTCCCACTTTTAGGGTATCACCTTTTTCAAAGCTTGACACTTTAAGACTCCTTTAGGATTAAACAATTATTAGCGCATTCTACAATAAAATATTTTTTTTTACAAGCAAAAAAGGGTAATCCAACATAATTAATTTCTTGATATACTATGCAGCCACCTTGATGAAAATGCCCTTCAATAATATAAGAATCGCTTGAAATAGGTAGTTTTTGAAGATATTTTTCAATACGTAATTGCGCAAATTGCATGAAATTTTTCTTAAAATGTGGATTAAATTTCTTTTTTTTGATGTTTTTGTTTTGTAAAAAATGTGTGATTTTGGGATATAAAATACTTGAAAAAAGGTTCAAAAAAGTGATGAGAAATTTATTTCGGATAATTTTTGAAAAGATTTTGTAATGCCAACTTAAAAATATATCTCCATGAGCAAGATAAGCACTTTTATTGTTAAAACTACATAAAACCGGTTGCGCATCTAGCGGAAAATAGTGAATGTGTTTAAAATACGGAATCGTTTTAAGTAAAAAGTCGTGATTACCTTCTAGATAATATATTGTGTGTTTTAGTGAGAGTTGTTCTAGAAGTTTTAAAGTGTGTTGATTGTCTCTAATTGACTTTAGGGCAGGTCCAACAAGAAAGTCAAAAATATCCCCCATCAAGAAAATTTGACATTTTTTAGATTCCAAAAGCTCGGTAAAAATGGAATCTAAAGTATTTTGATAAAGGCTGTTATGGTGAGAATCGGCGATAAAAATTGCACCTTCTTCTATAATAATAGGTTTATGGTGCATACGCAATTTGTGGTAATCCTAAACATTCGTCCAAGCCAAACATTAAATTTGCATTAGCTAGGGCTTGAGAACTTGCACCGCGCAGTAAATTGTCAATACTAGAAGTGATAAATAAATCCTTTTCGTCCGCTTTAGCATAAATATCACAAAAATGTGTCCCAACGACATTTTTAATCTGCACACAATTCTCACGCACCCTAATAAATGGCTCACTTTTGTAACGCTTAAGCAGAATATCGATGGGATCAATTTGTTCCTTCAAGCGTGCATAAACAGAGATTAACATACCGCGTGTTAAAGGGATTAAATGTGGAACAAAGAGTGTTTTTTGTTGGATTTTGCCAATTTTCTTGAGCTGTTCATTGATTTCTGGAGAATGGCGGTGACTAATAGGAGAATAAGCAAAAAGATTCTCATTGATTGTTACAAAATGTGAAGTTTGAACAAGCTTTTTACCCGCGCCACTTACGCCACTTTTTGCATCAATATATACGCTGTGTGCATTATCAAGATACTCCACAAAAGGAAGAAGTGCAAGCAGGGTTGCCGTAGGATAGCAACCCGGATTTGCGACAAGATTTGTTTTAGAGATATTTGCACGATTATATTCTGGAAGCCCATAAACAGCTTTTTGGAGATTCTCTTTGTCGCTGTGTGAGCAGTAGTATTGCTCATATTTTTCTAAACTCAAACGATAATCTGCGGAGAGATCTACGACTTTAATATTTTTATCTAGTAAAACTTTCGCATATTCCATAGCCTTTTGGTGAGGAAGTGCTAAGAATACCAGCTCACATTCTTTTGCGATTTTTTCTATATTTACTTCTTGGATAGGAAGCTTTACAACATTCTTTAGGCTAGGGTGTAGACTTGCGATGTCTTGATGGTTTTCGCTTGCATACACACCAACTAGTGTAAATGTGCTATGTGTGAGCAGAAGTTTTACTAGCTCTAAGCCTGTATAGCCACTCACACCAATGATTGAAGTTTTGATATTCATAATTCTTTCTTAAATTGCTCTTATTTAAAATCTAAAAATTCTGTTTTTGGCGCTTTAAAACGTATTTCAACCGCCACCCATAAAGGTTAAACACTCAATTGTGTCATTATTCTTTATTTTATAAGAATCCCATTTTTCTTGTTTGATGATTGCCGTATTTACAGCTACTGCCACACTCTTGCGTTCAATAGAATATTCCAATAAAAGCTCTAAAATATTTTTAGATTCTGTATCTATGATATTCCCATTGAGTTTGACCTGCATTATTTGCTCCTTGCTTACAATGTGAAACCACAATTTTATGTTTTTTTGCTGAAAAATTTATAAAAAAATCCTTCTTTGATAGTCTCTTTACCATAAGTGATAAATAATTCTCCTTTTTTTAGATTCCGCCTTATCGTGCTTCCAGCACCAATTAAACAATCATCTTCTATGATAATGGGAGCAACAGCTTGTGAATCACTACCAATAAACACATTTTTGCCAATTTTTGTCTTATGTTTTCCCTTGCCATCGTAATTACAAGTAATAAACCCAGCACCAATGTTTGTTCCACTATTAATTTCACTATCACCAATATAGCTTAAATGCCCAGCTTTCACACCAACAAGATTGGATTTTTTTATTTCTACGAAATTCCCAATATGTGTGTTTTCTAGTACGCTTTGTGGGCGTAAATGTGCTAAAGGACCTACATCGCTATTTTTAACAATACTAGATTCTATCACGCTATGTGCTTTAATATGTGATGTTGTAATCTTAGAATCCCCGCAAATGCTAACGCCATTTTCAACAATACATTCACCAATAAATTCTACACCTTCTTCAATATATATGGTTTTTGGAAGTCGCATAATCACTCCTTTTTTTAGCCAGAAATCCTTAATACGTTGGCTTAAAATTTCTTCAGTATTAGCTAAATCTAATTTATCATTCACGCCTTTAAAATTTTCAAGCTTAACAAATAATGGAGCAATTTTTGCATTATCTTCACGCGCAAGAGAGATAATGTCGGTTAGATAATATTCTTTTTGAGCATTGTCATTGCTAAGTTTTGGGATATAGGAATCCAAAATCTTCGTTTTAAAACAATAGATTCCAGCATTTAGCGTACTAAGAGCTAGCGTTTTAGAGTCTGCGTCTTTTTCCTCAATGATCTCCTTAACCTCGCCACCATTTATGACAACACGACCATATCCACTGACATTTGGTAGGTCTAGCACACTCATTACAATGTCTGCATTAATATGCAAAAATTGCTCTAGCTCACTGGCTTGAATTAAAGGCATGTCGCCATTTAACACAAGAACTTTTTTGTATTTTGGACAATAAGATTTTAGCGCACCACCAGTGCCTGGAAAATTTTGTAAATCTTGGAATAAAAAGCGGATTCTATCACCAAAATATTCCTGCATTTTAGATTGGATTTTTTCACCCTCAAAGCCTAAGACTATACACACATCATCACTTAAACGCAAGGATTCTTTAATGCTGTAATAAAGCATTTCTTTGCCGCAGATTGTATGGAGCACCTTTGGAGTGCTAGATTTCATTCTTGTTCCCTTTCCAGCAGCTAGAATTACAATTGATAAAGCGTTATTTTTCATTATAAATCCATTATAAAGTTAATTTAATCTGATTTTAACACAACAAAGTTTATAATTATGGCATTTTTTAAAAATTTCTTGAAGTAAGTTTTGGAGAAAAGCATGGATTTAGGAAGCGTTGTAGGGATATCGCTGTCTCTTATTTTGCTTGGAACTGCGATGATGCTAGGGGTTGGGATTGGTCCTTATTTGGATATTCCTTCCATTTTGATTACCGTTGGGGGTTCTATTACAAGTTTGTTGATTGGTTATAAGATGGAGAGTATGAAAAAAGCATTCACTTTTTTTATGATTGCTTTTAAGCCACAAACTTTTGATGTCCCAGGTCTCATTAAAAAACTTGTGGATTATTCCACACAAGCAAGACGTGATGGGATTTTATCACTAGAACAACAATCTAACCAAGAAGAAAATGAGTTTTTAAAACGCGGGTTAAATATGGCAATTGATGGTGCTGAACCTGATAGTATTCGTGATTTGCTAGAAACTGATATGGACAGAACACTTGACCGACACAAGTCAAATGCTGGTATTTTTGATACTTGGGCGGCATATGCTGGGGCATATGGGATGCTTGGGACACTTATTGGTTTGGTTGCAATGCTTTTAAATATGTCCGATCCTGCTTCTATTGGTCCTGCTATGGCTGTTGCTCTTTTAACTACTTTTTATGGTTCTTTTATTGGAAATATTGTAGGCTCACCTATTGCAAATATTTTGATGATTCGTGCAAATGATGAAGCACTTGTAAAACTTCTCATTATTGAAGGGATTATGTCCATTCAAGCAGGGGATAATCCGCGTGCGCTAGAGGCGAAATTGCTAACTTTCTTGCCACCAAATCAACGCGTTAGTCAATTTGAGTAAAAAATGGCAAAGCGCTGTCCTCCTTGTGATTGCCCTAATGTTCTTCCGCTTTGGCTGGGAACTTATGGGGATATGGTTACGTTAATTCTTACTTTTTTTATTCTGCTTTTGTCAATGGTTACTTTTGATGCAAAAAAACTCACAGAAGCGGAATCCAGTCTAAAAGGTTCGCTTTCGCTGCTTAGTGGTGGAATTAAAATTGAGCCAGATAATACAAGAATCCAACAACAAGCAGATATGACGACAGAGCCAGAAAGTGCTGAAGAAGTGCGCTTGATTGAGAGTACAATCTTAGATTTTAAAGAGAATGTTAAAACTTCTTTGGGACCTTCTAATATTGTAGATGATGGGAGTGAGGGTTTTATTTTGCGCTTTAGTGGGAAGTTGCTTTTTGATGAGGGTGAGATTACGCTTAATGATGCCGATGAAGTGCTATTCCTTAAGCGTCTTGCATTGATCTTACAAAAAATGCCTCCTACATTGCATTTAGATGTGATCGGCTACACAGATGATAGAGCCATTACACCTACACTAAAGTATAAAGATGATATTGGCTTAAGCGCACTCAGAGCGCTTGGAGTGGAGCGCGTATTATTAGAAAATAATGTTGATCCCAAAAAAATGACTGCACTTGGTAATGGAGCAACAAATTTTGTTCTCCCTAATACCACAGAAGAAAACCGACAAAAGAATCGCCGTGTGGAGTTTAGATTCTATCCAAATGATAGACATTTACAAAAAAACCAAAGCATTTTGGAACAAATTATTGAGAAAAAACAACTAGAAAATAACACAACAGAAAGTGGGGCAGAAGCAGAAATAATTGGCATAGAATCCAAAATACAATCCGTAGAACCTTCAGCGCAAATTATTTTAGCAAGGAATCCTTAGTGATACGCCTAGTTTTAGTGCTGTGCTTTAGTGCCATCACACTTTTTGGAGCTCCTCAGCCACAAGCACCGACAATTCCAACCGTGGATCTAACACTTAGTGCGCCAACAGAACCCGAAGATTTAGTTACCACACTAAATATTGTCGTTATTCTAACACTGCTTGTTTTAGCGCCATCACTCATTTTAATGGCAACAAGCTTTGCTAGAATCTTAATTGTTTTTTCTTTTTTACGCACCGCAATGGGAACACAACAATCACCACCTACGCAACTTCTAGTTTCTTTTGCACTGATTTTAACAATGTTTATCATGGAACCTGTGGCAAAAGAGGGTTATGAGATAGGTGTAAAACCTTATATTGCAAAAGAGATTTCGTATGATGAAGCATTTTTGCGCACTTCTCAACCTTTTAAGGATTTTATGATCCGTAACACGCGCCCTAAAGATTTGGCTCTATTTTATAGGATTCGTAATCTTGAAAATCCCCAAACCGCACAAGATGTCCCTTTAACCATTGCTTTACCAGCATTTATTATTAGCGAAATGAAAACGGCATTTCAAATTGGATTTCTATTGTATCTGCCATTTTTAGTAATTGATATGGTGATTAGCTCTATTTTGATGGCAATGGGAATGATGATGTTGCCACCAACAATGATTTCCCTACCATTTAAGATCCTAATTTTTATTTTAGTAGATGGTTTTAATCTTTTGACAATGAATTTAGTACAGAGTTTTCGGTAGCAATGGCGCTAGTTTGTGAATTTTTAGATAGATGTGGAGGCTGCGTTGACATCACATTGGAATCTAAAATCAATTTAGCTTCAAATCTACTAGACATTAGAGACTTTCAAGTTTTTAAAAGCATGGAATCCAACTTTAGAGCACGTGCAGAACTTGGAATCTACCACAATGGAGATAAAATCTCTTACACAATGCACGGAGTTAAGGAACGTTTTGTAAAAATTAAAAATTGTCAAAATCTCTTACCAAATATTCAAAAAACACTGCCTGTTCTTTTGAATATTCTAAATTCTTTGGAATTTAATACATTTAAGATGCGTTTATTTAGTCTAGAGATTCTTGCAAATCAAAATAATGCCTTGCTTTTAACTCTTATTTATCACAGAAAGTTAGAAGAATCTTGGCTTTTGGACGCAAGAAAATTGCAAACATCCCTAAAAGAGATTTTGGGGTTTCATTTTGAAATCATTGGTAGGTCTCGTGGTGTGAAACTAGTTGTGGAGGATGATTATTTAGTGGAGTCTTTAGAAGTTTCAGGAAAGAAATTCTACTACCGCTATGATGAGGGTGCTTTTACGCAACCTAATGTCGCAATTAATCAAAAGATGATTACTTGGGTGTTAGAGCACTTAAAACATGGTGGGGATTTGCTAGAAATGTATTGTGGTTGTGGGAATTTTACGATTCCACTATCTTTTAACTTTGATAAAATTCTAGCCACTGAGATTTCTAAGATTTCAATAAATGCCTTGAGGTTTGCTTGTGAAAAAAATCAAATCAAAAACATTCATTTTGCGAGATTAAGTGGAGCAGAGTGCATAGAAGCCTTAAATAAAACAAGGAAGTTTAATCGTCTAAAAGGCATTGATTTAAACACATTTAATTTTGGTAGTGTTTTTGTGGATCCTCCACGCTCTGGGCTTGGAGTAGAAGCGTGTGAGTTCCTAAAGCACTTTAAACAAATTATTTATATCTCTTGTAACCCACAAACGCTTGCGCAAGATTTAGAAATCCTAAAACAAACACATTGTATTAAACACATAGCATTCTTTGACCAGTTTCCCCATACAAAACATTTAGAATCTGGAGTAATTTTGGAGAAAATCTGAAATCTTTTGGTGAGTATACTAAAGTTAGCTTGATAATTTAAAGTATTTTTTTGGGTTTAGGATTCCTTGTGGCAAGAGAATTAAAATAAGAATATTAAGAGCAAGTTTAAAAATACTTTATTAGCAAACTTAATAATTTTTATTGCAGAATTTATTAGGAAATAGGAGAAAAATGTACTTTTAAGGTGAAATTACTTTAAATTTTATTGTTGCAAATTTATGTATTACAGACAGTGTTTAAAAGAAAACTGATTGTTCCTTGTTATTCTTGATATTTTAAAAGAATGATTTTTAGGTATCTCACCCTTATTAACTAAGAGCTTTTAGCTCTTAGTTTAATGGTGCGTAACTTTATCACGGACAAGAAAAAATATACTTCCTAAGATTCCAGCAGTTAAAGAGGCAATCAGGATAGAGATTTTAGCAACATCAGTTGCAATAAGTGCATGTTCTCCTGAAAAAGCAAGATTTGTTACAAACATTGACATTGTAAAACCAATTCCACCTAATGCACCTGCTCCAAAGATTTCTACCCAAGTTACACCATTTGGACGTGCTGCGATTCCTAATTTTTCGGCTAAAAAAGTGAATAAAAAGATTCCAATTGGCTTTCCAACAACTAATCCTAAAAAGATTCCAAGAAACACATAATCTACACTAAAATCAATATTAGAACCAATGGTAACCCCAGCATTCGCAAAAGCAAAAATTGGCATAATCACAAAGCTACTATAAGGGGCAAGTGTGTGTTCTAGGCGCAAAAGTGGATTTTGCACAGCATTTTTGTGATTGCCAATTTCGCTTAATGCATGGATTTGTTCGTTTTGCAAAAGGATTCCATATTTTTCCTTTTCAGCTTCTTTGAAATTGTCGACGATTTTTGTGATTTTTTCCATAAAGCTCATTGTGTCAATTTTTGGTGCAACTGGAATCGTAAATGCAAGCACAACAGCTGCAATTGTTGCATGCACACCACAACTATGCACAGCAATCCATAAAAATACACCCAAAATCATATAAGGTGTGAGTGCTTTGATACCTAGGCGATTTAGAATAAGTAGTAGCACTACAATTCCAGCAGACACACCAAGCCAAGCAAAAGAGATTCCGCTAGAGTAGAATAGGGCAATTACGATGATTGCGCCTAAGTCATCTGCGACTGCAAGGGAAACTAAAAAGACTTTCACAGAAACTGAAACACGTTTGCCAAGAGTGGCTAAAACCCCGAGCGCAAAGGCAATATCTGTTGCCATTGGAATCCCAAATCCATGCTCTGAAGGTGTTCCCCCATTTAGTGTAAAATAAATAACTCCCGGACCTACCATTCCCCCAAGTGCTGCAATAATAGGCAATGCTGCACGCTTAAACCCTGCAAGTTCACCAAAAAGCACTTCGCGCTTAATCTCTAAACCCACTACCAAAAAGAAAAACGCCATTAAGACATCATTAATCCAATGCTCTAAGCTCATTCCAATAAAACTACCATTAACGCTAAAGCCAAATTTCGTCTTCCAAAGTGCAGCATACGCCTCACTTAATGGGGAGTTTGCGACAATCATCGCTAAAACTGCACAACAAAGTAGTAAGATACCAGCGAAAGATTCGCTTTGCGTGATCTTGCTAAGTGTAACCAAAAAGCCACTTTTATTTTCCGCTTTCATACTTCTCCTTATGTAACTTCAATTAGTTTTCCTTCTTGCTCTTCTCTGGTGTAAAAAACATAACCATAGGTTTCTTTCTTTAGCATTTGACGCACAGATTCCATATATTCGCGCACTTGTATTGCGTGGGATGCATCAGGCACACCACTTTTATAATCTACAATCCAAGCGGAATCTTCCCCCACAATTAAAAGATCTAAGCGTTTTTGTTTGCCATTTGACAAAAAAGGAATTTCACATTTTACCTTTCCTTTAGCTACAATTTCAATAAAATTTTGATTTTTTAAGACTAAATTACTACGCAAAACAATTTTTTCCAATTCTTTAAAATCTAAATAAAATCCAACTTTATTATTTAAAATTTCTAAGAGTAGAGTATCATTTAATCTAAGCTTTAATTTCTGCTCCATTGCAAAATGTAGGGCGATTCCATAATAAATGCCTTTTAGATTTTGTCCTGCTAAGTTTTGTGTAGAATCAGAAGTTTGAATGTCTTTTTGACGCCCTTGATTTTCTAGGCTAAATTTTTCTTTTATGATATTGTTAAATTCTAGATTCTGTGTGGTGGTATTAAAATCTTGAGGAGTTATTTTAGGAGATATGCTTGATGTTTCTAGGATTCCGCAAGTGGAATCTTCTAAATTCAAATCCGCAAATGCACCCTTTTGGTTGAGTTTTAAAATGTGCATTGTAGTTTTTGCACGCGTTAAGGCAACATAGAGTTGATGCTTTAAATCCTTTGTCTCTTCTGCTTTTTCTTTATTTAAGGCATTTTTATATACAGAATCTAAACTTTTGCGCACAGGGTTACTTGTTTGAAAAATGCGCTCAATATCCACACCATTTTCTTTAAATTCAAAAAATACCTTATAATTTTGTGTATTACTACGATTTGCCTTATCTACAATTAGAACATTTTCAAACTCTAGCCCTTTAGATTTATGAATAGTCATAATGCGAATTCCAGAAAAATCACTAGATACTATATCTAAAGACTGCTTTTGGATATTTTCTAAAAGGTCTGTAATACTAGAGTATTCCAATGTAGATTCTAGGAATTTTTTCGCACTTAAACTCGCAATATTGTAACGTTCCATTATTTTTAAAATCAATTGTGCTGGAGTTTTTGAGCTTTGAAGGCTTTGCAAGAAGACCTCAAATGTAGAATCACATTCCAAACCCAAAAGCATAAAAAACGCATTTTTATAAAGTATATTTTGCGTGATAATATATTTTAGAAGCTCTAAAATCGCGCGTACTTCGTTATGATTTATAAGCTTTGCGCTTGTATCAATAACAACTTTATAGTTTTGTTCTTGTAAAAGTTGTGCTAGTTCCACGACAGCCTTGTTGTCAAATACTAAAATGGCAATGGCGTCGTCTTTAATTTTTAATGCTTTAAGCTCTTGTAAAGATTCTAATACACCATTATAAAGCGTGTCTTTTTCATAGCTTTTTACACTTACAAATCCTATGTTTTTAGACATTGGAGTTTGGGGAATAAAATCCTCTATTATGCCTTGAAATGTGCGATTGACAAATTTAACAACATTAATAGCACTGCGATAATTAAATTCTAAATTTGAGTGCTCCATTCCAGCACTTGCAATTTTGAAAAGTTTTGGATTTCCACCACGGAAGCGGTAAATGGATTGTTTTACATCTCCCACATAAAAGAAACTACGTGTAAAATTTTTTTGCCCAACTCCCGCCTTTATTTCATCAATAAGTGGTTTTAAGATAGCATATTGCAAAATGCTTGTGTCTTGAAACTCATCAATTAAAATATGGCTAAGTGTGCTATCGAGTCTAAAATATAAGAAATCTTTGCTAATTAAATCCTCTCTTAAGAGCGTATAAACCTTAGAAGCCACAGCATTAAAGCTAAGACAATTATTTTCCCTATAATAGTGTTCTTTAGCCTCCAAAAAATGCTGAAATATTGTATAAAGCACTCTTAAGTATTGTGATTCTTTTTTTTGCAAGGCACTAGCTACGCATTCTTTTAGCCTCTCAAAATCCTCTTGTTTAAAAGGCACTTTAGAAAAACCTTTATATTCTTGTAAAGTTGTTTTTGTGAGCCAAGTTTTACCCTTATCTAGCAAGCCTTTAAAATCATTAAATTTTAGACTCTCTGCTTCTTTTTGAGAAAAATCAAAATAAGTGCTTTGTATTTTTTGAGCATATTCTAACGCTTTTGTTTCAAAATCAATTTGAGATTCCATAATATTTTTAACAAAAAGCTCACGTTTTAAACTCTCTTTAAAAGCATCTAAAAACACACAAAGATCCAATATAGAATCTAAACCTTGACGTTCACTAAAGCAAAGATTTATAGTATTTTGAAATGCGGAATCCTCTAAACGTTTTAAAAAAATCTCACAAATGGAATCCAAATTTTCACTCTGAAGCTCAAAATCGTATTCTACACCCACATACCAGCAAAAATTCTTTAAAATCTTTTGAAAAAACGCATCAATGGTGGTAATTTTTAAATCTTGACGTAAAAATTCGTGGTATGTGTGGTGGATTTTATCTGCTATAGCTACCCAATCCTGCTCTTGCATGTTATCATTTATAGGAATAAGCTCAAGTTTTTTTATATATTCTTTATTAAATTTATTATAGTAAAGTTCTTCAAGATTATATGTAATGCGCTCTTCCATCTCCTTTGCAGCTTTTTTGGTAAAGGTTAAAGTTAAGATATTTGAAGGTTTTGCGCCCAGCAATAAAAGGTATAAATAGCGCTTTGTGAGTTGATAAGTTTTCCCACTCCCAGCACTTGCGCTTAACGATAATAACGGATATTGCATAACTATCTCCAAAAAATCGGAATTATAACATTTTAAAAAAGTAAAATAAAGTTGATTGACATAAACTAAAGAATTATAATATAATATACTAAAAGTTATACATTTTTCAAGGAAAATAAATGTCAAAAAGTCTATATGAAACATTGGAAGTCTCGCAAAATGCAAGTGCAGATGAGATTAAAAAGTCTTATCGTCGCCTTGCACGCAAATATCATCCCGACATTAACAAAGAGTCTGGAGCAGAAGAAAAATTTAAAGAAATTAATGCTGCCTATGAAATTTTAAGTGATGAAAATAAACGTAAGCAATACGATCAATTTGGCGATTCTATGTTTGGAGGACAGAATTTTCATGATTTTACACGCTCTCATGGTGGTGTAAATTTAGATGATATTCTTAGTCAGATTTTTGGAGGAGGTTTTTCTCAAAATGGTTTTGATAGCTCTAGTTTTGGAGATTTTAGTGGATTTAGGAGTGCAAGAAGTCCAAATCTTGATATAAATGCACAAATTACGATTCCATTTACAACTGCACTTTTAGGCGGTTTGCATAATGTCAATATTCAAAGTAACAGCTATGATATTAAAATTCCAGCTGGGGTGAGAAGTGGAGAAACTATTCGTCTAAAGGGTAAGGGAAATAATGTCGGAGGGCAGAGTGGGGATTTGCTATTAAAAGTTAGTGTTGCTCCCCATCCGCAATATATACAAGAAGGAGATAATCTTACAATGCGTTTTGATGTGCCACTGAAGATTGCGTTATTTGGGGGAAAAGTGGAAATTGAAACATTGCGCAAAACTATTACACTAAAAGTGCCAAAAAACACCAAAAATACCCAACGATTCCGAGTTAAAGAGCTTGGAGGTTATAATCGCAAAAGTAAAACTTATGGCGACTTGTATTTAGAGGCAAATGTCGTGCTTCCTGATAGTGATGCGCTACCTGAGGCACTAAAAGAAGCTTTGGAGAAATATTTATAAGGAGAAGTGATGTATAGTTATGATGAGCCCGTTTATTTGATTAGTGTGGTAGCAAAAATTTTGTCCATTCATCCACAGACCTTGCGTCAATACGAACGTGAAGGGCTTGTGGAGCCGGGAAGAACAGATGGTAAAATGCGTTTGTATTCTCAAAGAGATATTGATAAGATAAAAACAATTCTACGTTTAACTAGAGATTTAGGTGTGAATCTTGCAGGTGTGGATATTATTATGCGACTTAAAGATAAGCTAGATGAGCAAGATAGAGAGATTGAAGAGTTGCGCCTAAATTTAGAAAAACTAAAAGTTAATCAACCTAGTAAATCGGTAGTTAAAAAGCAAAGCTCTTATGAAGTGATTATTTTTGAAAAATATTAGGGAGCAGAGGGATTGTAAAAATTCAAACATTGCTTACTTATAATTTGAGTATTTATTTAAATATCTGTTTTGCGCAGAGTTAGGGTATGCAGAATGGACACTTGAATCTTTTTTAAAGAAAATCTTATAGGGTTTTGAAATCTTTAAATTGTAAGAAAACTAAAACAAAAAGTTTTTTACTTTTACAAAATCTCCAAAAGCATAGAATCCGTTTTTACAACTTTATTGTTTGTTTTCCTCATCTAAAATAGGCTGAAGCTTGTAACCAAGCCGTGATTGGTTGCGGATTAGTTCATAATAAGTTTTGCGCCTAACGCCATTAATGTGCATTCGTAAAGAATCCATTGTCATCTGTTGCCCATTCCATACTTTTTGGTGAAATTCCTCGTAGGTGACAGGATAGCCATTATTCTCTAGCAATAAATCTAAGATTCTGCATTCTCTATCGGTTAATTCAAATACTGCAAATCCTTTTAGGATAGATTTATCACGACGACGGTAAGCAACACCTTGTCCGAGATTTATAACTTGTCCTTTGTTTAAATTCTTATTAATATTTAATAAAAGCACAAAAAGCTCCTCTAAATCCACTGCTTTTTTAATAAGGGATGTAGCATTAAGTTTAACCATTTCTGCAATTTTTTCTTTATCGCTATAAGCTGTCATAAAGATTACGGGAATATTTGGATTGATTTTTCGCATACTTTTTACCATTGCGATTCCATCTAGCCTTCCATCAAGTTTTACATCTGTAATTACAATATCAACCACTTCGTTTTTAAAATATTTTAACGCAAACTCACCTTTTTTTGCAGTAATGACTTTTTTACAATGGCGTTCAAGCGGAATCCTAAGTAAATCCAACGCAACACAATCGTCCTCAACAATTAGTAAAGTCAATGCACTTAGTGGTTCTAATAATTCTAATGCTATCATATTTCCCTATGTGTGCTTTTGATTAAAAGTTTAAGTTGATTATTGTATGCTATAAACATTAAAAACTAATTAAGTTTAGCTTAATTGCAAGGGCAAGTTTTGGTGCAATTTACACCAAAGGTTTTCATAAACTCGCAATATAAACAACTTACGCTACGCTTGGTGCAAATAACTGGAACCTCTTTTTTCTTTGCAGCATTGCGGAATTTACGCATTGTGTTATGATTTAAAAAATTAGTAAGCATTACCAAACACTCAATATTTTGAGGTAAATCTTTGTGGTTAATACTTTCTTTTCTGCCATCCCAATGTGTGATTTTCTTACATCCTAAATTTTTAAGCACTGCTTTAATAGGGGTAATTTCATCTCCACCAATTACCAAAACAGACATTTTCTCTCCTTGTAAAGTTAGTTTAAGTAAATAAAAAATGATAATTGATATTAACTTAAAGTAAAATAAAAACGATTCTTATTTTATCTTTGATTTATTACTTACTTTTTGCTACAATAATTATTTCCAAGCGTAGAGCCGCATAGCAAAGGATTTTAAATGAAAAAATATAAAGAATCTCTCAAAACGATTTTAGATAGGTTGCATTTGTCAATCAAAAAAAATAGTTTAAAAAGCTCCAAACAAAGAGAGTTAATTTTAAAAGTAATTTATGAGGATGGCGGACATCTAAGTCCTGAAGATATATTTACTATCATTAGAAAAACTTGCAAAAACACAAGCATTTCTTCTATTTATAGGATTCTGTCATTTCTAGAAAAAGAAGGTTTTGTAAGCTCCATTGAAGTAGATAAGAGTGGAAAGCGCTATGAAATCGCAAGCGGTTTGCACCATGATCATATTATTTGCTTGGAGTGTGGTAGGATTGAGGAATTTTGCAATGATGAGATTGAGAAGTTACAAGTTGATGTGGCAAAATCCTATAAAAGTAAGCTTGTGGGGCATGATATGATGCTATATGTGGTTTGCGAGGAATGCTTAAAAAAAGAGGGGCAAAACTAGAATTCACATTTTTTGCCACAATTACAATTTTTTAAAAGCTCACCGACTCACTGCCTTTCACGCATAGATTTAACAATATCTACTTCCCAGAAAAATTCCACCCAATCTTTGGCTTCACGCACGATAAAATCAGGCTTAAAGTTTGCTGTTGGTTTGTGAAAAATACATGCAGTCTTGAAATCTATATGCGAATAAATCGTCTTTAAAATTGTATACACTTTCTCCATACTTGTGCCACTATCAACAATTTCATCTACAATTAAAATGCGCTGATTACCATTAAGCTCTGGGATATTTGAGATTTGGATTCTTTGTTGGACTTTATTAAAAAAAGATGAAGCATTAATGGTATAAACACGCCTAAGATCTAAAGCAATGCCCAAAAAATGAGCCATTGTTAGCCCACCGCGTGAAATTGCTACAATCGCATCGGGATTAAAATCAATCTGACTCACAAGCTCCTTTATATCCTCTCTAAACATTTCGTAGCCATAATACTGCATTTTTTCTCCTTTAATAGATTTGGATAATATTATAAAGACTATCACGTTCTGCTGGGATAAATCCCGCATCTTTGATCTCTGCAATCAGCGTATCTTTTGTTACGCCATAGGCACTCTTACTGCCACTTGCACTTTGTATAGCTTCCCTTTGAATTGTGCCATCAATATCATCTGCTCCAAATTCTTGCGCAACAAGAGCTAAATTCAACCCTAAAGTAGCCCAATAAGCTTTAATGTGTGGGATATTTGGAAGCAAAATCCTAGCAATTGCGATAGTCTTTAAAATTTCTTGTCCGCTAGGAAATTCTGTAACCCTCAAAAAATTGTTTTCTTTTTGATAGACTAGAGGGATAAACGCATTAAATCCTCCACTTCTTTCTTGTTGGTGATATAGACGTAATAAATGATCGATGCGATGTTCTCGTGATTCTATATGTCCAAAAAGCATTGTAGCATTGGATTTTTTGCCTAAATTATGCCAGATTCCGTGGATTTCTAACCAAGTTTTAGAATCTACTTTGCCTTTACAAATATAATTACGCACTTTTTCGTCAAAAATCTCTGCCCCGCCTCCTGGCATTGAATCCACACCATTTTGCGCCATAAGCTCTAGAACTTCTTTGTGGCTTTTGCTTGAAATTACACTTAAATAATTAACTTCTGCAGCAGTTAGTGCTTTAATATGTATCTGTGGAAACTCTACCTTTAGCGTCCTAAATAGATCTAAATACCATTCTAAGTTTAGCTTAGGATTATGCGCACCAACAATATGAAGTTCTAGTGCGCCAATACTTATAGATTCTCTTGCAAGCTCTAGCACTTGTGCTTTGTCCATTGTGTAAGCATTTGGATTCTTTCTATGTGCGGAAAATCCGCAAAACTTACAAATATCAGCACATTCATTTGTAGGATTAATGTGGCGATTAGAATTAAAGAATACTTTTTTCCCAAAATATTTCTGCCGTATAGAATCTGACATTTTGCCTAGTGTAAAGAGGTCTAAAGAGTAGAGTTCTAGTGCATTTTTTGGGTCTAAAAAATCCGCATGTTTATAATCTTGCATTCATAACCTTAAAAATTAGAAATATTTAAATTCTAAAAACCTGAAATTATACAGAAAATGCTTTAATTTACATTATTGTTTTTAAAAATCCATTCTTGATTTTATACTTTTTTTATGAATTTTTAACAATAATTCCTATACTGGCTTAATAACCAAATTATAATTAAGGAAACAAATGAAATCTGCATTAGAGCTCTTAAAAAACGAAGTTTTATTGAAAGATGATACATTAATTACTTCTAAGACTGATTTAAAGGGTAACATTACCTATGGGAATCTTGATTTTACTCACTATGGTGCTTATAGTGAGAAAGAGTTTTTAGATAAGCCTCATAGTATTGTGCGTCATCCTTTTATGCCACGTGCTGCTTTTAAACTTTTATGGGATACAATAGAAGCAAAACAAGAATTTTTTGCTTTTACTTGTAATCTTTCTAAAAAACGTCAAACTTACTGGGTTTTTGTCAATGTAACCCCATCTTATAATGAAAATGGAGAAGTGATTGGCTATTATTCTGTGCGTCGTCGTCCTAGCAAGGCTGGGGTTGAGACGACTATGGAGATTTATAAACAATTACTTTTGATTGAAAAAGAGAAAGGTTTGAATGCTAGTGTGCAGTTCGTATTGGATTATTTAGAACAAAATAAAATCAGCTGGAATGAGTTTATTATTGGTCTCCAAAAACAAGCCGAAGTAGGGGGCTACCGATGAAAAATTTACTCATTATTGGAATCGTATTTTGTGTAGTCGGCTTTGGGTTAGAAGCATTTACGCAAGGATTTAGCCCACATTTAGCTATCTATGTGTTAATTATAGCTGTGTTAGGATATGGAATTATAAAATTTACAAAGCGTGAGTATCTTATCCAAAATATGTTAAAAGTAACTAGTCTTTATAAAAAAGGGCAGTTTGAACAGCGTGTGCTGCATATCAATGGCGATGAAGATTTATGTGAAATGGCGCATAATCTCAATACCGTTACAGATAATATAGAGGCTTTTATGCGAGAGATTAGCACGGCAATTCGCTCTTCTCAAGAAGGCAAATATTATCGTCTAGCCTACGCACAAGGGCTAAAAGGAGCATTCATTCAAGACATTAACAATATTAATGCAATACTATTAAAAATTGAAGAAAATGCAAGAGCAAATATTCAAAATGTTCTTGCTAAGGCGTTGCTTGATATGAGCTTGGGTAGCCAAAATGAGAATCTAACAAAGATTTCATCAGATTTGGACGGAGATATGCAACAGCTTGATGTTGTCAATGATAATGTTACACACATTACAAAAAGTGCAAAAAATTCTCAAAAAGATGTAGCATGCATTACAGAATCTATTGATGCATTGATGGTAATTATTAATGAAAATTTAGCTGCTGTGGAGAGCTTTACTCAAAAATCAAAAGATATTAGTTCTGTTGTGGATATTATTGCTGATATTGCAAATCAAACAAATTTACTAGCACTAAATGCTAGTATTGAAGCTGCTAGAGCAGGGGAGCATGGGCGTGGATTTGCTGTGGTTGCTGATGAAGTGCGTCAGCTTGCAGAAAAAACACATAAAGCAACAAATGGAATCTCAATGGTTGTGCAAAATATGCAGCAAGAAATCGCTGAAATTCAAGATAATTTTACTCAAATCTCGGATTATGCAAATTCCACACATAGTAATATCACAAATTTCAATGCAGTATTTAGTAAAATGGAGCAGACCACAACGACACTTCAAGATGTTTTCAATAAGCTTTCATCACGTTTATTACGTAGTATCTCAAAGCTTGAACACATTGTATATAAATCTAATCTTTATTTAAGCTTTAACTTAAGAAAAGAGACCTGCAATTTTAATGCAATTAATCCAATTTCTAAATATCTTGATGATGAAAAAATGCTACAAAAGGTTGGAAATCTTGACATTGAAGGACTAAACCAAACTAAAATAGCATTGCTTAAGAATACAAATTTTGCACTTGAAAAGCTAAGCCATACGCTTACTAAGGAGAATGTAGAATCCATCACTGACACTTTTGAAGACATTGAGAAATCCTCTAAACGTGCTGTTGCACTTTTGGATTCTATCTAATTTATAGGCACTACATGTGCTTATTGCGAGACTTTATTCATTTAAAATCACTTTTATTTTTAGGTTCTGTGCTTTGATTTTTAAAGAAACTTTATAAAATCTTTAAAATTTTTGCAACCAAGTGACCAAATATTTTATATTTAATGGAATTTATTATATAACGCAATAGTAGCAAAAAGCACAACCCATAATCCTACTGCAACAAATAAAAAAGACCTTGTTGATAGTTTTCTTATAAATATTAACCTTTTATTTTTCATTCTGTTTTTATCTTGCGATATTACTCCACCAAGCAATAAATAGAGCAAATCTAGAAAAGAGAGTTCTTTGTAGAAAATAAAGAGAATAAAGAAAGCAAAAATAGTAAAAAGAACTAAAAATAAAAAACCAGAAACAATAGCATCAACCCAATCAGAAGGCACTAACCAAAGAAGAGGCACAATACAAACAATCAAGCAGTTACGAAGAGCAACTAAAATTGTGTATAGAAAATAACACAATTCACTTGCCAAAAAATTTTTAATTGCATTTCTCATAATTTTTTATTCCTTTATTAAAAAATCTAATCATAACTTGCGTCTTTTATATTGTATTAAGAGTTTGTTGAATTTGTGCTTCAATAATTGCTTATTTTTAGGAACGCATTTAAAAATATGACGCTTTTCAATTTGCTATGTAAAGCTTACAATTTATAATTTTTATTAACTTTTTAAGTAGAGGAGTTTTGTTCCATTTTAAGCGGTCTTTTAAAAAGAAACAAAAAAAGTTTGAAAATTATAGTTTTCAATACAAAAATGGTATATTTTTGCTATAATGCGATATTGTTATTTAAGCTTTCTTTAATTAAAGCTTAAAAATTATATCAAGGGAAACTAATGCGTTATACAATTGATTATTTTGATGATTTCGAGAAGAATCTTTTATTTTGGATGGAGCGCTTTATTTACAGCAAAATCAATAGCCTTTCAAATCATCAAGTCAAAAATAAGCAAGCAATTTTAAATGTATTGGCAAAATTTCGTGGCGGATTTGATTCTATGGATTCCTTGCAATGTGTTTGTAAAGAGTGCCGTAATATTGGCTTAATCGGTATCAATACTTACATTTCGCCACTAAGCAAACTCTATGAATATCTCACGCAGTTAGGTTTAGAAAGCCTAAAAAATATAGATGAAGAGCTTTTAAAGGAATTTTTAACCGTTCATACCAGCTCACTTTCAGACGCAACAAAAAAGAATTATCGCATGGCTTTGTTAAACTTTTTTGGTTTTATTGACAAACAAAATGAAGACGAACAAGGCACTTCATATAATTTCCGCATTGAGCTTAAAAATTGGGGTGGTTTGCGTGGTAAAAGCGGACAAAAGCTCCCCTCTTTTATGAATGAAGAAGAAGTGCATCGCTTTATTGAAGGGATTAATAATTTTACTTTCAAACATCAAGATTTGGGTGCTAGAAACCGCTTGCTTTTAAAAGTTATCATCTACACCGGAATCCGCGTTGGTGAGGCTTTAGCCTTGAAGATCAAAGACATTATGTTAGATGGAGAATTTTATCTCATACAAGTGCGAGGAAAAGGCAATAAACCGCGCGTTGTAATGTTAAAATCCAAAAATATTTTTAGGGATTTAACACTTTGGAAAAGTGCACGTGATACAATGCAGGTTGAAGACGATTTTCTTTTTTGCAATCACAAAGGAAAAAAGCTTACCCAAGCCTATATTAGTCGTATTGTGGAACAAATTTTACTAAGCAATGGAATCCGAAAAGAAAAAAATGGAGCACATATGCTTCGTCATAGTTTTGCTACCCTGCTCTATCAAAAAAGTCAAGATTTAGTCCTTGTTCAAGAAGCTTTAGGACATGCAAATTTGGACACTTCACGAATTTATATGCACTTTGATAAGAAAAAACTAAAGAATACTACTGAAATCATAAACTAAAGCTAGGTTACTCTAACCTAGCATAGCCCCAAAAATTACGCTTCCAATCCATGCTGCAATATACGCCACAGCGCAAGTGAATAAAAATAAATACGCAATATATTTAAAGCCTCCAGCTTCCTTGCCAAAGACCACTGTTGCAGCAAGACAAGGGTTGTAAATCATTATAAAAAGAATAAATGCCACCGCATTTTGCAATGGAATCGCATTTTTAATGACTCCCATAAGACTCTCACTTGTTTCATCTACTTCTCCACCAAGCGTATATAATACACCCATTGTTGAAATAATCACCTCTTTTGCTGCAAGTCCGCTAAGTAAAGATACACTCATTTTCCAATCAAATCCAAGTGGCGCAAAAATCGGTTCTATTGCCTTTCCTGCCATTCCTAGATAACTATTTTCAATTAATTGCTCTTCTAACGCAAACTCAAGCTCTTCCCTATTCTCATCACTCGTTGCACTCTCAATCTTTTGCGCATAAGTTTTTTCAAGCAATTCTTGCTTAGGATAAGTGCTTGCAAACCAAATCAAAACAGAAGCTGCAAGGATAAAAGTCCCGGCTTTTTTAAGATACATTTTTGCCTTTGCTACAATGGAGAACCACACAAGATTCCAGTTTGGCATGCGGTATTTTGGCATTTCCATTACAAAAGGTTCATCAGGACCCTTAAATGCAGTTAGACGCAGAATCTTTGCCATAACAAGCCCAATAATTGCCCCTAAAATATAGATTCCAAAAAGCCAGTTCCCTGCTTCATTTGTTGGAAAAAATGCACCTACAAATAATACATACACAGGCAGTCGCGCTCCACAACTCATAAAGTTTATAATAAAAAGTGTCAAAAGCCTATCTTTTTGACTCTTTAATGTGCGTGTTGCCATAAATGCCGGCACAGAGCAACCAAAACCAGTAACTAGCGGAATAAAACTCTTGCCATGCAAGCCAAATTTATGAAAAAATCCATCTAATAAAAACGCTACACGTGCCATATAACCAGTTGTTTCAAGTAGCGCGATTCCAAAGAATAAAATCACAATATTTGGTAAAAATAGCACAACAGCCCCAACCCCTCCAATAATTCCATCAGCGAGTAAGGAAGCAAGAGAAGTGTTACTAATATTTTCTTTAACACTCTCTCCTAGCCAACCAAAAAAGCTCTCAATCAAATCCATTGGTAACGCGCCTAGTGTGAATGTTAATTGAAATAGCAACCACATAAAAAATAGAAAAATAGGGATTCCGGCGTATTTATTGATTAAAATGCGGTCAATACTGCTTGTGCGGTTGTGTTTTGGAGCATTTTCATAGCGCACTGATTCCGTGATTAAGCCGCCTACAAAGGCATGTAAGTCATCTAAGAAAATCTCTTGAATGCTCTGTGTATCAAATGTGGCATACAGAGTGTTTAGAGAGCTTTGCAATACTTTAGAGAGTTCCATCCAAATGGGTTTTTCATGGAGAACCTTAAAGAGCTTTTCATCTTGTTTTAAGAGCAAAATAGCAACTTGACGTGTGCTTAAGCCTAAAGATATCACGCTTTTATCATTTTTTGCTACTAAAAACTCTTCAATATGTAGAATCTCATTTTCAATAGCATTGCTATAAATGCGTTTATTGCTGCCCTGCTCTTTTTTGTGGAGTTCTATGATACTATCAAGGAGAGCGTTAAGATTTTCTTTTGTGTGTGCGGAGATTTGCACGCAAGGAATTCCAAGAAGCTCTTTTAGTGTTTGCACTCTAATGTTAATCCCCTCATTATGTGCCTCATCGCTCATATTTAAAGCAAGGAGCATCTTTTTTTGCGTATCAAGCAATTGCGTACTAAGTTGCAAATTACGTTCTAAATTTGTAGAATCCACAACATTAACAATTAAATCATATGCATCACTCTCTACAAATTCCTTAGTAATCTGCTCTTCTTTAGAATAACCATATAAAGAGTAAGTGCCAGGGAGGTCTATGATTTGAAGTGTATAGCCTTTATATTCCATTTGTGCTTGGGCTTTTTCCACAGTTACCCCTGTGAAATTTCCAACTTTCATATTTGCATGACATAACGTGTTAATGAGAAGACTCTTGCCCACATTTGGTTGTCCAACAAGTGCGATTTTAATTACATTTTGCATACATTCTCCCCCTGTTCTATCAAAATAGATTCCGCCTCTTCAGCACGTAGAGCAACGCAATTTCTATCAATCTCTACTAAAATTGTTGAGCCACCAAGTGAGCTTTTAATACGTTTAATCTGTCCGGATTTAACAATCCCAAAGCTAAATAGGCGCTCACGCATTTTATCATCAGCATTAACGCGCACAATCACGCCACAATCCCCATCTTTTAAAGAATTTATTGTCATGTCGTAATCCTTTGTAGTAAAAATAATTGTGATTCTAGTAATTTTAAGCTTTATCTAGTATTAAAATCTATTATCATTTTTAATAAAATTTAAAGAAAATACTTGTTTGATGCAATTTATTGGGAAATCTAAAGATTATTTTAACTTTGTGTGGATTGTTTAAATAAGTATTCAGCTTTTTTATTTATTGTCTTATCTGCTTAGGTTATGATGATTCCTTAGCTTAATACATAATGCCATTATTAAGTAAAATTGGGCGATACATACTCCTTAAAACTCAAATCTAGCATTGTATTTTTCAAACTTCTTTGTGAAAAGAGAAATCTCCCATCACACACGAAGCCCAACTCCTCCAAATCTATTGCATTAAGCTTATTGCAAAGCTCTTGAAGAGTTTGTAAATCCACTTCAAATTTTGGAAAAATCGCTAAAATTGAACCATCATAAGCCTTGCAAGAATGTAGGAAAAATGGCTTTTTAACATGTTTTAGTATTCACATAAATGCGCAGTTTTTCACTTTTGTGATAATCCCTACCCCACTCCCACCAATTATTTTCATTAAATTTTTTGATTTTTCGCCTTAAAAATTTGGGCTTAAAATCTTGCAAATATACACAATCTCTAGCATAGATTCCATAAATCATTTTTTAGTCTTGCCACTTTTGCAAGTTTGTGAGCCTACAAATTCCATATTCCCCTTTTTATCATTCACAAAGATAGAATCTGCCCTACTCACAGCCCCGACTTTCACAAAAAATAAATCTTCAAAAGCAATGCTATAAGATTTTTTAGTAAAGAGAATCTGCCCATTTATGCAGTTAAATTCTTTTAAACATTGAGTTTTTCACATAGAATCGCTCTTCTAAAATCTCCATACCGCACAATTTAAAGCGGGTTGGTAATAATGAAATCTATCTGGAAATATTTTTAATATTCTTGATTAAAAATGCGGTAGTGTGTTTTTGCTTATCTTAAACATAACCTCCTTAGTTTTTATCATCTAGGGCTTCCTTAATTTTTACATCAGTTTTGTATTGTCCTAGTGCATAAACAGCCCAAATAGCCGCTGGTAGCCAACCAATTAGTGTAACTTGAAGTATTAAACAAATAACCCCGGCTATAGGACGTCCTATTGTAAAAAACACCGCAAATGGTATAAAAATCGCTAGTAAAAGTCTCATGGTTTTCCTTAATTATTATGAATTTTAAGGCAAAAGTATAGCACAAATCACATTAATCTTTCTTCTTGATTTTATCATTTAGAGGATGTATATTGTAAATTTTTGATATATAAAAATTACAAATACAATATGAATTTGTAAAAATATTAAAAAATTAATATTGATTTAAGGCTATTTATATAATAGTTTCAATCTTTTAAGAATCTAAAAAAAGGAGAAGTTATGGCACAGATGTGTAGCGATTGTTATTGTCAATACAATATGTATTTTAAATAATGTGCTTGAGATTGTTTGATTTTCTATCTCAAGCTCGGTTGAGTTGGGATAGGAAATCAAACCTATCCTTAAAATAGTGGAATCCTAAACGGAATCCATAAAGTTAATTAAGGAATCATTATGGGAAAGTTAAAAAACTTAATAGCGGCTGCAAGTGTGGCTGCATTAATATTTGGTGGCGGAATCTACGCAGCAGAATATCAACTGCTAAATGTCTCTTATGACCCCACAAGAGAGCTTTATAAGGAATATAATGTCGCCTTTAGCGATTATTATAAACAAAAAACAGGCGATTTAGTAAAGGTTAATCAATCTCACGGTGGCTCTGGAACGCAAGCAAGAAGTGTTATAGATGGCTCTCCTGCTGATGTTGTTACACTAGCCTTAGCGTATGATATTGATGCAATAGTGGAGAAAAGCGGAAAAATCAAAAAAGATTGGGAAAATTCGTTTGCTAACCATTCCGCACCTTACACTTCTACAATCGTTTTTTTGGTGCGAAAAGGGAATCCTAAAAATATTCAAAATTGGGACGATTTAATCCGTGATGATGTGAAAGTTATCACACCAAATCCTAAAACTTCAGGTGGTGCTAGATGGAATCACTTAGCTGCATATGGCTACGCGCTAAAATTGCATAATAATAATGCCACACAAGCGCAAGAATATTTAAAAAAACTTTATGCAAATGTCCCTGTGCTTGATACTGGCGCTAGAGGTTCTACAAATACTTTTGTAAGACGTGGGCTAGGAGATGTACTAATTGCGTGGGAGAATGAAGCATATTTAGCGATAGAAAAGCTAGGACGTGGGCAATTTGAAATAGTTACCCCAAAGATTAGCATACTAGCTGAAACTCCTGTTGCGATTGTGGATTCTGTCGTGGAATCTAAGGGAACACGTGCTGTTGCAACTGCGTATTTAGAATATCTTTATTCTAAAGAAGCACAAGAAATTATTGCAAAAAACTACTATCGCCCAACCAATGAAGAAGTCTTAAAGGCAAACACCGCGCGATTTAAGGAGCTAGAGCTATTCACCATTAAAGACTTTGGCGGCTGGAGCGTAGCACAGGAAGAGCATTTTAGCGATGGCGGAATCTTTGATAAAATCTTTGAATCTATTAAGACTGATAAATAATGATAAGTTTCGTAAAACCTAGCATTATTCCGGGTTTTAAATTTAGCTTTTGCTTTGGTGTTGGCTATTTATTCTTTTTGGTGATTGTTCCGCTTTTTACGCTAATTGCCTTTAGCTTTCAAATAGGCTTTTCTGGATTCTTGAGGGCTATTTTGGATAAACAAGTCTTAAGTGCACTTTTCTTTTCTCTTAGCACTTCTTTTTGTGCTGCTATCGTGAATCTAATCTTTGGATTCGTCATTGCGTGGAGTTTAGCAAGATATGAGTTTTTTGGAAAAAGAATTTTAGATGCGCTTGTAGATTTGCCCTTTGCACTTCCTACCGCTGTGGCTGGAATCGCACTTAGCTTTTTATTGGCAGAAAGTGGAATCCTTGGAGCCTTTCTTGGAATTTTTGGCTTTGAAGCGCAAAGGGCTAGTTTTTTTGGTGTTTGTTTAGCATTGGTGTTTATTGGAATGCCTTTTGTAGTGCGGACGCTAGAGCCTGTTATAAAAGATTTTGATGATTCTAGCTTAGAGGCTGCTATGTGCTTAGGAGCGAATTTTTGGCAGACTTTTTTCTTTGTCGTGATTCCATCTTTACTACCAGCGGCACTTACGGGATTTGCACTTGCCTTTGCTAGAGGCTTAGGAGAGTATGGCTCTGTGATTTTCATCTCTAGCAATATTCCTTTTGAATCGCAAATCCTACCCGTTGTTATTGTTAGCAAAATAGAATCACATGATTATTTAGGAGCTAGTGTAGTTGGTGTATTTATGATTGTCGTATCATTTTTGCTTTTATTTGCTATTGCTTATTTGCAAGGAAAGAGGAATTAATGCTAATAGAACCTAGATTTTTAAAACCACTTTGTCTTAGCATTATGTTGGGATTCTTAAGCATAATATTATTGCTGCCTTTAATTACATTATTTAGCGAGGCGTTTAAAGAAGGCTTTGGCGCATATTGGAATGCGATTTTAGAGGAGAACACACTAAAGGCAATTGCTCTGACTTTGATTGTGGCTTGTATTGTCCTGCCGCTAAACACATTCTTTGGAATTTTGATTGCATATTGTGTGGCAAAGTTTGATTTCTTTGGAAAACGAGTTTTAAACACACTCTTGGAAGTGCCTTTTGCAATTTCACCTGTTATTGTCGGGCTAATGTTTGTTTTGTTATTTGGAAGTAGCGGAATCTTTGGAAATACTTTAGAGAATCTTGGCATTCAAATCGTATTCGCACTCCCCGGAATCATTCTAGCAAGTGCCTTTATAACTTTTCCTTTTGTAGCAAAAGAGTTAATCCCGCTTATGCAAGAACAGGGCAAAGAAGAAGAGGAAGCCGCACTTAGTCTTGGTGCAAGTGGGTGGCAGAGCTTTTGGTTTGTTACATTACCTAATATAAAATGGGGTGTATTTTATGGAATGGTGCTAACAAATGCTAGAGTAATGGGCGAGTTTGGCGCAGTAGCGGTCGTAAGCGGTAAAATCGTTGGCGTTACGACTACGATGCCACTTTACATTGAGATTCTATATAGTGAATACGAATATATAGCCGCCTTTTGTATTGCTAGTCTTTTAACGCTTTTATCCATTTTAACGCTTGTCTTAAAGTTAGTAATCACGAGATTATCGCGGACACATTAAGGAATATTATGGGCATTAAAATAGAAAATATAATTAAAAATTTTGGTAGTTTTGTAGCGTTGGATTCTATTAATTTGGATATTAAAGAAGGAAAATTAACTGCGCTTTTAGGACCTAGCGGGAGTGGAAAGACGACTTTACTTAGAATCATAGCAGGATTAGAGAATGCAGATGAGGGAAAAATCTCTTTTTTTGGCAAGGATATTACAAACGCACACGCAAAAGATAGAGGAATAGGATTCGTATTTCAGCATTACGCGCTTTTTAAGCATATGAATGTGTTTGATAATATTGCTTTTGGTTTGAGGGTTCGCCCTAAAAATGTGCGACCTAGCAAGGAAGAAATAAAAAAGAAAGTCAATACACTTCTATCAATGATTCAGCTAGAATTTTTAGCAAATCGCATGCCGCACGAATTAAGTGGCGGACAAAAACAGCGCGTAGCGTTGGCTAGAGCCTTAGCTATTGAACCTAAGGTGCTTTTACTAGATGAGCCATTTGGTGCGCTAGATGCGAAAGTGAGGCAGGATTTGCGCCGTTGGCTTAGACGATTGCATGATGAGATTTCTATAACTAGCGTGTTTGTAACACACGACCAAGAGGAAGCATTAGAAGTTAGTGATGAAATTGTGATTATGCAAAATGGCAAAATAGAGCAAGTAGGTACTCCAGAATCTGTGTATGAAAATCCAGCGAATCCTTTTGTATATAGCTTTTTGGGAAATGTGAATCTTTTTTCAGGGAGAGTTGGAGAAAATGGGCTTGTTTTGGGTGAGGGAGAGACACTTTTCGTCCGCCCTCACGAGATTGAAGTATTTTTACAAAAAGAAATAGATGCGATAGAAGCAAGAGTAATAGGACATAGAATCTTAGGAGCACGTGTGCGGCTTGATTTAATGGCACAAGGTCGTGAGATTTGCGCAGAGATTCCAAAGTTGCAATTTGACATTTTGCGCAATAGCGGTAAAAATAGC
The DNA here is from genome assembly GCF_019711685.1 of Helicobacter turcicus. GTDB lineage: Bacteria > Campylobacterota > Campylobacteria > Campylobacterales > Helicobacteraceae > Helicobacter_D > Helicobacter_D turcicus. The sequence continues at coordinate 146,535 of NZ_JAIGYQ010000001.1, forward strand.
GTATTTATCCGCTTCTTATCTTTAAAATCTTTTCAAGACAACGAATGGAGTGAATATGTTATTTGAATATAGTATAAAACGATTTGATGAGGTTTTAAGGGAAGTTTGGGATTCTAGAGAAATTAAAAAAAGTTTAGAAAAACATAATTTCGCACTTGCATTTTCGCATCAGATAGAAGATGTAATTGCGCTTGATATGCTTTTGCAAACGCATTTTTTTAAGGAGAATTCTAAATTTTTTGAAGCTTTTACACTAGATACTAAGAAGCTTTTTAAGGAGAGTTTAGAACATCAAGAAGCAGTTGAGAAGCACTTTGGCATAAAGATCAAATCTTATTCTTCGCCACTAATTGAGCTAGAGAGAATAGAGAAAGAACTAGGAGAATATGGAATGCGCGATAGTTTGCAAAAGCGTAAGAAATGTTGCTATGTGCGTAAAATACTACCCTTACAGAGTGCGCTAGAGGACAAGATTCTATGGATAAGCGGAATTAGAATCGCACAATCTATCACAAGAAGTGATACAAAACTATTAGAAAATGACGATAATTTCGGGCTTTATAAGGTTAATCCGCTTTTTGATTGGGAAGATTCTATGCTTTGGGAATATGTGAGTTTTAGAGGGATTCCACAGAATGCGCTGTATAAAAAGGGATTCTTAAGCATTGGCTGCACTCCTTGTACTAGAGCAGTGGAGCAAGGAGAGGATATTCGTGCTGGACGCTGGTGGTGGGAGAGTGCAGATCATAAAGAATGCGGACTGCATAGAAAAGATAAATAAAGATAGTCTTTTTAGTAAATTAATGTTGCAAATTCACTGGAGATGTATTTTATGGCTCAATATGGTAGCGGAAGTCAAAATGACAATTAGAAAATTTTTACTAAAATTTGTTAGAATCAGTTAGAATTATTTTCTATTAGTTTAAATCACAAATTAAGGGGTAAAATGAGACAAAAAGAGAGAATGCATATAGTAATAACAGGGCATGTAGATCATGGCAAATCGACACTTGTTGGGAGATTGTTAGCAGATACAAATTCACTTCCGCAAGGAAAGCTAGAATCTATTAAAGAATCCTGTGCAAAAAATGCGAGACCTTTTGAATATTCTATGCTACTTGACGCACTAGAAGATGAACAAAAGCAAGGCATTACGATAGATTCTGCGCGCATATTTTTTAAAAGCGATTCAAGAGAGTATGTAATAATTGACGCACCAGGACACATTGAATTTTTACGCAACATGTTAAGTGGGGCAAGTCGAGCGGCAGCAGCTGTGCTAGTTATTGATGCAAAAGAGGGCGTTGCGGAGAATTCTAAGAGACATGGAATGCTTCTTTCATTGCTAGGAATTGCGCAAGTTATCGTTGTGGTAAATAAACTTGATATGCTAAACTATGATGAAAGTGCATTTTGTGCGATTAGAGACGAGTATTTAAGATTCTTAAAAACATTAGATGTAAAGCCTCTTGCTGTGATTCCAATCTCCGCAAGAGAGGGCGATAATATCGCAAAACCCTCCTCCAAAATGAAGTGGTTTTTGGGTGGCACATTGCTAGAGGCGTTAGATTCTTTAAAAAATACGAAAGACGATAAAGAAGGCAATTTTATCCTGCCATTGCAAGATGTGTACAGATTTAGCAATGAAAATGATGAGCGGCGAATTTATGCAGGAAGCGTGGTAGGTGGCAGGGCTAGACTTAATGATAAAGTCGTGTTTTTACCTAGTTTTAAAGAGGCTACGATAGCTAAATTTGAGAGTTGGAATGCACCAAATAGCGAAGTTATAGAGGCTGGAGAGGCTGTTGGAATCTCCTTAAAAGAAGATATTTATGTAAAAAGCGGTGAAGTGATGGTAAGAAAAGATGAGAATCCGCTTTTAAAAGTCGCAAGAAAAATATGTGTAAATCTCATTTGGCTAGGTAATTTACCGCTAGAATCTGGGCGGGAATATCTTTTTAAATTAGGTAGCGTCAAAGTTAAGGCGTATTTGGCTGGGATTGAGAGAGTTTTACATATTAGCGAAGATGAAGTTAATGTAGAATCTAAACCTATAAAACTTACAAAAAACGAAGCTGGGACGATTATCTTAGAGTTAAAGCATCCTGTGGCACTCTGCACTTTTAAAGAGAATCAAAATCTAGGTCGTTTTGTGCTTGTAGATGGCTTTGATGCTGCAGCTGGCGGGATCGTGTTAGAAGTGCTAAGTGAAACTTTAGATGGACAAGGTGAAATAGATTCTGCCCTTAAGCACATAAGCGAAATTAAAGAGTTTGAAGAAGAGCTTTTTGCATTGCTTAGAAAGTATTTTCCACATAGATTTTAGGAGAAAAAATGGATAAATTAGGGAAATTAGAAGCACAAAGTATATTTATTTTAAGAGAGGCTTATCGTAATTTTAAGAATCTTGCTATGTTATGGAGCATTGGTAAAGATTCCACAGTGCTTTTATGGTTAGCAAAAAAGGCGTTTTTTGGGCATGTGCCTTTTGAACTCATTCATATTGATACTAAATATAAAGTTCCAGAGATGATTGCTTATCGCGATAGAATTGCAAGAGAGCTGAAGTTGCGCTTGGTTGTCGGGCAAAATAAAGAAGCACTACAGCTAAAGCAGACATTTCCAGATGGCAATGTAGATAGAATCGTTTGCTGTAAAAACCTAAAAGCAATTCCGCTTAATCACACGTTAGATGGCACTTGGGAACGCATAGTTTATGACCCAAAGAGTGATAGCTGGAATGTGCTAGAGAAAGCAGATCCTTATAATGCCGTGATTGTTGGAGTTCGCAGTGATGAAGAGGGTAGCCGTAGCAAAGAGAGGGTGTTCTCGACACGAGATAAATCACATGAATGGGACGCCTCTAGTCAGCCACCAGAGCTGTGGAATCTCTATAAGACAGAATTTGCACCAGGGACACATGTGCGCGTGCATCCGTTGCTTGAATGGACAGAGTTAAATATTTGGGAATACATAGAGCGTGAGAATATCCCCGTGATTCCAATTTATTTTGACCAAGGATTAGGCGAAAGATACCGCTCTCTTGGTTGTTATCCTTGCACAAATCCTGTGGCAAGTAATGCTAAGAATCCTAGAGAAATAATTGATGAATTAACTAGTGGCAAGTTTAAAGATATAGCCGAGAGAAGCGGTAGAGCGCAAGATAAAGACGGCGGCGGAACTTTGGAGGCTTTACGCAAAGAAGGATATATGTAAGAATTTGTATGAAATATTGTTGCTCTACTCCAGTCGGATTTTTTAAATATTTATGAAAACAAAATACAAAATAGATTCAAGCATTGCTCGTTGCAATGAAAAATATTCTTGGGATATGGCAGCTAAAAAAAGAAATCATTATTTCTCTACGCTCCAAAATGTGTAAGATTAAGAAGACTAAAAGATTATGATAAAAAATGCAAGATATTGAACAAAAAGAATTGGAAATATTCTTTATTATTTATTTAATTTCTTATCAAAAATTGCTCTAAAGTAAAAAGAAAAAATCTCTATTTTTAAAAGATCAATTTTTTATTTTAATATTATAATTTTGCTTATAATATCAGGAGATAGTATCGTTTATCTATATAAGAAACACATACTCTTACACCTCCATCTTTTACTAAAGATTTTTGATAAAAGTAAATTTGTGTAATATTTTTACCTTTTTCGGTGTTATAATCCCCAAATTTTCCAATTTTCCAATTTTCCAATTTTCCAATTTTCCAATTTTCCAATCGTTGCGGTTGGGATTATTTATAAAGGCGTGGCGGAATAGCGTTTGGGCTAAAGATTCTAAAGTTTTGTTTTGGCGATGGAGTAAGTCTATCTTATCATCAAAACTACTTAGAATCTCTGCAATTTGTTATTGGACTTTAAGGGGAGGGATGGGGATTGTGAGGTTTTCTATATCGTTACTAGAAGTATTTGCTTGATTACCGCTGCTAGATGAACGACTAGATAAGTCGTTATGAATACCTTCTGTTTTAAAGAGAAAATATAAGAAATTCTTGTCAACATTTTTTACAATTATTTTTCCAACTCTTTGGTTTAAAAGCACAATTTGTTTATGTCTATATTTAGATATTTATCCTACAACTTGACTTTTTGTGTGCGGGTGATTTCCTGTTAGGCTAATTAGAATATCATTTTCTTTATATTAAGAATTTTTCCAATTTTTCATTTAAATTTTTACATATTCCTTTGGTTCGCGCAAATTTGGCACAGGATAATCCGCTTCTTTGAAATATTCATAATAAGCCTTTAGCTCCTCTTTTGGATTCCCTAAAAATGCATGTTTTGTATCTTGGCTTAGCAAATCCTCTGCATAGTTTAACACCGCGCGCTTAAGTTTGATATTCTTAGCATTTGTCTTTTGTGGTATAATTGCTTCAAGGTTAGATACTGCATTGTCCGATTTATCTGTAATCTTAGGCTTGGGTGAAAGTGTGCCTAAGTCCTCTTCTTTAATTGCCTTTTCTAATTGTGGTATAATGTCGCTTAGGTTTCCTAAAGGTTCTTTAGGTGTAAAAGTGTCGTGGTAGGAAGTCTCGGCATTTTCCTTTTCATAAGCGGTTATAATCCACTCATTATCGCCCTTTCCATTCCAACCCTTACTTAATCCGATTCTAAATTCTTTTGTATTGTCTTTAAAAATCAATGTATGGACATTATTTTTTGTTTCTAGCTCCGCATTTTCTATCATCTTAGGCAGAGATTCTACAAACTCTAACGCCTTTTGTTCGGCTTCTTGTGCGCTTAATCCCTCTTTTATAAATTCGCTTTTTCTTTTATCCATAATGTGCGCTAGTCCAAAGCCTTTGTGCGCTTCTTTGTCGGTTATTTCTCCCCATACTAAATCAATCTCTCCACTTCCGCTTAACTCCTCTAAATCCTCTCTATAAAACGCTCCTGCAACTTGTCCTTTAAATGTGCCTTGAGCCTTTTCTTCTTCGCTTAGTTTTCCTAAGCTCTTGCGCTTAGAAAAATCCTCTGCTTCTGCTAGAATCTTTTTTATTGCTCCGCTTCCATCGCGATAATACTCGGCATAATTTGTTCCAAAGTCTTTAATGGGGGTGATATTATAAGTATTTTGTATAGATTCTCGCACCTTTTTAATATCATTTACTATATTGTCAGTATAATACCCATCTTTCTTAAGCTTATTAATATAAGCACTATCGCTTTGGTATTTGTTGGAATAAAGTTTAAGCCTTTGGTGTGTAACATCTGCAAAAATGTCTAAATTATTGCTTTTAGCAATTTGCTTTTGTAGCTTCTCCTCTAAATCTTTAATTTCTGCTTTTATAGCTTCTTGGCTTTGTTTTGCTTTATTTTTCTCCAAAAGAATAGCGTCTAGGGCTTTTTGCAATATTTGAATTTCCCTAGAAGCATCTTTTTCTTTGTAATCTTTATAAACTTCAAGGGTATTTTTTATGCTCTCTTCTGATCTTAGGTTTGGAGTGCGTTTTACAAGTTTCCCATTAACCCTTTCTTTCCAATGTAAAATAATGCGGTTTTCATCTTCCCTCCATTCTTTTTGTAAGGATTCCAAAATGGGTTTAATTTGTGCCTTATAAGGCTGTTTTTGTTCTGCTTCTTTAATTGCCTTTTCTAATTGTGGTATAATGTCGCTAGTATTGTTTATCATTTGGCTTTCAAGATTAAGGCTTGGAATCGTGCTAGGGCGTTGGCTATGGGATAGCAATACCTCTGAGTTTAAACTCTTAGCTAAAGCAAAAGAATTAGCACTTGGCTCATAACCAATGGATAGCGTTTGAGCTTTGGCTTTTGTATTTTTGTAACTCATAGAATCTTTATAATTCCCCATTCCTTTAAAAAGCGTTTTAAACCCTAACTCATTATTCTTTTTCTTAATCTGTTCTACCGCGACAAAATACCCATTCACTTGTTTATAGCTAACAAGCACATTACTACCGCTATTATCTGCGCTTTTTAGTGTTTCGTCTGCGTTTTTTACATACTCTCTATACTTTGCAATATCGGAATATTCCACTGCTTGTTGTCCACTTTTTTGTGCTAGATTAGATTGCGCTCCGTGCCTTTTTAATGTGTGGTTGATTGCGTTAGAATCTATTGTTACACGCACATCTTGCGGATATTTAAACCCTAAAGCCTCCGCTTCCTCTTGACTTAGCTTTTCAATAGCAACCTTTTTATTTTGTTTTTGTATATATTCCACTACTTCTGGTGTAAAGTTTTCTTGTTCAATGATTTGCATTTCGCGCCCTTTTTGTGCGCTTGTGTCTATGAGTTGCTTGATTTCCTCTTTGATTCCTTGCTTTTGTGGAATCTGTGTCGATTGTGGTATAATTGCGTTTTGGTAGCCCAAGCCTTGCGTGTCTTGTTTGCTACCCTGCCGAATGAAAGCTTGGATAATGTCGGTATCTAATCCCTCAAACTCTTTTAAAATCGTGTTGATTTTGTTTGTCTTAAACCCTGTAAGTAAAGTTTTATCATTATCCTTTGTCGCTAAAAGATAAAAGAAGTCTTTGCCATCTGTAAATTTCTTAATCCTCTTTTCTTTTGCAACTTTGTTTTCTATTTTATCAAATTTAAAGTCTGGATTCTTAAAAGTAGGCTCTACAAGATTTAAATACATTAAGCGACTTTTATCATCGTTTTTGCTTTGTAGGTGTTTGATGAAGTTTTCTTTGTTTTGAAAATTATCTAAAGCTTTTAAAAACTCATCTACACTTAGGATTTTCGGCATTTGCGCTGGTGCTAATTGTTCTAAAGATTCTTTTAACTTCTCTTTGTCTTGTTTGGTTAAAGTCTCTTTTGCTTGGCTTTGTGCATTGTAGCTTGTTTGCGTTCTTTCTTTTGGCTTTAATTCCTCCCTTGTCGGATTTACTAGCTTGAATTCCTCTGCTTCTACTTCGTTTTTGCGCTTTAGTTCTAGTAGCTTTTGCTCTTTTGCCTTAAATGTAGCGGAATCGGGCTTTAATGTGCTTAGTTGGTCTTGTAGTTTTGCGATGAGATTTCCCCTTGCATTATACCTTTTATAAGCGATTTGCTTTTGAAGTGGCGCAGATTGTATGATTTCAACATCTATAATTTCGTCTGCATTTAGCTTTTGTGGAATCTGTGTGGATTGTGGTATAATGCTATCATCAGTTTTTACAATAGACGATTCGGATTTTATCCCACCTCTAGTTTCTTGCAGTGCGTTTAAACTGCCCTCGCTTGATTTGCTATTTAGGGGTGTAGCATTATCACTAAAGCGGGGGGTTAATTCTAGCTCTACACTATAAATTCTTTTGCCATTTTCTACACTTTCTTTTATGGTAATGAGTGCATTATTATCCTTAAAAGCACTATTAAATCTATGAATAATTACATTTTTCTCACCGCTTTTGTGTGGCTCACTCTTTGCTAAATACGCTTTTGCAAAGAGATTCTCAATGTCTGCTACTGCGCTTAAGTGTTCTGCGCGTGTAAATCCATTTTTAAGGCTTTTATTCACTGCGCTGTTGCTAATCATCTTATTAATGGAATCTTTACTTAAATATGCTTCGTAATTATCCGCACTTTTAATAAAGCCTTTTTGCATTAATGGCGTGAGCTTCTGCATTAATACTTCTCTCACTTCGCTTGTCTTTGCGGTGTTTAAATCTAAATTTTGGCTTTGTGCATTTTTTGTTTGCTTTGCTTGTCCTTTTGCCTTTTTAAATGCTTCGTGCTTCTCTTTTAGCTGTGGAAGTAAGTCTAAAAGTGTGCTAGTTGTGTTTGTAGGTTGTCCGCTTTTAATGCTAAGTGTTGCAAAATCATAAATGTCCGCACTGCTTAGAGGTCTCCCTGCAGTCCATAAAGTAGGCTCTAGCTCTACTCTTAGATTCTCTTTAACATCTCTTAAAAACTCATAAAGTCTTGCACTTGGATTCTCTAGCTCTCTAAATCTAGCAAAAGAATATCCTATAATTTTCCCTATAAAATCATCATAAAGGCTTGGATTAATTTCAAGCATTGCATTATCTAAAAGGCTGCAAATGTTGCTTTACTTGGCGTTTTCCATAATGTAGCCCCAGCGCACCTTGTGTCACTAAAAATGCGTTATATGCGAGGTATTCGTCTCTATATTCAATATCTCCACCCTCATCTTGCATTTTCTTAAAAGTGACTTGAAAGCTATCAGAAATGTATTTTAAGAAAACTAAAACTAAACCTAAACGATGTGCTTGTATTCGGTAGCGTCAATTTTTTTGCGTAATTTGTCCGCGGATTTAAAAAGTATTTAAGCTAAAGTTTTATGCGTCATAAAGAGCCTTTTTAAAGGTGAGATTCTTTAATTTTGACATAATTTTACTTATAAATAAATGCACCTTTTTAATTAAAAAACGCACTCTTTAGTAAAAAGGCTCAATATCGCCTTAGGGATTGGTTGTTTTATTTATCTACATTGACAAAATGCGCGCATACTCCTCCACCTCGTGTTTCTGTTACATACCAATCTCTAGCACTATTTCTCCCCAAAAACAGCCTTAAAAAATTCTGCAAATCTCTGATAAATCTGCTCATCTCTCTTTTGAATATCTTCTTTTAACCAATCTTTTTGAGTGCTATTTGCTAAATCTTGTGCTTCTACATAATAAGAATTTTTATATCTCTCTTTCTTTTTGTGAAAATATCCATTCCCTGCTTCTATATTTTCTTTCTTTTCAAGCAGCATTTTATTGCCAATATGTTCTAAAAACACTTTTGCATATTCTTCATTCCAACCATTATAATTTGTATCTTGCCATTTTTTAGGGAAAATATGCTCAATTTCTGATTTAGCTAGAGTGTAATTCTTCCCATTTTTGTTCCATTGTGTTTCTTGTTTATCACTATATAACAGAGCATAAACAGCAAGAATATAGCGAACTTGTTTAGCAAGAGCTCTGCTAGAAAAATCTAAAAAATTTTCTAATGGAGGCACTTTTAAGTTAGGTAGATTTATACCTGTCTCAAAAATACATTCTGTTTTGTTCTCAATAATATTTGCATTGGCTTTCATAAATCCCCAAAATACTCCAGAACTTCCACCCTTTCCATACATAAGTCCTAAAGCATTATAAGCCACAACTTGAGGCAAGACACTATCAAAAATATCGTTATTTTTATCCTTATCAAATTTATAAAAACACACGCTAACAACCATTTGCCATAATTTATTTTGATAAATATTTAAAACTGCAAAATATTTTTGTGCTTTAAGACTTAAATAATCATAAGGATTGCACCAAAATTCACCTAATCTTTGAATAAATTCAAAAGTTTCATCTTGTTTCAACAAATCCTCATTAGCTGCAAAATTTACTTTTTTCTTTTTAGAATTTACTCTATCTTTTTGTGTCCAAAACTCAAGCACACCGGGAATAACCGTATCTACTTCCTTATGCTCTGCTCTAATGATATGTTCATATTGGGCAAATAAAAAACTTATATCTTCTTTATTTAGATAATTTGAATTTTGGATTTTACTTTCTAACTCTTTCCACTCCTTTGCAAATTTATTTTTTTCACTTTCTTCTCTCTTTCTCTCAAAAATTAAGCCTTTAAAAATATCGGCTGGACTTAAAGAAACCCCTCTATTATTTAAGGTATTAAAAATTCTTAAAGCCTTATCACGTCCATCACATTCAATGGGTAAAATTACACATAAATTTAATAAACATAAACAAAAATCAAACCACTCTGAGGGCTTATTTTTAGCCAATTCATCAATTTTATTTTGAAAGAAAATAAAATTTTTCTCATATAAGGATAAATTTTTACTCTCTTTGTCTATATCTAAAGTGTCTTTAAAAAGATTTTCTAATTTTAGATTATCCGAATCTGTCGCTACTTCACTTTTAAAATGTGTGTTTTCAAAATCAATCTCTCCTGTTAAGGGACTCATATCCCATAAACAAGAGGCGAGATTGCTTTTAAGTTTATCAATCCCATTCTGCCCTCTTGCCTTTTCGTATAAGGCGCGTATCAAAAGATTTAAAGTTGTTGTCCTTTGTTGCCCATCAATGATATTTTGTCTGCCATTTTCCTTATATATTACAACAGAACCCAAAAAATATTCTTCATCTTCGTCTTTATTGTCAAAAAAATTACAAACATCGTCCCAAAGTTGTTCGCACTCATCTTCTGACCAAACATAATTTCTTTGATATATAGGGATTAAAAATTTATTTTTTGATAAATAATCAAAAACACTTTTCCTCTCCGCTCTCATTTCTGCCATTTTTACTCCTTTTTCGCAATTTTTGAGAATATTATCATTTTATCTAAAATATGCTTATCTACTCCCACTCTAATTTACTGGATTTGCTAGTGCTTGTCTGCTCCGCGCGGTTAGTATCTATTGCAAATAAACCCATACTTTCTAAAAGTTTTACATCACTGATTTTCGTTAAAAAATTTCCTTTCAATTCCATTTCTTTATCTCTTAATATTTTAACAAAACCATCTCTCAAATTTTTATACATTAGGATTAACAAAGTAATTTTCATTCTAAGCATTTCAATTTATAAATTTACCTCAAATAAATTTTTTTGTTTATTGCTAGATTTTTGAAAGTTTGGCAATTTAAATTGTTCTTGAATCTCGCCTTGATTTTCAAGCCGATTTAAAATCATTTCATAATAAGGCTTATGGAGTTCACAACTTAGCCATTTACGCTTAAGACTTTCACAAAGTATAATCTCGCCACCACTTCCACCAAAAAGAACAAATACAGAATCTCCCTCATTTGTGCAAGATTTTATTAACATCTCCACAAGTTTAAGTGGAATCTGGCAGGAATGAAAAGTCTTATCCTTACTCACATTTTTAACCAAATCAAAATAAAACCACGAATAAGGCATTCTACCTGTATGTCCTTCTTTTAATCTTTGCAAAATTCTTTTATCAGTTGGATTTTGATAGGGCAACGCAATATTATCTTTATAGAAATGATTATCTTTGCTCTTTGTTGCATGTAATACGCTTCTGTGTGCGGTTGTAAGCCGCCTTTTGCTGTGTCCAACATTGGTATTATACACCCATACATAATCTTGCACATCATAAGCAATAGAATCTAAGCATTGCACACGCAAATACGCATTTTGTTTAGGATAGTTCATCATAAAAAGATTTCCACTAGATTTTAAAACGCGCATAGATTCTTTGGCTAACTCACAATACCACGCAATATAATCCTCCCATTTTTGTGTATATTTAGAACCATTATAGTTAATTCCTACATTATAATCAGGGTCGCCATAGACCATATCCAAACACTCATCGGGTAGCGATTTAAGAACCTGTAAAGTATCCTCATTGTAAAGTTTATTAAACTGCATTTTAAATCCTTATAAGTTGGTATTCGCATGATTTTAGAAACTGGATAGAATCTAAATGCAAAGGCTTTTGAAATGTATAAGCCCAGAGTTTGAGACTATCTTTATTGCGAACTAAATAGACACAAATAATCTGTTTAAAAGCTAAAGCTGAATTGTAATAGTACAAAAAAGGGTGATAAATTTGGTAGATGTTAAAATCTGTTGGGGTTCCATTTTTTGCCTCAAATATACCAATAGTGCCTTCAAATTCAAGGGTTAAATCAATTTCAATCTGCTGATTTGTAGCTAGGATTTCTTGCTCATCAAAAAAATATTTTAAACTTGTTTTTGTGCGATGGGGAAAGTAAGTTTTCGGACGACTTTCAATACTCAAATCTGCAAACTCTAAATCTGCTTCAAATAAAAAATGATGCAAAATTCTTTGATTGTTTGCTACGCTTAAAATATTGCTTTCACTATCATTGTATTCATTAAGCAAACTTTTTTTATATTGCCATTTTATAGAATCTTGCAAAAGTTCAAAGGGGTGATAAAGCTTGTTTATGCCTTGAATAAACTGATGATACCCTCCACCTAGATGAAGTAAACATATATCTCGCTTTTTAAAAAGTAGAGGGAGTTTATCGCTAGAATCTAGCTTTGTTGCGGCAAATGGATTGCCAAAGCCGTGTTTTTTGGAGAATTCTTTAACTAAATCATTATGAAATTTAAAATTCCTTTGTTCTTGGCAGTGTTTAAATAAATCCTCTAAAACCAAATGCTTTTTATTTGTTTTCATAATTTCTCACTCCTATTCTAATTTACTTATCGGATTTGCTAGTGCTTGTCTGCTCCGCGCGGTTAATGCCCTCTAAAATCGTTCTTATCCATTTTTAATAACCTTTAAAATTTGCAAAATGTCATAATTATGATTCTTGCTTAAAATTCCAAAAATCTTAAAGCATTCAAGCAAAAAATTCTTATCTTTAGAATCTAAAATAAGATAAGCGCATTCTTTGACTTCTGCCACTCTGCCTAAAAGTGATAGCATATTTTCTTTTGCTTTGAGCTCTGTGATTGGAAAACATACATAAAGCATAGGTTGCACACCTATTGCCCTTTGTTTTTCTTTAATTACAATCTCAAGCAAAATATCAAAATGACCAAATTTATGCACCAAAAGTGGATATTTCACTTCACTTACATAAAATTCTATATCTAAAATTTGTCTCTGCCTTGGGTGGCTTCTAAAAATTTGCAAATCCTCCCTGCTGTCTATGAAATCCTCATTATCAAGATTTTGTAAAAATGTGCAAAGATTTTCAATTTCTGCCTTGTTGATAATCCCCTACTGCACGAAATAATATAAATACTCACTTAACTCATAAAGTGCTTTATTTTTTCTTTGCTCCGATAAATTCGCTATCTTGCAATGTGCTGAATGCTAACTTTTCTTTATCACTTTTATCCACATCATAGCCGATTTGCCACTCTACATAATGCTTTTGAGAGAATGGAACTTGCCTTGTTGGAGTTGGAATTCCATATTCATAAAAACTATTTCTTATCTTTACTCTAATCTTGCCACTTTGTGTTGTAAGCGGAAGCTCTGCAAAAATTTTATTATTTTCTAGTTTTTCAATCCTCATAATGCTTTCCTAATAATTTTCTAAAATAATCTTCAATTTCTGGGCTTAAAATCTTACTTTCACTTGCTTTGATAAATGCAGATTCTAAGGCTTGAAATTTCTTAAAATCTATCAAAATATCACAATTTCCAAAATAATAAGGAATATGGGTAATCATCATTTTAAACACATCAACATAACAATAAAGGCTATATTTTTCTTTTGCAACATAAATTGTATTGGTATTTTCTTTTGTTATAAAAGTCTTTGAACGCCGCAGAGCATTAATATCGCGCAAAGTATAAAACATCGCTACTTTTTGCCTAGAATCCACACGTTTTTTATTAGGATATTTATCAATATATTTTGCTATAAAATCAAAATCATTAAGCTTAAAAGATTTGCCCTCTATGGTATAAAAAATAAAATCACAAATAAAATTATAATCCATTCCTTGATTGTCCCTTTTGTATAAAGCAATAATGATGGGAAAAAATCCCATAGATTTAGGACAGAAAATAGCAGAACTAATAATTATAGAATCTATCAAGCAATAATGTTTAATAAAATTCCTCAAGGATTTAAAATTAGATTCCTTAATCAAATAAGAAAGCGGGTGAAGCACACAAATATAATCCGCCCTTAATGCATCAAAAGAACGCAAAAAACTAATGCCAATATCTCGCGCTTTAAGATGAGAATCCACAGGAACACAATCACTATTTTTAAGGTGATTTTGCACGATAGAAGTTTTATCATTATAAGGGGGATTACCTATGATTATAAGCTTGTCATTTTGTGTTAAATTAAATTTCTGTCTTTGGGCTTGATGTAGCGAATTTGTATGCAAAAGCAAAGGCTTTTGTGTGAAATCCTTAAAGTTTTCTCTTGCTTGTTTTAAAGCTTGTTTGTCAATATCTGCACCAATTCTCACTTTAAACCCTTGCAAAGTTAGAAAATTTCCATAGCCACAAGAACTATCAAGCAAAATGTAATCTTTAGTATTTTTAATGTGATTTGCAAGCATTGAATGCACGATTTCCACAACAAAATCAGGTGTATAAAAACTGCCTTGATTAATGGTTTGGATTTTATTTAAATGTGTTTGGATAGTCATTTATTCCCTCTTGCCCTCACTCTAGCAGGTTAATTTGCTATTTACATTAGTTAAAGACTCAAAATGAAAATACTTTATACTATTTTTTATTTCAAAATTACTGATTAAAAGCTCTTTGCCTTTATCTGCCTTCCCTTGTTTGTAGTTATTCATTCCATATTGTAAAGTCCATTCTTGTAGATAAAAATCTTTATATAATTCTCGTATAAACTCACTATCATCATAAGTAAGCAAAAACTTATGCTTTGTGTTTTTGAGATTATCGCAAAGCTTTTGATGATTAAAACCTATATGTAAATCCCCTTTTTTGCCATAGAGCCTTGATTTTATAGTGGAGTAATAAGGCGGGTCTAAAAAGATAAAGACATCTTCGCCCTCTTTTTGCAGGAGATTCTCATAGCTCTCATTGCTAAAAATAAAATTTTGCAAGATTACATCCATATTTTTAAGTCTCTCGATAGAGCTTTGCGTAAAGCGAGATTCAAAAGCTTTTTGCGAGTATCCACCACAATCAACCACTCCACTAAAAGTAATGCGATTAAGCACAAAAAAATCAACAGCCCTTTGAAAACTACTTAAATCTTTATTTCTGCGACTTAAGATATTTTCATAGAGCTCTCTGCCATTTTTATAATATTTTCTAATGCTTTGAATTTCGTTGATTAAAGCTTGATTTTGTGTTTTTAGGATGTCCCAAAAACAATACACATCTTGATTGAAGTCATTTGCTAAAAATTGAATTTGTTTTTGACACAAAAGATTTTGAGCAAGATAAATCCCCACACTTCCACCTCCAAAAAATGGTTCTCTATACTCACTAAAACTTGGCGGAAAGTAATCCTTTAAAATCTTAATCGCTCTACTTTTGCCTCCCGGATAACGAAGCGGTGTTTTATAAAATCTAGCATTCATTGTTTATCCAAATTTCAAAATGATTCTGTTTGGATTCTATGTTTAAAGCTTTTAAGGTGGTAGTTTGAGAACCTGAGAAAGCATTATTTTCAATAAAAGAATCCAGATTTTCATTTGGTAAAATAATACTATCTTGCAAAAGACTTGAAGTAAGTCTTAATGCAATTTTAAATTTTTTAAGTCCTTCAATTTTATGTAAATTATTATAAAGCATAAGTTTTAAAAGTCCATCTTTTATATCATCATTGCTTGGCAAAAGGCTATTCTTACTATGTTTACTCTCACACAAATACAATGTATCATTTTTGAAGAACACTTCATCAATTGTAAAAAAATATTGCCCTCCCAAATAATTATTTATAATAATTTTTTCTTTCTTGCCTATACCTATATTTTCCTTAGGCTGTAAAGTTAAGCTTTCTCTAGTTTGAGCTTGCTTTGCCTTTTGTCTTGAAAAACCCATAAAAGTTTCTCTACTTTGAGAAATTTTGCATATAAAATTATCTATATTTCGTGGGTTGTGAAGTTTTATCTTTAATGTGCTGGAAATATCAATATAAGCGTTTTTTGCTAATTCTGCTAGTTTTGTAAGTTTCTCGCTACTTAGCTGATTAAGATTCCAATGTAGTGCTGATTGATGATATTTAATGAGTTGGGTGAGTTGCCCTAAAATATATTCATTATTAAATTCTTGTTTGGTGATTTTATCAGCTTTCTTTGGGTGAATTTCCGCCTTATCATAAAATCCCAAAATCACATAAACATTTAAAAGACTCATCAAAGAAATAGTATCCCATTGCAAATAATCCATATCACCATTAATACCCTCATCTTTGATAATTGGGATAATGGTAACAATCTTACTTGCATGGCTATCAAAAGTATCATATACCCTCGCATAAGGATAAGAGCGGGTGCGTTTAGGGCTAACCCATTTGCTTAAGGCTAAAGTTTTGTTTTGAAAATTAATTAAACATTTACCGGGTAAAGAATTGATATTTTTAAAATCAAAATTTTCTAATTGCTCATGCCAATTTTTTTGATAAGAAAAATTCTTAATTTGTGCTTGTAACATAAAATATTCCTTAAAATTTCAATATCAATCCATAGCTTTAAAAACATTCTCTTTATCTATTACAAAACCACATTCCTCTAATCTCTCTACTAATTTTTTTAATATTTCTTTTGGATTTTCTTTAAATTGAAGTCTAAAAATACCATCTATATCCGATGGAGTTTCAACTTCTCCCTTGCTTAAGATAATAGTATTTTTTCTGCCCAATTTTGCCATAATCATACCCATTTCAAGTATGACATTCTGCCTTGCTCTTGCGTGAATATAACCCTCAATGTTGTCTTTGTGTGCTTCGTAGTCTTTTTTTGATAAAGAAATATCATCGGGGGTAAGCAAAATTATACCCGCATGAACACGAGATGTTTCTTTTTCTAAAGCCTCAATAATAGTCATACCCGTGTTATTTGTGATTTGAGCGGTTTGAATATCAAGTTTTTGGAGTATGTATTCAAGTTGTTCTTTGGCTATTTTATCATGACCATAAACTATAAATAACTGCTTATTATTTTCGTATATTTCTTCTCTTCCTAATATTTCATTTATTTCTTGTTCTATTTTTTCTTTATTTTTACCCTGAATCTGCACTTTTCCATTTGTATGAATAGTGATTGTTGCATCATCTTTTTTTGCTTTATAACTACCATTACCACCTTGAGAAAAATCTGCATATTTTTTTAATTTCTCTAATACTTGTTGCTGACTCATTTTATCCTCCCATTTTATTAATAATAAAATTTAAATACTCCCCTACTCCCACTCAATCGTGCCAGGGGGTTTGCTTGTAATGTCATACACCACGCGGTTAATGCCCTCTACTTCATTAATGATTCTATTGTTTGCAAATTCTAAAAAACTAGAATCTAGCACTGCATTTTCTAGGCTTCGTTGTGAAAACAAAAATCGCCCATCACATACAAATCCAAGTTCCTCCCAATCTACATTATTGAGATTCTCGCATAATATTCCTAATATCACAGAGTCCACCTTAAATTTTGGAAAAACTGCTAAAACAGAGCCATCATAAACATTACAAGGATGTAAGAAAAAAGGCTTTTTGTTTCGTGTTTTAGTATTAACATAGATTCTAGGATTCTCACTTTTATAATAGTCTCTGCCCCATTCCCACCAATTCAATTCATTAAATTTTTTAATCCTCCGCCTCAAAAGCTGTTCTTTAAAATCTTGCAAATACACACAATTCTTGCCATAGATTCCATAAATCATTTTTCTCGTTTTGCCACTTTTAGCACTTTGTGAGCAAACAAAATCCATATTACCCCATTTTTCATTCGCAAAGATAGAATCTGCTCCACTTACTGCTCCAACTTTGACAAAAAATAAATCTTTAAAAGGAATCGTGTAGGCTTTTTTAGTGAAAAGTAGCTGTCCATTTACACAAGAAAACTCTCTTAAACACTGCGTCTTACGTGTAAAATTATCTTTTTCAAACCTCCAAATCGCACAATTTGGCTGGGCATTGTCAAAAATCTTTTTATCACCCAAATCAATAAAATGCGTGATACTGCCTTGCTGAAATAAAAACTCATTTAAGCGCACACTTGAAGTTGATTTTAAAAAATCTCGTGGAGTGATAAAAATTAACTCTCCTCCTTCTTTCAAGTGCAAAATACACTTATAGATAAAAAAAAGATAAAGATTTGAGCGAGAATCAAAAAGTCTAGAATAAGGCTTAAGAAGTGCTTTTGTAGATATAGCAATGTCTTGGTAACGCACATAGGGTGGATTCCCAATAATGCAATCAAATTTTTCGTTTGTAGAGTAAGCAAAAAAATCTTCTTGCAAAACCGCCTTATCACAAACCACACTAGAATCTAGTTCAATACCTACTTTATTTTTAGGTAAATTTTGAAAAAATGCTCCATTACCACAACTTGGCTCTAGAAATCTGGGATTAGAAAGTTTCTTTGTGCTTTGAATAAGGGCTAACATATCGCCCACAATATGTGGTGGGGTAAAAACCTGCCCAAGAGTTACTACATCAAGATTCATAAAAATATGTCCTAAAATGCAAATAAGCATCAGCTCTAAGTTTTAAAGATTCCTCAAAAGTTCCAAGTAAAAAGGCTTTTGCACTTCCAAAATCTCTATTTATCAGTTTGCGATTATTGTCCCATTTAGCTTGAAAGGGGAGATTATTACCATTTGGCAAGATAGATTCTAAACTTTTTAACGAAGCGGCAAATACATCACTAGGGCTATCTTTATTTATAATTAAAAAATAATAATCCTTGCTGTTTGGTTCTAGATTCTCACTCAAAGTTTTAAAATATACTTCCCAGCTTACTCCATTATTAAAAGGCGGAATTTTGCCTGTTAAGGCATAATAGATTCCAAGTTTGCAGTTGAGATTATCAGTTGTTTTTGTCGTGCTAACTTTAATATTTACAGGATAAAACACATCATTTTCATAAAAGCTAAAATCTACCCAATCACGCATATTTGGGCGGTTTATAGTAAAATTTGCCTCTAAAAGTCTAAAGATTTCATCTTCATTAAAGGCAGAATTTATCCGCCCATCACGACTTTGGTTACTTAGTTGTAAATTTTGTTTTTTAAGAAAAGCTACTATGTCATTTAATAGATTGGGTAATGTGGTTTTATTTTCACTCATCTCTCACTCCCACTCTAATCTACACGGGGGTTTGCTTGTGTTTGTCTGTACAATGCGGTTAGTATCTATCGCAAATAAACCCATACTTTCTAAAAGTTTTAAATCACTGATTTTATTTTTCATCGCTAAAACATCTCTCTCCAGCTCCGCTTTTCTATCTATGGATATTTTTATAAATGCACTTTCTTTTTCTATACCTACAAAGTCTATAATAGCCTTTTACACACTACAATATATTCCTCGTTCATTGTGCGTGAGAGAACCCCAGCTTTGTTTGTTGGGGAATTTTGAAGTGGCATTGATTTGTTAGAAATTTTGCGTTTAATTGTTTGCAAGTGCATAAAACCATTATTGCAAAAAACTTCGGCAATAAATTTATCGGTAGGAAGTTCTATATTTTTTACTCTGCGATTGCCCACTATAAAAAATACTTTACCACCGAGATTTATAGAATTTATTAAAGATTGAATGCTAGATTCCAAATCAAAATAAAAGCTTGAGATTTCTAGGGCTCTTTTTTTATCTATCTTAGAAATCTCTAAAACATAATCTTTTATCAAACCAGTATCGTAAAGTTTTTGTGCCTTTATTCCACCCATTAGTTTAGAATCCAACTTCCTAGCATCTTTAAAACCCAACCATTCATTAATAAAAGTGCTAAATTGTCCATACGCCACAGTGGTTTTAGAATCTCCATAAGGTGGGCTTGTTAGCAAGGTGTCAAATTTTTGTTTCAAATTTTGAAAACTTGCATTTGTAAGATTGAGACCAACATCTTGTAACTTGGATTGATAAAATTGTAAATAATCTTTCACGAGAGATTCTAAATTTTTAGTAAAAATTGCATACACATTGGGCTTATAATTTTCATAATCTTTCATTCTAAAGAGCTTAAATTCATTGTTTCTTGTCCAACTTGCCTCCCTTAATGTCTCGCTAAAACTAAGCATAAAGAGATTTTGTAAATTTTTGTCATCTAAAGCTTTAATATAAGAAAAAATCAGTTTTAAATCTTGCTGTGCGTTTTTATCTATCCAAAAATCAAGATTGGTAATATTCTCCAAAGGATTAAAATCTAAAGAAAGTTTATTTTTAGATTCTAATTGACGCAATAATCTTTCCTTTTGCCTAATAAGATAAGAAGATTCTATATAAGTCATTCTCGCCTTTGAAATCGTTATTGCTAAAGGATTTAAATCAAAACCTACAAAATGTTTAATTCCATATTCTAAACCACTTACAAAGCTACTTCCACTCCCACAAAATGGGTCTAAAAGATTACTTTTTTTTGCTTTAAACTCTTTTAATAACTCTAAGCCAATTTGAGGAAGCATTGTTGCGGGATATTTATGTAGATTAGGATACATTGACGCGTAAGATTGCCCCAAAAAGTCGTATTTGGGTTTATAAATTGCTGGATATTCTTGCTTTTTAGAATCTTTAATCGTGTGTTTTGGTGCAAAGTCTGCATTGAAACAAGATTTTTCTAAAAATGTCATTAGAGTTTCTCGCTTATGTAATCAATTAAAGCACTTAAGGGTTTTATAAAATCTCCTGTTTGTATATTTTTACCAATAAATGCACAATCAAAAAATTTGAACATTCCCCTGTGTTGAGGATTATTGATTTCATTATAGAAATTTACAGTGGCAAAACATACAAGCGGTAATATAGGGGGATTATAAGAAATGTCATATTTTTCTCTAATACTAGATTCAACATTTGCAATTTCCATTAAAAGCTTCCATTTATAAGTCTGTCCCGCCCTTTCACGCAAGGAAGTTTTAAGCGACAAAATTAAACATTTGTGGAATTTATTTTTAGAATCTAAGCTATAAATTACCAAATCCACATCGGGCTTTTGTATCTCCTCCCCCACTTTGATATAAAATAAATCTTGCCATTGTGGAACAGAAGAAATTTTAGAGGTAATGAAAATATTTTGTCTTATATTGCCTTGTTCTTTATTTTTAAGAAATACCCAAACAATAAGGTTTGAAAATGCTCCTCCAGCAATACTTTTTCTCGCTTGACTCGCGTCTCTTATTTCGCCCTGTTGAACTCTATTTTGAATAAGAATTTCTACTTCATCTTTGCAATCTACAAGATAATCATAGAGATGATTAAAAATTTCTTGCAATCCAAATTTTTGAGTAGAAATATCAACATTAATTTTTGCAATCATCGGTTGCATATAATATCTAGATTCTATATCTTGCAAAGTTTTGAATTCCATTTTGTTTAGCATTTTATACCTCTAATCCATAGTTTTTATTCATACTCCCCTACTCCCACTCAATCGTGCCCGGGGGTTTGCTTGTAATGTCATACACCACGCGGTTAATGCCCTCTACTTCATTAATAATTCTATTGCTCACAGATTCTAAAAAGCTATGCGACAAATGCGCAAAACTCGCTGTCATTCCATCTATTGCCTCCACAGCGCGCACACAAATGGTATTATCATAAGTGCGATTATCACCCATTACCCCTACACTCCGCACATTTAAAAGCACACAAAATGCCTGCCACACACTATCATAATAGCCTTGTTTGCGAAGCTCCTCTATAAAGATAGAATCCGCCTCGCGCAATAAATCTAAATCCCTTTTATTCACCTCGCCCATAATACGTATGGCAAGTCCAGGTCCGGGGAATGGGTGGCGCATAAGCATAGATTCTGGCATTCCTAGCTCTCTCCCAAGTGCGCGCACTTCATCTTTAAAAAGCTCCCTTAATGGCTCTATTAGCTCAAACTTCATCCATTCAGGCAAGCCCCCAACATTATGATGAGACTTTATCGTCTTAGAGGGACCTTTCACACTCACAGATTCTATCACATCAGGATAGAGTGTTCCTTGTGCTAAGAACTTTATCTCACCCTTTGTATTATGCTTTTTCGCCTCTTTTTCAAACACCTCTATAAAAGTCTCGCCGATGATTTTGCGCTTAATCTCTGGGTCTATCACGCCCTTAAGTCGCCCTAAAAATAATTTACTCGCATCACACACAATAAGGGGCACTTTTAAGTTTTCTTTAAACATCTTCTCCACTGCCTCTCTCTCACCTTTGCGCAAAAGCCCTGTATCCACAAACACAGGAATAAGATTCTCCCCGATAGCACGATACAGCAAAGTGGCGACGACGCTAGAATCTACTCCACCACTTACCGCACACAACACCTTAGAGGGCGTTGGCTTTTGGGCTAAAAATGGCGATTGCTTCACTTGGGCTTCGGTCATTACCGCTTGAGGTAACTCCCTCGCCTCATCTTGCAAAGCCCCATTTTTATATTCAAAATCCTCTCTCCCTTGAGATTTTATATATTTAGAATCCACCTTAGAATCTCTAGTCCCACAATGTTGGTTATTAAAATCTAACATTCTAAGATTTGTGGCGGTGCTTTCGTGGTTTTTTAGAGATTTTTGGGGTGAGACTAGACTAATGGTCTGCGAACCCTCAAAATCTCTAAAATCCGCGGAATGATTGCCCAAAGCTGAATGTCTTTTAAAGCACGAGCTTATGTGGTCATTTACGATTCCCACACTTTGCATAAACGCATACACACTCGTGCTGCCCACAAACTTAAAGCCTCGTTTTTTCAAATCCTTAGCTATTATATCTGCAAGTGACGTGGAAGCAGGCAAATCTTCCACACTTTCAAACGCATTGATAATTGGCTTACCCCCCACAAAGCCCCAAATATACTTATCAAAGCTTCCAAACTCCTTTTGAATCTTCAAAAATGCCCGAGCATTAAGAATCGCCGCTTCAATTTTCGCCCTATTGCGCACGATTTCCTCATTTTGCATAAGAGATTCTATCTTTTTACTATCATAACGCGCCACTTGTGCTGGGTCAAAGCCATCAAACGCCACCCTAAAACCCTCACGTTTTTTAAGAATTGTAATCCAAGAAAGCCCCGCTTGAAAGCCCTCTAGCACAAGCTTTTCAAAAAGTTTCTTATCATCGTGTTCTGCCTCACCCCACTCATTATCGTGATACTCCTCATAGAGCTTACATGCTGCCTCATCTTTATCCCTAGCCCAATCGCAACGTACCCGCTCCCTTGCTTCTCCAAGTCCCAAAGACTTTTGCAAACTCCCACGCACAATGCTTAGAGGGATAAGCTCTGGTGAAAATTTTCCACCACTCCCCGCAGGGATAGGCTTTTCCCCTGTTTTTGTAAATCCCAAATGCGCATAAAATCCCAAAGCCCACTCAAGACTTGCGACTTTTATCACTTCAAATGTGTATAAATATCGTCTCAATGCCTCTTTAAGCAGTGTTTTACCTATGCCCTTGTTAAAATATTGCGGAGCGACAAAAAGCATTGTGATTTCATTCTTTTTCACCGCGATAAAGCCCAGCCATTGCCCCGCATTTTGTGCTATAAGCAAATCTTTAGAGCTTGAAATATGTGCCTTAATTTCCTCCCTCATACCAGCAATCGCATCTTCGCTTAAATCTGTGTGCGTTGCCCTTGCGCCCTCCTCCCAAATAGAGACAAGATACGAAATTGCTTGTGCTTTCCCAACTTGTTTAAAAGATTCTGCAAGAGTGATAAAAGTAGGATTTTCACAATGTGGAATCTCACCTCCATAGACAATGTGGCGCAATTTTTCAATTTCAGATTCTGCAAAATTACGCATATTCCAATCTGTATCCGCACCACAAACAAGCATGGCAAAATTCCTTAGAATCTCCCCGCCACACTCACTATGCACGACTTCAGGGTGAAATTGCAAAGCATAAATATTGCGCTTCAAATCCGCTATCGCACAATAATGCGTGTTGCCAGACTTCGCAAGCTCTACAAAGCCACTAGGCACGCGTTCCACCTTGTCAGCATGGCTCATCCACACGATAGAATTTTGTTTCACATTATGGAATAAAACATTATGCGATTTTAAATGGCTTGCCAAAATTGCGCTTGAAGCCTCTAAATGCACAACCGCAAAATCCCTCCCTCTAGAATCTTTCGCACTCCTGCCTATCTCTTTAAATCCTAATTGCTGGTAAAATTTTAGCCCACGCGCATTATCTGCATTGCAATCTACTACAATGCTATCAAATTGCTTAAAATTCCGCATAAATGCTTCACGTAACAATGCCCTACCCACACCGCGTCTAAAAAACTTTGGATGCACAAAAAGCATTTCAATACGATTATGTTCCATTCCAAGAAAGCCTAAAAATCTCTCTTCATCAGTTGCTACAAGCGTATTTTCAGAATCCCTTAAAAGCACATTGACATCACTTCTAATCTCTAAAATATCATTTTCTGCTAAAAATGCGTGGCTATCTCTAACAGAATCCTCCCATAAATCTACAAGTGCTTCTAGGGCTTGTGGCATTTTGTCGTGATTAAACTCACTAAAGGTTAGATTCTCTTCTAAATTGAGGATTTCTAAAACTGCCTTACCAAACTCTTGTGCCTCTGCCCTCACCACAGAGCCACCAAAAAAATGTGCGATATACTGCATACCATAGCAGATTCCAAGCACAGGGATATTAAGCTCAAATATTTTAGAATCTGGCTTATAGGCGTCTTTTTCATACACACTAGCAGGTCCTCCGCTTAGGATAATGCCTTTAGGATTTTTTGCCTTGATAGAATCTAGTTTTTCAAAATACGGGACAATCTCTGTATAAACACCATATTCACGGAGTCTGCGTGCGATGAGTTGGGTGTATTGAGAGCCAAAATCCAAAACCAAAATTTCCACATTATGTAAAGAATCCTGCTGCATAAAAAACCTTGTAAAGAGTGAATTTTTAAACGATGAGTGCAAAAATTCTAACAAAAATTAGCTTAACTTTTATGGGTTTTGTGTTTATTTAATATTTCTTTAACCAAATTCTTTTTAAAAAGAATTCTAATACAAATAGAGTTCTAAGACAAGCAGAAAAATTTACGAAAATTTAGCAAAGCAAATGCTAAACAAAGAGCGTATGACTCTCCTTAAACAGCATAACAATATAACCCAACAAGTGCAAAAAATAGCACAAAAGGCGTTATAAGCAGGGAGACAAACATATATTGCAAAAAGCTAATATGGATTCCATACCGCTTCAAACTTGCAAGCCACAGCAATGTCGCTAGAGAGCCTATGGGGGTGAGTTTCGCGCCGATATTACAGCCTAGCAAATGCGCAAACACAAGCTCTCTAGTGGAATCTAAAAGTGCTAAGTTTCCAAGCATTACCATAGGTAGATTATTTATCACACTTGCTCCAAGACTTGAAGCTACACCAATACTAAAGATTCCAAAAAATGGCGAAAATGTGTTGAAATTTCTAATTCCATCTTTTAAAAACTCGACTAGCCCTATATTTTTTAACCCAAAAACCACAACAAATAACCCCAAACTAAAGACAACAATGCTTAAAGGTGCTTCTTTTAAGATATTAGAGAGTTGAAACTTTTGTGTTAAGATTCCACAAAACACGCTTAAAAGTGCTACTACAAGCGTAAAAATACTAAGTGGTATTCCAAATTTTTCTCCGCTAATAATTCCAATAAGTAATACGCCTAACAAACTTGCACAAAAAAACGTGATACTAGGCTTTGGCAAGGAATTTGTGCGGATATTAAACTCTAGCGTTTTTGGCAGTTTGCGCGCAAATAGAATCCAAAATAGCAAAATACTCATTGCAACTCCAAAAAGTTGTGGTAGAGCCATTATAAAAATAAAATCCAAAAATTTAATCTTAAAAAAATCTGCAGTGATGATATTTGTGAGGTTTGAAAAAGTAAATAAATTAGAAGCGAAATCACTCATAAAGCCTATAAATAGCAAGAAAACAATGAGTGGATTGCGTGAGAATTTCACATTCTTAATGTGTGCTAAAAGCGCGATAACAAGGGGGGTTAGGATTAAAATCGCACCATCATTTGCAAAGAAAGTTGCTAAAAGGCTTGCAAACAAGCCCATAAGCAAATAAAATTTCCAAGTCTGTAATGCTAAGGTCTGCTTATGCGTTGAGAGTTTTAGCATAGAGTATGCTAACACCTCAAAAAAGCCAAGTTTTTCAAGTGCAAGCGCAAAGATGATAAGCCCAACAAGTGCTAAAGAGCTATTCCAAACCATTCCCCACACAAAGAAAACATCACTTAGACTAACACTACCTAAAACAAGACTAAAGAATGCGCCAAGTATGCTGACAAGCCAAATTGGAATCCCAAAGGGACGCGTAAAAATGCCAAGCATTACAAGAGAAAAAATCACAAATGCCATTAATTAAAGTTTTTTAGCAATAAAAAGTGTGCAAACGCCCGCAGAAAATGCTCTTGTGTAAAGAGGTTTAAAGCCTACTTCACTAAGCTCGCAGTTGAGTTTATCAGTTGTCAAAAATTCTTCAATGGAATCTGGCAAATAGCGATATGCGCGGTAATTTCTTGACACAATTCCCCCAACAAAGGGTAAAATATTTTTAGTATAAAATCCCATTAAACGTTCTAAAGGACTAGGATTCTCACATTTTGTAAATTCTAAAATCACTAAGATTCCATTTCTCTTAAGCACACGCGCAAACTCACTTAATGCCTTTTTCCGCTCTACTACATTTCGGATTCCATAAGCAATACTTAAAATATCCTTACTCCCTGCTTCTAGTGGCAAATTTGTCGCCTCACATTGAATAAAACTAATCTCTGGCATTTTTTTGCGCGCTACTGCTAACATTCCATCACTTGGATCCAAACCCACAATGCTATGAATTTTTACTCCCTCTTTTTGTGCATTTTTTTGCCAATGGCTTATCATATCCCCTGTTCCGCAAGCAACATCAGCAATCTCCAAATCCTCTGCTTTTTGAAGGTTCTTAAATGCCTGTTTGCATGCAATTTTACGCCAAGAAATATCAATTCCACAACTCATAACACGATTTGTTAAATCATAACTTCCTGCAATATCATCAAACATTGCAATAATTTCTTGTTGCTTTGACATTACACTTCTTCTAATGTATTTTTTGCAAGATTTAACCACGCCTCTAAGCTTTCAATTTGCACAAGTGTGGATTGTGTAGAAGTTCCACCATAGGAGTTACGACTCTCCATAGACGCCTTTAAATCAAGGCTTTTGTGTGCCTCTTTTGGAATCCTAGAATCCACGCAACAAAGCTCCTCTACGCTTAGCTCACTTAAGTCTTTTTGCAAAGTTTCTGCATAAGCTACTGCTTTACCTGTAATATGGTGCGCCTCTCTAAATGGGATTCTGCAATGTTGCACAAGAAAATCAGCTAAATCTGTCGCGCTTAAATGCCCAACTCTGCAAGCCTTTAGCATAAAATCTGTATGGATTGTCATTGTCTCTAGTGCGCTATTTAGGATTCTTAGAGAAATCTCTAACGTTTCAAAACTATCAAAAACTCTCTCTTTATCCTCTTGTGTATCTTTATTATAAGCAAGCGGTAAGCCTTTCATTACCACCAAAAGACTCATAAGATTTCCATACACGCGCCCACTTTTACCACGTAAAAGCTCTGGCACATCGGGGTTTTTCTTTTGTGGCATAATAGAACTTCCCGTAGAATACGCATCGCTTAAAGTAATAAACTTAAATTCATAACTGCTCCATAGCACAAGCTCCTCTGCAAGGCGAGAAATATGCATTATTAGCAAACTTGTATCGTATAAAAAATCTAAGGCAAAATCTCTATCGCTTACAGAATCTGTCGCATTTAGCATCGGGGCAGTAAAACCTAATTGCTTTGCAACAAAATATCTATCTGTGTCATAAGGAGTCCCAGCAAGTGCTGCTGCGCCTAGTGGGCAGTAATTATTACGTTGATAAGAAGACTCTAAACGTTCAAAATCCCTTACAAACATACACGCATATGCACAAAGCAAAAAGCCAAAATTTATGGGTTGTGCATGCTGTAAATGCGTCATACCCGGAAGCATACTTTGTGTATGGTCTCTTGCGATATTAAGAAGCGTGGTAATAAGATTTAACACAAGGAAGCGCAAGTGTTTATTGGAATCCAAAACAAAAAGTCTAAAATCAAGGGCTACTTGGTCATTACGACTACGTGCAGTATGGAGCTTCTTACCCACCTCACCGATAATTTCTATTAAACGTTTCTCTATAGCCAAGTGAATATCTTCATCGCTAATAATAAACTTAAATGTGCCATTTTCAATTTCACTTTTAACCTGTTCTAATCCTTTAGAGATTAAATTTGCTTCTTCTTGTGTTAGGATTCCACACTTTGCTAACATTTGCGCGTGTATTTTTGAGCCTAGAATATCTTGTTTGTAAAGCTTTTTATCAAAAGGTAAAGACGCATTAAATGTATCTAAAATTTCTGCTGCTCCCATACTAAAACGTCCGCCCCATAGTTTTTGGTTTGCCATAATATACCTTTAGAATGGTTTTAAAATCACTAAAATTGTAATGATAATAAGCACAATAGTTGGCACTTCATTATATGCACGAAAAAACTTACCACTTTTAAAACAGCGATTCTCCCTAAAAGCCACCATATAACGATACAAACTATAATGATACGCAACAAGTAGCACTACGAGCAAAATCTTAGCATGTAGCCAACCTCCACTTGTTAGGAAACTTGGCTCTAACACAAGTAGCCAAATCCCAGAAACAAATGTTGCAATTAGTGCTGGATAACCGATAAACTTATAAAGCTTTTCTTCTTGGATTTTAACCACTTCTACAAAGCCAGAATTTTCAATATGTTCGGCATGATAGACAAAAAGACGTGGCAGATAAAATAACATTGCCATCCATGACACAAAAGAAATAATATGAAAAATCTTGACATAATAAAAAGTCACAGCAAACTCCCTTATAAGTGATTTATTCAAATACGTGATTGTAGCAAAACAGGCTTAAAGTGGAAGAAAATTAAACATTTTTCTGTATAATTGCAGAATTTTCTTTAAAAATTCCTAAGGAAATTTGGTGCTAGAATTGTTTTTAAGTCTTGATTTTATGTTTATAAAAAATGCGATTCCAACCTTTGCAAAAGCCTTATGGCTAACGTTGCACCTTTCGTTTTTTGGAATTATTTTTTCAATCCTTTTAGGATTTTTAATTGCTATTGTGCAATATTATAAAATCCGCTTTTTAAACACGCTAACACAAAGCTACATTGAACTCTCACGCAATACTCCACTACTAATTCAACTTTTCTTTTTGTATTATGGTTTGCCACAGATTGGATTGAAATTAGACAGCTACACTTGTGCATTAATTGGTGTAACTTTTCTTGGAGGAAGCTATATGGCAGAATCCTTTCGTGCAGGATTGGAATCCGTAGGAAAAATCCAAATAGAATCAGGACGTAGCTTGGGACTTAGTGAGAGGCAACTTGTGTTTTTTATCATTTTACCTCAAAGCTTAATGGTAAGTTTGCCTTATATTGGTGCAAATGTGATTTTTTTACTTAAAGAAACTTCTGTTGTAAGTGCAATTGCACTTGTAGATGTATTATTTGTAGCAAAAGATTTAATTGGTAATTATTATAAAACAAGCGAAACTTTGTTTTTATTGGTGCTTTGCTATTTAATTGTATTACTGCCTTTATCCATTCTTTTTTTGCTATTAGAACGTCATTATAAACGCTATTTGGGATAAGAAGCAATGTTAGAATCTACACATATTGCCTTTTATAAAACTCAAAAAAACATTGGGATTTGATTAAAGTGAATTACGGCAATTAAAAGTATTTAATTTGGATATTTAACTATGGAAATATTATTTTTACCTCAAAATATTTTAAGGATTCTACAAGGAGTGATTGTAACCTTGCAAATCGCACTTATTGCAATTTTCTTTTCCTGTCTTTTTGGCTTTATTTTTGGTTATTTAATGACATTAAAATCCAAGTTTTTAAGGGGGATTTGTCGCATATATTTGGAATCCATTCGTATTATTCCAATCCTTGCTTGGCTTTTTATTATTTATTTTGGATTCTCAAATGTAATAAATTTAAGCGGTATAAGTGCCTGTATCCTAGCCTTTAGTCTTTGGGGGATTGCTGAAATGGGGGATTTAGTGCGCGGAGCAATTACAAGCCTACCAAAACACCAAGAACAAAGCGCAAGAGCCTTAGGATTAAGAGAATGGCAAGTGCAAGTATTTATCATTTTTCCACAAAGTTTTAAGCGTCTACTTCCAAGCCTTGTAAATCTCTTTACTAGAATGATAAAAACCACTTCACTTGCCGCACTTATTGGAGTTAGTGATATGCTAAAGGTTGGGCAACAGATTATTGAGGTTAATCTCATTAGCTATCCAACAGCAAGTTTTTGGGTGTATGGTGGAATCTTTGTGGTGTATTTTGCGCTATGCTACCCACTATCCTCACTTAGCCATTACTTAGAGAAAAAATTCGTTTAAGGACGACAATGATTTTATTAAAATTAGAAAGTATTGTGAAAAAATATGACAACAATCTTGTGTTAAATCATGTAAGCTTGGAGGTCAAAAAAGGCGAAGTATGCGCGATTTTAGGACCTAGTGGTTGTGGAAAAAGCACATTTTTGCGTTGCATTAACGGATTAGAGTCCATAGAAGGAGGCAAAATCTACCTAGATGGAGTGCAAATTAGTGGTGAAGGTGTGCAGACAAAATGGAGCAAAGTGCGCCAAAAAATTGGAATGGTGTTCCAAAACTATGAGCTTTTTCCACATTTAAATGTGTTAGAAAACATTACTTTAGCACCGATTAAAGTGCAAAATAGAAGTATAAATGACGCAAGAGAGCAAGCACTTAAACTACTGGAGCGCGTTGGGTTAGCACACAAAAAAGATTCCTATCCCAAAGAGCTAAGCGGCGGACAAAAACAACGTGTGGCAATCGTGCGTGCATTATGTATGAATCCAGAAATTATGCTTTTTGATGAGGTAACTGCTTCACTAGATCCTGAAATGGTAAAAGAAGTGCTAGATGTGATTAAAGAGCTTGCAGAAAATGGTATGACAATGGTATTAGTAACCCATGAAATGAAATTTGCAAAGCATGTAGCAGATAGAATCGTATTTTTTGACCGCGGAGAAATTGCAGAAATTGCAACACCACAAGAGTTTTTCACAAACCCTAAAAGTGAGCGCGCTAAGAAGTTTTTAAATATTTTTGAGTTTTAAGTTAAAGTTTATCTTAAAAGAAAGAATAATCACTTTTAGATTCTATATTCTTAGGCTTTCTAGGCTTTTTTTGAATTTCTTCTAAATCTCTTAAGAGTGTCTTTCTAAACTTATCCATCGTAACATTCTCTTGTTTTTTTAGCAATTTATTTTTAAATTTATTGCGTAATCGCATTTTATTTTTCATCTATTCTCCTTTACTCTGTAAGATAATGTGCTCCTATGGACGCATCACGTCTAAGTGCTGATTCTATAATATTTTTTGCAGTAAGCAAACGCAAACGCAACAAACGCCCAACTCCACTTTGCAACATCACTTCTACACCACCTAGTGCTTCATTAAGTCCTGATTTTTTGCGCATAATACCGACCTTATTCCACATCAAATTGCGCAGAATTGCCTTAAGATTTTCGTCTTGTGTGTTTTGTAGAATCTCTGTGTGCAATAGAAATTCTCTAATTTTTTGTTCACCTTTTGCGCCATAATTCCCTAAAATATCTCTTACACTGCGTCTTGAAAAAACTAAGCCTTCAAGCAAAGAGTTTGACGCTAAACGGTTTGCACCATGCACACCTGTGCAAGCACACTCACCCACTGCATAGAGATTCTCCATTCCTACAACCTTACCCACATTATCAGTTTCAATACCACCCATACAATAATGAAATGCTGGAGAAATTGGAATCTTATCTTTAGGTAAATCATATCCAAACGCACTAAGATTTCGTGAAATATTAGGAAAGCGATTATAAAAAAATTCTTTAGAAAATTCACTTAAATCTAAATAGATTTCTTGTTCCTCTTCTTTTTTAAACTTTTCTTGTAATTTTAGCTTATAATCAAAAATACTTCTAGCAACCTTATCACGCGAGGCTAACTCACCTTTCTCATCATAATTAAACAAAAAGCGATTCCCCCAAAAATCCACAATCTTAGCACCCTCTCCCCTTAAAGCTTCACTCAAAAGCATTTTGCGTGCGTGGTGGGTTTTGACAAAAACGGTTGGGTGAAACTGCAACATTTCCATATCTTTAAGCTTTAATCCATTTTCAATAATCATTCCATGGAGTTCGCTAGAAATTGTATAAGCGTTTGTGTGATACTCAAAAAGCGCTCCCACGCCGCCACTTGCTAGAATAATATGGTTTGCATAGAGATTATAGTTTCCGCGCTTTGTTAGTACACTAACGCCATAACAATGCTCATTTTCAATCAATAGTTCTGTAACGGTCGCATTTTTCCACAAAGTGTGCGAGATTTGCGCCATTAAATGCGAATGCAAAACGCGTCCTGTAGAATCCCCCCCTGCATGAATAATGCGTGAAGTGCTGTGTGCAGCTTCCTTAGTAAAAAGTAAATTGCCATTGATATCCTTGTCAAAAGGTGTTTGGCGGACAATTAAATCCTCTAAAACTTCCAAACTTTCTTTGCTAAGTGTTTTAACAGCATTTTCATCGCACATTCCAGCCCCAGCTTCTAGTGTGTCTTTAATGTGTAATGCAATATCTTCAATATTTTTTGCTACTGCAATTCCACCTTGCGCATAAAAGGTGTTGCACTCCCAAGGCTGTTCTTTACAAAGAATTAGTACTTTTAGGTGTTTAGGTAAATTTAACGAAGCATATAACCCAGCAACTCCAGCACCTACTATAATAACATCAAAATGCAACATTTCTATTCTTTTAAGGCAATTTGTGTACTTTTTGGTCTAAAGGGTTCATCTTTGAACCCGCAACCAGCACTCAAAGAACTAAACAAAAAAATCTGTGTTATAATTAAAAAATGAAAAATGTATCGGAAGTTTTGACGCATCTCTTAAGTTCTCCTAGTTTTAAAAAACTCTATGAAATTAGGGAATCAGAGCATTTTATCCAAATGTTACCTCTAAGCCTTAAAAATGGAATTGCTTTTAGCTTTGCTAAGGATAAAATTTTGTTTATCGCATTAAGTCACCCTTGTTTTAAGCAGGAATTCTATCATAAAATCGCTTTAGTTAAGCAACTCCTAAAACAATATCAACGACAAAAAAATACACTTTTAGAGATTATAGATATTAAGATTTTTGTAACTTATGATGCCTATAAAAAAGAAGTGGAAAAAAATCAAGAAATTGCGATTCCGCAAGTCTATGGCGAACTAAGTCGCGGAGAATTTAAAAACCTTGCAAAAGACCAAGAAATTCACGCACTCTTTGAGTCAATCCGAGGCAATATTTTAAAAAATCAAGAATAATTACAAAAATCTAATGACAGAATCCAATATCAAACCTCTCTCTAGCTCCCTACTTGAGACATTAAAAAAGATTCCAAGCAAAAGTGGAGTGTATCATTATTTTGACGCACAAGGCAGGTTGCTTTATGTTGGGAAAGCAAAAAATCTAAAAAATCGTATCAAAAGCTATTTTCGTTTTACGCCAAGCCTCTCACCTGCGCCAAATTTAAGCCCTAGAATTATGCAAATGGTTAGCCAGATTGCGCAATTACGCTATATTGTTGTTCAAAACGAAAACGACGCACTCATTTTAGAAAACTCACTCATTAAGCAACTCAAGCCAAAATATAATATTTTACTACGTGATGACAAGACTTATCCGTATTTATGCGTAGATTTACAAGAGGACTTTCCACGCATTTTACTAACGCGAAAGGTATTAAAAAAACAGGGTTTGCGCTATTTTGGTCCATTTTCAAGTGGAGCTAGGGATTTTTTGGATTCTATCTATGAAATTTTTCCTCTAGTGCAAAAAGAGGTTTGCAAAAAGGGTAAAAAGGCTTGTCTTTTTTATCAAATTAATCGCTGTTTAGCCCCATGTGAAGGCAGAATCTCCACTAAAGAATATGCAAAAATTTTACAAAATGCTCTAGAATGCTTAGAGAATCCTAAAAAAATCTTAGCACCCTTAGAAAAAAAAATGTTGCAACTCTCACAAAATTTACGCTTTGAAGAGGCTAAAATCTTGCGTGATAAGATTATTAAAATTAAGAATCTAAGTCCGCTCTCTTCTACGGATTTTGCAAACCTAGTTGATTTAGATGTATTTGCATTTGTGCATGAAGAGAAACGTGCAGTTCTCGTGAAATTTTTTATACGTAATGGCAAAATCATCTCAAGTGCAACACAAAATCTTAAAAGCGAACTAGGCTTTGATATTCCAAGCATTTATAAACAAGCACTTATTAATTACTATTCAAACTCCTTACCTCTAGTTCCAAAACAGATTCTGCTCCCTTTTGATTTAGGAGAAAATACACAAGAATTAGAATCCTTTTTGCGCAAAAAAATAGGCAAAAAAATCGCCATCCATTTCCCAAAGAGTGGGGATAAAAAGCGTCTATGTGATTTAGCAATCCAAAACGGAAAAGAACTTTTGCGACTAGAGCACAATGATGAAGAAGAGATTTTTAGTGCGCTTAGAGTATTATTCGATTTACAAAATATACCCCATCGCTTTGAAGTTTTTGACACCTCACACCACAAAGGTACGCAATGCGTTGGGGCTATGGTCGTGTATGATAGTAAGGAATTTATTAAAGAATCCTACCGCCATTATTTATTAGAAGGCAGAGACGAGTATTCACAAATGCGTGAAATGTTAAAACGTCGCATAGAGGATTTTAAAATGGAATCTCCACCTGATTTATGGGTGCTTGATGGAGGTGCTGGACAAATTAACCTTGCAAAAGAGCTACTAGATAGTGCTGGAGTGAATTTGGAAGTGATTGGAATTTCAAAAGAAAAAGTTGATAATAAGGCATATCGCGCTAAAGGGGGCGCAAAGGATATTTTAAGAGATGAAAATTTAGAAGAATATCATTTGGGTGCAAGTGATAAGCGACTGCAATTTGTGCAAAAATTACGCGATGAGGCGCACCGCTTTGCTATCACTTTTCACCAAAAACAAAAGCAAAAAACAATGCAACGTTCTAAAATTTTAGAGATTAAAGGCGTAGGCAAAGCGGCTCAAAACAAACTCTTAGCATACTTTGGAAGTTTTGAAGCAATTGAGAATGCAAGTTTGCAAGAGCTAGAAAAAGTGCTTTCTAAAAACCTTGCGCTCTCTGTTTTTAAGGCTTTAAATTAGAAATTTCCAAAATAGCGCACAGCACTGATTTTCCTATCTACATTACTTAACAAGTTCATATTTTCCTTGCTTAGATTTGTATTTTGCAAAATGTTTTGTGTCTGTGTGGAATCCAAACTTGGATTAAATTTATAAAGCACATCAAAACCTATCTTTTCTTCTTTGCTTAAGATTCCACTTTGTGCCATCGCATCACCTAATTCGCTAAGGTTTCCATTAATCCTAAAATCTTTGGCAAAATCACGCATTTTTGTAAAATCATGGCTAAGTGTTAAGACATCCTCTATCTCATTTGTAATCCCAGTAGAATTTGCCACATCAAATAACGCGTTAATACCTTCTGTTTTTTGCGTTTCTTTTGTGAAGAAAATAGAATTAGAATCACTTTGATTTGTGTAGCCGGTTAAATCACTAGATTTACTTTGATTATAAGCTTGACTTAGTAGCCCCCAAATTTGGTTATTTTTGTCGCTAACTTGCATAACTTTTTCCTCTATTTAAAGTGTTATACTCAAAATAAAAGCAAAAATTATTCCAAAACTAAAGCAACTCTCTGCTCCATTGTTTCTTTAAATGCATTTTTGCACCATTTCTTGTAAGGTTTAGAGACTTTATAAAGTTTGATTCCAACAATTTCTGGGAGTGTATAGCTATGATGCTTTAAGATAAGCTTTTTTAATTTTTTGAAATCTTTTTTAAAGACCTTAAAATTGAGTAAAATCTCCTCTTCACTTATGACTTTCTTGGGTTTGGAATCCTCTGCCCACATATAATGACTTTGGATTTGTTTTTGTTGAATACAAGGGCTTAAACCCTGCTCCAATGCAGTCTGAATGAGTAGTTTAGCATTAGATTTTGTTGTGGTTGTTTGAAGTAACATTAATCGCATTCAAGCTCTACTTTTCTCCACCCATTCTTTTTTTCTTTTCTTCTAGTGCCTTCTTTTTTTCCTCTTGACGCATTTTTTCTAAGTTTCTTTGACGCTCTTTAGAACGTCTGTATTTTTCAATAAACTCTTCACGTTCTATTTGGTTTTGATAAGAAATTGGACGGATAAAAAAAATTCCAAGCATTAAAACAAAAAAGAAAATCGCGGTCTCTTGATTTGAAGTTAGGTGATACCAAGCCATCGCGATTCCAAGAGAGATGATGACTTTTAAAACAGAAACCATTACAGCATTTGGGGTTTGATTTTATGCGCACTAAAACCTAAAGATTCCGCACTTGCGTCTATAAAAAGTGCCAAAATCACTTGTGGCGCAAATAGCAATGGAATCTCAGCTGTGTCGCGACCAGAAATATCTTGCAACTTTTTAATATGTCTATCCATTAACTCAAAGTTTCCAACATTTGGACTTACAATAAAATCCACACCACAATCTACCATTTCATAATAATCCATTGCGCCCATTTTATAAGCCAATTCGGGATTATTTTGCAATAAATACGCATAGCTATCTTTAAAAAATGGCAAAATTTTAAGCCCTGTAATACTCTCAATGCGTGATAAAATTTGCGATTCCTTAATGTGCTCTTCAAGTTCTCTATCAAAAATAAATGCGCATTTAAAACCCTCCCAGCGTCTATGCTTAATCTCTGCAACTTTGATAGCATCAAAGACCACCTCTAAAGCAAAAGCAAAACTATTTTCAAGATTTAAAATATCAATACCACAACCACAAGTCTTAGCCAACTCTTCTCTAAACTCTGCATCTTCATAAAGTTTTTTAAGAAGCTTTGTGATGACTAACAAACTTTGAGAATCACACACCAAAACCTTTTGCCCATCTTCATGCGCTCTATTTAATAATGCAATTAAAGGCTTAAAATAAGTCATAGGCGCAATAAAAGGTAAAAACTTATCATCAAGTGCAATAGATTCTGTATGCACAACAGAAATATGAAGCTTATCTAATAGCTTTTTAACGTTATGTATTAAAAATTCGGAAGATTTATAAAAGTTATTGTGCAAGAGGATACAAGATTCCATTATTTCTCCTATAAGCTTTTTAAGATTCTAGCTTTAAACTTCTGAATCTTAGGGTTTTCACAATGATTAAAAATCAATGTCTTTAGCTCATCAATGCAAATATCAAACTTGTCATCTTGTGGGAAAAGATAAGTTTTTAATGCTTGTGCATTTAAAATTCCATTTTCCCCATCACTCACTGCTTCTAAGATATTATCAGTCTTGTGTTTTGCATATAAAGCTGCAGCAAGTAAAAAATACGCCTCACTTAGATAATTAGGATTCTCAACGCTAAGAGGTGTTGCATAAGCAAATGGCAAAAAAGAGAGTAAAAAAGCATTACTTAAAGCTCTAGATTCCAAATTTTCAATAGAAATTTCTTTGAAATCTGCATTTTTAAAGGTGCTTAACACTTCATCACGTGCGAGCTCGTCTAACCCTAGTTGCTTTAGCGGTTCAAGCTTGTTTAAAAAAGGTTCAATATTAATAATTAAATCTTTAAGAGCTAAATGCGTATTAAGAGGTTCTATTCTCCATTCACTACCAAATCTCTTTAAAAGTCTAGAAATAGGAAGTTCAAAGTCAAAAACAACAACACCATTAATCTTAAAGCCATACGCATTATATCCATAATCATACACAAAATTTTGAATCATTTTTAGCAAATCTAGCAGTGATTTCTCATGGGCAACTTTAAGCGTGAGTTTCGCAAAATAAGGCAAATAATCTGTTTTTACATCAAAGCGAAACAGCTCTAAATTAATTTTTTTCTCCATCTTCTCTCCATTAAAGCACTAAAATCTACGCAGTATAGCAAATTATTTTTTAAACCTTTTGTTTTTTGGGTTAGCTAAAAGAGCTTGCATTGAGCTATTTATTCCCTCTTCTTCTTCTGTTTGACTTGATTTAATCTTAGCAAATGTTGCAAACAGATTGACATAAATACAAAAATCCGACTGCAAACCATCGTGATTAGGAAGTAAAATTTGCACAATACTATCAAGAGGGGCTGTTACAAAACTACCCAAATTTTCTTCCCCAAATCCAGCTTCAAAATAAAGATTCTGCTCATCAAGCTCTAAACTCTCAAAAGTGTAACCTGCTAAAATAAACAAAGTAAGCTCACTAAAAGCACTGCGAATCTCTTGTGGCAAACTTGGCTCAAATTTCACACACTCTACATTGCAAAGAATTGAAAAGTTGATTTTTCTACGGATTAAATGCTCTAGAATTTCATAACAATGCCTCCCTTGCATTGCTTGAAATTTCTTATCTTTTAACAAAACTTCCATACATTTTATCCTTTTATTCTTTATAAAATCCCTTTTAAGCCATTCAAAAGGTTTCTAACCTCTTGCATTCCAATCCCCCAAAAATCACTATTTTCAATATCAAACCCAAAAATCTCAACAAGCTCTTTTGGAGATTTACTCCCGCCAAGACTTAAAAATTCTTCGTATTTTGCCACAAAATCTGCCTTATTGCGACGATATACACCAAAAAGTGCAAAAACTAAAAGTTGTCCATAGCTATATGCGTAGCAATAAAATGGCGTATGAATGAAGTGCGGGATATACGACCACCATAATTTATAATTCTCCGTCAAAACTACGCTTTTACCAAACATTTTTTGATTTTCTTGCTGCCATAGCATATTAAGTGTTTCTGTATTTAATTCACCCTCTTTTTTATGCACTAAACGTTCAAAATTTGTGAAAACATTTTGACGAAAAAGTGTTGCAAACACATCTTCTAGTTTGCCTGCATAAAGAGCAATTTTCTCTTGTGTCCCCAAACTTTGCTGCATTTTTTCAAAAAGCAACATTTCTGCAAATACAGACGCTGTTTCTGCTGTTGTTAAAGGAGTATCGGCATTGAGATAGCCCACACAATAAGATAAGTATTGATGAATTGTGTGTCCTAACTCATGCGCCATTGTGAAAGCATCACGCCTACGGTTTGTGTGATTTAGCATTAAATACGGATGCGCACTAGGCACAGCACTATGACTAAATGCTCCACCTCTCTTATTTTCTCTAGGATGTGCATCAACCCATCCCTCATCAAACGCACGTTTAGCAATAGCGTGAAATTTTGGTGAAAAGTCTGCAAAGGTTTCTAACACGATCTTTTTAGATTCCTTATAGCTAAAACTCTCTTCACTTTCACTATAAATGGGTGCATAGCGGTCATAATCATACAAGCAATCATAGCCCAAGAGCTTCGCTTTTAACGTGTAATACTCCTCTACAATTCCAACATTCTTATTAATTGTCTCCACCATTACATCCACACTTTTTTGCGTAGTTTGGTTGGAAATATGCCTTGATTCCTCCAAACTTTCATAACCACGCAACTCTGCAGTAATTTTTAAATCCTTGCGCACCACATTATAAATATAAGTTAGAAGTGGGAGATTTTGTTGCAATGTCTTGCTTAGTGATTTTTGTGCCATTTTACGCACTTCTCTGTCTTTGTCGTATAGCAAACTTAAGACCTCTTCCTCGCCGACTTCTTTAGATACACCCTTAAGTGTGATTATAAAACGTAAATGGCTTAAATGCTCATCAAATAGACGTTTAAAACTCTCTACACCCACAGGCTGTGTTTTCAGTAAAACCTTTTCTTCTTTTAGGCTTAATTGATATTTTGCTTGTTTTGCTAATAATTCCAAGTAATACGTATAACCCTTTGCACTCTCCATAAACTCCTGCTTTTTAGTGTTTTCAAGCGCATTAAATTCTAGCTCAAAAAATAATAAAAACTCTTGTGCTTTATTGACCTCCATTTCACATTCTGCATAAAATGCCCCCTCTTGCGTGTTAGACGCAAAACACAAAAAAGCATAAGTCATAATGCTCGAAAGCTCTTCACAGAGTTTTTCATATTCTTTTAGACATTGATAAAAAGATTCTCCATTTAACGTATTAAGATTATTTTTATATTGCTTTTGAAAAGCTTGTGTCTTGTAAATTGCATTTTGCATTGCCTCTTTAAGAGTTTCTTTGTTATCAAAAAGCGGTTTTAGATTCCATATATCTTGTGTGCTTGCCATAAAATTCCTTTAAATTTTTAAGAAATTCTACACCAACTGCACTTAATTTTGCGAGATTACATTTTTTATTTCTTTTAAAATCCAAAAAGGATTCCACAAATTGTGTGTATTTTTAGCTTAAATATTCCCTAATTACCTTCTATTAAAACTAAAAAACAAAGTAGATTTCACTTGTATAAAGAAGTGTGGAGATTGCAGATTATTATTAAAAATTTTCTAAACTCCCCTTTGGGAGTTCTTTAAGAAAAAAAAAGGGGGGGGTGGATTACATCATTCCACCCATACCTCCCATTCCGCCCATACCGCTCATATCTGGCATTGCTGGTTTATCTTCTTTGATTTCATGCACCGTTGCTTCTGTTGTTAAAAGTAAGCTTGAAACAGACACAGCATTTTGTAATGCAATTCTTGCAACTTTTAGCGGGTCAATAATTCCTGCTTCAAACATATCCACATAATTTCCACTTGCTGCATCAAATCCATGATTAATATTGGAATCTTTTTCTACATTATTCACTACAACACCATCATCAAACCCTGCATTTGTTGCAATTTGCTTAAGAGGAGCAGAGATTGCGCGTTTAATGATTTCATAACCGATTTTTTCATCGCCTTCAAGGCTTAGATTTACCTTATCAGCCGCACGCACTAATGCTGCACCACCACCGATAATAATTCCTTCTTCAACAGCCGCTTTTGTCGCACTTAGCGCATCATCTACTCTATCTTTTTTCTCTTTCATCTCTACTTCACTTGCTGCACCAACTTTAATAACAGCTACACCACCACTAAGTTTTGCTAGTCTCTCTTGGAGTTTCTCTCTGTCATAATCACTTGTTGTTGCTTCAATTTGAGTTTTGATTTGTCCTACTCTTGCATTCACTGCGTCTTTGCTGCCTGCGCCATCTACGATTGTTGTATTATCTTTGTCAATCACTACTCTAGCGGCTTGTCCTAAGTGGCTAATTCCTGCAGATTCTAGCGTTAAGCCAAGCTCTTCGCTAATCACTTCTCCACCTGTTAGTGTTGCAATATCTTTTAACATTTCCTTTCTTCTATCACCAAAGCCCGGAGCTTTTACTGCTGCAATATTTAACACACCACGCAATTTATTTACAACCAAAGTTGTTAAAGCTTCTCCTTCAATATCTTCAGCAATGATTAATAAAGGCTTACCACTTTTCATTGTTGCTTCAAGAAGTGGTAAAATATCTTTCATTGCAGTGATTTTTTTATCTGTTAATAAGATATAAGGATTTTCTAATTCCGCTTCCATTTTATCACTATTTGTTACAAAATATGGACTTAGATAACCTCTATCAAATTGCATTCCCTCAACAACACTTAATTCGTCATTGATTCCCTTTGCTTCTTCTACCGTAATAACTCCATCTTTACCAACTTTTTCCATAGCTTCTGCAATTAATTCACCCACTTTAGAATCGGAATTTGCAGAGATTGTTGCAACTTGTGCAATTTCTTTTTTACCAGCAACAGGTTTTGAAATCTTCTTAAGCTCCTCTGTGATTGCCTCTGCTGCTTTATCCATACCACGTTTAACTTGCACGGGACTTGCACCTGCTGTAATGTTTCTTAAACCTTCTTTAAAGATACTATATGCAAGCACTGTTGCTGTTGTTGTGCCATCACCTGCTGCATCTGCAGTTTTACTAGCAACTTCTTTAACAAGTTGCGCACCCATATTTGCAATAGGGTCTGCTAGTTCAATCTCTTTAGCCACAGAAACACCATCTTTTGTAATACTAGGTGCGCCAAAGCTTTTTTGAATTAAAACATTGCGTCCACGTGGTCCCATTGTTACCTTAACCGCATCACTTAATTGCTTTACACCTTCATATAAACGATTTCTTGCACTATCTGAAAAATTAATTTCTTTACTTGCCATTTTTTTATCCTTTTTTATTTTATTTAAATTAAGCAATCACGCCTAAAACATCTTCAAGTTTTAAAATCAAATATTCTTTACCATCAAGTTTTACTTCTGTTCCAGAATATTTACCAAAAACAATTTTGTCATTAACATTAACTTCTTTAACCTCTGAACCCACTGCTTTTACAATTCCTTCTAGTGGCTTCTCTTTTGCATTATCGGGAATAATGATTCCAGATGCTGTTGTTGTGTTTTCTTCAAGTCTCTCTACTAAGACTCTTTCTCCAAGTGGTTTAAAACTCATAAGGATTACCTCCAAAAAATTTATTTTTTAAAACGCGGAATTATAATGATTTTTTTGAAGCTTGTCAATACATTTAGTTAAAAAATTCATATTACTTTAGCCATATTGACTAAATATTAATTAGCTTATAATACTAATATTTTAATTTTTATGCTAGGACATGCAGAATCCAAAAGCTATCACAGCCTTAAGTTTTAGTGTCAATAAAGGAAAAAAGTTATATTCTCTCTTTTTCAAAATTTAACCGCTTAGGAGCCATTATGCAAGCCCATTATGCAAATCGCGTTACAAACCTTTCAGAATCCATTACAATTGCTATTAGCTCATTAGCAAGAGAACTAAAAGCTCAAGGAAAAGATATTCTTTCATTCTCTGCAGGTGAACCAGATTTTGATACACCACAAGTTGTTAAAGAGGGTGCAATTAAGGCAATACAAGAAGGCTTTACTAAATATACTGCGACTGCTGGGATTCCAGAGTTGCTTAGTGCAATTAGTGAAAAACTTGCAAGAGATAATAACCTTAATTACTCTGCAAAAGAAATTATCGTTAATAGCGGAGCAAAACATTCGCTTTTTAATATCTTTCAAGCTCTAATTGATAAAGACGATGAAGTGATTATTCCAAGTCCTTATTGGGTAACCTACCCAGAGCTTGTAACATTTAGCAATGGCAAAAATGTATTCATAAAGACAACACAAGCTAATAATTTCAAAATCACCATAGAACAATTAAAAGCCGTTATAACACCAAAGACAAAAATGCTCATTCTAAC
Source organism: Helicobacter turcicus (assembly GCF_019711685.1). GTDB lineage: Bacteria > Campylobacterota > Campylobacteria > Campylobacterales > Helicobacteraceae > Helicobacter_D > Helicobacter_D turcicus. The sequence continues at coordinate 189,404 of NZ_JAIGYQ010000001.1, forward strand.
AACCCCTTCAAATCCTACTGGTATGGTATATTCCCGCCAAGAGCTAGAGGCAATCGGAGAAGTGTTAAAGGATACAAATATTTGGGTGCTAAGTGATGAAATTTATGAGAAGCTTGTTTATGATGGGACATTTACTTCTGCAGGTAGCATCAGCAATGATATGCTAGAGCGAACGATTACGGTTAATGGGCTAAGTAAGGCTTTAGCTATGACAGGTTGGAGAATGGGCTATCTAGCTAGCAAAGATCAAAAACTTTGTAAGCTTATTAATGGATTCCAAAGTCAATCCCTCTCTAATATCAACTCTATCACTCAAAAAGCAGCGATTGTCGGGCTTAATGGCAGTGCTGATAAAGACATTGAAAATATGCGTATAGCTTTCAAACAAAGACGTGATTTTGCATGTGAGAAGATGAATGCCATTAAGGGTTTAAATGTTATTAAGCCAGATGGAGCGTTTTATCTCTTTGTAAATTGTAGCGCAATCACTAAAGATTCTATGCAGTTTTGCAAAGACTTGCTAGAACAGGTGGGTGTGGCGACGGTTCCCGGTATTGGCTTTGGAATGGACGGATACTTTAGATTCTCTTTTGCAACAGATTTAAAAAGTATTGAAAAAGGAATCCAAAGGATTGCAGATTTTATCAAAGGTTAAAGCAAACTCCAGCTTTTAAACCCTTGTAACTATGGAATCTTTTTGAATTCCAAAGTTACAAAACTTTTTAAAAAGATAAGATTACAATCTATTTTAGATTCCGTATTTTAAAAACCTAATAAAGCTTTTGCGCTCTCTACATCTCTAGCAATACTCTCTCCGTATTCACATAGTTTCTTAAAGTTTGTGTTATACGTTACTAAGGAATCCAAAAAGCTTTTTGGCAATTCTAGTGTTTTAATCTCCTTTTCACTCACACGCTCATTATGGCTTAGATAAAAACGTTTTAATATCTCTCGTCCAGCTTTACTTAAAAAGTAAAAATATAGTGCCTTTGCAACTTTAGAATCCTTAAAACGTAACACCAAGATTCCAGCATTAGCAAGCACAATTTTATTCTCTGCTTCCTTGCCAATAATCGCAACTTTTGGAGTTACACCGCGCATAGAGAGCAAGACATCAAAAGGCTTAATCTTTAGGGTCTTTAATTGCGCACTATTTGTTTTTAAAGTGGAATCGCAAAATGTATCACTAAAACCATACATACTAAAATCTTTAATTCCAAAATCATAGCAGGACACTAAATCACTATCTCTTCTAGAAGCAATGCGCACACCTCTATACGCACTTTCTAAAAGCTCTCCTAAAAGTATTTGCGCATCGCTTTGTTCCTTATAAGAACGGGGATTAGTGCCCTTAATTTTCTCATATTCTACAAAGTTAGAATACTGCGTGTTCTGTTTAGAAAAATACAAATCTAAAATCTCTTCAAGGTTAATGAGTTTGTGGTATTTACCCTCTTTTAGATAAAAGCTACTTACATCAAGCAATAAACAGCGCTTGTTCGCATGTGAGATGACGAACAAAGAATACGACTCTGCTTTATAGGGGAAAATATTATCTGGTAGCTCAATAATGGATTCTAATAATCCATGATCAAGCAAATATTCACACAATCGCTCCCCTACGCCCTTATTTAAAAGTGCTGTGCGCACAATAAATACTGCCTTTTTCTTAAAGCGCATCAGAGAATAATCTATAAATGGAATCTCTAAAGCGGTTTTGCTATAAGGAGCAAGTTGCGATTCTTTTGGTGCTTTGATATTTAAGTGGTTAAGTAAAGGCGGATGACAAAAGACTTTATCAAATTTAAATTCTGTGGTAAAAGGCTCACTAAAAATATCCCCTATGCTTAGGGAACAGGTTTTAAACTCTAATAGCAACGCAAGTGCTTTAACAATACGGATTGCCTTTGGATTAATATCCATACCATAAAATGCACAATCTTTAGAATACACATTGAGTTGCAAAAGCCACGACCCTAGCCCACAGCAAGGATTATAAACACTCTCTCCTTTCTTCACATCTAAGATTCCGCACACTAGAGCATTAACTTCTAGTGATGTGGCATATTCATATAACTTTAGAATTGTTTTTTGCATTGTAATAGCTTGAATAAACTCTCCTAAAGAAAGTGCTTGAATCTTAAAATCATGCAAAGATTTCAAAATTTTTTTGTAATTTAGGTCAAGATGGAATCCAAAAGGTTCTAAGCCTAGCGATTCCAAATAAGCCTTAAAGTCCTCTAAGGCTTTCTCTTTATTTTTTTGGGATAGGAACATATTGCTTTGAGACTTGTTTTGCGTAAATAGCAAAAACTCTAAAGTGAGATACAAAACATCAAAATTATCTTCATGGTATTTTTGAATGTAATTAAAAACTTGCAGCAACTCTTTCATGGTTTTACTCACACATTTGGTAAATATTTTATGAGACTACTAACTAGATTCCAAAATTTACCCAAACCATCACTAATCATTATCCTATCGAACATAATCCTCCCTTTTTGTTGTATTAGAATCTTCTATTGTTGTATTTTCAAGCGCATTTTCTTTTATATCTTCTCTATCTTTATTAACATCTAAAATATCCATAATCTTTTGGTTGCTTTTTGTGATTGCCTTAAATTCTACGCGACGCGATAATTCTGGTGTCTCTAAAGGCTTAGCAAAAGAAAGACCATTTGCACGCAAAACTTTGACAAGCCACTCTTTATCTGCATTAATGTTCGTATTAGAAAAACAATATTTTAACACCTCTAAAGCTCTAGCTTGTGAGAGTTCTGCGTTCCCTAAATAACGTGATTCTAATGTTTTTGCGTTCTGCCATTCTGTGGAAGTGTGTCCTTCAATTCTAATCTCTTCAATGTCTTGCTTATATTTATCTTGAGTCAAAATCCGAATATAACGTGGAAAAAAATCATCTAAAATTTCTTGGAATCGCATTTTAACTTCCCTCTTACCCGCGTCAAATAAAATTTCAGGCTCTCTAAAGCGCACTGTGTTATCCGTATCAATCTCCGCATTCCAAGATTCTAGATTTTTAGAAAATTCCGCAATTAAATCCTTATGCAAAGCATTTTGTATATTTTCATGTGTTTTTGCAATATCACGCATTTGTTTATTAAGTTCTTTTAGCTCCGCATTTTGCAAAGCTAACTGCTTTTCTGTCTTGCTCATAACCACCATATAAGAAACGGCAATCAGCAAGAAAATCATCATTATTCCTGCCATCATATCAGAAATACTAATCCATTCATTCCCTTTATAAGAATTTGCCATTATCCTCTAGCTCCCATTAGCTCACGGATTCTTCGTAAAAACCATTCATAATCTTGACGGAATCCTAAAGTAATATTAGAGAGCGCACTATCTAGTTCTCCTAGGGATTTGCATAATGTGTTATTAAGCTCTGTTGTTTGACTTAATGAAGTAGTAATATTTGTTTGAGTGATTTTTAAAATTGCATCAATTTCTTTACGATTATTTTCAAGAGAAAGATAAGTTTGCGTTAATGCCTCGCCTAGATTTTTTTGTAAAGCATTAAACGTATTAAGTAACTCTACACTTACATTTTTAGGAGTTTCAAGACTTTGCTTTGTAAGTAGCTCCAACATTCCTAGATAATTTGTCGCCATTTCTTGCAAGGTTGTTTTAATGTTATAATCAAGTGTCTTGTAATTTTCCATTATCTTTTGTGTATGTGAATCTAACAAATTTGTAGAAGTTTGCAAAAGTTTTTCTGCAAATATTGCACTACTTTGGATTACTTTTTGACTATTTGCCTCAAAGCCCTTTGTAATTTTACTTAATTCATTTTGCAAATTTACACTTAATGCTTGATGTTGTTCAACTCCAAATTTTGATAAGTCTTGAAGTTTATTTTGATATGCATTTGTAGTGTTTTTAAGATACGCACTTAGAGATTCTAATGCGTTTTTATAAGATTCCGCAAAACTAGCACGCATTTGCCCTTGCATTTCTTGCGTATGCTGTGTGGAATCTTTTTGGAGTTGTTCTAAGCTATTAGCAAATGTTTTTACACTCTCTTGCAAGAGTGTATTTAAATTTTGGCTATAAGTTTGGTTTTGCTCCAGTAAGCTTGCTACACTTTGTCTTATGTCGTTTGTAGTGGATTCTAGGTTTTCTGTAATGGAACTTGTAGTGTCTTGAAAACTTTGACTTAAAGTTGTGTTAGTTTGCACTAAGGATTCTTCAATGCTTCGTGTGCTTTTGCTTAAAGTTTCCGCAGTATCGTTTAATAAGGAATTTAAGGATTTAGTTGTAACAACCATTTGTGATTCTATTTCTTTGCTTAATTCCATTAAAGTATTTTTAGAATCTTCAAAATTATCCTCTAAACTCTTTGTTGTTTTTCCAAGCAATGTGTCAAAATTCAATACCGCATTAACAATATGTTGCTCTAACGTATCAGAATTCTTACTTAAATTTTGTTGTGTTTTCTCGCTTAATTCTTGCAAATGGTAGCTTGCCTTTTCAACTACACTTCCCATATCTTGTGTATGACGTATTAGCAAATCATCACTACGTTTAGCCTGCTCTTCAATCAAAAGCAGGGATTCCTTTTGTGCATTCTCCAAAACTTCTAAACTTGCTTTAAAGCTATCTTTCACACCCTCTAGTCTCTCTTCAATGCTATTTTGAATGTGTGAAATCATTTCTAAATTTTTATGCTTTAATTTAGAATCGCTTTCAACAAAAGATTCTATAAAAGTAGTTAATTCCTCTTTTAAGGAATTCAAAAGATTTGTAAGTTGCTCTTTATTTTGTGTAATATACGCACTATTAAACGCATTGAATGCCTCTTGGAGTGTAAGCAACGATTCTCTTTGTTTTTGCGAATCCTCCTCTAGTGCTTTTAAACTGCCTTCCAAAGAGTTTTGCATATTTTGTTTATACTCTTGTGCACTCTGTTCTAGAAATTCTTGCACTTCCTGTAAAGATTCCTTTGTGTAAGCTAGGGATTTGGTATGTGTAGCATCAAGGTTTTTGCTTAACTCTTCCACACCTTTAAGGGCAGATTCCGCATTTGTGTGCATACTTTCAAATCCACTTAATAATGCAGATAACTTTTCATTTTCTATACGTGAAGCCTCAATGCTGTGCGCTAATGCGTTATAAACTTCTAATACTTCAGCATTACGACTTGCAATAAGTTCCAAAGATTCCTTAGTAGAATCAAAAGCCTTTAATGTATTTTTCAAACTACTATCAAGCCCCGCAATGGAATCCTTATAACTATTTTGCCAAACAATCATTTGCGTAACAGCATTATTTAATTCTTTAAAATTATCCCCAAATTGTTCTGTAATACGTAAATTAAAATCCTTAATAACTTCTTGTAGTGCTGCAATAAGCTCTTTACTTGCTCCTTTTGCTAAATGGTGCATTGCTTCTTTAAGAGTAGCATTTGTGGTATTGAAGGAATTTTCTAAAGTTTTTAGATTCTCAATCTGTGTTGCTTGGTAGTGATTTTGTGATTCTAACTTTTCTTTATTTTGACTTATAACTTCTTTGAGTGCAATCCCAACATCACTTAGTGCGTCTAATTTTTCTAGTTTATCTAGTTTGCCTGCTTGCAATGAAAAGTAGTCTAACATATTTTCAAAATCGCTCTTTACTGCCTTGCTTTTTTGCAAAATAGACAGCAAGATTGCTAATGCCATTCCCAAAATTGAAGTATAAAAAGCAGTTTGCAGACCTGCTAAAAGCGAGGGGACAGAGTTTTCAATATGATTTACATCAAAATCTTGCAAACCTACAAAGATTCCAACAAATGTCCCTAAAACCCCTGTGCTCATAATAATAGATTTAAAATCTCTGTGTTTTTGCTTCCCATAACTATAATAGTCCCAAAATGCAAGAGCAAGCATAAAGAGCGTAAAGATTCCATTAATGAGTAGATTTTCCATAACTTTCCTTCTCTTTTATTTTTTCTTTTTCTTTTGTGTATCAAATCTATCATCATCTAGCCAATCTGGCTTTTGAATTTGTGAGCCTTTACGATTCGCATAATATAGCACAAAGCGAATGGCAAGCACAATTATCAAAAAAGTAACAACAGCTGAAATTAGTGTAGATAAATCATAACTATCTATTAACAAATGTTCTCCTTATTTGCGTTCAACTTCCACATCAACATTACTATGTCCTGTTTGATTTAAGATTCCAATAAGCTTTACAAATTGCTCAAAATAGCTTTTTTGGTCTCCACGTAAAAGAATTGACGTCTCTTTTGGAAGTTTAGAAAGTTCTATTTTCACGCCCTCTAAATCCATTTCTTTACCATCAAAATAATAATTCCCTTGTGCATCAATAGTAATCTCAATGCTTTTTTTACTTTTTGAAATCTCTTGTGAGCCTTGCGCTTGTGGAATAGCAATAGGAATCTTTCCTTGCGCAATAAATGTCGCACTTGTTAGCACAATCACTAATAAAACAAGCATAATATCAATAAAAGGGACAATATTAATCGTATCCATACGTCTAAAACGTTTCATTGTTTGCCTTCTTTTTCTTGTAATATCTCCCATTGTGCTACTAACACTTCACTTTTGCGCATTAAAAGATTATAAAATACAATGCTAGGAATTGCTACAAGCAATCCACCTGCTGTTGCTTGTAAAGCAAGTGCTAATCCTGTCATAATGCTTGAAGTATCCACTATTCCAGATTGCCCAAGTTGCACAAAAGTCAAAATAATTCCAAAGACTGTGCCCAAAAGTCCTACATAAGGAGCGTTTGAACCAATAGTGGCAATGAGTGTTAGATTTTTGGACAAGTCAATCTCTAGCTCGGTTTTATTAGAATATAACACAAGTTTAATATAATGATAAAACAATAAACGCTCAATGCTCGCCCAAAGTGCTATGATACTCATTAACACCAAAACTCCAATCACTCCGTATTCAACCATTTCTTTTAGTGGCACTTTTTCTTCCTTACCTTAATTTTTGCATTTCTTTTAGACTTTGCGCAATTTCACGTTTTTGAATCTTTTCTTTCAAACTCTCGCGTTTATCGTGGAGATTCTTGCCCTTAGCAAGAGCAATTTCAAGCTTTGCCTTATTGCGATTATTGAAATAAAGCTTGAGAGCTACAATGCTCATTCCTGCAACTTGACTTTTACCAAAGAGTTTATCAATTTCTTTGCGGTGTAATAAAAGCTTACGTGGGCGCTTTTCATCGGGCTTGTAATATAGGTTTGTTGTAGCAAGTGTTGCGATATGAGCTTGAAATAAAAATGCCTCTCCATTAACAATTTTTACAAAGCTGTCTTTTAGATTGACCCTCCCAACACGGATTGCCTTTACCTCGCTTCCTTGCAATGCAATTCCAGCTTCTAACTTCTCTAAAATAAAAAAGTCAAAGGTTGCTTTTTTATTTGTTGCGACAATTTTCATTGCGCTTCCTTATGTTTAGCTGCATACTCTATTGCATTGCATTTCTTCCAAAAACAACTTCCGCTACCACTTAAAAATACACCTTTTTGGCAATAAGATTCCAACTCTGAATGCAATCTTAATAATGGTTTTAGTAAGTCGTTATTACTAAAAGCATTATTATTTAAAATCTCTGCATTGCTTTTTTGTAGCCAAGATTCCATTTGAGTTTGCACAATCGCACTTGTGCTATAAAATTCTTTTGCATACAATCTAAAAACTTCTGCTGTGCTACAATGCACATTAGGTGTAATAACCTCTATATCAAATTTAGATTCTGCATTATAAGGCGTGATAATCTCTCCTCTACCTTCCACATTAGCAAGTTCCAAATCGCTAATAAAAAACGGAACATCACTCCCAACTTTCGCACCAATTTCCATTAGAGTCGCCTTATCTAACCCCAAATTTAGCTCACGATTAACAACTTGCAAAAAACATGCTGCATTAGAGCTTCCTCCGCCTAGTCCGCCGCCACTTGGAATTTTTTTTTGCACGACAATTTGCGTATGATTTAGTGCTTTTACTTGTTCTTTGCTCACATAGGGCAAAAGCACAATAAACGCCTTATAAATTGTGTTTTGCTCTGTTAAACAATCAAAATCACCTACAAGACTAAATTCTTTTGCATTAAAATTAAATCCTAACGTATCATACAATGATGCAACACGCATAAAACGTGATTGCAAGAGATGATAAGAAGTGTTATTAATCTGTGTTTTTCCAACAATTTTTAAAAATAAATTGATTTTTGCATACGATTTAGCCACCACAGAGCAAACTTCTAATTGAGAGTCTAGATCAAAAGGCATTAAATTTTCTTTTTAATGCGAGAGAGTTGATTAAGCGCAATTTCACTATGTTGGAGAGATTTTTTATTTTCTTCTTGAACAGCAATCTTTAGCTCTTCACGCAAGATCAACATTTCAGGAGGAGCTTCAAAACCGAGTTTCACACTACCTTTATCAATGCTAATTACTTTAATTTTTATGGAATCTCCAATGGTAATGCACTCATTTTCTTTTCTTGATAATATCAACATAAAGGAATCCTATTTGCCAAGTATTGCACACTTTCATTTTTGCTTGAAATTATAGAGAAAAAATCCTCAAATTGCACTATATATTTTGTATTTTCAGAAATTTTAAGCAGTTTTGGATTAAATTTTTTACCATTTTCAATACAATTGCGCATTTTAAAATCTCCACGCAAATCAATTCTAGTAAAGGGCAGAATCTCTAAAGGGTTTAATGCTCTCTCTTCTTTAAAACACAATCCCCCCTCACTCTCACGTTCCAAATAGCTTAAACTCCCAATACAACCTAATTTTTCTGCAATTAGCGCACCCAAAGAACGGATATACGCTCCCTCGCTCACAGCGGTTCTAAAACTAATAAAAGGATGAGAATAGTTTAAAAATTCTATCTTAAATACTTGCATTGTTTGCTCTTTTAAACCCTCTTTTAGTATCTCTAATTTGCCATTTCTAGCAAATTCATAAGCCTTTTTTCCATTAATTTTCTTTGCGCTAAAGTTAGGTGGCACAAAGCGCACTTCACCTAAAAAACTCTGCAACACTTCTCTAACCTTACTTTCATCTAAAGGCATAGTTTTTTGCACATTGCGGACATTTTCTAAATCCAAAGAATCGCTTTGTAATCCCAACCAAAGTGTGGCTTTATAGACTTTTGGAGATTTTTGCAAAAAGTGAAAAAGCTTTGTGTATTGCCCAAATGCCACAACTAGCACCCCACATGCAAAAGGATCTAAGATTCCGCTAAACCCAGCTTTTTTAACATTGTATTTACGTTTTAACTTACTTAAAAAAACATTTGAAGAGATAAAAAGTGGTTTTTTTGCAACAAAAATTCTATTCAAGTTTCAATCCTTAATACATTTACCTTAATAATTTTGCTAGAATTTAAATTTTTAAAAAGAGGTGTAATGCAAGGTAGAATCTTAACATTTTTTATTTTAACTTTAGTGCTTTTTGTGTTTTCTAGTTGCTCTAAACCCTTAGCAAACAATAATTTTCCTTACCCAAAAATCGCCTATATAGAAACTAAAAATTCAAATGTAATCCCCTCTATCTTTGCAGAAACCTTTATTAATCGCTTTAAGATTCTCTATGAAAAAACACCAAATCCAAACCTTAAGGAATTGCGGTTTTACTTTAGCAATTATGCAAACGACAGCGAAGATTTTTGGATTCCAACTTTTAGTTTTACCCCTAGTTATCACTTAACACTAAATACACAAGTTATTTATCATAGCTACACACAAAATTTCACACAAAGTTACACCATACCAATAACGACTTTCAATCCTCCATATGCACAAGATTTTGATGGAATCTTGCGTAAAATCTTGGAACAATAAAGGCAAAATATGCAGAAAAATCCCTATATTGATATTTACCGCGATAGTCATAAAATTAAACGTGTTTTTAATGCATTAAATGCACTTAGCAAATCCCTAAAAAAACCTCTAAAAATTATGGAAGTGTGTGGCGGACATACGCATACGATTATGAAATACGCGCTACCTGCCTTGCTTCCAGAGAATGTTGAGTTTGTGCATGGACCCGGTTGCCCCGTGTGCGTTATGCCAAAAAACCGCATTGACTGCGCTTACCAAATTGCTAAAATTCAAGATGTGATTTTAGTAACACTAGGAGATATGATAAAAGTTCCCGGAAGTTATGGAAGCTTACAAAATGCTCGTGCTAGTGGGCTTGATGTGCGTTTTGTCTATTCTCCTTTAGATGTGCTAAAAATTGCTAAAGAAAATCCAACTAAGCGCGTGGTGTATTTTGCCATTGGTTTTGAGACAACAACACCCATGAGTGCTGCACTCTTAGAACGTACCATTAACGAAAAGCTAAAAAATATTCTCTTGCACATAAATCATGTTTTAGTGCCGCCACCACTACACGCAATTTTAAGCGCAAAGGATTGTCAAATCAACGCGCTTCTAGCACCATCACATGTAAGCGTTATCACAGGCTCTAAAATCTATGAGCCTTTATTAGAGTGCTACCAGATTCCAATTGTTGTGTGTGGTTTTGAACCTTTAGATGTTGGTGAGAGTTTGCTAAGCATTCTCAAACAAACAATAGAAGGCATTCCAAAGGTAGAAACACAATACGCACGTTCTGTTACAGCAGAAGGAAATCCTAAAGCCCAGCAACTCGTAGAAAAATATTTCACACTAGATTCTAGCTTTTTTTGGCGTGGTTTGGGTGAGATTGCGCACTCTTCTTTGCGACTAAAAGACGAATATGCGCACTATGATGCAAGTGTAGTGCTTAAAGAGTATTTAGGCGGAATCCCAAAAGACGACCATAAAAACTGCCTATGTGGTGAAATTTTAAAAGGAAATAAAAAGCCCTACGATTGCAAACTTTTTAGCAAAGCCTGCAACCCACAAAATCCACTTGGTAGCTGTATGGTAAGTAGCGAAGGTGCTTGTGCAGCGTATTATAGGTATCAAGGAATTAGCGCGTCTTAATGTATCCTTTTTTGTTTGATTGCGCACAAAATTATCTTCAATATCTTACTGCCTTCGATAAAGGATACGAAAAGGTAAAAATTAGAAGTATCAAGCAGGATATTTTTGGATTGTGTGTGCAATTAGAATCCAAACCTAAAAGCTTAGAGACTCTAGCCTTACGCACAAATTTTGAGGAGTATTTGCTAGGAGATAATAAGAGTGAGATTAGTATTTCTGCTTATGATGAGCGCACAAAAACATTACATTTAAATGTAGAATCTAATTTACGCAATACCCTATTTGCACAAAAAGATTCTATTATGCTTATCTCTGATTTGCGCTTTTTAGTTCAAAATATAATCAACTTCTACTCCCAAGAATATCCCCTTTCTCTGCCAAAGAATGCTCCAGATTTTATGCCAGATATTGCCTCTTTACAAGATTTACCAACACCCCCACACGCCGAGCAGTTGCGTGCATTGCATGGAATCTTTTCTAATCCCTTTTGCTATATTTGGGGACCAGCAGGAAGTGGCAAAACAAAAGTTGTGCTACTCTATGCCCTAGCCTTTTATCTTAAACAAGGGCAGAAAATTGCAATTTTAGCACCTACAAATAATGCGTTAGAACAATGCCTAAAGACTCTATTAACTAGCCTAAGAGACATTGGATTAAACACAGATGGAATTTTGCGCTTAGGGTCTCCTACGCAATGCTTTATGGAGAACTTTCCACAAAATTGCGAACAAATTCCTTTAGAGAAAAATGTCTCAAGTAATTTTTATAAAAAATCCCTATCTAAAGCCCAAATTCTTGCAATGACCCTAGATACTTTCTTACATCGCGTAGATTTGCAAACCTTAGATTTTAAGCATTTTTTTATAGATGAAGCCGCTTTTGCACCTTTAATTAAGATTCTACCTTTATGTGCGTTTAATAAGCCAATCACTCTGCTAGGCGACCATAAGCAACTCCAGCCCATTAGTGCCTTAAACCCACAAGACTCTAAAACTCCGCTATGGAATCTCTCAAAATTTTGGAGTTTCTCTGCACTATTTTTGGAATCTTTTTTTAAACTTGGTAAAACATTAAATTCTAAAGACCCCAAAGATACGCCACAAATTTCACATATATTCACTCTTAGCCAAACTTACCGCTATGGTGATAATTTAGCAAAACTCCTAGATAGCTATATCTACAAAAACGGCTTACAAGGACACAAAGCACACACGCATTTATATTACCTTGATATTACAAGCTTACAAAAAATAGAATCCAAAATTGAGCGCACAAATCCCCTTGAAGCAACACTATGTTGCACTCTTGCAAAGGATTTTATAGCAAAAGACTTAGATTTTGCGATTCTTACACCCTTTGTTAATCAAAGGCAACTTATTTTAAAAACAATGCCGCACCTTTATAGCAAGGAATGTGTGCTAACTATCCACGCAGCACAAGGACAAGAATTTGATTATGTGATTTTCTCCCCTGTAATTTTGCATTATCATCTTAATAATTCTAAAAATCAAAGTGCGCTTTTTGCTCTAAATGTAGCACTCTCACGCGCAAGAAAGGAGATTATTATTGTGTGCGATAAAAGTTATTGGCTAAAGTTCAAAGGGCAGTTTTTAAGTGATTTAATCGCAATTGCAAAGCCTTACACACCAATTACTTAAGATTATTCTAATTTTAGGTATAATTTTCACAAAATTTTCAGGAGAATGCAATGCAAAAATACTTAAAAAAAATTTCAGACCCCAAAATTACAGGTGCTTTTAGCAAAAGTGGCTTAGGGCTTGTTGCAATTTTACTAATCACAGGCTGCAATTCAAATGAGCAAAATCAAACACAACAAAGCGGAATCACAGAAGCCACCAAAAAAGGCGCAACCGTTACAATTGAGCAACAGCCCGATGGAAGTTATAAAATTTTAGATGAAGTTCCAAGTGCGCAAACACGCGTTATTTTACGCGAAAAAGATGGCAATGAGCGCATTTTAAGTCAAGAAGAGATTAATAAAATTATTGCTGAAGAATCTAAGAAAATTGATGAAGGCACTTCACAGCTTACAAATCCAACAGGAGGTGGATTATCTCTAGGAGAGACAATTCTAGCAAGTGCAGCAGGGGCGATTCTTGGAAGCTGGATTGGAAGTAAGCTTTTTAATAATCAAAACTTTCAAAACCAACAACGTTCAACTTATAAAACACCTCAAGCTTATGAACGTTCTCAAAATTCCTTTAATCGCTCTAGTGCTACCTCTAACACAGGACGTAGCGGATTTTATTCTCCCAATAACACAGGCACACAAAATCGCTCAAGTAGCACCGGTGGAACAACAAGCAGTTATGGAGGTTAAGTAATGCATATTTTACAAGCACAACCCCTAAGCAATTCTGATTTAGAAGAGTTAGGGTTAGAGTGGCACACAGATACTGATGATACACCTTATGTTAGCAATGAAATCATAGAGGTTAGTGAGCAAGAGGCGCAAGGATTCTACGAAGCAGCAAATACATTATATGATATGTATGTGGAAGCTGGACAATATGTGATTGATAAGAATTTGTTTTTTGAGCTAGGGATTCCTTTTAACCTCATAGAAGCCATTCAAAGAAGTTGGGAAGATGAGGTGCATTGGCATTTGTATGGACGTTTTGACTTTGCAGGAGGCTTAGATGGAATTCCTATTAAGCTTTTGGAATTTAATGCAGATACTCCTACAATGGTTTATGAAAGCTCTATTATCCAATGGGCTTTGCTTAAGAAAAACGGATTTAATGAATCTTTGCAGTTTAATAGCTTATACGAAGCACTAGGAGATAACTTTAAACGCATGATTACACTAGGCGATGATATTTCACGTTTTGAAAGCATTTATGAGGGTTGGAAGATTCTATTTTCTAGTATTGCAGGAAGTATTGAAGAAGAGCGCACAATTAAGCTGCTTGAAGTTATTGCTAAAGAAGTAGGCTTTGGGACGAACTTCTGCTATGCACACCAAGCGCATTTAGATGAACAAAACGGATTAAGTTTTAATGGAGAAAATTATGAATTTTGGTTTAAACTTATCCCTTGGGAGAGTATTGCCATTGATGAACCAGAACTTGCACAACTAATTACTGCAATGATTGCTAATAAAAACACGATTTTTCTAAATCCTGCTTATACCCTTTTGTTTCAAAGCAAAAGAATGCTTAAGATTTTATGGGATTTATTTCCAAATCACCCCCTACTTTTAGAAACTTCTTATGAACTCTTAGAAAAGAGACAAGTCAAAAAGCATGCATTTGGCAGAGAGGGAGAGAGCATAAGCATTCTTGATGCACAAGGCAATCCAATCCACACACGAAGCGGAGACTATGGCAATTATCCAGAAATCTATCAAGAGTTTGCCACACAAAATAGCCACAATGGAGCTTTTTATCAGCCCAATGTTTTTTATGCTTATGAAGCATGTGCTTTAGGATTCCGTAAAGGCGGAGAAATCTTAGATAATATGTCAAAATTCATCGCACATAAAATTAAATAAGGAAAATTATGGAATCTTTAGACAATTTAAACAGCATAAATGATTTTAATATAGCAAAACAAGTCATTCCCGGTGGTGTTAATTCTCCTGTTAGAGCATTTAAAAGCGTAGGTGGCACACCACCTTTTATCACTAAAGGCAATGGCGCATATATCACTGATGTAGATAATAACACCTATATTGATTTTGTGCAAAGCTGGGGACCACTTATTTTTGGGCATTGCGATAAGGATATTGAAAAAGCTGTGATTGAATCAGTTAAAAATGGTCTATCCTTTGGAGCACCAACCCTACTTGAAACTGCACTTGCTAAGGAAGTGATTAGCCTTGTCGATGGAATTGAAAAAATCCGCTTTGTTTCAAGTGGGACAGAAGCAACAATGAGTGCAATCCGCCTTGCTAGAGCATATACAAATAAAGAAGATATTATCAAATTTGAAGGTTGTTATCATGGGCATAGTGATGCACTTTTAGTTTCTGCAGGAAGTGGGTTAGCAACTTTTGGAAATCCTAGCTCACCGGGTGTTCCAAGCGATTTTACAAAGCACACGCTTATAGCAACTTATAATGATTTAAAAAGCGTAGAGTCTTGCATTGCATTAAGCAATTCCAAAGGTAGCGGTGTCGCTTGCATAATCCTAGAACCCATTGCTGGAAATATGGGACTCGTGCCTAGTGAATCGGAGTTTTTAGAGGGCTTAAGATTACTCTGCGATAAACATGGAATCCTCTTAATTTTAGATGAAGTGATGAGCGGCTTTAGAGCCTCACTTAGTGGCTCACAAAGCTTTTATAAAGTATGTGGTGATTTAACAACTTTTGGCAAAGTCATTGGAGGAGGAATGCCTGTTGGAGCATTTGGCGGAAGAGATGATATTATGCGACTCCTCTCCCCTAGTGGTGCAGTCTATCAAGCAGGAACACTAAGTGGCAATCCTGTGGCAATGCATGCAGGACTTGTGGCTTTGCAAAAATTGCGCACAAATCCTACAATTTATCAACATTTAGAATCTCTAGCCTTGCAACTTGTCAAGGGACTGCAAGAGATTTGCACTTCTTTTAAGATTCCGCTACAAACTTGTGTACGTGGAAGTATGTTTGGATTCTTCTTTAATGCAAATCCTGTTAAAAACTTTCAAGACGCACTAAAGAGTGATACAAAAATGTTTGCAGCTTTTCATCAAGGAATGCTAAATGCTGGTGTGTATTTTGCCCCTTCACAATTTGAAACGGGTTTTATTTGCACAACAATGGATTCCAAACTCATTGACGAAGTTTTAGAAAAAGCGCATAAAGTGTTGCTAGAAATCAGCACTCACAGGATTTAAAGGAATCTAAAATGGAATCCAAAATAGATTCTAAAGAAAAAACAACACAAGAAAAAGAATTCAAGCTAAATCCTAACACAATGGAATCCAAAGACGATTCCAACCTAAAAAATACGGAATCTACAATAGACGCGCAAGACTTAGAAAATCCACAAGAACTAAAATACAAAGATGCAGTCCTAGCATATTCTAACGCCACGCTTGGAATTTCAATGGTGCTAGCAGTGCTAATTGGCATTGGCATAGGTTATGGGTTAGAATCACTTTTTAAAATACGTTGGTTGTTTTGGTTGGGCGTTGCTTGGGGGGTGTGTGCTGCAATTTTAAATGTTTATAAAGCTTACAAGAGACAAAAAAAAGAATTTGACACTCTAGCAAATGATCCTAAATATACCTATTCCAAATACGATGAAGACTAAGCTTCTTTTAGTTGCGTTGTGTGGCATTCCCTGTCTTACTTGGATTGCCTTTGGAAGTGGGTTTGCATTAAATTTTTCTTTTGCATTTCTTTCTTTTTTATTTATTGTTTTAGGTGTTTTTTACACACAGAAAAAAAAGATTCTAACCCTCATAAATAACTATTCTAAAGAGGAATTGAGAGCCTTAGCGGAAGCTTATAAAAGCAAACAAGAAAGGTTAGAGGAAGAGGAAGAATATTTTAAGACTATGGAATCCGAAAATAATTCCACTCCAAAAAACACAGAATCCAAAGAAGAAACCCTAGAGATTCCACTAAAAAAACGCAAATTTTGGGATAATTTTAGCACAATCCATGCAAAGACTGGATTTAAAATATTTTTTATGCCTTTGCGTCTTTTAACCTATGGAATCTTAGTTATTGGAATCCTAATTTTAATCCGTCACCAACTTTTTAATATAACTGCCTTTTTTAGCGGTTTAGTGTTTGCAAATATTTTTGTAATTTTAGGGATTGCACTTAGAAAATAAAATTCTAGCTATTGCACTTTTTCCTAACGAGCGATTAAAATTCCTAAATCTTTAACCCTTAAAATTCTAATCTTTTTATCACTCTTGCGTGGTTGCCACCTACAATTACATTTGCGGGAACATCTTTTGTTACCACACTTCCAGCAGCGATAATGGAATTCTCCCCTATGCGCACACCCGGGCAAATCGTGGCATTTATCCCTATCCACACGCGGTTTTCTATCACAATCCCTTTGCAAAAAGTGTTTGTTCGCGCATAAGGATTCAAATCATGATTGATAGTCGTTAGGCACACTTTAGGTCCTATAAACACATCATCACCTATGCTTATGCCTCCCCTATCCATAAAGGTGCAACATTGATTCATAAAAAAGTTCTTACCCACGCTTATATTACGTCCAAAATCCACATAAAAAGGCGGAATAATCCAAGTGCTTTCATCAACTTCTTTATTAATAATCTGCGAGAAAAGCTCTCTTACTTCCTTAGGGCTTAAATCCTGTGTGTTAAGCTTGCGAGTAAGCTTTATGGTGCTTTCTATGATTTCTTTTATTTTGTAAAATTCCTCTTCCTTTGTGCTTACGCATTCTCCGCTTAAATCCCTTTCAAAAATATCCTTATGCCACATTGCTATCCTTTGTTTTATTAAACTTTTAAAATGTAAATTATAAGCCCTATCACTTAGTGTTTGTCAAGCTTTATAATCTACTTAAAGAATACTAAAAGCCTAATAATATTACAATCTATACTTTTGTAATCCCCATGTAAAAGGCTCAAAATGCAAGATTCACAAAACACTTCCAACGCGCAAACTTCAAGCCTAGCACAACTCAAGGCAAATCTCATAGAAGAACTCAAGCAAAGAGTAGAAGATAAAATCATAGAAGAAAACAATGCAGAGCTTTTAGAAAAGCTTATTAAAAACGCCGAAACTAAAGCGGAAGCCCTAAGCATATCCGCACTTGGCACGACTTATAAAAGAACGGGCTTTCATTTTGATAAAAGATTAGAAAAACAGAGCGAGGCTATACATTATTTAGCAAAAGATGAGACTTTAAGCTTTAGAGATTCTAACTCTGTGCTAACTCATAGCTTAATCATAGGTGATAACTACCCCGCCCTTTTAAATCTCCTCATCACTTATAGGCAAAAGGTGAAAGTTATCTACATAGACCCCCCTTATGGCAAAGATGATTTAGGAGAGTTCGCACAGACAAACTATAACAACGCGATTTCAAGGGATAATCTTTTATCCATGCTTTATCCGCGATTAGTTTTAGCTAAAGAATTGCTTAAAGATGATGGTGTGATATTTTGCAGTATAGATGATAGGAATCAAGCCTATGTGAAATGCCTTTTTGATGAAGTGTTTGGGGAGAGGAATTTTGTAAGTAGTTTGGTGTGGCAAAAGAAAAAAGGGGGCAGTCAAGATTCACAGGATTTTGCTAGAGAACACGAGTATATTTTATGCCATAAAAAGTTTTTGTGGCAAATAAATGATATAACACAAGAACAAAATGAAAAAGATTTTAATAAAATTGTCAATGGCAAAAAGGCAAAGATTCTAAAACTTGAGAAATGGGGAATAGGCTCACTGAAAGAAGATGCACCTTCACTTTATTATTCTATAAAAGATACAAATGGTAATGATTTTTATCCTGCCGCACCTAATGGAGTGGAGGGGCGGTGGCGTAAAAAGCCTGAAAATTTAGACAAGGAGCATATCTTTTGGCAAAAAGACTCCAAAGGACGATTAACTCCCTATGAAGTTATTTATTTTGATGAAGTGCAAAATAAAGAAAAAGTGATAAAAACTCGCACAATTTTTACAGAATATGGCACAACAACAGACGCTACAAAAGAAATTCAAGCAATATTTGAAAATAAAGTTTTTGATACTCCTAAACCTATCAATCTAATCAAACACCTCCTTAAAATCTCCACCTCCGCAAATAACACAAACCTAGACAATGCGCAATTATATGGGGGGGGGGGGGGCAGAATGTCCTCATAGCCTAGAATCCAAAGATTCTAACCCCACTTGTCATTCTGAGCGTAGCGAAGAATCTCAAAATCCCCAAAGAGACAACGCAGAGCCTGATATTATTTTAGATTTTTTTGCAGGAAGTGGCACCACCGCCCACGCAGTGCTAGAACTCAATAGAGAAGATGGCGGTAATCGCAAATTTATCTTAGTAACTAATAACGAAAAAACTCCTTTAAATCCCAATGGCATAGCAATAGATGTAACGACTAAGAGATTAAAGCGCATTATGAGCGGGGAATGCTATAACGGGGATACAAACTTCAAGTGGTTAGAGAAAAACAAGCCCTATGGAGATAGCCTAGAAGTAAGCTGGATAAAAGAAATAAGCCCATTTGATAGAGAAATTTTTACAAAAATTGATGAGAGGCTTTATGGCTTAGAAAAATTTAGCAATGCTTGTGAGAAAATACAATGGGTGTGTGAAAACTTTGATTTCACTAGAAAAAGCCTTGAAATGCAAGGGCTTAGTGAGGAGAAATATGAAGCCCAAATCTCTAAGCTAAAGGGTGCAAAATGATACAAGCGGTTAAGGATTTGCAACAAGAAGCAGTAGAGAAGCTGACAGAGAAATTTAAAACTAAAGATACAATCACCTTCCAAGCTCCCACAGGTAGTGGCAAAACAATAATGATGGCAGCGTTTATGAATAAGCTTTTAAAAGAAAATGCAAATATCGTATTTGTGGTATCTAGCCTATCTAAAGGGGGTTTAGGTGAGCAAAACTATAATGCCTTTGTGAAATTTCAAAGCAAATTTACGCATTTAAAGCCATATTTGATAGAGAGCGAAACAGGAAAGGAAGAAAATCTCTTTATCCCCACAGATTATAATGTGTATGTTTTGCCTAGAGATTTGTATAAAAAGGATAGTAAGCTGAAATCGGGGGCTTTTGTGCAATTTTTGCGCGAACTAAAGGGCTTTAGAGGAGATTTTGAGAATCTTACACAAGGAATTAGAGAAAAAGAAATTTATTTAATAAAAGATGAGTGCCATATTGCTACGAATAATTTAGATGAGTTGATTATAAAACACCATAAAACAAATCAGCCAAACAAAAGCAATGAATTTTTTAGCAAAGTGCTAAATGTCTCCGCTACGCCTAAACTTAGTAAAGGACAAATCCCTGATGTGCGTATAAGCGAAGAAGAAGCAGTAAGTGCGAAGCTTATCAAACAGGTAGAATATTTTGAGGAAGAAACATTGCAAGAGGCTTTAGAGAAGTTTATAGAGCTTAAAAAGGATTATGTTGAAAAACTAGGGATTAACCCTTGCTTGATAGTGCAAATTTCTAACAAAGACAAAGCAGAAAATGAGATAAAAAATTTAAAAGAATTGTTTAAAAGTGCGCGTTTTTCACATCTTAAGTGGATGCTTATCGTTGATGAAAGCTCTCAAAAAAATGATAGTAATGATGATTTAAAGGCAAAAAACTTACCTGTAAAAAAATGGAAAAACTACGCAAAAGAGCACACAAGCACTATTGATATTATTATTTTTAAAATGGTGATAAGCGAGGGTTGGGATATACCTAGAGCTTGTATGCTCTATCAAATACGCGATTCTAAATCAAAGCAACTTGATGAGCAAGTCATAGGCAGAGTAAGGCGGAATCCTTGTTTGCTTGAGTTTGAGAATCTAAGCAAGGAAGTGCAAGAACTTGTAAGCAAGGCGTATGTGTATGGTATCAAGCCAAAGAATGAGACAACCATACCTGTGCGCTTAAAAGGCGGCTTACAAGAAGGGCTTTTTACAAATGCGGTGCAAGAGGAATTTTACTTGCATACAACAAGGGTTGAGAGAGTGGGCGAAAGCAAAGGTGTGGGCGAAAAAGGGGCGTTTGATGTAGAGGAAATTTTAAGCCAAGAGAGTGCGTATAAAAACGATGATCTTAGAAAAAATATTTTTGACTTTTATAAAGAGCTTGTAAAAAATCAAGAATTATATAAAGAGTGCGAAAAATATGTTTTAGCGGGAAATGGTGGCGAAGCTTATGAAAGGTGGTTTGCTTTTAATAACAATTTTGAATTGCTAAAAAAGAAATTTTTAGCCGCAATGCTTGATTATGAAAAAAGAATTATAGTAGAGCCTAAAAATAAAGTGCTGCCTTTGGAATCTATCTTGCAAAAAAGCGATTTTAAGAAAGGTGAGATTGATAAATGGATATGGCAAAGCTTGGATAAGAAATTTTATTTTGATAGCGAGGCTGAAAAGGAGTGGCTAGAATTTTTAATAAAGCTTTATGATGAGGAAGCTCCAGAGAATCCAAACAATCAAAAAAGGTTGATAAAAAGCATAGAAATTAACAATGAAAGATTCTATCTTTTTGGCAAGAATTTTCCTTTTAATTCTCAATTGAGATTTGAATACTATTTAGAGGGCTATCATTTTTCTTATCCGGATTTTATTTTAAAAGATTATAAAGATAGAATCCATATTTTTGAGGTAAAAAGCACAAATATTTCCGCCAATCAAAGCATTGATACAAAAGCGTATGAGAATAAAATCGATGCTTTAAAACACGCCTATAAAACCATAAGCAAAAAAACGGGCTATTATTTTTATATCCCTACTAAAAAGGGCGATTCTTGGGTTATGTGGTGCTCTACACCTAATGGAGAAATCAAAAAACCCTTAACCAAAGATATGTTAAAAAGCTTCCTAGCAGATTCTTAAGGCTTAAAGGCATATTAAATACATATTGATTAAAATAATCGCCCAAAAAGCAAAACAAAAAGGCAAATGCGATGATACATAAAGAGAATTTTGAACAAGTGCTTTTATCTTTGGGCTTTACTCCAGCAAATAATGGGGGGGGGGGGGCAATACTCCAAAGATTTTGGGAGTGATTGCACCTTAAAGGTTGATTTTCATCAAAAAAAGCTATTCTACCCACAAAACACGATAAAAAACCCAAACCCAAAAGCCACAGATTCCAAACTCCAGCCAAATGGAATCATTATCCACGATTTAACCACCTGTAACTTCTCTCACCCTGAAAATTTTGTCGTTTTTGAATGCGTGCATAGGCTTTTAGCAAAGGGTTATAAGCCCCAACACATAGAACTAGAACCCAAATGGCAGCTAGGACGCGAGGCAAAAGGCGGCAAGGCAGATATTTTAGTGCGCGATAATCAAGGCGATTCTTATTTATTGATTGAATGCAAAACCACAGATTCCAAAAATAGCGAGTTTAAAAAAGAATGGGCGAAAATGCAGCAAAATGGCGGGCAACTTTTCTCCTACTATCGTCAGGATAAAAACACCAAATTCCTTTGCCTTTACACAAGCACTTTTACAGATAAACTCAGCTATGAAAACTATATTTTAAATATGCAAGATAATGAAACATACCTCCAAAAACACGACTTTAAAGAATCCTACAAAACTGCCAACAACGAAGAGGAGATTTTCAAAGTATGGAACGAAATTTATAAGCAAGATTTTTCACAAATTGGTATTTTTGAGAAAAACATTAACGCCTATGAGATTGGTAAAAACGCCCTATGTTTTGAGGATTTAAAAGAACTCCAATCAACAAGAGAAGATTCTAACAAAAAGCACGAAGATGGCAAATATCACGAGTTTGCGAAGATTTTGCGTAAATACAATATTTCAGGCAAAGAAAACGCTTTTGACAAACTTGTCAATCTTTTCTTATGCAAAATCTATGACGAAACCTACAACAAAACCAACCTCCATTTCATCTACAAAGGCGTGATTGCCGATAGTTTTGAGGAAATGCAAGACAGATTAATGCTCCTTTATAAAAATGCGATGAAAGAATTTTTAAAAGAAGAAATTACCTTTATCGCTGATGAAGATATTGAAAAATCCTTCAATCATCACAGCAAAAATGAAAAAACCTTAAAGAAAGAAATGAAGCATTTTATCAAACAGCTTAAATTTTATTCTAACAATGACTTTGCATTTTTAGAAGTGCATAATGAAGAGCTTTTTTATCAAAATGCGCAAGTGTTAAAAAGCGTGGTAAAACTCTTTGAAAATCTCAAGCTTACCCAAAATCAAACCAATCAATTTCTAGGCAATCTTTTTGAACTCTTTTTACAAAAGGGTATGAAACAAGATGAAGGGCAGTTTTTCACTCCTGTGCAAATTTGTGAATTCATTATCTATTCTTTGCCGCTAGAGAGGCTCTATTCTCACAAGATTCCAAGAGTGCTTGACTACGCGTGCGGGGCGGGACATTTCTTAAACACCTATGCGAATTTCTTAAGAACTTTTATCCCACAAGAAAAGCTACAAGACTATTACAAAAACATCTATGGTATTGAAAAAGAATACCGCTTAAGCAAGGTTGCCAAAGTTTCAAGCTGTATGTATGGGCAAAATGAAGTAACAATCCTCTATGCTGACGCCCTATCAAGCGACACCTTAGCAAACGCCACACAAGGCAAAGTAAAGATTGCAAACAATAGCTTTGATGTGCTTATCACCAACCCTCCTTATAGCGTGCAAGGCTTTTTAGAGACTTTGGACAAAAAGTCAAGGGACACGTATCGTTTGTTTGGCGAAAACCTGAATCTTGAAAGCAACAACGCCATAGAATGCTTTTTCATCGAGAGGGCAAACCAGCTTTTAGATGATGAGGCAAAAGTAGCGATGATACTTCCAAGCTCCATTTTAAACAAAAGTGGAATCTATAAGAGTGCTAGAGAAATTTTGCTAAAAAACTTTGAGCTTATCGCCCTTGTGGAGCTAGGTAGCCAGACCTTTGGAGCCACAGGCACAAATACCATTATCCTTTTTGCGAGTAAAAGACAAACCTATCACCAAAAGGATTTTTCAAAAAAATTCCATGACTTGAACGACAGGCTCACAAGCGAATTTTTACAAGATAATCCCAGCTTTAAAGACAATGGCTATTTTTCTAGCTATTGCGCGTCCCAAAACTACCAAAGGCAAGATTTTTTAGCATTTTTAAGCGGACAAATCCCCCAAGCACTCAAAGAACACAGCCATTTTAAAGAATACCAACACGCCTTTAAGCAAAGCAATGCGTTTAAAAAGCTAAAAGCAAGCAAAGACTATGCAAACAGCGAGGATAAAGAAAGCCTAGAAACTAAGGCATTTTTAGACTTTGCACAAGGCATTGAGAGGGACAAACTGCTCTATTTCGCCCTTGCTATGCAAAATAAGGTGTTAATCATCAAAAGCCCACAAGATAACAAAGACCAAAAGCAATTCTTAGGCTATGAATGGAGCAATCGCAAGGGAGATGAGGGCATAAAGGAGCTTAGCTCTCCTTATGCTACCCCACTTTTTGAACGAGACAACCCAGACAATCCTAACAAGCTAAATTTTTTAATCCAACAAGCTTTTTTAGGAGAATCTCTAAGCATTCCAGAGAGCTTAAGCCCTTATGCAAACTACGCAAGGCTTGTAGATATGCTTGATTTTAGCCGAGTGGAATTTAATAAGGCAATTTCTTTAAATCCTAGTGTTATTTTAAGTGGTCATTCTGAGCGCAGCGAAGAATCTGAATCTAGCCGAAACCTCGACGCAAATCCCTTTAAAAACTCTAAATATGAGTTGGTGAGATTGGGGGAGATAATTTTAGAAAATCCAAAATCTAAAGTAAAAGTCAGCGAAGCCAAAGAAAACACAAAAGGCAAATATCCATTTTATACCAGCGGTTTAAACATTTATCGCTATGATGAAGCCCTAACAAGCGGAGAAAATATTTATTTATCAACGGGCGGAAATGCTATCGTTCAGTTTTACAATGGTGAGAGTGCATATTCTACCGATACTTATGTAATTAAAAGCCAAGATTCTAAAAAGGCTTTGACAAAATTTATTTTTTATATGCTTGAAATTCAAACTTCTTATATTAACGATTTTTTATTTAAAGGAGCAGGATTAAAACATTTACAAAAACCAGAATTTAGAAACCTTAAAATCCCCCTACCGCCCATAGAGATTCAACAACAAATCGTGAGCGAGTGCGAGAAAGTGGAGGAACAGCATAGCACCATAGCAAAAACCATAGAAACATACCAAAGATTAATCAAAGCGGTTTTAGTCAAATGCGGCATTTGTCATTCTGAGGCTTTAGCCGAAGAATCTCAAAGATATTTCGCTAACGCTCAATATGACAATGTGGAAACTCGTCATTCTGAGCGCAGCGAAGAATCCCTTAATAATCTTAATAGAGATATTTCGCATTTTTCAAATGCTCAATATGACAATACCCTTCGTCATTCTGAGCAAAGCGAAGAATCTAAAAGCGAAGAATCCCTAACTCCAATAAACGCCTTCATCATAGAGCTTTTAGCAAATATCGCAGAATTAGAATCCAAACTTGATTGGAGCTTGATTCTAAGTTGTCAAGCCTCCCATTATGAAGCCCAAGAATCCCACTCCTTAAATTGTCATTCTGAGGCGTTAGCCGAAGAATCTAACCCCTTTGGTCATTCTGACCCCCTCTCTTGTCATTCTGAGGCTTTAGCCGAAGAATCTCAAAGATATTTCGCTAACGCTCAATATGACAATGTGGAAACTCGTCATTCTGAGGCGTTAGCCGAAGAATCTAACCCCGCTCGTCATTCTGAGGCGTTAGCCGAAGAATCCCAAAACTTAGAAACTCAAAAATCCTTAAGAGATACTTCGGGCATTGCCCTCAGTATGACAATGAAATCCCAACACGACAATGAATATTCCAATGCAGAAAGCCAACAAGACATTGAAAAACTCAAAGCCCTTTTAGCCTCCCTCCCCACCCCACCAAAAGAGGGCTGGGATTCTGTGAAAATATCACAAATTGCAGAGAAATTATTAGCAGGAGGAGACAAACCAAAAGTTTTTTCACAAACTCAAACGCAAGAATGTCAAATACCTATCTATGCCAATGCAGTAGAGAAAAAAGGACTTTATGGCTATACTGATAAACCTACAATTACGCAAAATGCTTTAACTATTTCAGCAAGAGGAACGATAGGTTATGCAGTTGCGAGATTTGAACCATTTTGCCCCATTGTGCGATTGATTGTTTTGATACCAAATGCAAAGAAAGCGGATTTAAAATTTTTAGAAATTTCTATAAATCATACAAATATCCAAAATAGCGGAGTGAATATTCCACAACTTACCGTGCCTGAATTTTCAAACCTCCAAATCCCCCTCCCTCCTCTAGAATCTCAAGAAAAAATCGTTGCTGTGATTGAAAATATAGAATCCAAAATCACAAATTTAGATGCAGAACTTGAGAATTTAGAAAAACAAAAAGCCATTATCCTTAATGATAGCTTAAACAACGAGAGAGAGAGAGAGAGACGATTCTAAACTTAAATTAATCTTAACTAAAATCACCCTTTGCCTTTCACGTAAAGCCTTTTGGCAGAATGCAAAAAGCTTGGCTTTAGAAAAAAGTGGCATAAGTTTGAATCTTTTTGCGCTCCTCCCAACTTTACCCACCCCACCAAAAACAGGCTGGGAGAGGGTAAAACTCGGGGAAGTTTTATCCTTAGAATATGGTAGGGCTTTGCCAGAATCTCAAAGAGTTCAAGGAAAATATCCTGTAATGGGTTCAAATGGGATTGTGGGTTATCATAATGAATATATTGTGGAATCTCCTTGTATTATCGTGGGGAGAAAAGGTTCAGCGGGAAAAATAAATTATATTGAAAAAAATTGTTATCCTATTGATACAACTTTTTATGTAAAAACAAAAACTCAATACAATATGAAATTGCTTTATCTTGTGCTTCAAGATTTAAACTTGGAAAATAAGCAAATAGGAATAGGTGTTCCGGGTATAAATCGCAATAATATTTATGCTTCGCAAATCCCCCTCCCCCCTCTAGAATCTCAAGAAAAAATCGTTGCTGTGATTGAAAATATAGAATCCAAAATCACAAGCCTAGATTCTAAACTTAAAGCACTAGAGAACCAAAAAAGCACAATCCTTAAGAGGCATTTACAAGCACAATGATAAGAAATTTTTAAGTTTTTTCTTGCTTAAATTGCTTGCAAAAGGGCAAAAATGCAAAAAGAGCAAGAATGAATGAGCAAAAATATTTAATCCTCCTTAAAAAACAAGATAAAACAAGGCAAATCCAAAGCTTTTAGCCCAGCATTAGAAAAATCAAGGTAAAAAAGAGGGCTTTTTAGAATATGTTTTCATAGGCAAAACAACGAATCTAAAAATTAATGCTTTTTCCCCACCTAGAAAAAGCTTTTATAGATTCTGCTTTGTCTTTTTTAGTTTTCCCTCTTGTGTGTTTTTTAAGTAGCTTTTTGAGGGTCTATGCAATTAAGAAGCTGTGCTACCATATGTGCAAGTGTGGGCAAAAATTGCATTTATAAAAGGGGGAGAACAATCAAATTTCTATTTAGATTTTAAAAGATTCTATCTACATTTGCGATGATAAGAAAAGTTTTAGAATCTAAAAATTTAAAAAGTGAAAGCCCTAGCTTATGCTAGGAGCTTTAAGGATTTAGATAGAACCTTTTTCTAAGGCTTCTTTAGCGTATTTTTCACCAAGTTCAAAAGCTTTTTTGTTTAATTCCACAACTTTTGCAGGAACTTTGCTAATCATTGTATTAAATACCAAATCTCTATCTACGCATTTTGTAAGTGTAACTGTTACAGCAAGAGCAACAACAGATTGTGTTACTACATTTCCAACTTCGTTTTTAGCAATGCTAATAATTGGAATCGGGTAGATTTTAAAACGTTTTTTATCCTCATCACTTGGTGTTACAAGGTTTGGTTCAACTACGATAATTGCACCCTGTTTTAGTCCATCTTTAAACTGATTGTAACTAACTTGTGCAGTGGAGAGCATATACTCTACCTCACCCTCATTTGCATAGGGATATAAAATTTCTTGCTCATCTAGCAAAATATCCACTTTTGTTGGACCACCACGTACTTGAGAAGTATAAGTTGCTGCTTTTACGCCATAACCACCTGTTCTAATTTGTGCCTCTGCTAAGATTTCTCCAGCCAATAAAACACCCTGACCTCCTACACCTGTAAAGCGGAGTTGCCTTCTCATTTTGCACCTCCTTTTTTAGCTTGTGCTTTTTCTTGCACTTGTCTGTAAGCCTTACAATATTCTATTTTTTCTGTGTCGTGATGCAAAATTCCAGTTGGATACTTACCAACTTTTTCTTCATTGCTTAGCTCATCAAATTTTTTCTTAGAAATAATTTTGCTATCAATCCATTTTAATGTGTCAATTGCCTCGCCCATTTTGTTTTTTCTACCTAAATTTACATGGCAATTACTAAAAATATCAAAAAATGCAAAGCCCTCATGCGCAAAACCTTCTACTAAAACCTTTTCAAGTTTTTTAGGATCAAGCACAGATTCACGCGCTACAAAGCTTGACCCAGCAGCAATTGCTAAATCACAAGGGTCAAACACGGGATCCACATTGCCATATTGTGCAGTTACCGTCCACATTCCCTGTGGCGTTGTTGGAGAAGTTTGGGAGTTTGTAAGACCATAGATGAAGTTATTAATTAAAACATAATTAATATCAATATTTCTCCTACAAGCATGAATTGTGTGATTTCCACCGATTGCTAAACCATCTCCATCACCACCTACAACAATCACTTTTTTTGTAGGATTTGCAAGTTTAATTCCTGTTGCGTATGCTAGTGTTCTTCCATGTGTTGTATGCACGGTATTACAATTCACATAAGAGCTAACACGTCCGGAACATCCGATTCCGCTCACTAAACAGACATCATCCATGTTCCAACCAAGCTTATCAATTGCCCGCACAATCGCCTTTAAGATAACACCATCACCACAACCCCAACACCAAAGTGTTGGCATTTTATCCACTCTTAAATATTCATCGTAATTAAATGCCATCTTATAACTCCTTAATTTTATTAATAATTTCTATTGGAGATAGTGGGCGTCCATTTGCTTTTGCTAAAAGAGCCACATCTTTTTTCATACTATGCTCAACCTCTTTAACATATTGCCCCTTATTTAGCTCGGCAACTAGAATTTTATCAAAACGTTTACCAAGTGCTACTAATTCCTCTTTAGGAGATGGCCAAAGTGTGATTGGTCTAAATAGCCCTACTTTTTTGCCCTCTTCTCTTAATCTATCCACTGCTTCTTTTGCACTTCTTGAAGCTGAACCATAAGCAATTAGTAGAGTGTCTGCGTCTTCAAGCTTATATTCTTCATAGGTGACGATTTCATCTTTTTTACTTAGAATCTTATTAAACAAGCGGTCAATTAACTTTTGAGAAAGCACTGCATCTTCTGTTGGAAAACCTGTTGGTCCATGGTGTAGTCCTGTGATATGATAACGATATCCTTTAAAGAAAGGATTTAGCACAGCAGGCGCATCATCTGCTACATCATAAGGCTTATAAGAGTTCTTATCTCCTGTATATTCTTGACGACTTACAATTGTTTTTTGCACTTCACTAAGGTCTGGAACAATTGCCTTTCCATGCATATGCCCTAAGGTTTCATCAAGTAGTAAAAAAACAGGTGTCATAAATTTCTCTGCTAAATTAAATGCACGCACTGTTTCTGTGTATGCCTCCTCTAAACTTCCCGGACATAGTGCAATAGACTGATAATCCCCATGTGTTGGATTTGCAGCTTGAGCAATATCACCTTGTGCAACACGTGTTGGAAGACCAGTTGATGGACCGCCACGCATAACATTCACAATCACTAGAGGAACTTCTGCCATAAAACTAAGCCCAATTTGCTCTGCTTTTAAGGAGATTCCCGGTCCTGAAGTCGCTGTCATTGACTTTACACCACTCATTGAAGCACCAAGTGCCACAGAGATTCCAGCAATTTCATCTTCCATTTGTATAAACGAACCATTCTCTCGTGGCAACATTACACTCATTTCATGCGCTACTTCGCTAGAGGGAGTAATAGGATACCCGCCAAAGAACTTACAGCCAACATCAATCGCAGCATGTGCGACTAACTCATTTCCGCTTGAAATTAATTCTCTACTCACTAGTTACTCCTTATACAGCCATATAGCCATTAGCTTTAATTGCTTCTGCTCTTTGCTTTGCTTCATCGGTTATTTTTGCAAATTTAAATTCCTTTCTATCTGCAACCGAAATCGCAAAATCCGGACAATGCAACTCACAATCTTGACATCCGATACAACTTTCTGGATGGATAATCTCTACCATTTTTCCTAATACTCTATTCTCGTCAAGGCGCATTGCTAATGTTCCTGATGGACACACAGATACACACAAATCACAAGCTTTACAACGATCTTCATTTACCCAAACAGGTGTATTATCTGGGGCTTTTAATAATCCCATTTTAAACTCCTTAAATTTCCTAATTTAAATCTATTTCACCTAAAATTACCTACAACCATTAAAGTTTTTCTTAATACTACGCCTCCTTGAAATAGATTTAAAAATATTCTTTTTTTAATGTATCAATCAAGTTTTTTACAGACTGAATTGACTTATCAAATTGCGCTCTTTCTTCTGTGTTAAGCTTTAGCTCAACAATACGCTCTATGCCATGGATTCCAAGCTCTACTGGAACTCCACCCACAACATCATTATATCCATACTCACCTTGCAATAAAACAGAACAAGGCAAAATCTTATGGCTATCACTCATAATTGCAACCACCATCTCCGCTGTTGCTCTAGCTGGAGCAAAATATGCAGAACCTTTTTTTAAGCAATTAACAATTTCTGCTCCTGCGTTTCTTGTGCGCTCTATTACCTCATCAATCTCTTTTTTGCTAAGCAATTCGGCTAAAGGCACACCATTTACCATACAAAACCTTGCAAGAGGCACCATATCATCACCATGCCCACCCATAACTGGGGACATGATTTGACCGGGCGCACATTGTAATTTCTCATAAATGAAACTTGCCATTCTCGCGCTATCTAAAACTCCTGCCATTCCTAAAATTTGCTTTGGATTAAATCCTGTCTCTTTTAAAGCAGTATAAACCATTGCATCAAGTGGATTTGTTACAAGAACAACAATTGCTTCTGGAGAATTTTCTTTAATACCTTTTGCAATTTCGCTAACGACTTTTGCATTTGCTAACAATAAATCACTGCGACTCATTCCAGGAAGTCTTGGAGAACCTGCGGCAATAACTATCACATCACAGCCACTTAAATCTTTAGGTGATGCAATCACACCAAGTTTGGTAAATTTTGGACCTACACAAGAGGCTTGAAACATATCAAGAAGCATCCCTCTTGCTCTGTCTTTATCTTTGTCTTGCAAAACAATTTCATAGGAGGTTGTAGCAGATAGGATATAAGCTAAAGTTGAACCCACATTGCCTGCACCAATAATTCCAACTCTCTTAACTCTCTCCATAAAGCCTTTCCTTGCATTCTAAGATCTCACACAACACAAAAAAGCAAAGTTTTATTTAACTTTTTGCACTAAACTCTTTTGAAGTATTGTTAAGTATTTCTTCTTAAATTAATCTTATTTTTAATGCTTTTAGCGATTCTTTTTACTATTTTGAAAAGTTATTGAGATGCTCTTTATAAGTTTTGCTAAAGGAATGCACACCATTTTTGTTGCGCACAAAGTAAAGATAATCTACATTTGCAGGGAATATTGCTGCTTGAATTGCCTTAAATCCGACACTTCCAACAGGAGATTCCGGGATTCCATCATTGCGATAAGTGTTGTAACTAGTTGTATCATTTTGTATCATTTGAGGTGTTATTTTTGTATGCGAATATTTTCCATAATTTAACGAGCCATCCATTTGTAAGCGCATTTTCTTTTCTAAGCGATTCCGAATTACTGCGGAAATAATGGGCATTTCCTCTTCGTTTGCAGATTCCTTTTGGATAATTGAAGCAATAATCACATATCTAAACCACTGCTTTTCATCATATTCTCCTAAAAACTTAATTGCCCATTTTTTATGCTCATTTAGAGAAGTATTAACCAAATAATACATTAAATGCGAAGCACTAATCCCCTTTGGAACTTTGTAAGTGTTTGCTAAAATCACTCCATCTGGCATCGGTGCATATTTAGCATAAGCTAATTGCAAGGCATATTCATCTAAATCAAGCTTTGCGCTAATTTCTTTAATGAAAAAATATAGCGTTTCCCCCGGAATTAGCATAATATCTTCTAATACTGCCTTTGCAGTTGTGAGCTTATAGAGAAAATCTCCCTTGCTTAAGGTGCTTTGTCCAATATCCAACCAGCCACTTTGTGGATAACCAAAAAACCGCACCAAATACTTATCCCCATTAGTCAAGTCAAAATTATTCGCCTGTAAATATGTTATAATGGCATTAGTTCCACCTTTTGGCACATAAACAACACGACTGGATTGCATTGAAGTTTGCAAATAAAAACATAGAATGATTAAAAGAATAAAAATACCATCTATTAAAACACTAAAGCTTATTTTGTTTTTTACATTTTTTATAGGCTTATTTATCACGCTTTATACCTTTCTACACACAGGAATTAGACTAGAACGCTTTAGTCTAGTTGGCTCACAAATTGAGGGATTTTACCTAAGATTAGATAAAAAACTCATTTTAGAAATCCAATCTTTGCATTTAAAGCAGTTTGATAGCAACCCTAATAAGAATCTCTCCATCTCTACACAAATTACTATCGCAAAAAATGTGCATTTTATCCTGCAATACTTCCAAAAAATTGCTATAAAAAACATCTATATTAAAGACTATCAAGCAAATTTATTTTATGATGGAGATAATTTCACGCTCAACTTACCAGAACTTTATGTAAAACTTAATCTTGTAGAAAACACTTCTAAAGTGCTTATCCAAATTCACGATTTTTATCTAAAGTCTTATGGAATCTATTATCGCGGGGAAGGTGTGTATGACCTAAAGCGGCAAGAAGTGACAATGAATGGAAACTTAAATATTCTAGATAAAGAGAGTTATCACTCTTATGCACATTTAGATTTAAATATTTTTAGCGACTTAAAAACGTTAAATATTAAAGGTTCTAGTAATGTTTTTAATGATATTAAATTCTTGCACGCACTGCTTCCTAACATTAAAAACAAGCTTGTCAATGCGTGGATTTTTGATAATTACAGCATAGAGAGCGCACAAATTAACGATTTTTCTATCACAATTCCACTTGATAGCAAACATATTGTAGAAGATTCCATTAACTCTTTATATGTTCTTGCCACAGCCAAAAATGTTGAAGTGATTTTTCATCCTAATCTTCCAGCTGCTTATGCAAAATCTGTGAAACTTCTTTTTCAAAACAATACACTAACGTTTTATCCAAATGCTCCAACTTACAAGCAATACTTAGCTAATAACACAACAATTGCTCTAAAAGATATAATAAGCAAAACTCCAAGTCTAGAAATAACTCTAAATACCACTGCACCTTTAGATTCTAACATTCACGAAGTCCTAACAGCCTATAACATCTCGTTACCCTTAAATGCGCCAGAAACAAATGTTACAGCAAACCTTTTTATTCATTTGGATTTATTAAGCCACGAGCTTGAAACTAAAGGAATCTTTAAAGCCCAAAATTCCAAAATCTTATTTAATGGCATTCCAGTGGAATTTGGGGATTTAAAGATTGCGCTTGATAACCACATTATCAAGGTGGAATCCAAAAATATTACTTATCAAAATATTTTACAAGGAAACTCTAATTTTATTATTGATACAAAAAATAAAAATATAAGTGGGGATATACTTATCCATTCTTTAATGCTAGTTGAGCCTGATATATTGCAAGCTTCTAATCATTCTTTGCCCTTTAGCATAGACTTTAAGGAGGAAAACGCTATCACTCTAACCTTACCGACTTTTACATTGAATGCGAAGTTAAATGCTCCTTATACGTTTTATATAGGAAACCTAAGCCACTTCATTCCTTTTTCTAAAATCCTACAAGATTATAAAGTTGTCAATGGAACATTAGAGTTAAACACGCAGGATTTTTTAGAATACCGAGCAAAAATTTCTGTAAATAGCACACAAAATATCTTAATAAACAAGAGCGACAACACACCACTCTCCACACTTAATCTAGACTTGCTTTATAATCAAAATAACTTAATACTAAATAGTGATGTTTTTAACTTTACAAGCGGTGGAGAGACGCAAAAAATAAGCTTTAAAGACATTAACCTTAATCTAGATAGTGAGAATCTCCCAAACACAAATCCTAAAAATATTGAGATTCCAACAATGATTGAAGGTAGGAATACAAATCTCATTTTTAAAGACCGCACAATTTTAAGTGATTCTTTCACTTTTAATCTCCATAACGAAACAATTCAAGGAACTCTTAAGCATAAAAATGGTAGGGCTGATATTTATAAACGTGGTGTTTTTATCACTCTTGATGCAAGAGAGTTTGGCGACACATTCCTAAATGCTATCACACGCGAACACACTTTTAATAAAGGACGCTTTTTTATTAATGCAAACACTAATGATAAAGGCGTCATCATCGGTGAAATGAAATTACTTAACACCTCTATTAATAAACTTAATGTATTGCAGAATCTAATGGCTTTTATTGATACGATTCCATCTTTATTGAGTCTTAAACTTCCTAGTTTTAATCAAGAGGGATATTATTTAAAGGAGGGAAGCATTCATTTTGGTCTAAATGACCAATTCCTAGCCATTGATGCTCTAAATTTCAAAGGTTCTTCTATTGATATTAAAGGACAAGGAATTATCCAGCTAGAATCTAAAAATATTGATTTTAATGCAGAATTCATCACAGCAAAAACTTTAAGCGGAATTATCAATAAAATTCCACTTGTTAATTACATTGTTTTAGGCAAAGATGGCACAATCTCCACAAATTTTAAAATTAATGGAACAATTGATGATCCAAAAATTCATACCCAAACAGCCCAAGACATTCTACTCTCTCCTTTTAATATCCTAAGACGTGCGATTACTTCGCCTTTTGAAGTTTTTAACTAAGGAATCTCAAATGGATAAACCTACCAAAAAAAATATAAAAACTAAAGCACCAAAGAAAGCTACTAAGGCGGAAATAAAAGCTATTAAGGCACTCTTTTTAGAGCATTTCAAAGGAGCAAGAACAGAGCTTGTTTTTTCTAATGATTTTGAACTTTTAATTGCGGTCATGCTCTCTGCGCAATGCACAGACAAACGTGTTAATCTTATCACTCCAAAACTCTTTGCAAGATTCCCCACACCAGAAGCACTAAGCAACGCTGATTTAGATTCCATTAAAGAGTGTATTAAGACTTGTAGTTTTTTTAATAACAAAGCAAAGAATCTAAAAGCTATGGCTAAGGAGATTTGCGAGAAATACAATGGAGAGATTCCACTAGAGCGTGAAATTTTAAAGACATTACCTGGAGTTGGACAAAAAACAGCAAATGTTGTATTAATAGAATCCAAAGAGGCAAATTTTATTGCTGTGGATACACATGTTTTTAGAGTGTCCCACCGCTTAGGTTTAAGCTCTGCTACCACACCTCTTGCCACAGAAGTAGAGCTTACAAAAATATTTAAAGATAATCTCGCTACACTTCATCAAGCAATGGTGCTTTTTGGACGTTATACTTGCAAAGCAGTCAATCCGCAATGTCAAGAATGCTTTTTAAAACATCTGTGTAAAAGCAAAACGACTTACCGCTGTAATTAATTACGAATTAATCCCATAAATTCTTCTCTTGTGCGATGATCGCTCTTAAAGAGTCCGCGAATCGCACTTGTTAGCATTTGACTATTTTGTTTCTCTACACCACGCATTACCATGCACATATGTTTTGCCTCTGCTACAACCATCACACCCTTAGGCTGTAAGACTTCCATTAATGTATCGGCTATTTGTGCAGTCATTTTCTCTTGAATCTGCAATCGCCTAGAATACACTTCCACAAGACGTGCTAATTTTGAGATTCCAACCACTTTAGAATCTGGAATATAACCAATAGAAATCCTACCAAAGAAAGGCAGCATATGGTGCTCGCATACAGAATAAAACTCAATATCTCTTAACACCACCATCTCATCGCAAGCACCCTCTGTGAAAACCGTGCCTAAAATCTCCTTAGGATTACTTTTGTATCCACTATAAAGATGCTCCCAACTTTTCACCACGCGCTTTGGTGTATCTAATAGCCCCTCACGATTGCGGTCTTCACCAATGTGGTCAAAAATAGAACGAATAAGCTCTTCAGCACTATCCTTTGTTTCTTTTTTCATTTTTACAATTCCTTATTAATTAAGTAGTGCTTTAATACGATTTTCAATACTAGGATGTGTGCTAAACATCTCCCCAGCTGAAAAAATATATAGCGCCTGTCTTGTAGGATTCCTATCACTTTGCGAAAAATCTGATTGTGCATAATTCCCGCTAATTTTTTGTAAAGCTTGAATCATAGGCGCACTATCTCCCATTAAATACGCAGCCCCAGAATCTGCCATATATTCTCTTGAGCGACTTAAAAACATTTGCAATACAAGCGTCAAAAGAGGCAAAATAAATTGCAAAACAATTAGAATTGTTCGTGCAGTATTTGCGCCCTTCTCTCTTGAGTTCCCCAAAAACATATATACGCCATAATTTACAACCAAAAGCATAATATTACTTAACACTCCAACCATTAAAGTTAATCTAATATCGCCATGTCGGATATGGCTTAACTCATGTGCTATCACTGCTTTTTGTTCAGCATAGCTTAGATTCCGCACCAAAGTTGTAGTAACTGCAATAAGTGAGTTATCTGCATTCCAACCACTCGCGAATGCGTTCATATAAGGCGCATCCATCAAATAGAGTTTTGGACAAAAGGGCAAATTTGCAGTCTCTACTAGCTCACTAAGCATTTTTGTGAGATTCTTCTCTTGCATATTTATTTCAGAACCTGCAATAATCTCCTTATACTCACTCCCGCTAAGCAAAATCCGCTTAAAATTACT
Source organism: Helicobacter turcicus (assembly GCF_019711685.1). Taxonomy (GTDB): domain Bacteria; phylum Campylobacterota; class Campylobacteria; order Campylobacterales; family Helicobacteraceae; genus Helicobacter_D; species Helicobacter_D turcicus. The sequence goes on from NZ_JAIGYQ010000001.1 coordinate 226,130, forward strand.
AATAGTAAAAAGCACCACAGCAAAGGCAATGCCAAGCATTATAATAGCAACTAGCGGAAACTCTTGCAAATTTAATAATGCATAAAACCCTCCTAGAAGAGTATTCGCATTAATTCTAACAATATCTACAAGCAAACCAATTAAAACAAAAATTATTACATACAATGCAATAACACAATTTGTCTTAAACTGGTTTTCTCTTATAATCTTATCAAACATTCTTATTCTACCCCTTCCATAATCTCTCTGTGTGCTAACTCACGTAATAAATTAGTTGCATACGCACCCTTTGGCAAAAAAAACCTAAGCTCTCCTTGAGCTTCTTCTTCTTTGTAGAAAAATTCTAAATCCTGTGGAAAAATCCAAGCATAACGACGTTGTCCCACACTTTGGATTCTACAATCCAAAAATTGTTCCTCAAAAAACTTCGCACAATTTTGACTAAACATTGTCTTTTTTCCACTTAGTAAGCCCGTTGGCGCAATATCTTTTTGCAAAAAGCGTAAAGATTCCCTCTCTAAATCCTCTAATACAAAATGCTTCCCAAAAGGATAGTGGCATAGCATATCCCCCTCTAATAATTTAAAAGGATGCTTCTGGGCTTTTAAAACATTACAATAAGCACACTCTTTTAAAAAAGTAGGAATCGTATTTGTCTTTAAATATAGTTCAATTGCTTTTGGAATCTCTTGTTTCCTATGTGTAGTAATAATATGTGAAATATCAATGCGCAAAGATAACCACTTATTAAATAAATAACTCTGATAGGAACTTATTAAAAAATTCCGCATTTTCTTATCACGCACATAACGTTTTTTCTCTACAATTTCTTTGCCTTGCAGATAGTTTTTACAATCCATTCCAAAACGCTGGTAGCTAAAATAATTTGGAATCCCAAATTGTTTAATGGATTCTATAACCTGCACTGCCTTTTGTGCATTTAAAGAATTTAGTTTTTTTATGCGAATGAAAAACCTATTACCTTTTAAATGTCCAATTTTGATTTTATTATTATGTAGTGTGGATTCTAAAATCTTAATATCAACATGAATGAAACTCTCTAGCTTTTCCCTAATAGAAAGCGGCAAACTAATATGCTGAATTGTGAGAGCATTTTTATCCTTTAATCCAGCATAGCCAATATCTTTTTCTTTAATTCCAAGATGATTGGATAAGATTTTTAATAGCTCAAAGGTTGTGAGATTTCTCTTACGAATTTTTAAAACAAGATGAATCCCTTCTCTGCTAAAGGGATAGAGTGGCACTTCTTCAACGACAAAATCACGCGGACTTTGCCTAAAATAAAATTCTATTGGGGAATGCGTGTAAGCAAAGGAAAGATTCATTGCATTGGATAAATTTTAGTGGCAACCACATCCACCGCCACCACAACATCCACCGCCATGGCTATGCTCTTGATAGTGCAATCCGCAATTTAATTCTTTCTCTGTTGCTTCGCGCGTTGCTAAGATTGTTACAGAGAAATTTAACGTTTTGCCAGCTAGCGGATGATTATAATCGACAATCACTATATCATCATTAAAGTCCTTTACTATCACTTGCACTGTTTCGCCATTTTCTCCTTGACCAAAAAGTGTCATTCCTTGCTGTAAGTCAATCCCCACAAATTGATCACGAGGAACTTCTTGCACATAATTGGACTCATACTCGCCATAAGCGTTAATTGGGGCAATAATTACTTCTTTTTTATCACCTACTTGCATTTCGGCAACTGCTTCTTCTAGCCCTTTGATGATCTCACCAGCACCCATAATAAATTCAAGCGGTTTTCCGCCAACATTGGAATCCAAAACATCATCTGTCCCCTCTTCCTTTACAGAATATTCAATACTTACAACTTGATTTTTATCAATCATTACTTTCTCCTAGTTTTATTATTTAATGAGTTTTTTTGCTTCTTTTGCCTCATTAGATTTTGGATATAATGCAATTAATGTCTCTAGGAAGCGCTTTGCATTATCTTCCTCTTTAAGCGCAGAAAAAGATTTCGCACTATGTAGCATTAAACGTGGCATATATTCTGCCTTATCATAACGCGTTGCACTAGTTTTATAGTAGTAAATTGCATCTTCATAACGTTTTTGTTCAAATGAAATTTCACCTAACAAATAATTTCCACGCGCTGGCTTATAACTACCTTTTACTGCAAATCTCAAATACTCATCCGCTTTTTCATAATTTTTATTTTTATAAAATTGCTCACCATCTTTAAATACACTTGCTAATGACTTTTTCTTTAAATCTACTACTTTTGGCGTTTCTTTTTTTGTAGAATTATTTTTAGATTCTACTCTTTCAGACTCTGTATTTTTTTCTGAAATTTCTGTGATTTTTTCAGCTTTAATAACTTCTTTAGATTCAACTTTTTCAATACTTTTATTATTTACACTTTTAGAATTTGTTTTAGAATCTACGTTTATTTTTTGCTTTATAAACTTTTGTGTATTTTCATTTTTTTCATTAAGAGACAAATCCTCAGTGCCTTTCACATTTGACATTGTGCTGTCATTTGGTGTTTTTGATATTGGAGTTTCTAAATTTGCCGTTTTGATTTGTGCCGTATTCTCCGCACTAGCAATTAACGCATCAACCGCTAAACTCTCTGGTGATTCTTGTGAAATATTTGACGTTGCATTTGCACTCTCTGTTTCTTTTATTGCAGTCTCACTATTTGCAATCTGCATCACCTGTGTGGATTCTAATACTGCAATTTTTTCTTTTAAGATATTAATCTCGCTCTGCATTTGCGCATTTGTCTTTTTAATGAGTGCTCCAAGCGCAGAAATACTTTGCTTTATCTTTTCAATATTTTCATTTTGCAAGACAAAATTAGAATCGGTATGTTTTCTAACTTCTGCAATTGTCGCATTATTCTCACCTCTTAAGAGGTCAATTTTACTTGCAACATCTTGCACCTTTTGAATCTGTCCTTCAAAAACACTTTTTAAACCTTCTTGCGATTCTTCAATATTCTTTACTTGAGCAGAAAGATTAAAAAGTTTTTCGTTAAGAATTTGCAACTCAGTCTTCTGCGGGGTAATACCACCCGCATTAAATGCAGATGGCTCTTGCGCAAAAACTAGACTTGCTACAATCAAACTTGAGGCAAACAACTTTTGCAATATGAATTTCCCGGTGCTGTTTTATGGCAACATCTTAAATGTTACTTTTCTATTTTCAGCCCAGCATTCTTTTGTTTTTGTTGTGCAAGTCGGCTTACTCTCGCCATAGCTCACTAGAACAGTTCTCTCCTCTGCTACACCTTTAGCAACAAGTGCGCTCTTTACAGCAACAGCTCTTTTTAAACCTAAAGCATAATTGTACTCATCTGTTCCCCACTCATCAGTGTTACCTTCAATTCTTACCGTTAATGGTCCCATTGCCGGAGATGTTAAAATGCTAGCATCACTATCAACTACACTCTGCATATCAGTACGCACAACGAACTTATCAAAATCAAAAAATACATTTTGCAAACGACCCTCAACATATCCAATTCTCTCTTCAATTGTTGCAAAATTGTCTTGACCACTTACATAACCCTTGCCCTGATTTGCATTTGCGTTTGCGCTAGAATCTACGCTACTTTTTTGACTACAACCAGTTACCAACAACACAGCTGCTAATGAACCTAAAACTAGAAACTTTTTCATTGCTTCTCCCTAAATTTTTTTAAAAAACGCAATATTATAGCAGAAAAAATTTATTTTTTTGCAAAAACTTTCTATTTTACCAGTCCATTGACTGAATCACACCACCTTGTAATGGAAAAAGTAGTGTCTTATTGTAATTTAGGCGAATAATTCCAAGCGCACTTTGGTTTGCTTCATGTTTAACATACATAATGGTTTCCCCATCTTTAGAAAAGCGTGGCAATTGATTGACACCATTTGAACTCAAGCGACGGATAAAATCACTTTTTGTAGAAACGAGATAAAGATTAAAGGTATTGCGACTAAACTCATCACTGCTCTCACGACTAGAATACACAATGTAATTACCATGTGCATTTGCTGCGTTATTATTACGTCCATGAAATACCATTTGCTCAACTTTGCCAGAAACTTCGCCACTAGTTGGAATCGCAAATACATTAGGATAACCTAAGCGATCAGAAATAAACATCACACGTTCTTCATCGTCAATAAAATTTCCGCTAACATCAATTCCATTATATTTTGTCAGACGTTTTAACGCACCATTTACCACATCATACATAAAAACATCGGGTTGCTCATTTGGCGCCATTGTTACCAAAATTTTATTACCATCACCGCTTACATCTGAAGCTATAAGCATTCCATTGCTATCAAACATTTTTTTATCCTGCCCTGTCATTAAATCAAATCTAAAAAGCGTAGGCTTATCTAAGTATTTTGTATAATAAAATGCGCTCTGTGCAGCATTTGCCCACTTTGGAAAAATATTTAAACCACCACTCACTACTTCCTTTTTATAAGTGAGTGTATAATCACTCATTATAATATCACTTTCTCCGGGTTTTGTATAATAAGCAAGAATTACCATACGCTCCATCCAATCAACACTTGGGGCTTTGATGTAAGCGTTAATATCAATTGCCATTTTATGCGCTAAAAAAGGATAAGTTTCTTGCTGGGTATTTTTATACTCTTTACTTAGAGCAACTAAGCCAGAATTTGCATCATATAGTTGAAGTCTTGCTGTGATACCACTGCTACTTTTTTCTGCTTTAATGTGCGCAACCAAATCAATTTTATTTTTACGGTATTCATCAAAATTCACAAGCATTTCACTAGGAACTACTTCCTTTGCTTCTTGAACTATAAAATGCCCTGTAACCTTTAAATCTGCAACAAGCATTTTGAAAATTCTTTGACTAAGATCGCGTTCAGAATAACTACTTCCTGTATTTTGAACTAAAATATTAGGGAGATTTCCAAACTTTTTCACAACTTCTAAAGTAGCATCAACTTGATTTGCATAAGCAAACCCCAAAGCATACAACAACACAAAAACAATTTTTTTCATTTTTACACCTCAGTTTTGAAAGTTACCATAATTCTAGTGCTATCTCCACCTTCATAACGTGGAAATTCTTGAGTGCGCATTATATCTAAAAAGCTATTCAAAGCCTCATCAAATTTCAAATCCCCTGATTTTTTGACAATCGTATAAGAAAATTTTCCTTGTGCATCAATAATAACTGCAACCTCTGCAAAATGCTCTATGGCTGTGCGCATTGGATTCCAATTTTGCGCCAAAATCTCATGCACTTTTGCATAAAATGTATCATATTCACCTTTTGGTGTAGCAAAACTTAGTGTTTTTTGTGTGTCTAAATTTGTCATGATTTTTTGCAGCTCATCATTTAAACTCTCACTTTGCGCACTTTCTTTTGCCTTTTTATTTTTAGCAATTTTATCGTTTTGACTAGGCGGTTTTGTAGATTTTACTGGAATTTTAGATTCCACTTGTTTAAAAAGATCATTTATCCCAACTCCAACATTTGGAGTTACAGATGCACTTTCTTTTTTTATTGAGACATCTTTAATCTTTTTTTCTGCTCTTTTTTGTGTAACTTTAATTTCCTTTTGGGATTTAAATTCTTCAATCAAATCAATACTAAAAGTCGTTTCTTTGTAAGCAGTATAGGCTCTTGGTGGCTCACTAGCTGTGTTTAAACGCCAAAACAAAAGGACAATAATAAGAGTATAACAACTAATAGAAATACTACCACTTGTCAAGAATAAAACAATTCTAGCCATCAGTAACGAGTGAAACCCTTGAAAATCCGCTCTGCTTTGCAATTTTTAAGACATAAATTACATCATCATATTTTAGATTCTTATCTGCGCGGATATACACTTGCGTGTTTTTGTCATAGGCATTTGCAAAAACCACAAAAGCATCTGGAAAACTCTCAAAATTCAAAATTTCGTCTTTTAAGTAAATATTGCGCTTTATATCTAAACGGATTTCAATTTTGGAATCCTCTTGCATTTTTGCACTTTTTGAACCTTGTGGTAGAGCAATCTCCTCTTGATAAACAATTACAGGAGCTGTTACCATTAAAATAGCCAACAACACAAGCATAATATCCACTAAAGGCGTAATATTTAACTCTGGAGTTTCGTCCCAATTATAATGTGTTCTCAAAGATTTCTCCAAATTTTAAGCAGTAGTCTTTGGGGATATCAAAACATTAATTTGTAATTGCAAATAGGTGTTAAGTTCAAAGACTTTACGCTTTAAAAATAAATTAAAAGAATACGCAGGAATTGCCGTTAAGATTCCAGCAGCAGTAGCAACAAGGGCTTTTGAAATAATGGGAGCAATGACATCTAAAGTCGCCCTTGAATTTTCCCCGAGTTTTGAAAATGCCTCCAAAATTTCAACAACAGTGCCAAATAGCCCAATAAAAGGAGCGGTTGAAGCAACGATAGCTAAAAATGTTAAGCCAATTGTTGCATCTTTAATTGCTTTATCCAAAGCATATTGCAACATCGACTCTGTTAGTCTTTTGTCAATCCCTATTAGGTTAGAACCTAACAAAGAATTTTTAGGTAGCGTATTGCGACCACCTAGCAATGTTTCTAGGCATTTTTTTTCACCAGATAAAGCCATAGTGATTGAAAAATAGCGATACATAAAAATCCAAAGTACCAAAATAAAGTATAAAGAAAGCCAAGACAGAACAACTACGGTAGTAACTCCGTAGTTATCTAGCAATGAAAAGAGGCTCACAATGCGCTCTTGGCAGCATTTTCAATGCGTGAAACCACCATTGAAACAGCAACATTATTATCTGTAGATTCTTCAAGCAGTTGTTTAGCGTCTGCAATAGCTCGAGCAATTTCACTCTCACTATCCCCATTAATATCCACTGCACCCTCAGCTAGGACATCTACACTCATTTCATCTACTTTTACATGTCCCCAATTGATTGCAACAAGTTCTTTTTTCCCATCAATTTTTTCAATCTCAATTACACCTGCATTTAATGTTGTTATAACTCCAACATGCCCCGGCAAAACACCAAATTCACCCTCGCTTCCAGGAAGAGTAACACTTTTTACAGAGTTAGAAAAAATTTTACCCTCTGGAGTTACAATATCTAATTTCAAGGTCTCCATCAAAGCTCCTTATGCATTAGCTTTCATTTTCTCCGCTTTTTCAAGAACCTCATTGATATTACCCACCATATAGAAAGCATTCTCTGGAATTTGGTCATACTTGCCTTCTAAAATTCCTTTAAAGCCCTCTAAAGTCTCTTGTAGCGTTACATACTTACCTGGACTTCCTGTAAAAACTTCTGCAACAAAGAATGGTTGCGAAAGGAATTTTTCAATTTTTCTTGCCCTTTCTACAACTTTTTTATCCTCTTCTGAAAGCTCATCCATACCTAAAATCGCAATAATATCTTGTAAGTCCTTATATTTTTGAAGCACTTGTTGTACGCTCGTAGCAACTTTATAATGCTCCTCACCAACGACTTGAGGATCTAAGATTCTTGAGGTGGAATCCAATGGATCAACAGCTGGATAAATCCCTTTTTCTGCAATCTTTCTATTTAATACTGTTGTTGCATCAAGATGCGCAAAAACAGAGGCTGGTGCTGGGTCTGTCAAGTCATCTGCTGGAACATAAACTGCTTGAACAGATGTAATAGAACCTTTTTTAGTAGATGTAATTCTTTCTTGAAGTTTTCCCATTTCGCTTGCTAGTGTTGGCTGGTAACCTACAGCGGATGGAATCCTTCCAAGAAGTGCTGACATCTCCGCTCCAGATTGCGCATATCTAAAAATATTATCAATAAACATTAATACATCTAAGCCTTTTTCATCGCGAAAATACTCTGCCATTGTAAGACCTGTAAATGCAATTCTATTCCTTGCGCCCGGTGGCTCATTCATTTGTCCATAGCACAGAGCAACTTTATCCAAAACTCCTGACTCTTTCATTTCATGGTAAAGGTCATTTCCTTCACGCGTTCTCTCGCCAACGCCAGCAAATACAGAGTAACCACTATGCTTAAACGCAACATTATGAATAAGTTCCATAATAACAACTGTTTTACCAACACCAGCCCCACCAAACAGACCAACTTTACCACCTTTAGAATAAGGTGCAAGTAAATCTACGACTTTGATTCCTGTTTCAAACATTTCTGTTTTAGTACTCTGATTTTCAAAAGTTGGTGCACTTCTGTGAATCGACCATTTCTCTGGATTGTTAAGTGCCTCACCACCATCAATTACATCACCAGTAACATTGAAAATTCTACCTAAAACTTGCTCACCAACTGGAACAGTAATAGGATTTCCTCTAGCATTTACTTCTTCGCCTCTTGTAAGACCTTCTGTCATATCCATAGCAATTGCACGCACACGATTATCACCAATATGCGCTGCAACTTCTAAAACCAATTTCCGATTTTGCCCATCAATTTCAAAATCAATATCTAACGCTTCATTAATTGCTGGCAGATATGATTCAAAATCAACATCAACCACAGGACCCATTACTTGAATGATTCTTCCTACCATATTTTCTGACATTTACTATACTCCTTATTTCATTGACTCAACGCCAGTATTAATCTCTACTAACTCTGTTGTAATAGCCTCTTGACGCGCTTTATTATAGGCAACAGTCAAATTTTTTGCTAACTCACCAGCATTGCTTGTTGCCGCATCCATTGCCTGCATTCTAGCACTATGCTCTGCCGCTAAAGAATCCACAAGTGCATAATACATACTAAACTCAACATATTTCTTGGCAAGCTCATCTAAAATTTCACTCTCTTGCTCACTTGGTTCCACTTCCAACACAGAAGAACACTCTTTTGAAAGCGTAGCATTCTCAATTGGCAAAAGCTGAGAAACTTTCATTTCTTGGGCAATCATATTTTTAAACCCATTATGCACCAAAATTACCTTAGAAGTCACACCACTTAGATAATCTGCGACTGCCTTATTAATAAACTCTGCAGCATTTGCATATTGAGGTGTAGCACTTAAACCGACAGCACTATCAAGCACTTCAATTTCATTAAATTTATAATACTCAATAGCTTTCTTGCCAATTACGCGTAAGCGTACCTTTAAACTCTTTTCTTTTTGTTCAGCAATTATGCGATTAACTTCTTTGATTGTATTAATATTAAAGCCACCACAAAGCCCTTTATCTGCTGTCACTAAAACGATATCAACAAGTTTGGAATCCTTATTTCCCGCATTAAAATAAGGATTTTCTTGCACATCCTCTCCACTTGCAACTTTGGCTTTAATCTCTTCTAAAACTTCCACAATCTTCCCTGCGTACATTCGAGATCGTCTAGCCATTTCTTCGGCTTTTTTAAGTTTAGAAGTTGATACAAGTTTCATCGCACGCGTTGTTTTTTGCGTGTTCAAAACACTTGAAATCTGCTTTCTAATGTCCTTTAGGTTGTTTCCCATAACAACTCCCTACTTCTATACAGCAAAACTAGATTTAAATTCTTCTAATGCTTTGCAAAGTGTTTCTTCAATATCTTTATCTAACATTTTCTTAGAACGGATATCCTCAAAAATTTGCGGATATTTTGCCTCTAAGAATGGATACAGATCTGCCTCAAACTTTGTAATGTTAGCAACTGCCACATCATCCATATACCCTCTAGCCCCAGCAAAGATAATTACAACTTGACGCTCTATTGGTAGTGGAGAATACGGAGGTTGCTTAAGCACTTCTACCATTCTTTGTCCTCTATCCAATTGTTTTCTACTAGATTCATCCAAATCCGATGCAAATTGTGCAAATGCTTGGAGTTCTCTATATTGAGCAAGGTCAAGTCTTAGTGTTCCGGAAACTTGTTTTGTTGCTTTAATTTGTGCAGCACCCCCAACACGAGAAACAGACAAGCCGACATTAATGGCTGGACGGATTCCAGAATTAAACAAGTCAGTTTCTAGAAAAATTTGTCCGTCTGTAATAGAAATAACATTCGTTGGAATATATGCCGCAACATCTCCTGCTTGCGTTTCAATGATTGGCAATGCAGTCAAGGATCCTGCTCCTAATTCATCACTAACCTTAGCAGCTCTCTCTAACAATCTTGAATGTAGATAGAATACATCTCCTGGGAATGCTTCACGACCTGGAGGACGTCTTAAAATCAAAGACATCTCACGATAGGCGACAGCATGCTTACTTAAATCATCATAAACAATTAATGCATGTCTGCCATTATCTCTAAAATACTCACCCATTGTAACACCTGCATATGGAGCAAGATATTGCATTGCTGCAGAATCTGAAGCGGGCGCATTAACAATAATTGTATATTCCATTGCACCGTGCTCTTCAAGTTTTCTCACAACTTGTGCGACTGTAGATTCCTTTTGTCCAATTGCAACATAAATACAAACAACATCTTGCCCTTTTTGATTAATGATTGTATCAATTGCTACAGTTGTTTTTCCTGTTTGTCTATCACCAATAATTAACTCTCTTTGTCCTCTACCAATTGGAACAAGCGCATCAATTGCTTTCAATCCTGTTTGAAGTGGTTCATGGACAGATTTTCTAGCCATAATTCCAGGAGCTTTCTCTTCCATAAAACGATATTCTTTAACCTCCACTGCACCTTTTCCATCTATTGGCTCACCAAGTGCATTTACAACACGCCCCATCATACCATCGCCAACTGGCACACGCAAAAGTTTTCCTAAGCGCTTAACGGAAGCTCCCTCTTTGATTTCTTTTCCAGCACCCAAGACAACAACGCCAACACTACCTTCTTCTAAGCTTGACGCAAGACCTTTATCTCCTGTGTCAAACTCAACCATCTCATAACTCATTGCGTTTTTAAGCCCATAAACTTTTGCAACTCCATCAGCATACGCAACAACTTTCCCTGTCTGTGCGATGTCTAAATCAAGTTCAAAATTATCAATTCTCTCTTTAATGATAGAACTAATTTCGTCTGCTTGTAATTTTACTACCACTGCTACTCCTTATATAAAATTAAAATGCTTTTAGAATATGATTTCTTAAATCACTAATAAATTTCTCTTGTGAAAAAGAAACTTCCACACCTAAATCTTCTACAACCAGTTTAATCCCAGAATTTGCAACAACTTGTTGTTCTAACACAAGATTTACACCGAGTTTTTTGCTAAATTTGCTCTCAATCTCTTTTAGCACAGAATCCTCATAACCATCATTTACGATAAGTTGCGCAATGTATTCTTTATTTAAAGTTGCTAAATACGAAGATAATTCTCCATGAAGTTCTCCAAACAAACCTAGTCGTTTATGCTCCGCTAACACCTTGACAAAATTCACAAATTTTGTATTTGCAGAATTATCCAAAATATTTTTCAATATAAAATCCACTTTTTGTGCTGTAGCAACATAGGGAGATTCTATAATCTCTTTAAATTTTGAAATTGTGTTTGCCTCTGCTAGTTTTCCAAGTAAAGGAGCAATCTCTCCTAGTTCTTTTTGCGATACTGAAGCAACCAACGCTTTAATATAACGCTTTGCAATCAAATCTTTCATTTACGCCACCTTTTTCAATAAAGATTGCACCAAAACATCTTTACTCAACACAACAGAATCTCTATTTAAAAACTCTGACAAAATCTCATCTACAATTAATTTTTCTGCTTTTCTTTGCTCAAATGCAATGTGGTCATTGTATTGGCGCACAAGATTTTCAAGCTCCATTTTCGTTGCTTCTTCAACCTTTTGTGCAATAATCGCAGATTCCTTATGCGCAGTCTCTACAATATCACGCGCAGTTTGCTTTGCTTCTTCTAACTGGCTTTGTGCTTTTTCTTTTGCTAATTGAGAATCATGCAATTTCTTTTGTATCTTTAATAAAGAGTTTGCAATATCATCCCTACGTGCCTTAAAAGTATTTTTAATTGCATCTGCTCCAAAGTAATACACAAGTCCAAAGAAAATTACAAAATTAATTGTTCTCTCAACAATGTCATAGTCAGCATTCTCTCCACCAGCTGCAAAAAGCACGGCCGGGGCAAATAATAACGATAAAAGACACAACTTTTTACTACCCATCTACACCTCCTTTTTAAAGTTTTCCAAGCTTAGCTTGCAAGCTTTCTTTAAAAAGTGGAACTTCAGAGCGCAAAGACGCTTTAAGTTTTTCTTTTTCATCCTCCAAGCTTGCCATAAATGCGCTGTATTTTTGTGTTAATTCATTCTTTTTATCAGAAATTCTCACTTCCGCAATTTGTTTTGCATTATCTTGGGCTTTACTTTTAATCAAAGCCGCTTCTTCCCTAGCTTTTTGTAAAATATTATCTGCTTCTTTTTTTAACACCTCAATATCCGCAGCATTACCTTCAATTCCTTTGCTATCTTTCTTAATGGAAGCATCACGCATATCCATAAAGCCTAGCAATGGCTTATACAGGATACGATCTAGTAAATATACCAGAATAAGAAAAATAACAAAAACTAAAGCCATTACCCAAGGAGTTGGGATAATAGTCATTTGCACTCCTTTCTTTGTTTATTTCTAAAATAGTTTTTATTCTACCACGACTTTTTCTAAGTTTTTCTTAAAAACTTTATATTGGTAAAATTTTATTAAACTTTTTAACCTCCTCGTCGTTACCAAATTCTACAATCAAGCGATTTTTTTGAATAAATGCTACAATTCCACTATTTTTTAACTTTGCGCAAATAGCATTTAAAGCCACAATGGAATCTTTATTTAGAGTTTTTCGTGTGAGGTTTTGAGGAGAATCTTGTAAAAAGTTTGTAATCGCATTTACATTTTTTGCATCTTTAAAGTTTTTTACTATTTTTTCCGTCGCATGCACGCTTAACTTTTGCCCAACAATAGAATTTGCGATAAGATTTTGCTTCTCTTTTGGTAGTGCAACTAAAGTTTTTGCATGTCCTTGAGATATCTTATTTTTTAATACTAATTCTTGCACTTCCTCACTTAAATCCAATAAACGCAATGTATTAGTGATCTGTGCGCGCGACTTTGAAAGTCGCTTTGCCACTTCTTCATGTGTGATTCCATAATCCTCAATCAATTCCTTATAAGAATGCGCTAAATCAATAGGATTTAAATCCTCTCTCTGGATATTTTCAATGAGCGCTAATTCCCGCAATTTACCCACTTGAATATCTACAATAATTGCCTTAATACTCTCTTGTTTTGCAAGCTTACTTGCGCGCAAACGGCGTTCACCTGCGATTAGATAATAAGAATCTGCATCTTTGCTATCCTCATATACCAAAATCGGTTGCAATAATCCATGCTCTTCAATAGAAGTAGCAAGCTCTTGAAGTGAGGTTACATCAAAAACCTTGCGCGGTTGTAAAGGATTTGGCTTAATCTTTTCAATATCAAGTTCTACAACTAAGCCCGAGTTGTCCTGTAAGTCATTCTGATATGCCTCTTCTACTTCACTTAAAATCGCACCAAGTCCACGTCCTAATCCCTTCTTTGCCATTAAGCTCTCTTTAAAATCGCGCGCGCAAGATTCTGATACGCCATATTGCCTTGAGAGCGCACATCATACAAAATCACTGGCTTCCCAAAACTCGGAGATTCTGCTAGTTTGATGTTACGCGGAATTGCAATAGTAGTTTTAGAAGTTACTTCCTTGATGAGCTGTCCATCAAAATGTTGCACCAAGTCCGCATATACCTGTCTTGAGAGATTATTTTGCACACTATACATTGTTGGCAGCAAACCCTTAATCTCTAAATCCGGATTAATCTCTTTGCGCAAAATCTTAATCGTGTTTAAAAGTTGGGCTAGACCTTCAAGAGCAAAAAATTCACACTGGATTGGGATAATCACAGAATTTGAGGCAGAGAGTGCATTAATCGTAAGTGGTCCAAGAGCAGGTGGAGAGTCAATAATTACATAATCATATAAATCGAGGATATCTTCAATTTTCTTTTTCAAAATCAACTCACGCCCATTACGCTTGTGGTTATAAAACTCTTTCTCAATTCCAACTAAACCAATATTAGAGGGTGCTAAATGTAAAGTTGGGATTGCAGTTTTTTGAATGATTTGCGAAAGCTTTTTTGTCCCAATTAACACATGATAGATATTGAATTCTATACTATTACGATGGAATCCTAAACTTGTTGTCGCATTTGCTTGCGGATCGGCATCAATTAGCAAAACGCGCTTTTCTTCCACAGCAAGTGAAGCGGCAAGATTTACCGCCGTTGTTGTTTTTCCTACGCCCCCTTTTTGATTTGCAATACAAATGACTTCACACATCCCTCAAACTCCATTATCTTAAGCTATAAATTTTTTCATTTTCAATTAAAATCGCACCATCATCACACAGCACCGCATCGCTCATTGCTAAAACACTGCCTTTATAATGAAATCCGTAGTTAAAATTCTTGTGAAATTCTAACGCATATTTACTAAAAATTTGCTTCCAACTAAACTTTTTTTCTTCACATTCTAGGATTTCTGCTAAAATTTCTAAAATTGCTTCCTTTTGGATTCCAACTTCTACCACCCCAAAACACATATCACTCACCTTTAGATTGATTCCAATTCCAACAATAATGTTTTCTTGTAACTTCGTGCAAATTATTCCTCCTGCTTTCTTACTACCCACATACAAATCATTGGGCCACTTTAGCCAAACTTGCGCACCATTTTGATTTAATATTTCCTTAAAAATGTATCCCATATAAATTGACACAGATTCTAGTGGTAAATCCTGCGGAAGCTTGAAAAATGGAATCGCAACAGAAAAATACAATCCATCCTCCACACTCTCCCATGCATTACCACGGCTACCAACTCCTCCACTTTGCACATCTGCTACTACCATAATAGGTGCACTTAAGCTGCCATTACGCAAACTTTCTACCAAATACAGCTGCGTGGATTCTATGCAATCAAATTTTAAAATCTGCATTACTCTAGTATATCTCCTACTTTTAGACGTTTGCCTTGTGCATATTCATATGCACCCACTGCTTTTTTTGAAGGTGCTTGCAAGGTTGTAATCCATACACTTCCCATTTCACAACCAATTTTAATTCCATTCTTTGCAATCTCTAAAATCTCACCTTTTTTATGTGTGCCATTTATAGAATCTAACTTGAGTGTTTTTAGCTTTAAGCCACTCTTTAAATAAACTTCTGGCCAACCACTATAAGCTAAAGCCTTATTTTCTAGTGTTTTAGAATTATCAAACTCCACAAGTCCAAATTCTTTTCTGATTTTTTTACAATAACTAGCATCGGCATTATTTTGCGCTAGAGGTCTAATTATGCTAATACGTTCTAAATATTCTAAAATTAGCTCCGCAGCAAGTTTTGCTAAAACATCAAAAAGAATCACAGCATTTTGTCCTGTATTTTCAATCACTTTAAAACCCAAAATATCGCCACAATCTAAGTTTTCCTCCATTTGCATCACACTCACACCAAAATACGATTCCGCTTCTAAAATACTTTGCTGAATTGCGCTTGCTCCGCGAAACTTTGGCAAAATTGACGCGTGCAAATTCACACAAGGCGCAATACCCAAAACTGCTTTGGGTAAAACTTTCCCAAAGGCTGCAACAATAATAATATCAGGCTTTAAAGCCTTTAATTCTTCCACAAAAACATCATCTAAACATTCCGGCTGAAAAATAGGAATACTGGGAGCTTTTAGTTGTAGCAATTCCTTTGTCGCTGGGGCTTTTAGCTGCATACTGCGCCCTGCCCTTTTATCCCTTTGACACACTAGTGCGCAAATTGTATGATGTCGCAATAGAGAATCCAAAATTACCGCTGCATAATTTGGCGTTCCCATAAAAATAATTTGCATTGTTTATCCTAGATTGATAAAAGTGTTCTTAGCTAACAATTTCAAGCAGTGGAGTAGGATTTGTAAAATTTACCTTATAGCTTTGAATTGCATAATCACGCAAAAGCGATTCTTCTCTCATATTGGAATTAAAGTCTCTTTGTAAGCTAACTTTTGATTCTGATTTATCTTGCACTTTAGATGCCATATTTTGTTCTATGGAATCTTTTTCTCTGGCTTCTTCTTGCTTTTCAAGTGCTTCTTCTACTTCTTCAGCTTTCTCTCTTACTTGCTCACTTCTAGCCTTGCTCTCCATTTGTGCTGCACTTGCTGCAACCTTATAATCCTGCGGACTAGGATCTGATGGCGCCATTGCCGCTGCAACAATTTGACGCGCATTTTGAATTGTTTCTTCCGGAGTTTTGCCTTCTTTCATTGTAATTGGCACTTCACCAGCAGTTGCATACATTTTTCCATCAGGTCCGCGTGTATAAGTAAAGGAAGCACCACCAGTTACGACGCCAGCTCCAGCAGCAATATGAGCTGCTTCATGTGCGCGAACATTCCTATCAATCCTCTCTAGTTCCCTCACATATTGTGTTTCTTCTTCATCTAAAGTCTCACCATTGAGTGCTTTCTCATCTGTGGCAGATTGCATTTTTTTAGAATCTTTGGATTCTACAGACGTATCAAAAACTACACTTTCTGCACTTTGCACAGAATCTTTTTTAGATTCTATCTTTTCTATCTCTTCGGCAAAAAATGGACGTTTAGTAAAATCTGTCGTATCTGTAAAGTTTATAGAGTTTGCTACATTTCTAGAAGTATAAAGGTAGCTGTTTTGCAAAACAGACATCACATTACCAACTTGCATTTTACCACTCCTTAATCAATGTGATTATAACGTAAAAAATACTAAATCTACACAGAATCTAAAAGCTTTTACAGATTTTTACTACAATTTCAAAGAGAATTAAAAGAAGCCTCTGGGGCAAATTTAAAGTTTTATGGAGAAACTTTCTATGCAAAAACGTATAGAAAGTTTAAAAGATTAAGAACGACTATTACGCTCTGCAATTTTTTCACTAAGCATTTTATCAAGCACTTCTACGACTTTATCTGAAGCAATTTCCCCTTCCTTTAAAAGCCCTAAAATTTCTTCTGAGTTACCCTCAATGCCTTTATCTCTAAAGATTTCAATCGCACTTTTAAAGCAGTTATGAACACCAGCATGAGGAGACTCTAAGCTTGGATAATCTGCCAGTTGTCCAAATGCCTCTTTCCCAATTCCTTGTTCATACCATTTACCCAAACGACAATCATGGTGATTAACAAGCTCTATATCCAAATCCTCTTCTAATATTGCTTTATACCCTCTAATTTTAAAGAGTAAGTGATCTAACTTTACAAGTCCAATAAATGTCGTATCAAGCACATTTGCGGAATCTTGTCTTACATCCATTGAAGCCTCGCCAATTTCTACAAATTTTGCAACTTCGTCATTGACTTCATTCATATTATCCACAATTTCTTCTGTGGAAGTTTGCACTTCTGAAAAGTTTTGACGCAACACTTGAATATTCATTTCAATTTCTCTTGTAGCTTTTTGCGCACGCTCTGCAAGTTTTCTAACTTCATCTGCCACAACGGCAAATCCCCTACCATGCTCCCCTGCTCTTGCTGCTTCAATAGCAGCATTAAGTGCAAGTAAGTTTGTTTGGTCGCTAACATCAGTAATAAGATTAATCACGTTAGAGATAGAATCCAAATCTTGATACACTTGTTGAATCATCCCTTGAAAACTATTTAAACGCTCTGTAACCTGAAGCACACTATCTGCAATTGCCTTCTCTAAAAGCTTTGTTTGTTTTGCATTATCTGTGGATATACTTTTTGCATTCTCTAGCATTTCTACTGAAGATGCGAAATTATCTTGCAAAACTTTCAAATTTCTTGCACAAGAACCCATTACTGTTTGAAAGATTCCACTAGAAACTGCAGATTTTTCTTTATTTTCATCAAATTCAGCAATCAATGCATCTTTTCTTGCATTTTCTTCATTTTGTTGGCGCAATGCATTTTGAAGTTGCTCAATCTTCGCATATAAAACATTATTTTCCGCGACTAACTCCTGTTCCCTTTTTGAATTTCCAAACATAAAGATTTCCTTTCTTTGATTCCATTTAGACGATAACTGATAACTATATATTTTCGGTGAAAACAAAGCTTTATTATATCTAAATTATGGCTAAACTTCAAATATATTATTAAAAATTTATTAAAGCCTTGCTTACCAAAACCTTATGACTTCTGCTTTAGGATTTCGTATTTTTTCTAGAATTGCTAATTCCTTTGGTTCTCCAACTACAAGCATTACTGCACTTTTCTCGCTCTCTCCAAGCCCTAAATATCTATCAAGTGCTACATTATCAAAACC
This sequence comes from Helicobacter turcicus, assembly GCF_019711685.1. Lineage (GTDB taxonomy): Bacteria > Campylobacterota > Campylobacteria > Campylobacterales > Helicobacteraceae > Helicobacter_D > Helicobacter_D turcicus. The sequence goes on from NZ_JAIGYQ010000001.1 coordinate 244,378, forward strand.
TCCAATGATACAAGAAGCAAGGTTGCAAGAAGTCGCAGCATTTGCCATATTCATTAATGCTAAATGCGCTTGTTCTCTCGCATAACTTAGCTTTTTTTCCAAATGCATTCCGTCAATAAAAGGTTTATACAAGCTCAAACGTTTCTCTATCTCTTTTTCTGGGAGATTCCTTTCCCTAAGCTTACCCTCAAAATATTCCCCAAAATCAAGGCGCGAAACAATAATAATAATCGCCCCACAATGTTCCACTTGACTTTGTCCATTAGCAATTTGTGCAATTTCTTTCTTTTTTTTGGGATCTTGCACGACATAAAAAATCCATGGTTCTAACCCCAAAGAACTAGGTGCTAAACGCCCAGTTTCTAAAATAAAATCTAAATCTTTTGCACTAATTGCAGAATCCTTGAAATTCCTACAAGAATAGCGTGCATTTACAATCTCCAAAAAATCCATAACTTACTCCTTAATTAAAAATTCTTTTGCTTTTTCTTTACTTTCAAACGCCATTGCCTGAAATTCTCGTCCCTCAAAGCGCACTTGATAGTTTTTATCCGCCTCTGATTTTCCATACAATAACGTAAGTTCTATTGCAAGTTGCTTATCACGCTCACTTGCATTGTTTTCTACAAGCCCTAAAGGTCCAATACAATCTAAAAGCTCAATCTTACTCATCTTAGGATGTTTAAAGTCTAGGCGCTCATTTTCTTCTGCATTTCTTGCAATCACGCAACGCCCACCATCTGGTAAAATCATATAACGCCCAAACTTCACAAGCTCCATATCCTCAAACACTACTTCACGATGTGCTTGAATATCTTTTATTTTGTTTGCCACTGAAGTTTCTGTTAAAAGGCAACCCCCTCCTGGTCGTTCGTAATATTCCAAACCATATTCTTTTACAAGTTGTAATTGTCTCTCACGTCCTCTTCCATGAATATCTAATAATTTCTCTCTATCAATCCAACCTCTCTGCTCTGGAATGCTAATAGGCAAAAGCTTTGCTGACATTGGACGTACAATCAAACCATTTGCTTCACAAAGACGCTCCACCTGTCCAAGTGCTTCTGCTCTTTGACTTTTTGGACGTTGCCCCAAAACTTCCCCGCTAATCACAAAGCTAGCTCCCTGAGATTCCAACATACCAAGTGCGTGAGAAAACATATTTGCATGGCAGTCAATACAAGGATTAAAGTATTTTCCATAGCCAAATTTCGGCTTAAAAAGCACATCTTCAAAAAACTGCTTTCTAATATCTACAATCTTTAGCTCCACGCCCACTTGATCCAAACGTTGTCGCAAAATCTCACTTTTATCACGTTTTGCACCAAAGCCGATATTAAAATGCAGTGCCAACACATCAACACCCAAATCCTTAATGATTTTAATCGCAAGCAGACTATCAAGCCCACCACTAAATAACGCTAATGCCTTCATATAGCAACAAATCTCCTTTTTTCAAATCATCTAAATATTTTTGATATTTCCGCAGCAAAAACGCCTTCTCGCGCAAAGATAAACCCTTATCGTAATTTAAAGCCCTACGTTTTTGGTCGTAATGCTGGTATAAAACCATAATAATTTGCTGTCTTAAATGCTCCTTATCTTGTGGTTTTATCTTTTCGTCTAATAAGATTCCAATTAATAGTGGGTCTTCAAGCTCATTCCTTAAAAGTTTATCATAAGCTTCTCTTTGTGTATGAAACATCTGTGGTTCAAGATAATCTAACACAAACTCCAAAAGCTCCATATTCTCTAGCACACTTTTAATAATAATTTTCTCTGACAAATCATAAAAACTTGCTTCACTCACCCTTGACACTTCTTTTGTAATATTTTTATTTTGAGTGTATGACTTTTTGGTTTGAATTAAATGCGCAGGTAACCCTAAATGTTGAGAGAGCCAAAACTTATATTCCTCTTGAATCACTGGAGAGAGTTGGTGAAGATACTCTAATGCTTCTTTTAGACAATTATCTTTTTGTACTGCATTTTGTAAATCATAACGTTTTAAAACACTCTCTAAAACATAGTCAATCAATGGAATTGGAGAATCAAAAAGACTCTTTAGTTCCTCAATTTCTCCATTTTTTACCATATCAGCAGGATCTAATTCCCCATCAAATAGCACCACACCTCCTTGCTTATTTGCTATACTTAACAAACTTGCGGCTTTAAAAGCTGCTTGCATACCAGCATTGTCTCCATCAAATGCTAAAATGATTTTTGGATTCCCTTTAGCTAATAAAGGCAAATGCTCTCTAGTTAGTGCTGTGCCAAGAGTAGCAACCGCATTTGTAAAACCTGCTTGATGTAGCATAAGTGTATCTAAATACCCTTCTGTAATAATCACACTTCCTAAACGATAAATACTCTCCTTAGCTTGTGGATAGCCATAAAGCACTTGAGATTTATTAAATAATTTTGTTTGAGGCGAGTTAATATATTTTGCTGGATGATTTGTAAGTGTGCGCCCTCCAAAACCGATGATTTTATTTTGTGCAGAACGGATAGGAAAAATTAGGCGTTGCGTTAAACGCGCATAGTAGCGTCTCACGCCATTTTCCCTATCAAGTCCCAAAATTCCAAGATTTAGTGCCTCGTGCAAATTTACCATATTACGTTGTAAATGCGCCATAATCTCGTGATTTTGAGGAGCAAAACCTAGCTCAAAACGTGTTTTAATCTCTGTTGTGATTCCACGTTGCTTAATATAAGACTCCACTTCAGAATTTAACATTGTTTGATAATAGCCATTCATAAAATCCATTATCTTATGACTATCATCACTTTGAATATTTTGAGAATATTCTAAATGCACATTATATAATTGTGCAAGCTTTTCAATTGCTTCTACATAATTTAACTTTTCATATTCCATGACAAATTTTATAGAATCGCCACCCACTCCACAGCCAAAACAATGATAAAAACCCTTATTGACATTAATCACAAAACTTGGGGTTTTTTCTTGATGAAAAGGACAACAAGCCTTATAACTATTGCCCATTTTTTTTACTTCAATATAATGACTTATCACTTCTAAAATATCTATTTGATTTTTTAGTGCATCAATGCTTTGTTGTTGTATCAATTCTACTCCAAGCGTTCAAGATTAACTTTAAAGAAATGTGTATTCTACAAAATTTTACCTATAAGTTTTGTTATAATGCTCACATTTTTATTTAAAAGGGATAGTGTGGATTTTTTTGAATACGCAATACATAATATTGAATACCGCAATCCGCTCTTTGGTGTTGTGGTCTTAATTTTTTGTATTGGGCTTGTTAGTCTCTTTGGCTATTATTGGAATTATATCATTAGCAAAAAACAACAAGAAGCGTTAAGTAAATTTATGAAAAGTTTTGATTATGTCGGATTTGATAAGGAAGTTAAGGAATTTCTAGCCCTAAGCCCAAATCCGATTCCATCTTTACTTTTTATGGCAAAAATGTATCAAAAAAGCGCGAATTATGAAAAAGCAATCAGACTTTATGCCACGCTTTTAGATTCCATAAAAAATCCACTTGATAAGATTCCAATCCTAGAATCTCTAGGACTTGTCTATACCAAAGCTGGCTTTCCCTTGCGTGCAAAAGAGATTTACCTTGAAATCTTACACCACTATCCGCGCAATCCTATAATTTTAAATGCGCTAATTAAAATTTATGAAGAGTTAAATGCTTTTAGAGATGCACTAGAAGCACTAGATTGCCTAGAAGAAATCCAAGGTGGAACGCAGTTACACAAAGCTTATCTAAAAACTAAAATTCTAATTTTTACCCACCAAAACCCAACTAAAATTAGTCAAAATCAGCTTCCTTCTAAGCTTCTTACTATGCTAAAAGATGAGCCTCGCTTAGCACGATTAATTTTGAGTTTTTTTAAAGATTACCATCCAACACTATTTTGGCAATGTTTATTAGAGAATCCACACAACTTACCTTTGCAAATTCTAGATTTATTATGGAATCAAAAAGAGATTCCAACAAGTCTATTAGAGACACTAGAAAACTCTTCTTTGCAAGAAAATCAAAACGTTCTAAAAGATATTCTAGAAGCTAAAGGAATCCTCCCGCTAAGCACATCAAAAAAGGCAACTTTTGAACTAGAAACACTCTGTTTATTGCGTGCAAACAAAAATTATCAAGGGGATTTACGTTTTAGTTACCAATGTATAAATTGTAGCGGAACTTCTCCTTTAGCCTTTGAACGTTGTCCATATTGCGCTAAACTCTTAACTTCTAAAACACTAGTGTTTTTAAAGGAAAAGCAAGATGAAGTGTGTTACTCTTTTTTGTGATGGTTCTTCTTTAGGAAATCCAGGTTTTGGCGGTTGGTGCGGAATCTTGCGTTATGGAGAACACGAAAAAGTTCTGCGCGGAGGAGCGAAAAACGTCACAAATAATCAAATGGAGCTAATGGCATTAATTGCAAGTTTAGAAGCTTTAAAAGAGCCTTGTGAGGTGCTTGTAGTCTGTGATTCTAAATATGTTCTAGATGGACTTAGTAAATGGCTTCAAAACTGGATTGCTAAAAATTTCAAAAATGTCAAAAACTCTGAACTTTGGCAACGTTACATCAAGGCAGCAAAACCCCATAAAATCAAAGTGTCATGGGTAAAAGGACATAGCGGACATAGCGAAAATGAACGTTGCGACAGGATTGCTAAAGAAGAAGCATTAAAATTTAAAAATATTTAAGGATTATTTGTGGATTTAAAACATTTTGAAAAAATACTAGGTTACCACTTTCAAACTCAACATTTACTCAAAGAAGCTCTTACACATAAAAGCACTAAAAAAGGTGTTCACAACGAGCGTTTGGAGTTTTTAGGCGATGCAGTGCTAGATTTAATCATTGGTGAGTTTTTGTATAAAAAATTTCCAAACTCAAAAGAAGGGGAACTTTCTAAAATGCGTGCTTCAATGGTTAATGAAAAAGCTTTTGCTAAAGTTGCGCGCCATCTAAATATTGGAGATTATATTTTTATTTCAAATTCTGAAGAACAAAACAATGGTCGTCAAAAAGATTCCATTTTATCTAATGCCTTTGAAGCAGTCATTGGTGCAATTTATCTAGAGAGTGGCTTAGAAGTGGTGCGCACTCTAGTGCATCATCTCTTAAACGCAGTGCATCCTAATATTGATTTAAATAGTCTATTTTATGATTACAAAACAGCTTTACAGGAATTAACGCAAGCTAGATTTAGCGAAACTCCAGAATACATTGTGTTAGATTCTAGCGGACCAGATCATAATAAAAACTTCCTAATAGGTGTAAAAATTCAAGGTAGAGAATTTGCAAGGGCAAATGGAAAAAGCAAAAAAGAAGCTCAACAAACTTGTGCAAAAATCGCTCTTGAAACGTTAAAGGCATAAAATGAATACTTTTGGACAAGCGCTTAGGGTTACAACATTTGGAGAAAGCCATGGAGTAGGGATTGGAGGGGTAATTGATGGATTGCCCGCTGGAATTCCTATGGACATGGATTTTATCTATAAGGAAATGCAACGCCGAGCAGGCGGACAAAATCTCTATTCTACACAACGTAAAGAAGCTGATAGGGTTGAAATTTTAAGCGGTGTATTTGAGGGAAAAACCACTGGCACACCGCTTGGATTTTTTATCCAAAATTCTGCAAATAAAAGCAAAGATTACGATTCCATTAAAAATTTATTTCGTCCCGGACACGCAGATTTTACCTATTTTCAAAAATACGGAGTCCGAGATTATAGAGGTGGCGGCAGAAGTAGTGCTAGAGAAAGTGCTGTGCGCGTGGCAGCTGGAGCAATTGCAAAGCTACTTTTATCACACTTTAACATTAAAATACAAAGTGGAATCCTAAGTATTGGCAAGATTTTAGGCAAAGATATTGACTTTAAGAATGCTCAAAAAAGTGAGATTTTTGCTCTAGATAAAAATGTAGAATCCCAACAAAAAGAAGCAATAAATAATGCGAGAAATGCGCACAATAGTATTGGCGGTGTTGCATTAGTTAGAGCAAGTGGAATCCCGGCTGGACTTGGTGAACCTTTGTATTATAAACTTGATAGTGCCATTGGAGCATTAATGCTAGGGCTAAATGGCGTTAAAGCAGTAGAAATTGGCGAAGGTACAGAATCTACACATTTACTAGGATCAGAAAATAATGACCAAATGGATAAAAAGGGATTCCAAAGCAATCATTGTGGCGGAATCTTAGGAGGTATTAGCACAGGAAATGAAATTCTAATTAAAGTGCATTTTAAACCCACACCTAGCATTTTCTTACCTCAATACACGCAAGATATTAATGGAAATGTATTAGAGTGCAACATTAAAGGACGCCACGACCCTTGCATTGCCGTGCGTGGTAGTGTCGTGTGTGAAGCACAGCTTGCATTAATTCTAGCTGATATGCTTTTGCTAAATGCCACAAGTAAGCTTGAATATTTACAAAAAATCTACGCTTCTAAAAAGTAATGCTAAGACCCACAAAAACAGCATTAATCTTTGCCGATGGCAAACTTGGTGTTGGCTTTGGGCATATTAGTCGTTGCACTGCACTAAAAGAACAGCTAGAAGCGCAGGGTTTTAAAACAGAACTTTTAGATTCCGCACTTTTAGAAACTTTTACATTCCAAACTTTATACGACTTAATTGCTATTGATTCTTATGTTTTGCCTTTGGATTCTTATATCCTAGCGACAAAGCACACAAGAAATTGTCTCTTTTTTGATGATACTTTACGTCTAGATTACCCACAAGGAATTATCATTAATAATGCAAAGGGTGTAGAATCCGAAAAATACAAAGTCAAATACCCTAACCACACACTACTTTTAGGTGATGCCTATACATTAATCCAAAGTGCTTTTAAGCATCAAACCCCACCAAAACTCAAACCAATTCTTAAGCACTGCTTAATCACATTAGGTGGAGAAGATATTTTAAAACTCAACACTCCCCTAGCTTATGCACTTTTAAATACATTTCCTCATTTTCAAATCCATTGCATTACAAAAGATTCCAACATTTTACCAAAAGGAATAATTCCACACTACAATCTAAGCCCAAAAGCAATGGCGCAGTGCATTGCTAGTATGGACTTTTGCATTTGTGCGTGCGGACAGAACTTAAGAGAGATTCTATCTTGTGGAATCCCAGCTATTGCTTTAGAGGTAGCAGACAATCAAAGCGCAAATTTAGAAAGCTACAAATCCTGTACACTCAATATTCCAAAAGCTTATGCGCTTCCTAAAGAAAGGATTACACAACAAGTCATAGATTTTGTAAAATCCTATCAAAATTTAGCCTTGCGTCAAGCCCATCAAAACATTGCACAAGCATTGCTAAAACGCAAAAATTTATGGCAGAGTGCGCTGCAAAATCTCTTAAAATAAATTCACCAAAAACCATAACTAAAGCGAGTTTTTAATTGAAAAAAAGTAGAATTTTGCAATTTTTTTACTTAAAATTTTAAGGTATTTCAATGAAAGCAAAAGACATAAGAGCACTATTTTTAGAGTATTTTGAGTCCAAAGGACATCAAGTGTATGCTTCAATGCCCCTTGTTCCAGATGATGCAAGTTTGCTTTTTACCAATGCAGGAATGGTGCAGTTTAAGGATATTTTTACAGGCAAAATTCCAATTCCAAGTCAAAAACGGGCTACGAGCGCACAGCTATGTATTCGCGCAGGAGGTAAGCATAATGACTTAGAAAATGTCGGCTACACTGCACGTCACCACACACTTTTTGAAATGCTTGGCAACTTCAGCTTTGGTGATTATTTTAAAAAAGAAGCAATTGCGTATGCATGGGAGTTTGTAACAGAAATTCTAGGTTTTGATAAATCCTTGTTGTATGTAACAATCCATGAAAGTGATGATGAAGCCTATGAACTATGGTGCAGACACATAGATTCTAGTCGTATTAAAAGAATGGGTGATAAAGATAACTTTTGGCAAATGGGTGATACAGGACCTTGCGGACCTTGTAGTGAGATTTTTGTTGATCAAGGAGAAAAACATTTTAAAGGAGAAGAAGATTATTTTGGTGGCGATGGTGATAGATTTTTAGAAATATGGAATCTCGTTTTTATGCAATATGAACGCGATAAAGATGGGAAGTTAAAGCCACTACCTAAGCCTAGCATTGATACAGGAATGGGTCTAGAGAGAGTAGTAGCACTACTAGAGGGTAAGTTTAGCAACTTTGATTCTAGTTTATTTATGCCTCTAATTAAGAAAGTAGAAGCACTAAGTGGACAAACCTATGTGTATGAGAGTGGCGCAAGCTTTAGAGTCATTGCTGACCATTCTAGAAGTGTGACGTTTTTGCTTGCACAAGGTGTTCATTTTGATAAAGAGGGACGTGGTTATGTGCTACGTAGAATCTTACGTCGTGCAGTTAGACACGGATATTTACTAGGTTTAAGAAAAGCATTTTTATACGAAATTGTAGGGGCTGTGTGCGTGCAAATGGGAGAGCATTATGGTTACTTAAGAGAACGTCAAAATGCAATTATGGAGCAATGCAAAGCCGAAGAAGAGCGGTTTTTTGAGACAATAGAATTAGGAATGAGTTTGTTTAACGCAGAATTAGATTCCATAAAAAAACACAAGGAGAAAAACTTTAAAGGTCATATTGCTTTTAAACTTTATGATACTTATGGTTTTCCGCTTGATCTAACACAAGATATGTTAAGAGAAGTAGGTTTAAGCGTGGATATGGAAGGCTTTGAAAAATGTATGCAAGAGCAAAAAGACAGAAGCAAGGCGCATTGGAAGGGAAGTGGTGATAGCGTAAAAGAGGGTGATTTTAATACATTGTTAAATGAATTTGGAGAAAACACATTTAATGGCTATACGCATACACAAACAAAATCTAGGATTTTAGCCCTACTTGATTCTAACTTTAAGCGCATAGAATCTTTGCAAAGCGATGCATATGGCTATGTAATGTTGGATTCCACACCTTTTTACCCAGAATCAGGCGGACCAGTAGGAGATAAAGGAATCTTAAAAATAGATTCCAATATTGTTGCAAAAGTATTGGATACACAAAAATTTTTTGGATTAAATCTCTCTAAAATTACTACAGCAAACGTGATTAAAACAGGGGATTTGGTCGATGCACAAGTGGATTCTAGTCGCTTAGAAATTGCTAAGCACCACTCTGCTACACATTTACTACATTATGCTTTGCGTAAGATTTTAGGTAGCCATATCACGCAAGCTGGGAGCCTTGTAGAATCTAATCGTTTGCGTTTTGACTTTAGCCACCCAAAAGCCCTAACAAACGATGAGCTAGAAGCCATCGAAGAACTTGTAAATGCGCAAATTCTAAGTCAAAGCGCACAAATATGCGAGAATATGGGGATTACAGAAGCAAAGGAAAAAGGGGCAATGGCACTCTTTGGTGAGAAGTATGGAGAAAGTGTGCGGGTTATCACTTTTGGGGATTCCATTGAACTATGCGGTGGAATCCATGTGCAAAATACCGCAGAAATTGGGAGTTTTTATATTGTGCGCGAAAGTAGCGTGAGCAGTGGGACAAGACGCATTGAGGCAGTGTGTGGCAAAGCAGCATATCAATATGGCAAAAATGCGCTAGATTCTATCAAAATACTAAAAAACACACTAAAAACTCAAGATGTTATGCAAGGAATTATGAAGCTAAAGGAACAAATACAGACGCTAAAAGAAAAGGTAGGCAAAGGTGGTGAGAGTGCAAAAACTTTGGAGTCAGAAATACTAAATGAAGTAAAGCTCATTGTCTTAAATCTAAAAAACATTGATACAAAGGAAGCTAAAGAGCTTGTAGATAATGCAAAGAATGAAAATCAAAAGGTTGCAATTTTGCTCATCACACAAAATGAAAATAAAGTCACTATCACGGCTGGTGTTAAAAACGCACCACTTAAAGCTGGAGTTTGGGTTAAACAAGTTGCTCAAGAACTAGGCGGTAATGGTGGTGGGAGAGACGACTTTGCTACCGCTGGTGGAAAAGATATTAGCAAAATCAAAGAAGCTCTAGATTTAGCAAAACAAATCGCAAGGGAGAGTTTAAAATAAAATTGGCAAAAATATAAAGCAATTTAGTTGTATCGAATTGTCTGCTAGAATTGGCGGGATTTGTTAAGACATTGGAATCTTGATTAAAGATAAATTTTAGCCTAACTTTAAAGGAGAAGTTCATGTGGCGCTTTTTGATTCTTTTTTTGATACTTTTAGGAGCTAATGCAGTGGAAACACAAACAAAGATTATCATAAACATAAATGATAAAAAATATATTGCGCAAATCTACAACAACCCAAGTGCGCAACTTTTCGCAAAAAAGCTGCCACAAACTCTAACCTTAAAAGAGCTAAATGGAAATGAAAAATACGGAACTCTACCCTACACGCTTCCTTCTAATTCGTCTAATCCCAAAACTATTAATGCTGGAGATATAATGCTTCATGGCGAGGATTGCTTGGTGATATTTTATAAAAGTTTTAACACAAATTATAGCTATACAAAGATCGGACATATTGAGAATCTACCACATTTAGGAGATGGAGATATAAGCGTTAGATTTGAGAGATTTCAGCCTTTGTAATTTTGTAAGAAGAATTTCACCAAAAAGAATTTTACTAAGTAGTCGTAGTTTTGAAATTGCGTTAAAGCCTAGTATATGGAATTTCTAGCTTAAGCTTTGTAATGGATTGCTCTTCATTCAAGCATTTTTGTTTTTACAGAAGTCTTAGTTTTTTATCCAAGCAACTTGCAACTAAAAAGCTTATCACACAAAAAAATAATCTTAGAAATTCTAAGACCAATAAAATATCAATAAAGAAATATTAAAGAGGCAAACAAGGATTCCAAAAAAAGTGGAATCCCTTTTGTTTTAGAGCCTTGATTCGTAGCGTCTAAGCATATATAAGCGTTTAAGCATTTTCTTACGTGCGCTAATTTTTTGCTTTTTACGCTTCTCAGTTTTTGGTTCAAAGAATCTTCTTGCGCGACTTTCAGTTACAACAAGATTTCTATCAGCTTGTTTTTTAAACTTTCTATACGCATCATCAAAAGATTCGTTTTCCCTAACTTTAATTCCCGGCATCTAAATCACCACCTTCGTGTAAAAATTATTGCTTCAAAAAAGCATGTGATTGTATCATAAAGCATTCCAACACAATGTGAGAAAAATGAAAAATCCCACCAAAAACATAAAAATTTGAATTTTTTGCTACTTTTTACACTTATTGCGCTAGTATTGCGAGAAATTTTTAGATTTTTTTAAGGAGATTTTATGGAGCAAATACGGAATATACGACAATATTTCAAAAGACGATATAGCATGTATCTCATTACGACAATCTTTATCTTTGCAATTCCATTTATCCAAATCAATGGCAACCAAATTTTTCTCTTATCTTTTGACCACAATCAATTGCATTTACTTGGTGTTGCTTTTGATACACAAGAATTATATCTAATGCCTTTCTTATTAATTTTGATGTTTTTATCCATTTTCTTTCTTACAACACTTGCTGGACGTGTATGGTGTGGTTGGGCTTGTCCGCAGACAATCTTCCGTGTGCTCTATAGAGATTTGCTAGAAACTAAGATTCTACGTTTGCGCAAACGCATTGAAAACCGCCAATTAGAACCTGATATGCGCTTAGGAATTAACAAAGTAAAAAAAGTTATAGCTATTCTTATTTGGGCAGCTTTAGCACTTGTTGCAGCCTCAAACTTTATGTGGTATTTCGTGCCACCGACAGATTTCTTTAACTATATCCAAAATCCACTAGAACATAAATATCTCTTTATTTTCTTACTAGGAATCACGCTATTTTTGATTGCTGATGTCGTATTTATTAAAGAAAATTTCTGTATTTATATGTGTCCTTATAGTCGCGTTCAAAGCGTTTTATACGATAATGACACAATTATGACTGTGTATGACTACAAACGCGGTGGAAATGTCTTTGATGCAAAAGGAATTAAACTCTGGAAAAAGCCTGAAACCCCAAATGCTGAATGCACGGGCTGTGAAGCTTGCGTAAAGATTTGTCCAACACATATTGACATTAGGAAAGGAATGCAACTAGAGTGCATTAACTGCCTTGAATGCTCTGACGCTTGCACACGCGTGATGGGCAAACTTGGCAAAGAGACGTTGATTTCTTGGACAAGCCCACAAAGCATTGAAGAGCGTAAAAAAGTGCGCTATATGCGCTTTAAAACCATTGCGTATATGGTTGCGCTTGCGATTGTTTTTGTTGGACTTTTGACAATGAGTTCCAAAAAGGAAAGCATGCTTTTAAATATTAATCGAGGAGAACTATCCATTCGCGACAATCACATTGTAGAAAATTCCTACATTTTCCTATTTCAAAACACAAACAAGGAAGATTATGAGTTTTATTTCACAATAGAAAATAACGATGCAATTAAGATTAAACGCCCTAGTAAGCCATTTTTAATTAAAGCTGGTGAGAAGCAAAAACAGCCCGTTACGCTCTACACGGATAAAAACTTAGCACAAGATACACAAAAAAATACGCATATTCAGCTACAAATCAAAGCTTATGCACTAGATAGCAAAGAACCAATTGAAGTGCATAGAAAAAGCGTATTTATCTATCCACCTAGCAAAATGATTAACAAATAAGGACGAAAATGCGCAGTAGTGGAATCTATTTCTTTTTAATTGCTTTTATGCTGACTTTGTTGGCACTTTTTAAGCTTTATATGCCTTTTTTGATGAATATCTTGATTGCATTCTTACTATTTATTGCTACACAAGGTATCTACTGCGCACTTTTAAAATGTGTAAAATCCCCTCTCCTTGCCTCCATATTAATGGTGCTAATGCTAATTACACTCTGTTTTGTGCCGATTTTTTACATTTTATTAAACCTTGCAAACATAGCCACAAATTTAGATTTAGGAAATTTTCAAAATTTCTTACTTGATACTCAAATACGTTTAACACTTTTTAGTAAAGATTTACTTTCCTATTTACCAACAATGATACAGAACGAAGTGAATGTGTGGCTTGAGCAATTCCACACAATAAATTGGGGTGATGTCGTCAAACAAGGGCTAAATCTAGTTGCAAAAGCTTCAAAAAATAGTTTGCATTTTGTAAGTGATACACTCTTTATCTTGGTGTTTTTATTCTTTTTTTACTACTATGGAAATACTCTAGGACATTATTTCTTAGAGTTAATTCCTTTTAATCCTAAACAAACACAATCCTTATATAATGAGGTAAATGCGGTAATTAACGTGGTTTTCTATTCCTCTATTTTCTCTATGGTTTTGCAAGGGACTTTATTTGGAATCCTTATGCTATTTTATGGCTATAATGCCTATTTACTAGCGGTTTTTTATGGTTTTGCTTCTCTTGTGCCTGTGGTTGGTGGCACACTTGTATGGCTTCCTATTGTCGGATACGAACTCTATCTTGGAAACCATACTAATGCTATTATTATCGCTCTCTATTCTATTATCATCATTGCAACTCTTGCAGATAATGGCGTAAAACCATTTATCATTACCTTCATTAATCGTGTCCTTATTAAAACTCCAATAAATATTAACGAAATGCTAATTTTCTTTGCCATTATTGCTGGACTTACAAGTTTTGGTTTTTGGGGAATTGTGCTAGGACCAACAATCACTGCACTATTTATCGCATTGCTTAGGATTTACAAAACTCTTCTGAAATCCCACGAACACTAATTTTAAAGTCAGCCTTGCTTAAACCATAGTAAGCATGTAAGATTTTGATATTAGTTTTATCAATCTTATTCTAAAGAATTGTTAAAAAAGATTATTTTATGATTTTTGACCAAATAAGAGATAAAATCTTTAAGTTTTGCACCAGAATAAAGAATATATTTTTGGAATCTTAAAAAAATGCCTATATTTTTGCAAATCACCTTTATAAGCATATAGCCGTATTTCTTAAGTGAAGCCTATCACATTAAAATCATAGGAGTTGGTTATAAACTTTTAGAAATTTAGATTCCACACCTCTGCCTTATCCTTACAACAATACATCTCAAATCCTCCTACATTTTACTGCTAGATTGTCTCTAATTTGCTATAATATCGTTTTTAAAAAGGAGAAATTATGCAATGTCCTGTATGTGTAGGTGTAGATTTAGTAATGAGTGAGCGCAGTGGCGTTGAGATTGACTATTGCCCAAAATGCCGTGGCGTGTGGCTTGACCGCGGAGAGTTAGACAAGATTATTGAACGTTCAAATGAACCAAGAGAACAAAGACAAAATTATCAGCAAACTCCGCAGCCAAGCTACCAAAACCAACAAAACTATTCACAAGATTACCGCCATCATAAAGATTACAAATACAAAAAGCGCGAAAGTTTCTTTAGCGACTTGTTTGACTTTTAGCAATGATTATAATTCCAGCAAGACTCAAATCCACGCGCTTTCCTAACAAGGTTTTAGCACAAATTGATGGAATCCCAATGGTGATTCGCACAGCACAACTAGCAAAGCAAATTGATGATGTCGTAGTGGCTTGTGATGACGATAGCATTGCTCATGTTTGTGCGCATTATAAGATTGCCTCTATCCTAACAAGCAACACACATGAAAGTGGCACAGATAGAATCGCAGAATGCGCACGCTCTTTGAAACTCAAAGGCTCTGAGATTGTGATAAATTTACAAGCTGATGAACCCTTTTTAGAAGTAGAGGTCATAAAAACACTAAAAATTTTAATGGAATCTAAAAGAGGTAAGACTCCATTTATGGGGAGTTGCGCAAAAGTTATCACACAAAGTGAAGCAGAAGATCCCAACCTTGTAAAAGTTGTGCTAAATCAAAACAATGAAGCAATTTACTTTTCACGCTCTAAGATTCCTTACAATAGAGACAACTTGGATTCCATAACATACTATGGGCATTTAGGGATTTATGCTTTTAGTATGGAGAGTTTGCAAGAATTTTGTAGCCTACCAAAATCCACTTTGGAATCTATTGAAAAGCTTGAACAACTACGTGCATTAGAAAATGGAAAAACCATCGCAATAGCAAAGGTGGAATCACAATCTTTCGGAATTGATACACAAGAAGATTTACAAAGAGCATTAAAATGTTTTCATCAATAATTGCAAATCCTTATTTATTTTTATGTAAGTGCTATTTTTGAGCCTATCCTTATATGTATGCTTTTTGATGGGTTAGCTGGACTTATAAGAGATTTAGTAGATGTGATTTTGATTTGTCTTGACGTTGATTTTGTCATGGTTTATACTACGCGACACTTAAAAAAAATCTAAGCGTTTTTAGAGTAAAAGCTAAACGCAATTTACAATTAGCATTACATAAAATAGAAACATTATTTTTATCTTTTATTTAAGAAAGGACAAACAATATGGAGAAGCCTAACAAAAGGGTGTATTTAGACAATAACGCCACAACAATGCTAGACCCAAAAGCAAAGGAAAAAATGGATGTGTATTTCTGCGAAAAATATGGCAATCCTAACTCTTTGCATAGCTTTGGCACAGAAACACATCCAGCTATCAAAGAAGCGTTTGAATACATTTATGAAGGTATTAATGCGCACAATGAGGATGATATTATCATTACTTCTTGCGCAACAGAGAGTAACAACTGGGTGCTAAAGGGAGTATATTTTGATATTTTGCGCTTTGGAGAGAAAAACCACATCATTACCACAGAAGTGGAACATCCAGCAATTCTTGCAACCTGTCGCTTCCTAGAAGATTTAGGTGTCAATGTTACATATCTACCCATTGGCGAGAATGGGACGCTTGATATTGCTAAACTTGAAGCAGCAATCACAGAGAAAACTGCTCTTGTTAGTGTAATGTGGGCAAACAATGAAACAGGAATTATTTCCCCCATTGAAGAAATTGGGGCAATCTGCAAAAAACATGAAATCCTTTTTCACACAGATGCCGTGCAAGCTATCGGTAAGATTCCCGTAGATGTGCAAAAATGCAATATCGACCTACTTAGCTTTAGTGCACATAAATTCCATGGACCAAAAGGGATCGGTGGTTTATACATAAGAAAAAATATAAAACTTACTCCTCTATTCCATGGCGGAGAGCATATGGGTGGGCGTCGTAGCGGAACTTTAAATGTGCCTTATATTATCGC
This sequence comes from Helicobacter turcicus, assembly GCF_019711685.1. GTDB lineage: Bacteria > Campylobacterota > Campylobacteria > Campylobacterales > Helicobacteraceae > Helicobacter_D > Helicobacter_D turcicus. The sequence continues at coordinate 260,515 of NZ_JAIGYQ010000001.1, forward strand.
AATGGGAGAGGCAATGCGTCAAGCAACGTTATATTTAGATTTTGAACGCAATAATGTAAAACGTTTACGTGATAAATTAGAAGATGCCCTCTTATCTATTAAGGATACTTTTGTTGTAGGGAGTCGTGATATTAGAGTCCCAAATACGATTCTAATTAGTATCCGTGGTGTTGAAGGTGAGGCAATGCTGTGGGATTTAAACAAGTATGGAATTGCGTGTTCTACAGGAAGTGCTTGTGCTAGTGAAGATTTAGAAGCGAATCCTGTAATGAGTGCAATTGGTGCAGATAAAGAGCTAGCACATACAGCAGTCAGAATCTCTCTTAGTCGCTTTACAACAGAAGAAGAGATTAATTATGCAATTGAAATTTTTAAAAAATCCATTGAACGCTTAAGAGCAATTTCAAGCAGTTATTGAAAGGAAAAAATATGGCAAAAAATGAATTATTAGGTGGTGCATTATGGGATGCATATTCTAAAAAAGTTAGTGAGCGAATGGACAACCCAACACATTTAGGAGTTATCACACAAGAGGAAGCCAATAAGAGAGGTTTAAAACTCATTGTTGCAGACTATGGCGCAGAAGCGTGTGGTGATGCAGTTAGATTATATTGGCTTATTGATTCTGATGACACAATTGTTGATGCAAAATTTAAGAGTTTTGGTTGCGGAACTGCAATTGCAAGTAGTGATATGATGGTAGAGCTTTGCTTAGGCAAAAAGGTGCAAGAGGCAGTAAAAATTACAAATATTGATGTAGAGAAAGCCTTGCGTGATGATCCAGATACTCCAGCGGTTCCGGGTCAAAAAATGCACTGCTCTGTTATGGCTTATGATGTCATTAAAAAAGCAGCGGCACTTTATCTAGGAAAAAACCCCGATGATTTTGAAGATGAAATTATCGTGTGTGAGTGCGCTAGAGTGAGTCTTGGAACACTTAAAGAAGTGATTAAGCTTAACAATTTAAAGAGTGTGGAAGAAATTACAGAATACACAAAAGCGGGTGCATTTTGTAAAAGCTGTATTAAGCCCGGAGGACACGAAGAGAGAGAATATTATTTAGAAGATATTTTAAAAGAAGTGCGCACAGAAATGGAAGAGGAATCCTTAAGTGCAAAAGCCGATGCACAAAAACATGGGGATTTGAAATTTACAGAAATGACGATGGTGCAAAAAATTAAAGCTATTGAACACACAATTGATGAAAAAATTCGCCCAATGCTAATGATGGATGGTGGCAATATGGAAATCATTGATTTAAAAAATGGAAGTGACGGCTATACAGATGTTTATATCCGCTATTTGGGTGCGTGTAGTGGTTGTGCAAGTAGTGCTACTGGGACACTTTTTGCCATTGAATCTGTTTTGCAGGAATCCTTAGATTCTAGCATCCGAGTATTTCCTGTATAAACAATATGCCAAAATGAATCTTAAACGTATAGATTCTATATAGCATTTAAATTTAGAAAATTTTAATTTGACGTGGTATTATCTTAAATATCAAGTATTGCAAATTTTAGTTTTGTTATTGCAAAAATGGCAGAAAATACCACTTGCCAAAAGAGGATTTAACTCTTTTAGCACCGCAAGAGTTATCCTTACATACCTTTTCCATTTATAGATAAAACAGAGTTCTTTTGCCTTAGTGCAACTGCCGTTTTGGATTTTGTGCGCTAAAGGTTACTTCTACTCCTATTTTCTCCTGCAGCAAAATAAGTGGTCTTTCCTAAGTTTGCTTCCTTTTACATGAATCCTTAATCTAAAAAACTCTGTGCATCCTTATAAAATATGCACCCAATCCCGCTTTGCCATCTCCTCATATTAGTGTAATATCTCCATTGCCACTATAATTCTCTAACTCTTTTTTATGGAATACTCTCCTTGCACTTGCGCACTTTTACCTAAAGTAAATGTTTATTGACTCGCTTCCTTTGTGATAAAACTGCAAGATAGGTTTAGATTATATTGAAGTAGAGATTCTGCCATATCTCCTTTTTGATAATTTTCCGCTAGAAAAGGACACAAGACAATAAAGATGCCAAGATATTTTAAAAGTTAGCTTATAATTCAATTTATTTTTATTTAAGATGTTATAAAATCCTATCTGCCCTTTTTGAGACTTGTGCAATGGGCTTTTTGGGTAATGCTTCAGGGTGGGAACACAGCAGAGCCCCTAAAGAGTTTATGTGCCGCAAGTATCTTAAGAGGGGTATAACTACTAAACTTCTATAAACTAAGATTAACAATGACAAAAAAGGTTTCCATAGAGACATTTTTAAAAATGGATTTTTCACACATTATAGATGTGCGTTCTCCTAGAGAATACGCAGAATCCCACATTCCAAACGCCATAAATTGCGCTGTTTTAAATAATGATGAATTTGAATGTATTGGTGCGCTATACAAACAAAATTCTTTTAAAGCTAGGGTTTTGGGTGCAAGTTTTGTGAGTGCAAATATTTCCAAACACCTTTTAAATTTACAAGATAAAATTAGCCCAAAAAAACCTATTGGAATCCATTGCGCACGCGGTGGAATGCGCAGTCAAGCCTTTTTCACAGTGCTAAGTGCCATTGGCTATCAAGTGGCTTTATTAGAAGGTGGCTACAAAACTTACCGCAAGGAGGTGGTGCGCTATTTGCAATCCCCACTACCACACCGCTTTGTTACGCTTGTTGGAAAAACAGGGAGTGGAAAAAGTGAAATTATTGCTTCTTTTGAGAATTCTTTGGATTTAGAAAAAATCGCAAAACATTTGGGTTCTAGCTTTGGAGCAATTTATGGATTCCAACCTAGCGTTAAGGATTTCCAAAATATGCTTTTTGCAAGACTAAAAAAACTAGAGAGTGTGCCTTTTGTGCTAATAGAGGGGGAGAGCAAAAAAATTGGCAATTTAATTTTACCAAGCATTCTTTATAACTCTTACCAAAGTTCCCCAAAGATTCTTATTCAAACACCTCTTCAAGCACGTATCCAAAGAATCACAGAGCAATATGGTAAAATTTCACCTGCATTTTTTGAAAACGCAATGCAAAAAATCGCCCCTTTTATGAAAAAGGAGTATTGGCAAAGTGCTAAGGATGCCTTTTGGCGTGGGGATTTAGAGCGTGTAGCTGAAATTTTGCTTGTAGAATATTATGATAGAGTCTATAAAAAGGAATCCTATGTTTATTCCATTCCCTACCACTCTTTAGAGCAAACACAAGCAGAAATTTGCGATTTTGCAACACAATATTACGTATAAAGGAAAATTTTGGATACTTATACCTATAGCGAACTCCTAAAAACTCTTGATACAAAATGTAAAAACATTACAAAAATTATGCAACCAAACTTCTTAAAAAAACGTATTGATGAGATTTCAACGTTAGAACAAACAAAAGAATTTTGGGATAACGCAAAACAAGCTGGGGAGCTACAAAAAGAAAAAAAACGTTGTGAACGTCAATTAGAAAAATACAATAACGCAAAATTAGCCCTTGATGATGCACGTGAGCTTTTTGAACTCTCAAGCGATGATAGCGAAAGCCTTGAAGCACTATTTGCAGAATCTGAAGAACTAGAACAGATTATTAAACACGCAGAAATTGAAGTCATGCTAAGTGATTCTTTAGATTCCAATAATGCCATTTTCACTATCACTCCCGGTGCTGGTGGGACGGAATCACAAGATTGGGCTAGTATGCTTTATCGTATGTATTTGCGTTGGGCGGAGCGCAAAGGCTTTAAGGTGGAATTACTAGATTATCAAGAGGGTGATGAAGCTGGGATTAAAGACGTAAGTTTTATTGTCAAAGGTGAAAATGCTTATGGTTATGCTAAGGCTGAAAATGGTGTGCATCGCCTTGTGCGCATTTCTCCTTTTGATGCAAACGCTAAACGTCATACAAGCTTTAGCTCTGTGCAGGTCAGTCCAGAAATTGATGATGAGATTGATATTGTAATTGAGGAAAAAGACTTGCGCATTGACACTTACCGAGCATCTGGAGCAGGAGGACAACATGTTAATAAAACAGAGTCTGCTATTAGAATCACACACCAACCAACAGGGATTGTTGTGCAATGTCAAAATGATAGGAGCCAACATAAAAACAAAGCTAGTGCGCTTAAAATGCTAAAATCTAAGCTTTATGAATTAGAACGTTTAAAACGTGAGGAGCAAAGTAGCAATACTGATAAAGGCGATAACGGCTGGGGACATCAAATTAGAAGCTATGTTTTAACGCCTTACCAGCAAGTGAAAGATTTGCGCTCAAACCTAGCTTATACTAACGTTGATGCAATTTTAGATGGCGATATTGATGCAATTTTAGAAGGTGTGCTTATTTATCTTAACACACAAAATACGGAATCGTAATTATTACTGCAAACCAACTCGCAATCTTGCTTACAGATTATCTAAGGAGGGATTTTCCTAATGCCGTTTGCTTTTTATAAGCAATCTATTACAAAAACTTGCTCAAATAAAGATTTCACATAAACTAAAGAGATTCTAAAATCTGCACATAACAATTATGATTAATTCCTAAATCCATTTGTATTTAAATTTTTCTTACTAGTTTGCCTTAACATAACATCATAAATAAAGATTGCATTCCACTTATTTTAATAGAAACAAGAGAGATACATTCTCTAAAGTATCAACAAAATAAGACTTTCACCTATTGACACCCCTCACACTCAATGCTTCTATCCATTGTATCTGTTGTAGTTTCTGCTTCTATACTTTGAGAACGTAGATAATAAGTTGATTTCAATCCAAGCCTCCATGCAAGCATATAGATTTCATTTAAGTATTTTCCACTTGCTAGATTCAATGCCATAAAAATATTTGTGCTTTGCCCTTGATCAATCCATTTTTGACGCACTGCTGCAGCTTTAACAAGCAAACATTGATCAATTTCATATGCAGAAGTGTAGTAGTTCCAATTATCCAAACTTAAATTTGGCGCAACAACAGGAATTAAACCGCTAAGATTTTCCTCAAACCACTTACGTTTATAAATTGGCTCAATCGTCTGTGTTGTTCCCACAAGAATTGAAATAGAGCTTGTTGGAGCAATCGCCATTAAATAACCATTGCGCATTCCTTTTGTTTTTACCTCTTCACGCAATGCATTCCAATCATAATCATACGCAAATAACCCTCCGCGATCCACTAAGGCTTTCGCCTCATTGTTTGCCTTATCAATCGGAAAAATCCCTTTTGACCATTCAGAGCCTACAAAGTCATTATACACACCCTTCTCTTGTGCTAACGCACAGCTTGATTTAATCGCATTGTAACTCACAGATTCCATAATCGCATCAATCTTTTGCAAATGCGCATCACTGCCCCACTCAATACGAGATTCTGCAAGCATTTGCGCTTCCCCCATAACTCCTAGTCCAATGGCTCGGTTATCAAGATTTGTTACCTTGACTTTGCGATTTGGATAGAAATTTAAGTCAATCACATTATCAAGCATACGAATCGCAATCGGTACAACACGTTCAATATTTTCTTTTGTGTTAATTTTTGAAAGGTTGATAGAGGCTAGATTACATACTGCAGTTTTTCCATCTCTAGATTCTCTTTGTGCAATAAAAACCTTTTTACCTCCAATGCTATCTGTAGAAGTAATTTTATTAGAAAGCTTTTCCACGCCACAATCAGTAATAATGGATTGATACTCTGGATAATCTTCGATTGTCCCATCTTCAAATTCTACACGAATAAAGGAAGCATTTGGCTCTGTGTTTTGAAAAATCTCCGTGCAAAGATTTGAACTTCTAATAATCCCTGCATGTGCGTTTGGATTTGCGCGGTTTGCATTATCCTTAAAACACAAAAAGGGTGAACCAATCTCAAAATAACTTGTTAGAATCTTTTTCCAAAGATCCTTAGCTCTAACCGTTTCACGCGCAATACTTGCGTCTTGTTCATACTGGATATAGCGCATCTCAAAAGCTTCACCATAAAGATTTGTTAAATCAGAACAAGCCAATGCGTCAAACAAACTCCACAAACCATCTTCACTCACTCTTTTCATAAATAAATCTGGAATCCAAAGTGCTGGAAATAAATCATGTGTTCTTCTACGCTCTTCCCCACTATTCTTCTTAATATCTACAAAATCGTAAATATCACTATGCCAAGGCTCTAAATACACAGAAATTGCACCCTTTCTAGTGCCTAACTGATCTACGGCAATAGCAATATCGTTTGTAATTTTTAAAAAAGGAATTACCCCTCCTGCCGCATTTTTATGCCCATCAATAAAACTTCCAAGCCCACGAATTTTTGAAAAATCCCAACCGATTCCACCTCCATATTTACTTAAAAGAGCCATTTCTTTATAGGAATCAAAAATACCCTCAATACTATCTGGGGTGCTCCCCACATAACAAGAACTTAATTGATGCCGTGGTGTCCTAGCATTTGAAAGTGTTGGAGTTGCCACCATAACTTCAAATTTTGAAAGCAAGTCATAAAACTGCTCCGCCCAATAATTAGGATCCTTTTCATTTTGTGCCAAAAACATAGCAATTCCCATAAACATATGTTGAGGTAATTCAATAGGAGTGCCTTGTTTATCTTTTAGTAAATAGCGGTCATATAACGTTTTAATACCTAAGTAATTAAATTGCAAATCTCTTTCTTTAACAATTTTTTTATCCAAACGTTCCAAATTAAATTTTTCTTTTAATCCGCAAATGATACGATTCTCTCTCTCTCCCACTTCAAAATATTCTGCTAAAGTCTTATAACCATTAAATCCATTGACACGATGATACAAATCATACAAAAATAAACGTGCTGCAACATAGGTCCAATTTGGACAATCAATATCAATCTTATCCACTGCTGTTTTAATTAGTGTTTGCTGAATCTCTTGTGTGGTGATTTTGTCGCGAAATTGCAACTTTGCATCCACTTCTAGTTCGCTTTGAGACACACCCTCAAGCCCCACTACAGAATCACGTGTGTATTTTTGAATCTTTGTAACATCTAGCGGCTCAATGCGCCCATTTCTTTTAACAACTGTTAGCATTATTCCACTCCCTACTTTGCTTTTCTTTTTCTCTGTGTTGGATCTAGTATTTTTTTACGAATTCTAATGTTTTTTGGTGTAACTTCTAAAATCTCATCTTCTTCTATCCACTCTAGCGCACGTTCCAAATTTAAATCACGTGGTGGAGTAAGCTTTATTGCATCATCACTCCCGCTTGCACGCATATTTGTTAGGTGTTTTGCTTTCACAGGATTTACATCGAGATCATTTTCTCTGCTATGCTCTCCAATAACCATTCCTACATATACTTTTGTCTGTGGTGGAATAAACAACACGCCACGCTCTTGAATGTTTCCTAGTGAAAAAGGAGTTGCTTCTCCATTTTCCATTGAAATGAGTGCCCCATTGCCTCTTGTTTCCACACTTCCACTAAAGGGTCGAAATTCCAAGAAGCTATTATTCATCACTCCTTCACCCTTAGTATCCGTCAAAAACTCACTCCTATAACCAATAAGCCCTCTAGCTGGAATCTCAAATTCCAATCTCGTATAGCCTTCACCCATGGGATTCATTGCTTTTAGCTCTGCTTTTCTACGCCCTAGTTTTTCAATCACACTTCCAGAATAATCCTGTGGTGTATCCACAACCAAAGATTCAAAAGGTTCGCATTTTTGCCCATCTCTTTCTTTAATAATAACTTCAGGACGAGAGATGCTAAACTCATAATCCTCTCTCCTTAGATTCTCTGCTAAAATTGTAATTTGTAACTCTCCTCTACCACTAACCTTAAACTTCCCTTCGCCAAGTTCTTCTACTTTCATTGCAATATTGGTTTGCATTTCTTTCTCAAGGCGCTCTTTTAGCTTATTTGCTGTTACATGCTTCCCCTCTAATCCTGCAAAAGGTGAGTCATTGACTGCAAAATTTACACTCATTGTTGGCTCTTCTAAATGCATAGGGTCAAGGGGAATAGGATTATTAGGATCTACAATAGAATCCCCAACATTAATAGAATGGAATCCTGCAAGTGCTACAATATCTCCAGCTTGTGCCTCATCAATTTCCGTTCTTGCAAGTCCATAAAATCCAATCAATTTTGTAATCTTGCCTGTAACTTTTTCCCCATTGCTTTTTGCAAGCATTACACTCTCACCCTTTCTAATCCTACCATTAAAAATTCTAGCAATTCCAATTTTACCCACATAATTATCATAATCTAGCGTAAAAATCTGCACTTGGAGTGGATTATCTCTATTTCCACTAGGGAGTGGCACATGCTCTAAAATCGCGTCAAAAAGTGGCTCTAGATTCTTTTTCTCATCATCAAGCTCCTTAATTGCATAGCCATCACGTGCTGCTGCATACACAATAGGAAAATCAAGTTGCTCTTCATTTGCTCCCATTGCAGAAAACAAATCAAACACCTCATCAATCACTCTATCAGGTTGTGCTGCTGGTTTGTCAATTTTATTAACCACCACAATTGGACGGATTCCAAGTCCTAGTGCTTTTTTTACCACAAATTTTGTTTGTGGCATAACCCCTTCTTGTGCATCTACAAGCAATAACACGCCATCAACCATTTTTAGAACACGTTCAACCTCTCCTCCAAAATCCGCATGTCCTGGAGTATCAATAATATTAATCTTTGCGCCCTTATAGTTAATTGCTGTATTTTTAGATAAAATCGTGATTCCGCGCTCTTTTTCAATATCATTACTATCCATCACACGCTCATCTACTTGCTCGTGGCTTGCAAAAGTTCCAGACTGCCGCAACAACCCATCAACAAGCGTCGTTTTACCATGATCTACATGTGCAATAACCGCAATATTTCTAATTTCTTGCATTCACTTCCTTGACCGAAAAATTTGAAAATAATTCGCGGATTCTACTCTAAACTTCCTTAAATGTTTTTTTGCTGTATTTTTGGAATATTTTTTGCTTTAAAGTGTAGTAATATTTCATTAAAAGGCGTTATTTATGTTTCCTTTCTTAGAGATTGAATCCTTTAATCAAAAATCCTCTATCCATTCTCAAAGTGCTATTGAGAATCCAAAAATTTCCCTAGAGAGTTCTGCGGAAGATTCTCAAAGTTTTGCGCAAATTTTTAATGCCTTAGCACAACCAACTAAAAAAAATTCTACTCCAAAGAATTCCAATGCCACTAAAAAATACGAATCCATCTCCCATAAACAACCTAGCAATTTTCTAAAAAACCTTGATGAAAAATACAATCTTACCAAAGATTTTAAAAACCAAAAGACAACACAACTAAAAAGTGCTAAGGATTTATTAGAGTTTTCAAACTCTCAAAAACAAAGCAAAACACTAAAAGACTTAAGTGAAGTTGCTGAAAACTTACAGCTTAATCTTAAAAAAATCTCCGCAGAATTAGAAAATTTGGAGTCTAAAAATATAGAATCCAAAATGGAATCTAAATTGCAAATCCAAACCCCACTAGAATCAAACAAAACAACGTCCCAAAAAAACCAAAAAGAATCTTCTTTGCTTAGCTCTATTTTACAAGATAAAAATCTAGTCTCCAAAGACTCCTTAAATAAGGTTAAGGAATCCAAAGATACAAAAGTGCTTAAAGAAGCAAAAGAAAATGCAGAGTCAAAAGACAAAGCCAAAGATTTAAAAAATAATCCCAAAATGGATTCCAAGCTAGAAATTAAAGAAAACAAAGAAGAGCTTAAAGAGGACAAAACTGCACAAAATCATCACAAAGAAGTAAAAGAAGTTAAAAAGAATTCCGACATTTTAGAATCTGCACTTACTAAAGAAAATCCGCTAAAAGAATCTAAAGATAAAAACATAACTTCTAAAGAATCTTTAGACTCCTTAAATAAGGTTAAGGAATCCAAAGATACAAAAGTGCTTAAAGAAGCAAAAGAAAATGCAGAGTCAAAAGACAAAGCCAAAGATTTAAAAAATAATCCCAAAATGGATTCCAAGCTAGAAATTAAAGAAAACAAAGAAGAGCTTAAAGAGGACAAAACTGCACAAAATCATCACAAAGAAGTAAAAGAAGTTAAAAAGAATTCCGACATTTTAGATTCTGCACTTACTAAAGAAAATCCGCTAAAAGAATCTAAAGACTCCAAACTAGAAAATAAAATCCAAGAGCCAAAAAGTGATTCCAACTCCAAAATAAAAGCAGAATCTAAAAGTCATTCCACATTTAAAAATGAACCAAACAGCACACAAATGGATTTTATTTCAAGAAACAATAAAGAATTTCAAAAAGAACCTATTAAAAGTGATAGACAAAGAGAGATTCGGCAAAGTCCTCTAAACACCTTTAATGCAGTCCAAAAAGAAGAAATTTCTCAACAACTCTTAGAGCAACCTAGCAAACAAGAGAGCTTTTTAGATAATCTCTTAAAAACTAACCAAAAACCACAAAACGAGTTAAAAGAGCAACTACCAAAAGAAAAAGAGGTGCGCAAAGAAAGCGAGAAGCTCCATCAAGAAAATTACCAAAACAATGTGCAAAACCAAAGGGAATTACGTTTTAACGTTCAAAACACCTTCGCGCACTTTAGCGACCGCTTAAGAGATGCCATAGCAAATTATCGCCCACCAGTAACTAAAATCAGTCTTGAGCTAAATCCCCAAAATCTAGGCGATGTAGAGCTAACCATCGCTAAAAATGGGGATAAACTCTCCGTGCAAATTAGCTCCAACCAAAACGCTTTACAACTTATTATGCAAAACACACAAGAATTTAAAAATGCCCTAGGCAATTTAGGATTCCAAAATGTGGAAATTGACTTCAAAGACAATCAAGGTAATAGCTTAGGAAATGGTGATTTTAGTAACTCTCATGGCAATCAACAAGGCGGATTCCAACAAGGAGGACAACAAAATCCGCAAAATGCACAACAAAATGCACAACAAAATCACCAAAATACTGAAAACTGGAATGAAAATAGCTTACACATTTACAAAGAAGCCAATAATCCTTACGCTAAAGTTGCGCTAGTGAATATTAGCTTTTCATATTACGCATAAGGAGCGACTATGTCAACAACTTCCAATATAAATGGTAACTACCAATACCCAACTTCACGCGCAAATACTACTTCAGCAAGCGCAGAAAAAGAAAATAACACACAATCAGGAAACACAACACAAACAGAAAGTAGCACAAACTCTGCAAATAACACACAATCAGAAAATAAAACTAGTAATGCACTAGGAGATAAACCCATTCCAAATAAAAATAAAGAAGATAACGGCTCCCTTTCTAATGAAGCTTTTATGCGATTATTTTTAGAGCAACTTAAAAATCAAGATCCAACGGCTCCAATGGAAACACAAGAGATTCTAACACAAACCGCACAACTCACACAAGTTGAAGCGCAAGAAAAAATGAAAAAAGCAATGGAAGATATGACAACAACAATGAAGTCTATGCAAGAAACAAACCAATCCACTATTGAAGCACAAAAGAAACTTGTAGAAACACAACAAAAAATGTTAGAAACTATGGGAGTTCTCTCAAATAGTATCAAAGATAGTTCCATACTTGATGGCTATAACACAGTTGGAATGATTGGCAATATTGCAGAAACAGCCTTTACTGCATTAAAAGTAGAGAAAAATGAACCCATTAAATTTGACTTGTATTTTGATGAACCTATTGACCCCACAAAAGGTTCTCCTAAAGTTACCATTACTGATAAAGATAATAAGGTCGTTCGTGAAATTGATCTCACTGAAAAAAATCCAGATGGCACTTATAAATATCAAGGAAAACAAGGATATGTTGCATTTGAATGGGATACTAGAAACAACAAGGGCGAGTTTATGGGAAAAGGAGATTATGCAGTCAAGGCTGAATATAACCTTGATGCAAACACAAATAAATATAAAGGAACACAATTAGGTAGAGGCGAAGTGCAAAGCATTCTTTTTGAACAAGGTGTGCCTTATGTGAAATTAGGAGATAATTTGACCGTGCCAATTGTTTATGTTACTTCTTATTATAAGAAGTAGGGATACTGCCCATTTTACCTAAAGCTTAAAAGGAGTTTTTTATGGTTGGTTCATTCTATAATGGAATTAGCGGAATCAAAACCCATCAATTTGGAATTGATTCCACATCAAACAATATTGCCAATGTCAATACAACAGGTTACCGCGCAAATTTACCAGAGTTTAAGAGTCTTTTTTCCACGAATCTAAACTATATTAATTCCAATTCTCCTATTAATAACGATTACAATTATGGTGCGACAATTAGTTCTAATGCCATTAACTCTAATGATGGCTCTTATGTAAGTGCAGATGGAGATTTTAATGTTGCTTACAGCGGAAAAGGTTGGTTTGTTGTTGGGCTTAACAAAGGAGGAGAATTTGACATCAAAGCCCCAAATTACACTGGCACACAACAAAACTATTTCACTCGTGATGGTTCTTTTAGTTTAGATGGTGAGGGCTATTTAGTTAATTCTAGTGGTTATTACATGTATGGAATCAATCTAGGAAAAATCGGAGCGGATGGAACACTAACTGGCACAAACAACCTACAAGCAGATTATGCGGCACTTGGAGGTTCAAAACTTGAACCCTTACAAATCCCAAAAGATTTACATTATAAGCCAACACTTACCACAAAAGTTAATCTAGCTATCAATTTAAACCGCACACAAAATCCAAAAGGAATCACTGCATTAAAAGATGAAAATGGTAAATTTAGTATGGACAAATTTCTAGCACAAGATGTTAATACATTAATGGATGCCAACGGGAAGCTTATTGATGCAAAAAACTTTAAAGACATTAAGTTTAGTCTTGAAAAAGGTGGGACTACCACAGATTATACTTTCTCTTATGGCACAGATTTTAAGAATGTAGGCGAATTAATAGATTTAGTAAAAGAAAAGACAGGTTTAACACTAGGCTTAAAACTTGATAATGAAAGTAATCCGACAGATTGTTCTTTATATCTAAGCAATAGCGGAATGCAAGATGTGAAATTAAGTGTAAGCGGAAAACTCGCAGATAAACTAGGTTTAAAAACAACTGGAAATACTTTAGAATCCGCTTTTAAAAGTAAGCTTGGCGAGTTTAAAGACAAAGCAGATTATAAAGATAAAGATTATGTGAAATATGAAGGAATGGTATTCCAAAAAAAAGGCGATGGAGTAGCAAATGGAAGTCCGCTTAATGATACTGCTAATTGGACATTAGTTGATAGTAGTGCTACGCCTCAATACACTGATAAACAAGCCAAAGAATACAAAAAAGATTCCTTTGTTATGGTAGATGGCAAGATTTACCAAAAATTAACCGACAAAGGACAAGTAGAAGAAATCACAGATCCAGCCACAGGTGAAACTGCCATTAAAACTCCCGCAGAAGACACAGCAAATTGGAAAGAAGTGGGCGAAGCAGCTATGGGAAGTATTGAGGAGTATCAAGGAGGGGGAACTTATACACAAGGTTCCATTGTAAGCCATAATGGAATCTTATACCAAAAAATTAATGAGGATGGTAATACTAACCCTAATGAAGATTCCAAAGGTTGGAGGGCATTAAATTTAAATGGCATTAGTAGCACACAACTTCAAGTTCCAACTTATGAAACAAATACAGAAATCTTTAGCGACTCTGGTGAAAAATTTATCCTAAAGAGTCAATATGTTCTTTTAGAACAAAGTGATCCCAATGCTAATCCTGCTACCTTAGAACGTTGGGAAGTGCGCACAGCAATTTATGATAGCACAGGCAAAACACTCATTAGTGAAACACCTGTAATGAGTGAAATTACCTTTAATGCCGATGGAAGCGCAAATACCACCCCTTTTGAAGTGCCTTTTAATAATGGAAATATTTCTGTGGATTTAGCAAAATCTGAAGATGGCAAAACTTCTAGCAATTTTGCCTATACAGATTCTACAACAAAATCTATCACACAAGATGGTGCAGAAGCTGGAATCATGAAAGATATAGTAATTAATAAAGATGGTATCATTTTAGTTAATTTCACAAATGATAAAATAGAGCCTATTGGGCGCTTTGGAATTGCTGCATTTGTCAATGATCAAGGGCTTAGCAAAGCTGGAGGAAATCTTTTTGAGATGAATGTGCGCACTATAAATGGGGAAACAAATGTTGTCAGCGGACCTCCGATTTTAGCTTGGAATGAAAATGGTGTTGCTGGACTTAGATTTGGACAAGTAATGGACCATATGCTAGAGACTAGCAATGTGGATACTGGGACCGCCCTAACAGACTTGATTGTTTATCAAAGGGGTTATCAAATGAGCGCAAAATCCATCACAACTGCTGATCAATTAATGCAAGAGGCAATCCAACTCAAACGTTCTTAAACCTAATTAAAAAGCCCAAGCTGTCCGATTCTATAAAGTGCAAAGTCATATTTAATCGGGTCGCTTGCGTCAAACTCTCTTAATTTCTCACTCACTTCAAGCACTGCTTTATAATCGTAGCTTTTGCGCTTTAATAACCCAAGCCTTTGAGAAATTCTGAATGTGTGCGTATCAAGAGGTAGCAACAAATCTTTTTTATCTACACTACTCCAAAGCCCTAAATCAAGACAATCTTTGCGCACCATCCAACGCAAAAAGAGATTCCATCGCTTTAGAGGAGAAGTGTTTTGTTCTGTAACTAGCATGCCTAACAAAAACTGCAAACCTTTAGAATTCGGATTCTTTAATCTCCCATAGATTGCATTTTGTAGATTTTGGATTCCACCTAAAATACCATTTCCGCTTTTGCCTTTTTGATACCCTATATAAAAAATCTCTTCTAAAGAATCCAAATGCCAAAGTGCTTGAAAAAAATCACAAATCTCAATATTACTTTGAAAACGATAAGGCTTATTTGTGCAACTAAAATTCCTTTTTATTTTCTCTTTTCTTTGCCCATGTTGTAAGTATTCTAAAGCACAAGAGTCCAAAAATTTCAAAATTGCTCTAACATTTCCATAAGCAAACAACGCACAAAAAAGCGCAATTTTCTCATCTCTAAACTTTCTAGCTACAAGCAAGGGATCTAGCAATGTTTCACTCACAGCACATTCTGTATTAAAGCTCTGATATTGCTCCTCTAAAAATGTGCGCAAAAACTTTTTAGAAGGATTTTTTGGAATCTTAAAAGGCATTTATGGATTCTGTAACAATTGCTCTGTATCAACTTTAAAATCAAAATATTTTGAAGTAACTTTAGAATTCCCAAGCATTCCAAACTGCACACTTGCTGCATTAAAATTTTTTTCCTGCAAATAAATAATCGCATTTGCAATTCTCGTTTCATAATGTGTGGGTGCTTCAAGTTTTGCCAATTGCAATAAGGCTGAAGCGTTTTCTAAATGTCCCGCTCCAACTGCTGCCACAGCCGCTAAGAACAGCGTCTGTGTGTCTTGCTCTTTAAAATCATCAATCAAACTATTATAAAGTGTAAAAGACTTCTCAAACTCTTGTAAATACAAATAAGTCAAGGCTAATGCTTGTATCACACCACGTACATCTTTTTGCTCTGTAATTAAACGCGTATCTAAATCCTGCTCAATGTAGTGCAAAGTCCCAATAATGTGTGCCATTTCAATATACATATCACGTACTACAGATGCCCCATAATAAAACGCATCTTTATTGATATTTTTATCTTGATAATACTGCTGGAGCTTCAAAGATAAAGCTTTTGGGTCGTCTTTGTAATTTAGTGCAAGCAAGGTTAGTAAGTTTGCAATAGGGTCACGTGGGGTAATATGTTTTAGAGATTCTGCACTTTTAATTAGTAAGCTTTGATTGTTTAGTTGCACACCTTGTGCAAAATCAAGCGCATAATAAATTGCCACATTGCTTTTTTCTTTTTCCAATGATTCTAAAGGTTGTGGAATCCCATCACGCGCAAAGTTTAAAAGTGCTTGGATAAATTCTTGTTCCATCACTCCACCATTAAAATTTACAATCTCTTCACCAATTTCTTCTTCTAAACGCACCGTATCTCTATAAGTTAGTTTTGCTGCAATCATAGCAAAAAGTCCTGCATGTAAATCACTAGGATTTAAGTGAAATGCACGCAAAAAATGGCGATATGCCGAGTCAAAATCGTTCATTTGTGCGTAATTTAATCCTAAGTTATAATGCAAAATGGAATGGTTTGGATAAGTCTCCACCGCCTTTTTTAAAAGCGCATTAGCATTACGGATATTACCATGTAGTGTTTCTAAAATTGCATTTGCAATATTACGATTCACACGAGAAATTGTCTGTCCTCTAACTAAAATCTCTTTAGCTTCTTGTAAGTTTTCAATATGGATACTAATTCCACCCTCTTGAATCACATTAAATGCTTCTTGTGCGTCAAAAACCTTATAAGGCGCATAATAAAAAAGGATTTTATAAGCATTGAGTTTTTGCCCGGTAAAGCTCTCCCAAAAGCGTCTTTGTGCTACATCAACACTAAAAAACTCATCACGCAAAGTAATTTTAACCGGATAAGGATTGCTATCTAAAGCTTCTTGATTGGTTGCATACTTGCTAGAAATCTTAGAAACTTGTCCGTATTCTGGAAGCTTTATCTTAATAAGCAAGAGCGCAAAGTCTGTTTCTTGTGTGCTTCCAAATGCATCAATACTTTGAAGCATTAACGTATTTGCGCGCGAATAATCCCCGATACGTGCATAAAGCAAAGCAAGATTAAACCAATTCTTAGCATCCGTTGAATTTTTACTCAAGGTTTCAATGGCTTTATAATTATTATTAAAATACGCATACATCGCCGCTAAAAGCTCATCGCTTTCTGCTTGGTAATAGGATGAATTTCTATGCACTAATGATGAAAAAGCTTCCAAATAATTCCCTAAATAAAAATTTGTTAAGGAATACAAATAAGAGTATAGTGGCAAATTACCAGAATAAGGCAAATAAGTTTGTGCTAATTGCAAATAATAACGATATTGTAAAGGCTCTCGCAAGTGCAAGGCACACACTGCAGCATTTAGTGCGCTAATGACGCGGTCCTCATTTAAATCAATTGCCTTTTGAAAAGATTTAAGTGCCTCTGCATAAGCTTTTTCTTCCATTTGTGCCACACCCAAATTATAATTGGATAACACTTCAGAATAATTAGAAATTTTGCCATACAAATCTAGTGCTTCTTGCTTATTGCCATTTGTGTATAAAAAATTTGCCTTCTTAATCAATGCTTCCAAATTCTCAGCATCTGTAATCAATTCTTTGCTTTGATTAATAATAAAATCTTTTGGAGGAGTTATTGCTGTATTTGTTTGTTGTGGAATTTTATGTTCTTTTGTTAAAAGAACACCAACAAGAAAGATAAATGCAAGCAATAAAATTCCAAACAAAAAAATTAGAAAAGCTGTTATTTTTTTATGTTTTGCAAAATAATCTAGTAATTTAGCAAACTTGCCTTCTGGTTTTGGTGGCTCTGGCTCTTTTTTTAAAATATCATCTAAAATATTAAAATTATCATCAAGCTGGATAACATTATCGTTTGGACTCTCTAATTTTGGAGCATCCGAAAAGTTTTGCGAATTTCCAGTGCTTTGGTTATCTGCCATTTGTTATCTCAAATACGACTCTAAAACAGGTGGAATCGTAATGCTTCCATCTGCATTTTGATAATTCTCCATAATCGCCACAAGTGTTCTACCAACTGCTAAACTTGAACCATTTAGCGTATGCACTAAGCGATTCTTTTTGTTAGAATCCTTATAGCGAATTTTTGCACGACGTGCTTGAAAATCTCTTGTATTAGAAATAGAGCTAATCTCACGATAACAATTTTGACCCGGAAGCCACACTTCAATATCTACCGTGTTACTCGCACTAAAACCCAAATCCCCACTACAAAGTTGCATCAAACGATGTGGTAAACCCAAAGATATAAGCAACTCCGAGGCACAAGAAATCATTCTCTCTTGCATCATATCACTTTCTTGTGGTGTTGTGAGTGCTACAAGCTCAACTTTATCAAATTGATGTTGCCTGATAATTCCACGCGTATCACGTCCCGCACTTCCCGCTTCTTTTCTAAAGCAAGGTGTATAAGCTGTTAGCATCATCGGAAGCATATCTTCTTTTAAAATCTCATCACTATACAGGTTTGTAAGTGTCGCTTCTGCAGTTGGAATCAAATATAAAGCATGCCCTTTGCCTTTTTCTTCATCTTTAAAATCAGAAATTTTAAACAAATCCTCCTCAAACTTTGGCAACTGCCCTACTCCAAAAAGCGTCTGTGCATTCGCAATTGCAGGCGTACCGACCTCACTAAATCCACGAGCACTATTAAAATCAAGCATGTAATTCATTAATGCACGCTCTATCTTCGCCCCCATTCCCATAAACACGCTAAAACGACTTTTCGCAAGCTTTACACCACGTTCAAAATCAATCCAACCATTTTGTTCTGCTAACTCCCAGTGTTCTTTTGGCTGAAAGTCAAATCGTGGAATCTCTAAAACTTTTTTGAGCTCTACATTATCCCTTTCATCTTTACCAAAAGGAGTTTTAGAGTCTGGAATATTTGGGATATTATGTGTGAGCTCTTGAAGTTTATTTTCCCAAACTTCTAATTCTTTAGCATACAAATCAATCTTTACCTTAAGCCCATCGCATTCGTTTTTTAAAG
Organism: Helicobacter turcicus; assembly: GCF_019711685.1. Lineage (GTDB taxonomy): Bacteria > Campylobacterota > Campylobacteria > Campylobacterales > Helicobacteraceae > Helicobacter_D > Helicobacter_D turcicus. The sequence continues at coordinate 279,144 of NZ_JAIGYQ010000001.1, forward strand.
CATTAATATCGCCACCTTCTTGCTTACATTTTGCAAAAAGCTTTGTTTTCATATTTTGCTCTGCTTGCAATTCTTCTAGGGCAATTTTCTTTTTCTTATAGCTTATGCTACTCTCACGCAAAGTATCTAACAAAGTAGCGTCAATATTACGCCATGAGAGCTTTTCTGCCACAGAGTCAAAGTCATTTACAAGAAGTTTTAAATCAATCATAAACACCCCAAAATTTTAAGAATGCAAATGCAGAGATTTTACAAAACTGCTTTTTAAAACATGCTAAAATTTTATAAATTAGAAAAAATCAAAGAAAGATGCTATATAATTTCAGTTTTTAAGGAGTTTAAATGGTCGGGAATTTTGCGCTCACGCTTTCAATTTTATGTGGAATCTCACTTCTAATTTTAGTCATTACTGGAATTTCAATTAGCAAAAATAGCTCTAAACTCACAGGCTTTGAGAAAAAGATTCTATTTTTTGTCGCATTTTTGCTCTGCTTTGGCGCAATTGTTTTGTATATTGTAAGCAATCTTGAACTATTTATTGCCCTGGTTAGCTAGGGTTCAGAGTGGATCTAACTTTTTTAAACTTACACTTTTTGTTTTCTCCAAATTCCACTTTGAAAAATCCTCCAATACACGAGTGCCCGCAAAAATGTCTCCACACAAATACAAATATAAATATACTCTACTGCATATCCTAAAGTAGCGATAAAATAGCAAGGCACAACACGTAGCCCCCAAATCATCACACTATTTATAAATAACGTAATCTTTGTAATCCCAGCTCCGCGCAACGCACCATCTAAAATGCAAATAAAAGCAAAAGGCACTTGTGAGACTCCAATGGGAATGAGATAACTTGCACTCGCATTTATGACTTCAATATCTTTACTAAAAAAGCTTGAGAGCTGTGGCGCAAATCCACTCATTACAAGCCCTACAATCCCCATAAAGATTCCACCAAGTAGCAATGTATTTAAGGTAGAGTATTTTGCTTCTAAAGGTTTTTTTGCACCAAGATTCTGCCCCATTAATGCCATTGCTGCAATCATAAAACCAAAGCCGGGCATAAATGCAAAACCTTCAATCCGTGTGGCTATTTGGTATCCAGCTAGTGCATATGTCCCATAAAGTGCAACAAATTTTGTCATAAATAAAATCGCAAAAAGCGTAAGAAAGCGCTCTACACCACTTGGAATCCCAATAATAAATGCACGTTTAATATAATCAAAATTAATGCGCCCTCTTAATGCAACAGGACTATTCTTATAAACAAGTAGCAACAAAAAGAGTGCTAATGTTTCTAAAAAATTAATAATTAATGTCCCAATAGCCGCTCCAATTACACCAAAAGCAGGAATAAAAACAAAGCCAAAAATCAAAATAGATTTAATGCAAGGATTAATGAGTGTAATAATAATTTTGATATAAAAAGGGAATTTTGTAGCTCCAGCAGCAGAAAATGCAGAAATACTCACCTGTTTAATTAAAAGTAAAGGCACACTACAAAGCACTATCTCTAAATACGCACTTCCGATATTATGCGCTTCGCTAGAGATTCCAACCCAAGAAAAAAAAAGCTCATAGCCCAAAAAACCTAATGCCATTAGAGGCAGAGAAAAACAAAAAGAAGCAAATGATAAACTAAGCGTAACTTCGTTTGCACTTCTTTTATCATTTGCTCCTAAAAACCTTGCTACAAGCGCACTATTGCCTACAAAAATAATTGTTGTAAAGGCAAACATTAGCATAATAAAATTTAAGCTAACCCCAACTGCTACAAGCGCACTTGCTCCAAATGTGCCAATCATCAACAAATCAATACTAAGATTAATAATATCTAAAAGTGAATTTAGCCCAGATGGAATTGCAATGTTTAAAATCCTACGGCTTCTATCTCTAGAAAAAAAACGCAATCTCTCCAATACTTCTACTCCGAAAGTTTAAGGAATCTAAAGCCTAAATTGTAACAAATTTTAAGAATGTCCAAACAAAGATTTGTTATATTTTAACTCTTATTCATAAACAAACTTTGTTTCATTATTTCTTCTATTGTAATTTTCTACATAGTATTACTTTTGGATACTGCAATAAAGACATAATGCTTTGCTAGAATTAGACTTCAAATCTTAATATAAGGATAATTATGAATATGTTTTATAATCTAGTAGGCGCAACGAGTGGATTTTTATACACCTATTGGCTTGTTTTCGCGCTAATTTTTTGTGGATTGTACTTGACAATTAGAACACGTTTTATTCAGTTACGTTTTTTAAAAGAAGCATTTTTTGTGCTAAAAGAGCGTAGCAATAAAGAACACATTACACCTTTTGGTGCATTAATGATTTCTACTGCTTCAAGAGTTGGAATCGGAAATATTGTTGGGGTTTCCGTAGCGATTGCTAGTGGAGGTGCTGGGGCGTTGTTTTGGATGTGGATTACCGCAATTATTGGGGGAGCTAGTGCTTTTGTGGAATCCACTTTAGCACAAGTGTATAAACGCAAAGATGGAGAACACACTTATAAAGGAGGTCCTGCTTATTACATTGAGAGCGCTTTAAATTCACGCGCACTTGGCATAATATTTGCAATTTCTTTGATTTTTTGCTTTGCATTTGGATTTAATGGATTACAATCCTATACACTCACTTCTTCGTTTGAAATTTTTGTAGGAAGCGAAACTTATAATGACAGCCATTTAACGACTTTTGTAGGGCTTGTTCTAGCGGTTTTAGTATCGTTTTTCTTCTTTGGTAGGGGCAAAAAATCTGCAACCATTTCTTCTATTCTTGTGCCGATTATGGCATTTGGTTATCTTGTGGTAGCACTTTGTGTTATTGGCTTAAATATTGAAAAGATTCCACTTATTTTTGAAAATGTTTTACAAGAAGCATTTAACTTTAAAGCAATTTTTGGTGGATTTGCTGGAAGTGCTATTGTCATTGGGATTAAACGTGGGTTGTTTTCTAATGAAGCAGGCATGGGTTCTGCCCCAAATGCGGCTGCAGCAGCACACACTAGCCATCCTGCAAAACAAGGAATGGTGCAAACTTTATCTGTGTTTATTGACACACTTATTATTTGTTCTGCAAGTGCGTTTATGGTGCTTTGCTCCAACATTGATACAAGCAATCTGCAAGGAATGGCTCTAATACAAGGCGTAATGCAAGGACATTTTGGGACTTTTGGATTAATGTTTGCGAGTATAGCAATCGTGCTTTTTGCTTTTACTTCATTGATTGGAAATTATTTTTACGCAGAAGCAAATTTCAAATTCATCACAGAAAATAAGTTTGCTTTGCAGATATTTAGGATTTGTGCTGTGCTAATGGTGTTTATTGGGGCGCAACTTGACTTATCGCTTGCTTGGGATTTAGCAGATGTGTTTATGGGATTTATGGCGAGCATTAATATTATTGTGATTTTATTTTTAAGTAATATTGCAATCAAGGTTTTAAAAGATTATGAAGCACAAAGAAAAGCGGGCAACAATCCTGTATTTAAAGCTGAGAATATTGGAATCACAAATACGGAGTTTTGGAAATAAAATTCACTAAGTCTTTGGAATCTTTAAATTCCAAAGTTTAGCTTTATTTATCGTTATTTTTAGAACTTAACATTTTTCCATAGAAATAAACTCCATTAAATAAACTTTTATTAACACTTAAGACAAATTCATTCTAAAAATTTGCATATAGTTACATTATGTAGGCATAAAAATGGCAAAAAAACCAAAAATACAATTCTAAGATAGAGTGATTGTTGATAATAAAGATTTATTAGAGTTAAGTTATTTGGTGCCGAGGGTCGGAATCGAACCGACACGGGGTTGCCCCCACCAGATTTTGAGTCTGGCGCGTCTACCAATTTCACCACCCCGGCATTAAAGAGCGTTATTATATCCAAGAAAATAGAATATTTAACTTAAAAAGTTTCTAAAAATTAGATTCTATAAAAATCTTAAAAACTACTGATACGCAAATCCCTTCTCTAGTTTCTCTAAACGTCCTTCTTGTGCTTTTTGTGCTTTTGTCAAGTTTGCAGTAGCAGTGATTTGGTTTAATAATACCCAAAGACTAAGTGTAGCAAAAAGAATCGTTACTACACAAGCTATGAGTGCGATTTTTACTGCTTTCTTTGCTGTATTTTCTGCTAATTCTAAAACTTTTTGTTGCTCTTCCATTTTTATCCTCTAAAATTTAAGCGAATTGTATTTTAGGACTTAAAAAGTGATGATAGAATGCCAACATAAAAGAAAATAAAGCTAAGACTATCACTATACTAGCACCCGCTTGCAAATCGTAATAATATGCAATTGCAATTCCACTGAACATTGCAATAAAAGAAATCGCGCTTGCTAAAAACATCATTTTTGCCAAAGAAGCAGTAAAAATCTCACTACAATACGCAGGAATACTTAAAAGCGCAATGATAAGAATAATTCCTACAGAACGCATAGAAATCACGACTCCAATAGCAATTAACACCATTAACATAACACCAAAAAAACGTGTGTTAATCCCTTGCAATTGCGTGAATTCATTATCATAAGATAAGCCCAAAATCACACGATAATTCAGCACCATAAAAACAAGCAAAAACGAGCTAAATCCTGCCATTACCGCAATATCATTTTGTGTTATGCTTAAAATACTTCCAAATAAATACCCCATAAAATCTTTACTATATCCCGGAGTAAGCTCTACTAAAATCACTCCTAAAGCCATTCCAAATGCCCATAAAGAACCAATTAGTGCATCTAAACGTTCTTTAGCATATAGAAGCATATAAGCTAAAATCGCAGCGCAAAACACACTAAACCCTGTTGCTCCAACTAAAATGGGCAACCCAAAAAATGCAGCAATTCCAACGCCACCATACACACTATGTGCGATTCCACCTGCAACAAAGACCATACGATTTGTAACCACAAGTGTGCCAATAATCCCACAAATAATACTTGTAAAAAATGCTCCAATTAGCGCATTTTGCACAAACACATAAGAAAGTGCATTAATCAATTAGCCACTCCAAGCTTTCTTCATTAAGCTCTGTTTTAATTCTATCCATTTTGATTTGAGCATTTAAATACTCTGTAATTTCTAGCATATCTATTAAAGCATTACGCATACAACTTGTAGCTCCCGGGCTTGGTGTCATATTAAAGCTAATTCCTTTGCCACTTTTGATCCTTTTTTCTCCTAAAACAAGCTTTTTTTCGTTCTTATCTAAAACTTGCGGACGAATTCCTCCAAAGCCTTTTGCATAAGTTAAATCCTCCACCCTAATGGATGGGATAATTTTCTTTGCTTCTTGCCAAAAGTATTTTTTCCCAATACCTGGAATCTCATATACGAAATTTCTAAGAATGTAATTACGAATTTCCTTATCAGAAAATAAATCCCACATAATTTTTGTTGTCGCACTACCAAACCCAAAAACTTTCATAAAATCTAAATATGTTCCACTCTTAAAACGTTCAAGTTTAGGCAACGCAAGAGCTGTTGGACCTAGGCGATTCTTACCTCGTGCAACAACATCAGGATCGCCATGAATTGCAGCAAAAGGAAGTTTTGGATTTTGCACTGTATAAACTTTGCCCCTTAGTTTGTCTCCGGGTATAAAATAAAAGCTTCCAGAAACAGGCAAACACCCAAGGTCTAACCCATAACCCATTTGTTGGGCTAAAAATAAAGAGTGCGCACCAGCATCTACAAGCACAAAAGACGCGCTAACAGCTTCCTTTCCTTTAGCATGTATTAAATAGCGTCCATCACTTTGTCGCGTGATACTACTTACATGATAGTTAAAAATTACAGAATGCTCACCGCCACAAGATTGTTCAATCATATGTGTTGCCACAGAACAAAAATCCATTGCACAAAAACTTTTGCGCATACCAGAACCTACGATATTTTCAGGTCTATCACTACCATCTGCCATTTTTACGACATTTGGTTCAATTTCTTTTAAAACTTCTTTTGTGAAAAATTCTAAATCAGGATAAATTTCTTTAAATTCCTCGTGACGTTTTTTCATAAACTCTACTTCTTTATCACCCACACCAATTGCCATTTTTTGATATTCAAAAATACTTTTGTTTTGTAGTTTATGGTACAAGGCATAAGATTCTATAAGCTTTGCTGCGCGCGAAACTTTCTTCGCTTTTTCAAAAGTGTAGTTTGTCTCAATATCTCCTGCGTGGATTGTTTGGGAATTATTATTTCCACTAGAACTTAGAGTTGCAGGTTGTGCATATTTTTCTAAAAGCACCACTCTTTTAATGTTTGTATATTGTGTTAAGACATAAAACAACGCACTACCAGAAATCCCTGCCCCAATTATCGCCACATCATAAGAATTATTCATTTTTTTTCTCCTATTTTAGAGTGCCATAAGCCCATAAGCATCTCTACCTCACAAAAATGCTCATCAAAACCATTTGTATCACAAGCGGTATCTATATTTTTTGGCAAATAATGCACCGTAACTTCTTTATTAACATACAAGACTTTTTTTGCATATCCCAACAAGATAGACACATCATGACTTATCATTATTATAGTCTTTTCTTGATTGATTTGCTGCAATAAATGATAAATTTCTTTTTGGCTTTTTGGGTCAATGCTTGCTGTTGGTTCATCTAAAACTAGCAAATTTGGATTACCGCACAACGCTCTAGCAATCAAAATGCGTTGTCTTTGTCCGCCAGAGAGTTCGCCAATCTTTTTATGTGCAAAAGATTCCATATTAAACTGCGCTAAAAGTCGCATTGCAGTTTCCTTTGCATTCTTTGACAAGAATCCCCCAAAAAGCCTAGGTTTTAAAAATCCCATCATCACCACTTCAAGTGCGGTTATAGGAAAATGACGATTCAAAAAAGTATTTTGCGACACATAACCAATGCGCAGATTTGTATCTCTAATAATCTCTCCGCTACTTGGCTTTAGCAATCCAACTAAAAGACGAGCTAATGTGCTTTTACCGCCTCCATTTGGACCAATAATCGCCCAAAAATCCCCTTTGGAAATCGTCCAATTCACATTATATAAAATTCTCTCTTTGGTAAAATAAAATTTAACATTTTTGCATTCAATTATTTTATCTTGCGCCATTTTATTCGCTCTCTAGCACCTCTTTTGAAAATAGATTCCGCATTCCATAAAGCCTATGTAGTAGCAAACTATCCTGTTTTATGCCCTTGACATCTTTTCCGACTTCAAGTGAAGTAATCACAATTTTTCCTATGATTTTTCTCCCTTCTTGTGTTTCATTTTGTAGCGTTCTCAGTCCCCACACATCGTGCAAGACATAAATTTCCCCATTTTTTTCACCCAAGTACAACATAATATGCCCTTTCATTCCTAGCAAAGTAGCAAATGGGATCCCGTATTTTTTAATGGATTCTATTTTTTCCTTTGGATTTTGCTTACTAATATCCTTGTACAAAATGCTTTTTTGCTCCGCATTTTGGTGCATTTGTGCTTGAGAATTTCTCAGGAGGTAGAATCCAAAATTCCCTAAAACATCACGCAACAGCATAGAACAATCTCTGTTTCCAAACATTCCTCCCCAACCATATTTCTCACCTATTAGATTCTGTGCGAGTCTAGCAACATTCGCACTTGAAAATGCCATAGGAAATTTTACAAAATCATTCTTATCTAATGCAATTCTAACTGCATGCGCATATCCTCGCCCATCACGCTCGTAAATTTCTGTTTCATACTGCGTTTTTGTACTACCAATTAAAGGCAAAAGCATTCCAATTCTTGCATTTTCTAAAAACTCATTGTGTGTATTTTTAAGAGAAATATAATCACGCTTTGCTATCAAAAAATCCTTCGTTTTTTTAAGTGTTTTAATCTGTATATCATTTAGGATTCCAACATCAAGCACACTAACCCAACCGCTCACAAATCCACTCTCTACATATGCCCATGCTTTAGAGCGCGAATAGTGCGTGATTAACACCGGTGTTCCTAAATAAATATAGGAATTCTGCCAATAATCAAAAGGGAATCCTTCTCCTGCTAACTTTGGATTTAAAAAACGTGGTTTATTTGTAGGTAGTACGCGTAAATGCGTATTTCTTGTAATAATCGCTGGTTTTTTCACACTAGGAAATGTATCAAAATTAGATTCCAATTCTAGTGCTTGTATTTCTTCTATGCTATAAGGTTGCAAATTTTCACCAAAGCCTTGCTTGAAATACGCCACCTCTAATCCCCATTTCACATCTTTTGCTTTAAGCTGCGACTTCTTATCCCAAGGACTAAAGAAATGTTTTAGATAATCTTGCTTTTTAGATTCCACATTTTCTAAAACTTTGAAATCTTTTACAAACTCTCCTAAATTCTGTGGGGGTAAATCCAGCACGATTGGTGCTGCTTCTTTTTGCGCACAACCTATGAAAACCAAAAAAAGAAAAACAATAGAGGTAAAAGCAAAAATTCTTTGTAGCATTATTATCTCCAAATTTCTGTATATAAATCTTCATCAAAGCCTACAATAACCTTATTTTCACCCTTTTTATACTCTACCACAGGACGTTTAATCAATGTTGGTGCTTCTATTAACCATTGCTTAGTTTCATCTTCATCTAAATTCTTATCTTTTAATCCTAGCTTTTTATAAGTTGCCCCCTTACTATTTAGAAGCTTTGAGAGTGGCACAAATTCCAACCAATATTCAATTAAGCTAAGACTTGGTGCTTCTTTCTTAAAATCCACAAAAATATATTTCACACCTCTAGACTCCAAAAAAGCCATTGCTTTTTTAACACTTCCACAAGTTTTAATTCCATATAACCTTACCATTTTAGACTCCTTAGAAAAGATTTCTTATAACCATATAAACAATCATACCTGCAAACATACTCAAAATCGCATTCCTACTCCACAAAAAACACACCACTACACATGCAATTCCACCAATCTCATACAACCCATAATGTGCATTCCAATCCACATCCTTTAAAGTAAAAAACACCAAAAGTGTCATTATAAGTAGAGGCATTGTAAGTTGCAAATAGCGTAAAAGTGGCATATCTTTGCTATTCCTTAGCATAAAAAAGGGTAAAAAGCGTGTAAGTGCCGTGCCAACTGCCGCTGCTAAAACCGCACCAAAGATATACCAATGGCTTAACTGCTCAAATTCCATGCTATACCCTTTTTATAGTCCAAGGTTTTAAGAAAAGTAAAATTGTAATTCCACATAAAATACTTAATAACAAAAAATTCTCTTTTGGAAATACTATTAACCCAAAAACTCCTAGCACACAAGCAATATAAAAAGGTTCTTTTAATTTAGAGTTTTGCAACAATGAAAGCGTCAGCGCACTAAAAAGTGCTGTTAGCACAAACTCAATCCCAGCAGGATTCAACTGAAAATACTCACCCAAAAAGATTCCAATACCACAACCAATAATCCAATACAAATGATTCAAAAGCGTAATAAATAGATAGTTTTTCTCCATTGCTTTAGAATCATTAGAATCCAAAGCTGCTTGATTACCCTTAAGCACTGCAAAAGTTTCATCTGTTAGCCCAAAAAGCACATAATACTTGCTAAGTCCAAAATTCTTAATGTCTTCTGTAATAGAGAGTGCGTAAAAAAGATGTCTAACATTTAACAAAAAGGAAGCAATTGCTATTTCAAAAAGCCCAGTGTGTGTAGCTAATAGTGAAACTAGCAAAAACTGCCCAGTCCCTGTAAAAACCACAACAGCACTTAGGATTCCATAATACCAAGGCAAATGCAAATTTGCATACAAAATTCCAAAAGTTACACCAAGAGGTATATAACCCATTAACACCGGCAATGTCTGTATAAAACTTCTAAAAAACATAGACTTTTCCAAAAAATAAAGTGCGCATTATAGCAAAATTACCTTCTGCATAATCCCACTAAAACATCATATACCCAAGCAAAATACATTTATCAAAATAAGGCAAAACACACATTGCATTGATTTTTCCACCGATTCCAATATCCTTTAAAGTCTCGTAATAACGAATATCAAACTGCAAATTGCTCCCCCTTTGTGTTGCGACTCCAACCCCACTTTGCTCATTAAAATAAATAAAACGTTCTAGCACATCAAACACTAATACCAAAGAGTAGTATTGATTTAAAATCTCTTTTTCTTTTAAAGGAAGCAAATGGTAAGCATCCGCACTCACAAGTAAGCGATTTCTAAAACGTACAAAATTGCGCTCTAACGTTTGTTTATGGATTTGTTCATAAAAAGTGTCAAAATCTATAGCTCCCGCTCCTTTAGACATGCTAAAGAATAAAAACAAGACAAAAAGGATTCTAGCTTTTTTTAAAAAAACGCAAAAATTAAAACGTTTCAATAATCTCTTCGAAAGCTCCATAAAATGTTTCTTTTGCTTCTTTTAATGGAATTATAATATCACTCATTACAATATTTTCGCCACCTAGTATTGCAATCTTAACCAACTCAAAATTAGAATCTCCTAGCATTATTTTTAATTGCGCAATATTTTGAGATTCTAATGCCACTAAAACTTGTGTTGGTGCCTCACCAAAGAGTGCTTTAAAGTCTAAATCTACCACTCCTTTGCAACCCATATTTCCACGCACACAAGCCTTAGCAAGAGCAATAGCCACGCCACCTTGATACACATCAACTGCGGCATTTAGGATTCCACGCTCATTTGCTGCATTTAAAACACTCCATAAATACAGCTCATCCTGTAAAGAAATCTTTGCAGTTACACCCTTAATGGAATTTCCAAAGTATTTTGCTACCAAACTCGCTCCAAATTCAGGCATTACACTCTTAGATTTTAGCAAATACACTTCTAAACCTTCTTTATTAAAATTTGAACACAACACATTATTAATATTATCTATAACCCCAACTCCCGCTATACTTGGTGTTGGATAAATATCCTTGCCATTTGTTTGGTTGTATAAACTCACATTGCCACTAACAACAGGCGTATTTAGTGCCTTGCAAGATTCTTTAATCCCCTCACACGTTTCTTTAAACTGCCACATTACTTCAGGATTTTCTGGGCTTCCAAAATTTAAGCAATCTGTAATTGCTAAAGCCCTGCCTCCTCGTAATGCAATATCACGTCCTACTTTTGCTACCGATTGTTTTGCGCCCTCCTTTGGATTTAAATAACAAAGTCTTGCTTGAGAAGCCACACTCATTCCTAACCCCTTGCCATTTTCTTTAACGCGAATTACACTTGCCCCACCAGAACCACTTGATACAATAGTATTTGTCTGCACACTAGAATCATATTGCGAATACACCCACGCTTTGTCGCATACTTCAGGACTTTTAAGCAACTCTCTAAAGACTGCATTTTTATCTTTGGACTCCAATTCTTGTGAATTGAGGGTTTCTATGAAATCTAAATAACTAGGATTCTCACTCACAGGACGTTTTAGAATTGGAGCTTTCTCACTTAAAGGAGCAATTGGAATCTCAGCACACTTATTATTTTGCCAAAATAACTCCATTTTTCCACTATTTGTTACCTCCCCAATAATTGCACAATCTAACTCCCATTTTGCAAAAATCTCCATAATCTCCGCTTCGCAACCTTTTTTTGCACAAATTAACATTCTCTCTTGACTCTCACTCAACATTAGCTCATAAGGTGTCATTCCAGCTTCACGCATTGGCACTTTATCAAGATACATCACCATTCCACTACCACTGCGCCCAGCCATTTCAAAACTCGAGCTTGTTAGCCCTGCTGCCCCCATATCTTGAATTCCGACAATTAAATCCCTTTTAAACAACTCTAAACACGCTTCTAAAAGTAACTTTTCTGTAAAAGGATCGCCTACTTGCACCGTTGGGCGCAATGCTTTTGAATATTCACTAAAAGAATCACTACTCATTACTGCCCCGCCTAAACCATCTCGTCCTGTTTTTGAACCCACATAAATCACAGGATTTCCTATTCCACTTGCTTTACCATAGAAAATTGCGTCATTTTTCACAATCCCTAAAGAAAACGCATTCACTAAAATATTCCCCTCATAGCTAGACTCAAAGCTCATTTCACCGCCAATTGTTGGCACACCCATACAATTACCATAACCTCCAATCCCAGCCACAACACCACGCAACAAATATCTATGCTTTGCTCCTATTAAATCACGTCTTGTAATATCCCCAAAACGAATCGCATTTAAGCTTGCAACAACCCTTGCACCCATTGTAAAAATATCACGCATAATGCCACCTACACCTGTTGCAGCTCCTGCATAAGGCTCAATGAAACTTGGGTGATTATGCGATTCCATTTTAAACACCGCACCATATCCACCACCAATATCAATCACACCAGCATTTTCACCCGGACCTTGAATCACCCATGGGGCACGTGTTGGAAACCCATTTAAGTAGATTTTACTTGATTTATAACTGCAATGCTCACTCCACATTGCAGAAAAAATTCCAATCTCAACAAGATTTGGCTCACGTCCTAAAATACTCAAAATCTTTGCGTAATCCTCTTGTGTTAGCTTGTGTTGTTTTAAGACTTGGGGTAGATTCTCCATCTTATGACTTCCTTAAGAAATTAATGTGCTTTTACAGACTCTTTGTGTGTAAATTTTACAAAATAACTAAAAGTTTAGCAAATGACGCATAAAGTAGAAATAAACTAAGATTGCAATAAAGTTAAATTCTGTAAAATATGCGCGTTTTGCTTCATAGCAACCATAATAATGTTTAGGAATGATTTAAGGAGAAAAGTAGGATGAAATACATCAAGTTTTTCAAAGAGTTAAATAATAGAGATGTTCCCATAGTTGGAGGAAAGAACGCAAGTATTGGCGAGATGTTTCAAGAGCTTGTTCCAATGGGAATCAAAGTTCCAAATGGCTTTGCAATCACAAGTGAAGCATATTGGTATTTGCTTGATAGTGCAGGAATTAGAGAAAAAATCAAAGAATTACTTGATGGGATTGATGTAACAGAAATTGATGTATTAAATGTCCGCTCCAAAAAAATCCGTGATATGATTTTTGGAACGCCCCTACCAGAAGATTTACGCAAGGAAATCCTAGAAGCCTACAGAATCTTAAGCGAAGAATACAAAATGGAAGAAGCTGATGTAGCCGTTAGGAGTTCTGCTACTGCTGAAGACTTACCTGATGCTTCTTTTGCGGGACAGCAAGACACATATTTAAGTGTGCAAGGACAAACAGAACTTATTCACTATATAAAATCCTGCCTTGCCTCACTCTTTACAGATAGAGCAGTAAGCTACCGAGCTTCAAGAGGATTTGATCATTTTAAAGTCGCACTCTCTGTTGGGGTACAAAAAATGGTGCGCTCTGATAAAGGAAGCTCTGGAGTTATGTTTAGTATTGATACAGAAACAGGCTTTAAAGATGCGGTGTTTATCACTTCAAGCTGGGGATTAGGTGAAAATGTTGTAGGTGGAACGGTTAATCCTGATGAATTTTATGTCTTTAAACCTGCGTTAGAACTAGGTAAGCGCCCAATCTTAAAACGTCAATTAGGCTTTAAAAACATCAAAATGGTCTATGCAGCACCTGGCTCTCCTCACCCTACAAAAAACATTGAAACTACAGAAGAAGAGCTTAAAAGCTTCTCATTAAATGATGATGAGATTCTAACTTTAGCGCGCTATGCAATGCTAATTGAAAAGCACTATTCCAAAGAAGCTGGTGAATATCGTCCAATGGATATGGAGTGGGCAAAAGATGGTAATAGCGGCGAACTTTTTATCGTGCAAGCACGTCCAGAGACTGTGCAAAGTCAAAAAATGAAAAAACAAAGCAATACGCTTGAAAAATATTTTTTTAAAGAGAAAGAAGAAAAAGAGATTCTCCTTACTGGAAAAGCTGTGGGTGGGAAAATTAGCACAGGTAAAGTTCGTATAATTGATAATATCGCAAATATGGGCGAACTAAAACAAGGGGAAATTCTTGTAACAGACAACACTGACCCAGATTGGGAACCCGCAATGAAAAAGGCTGCTGCTGTAATTACAAACCGCGGTGGGCGCACTTGCCATGCTGCTATTGTTGCGCGTGAAATTGGTGTGCCAGCAATCGTAGGTGCAGTAGGTGCAACAGAAAAACTAGAAACAGGAATGGAAGTAACCGTTTCTTGTGCAGAGGGTGAGGATGGATTTGTGTATGCTGGAATCCATTCTTTTGAGATTGAAAGGATTGATTTAGATAGTCTAGAACAACCTAAAACAAAAATTTATATGAATATTGGCAACCCAGAAAAAGCTTTTGCTTTTTCTATGCTTCCAAATAACGGCGTTGGGCTTGCTAGAATGGAATTTATTATCAATAACTACATTAAAGCTCACCCTCTAGCACTCATTGATTTACACAATGGGAATAAAGAATTTGATGGTGTAGAAGGCGTTAGAGAAATTATGTCTGGCTATGCAAACCCAAAAGACTTTTTTGTTAAAAAAATCGCTGAAGGTGTAGGAATGATAGCATCAGCATTCTATCCAAAACCCGTAATTGTGCGCACAAGCGATTTTAAAACTAACGAATATTGCCGAATGGTGGGCGGAAAAAATTATGAACCTCACGAAGAAAATCCAATGATCGGTTATCGTGGTGCGTCTCGCTACTATTCTGAACAATACCGCCAAGCCTTTGAATGGGAATGTCAAGCCATAGCAATGGCTAGAAACGAAATGGGTTTTACAAATATGAAAATTATGGTGCCATTCCTAAGAACACCAGAAGAAGGACGTAGAGTTTTAGAGATTATGCGTAAGAATGGACTTGCACAAGGGGAGAATGGCTTAGAAATTTATGTAATGTGCGAATTACCTGTGAATGTAATTATGGCAGATGAATTTTTACAACTCTTTGATGGATTCTCCATTGGTTCAAACGACCTTACACAGCTAACACTTGGCGTAGATAGAGATGGAGAGCTTGTAAGCCATATCTTTGATGAGAGAAATCCTGCATTACTCAAAATGTTTAAAATGGCAATTGATGCGTGTAAAAAACATAATAAATACTGCGGAATCTGCGGACAAGCACCAAGTGATTATCCAGAAATTGCAAAATTTTTAGTAGAAAATGGAATTACATCTGTCTCTCTAAACCCAGATTCCATTATTGAGGCTTGGGATAAAATCGTAAAATTAGAGAAAAAATTAGGAATCCAATAAACAAATGCAGGGCATCTCCCTGCTTAACTTTAAAGAATCTTAAAAACGATTCAACACTATTTTTGAAAAACTTTTACAATTTTGCATTGTATAATTTACTTTTCTAACATAAGGATTTTCTTGAAACTTGCTATCTTTGATTTTGATTCAACTTTAATGAATGGAGAAACAATTGACCTTCTAGCCCAAGCAAATGGGAGTGCAGACGCTGTGCAAACTATCACAAAAGAAGCAATGGGAGGTAAAATGGATTTTCACCAAAGCTTAAAACTTCGCGTTGCAACACTTAAAGGAATGCCACTAACTAAAGTTCAAGAAGTTTGCAATAGCCTAAAATATAATCTTGGAGCAAAAGAGCTTATAGAAGAATTAAAAGCAAGGAACTATAAAATCGTTGTTTTTAGTGGCGGATTTGATGAAGGGGTAAGTGCTGGACAAAAGGTGCTAGGCTACCATATCCACTTTAGCAACAAACTCCACCACAAAGATGGAATCTTAACAGGAGAAGTGGGTGGTGAGATGATGTTTAACTACTCTAAAGGGAGAATGACGGAGAAAATCCAAACACTGCTTAATGCAACTTATGAAAGCACCATTGCCATTGGTGATGGGGCAAATGATGTTTCAATGTTTCATTGTGCTAAAAAGAAAGTGGCATTTTGTGCAAAACCGATTCTTAAAGAGGCTGCCAACATTGTTATAGATGAAAAAAACTTAATGCTTATTGCTAAGCATTTAGACTAAGGAGATTTTTGATGCAAGAAAATATTTCATTTTCACTTTGGTGTGATTTTATTGAGCGTAATTTTTTAGAAAATGATTTTACAAAAATGGTCCAAGATGGAATCATAAATGGTGCCACAAGCAATCCCGCAATTTTTCAACAAGCTCTTTTAAACGAAAGCTACCAAATGCAAAAAGATTCTCTGCAAGAAGAGGATAAAAAAAGCATTTATGAAACTCTTGCAAAAACAGATATTCAACGCGCAGCAGAGATATTGAAACCACTTTATGATAATAATCCAAATGATGGCTATATTAGCATTGAAGTGGATCCTAATCTCTGTGATAATGCTAAGGCAACCACTGAAGAGGGAATCCGCTTATTTAACGCAATTGGTTATCCTAATGTGATGATTAAGATTCCAGCAACAAAGGCTGGATTTAGTGCGATGGAAGAACTTATTACACATGGAATCTCTGTAAATGCTACGCTTGTATTTAGCAAAACTCAAGTCATTGGCTGTATGGAAGCTTTTAAAAGAGGTTATGAGCAACTCAAACAATTTAGCAAACGTGAATTAAAAGACCTTCCACGCGCTGTTGTGAGTATTTTTGTATCCCGTTTTGACCGCAAATGTGATTCCATCTTAAAAGAACATGGAATCCCTACTGCCACACTTGGTATTAAAAACGCACAATATCTCTACCATATCTTAAATAGTTATGCACTCCCCGGTGTGCGCGCACTCTTTGCAAGCACCGGCGTAAAAGGAGATGATTTAGAACCAGCTTATTATATTAAAGAGTTGTATCACCCCTATGCAATTAACACTGCTCCACTCTCCGCTATTGAAGCATTTAATAATAATGAAGCGAGTGAAACATATTTACCAAGCATTGAAGAGCTTGAAGAGTTCTTAAAAAGCGTAAATGACGTGGGTGTAAATTTGGATTCCGTATCCGAAGAGTTATTAGAACAAGGTTTGAATGATTTTAAAGTAGCATTTTCCAAAATTCTAGAAAGTTTATAGGCGAATTTAAACATAGTTTTTGCAAAAAGTGCTATAATCACAGCCCTAGATTTTATTTTTAAGGACAATCAATGTTAAGTGGAATAATTAGAGAGAGTATTTCAAAAGCGAATACAAAAACGCTAAGAAAAAATGGTTATCTAATTGCTAATATCTATGGAAAAGGCAAAGAGAATATCCATTGCGCATTCAAGCGCAATGACTTCGTTAGAGAAGTGAAGAAAAAAACAGATTTAATCTTTGATGTAGAAGTTGGCACACAAAAATACCCTGTTGTTATCCAAGAATACCAAAAAGATCCTGTTACTAGTGAGATTATCCATGTGGATTTAATGCTAGCTCAAAAAGGAATTGAGGCAAAATATTCTGTAAAAGTGCGCACTATTGGAACACCAAAAGGTCTTAAGAATAAAGGCGTCTTAATGATGTCTAAAAAACGCATTAAAGTTAAATCAGCACCTGAAAATCTCCCAAAAGATTATGAAATTAATGTGAGCAATTTAGATGTGGGCGATGTTGTGCTTGTGCGTGATTTACCTCCATTTAATGGAGTAAAAATCGTTGAACGTGATGATGTTGCTATTGTTGGTGTAATTAAGTCTCGCTAATTTGCGCTTATATTTTTACGCGAATGTTTCTAATTGTAGGTTTAGGGAATCCGGGACAAAAATACCAAAACAATCGCCACAATATCGGCTTTAGAGTCATTGACTCCCTAATCCAGACACTAAACACCGCAAAACAAAGCGCCAAAGACTTTCAAGGAGAGCTTCATAAGAGCTCTCAACTTCTCCTCCTAAAACCCAAAACTTTTATGAATCTCTCAGGAAAATCTGTCCAAAGTGTGCTTAATTTTTATAAAATCACAGATTTTTTAGTTATCCATGATGAATTAGATTTACCCTTTGGTGCAGTGAAATTTAAATTTGGTGGAGGCAATGGCGGACACAATGGATTAAAATCCATAGATTCACTCTGCGGAAATCACTATTACAGAATCCGATATGGAATCGGCAAACCTGCTATTAAATCGCAGACAATAAACTGGGTGTTACAAGATTTTAGTGCTTTAGAAGAAGAGCAAAATCAAGCACTCATTGCGCACTCTGCAAATGCAGCTTTAGAGATTGCAAAGCTAGATTCAAGTGATGGGCTTGCTACTAAAATTTCTAACAAATGGACTCTTTCTCCAAAATTAAATAAAGATACCTACTCTACCTCCACGCAATCCAAAAACCTTTTCAAAGTGACATAATGAGTTTATTTTTTCGCTACATCAGCTTTTTATATTTAAAATACCTCTTCTTTTTATTTGTTTCTTTGGAATGTTTTTTTGTTGCTATTGATTTAATTAAATTCCTTGATAGCCTCCCAAGTTCTGCAAATCTTTTTATCCTCTTGCTTGTATATGATTTTATGTATGCTTCACAATTTATTTTGCCTCTTTCACTAATTTTGGCGCAAATTGTGCTGATGATAAATCTACTAAGAAGTGCGCAATTTACAGCATTTTTGGCACTTGGTTATGCAAGAGTAAAAATCTTTTATCCCATTTTTTTATTAAGTTTTCTTATTACACTTTTATTTATCGCACTTAATGCAACACCCTTTGCTTATGCTAAGGAGCGCGTAGATTTAATTATCAATCAAGGCTTTGTGGGTAATTATAAAAGTGATTTATTTGTAAAATACAATCAAAACTACATTTATTTTAAAAAAATATACCCTTTATTGCAGAGTGCAGAAGGTGTTGTTGTGTATGAGTTTGATAGCACAAAAAATATGCTAACTAGTATTGTAGAATCCAAAAAGGCGCAATTTAACGGGAGAGATTGGATTTTAGAAAATGTAACAATCACAACACTAGATGACACCCTAGAGTTTAGCAAGAATCCTCTAAAAGTGCAAAAAGAAAGCACTTATAAAACTTTGCACGATTTTAAACCAAAAATCTTGGAGAATATTTACGAAAAACAAGGAAACATTTCAATCCTTGACGCATTTGAAGCTCTTATACTTTTAAAAATGCAAAATGCAAGCACACAAAAGGTACGTGGAGCACTCTATAATCTACTCTTTTTTCCTTTCTTTGCCCCTTTAATTATGATTTGTCTTTCCATTTTTATTCCAAATTCCAACCGCTATGCAAATTTTAGCTTAATGACTTTAGGAATGGTATTGGGTATTCTAATCACTTGGGGAATATTTTTTAGTTTCTCAAAACTTTCAATAAGTGGCTTCTTGCAACCCGAATTTAGTGTGCTAATACCAATATTTACATTGTTTTTAGCGAGTAACTTTTGCTTGTATAAAATCTTAAAAACATAAGGAGTTTAAATGGTGGCATTATTAAGCGTGAGCAACAAAAGCGGAATCGTAGAATTCGCAGAAGGACTTATTTCTCTAGGTTATGAGATTTTATCCACAGGCGGAACACTAAAAACACTAGAACAAAATGGAATCCAAGCCCTAGATGTCAGTCAATACACGCAAAGCCCAGAAATGTTTGATGGACGCGTAAAAACCCTACACCCAAAAGTCCATGGAGGAATCCTATATCGCCGTAATAATAGCGAAGATGTAGCAATAGCAAAACACTTCGGAATTGCGGATATTAGCCTAGTATGCGTAAATCTCTATCCTTTCAAAGCCACAATTGAACGCACTGATGATTTTAATACAATTATTGAAAACATTGACATTGGTGGTCCCTCTATGGTACGTGCAGCTGCAAAAAACTTCACCTCTGTGCTTATTGTTACAAATCCTAATGATTATACAAAAGTTTTAGAAAACCTACAAAGCAACAAAAACACTTTAGAATTTCGTCAAAGCATGATGATTAAGGCGTTTGAACACACAGCAGGCTATGATTGCATGATTGCAAATTATATGAATCAACGCTTTAACGGGGGATTTGGTGGGGCGCATTTTATTAGTGGCAAACTTGTCGCTCCAACACGTTATGGAGAAAATCCTCACCAAAAGGGCGCATATTACGAGTTTGAGAATTTCTACTCTAACATTTTTAAAACGTTAAAAGGCGAAATTAGCTTTAATAACCTAACAGATATTAATAGCGCGGTTAAAATTGCTTCAAGCTTTGGAGATGCTCCTTGTGTTAGCATTATAAAACATGGAAATCCTTGTGGCTTTGCATTAAAAAGCAATGCACTAGAATCCTATAAAGAAGCACTAAAATGTGATAATATCTCTGCCTTTGGTGGTGTGGTAGCTGTGAATGCTCCTGTGGATATTGCTTTAGCGCAAGAGATTAATAAAATCTTTATTGAAGTGCTTGTTGCTCCACAAATTTTACCAGAAGCATTAAAAGAATTTGAAAATAAAAAGAAAATCAAAATTTTCACATGTGGAGGAAAAACCCTAAAATTTCCAAAAGATACACAAGATTTTAAACACATTGAAGGAGGATTTGTATTGCAAGATTCTGATTGCGTAGAAATTAGCGAAATTAAAAATGCACAATGCGTTAGTCAAAGACAAGCTACAGAAGCGCAAATGCAAGATTTAGAAATCGCCTATAAAATCGCAGCACTTGTGAAGTCAAACTGCGTGGTATATGTGAAGAATTCTGCGATGGTAGCCGTTGGAATGGGAATGACAAGTCGCGTAGATGCAACAAAAGCGGCAATTAAAAAAGCGCAAGATATGGGATTAGATTTAAAAGGTTGCGTGTTAGCAAGTGAAGCATTCTTTCCCTTTAAAGATAGCATTGAAGAGGCACATAAAGTCGGTGTTAGTGCTGTGATTGAACCGGGAGGAAGCATTAGAGATGATGAAGTTATTGAATGTGCAAATGCTAATGGAATTGCTCTTTATTTTAGTGGAAAGAGACATTTTTTACACTAAATTATATAGCGGAGAGGTTTATTAAAAAATTAAAGGCGAGATTCTTTTTGTAAGTTTTTAACCACTGCAAGAAATTTAAAGAATCCGCCTCAATAAACGCGCTTCCAAGACGATAAGAAAAGGTTTGTTTTTCTTGTATTGCTTTCTTGTAATCTTCATAGGATTCTAATGGGGGTAATTTCAAATGGGGTTTTTCTTGGATAATACGCGCATAAAATTTCGCTTCTCTTTTATGTCTTAATGCGATTACAGCAAGAATAAAAGGCAATTTCAACACCCCCCCCCACTTTTGTAATTATTAACCATTGCAAATCCGAGTTTATAGGAGAGATGGTAGCGGATTCTTTCAAAACCATAAGTTGTCTTTGCGATAAATCCTTCTGTATTTAGACTACCGCCGGCTTTTAGCCATTGTTTGTAATAGAGATTCCATTCATTCCAAATTTGATTACAAAGTTGATTATTCCAAAAGCGATTTTTTTTGCCATATGCGTGGATTAAGATGGGTTCACGATTTGCACGCCATAGCACACTACCTGCATAACGACTATCTAAGTTTTTAATCTTTAATTTTTTCTCAAAAACAAGCAAGGAAAAAATAGCTTGGTCATTTATAATATTTAGCGCACTTTGGTGATAAATAAAATCATAGCATCCCAAAGGATTTTCTAATATGTCATTAAAAACTATAATCCCTGTTCTAAAAATATTACGATTAGCAAATTCTTGTGGAGCAGAAGGAAAGCTCGCCTTAAGTGGGTTTTTACCACCATTGGCAGCTAGCACATAACCTTGCTTTCTTAAATCTTTTAAATGCCCAATTTCTTGAAGCAATAAAATATCAAAATCTAAATACACTATACATTCGCATTCACTTAAGAATCTAAAACCTTCAAAACAAGCATACACCATATGTGTCCAACGCGACAAAAATTGATTGTTATGTAAATCAATAGGAGTTTTTGCAAAAGCGTTTAATCTCTTTAAAAAATCCTCTTTACTAAAGGATTCAAAATGCACTTTACTACTCCCAGCAACTTTACATAAAGCCTCTTGATCGCTAGGGCTAAAACCATCGTGAATACAATAAAAAATATCCACATCTTGCCCATTTTCTTGCATTTTCTGCTTAATATTTACTATTAATGCCCCAATCACAAAGGCAGAATCACAAGTGGCACACAACAATATCCCAAAGGAATGTTTTTTCATTTTTACCTCTTTTGCAAAAGCATATTCTACAATAATTTTTAAGCTTTTTATTAGGACGGCTTATGCTATTAGGGAGACACTCTTCGCCGAATTTAGTTATGCAACTAGAAATACCCCAATTTATGCGTGATAAATCTCTAGCTCTTTAATTAGAATAAACTAATTATTATTTAATCCTCAATATAATTCTTAAGCTTTCTTCCTACTTTTGGATGTTTGAGTTTTTTTATCGCACTAGATTCTATTTGTCTAACTCTCTCTCTTGTTACGTTTAATTCTTTTCCGATCTCTTCTAGTGTTCTATCAGATTCGTCGTCTAATAATCCAAAACGCATACGAATAACTGCTTTTTCTCTTTCATTAAGCTGGTCTAATACATCATCAATTTGGCTTTTTAAATCTTCTTTTAAAATATGTTCCATTGGTCCAATAGAACTTTTATCTTCTACAAAGTCACCAAACTTACCATCTTCTCCATTTCCAATAGGAGCTTCAAGGCTAATAGGTTCTTTTGTGATTTTAATCACATTTTTAACTTTATCTATTGGTAAACCTACTTCTTCTGCAATTTTTTCTAAGTCAGGTTCTTTACCTTCTTCTTGTAAAAATTTACGCATAATTTTATTAATGCGGTTAATGGTTTCAATCATATGGATAGGGATTCTAATAGTGCGGGCTTGGTCAGCAATCGCCCTTGAAATTGCTTGACGAATCCACCAAGTCGCGTAAGTTGAAAAACGATAGCCCTTTTTATATTCAAACTTATCCACAGCTTTCATTAAGCCAATATTACCCTCTTGAATTAAATCTAAAAAAGGAAGTCCCCTATTTGTATAACGTTTTGCAATACTCACGACAAGCCTTAGATTAGATTTTGCCATTTTTGTTTTTGCTTTATCTGCAATATCTTTACCTCTTTTGATTTGCTCTAAAATTTGTTTAAGCTTCTCTGGCTCTAAATCGAAGCTTCCCTCACTTGCAACTTTTGTTTGAAAGAGTTTTTTAATCTCCATATAGGTTGATACCATTGTGGCTTCTGGAACTGCTGCTGTAATCTCCGCTTTATTCATTTCTGTAATATTGTCCAAAATTTTTTTATGGTTTGCAAGTAAAATATCATTAAAAAGGGGGAGGCGGTATTCTAGACGCTTTAATTCTTTGTCAAATCCCTCATCACTTTTAATAGTGTTTTCCATAGCTTTAACAAGTTCATTGATTAACTTACTTGTAGGACCTAAATCTAAAAGCTTTTCTTTTAAAAATTGTTTTTTATGCGCTAGAGTTAGGAGATAGAGCATATCTTTAGAATTTTCATTGCCCTTTTCTTGTTCCCAGGTCTTTAGCCAATCTTTTTTTGCTTTTTCTAACGCTTTAAAGCTTACAAGGACTTTTTCTACCCGTTTTTGATCCTTTTTAGAAATAGACTTTTTGGATTCCTCATTTTCCTCGCTCTCACTCTCCTCACCTTCATTTTCCTCACTCTCGCTCTCCTCACCTTCATTTTCCTCTTCATCGTCAAAACTTTTAAAAAGCTCTTTAACTCTTCTTTCTCTATTGATTAAAGCTTCTTTATAGTCTAAAATAAAATCAATCAAATACGGCACAGAACAAATTGCATCTAAGATAATATTTTCCCCAAGTTCTATGTTTTTGCTAAGTTCTATTTCCTCATCTCTTGTTAATAATGGAATCTGTCCCATTTCTCTTAAATACATCCTAACAGGGCTATCACTTCTGCTCCATTCTAGAAGCTCTCTTTCTTTCATAAAATCAAATTCATCTTCTAATTCTTCATCTAAAAGACGTTTTTTATCTTCTTTAATCTTTCTAGCTTCATCTTGATTTAAAATCTTTGCAACTTCTGAAGCAGACATTAATTGCTTCTTGTATTTTTTTGCTAATTCACCTACTCTTTTTGCTTGTGCTGCTGTTGGAAGTTTTCCTAAAACTTGTGCAACTTTTTCATAAGAAACATATTTAGTGGCATTTTGAAACAACTCATCAAGTTGTTGATTGATAGTTTTTGCAGACATTAGGAACTCCAAAAGATTAGAATGCAATTAGATTATTTTAAGGTAATTGAAAATTGGGCATTATAGCGAAATTTATTAAAAACAGGGTTAATCTTAACGAAATCTCCAACACTCTTTAATGTCTTTTAAATATTTTTTATCAACCTCTGCAATTAACAATTCTTCTCTATCTCCTAAACAATCAATAATCTCACCATTTGGAGAGACAAATAAGGAATCTCCATAAAAGTTCCATAAAGTTTGCGTTGGAACATCTTGATACTGCCCAATGCGATTTGCACGCAAAATGTAACAACTATTCAAAAAAGCACGCATTTTAATAATGCTTCTCCAACGCAAAGAGGAATCAAAAGTAGAAGCAGTTGGCAAAAGCACACAATCTACATTTTCAGCCTTTAGTTTAATCCAGAAATCATCAAAATGCAATTCATATCCAAACACAACTGCAAATTTAAACCCACCCACATTAAAAATTGGAGGCATTTTAGGATGTTTTGGCATTGTGTTTGCAAAAAAATCTGCTTCATTCCAATGCGCATAAGGCATTAATTTTTGTGCGCGATAGCTTAATGCCTTGCCCTTATTCAAAATAAGAATTGTTTTGTAAATCTTATCTTTCACCACTTCAAAAATGGGTGCTACCATTACAATATTATACTTTGCGGAGAGCTTCAAAATTCCATCTGTCTCTTTTTTAATCTTCTCTAGTGTGTGTGCCTTTTTCCCACGTCCCATCTCTAAATCTTTAAAAAACGGATTTAGTAAATATTCGCCAAATAAAATTACTCTTGCTTTTGTATCTACCGCAGCTTTAATATAAGATTCTATCTCACTTTGGGTGCGTGTATTTGAGAGTTGCAATGCAGAGATTTTCATTTAGGATTCCTTTGTGTATTGCATTTTTAGGTTTTCGCACTGCACTTGTGCGCTTTCTAACATTTTTTGTGCTTTTTGTAGATTTTCCATACCATTTTTATATAATTCTAAACTTTCATTTAAACTAATGTTTTCATCGCCTAACTTTTCTAAGCATTGTGTAACATTTCCTAAATATTCTTCAAAATTCAATATCTGCTCCATTTCCACTCCTTATTGTTCATTTTCTAATAATTTTTTCGCATCAACACATAAATTTTTCCAAGGGGATTCTGCATTTATAGTCTCACACTTTCCATAGGATTCCACTGCTGCCTTTTTATCGCCTAGTTTATCATGTAGATAACCTTGTAAATAGTAAATCTGAATCTTTTCTGTGTCTTTATTTGCATGTAATTCTGCCTTTTGTAACATTTCAAGGGATTCTTCAAATTTTCCCTCACGATTTAGTGCTTCTACCACCCCAAGCTCTACC
This sequence comes from Helicobacter turcicus, assembly GCF_019711685.1. Classification (GTDB taxonomy): domain Bacteria; phylum Campylobacterota; class Campylobacteria; order Campylobacterales; family Helicobacteraceae; genus Helicobacter_D; species Helicobacter_D turcicus. The sequence goes on from NZ_JAIGYQ010000001.1 coordinate 304,540, forward strand.
CAAGGTGAATACTCATAACGTTCATGCATTTCTTGTAAATCCATCAAGTTCTTTGCATACACTTTAATTGCTGTGTCATCTTTACGTGCTAATGCATCTTGAAGCATCACGCGATATACTTCGATCATTTTATTGCTATTTTTTAAACTATCCTCCAAACGTGGCAGCAGCTTAAAAGCTTCTTCATTATTTCCCTGTCTTATTTGTGCCATAAAGAGAACCCACGCACTATCGTTATGTTTTGGGTCGCTTAGCAATCTTAGAGTATCACGTGCTGCAAGAGCCGCTTTTGGATAATCTTGCAAAGAATATTCCACCCATGCCAAACGATAAAGCCATTCCTCTTTTTGCTTTGGTGTGTTAGCCTGTGTAGATTTCTCTCTAGCAATCTGCAATGCTGGGATAAACTGCTTATTTGCATACAAACAATCAAAGAGTTTTAAAAATTCATAATCTTGTAATAAAAGCTTATCCCCATATAAACCCCCGTAATACGCTGCTTCTTTACAATTCCCAGCCTCTAACGTCTTTTTAGTTAGTGCGCTTGTTGCATTAATAAGCACAGGCATGTTCTCGCCAAGCACTCTATCAAGTTCTTCCCTCATTCTAAACACACTTAAATAATCCCCCAAATCATAATAAGTCTGCGCCTTTTTCTCTAACGCGATCCTCTCCTCTTCCTTGCCCTTATAGTTTGCAATTACATAATCATAGTGCTCCAAGCGCTTTGTTGCATTGCTTTCATTATCATCTAAAAGCAGTGCATCATCAAGCTTTTTAATCTCTTCGCGCTCACTCTCACTTTCACTTTCACTTAGAAACATTTGGTAATACTTATGTGCCTTTTGCAAATCTCCTGCTTTATCAAACCACATTGCCATATCTTTTAACATAGGCAAATACAAAGGCTCGGTTTTATCTTCAAAGGAATTAAACATCACTTCTAGCACTTTTGCAGGCGTTTCATAAACTCCAAACTCCGCCCAAGATTGCATCATCGTATAATACTTTGGCACATCTTGCAAAAAAAAGTTAGGATTTGCCTCTAAAGTATCATTAAGATACTTCTCTGCTCTTTTTTTCTCTCCCTCCTTGCGATAATAATCTCCTAAGAGCACAGAAGCAAGAGATGCCACTTCTAAATCTCTTGTTTCATTAAGCACAGATTCATACATTTCAAGCACAACCTTACGATCACCACGTGCATACAAATGCTCTCCATAATTAAGCCTTGCTAAAAGCTCATATTTATCGCCTTTATATTCATTAAATAGGCGGTCATAATAGTATTTTGCTTCTTCAAAAAACTTCATCTCTGCATAAGTTTTTGCTATAATAAACAACACTTGTGGCACATGAATATCCGTAGGATACGCCCCAAGCCAAGCTTTACCAAGAGCAACAACATCCTCGTAATTCTCTACATTATACATCCCATCAAGAGCTACCAAGCGCAGATACAACACATCACGCTTAAAAATTGTCTCTGGATAGATTCCAAGCATTTCATCAATAGTGCTTAGTGCCTCTGCATAAGAACCCCTCTCCACGAAGGATTGCACATTTAAAAAATAATCCTTATCTCTACCTACTTGATTATCCATAGGACGCATTTGCGCATCAAGTACACCAATGCTTGGAACTTCATCAAAACGCATTGGAAAATTGATTCCATAGCTTGGTTTATCGTTTAAAAACGGAATCTCACCTTCATAGCCCAAAATCTGCCAACGCCTAGATTTCGCATTATTCTCCATTGGGACACGCTGATTACTTGATAACTCAAATTCTGTGTTGTAAAGCTTCATTTTTTTGTTCATCTTAGGAGTGATTTTTAGACTAAAACCATTTGTATTATCATTAAAAAGCTCCGGAGTAATGGAGAAAAACAGCGTCTCACTGCGTTGAAATCGTGAAAGTAAAGGCGCATCAAAATTACAAATAATTGCACTCACTTCAGAAGCCCTATCTAATTCCTCATAACACGCAAAAGGTTTATCATCACGCAAGTTTAGCACTGCAAAATTACGATTTGCCTCTCTCCCACTATCAACATAAAACTCAAGCCCAAAAGCCTTTGCAAACAACATTGCTAAGAGTATCAAGAAATATCCAAAACGCTTAAAATCCGCCAACTCTTTTCCTAGAAATTTAATTACTCCATTATACTTTGTTTTGTTTAAAACTTCATTTTATGTGCTAACAAACTCAAAATATGTAATCTCTGCTCTTGCTAAAATCCGCATAGGTGGTCCCCAAAAACCTGTGCCACGATTAACATAAATCTGCGTTTTTGGACCATGTTGGTATAATCCTTTTAGATAAGGTTGTTCAAGTCTTACAAGAAAGCTAAAAGGAAAAATCTGTCCGCCATGTGTATGTCCGCTTAAAATCAAATCCACATTATGCTCCTCTTTAATCTCAAGGGCAAACTTTGGTTGGTGTGCAAGCAAAATGAGAGGAAAATGCGGAATCCTTTTTTGCAATGCCTCTTCTAAATTAGGCTCTAATGCATTAATGCGCCTCCCAAAAATATCATACACACCAGCTAAATTAAGCCTTGCCTCTCCTTTTTGAAGAAGGACGCAATCATTTTCAAGCACAACAATTCCTTTACTCTTAAGCGCATTCAGTAGAGGAGAAATGCTGTGAAAATACTCATGATTTCCAAGTATAAAATACACACCAAGTGGTGCTTCTAGCCTTGTAAGCGCGTTGATAGCTTCTGGGACTTTGCTAATCTCTGTATCCACAATATCCCCAGTTAGCACAATAAAATCAGGTTTTAGTGCATTGACTTGAGCTACAATTTCTCCCACCACGTTTTCTTCAATCAATCCTCCAATGTGTAAATCACTAATTTGCACAGCAGTCATCTTACCTCTAAACCCATTTAGCAGAATCCTAACCCTCTCCACCACAGGAGACAATCGTCCTTCTACCAATCCAAAGCCAAGATAACCAAGCGCAAAGATTCCACTTGCAATGTTTAAAGAGTTTTGAAGAAAACCTCTGCGCTCTTGTGAAAACTTTGGAAAAAGAATTCCAATGAATCGCAAAATTAGGGACAAAGTCTGATAAAGCAACATCACTACAAACAAGACAAAGCCCACTCCAATGGAGAGTGAAACTAAAAAATACACACTTTGGGGTAAATCCACAAAATAGCGCCCACTAAAATACAACACCACACCAAAGAAATTAAAAACTAAAAAATATTTTAAAATCTTTAGCGGAATCCTAGTTTTTACAATTTGTTTTATAAAGAAAAAATAGATTCCAATATGAAATCCAAAAAAAACCAAAAGAAATATAATAGGAAATAAATTTTTCATACCAAAATCTTATCGACGCACTACATTCCAAAGTAACAAAATCACTTGCACACCACAGATTAATAACCCTAAATACAAAAGCCATTCTATGTTACGCTCTTGCTCACGCAAAAATGTTTGCCCATAAATCTGTTGGCTAAGTGTAGCAAGCTCTAAGCTCGTTAATAATCCATCATCGCCTTCAAGTTGTTGTAATAATGTTTGATTAACTTGTAATACATCTTTAAAATTCGTTAGATAAAACATTTTATTTGCATTTTCTAAAAACTTCTCGATCTTAAACATTAGCCCACCACTACCAAAATACACATCATTTAGAGTAGAATGCCCTTCCCTTCCTACAATAGTAGAGACTACGAAGTTTTGTAAAATTTGATGAATAGAACTAAGCTCATTAATGCAATACCTAAGCTCCAAAAACACATTTTGATTATTGCGCTTTAAGATATAATTTGTTGAGATGATTTGCGATAAAAATACGATTCTTTGTGCTAAAGCACGTTGTTTTCCACTAATATTAACATAATAAAATGCTGTGTTTTGTTTTTGTATGATTTCTTGATTACTCTGTGTATAACACACGATTCCAACTCCTAAAATCACGCATAATAGAATCTCTAAGAGGATAAACTTTTTACTTTGAAAAATACCCAACCATTCTCCCTATAAAATAAATCCGCGTATTGTATTATCTTTGATAAAATTTATCAATAAAAATGTGTTAAAATTAACACTTATAAATCTAAAAGAGAAGGAAAACTTGTGAAAAAGAAATTTTTAAAAAATGCCTGTATTATCAGCGCTTTAGCTCTTAGTGGTTGTGCGCAAAAATACGATACACTCCCAAATACACGCGTGATACAAACTTGCCATACGCCAATTATAGCCTATGAATTTGGCTTCTTAAAAGACGGGGAACACAATGATTTACAAATTTCAAATACACACATTAAAGATAGCGTAGAAAAATCCCTTGCACAAAGTGGTTGCTTTACACAAGCACAGACAGATATAAACATTCATAAGCCCTATCGCCTAGATATTGTCTATGGAAGCATAAACACAAAGAATGCTCAAGGTGGCTTTTTCCACTCCCAAACAAGTGATTTGCTAATTTTTGAGATCCAATTATCTTTCAACAAAATGGACGAAACAAGAATTGCTCAAGGCAAATCTAGCCTAGAAAATACAAATGAACAATATTTAAAAGTCTTTGGTCAAACTTCAACACTAAATAACAACCAAATCCAAATCACTCTACAAAATGCGATTAACTCCGCAATTAATGAAATAGCACGTAGTTTTTCTCACGATAAACAGCAATAGAATCTTTTTTGCTAAAGCACTTTTTAAAGAAAGTTGCTTAGCGAAACTTAAAATTAAGGTATAACAAACCCACAACACAAAATCCAAAAAAATGGAATCTGAAATAGACCCTCTCCTTTCTTAACTCACTATAATAAACTACTTCCAACAAGTCCAAATACACCAAGTAGTAAGCCATCAACAAAAAATACAGAGAAGCACACATAGAGTGTTGCGATTCCAACAATAATTTTAAGTGGTAGAGTTGCATTCTGCAAATAAACATTTCCATCACTAATTAATGGGTCTTTTAAAAACATAAAAACAACAAGCTTTAAATAATAATACGCAGCAATTGCACTATTTAACACCATCACAATCACCAAAAATAAATACCCATGGTTCATCGCAACACTCATAAGATACACCTTGCCCCAAAACACAGAAAAAGGAGGAATCCCGGCTAGAGAAAACATAAATAATCCCATAATCACTGCTGCTAAAGGGCAAAGCCTAATTAACCCAGAGAATTTTTCATAAGAGTGATCGTAACGTTTATCCCACATCTGCTCTTTTGTGCGTGAAATCCACAACATAGAAAAGATTCCAAGATTAGTAAAAAGAAATAATATCCAATACACAAATAATGCACTATATGCTTGTGCCCCACCAATCAAAATCGCACTAAAGGCAAATCCAGCATGTGAAATAGAACTATACGCAAGCATTCTTTTTACATCTTTTTGCACAAGTGCTACAAGATTTGGTAACGTTATTGTTACCACAATAAGAAAATAGAACACATTATGCACCCAAACAATATCCATAAAAAAACTAAAGATTCTAATTGCTACCACAAGCACTGCAATCTTTGGTGCAATAGACATAAAACCTGCTAAGAAGGAATTTGATCCCTCATACACATCTGGCGTCCAAGTATGGAACGGAACCAAAGAAGCCTTAAAGCCAAGTGAAGCCATAAAAAATACAATCCCACCAAGCACCAAATAGGAAGGTTGATAGCTATTTGCTTCTAAAACCATCTTCATTCCTGCTAAATCTAAATGCCCACTTGCCGCATACAACAACATAGAACCAAAAGCAAAGCAACCTGCTGATAATGCGCCCATTGTAAAATATTTAATCGCAGCTTCAAATGCAGTTGCGCGATTATGCATTGCAATAAGTGCATAAAGAGCCAAAGAAGCTGTCTCAAGCCCCAAGAAAATTACAATCAAATGATCACTACTCACCATAAATTGGAATCCTGCACACATCAATAAAAAAAGTGTGTAGTATTCAGGATATTGAAATTCGTGGAATTTATTATAACTTAACGTTAAAGGCACAAATAAAATTGCAGCAACTAAAATAATCAACTGCCCAAGAATAGAGACGCCATCGACTAGAATCAAATCAAAAAATGCCCTTTGTGTCCCATCATTACCAAAAAACGCAATATAACCCAAATCTAAGCCCAAAAATAGAATCGTAAGCATTGTATAAAGTTGCTTATTAGCGCTTTTTAGACACATATCCACAATCAAAATAATAATCGCCCCTACAATAGCAATCAACATAGGAAAAATACTAAAAATATTCAAACTCTCAAACGACACACTAAATGGTTCTAACATTTATTTTTCCTCCCCTTGTGCGCTATTTTGCGAAGCTTTTAATTCTTTTTCTGCCTCCATTTGTGAAATCTCTTCCAAGATTTCCCCCATATTTTCTTTCTCTTCTTGCACATTTGTTCCATTAGATTTTTGTGCAAGCTCCAATCCAAAAAAATCAAAGCTCTCTTGACTTACAATTCTAGATTGCATAACCGCAAGTGTATTTTCTACACCTTTGTTAATCGGCTCTAAAATAGGCTTTGGATATACGCCAAGCCAAATTACAATCACAACCAAAGGTAATAGCGCACTCCACTCACGCGCATTAAGATCGCTTAACTTCATGTTTTCAGAGTGAGTTAGCTTCCCAAAAAATGCTTTACGATACAAATGCAACATATACACCGCACCTACAATAATGCTAATCCCGGCGATCCCTGCCATTATAGGAGAAACTTGAAAAAATCCAAGCAAAGATAAAAACTCTCCAACAAACCCCATTGTTAAAGGTAATCCCGCAGACGCCATAGCCATAATCCCAAATATCGCCGCATAATTTGGCATTACTTTTGCTATTCCGCCAAACTCCGCAATCACTTTTGTATGTCGTCTCTCATAAAGCATTCCTACAAGCATAAACAGCGCTCCGCTAATGATTCCATGACTTAACATAAAAAATACAGAACCCACGATTCCTTCAGTATTCAATGCAAATACACCAATCATAATCACGCCCATATGCGAAATAGAACTATATGCAATCACTTGTTTAATATCTTCTTGCGCAAAGGCTACAAACGCACCATAAACAATCATTATCAAAGACAAAATTGCAATTGGAATTAAAAAAACAATACTAGCATCTGGAAATAAAGGCAAAGAGAGGCGCACAAAACCATAAGTTCCCATTTTCAGCAAAACTGCTGCTAAAATAATTGAACCAATTGTTGGTGCTTGTCCATGCGCATAGGGTAGCCATGTATGAAAAGGAAACATAGGCACTTTAACAGCAAGCCCAGCAAAAAATGCAAGAAAGAGCCAAAGTTGCACATTTTTTGGAATCACACTTAAACTATACCATTCTAATATGGAAAATGTCCAAACACCGCTTACATTAAAATAGTAATACGCTAAAAATAAGATTCCAACAAGCATTAACATTGAACCTAAAAAGGTATAAAGAAAAAACTTCACAGCCGCATAAATCCTACTGCCACTCCCCCACGCACCGATGATATAGAGCATAGGCACTAAAGAGAGTTCCCAAAAGATATAAAACAAAATCATATCAAGTGCGCAGAAAACACCAATCATAATGCTTTCAAGGCACAAAAGTGCAATAACGAGTTTCTTTGTTTCGTATTTTTCATTAAGATAAATAAAACCTATCAGGCTAATTAATGCACTTAATAAAATTAAAAATAAAGAGATTCCATCCACACCTACAAGGTAGCTCACACCAAAGCTCTCCACCAAAGAAAATGCCGTTACAAATTGAAATCCATCGGCACTTTTATCAAATCCATACCAAAGCAAAACTGCCAACCCAAGCTCTATTGCGCTAATGACAACCGCATAAGTTTTAAGATTTTCCTTAATTCCAATCGCCAATAGCGCACCAAGCAATGGAAAAAAGATGAGTAAGGTTAAAAGGTAGTCCATACACCCTCCCTATAAATAAATACAAGCAACAACAGCGCAACCACACCAAAAAACATAATTTTTAGCATTCTTGATAAGCTTCCGCCTTGAATCCAACGCATACTCTCACCACTGCTATTTAGTAATCTTGCAATCAAATCCACAACAAAATCTATAATATTTTTATCAGAAAACCATGCAATTTTAGCAATCCTAAAATAATTTTGAACAATTAACTTATCATAAAGTGCTGGTATAAAATATTGATTGCTTAATATCTTATAAATAAAACTTTCCTGCCATTTTGGAGAAAAACCTCCACTTTTGTATTTAAAAATAGCAAATGCGATCCCGCTTAGTGCAACACAAGAAGTTATAAGAATTAAAGTCCAAATTGTTTTAGAATCTAAATTTGCTTGAAAATCTGGCAAAGTCTGTACAATAAAGTGATGAAAATACCCTTCAAACAATCCTGCAAAAACCGCCAAAATACCCAAAGGCAACATTGCATAAAGCATATAAGGATAAGCCTCATGAGGATGCTCTTCATGCCTTTTCTCTACAAAAAACACAAGCATAATAAGCCTAAAGCTATAAAACGCTGTTAAAAATGCGCCAAGCAATAATGCTCCCCATAATACATAAGCTCCGCTTCCAAAAGCAACCTCTAAGATTTTATCTTTGGAGAAAAAGCCAGAGAAAGGATAGATTCCAGCAAGTGCAATGGAAGCTAAAATCATAAGAATTGCTGTATATTTTAAGGGCTGATACAATGCACCCATTTTAGAAATATCCAATTTATCATGCATTGCATGCATAACATTTCCAGCACCTAAAAATAATAACGATTTGAAAAATGCATGCGTTGCAAGATGAAACAACGCAATCCAATATGCTTCTAGACCAGCTGCTACAAACATATAACCAAGTTGAGAGAGTGTAGAATATGCAATGATTCGCTTTAAATCCTTATTTACAAGTGCCATTGTTGCTGCAAATACTGCTACAAAAGCCCCTAATAATGCGATAGCAAAGCCAACTTCTGGAATAATAGAATACAAAGGATTGGCACGGACAACTAAATACACTCCAGCCGTTACCATTGTAGCAGCGTGGATTAGTGCTGAAACAGGCGTTGGACCCTCCATTGCATCTGCAAGCCAAGTATGTAATGGAAACTGCGCACTTTTTCCCATAGCTCCCACAAATAGTAATACACCTATAGCAACCAAAATTCCCTTTGGTGCTTCATAAATATTACTTAAGACTTCTTCATAATTCAAACTTCCAAAAGTCCAATAAATCAAAAAGATTCCAAGCAACATTCCAAGATCGGCAATACGATTCATAATAAACGCTTCATTTGCAGCAAAAGAGGCGGAATCACGTTCATACCAAAATCCAATTAACATCCAAGAGCAAAGCCCAACGCCCTCCCAGCCGATAAATAATCCTGCAAAGTTATCACTCATCACGAGAATTAACATAGAAAACACAAAGGCACTTAAATATACAAAGAAACGATTAAAACTCACATCATGGCTCATATACCCAATAGAATAAATATGCACACACAATGATACCAAGGTTACTACAAGCATCATTGTAGCACTCACGCTATCAACTAAAAAACCAAAGGGAATATAAAGCCCACCTGCCCCAATCCAATCCATTAGAGTAACTTTTAATACGATTCCGCCTTGAAAAGAGTAAATAAATAATAACAAAGAGGCAAAGAAAGACACAGCAAGCATTAAAGATGCAAAAATCCCAACTCCTACAAATTTCTTCTTAGAGGCAAAAGGGATTCCAAACAAAGAACCAATCAAAGGCGCAAAAAGCGCACTATACAAAATGACTTCCATACGCTTAACCTTCCATAATTTTTAATCGGTCTAAATCTAGCGTATGGTATTTTTTATACCAAGCCATCAGCAAACCCACACCGATAGCAACTTCACTTGCAGCAACAGCTAAGAGAAAAAATGCAAACATTTGCCCATTTAAATCGCCAAGATATTTTCCAACTGCAACAAACCCAACACTAACTGCACTTAAGACAATCTCCGTAGCAAAAAAGAGCATTAGCAAATTCTTACGTCTCAACATTCCAAAAATACCAATAGCAAACATAAGACTTGATAGAATCAAATAATGATTAAGCGTTATCATACTCTTCTCCTTTAGGTGCCTCTTCATTCAAAGTTAGCGAATAGCGCATTCCCTTGCCTGCTAACACAATTCCAGCAATCATTGCTACAAGCAACATAATTGCCGCAATTTCAAAGGGAATAAGAAACTTTGTAAAGAGCACATAGCCTACCATTTGCACATTTCCAATTCCATCTTTAATTGGCGTTGTCGCATATAAATTTGTAAGATTTTCTGCAATCACAGGAGCAACAACAATCAATACAAGTAACAAAGCCCCCATACCGCTTAAGAAAAACAATATTTTTGGATTCTCAATTTTCTCTTTTTCTAGCTTTTGACTATCAAAAAACATCATCGCAAACGCATAAAGCGCAATCACGGCTCCCGTATAAACAATAATTTGCACAACCCCCAAAAACTCTGCACCTAGCAAAAAGAAAAAGGCTGAAACAAACATCATTCCAGCTGCAAGCGCACTAAGAGCATAGAGGATGTTTTTAGTTGTTACCACCACCAAAAACATCGCCAAAGTCAATGCGCAAAAAACATAAAATGCAATTGCTTCAAACATTATTTAGCCTCCATTTTTTGAGTTTTTTCTGCTTGTTTAAATTCTGTGTTCTCTTTAGATTCTGCCCCTTGTGATTCTACTTTAGATTCCGCATTTTCTACTTTTTCTAAGTATTTTAGTGGCGTTGCTTTAATGCGCTTATCTGCATCTACACTCACACTTCCTACACCATCAAATTCGCAGTCATTACCACTTAGCACTCTATCAATAGGTGTTAACATATCGTTTTTAAGTGCAAAAGAAGCACGTTGTTCGCTTGCATTTTCATAGCGATTTCCATGCACAATAGCAAGCTCTGGACAAACCTCTGCGCATAATCCACAATAAATACAACGCCCAAAGTTAATACTATACTCAAATACAACCTTGCGTTTATCCGCACCATAGCCCGTTTCCATACGAATACAATTTGCTACGCAAATCTTCTCGCACAGTCCACATCCAATACAACGCTCATTGCCACTATCTAACAAACGCTTAAGCTCATGCACCGCACGATAACGCGGACTTAATGGTAGTTTCTCTAAGGGATATTGCACCGTGTGGATTTGTGCCCTACAAAGCTCTTTAAACACAAGCCAAAGCCCAACAAAAAGCTCTCCTTTTAACGCACGATTCCAAAAACGTACAAACTTTTGTGCTTGTGTCAAAGGTGGGGTTTTTTCAAAAATTTTTATATATTGACTCAATTTCCACCTCCTAAAACAACTATCCCCGTAATAAAAACATTTAAAAGCGCCAAGGGAAACAACACCCTCCAACATAGTCCCATCAATTGATCTGGACGCACATGCGGATACGCTGCCCTCGCCCACATAAACAAAAAGATAAAAAACATCACTTTTAGGATAATTGCAATTCCACCTGGGATAAACCACAACGGATTAAAGCCACCAAGAAAAATGAGTGAGACCACAAAAGAAAGTGAAATCATACTTGCATATTCACCAATAAAAAACATTCCCCAGCGCATTCCAGCATACTCTGTAGCATATCCAGCAACAATCTCTGCTTCATGCTCTAATAAATCAAAGGGTGTTCTATTTAACTCTGCATACCCTGCAAATAAAAAAAGCAAAAAAGCAATGGGTTGCGAAAAGACTAACCAATTATCAATTCCACCATTTTGATAGTTATTAATATCAATAAGTGAGAGTGAACCAACAAGCATTAAAGGCGCAAGAAGAGACAAACCAGAAACGACTTCAAAACTTAATAATTGCACTGCTGTTCTTGCAGCACCCAAAAGTGACCATTTACTATTTGCACTAATTCCAGCAAGCAAAGGACCATATAATCCAGCCGCACCCACGCCTAATACAAACAAGATTCCAACATTAATATCTGATACAATTGGCTGAATCGTTCGTCCAAACAACTCAAATTCTGGAAAAAATGGAATCGGAGCCATTGCAATAAACGCTGTTGCCGCTGTGATTGCTGGAGCGATTCTAAAGATGAGCCGATTAGCACCACTTGGAACAATATCTTCCTTAGTAAAGAGTTTGATTCCATCTGCTAAAATCTGCAACACACCAAAGGGACCCACAATTGTAGGACCCAAACGCCTTTGAAAAAACGCTAGAACCTTGCGTTCTACATAGGTTGTGAATCCCGCAAGTGCCGAAAAAATCAAGACTAAAAGCAGAATCTTAATTAATGTTTCAATCACATAAGCCATCATTTTAAAGCCTTTATAGAAGCATTTACATAGCGTGAAGTCCCGGCTTTCTCCGCTTCACATACACCAAGAGCTGCAAAATCCCCTTGCATACCCCTATCAATACTCACTTCTGAACACACAACCACTCCATTTAAGAAATCAATCTCCACCTTATCACCCTGTTCTAGCTCAAGCTTTTGCGCATACTCCTTACTAAGCTGTAAGCCATTTTTAGAATCTAAATGTGGAGATTCCAAAGTGTTTTTAGAAAAATGTGCCACACTATTGCGCACATAGAGATTATAATGCCCCAAAGATTCCAAAGTTATAGGGGCAATTTCTCTTTCTTCTTTAGGGTAATCTACTTCCAAAAGATACCCGCGAATCTCTGTGCCATCATTTGCAAAACCAAACTCCAAGTCATCATAAGAAATACTCTTAAAGCCTTTAAAAATTGGTAATTCTCGCGTATAATCCACACTATATTCATGCTCTAAGCCTAATGCTTTTGCAATATCATTAAAGCAATACCCATAATAAGGCGTAGCAGGTGCAATAGGCACCACGCGTTTATCCACATTCACTAGTGTGCCTTCTTGCTCACTTAGATAAGGCATTTGCAAAACGTTATCTGCCTGCACACCAATTGTGTATTTTCCTTCTACATTATAACCGATGCTATACCCTAAGCTTTCTTTATCCAAATCACAGATAAGCGCAATTCCAAGTGCATTTGTTCCTGGAGGCAACAACATTATCTTAACCACACTTAATGCTTCAATGTAACCTAAAATCTTAGCAATATTCTCCGCATTTCTCGCACCATATACATCAAATCCTATCACCAAAATAGGATTTTTTGCACCACTTAATGCAGTTTTCGTGTTTTCTATTGCTTTCCTTATAGAATCCCCGCAATACGCATATAGTGCGCTTGTTATCACTTCCACTTCTTCACTTTGCATTTCTGTGATTTCTTTTTCTGTAGAAGTTACATTGCCTTCACTATCACACACTTCTTCTTTTATCTTTTTCTTCACTTCTTTTTGTATTGTTTGCTTTTCTATTTGCTCAAAATTTGCAATCTGTGCTCTTAAATGTTCTGGCATTACATCACTAGGAATACACACGCTTGCAAGTAATAACGCCATAGCTTCTTCACTATCTGGCTTATAGATTCCACAAACTGGAGATTTTACAAAGTTATTTAATGCAACATCCTCCATTGTATGAAAACTTACAAGATTTGCTCCCTTGTTTTGCTTCATTGCATTATTAATATTATGCGTTACCACTGGCATATCATAACTTAATGCCCCACCAAAAGTTATCACAAGCGTACTTTGCGTAATTTTCTTTTGCGTAGCACTTCCTAAATTTCCAGAGATTTTACTAAAAGAATCCAAAAACTTTTTAAAAGGATATACGCTATCACACACAAGCTTATAACCAAATCTTTCTTTTAGTTGTTGCAACATTAACGCTTCTTCATTGCTAATATCACTAGCAAATTTAATCGTTTGCGCTTCTTTGAAGGCTGCAATAGTCTTATTAAAGGAATCTAAATCTTTTTTGATGTGCTGATTATTTGCACTAAATGCTAGGCGCCCAGCTGGACAAAGTGTAGAAAAATTCCAATCACTAACTACACGATAAACTTCTTTCTCTCTTCCGCTGATACCTTTTTGCTTCACTTCATAGGTTAGCGCACAGCCATTAGCGCAATGCACACAGGTGCTATCAATTTTCTCTAATTCCCAAGCATTAGAACGGTATTGAAAATGCCCGATACTTAACGCGCCCACAGGACACACACTCACACATTCTCCACAATCTCCACACGCATCAGCTTCCACTCCATTTAATCCAATAAGCGACTTCTTAAACTTAGTCCAAACGCCATAGGCATCTTTTGGCATACTATCTTTATAGGCTTTATCTGGCATTTCTCCATCAAATTTCAACGCCTTAATATGCGATTTACCAATCTTATCTTTACATAAAGTTACACAACGTTCACACACGATACACAAATTAGGATCATAAACCGCTTTACCCCATTTATCAAAAGGCTTATAGCTATCCTTTAACGCATAGTTTTGCTCCTTAACGCCCACATAATGCGTATAATTTTGCAACTCACATTCTCCACTTTTATCGCAAACTCCACATTGCAAAGGGTGATTTACATCATAAGCTTGCATAATTGCCACACGTTCTTCTTCAATCTCTGGCGTATTCACCACCACTTGCATTCCATCTTTAACTTTTGCATTGCACGCATACACCCGCTTCCCATCGGCTTCTACCATACACATTTTGCACGCAAGTGTAGGAGATGCGCAAGAAAGATAGCAAATTGCCGGAATAAAAATGGAATTTGCGCGCGCAACATTCAAAATGCTCTCACCCTCACAGCAAGTTACTTCACAGCCATCAATCGTTACTTTTATTCTTTCCATTACGCCACCTTGCTTAAACTTACAAGTTGATAACAAAAACCATTTTGCAACACTTCCCTAGAAGTCCATAGGATTCCAACCATCCCTTTAAGCTCTGTATTGCACTGCATTTTTGCTAAAACCTCTTGATGAGATTCCAACTTTACCTTAACCTCTATACCATCTTGTGCTTTACTTACCATACAAAACTGCCTAGAAACCTCTAAAACATTATTTTTTTTAGCGTTTTCTTGCACATAGACTACCAAACCATCATAGTTTCCTAACTCTTCTAAAGGTTGAATTGCCGAATGTTCTAACAGAATCTTTTCTATTTCGGACTCTAAAAATACAAGTTTCAAATTTTTTAATGCCACACTAAGCAGGGCTAAGATTTTCGCTATATTTTCTACATTTTTGTGTGTGGCTAAATCCGAGCCAACAAGCAATGTTAAACCGCACTTTTCATAACTTTGTACAATCTGTTCTAGCTCTTCTTCGGAGAAATTACATTCAGAAGCAAGATAACCCACATCAAGCGTTTTTGCAAAATCCTGCAATAGACTACTTCCAAAAGGACTCAATCCATAGGCAAGCAATGCGACGATAGCCTCCTCTACTCCCACCTCATAGACAAATTGTGTAAAACCATAAGGATTAAAATGCAAAGGATGTAACAAAAATACACTATTTTGTTTGGAATCTATTTTGAATTCCTCATTTTCTAAAACTTTGCTGAAATCTTCCACAAATCCCCCAAAAAGCAAAACATTTTGGGCTTCTTTTACTACACTTAAATCACAAGCGATTCCACCATTTTTAAGAAATGTTTGCATTAACATATTCATAAAATCGCCTTTTGTGATTCTACATTTTTAGATTTTATATTTACTGGCTCTTTTCTTACTACAATGGTCCAATCCACTTCATTAAAACGCAAGGAATTTAGTAAAGTATTCCCACTAACTTCCACGATATCAGCACTTTTTTGGACATTATCAAAATCTAGCACCTCAAAAAGAAAAATTCCAACTTCACCTTCTGCTAATTCAGAATCCAAAATCACCTTTAAACGCTCACAAAAATCATTTTTCAAATGTCGTAAATCAAAGCGTTTCATCTATCAATCTCCCCAAAGACTATATTTGTATTTCCAATAATCGTCACCACATCCGCTAGGTAATGTCCGGGCAATAAGTCCTGTAAAACTCCTGTATGAAAAAAGCTAGGTGTGCGCATTTTCACACGATAGGGATATGGCTCACCCTCAGAGCGGATAAAAAATCCAAGCTCTCCTTTTGGTGATTCTGTTGGAACATAGATTTCACCTACAGGAGGACGCATTCCTTGTGTTACTAAAACAAAATGTTGCATTAAAGAATAATTTTGCGTCATAATTTGTTCTTTTGGAGCAGAAAAATACCGCGTATCCTCACTCATTAATAACGTATCTGTATCTTTGTATTTAGCAATAAGTTGGTATAAAATCTTAATACTTTGACGCATTTCCTCCATATACAGCAAATAGCGCCCATAACTATCACAATTATCACTCACTGGGATGTCAAACTCCAATTCTCCATACAACTCATAAGGTTCTTCTTTTCTAATATCCCAAGAAATTCCACTTCCACGCAATAAAACACCACTTAAACCCCAGCTTTTCGCCATCTCTGGACTCACTACACCCACATTTTCTAGGCGCATTCTCCAAATTCTATTCTCACTTAAAATCCCCTCATACAGCTCAATTTGACTAGGCAAAAGCTCTAAGAATGCTTTCAATTTAGCAATCCAATCCGTTGGCAAATCCAATGGCACACCACCAATTCTAACACTAGAATGCGTCAAACGTGCTCCACAATAATCCTCAATCAAATCAATAGCAAACTCACGTTCCCTAAAACAATAAAGAAAAATACTCATTGCCCCCACATCAAGCGCATGTGTAGCAAGCCAAAAAAGGTGAGAGATAATGCGATTTAGTTCTAAAAGCATTGTCCGAATCACCTTAGCGCGTCTTGGCACATCAACCCCTAAAAGTTTCTCCACACTCAAAGCAAATGCGTAGTTATTAGAACTTGCGGCAATATAATCCATTCTATCTGTTGTTGGCAAAAATTCATTATAAATCATATTTTCTGCCATTTTTTCCATACCACGATGCAAATACCCGACATCAGGCGTCGCTTTCACAACCTTTTCACCCTCTAGCTCCAAAATCAAGCGCAATTGCCCATGTGCGCTAGGATGCTGGGGTCCAAAATTTACCACCATCACATTATCGCTAATGCGATCAAAAGCCACATTTTCATAAAAAGGCATGAGTTTATTTGGCTGCTGCATACTATTTCCTTTCTTTCAGCTCTTTTGAAAGTTCTGGCTTTAGTTTTGTTACAAATAGCACACCATCTTCTTCTTGATACATGATAGGACGCGCTCTTTCTTTATTTTCTTTAACTTCTTCTCCATAGCCCACTTCATAACCTAGATGCGAAAAACGTTTAGAATCATAACGATCAACACGCGCAGAATCTCTTTGCTCCGGACCTATTACACCACGATATTCTTTACCAAAAATCGTATCTACTTCATACCATTGAGCCATTTCATCGCCTTGTAGAGGGTAGCTTTTTAATAGCGGATGCCCCACCCAATCATCTGGCATTAAAATGCGCTTTGGATAAGGATGATTCAGAGGCAAGATTCCAAACATATCATACATCTCTCTCTCGCTCCAATTTGCACTACTAAAGAGTGTGCTAACAGATTCTATGCGTTCACCCTTTTTCAAAAAAGTCTTTACACGCAGACGCTTCGCTTTTTGGAGAGATAACATTTGGTAAAAAATCTCAAATCCACCCTTACTCTCTAAATAATCCATTGCACTAAGCTCACTTAGCACATCATAGCTCATTGACTTTAAAATTTCCAAAACCCTAAAAATCTCATCTTTTTCCACCCAAATCACAAGTGTGCCACGCTCAATATAAGATTCCATTATTTTAACTTGCATTTGGAGCGTTTGCACATCAGACAAATACACTCCATCACTCTCCACGCTCTCCCTTGGAATTCTAGGAGAAACATAAAATCTATCTTTGTAATTTACACTTTTTTGAGCATTTTTCTTCGGCTTATATTCTCGCATACATTTCCTTTACACTAGGCGTTTTGGGGTAACTGCGCGACCTGCTTTTTGCTTACGGATTTTTTGTTGTAAAACCATTAACGCATACTGCAATGTCTCTGGACGCGGGGAACAGCCGGGCAAATAAATATCTACAGGAATAATTCTATCTACTCCTTGCACAGTAGCATAAGTATTAAACATACCTCCTGTATTTGCACAGCTTCCCATAGAGATCACCCATTTAGGTTCTGGCATTTGGTCATAAAGCCTACGCACAAACTGGGCGTGTTTTTTTGTAACGGTTCCTGCAATAATCATTACATCACTCTGTCTTGGGCTCGCTCTAAAAATCGTTCCAAAGCGGTCAAAATCATAACGACTAGCCCCTGTTGCCATCATTTCAATCGCACAACATGCAAGCCCATAAGTCATTGCCCACAAAGAGTTACTACGTCCCCAATTTAGAAGCTTATCCACACTTGTTAGAGCAATGGGTAATCCACCGCTCTTAAAATAATCTACTTCATGCTCTGCCATTGTAACGCTCCTTTTCTCCACGCATACACAAATCCAATAAGCAACAAAAAGATAAATAACACCATTTCAACAAACCCAAACATGCCTAAAACTTGAAAATCTACCGCCCAAGGAAACATAAAAATAATCTCCACATCAAACAAAATAAACAATAACGCTATGATATAAAATTGTGAAGAAATACGATTGGGTTGTTTTGTCGGTGCTAAACCGCATTCATACGGGGCAAGTTTTAATTTTTGATTGTTTTTATTCGCTAACTTTCTCCCCACGAAGCGGGACAAAAAAGTTGTCGCCAAAAACGCCACAAAAGTAAAAATAAAAATCACAAATACGCCAAAGTATGGGTGTGTTACATCTAGATGGGACACGACTATCCTTGAAAAAAAGATTTTGGTTATCTTAGCGTAGTTTTCTTAAAAAAATAAAATTTCATCTGAAAAACATTGTGTTTTGGATTCCATATTCTAAGTATTTTCAAAGATATTGCAAACTTGAATTAAAGGGCGAATGTAAAGTTTTTATTAATCTTTTGAAAAAATTACAAATTTATAGAAGCACTCTTAGAACTTGCGTAATTCTGGGCTTTATGCTTTGTTTTTAAAATAATAAAATAAACTGATACAAAAAGAAACATTTACACTAAAAAGAAGCATTGAAGCAAAAGTTAGAATCGGATTTTAAAAAATAAAAAGAACCAAAACGTAACACTGCAGGGATTCTGCAGTGTGGCTTAGTATATCAAAAGGCTACAAGTATTTAGAATCTAAATTGCAAAAATCCCTTACATAGAAACTCTAAAAGATTCTACAATAAGAGAATCCTATTTTTCCACTATTTTACAAACAGCACAGATTTCAGCTGATCCTCACCATAAATTGGAGCAAGTGTTTTTGTATATGCTTCTTGCATAAAGCCATTTTCATTTAGTTTTGCAATCTCTTGATTCACCCATTCTAATAATGTTTTATCGCCTTTTTTAACTGCTGGGGCAATCACATCTTCATTTCCAAGCTTACCAATTGCTACTACAAAATCAAGATTTTCCTTAGCCCAAGCAAAAAGTAGCAAATTATCATGCGCTAGAGCATCGCCTCTACCATCTTTAAGAGCTAGAAACGCTTCTGTATTTTGGTCAAACTTGATTAAATCAATTTCAGGATGATTTTTCGTAAAGTAAAAATCTGCTGTTGTGCCTTTATTGACAATAAGTTTTTTACCTTTTAAGTCCGCAATATCTTTAATCACGCCACCTTTTGATACAACACCTAAAGCAACTTTCATATAAGGTGTTGCAAAATCCACAACTTCTGCGCGCTCAGGAGTTTTTGTGAAGTTCGCCATAATCAAATCTACCTTACCACTTTTCAAAAACTCCACACGACTTGCAGCTTCAACAAGCTCAAATTTTACTTTACTTGCATCTCCTAGTAAATCTTTTGCTATCTGTCTTGCGATATACACATCAAAGCCATCATTCTCACCCTTGTCATTTACAAAACCAAAAGGCGGTTTATCACTAAACACTCCCACCGTGATTACACCTTTTTGTTGAATTGCAGTAAGCCCATCTACACTAGAACTTTCGCTATTTCCACATCCTGTAAAAATACCCACTGCAAAGACTGCTAAAAACATTTTAAAGATTAGGTTTTTCATTGATTTTCCTTATAAAAATTTTGCATAAAAGCGTGTAACTTTATCACTAAAGCTTTTAAAATGCACTAAAACTGGGAGATTTTTATAAAGATTCCATAAGAAAAATGATGGATAAAAATAAAAAATTAAGAAACTAAAAGAAAAATTAAAAAGTAGATAAATCCCCAAATGGGGACCTAGTTTATTTTTTCTCCTTAATGTATTCCATTACCATTGCGTAAGCTTCATCTTTAAGCTCTAGTTTTTTACGCTTTAACTCAGATAACTCCATATCTGTTGCGTGTTCTCTACCTTCTACGATATCTTGAATTTTTTGGTCTAACTCGTTATGTTCATCAAAAATCTTAGCAAAATGTGCATTTTCTTGTTTTAAAATGCTAATCTCATCCCTATACTCGTGTAACATAGATTCTCCTTACAAGATAAATTAACCTTAAGATTATAAACAAAATTGTCTTAATCCTTGCAATTATTTCAAAATTTTTAAGAACTTTAAGAACGATAATCTGCGTTGATTTTCACATATTCATAGCCTAAATCACAACCATAAGCGACAAATGCACCCTCACCAACTCCAAGGACACAAGTGATTTTAAAGGAATCCTGTTTCAAAATTTCCGCGGCTTTTTGCTCATATTCCTCATTAAAATAAATCACTCCCTTTTGATATACACACACATCGCCAAAATAAATCTCTAATGTCTTTGGATTACAAGTAATTCCGCTTGCACCAATAGTTGATGCTATTCTCCCCCAATTTGGATCACAGCCAAAAAGCGCAGTTTTTACAAGTAAAGATTGACTAAGTGCTTTTGCACCCCTCTTTGCTTCCTCCTTATTCTTAGCACCCTTAACCTCAAAGGCAACTAACTTTGTAGCTCCCTCTCCATCACGCACAATATCTGTGGCAAGTTTGTGCATTACTTTCTCAAGAGTAAATAAAAATGCTTCTTTATCATATACTCCACTTTTACCATTGCTTAGAAGTAACACTGTATCATTTGTGGAGGTATCACCATCTACACTAATAGCATTAAATGTGGAATCTGCTGCCTTTAAAAGCAATTCTTGCATATCTCTTTTTGGAATACTAGCATCTGTTGTGATAAAGCATAGCATTGTAGCAAGACTTGGATTAATCATTCCAGCACCCTTACACATTGCACCGATTCTAAAACTACGCTTATCTTCTAGGACGACTTCAAAAGCAATAGTTTTGCTAAAACTATCCGTTGTCATAATCGCCTCTGCTGCATTGTTGTGATTCTTTTGACTTAAATCAAATTTATTAAAACTCTCTATAATTTTTACTTTTGGTAACTGCACACCAATCACACCTGTAGAGCTCATAATAGGATTTTGGATTCCACTAAAGCGATATTGCAACCCCCCTAGCACTTCTTTGACGCTCTCCAAGCCTTCATCACCTGTTAGTGCATTAGCATTTTTAGAATTTACCAGCACAAAATTTGTCTTAAAATCTTTTGGATAACTCTTAAAATGTAAAATTGGGGCGGCACAAAACTTATTTTTTGTAAAAATTCCCTCCACCTCACACAAGGAATCTGCATAAATAAACGCAACATCTAATCCATTATCTTTTTTAAGTCCAGCACTCACACCATCACAATAAAAGCCCTGTGGAGCAACAACTCCCCCATCAATTGAAAACACACTAAACATATTTTAACTCCTCAGGTTTATCTTTTTTAGAAACGAGTTGTTTTGTTAAACGCACCCCAAGCGATGTTCCAATCACCAGCAATTTACACTCACTTGTTACAAGCGTATCACCATTTGGCATTGAGATAAATTTTCCATCTTTTTGCGTGATTCCAACAATAGAAGTTTGCGTAATCTCACGCACATGCGCTTCTTTTAATTTCTTTAACACAAGCCAAGAATAACGTGGCACTACAATTTCTTCTAAATCAAGCGGTGTATCTTTTTGGTAAGCAAAGCGCTCTAGCAAATTTTCCATATCTGGGCGGGTTGCCATTGCATTAACACGTTGGGCAAAAAGTTTCGCTGGAGAAACCACGCAATCTGCCCCTAATTTTTTTAACTTTTCCTCATCTTCATTCGTGTTTGCATTTCCAATAATAAAATAAGGCTTTCTTCCAAGCTCACGCTCATACAAGCGCACAGAAGCAATTTGAGCAATATTATCTGCAATACTACTAGATAACGTAATCACGCCTCTAGCACTGGATAAATGACACTTTAGCATTGCAATTTCTGTATGCGGGTCTTCATTGATAAAAAACGGATAGCGATATTTCTGTGCGATATCCTCTAGTGCATCGTTGTTATCAACCACTACAAAAGGAATATGAGCTTCTCTAAACTGCTGAGAAAGCTGAATTGTATATTCATTATGGTAGCAAATAATGAAATGGTTTTTTAAACGCGCAATTCTGTAAATCATATTGCGTTCCTTAATAATTGGGATAAGCTTACCTCTATTTAGCACATCAATAACACTAATCACACAAAAACTTAAAACAGCCGAACCTGCCATCATCACAACAGCAGTATAAAACACATCTAAGCCGTCAAATTCACTTTCTTTGAGTGCGCCAAAGCCTGTTGTGGTAAAAGTATAGGAAGCCTGAAAAAATGCATCAATTAAACTATAACCTGTAACAACAACATAACCTAAAGTGCTAAGCAGTAAGCCTGCAAAAAGTAACAAAAAAGGTGCTCGGAAAGGCTTTAACTGCTCATAGAGCAACCCAGACATATCAATATCTGGCTTTTGTGTTCCTTCCCAATGGAGAAATTTTTTGAGCTTATTAAAAGCCACAGCCCAATCTTATGCAGGATTAAGAGCGTTTTTTCATTGTGCGCAATGTAGAAGCAGCAATTCTAACTTTCATTGTCCTGCCATCTTCTAGCTTAATTCTAACTGTCCTTAAGTTTGGTAAATTTCGCTTTTTTGTCTTATTATTTGCATGGCTTACATTATTACCAACCATTGGACCCTTGCCTGTAAAAAAACATTTTCTTGCCATTTTTTATCCTTCAAAATTGCTTTAAACCCGTGATTCTACCTAAAGCTAAATATTAGAAAGCTTAAATTAATTTAGCCTTTTTTTAATCTCTTGCACAATATCAAATCCATGATTTAGTGCTGCTGCAATAGAACCACCATTTTTATACAAAATATCCCCTGCAATATAGATTCCATCCACAGAACTATGGTGTTTTTCATCGGTAACTGGCACACCATCACTATCTAGAGAAACTCCACATTTACGCAAGAAATCCACTGGTGCCATTCCACCAATCGCATAAATCACACGATCAAATACTAAGCTTGTAGAATCCATAAAATTTACTTTTACCTTACCATTTTCGTCTTCTAAGCTTTCAATATCTACACCCAATTTTGGAGTAATTTTGCCACTTTTAAAGCATTGTGTAAGATTTTCTTGATTTGTTTCATTAATCCTAGAAAACTCAACTTTACGATAATTTAACATTACAGGATTTGTTTCACTTAATACACAAGCATACTCCACAGCAGAGTTTCCACCTCCCACAATTAAGATATTCTCGCCATCTACACAACTATTTGCATTAAAATTTACTATATTCTTAATGCTATTTGGAATAGGATAACTAGGTTTATTAGGTTGTCCCATTTTGCCAATAGAGATAACAATAAACTTTGCCTTTACCATAATATTTTTTGTTGTATGAATCACAAAATACTCACCTTCTTTATTAACTGACTCCACTTCTGTCTGAAAATGCGCTTCCACACCATTTTCTTGAATGATTTTATCAAAAAGATCTAACGTGCTTTCTTTTGTCCCATCGCAAAAATAAATGTGCCCATTTAACTCGATCTTTTGACCTTTGTAATCCTTATCTACGCGCTTATTATCCTTATAAAACTTGCGGATTGTCGTAGAATGTCCCTCACCTTTTTCAAACAAAACCACATCTTTAATCCCAAGTATTAGCGATTCCACCGCTGAAGCGATTCCACCTGGACCACCACCGATAATTGCAATATTATAAAGTTTTTTCATTGATTATCCTTTGTTTTTTGGTTTGCTATGTGACGTAAATCCTCTTCACTATCAAATAAAACGCCTTGCATCATTTTTTTTTCATCATCAAACTGCCCATTTTTCAAGCCCCACAGAAACGCAATTAGTCCAATTAGTCCAATCACGATTGAAGTTGCGAGCATTACAGCAACCATTGTAGTATTCATCGCATATCCTTTAAAAATGGTAGCAAAGCTTCAATGTGTAATCCCATTGCATTGTGCGTAGAGCCAATTTGCTTTTTAATGAAGCCTTTATGGAATCCTTCCACCATAACAGCTCCCGCCTTGCCCTTCCAAAGCCCACTTTGCAAATACGATTCTATTTCACTTTGCCCAAAATATTCCAACTCATAATGTGTCGCGCTTAAATCCATATAATAAAACGCTTCACAATGTAAAATAGCACAACTAATCACACTTAAGATTTTTCCGCTTTGCGCCTCTAAAAATGCAAATGCTTGAGCCTCATTCTTAGCTTTGCGTTGCAAGATTCCATTACAGCTAACAACACTATCTGCAATTAATAGCGGAATTTCTAAGCCATAGCATTCAAGCGCACTTTTGTATTTTCCAAGAGCTGCGACATAGGCAAAGACTTTTGGAGATTCTATCTTTAAAGTCATCTCCAAAATCTCTTCATCAAAACCATTATCACTCACAACAAAAGGAATTCCAAAGCTTCTTAAAATCTCTTGACGCACTTTAGAAGTTGAGCATAAACGCAACATAAATCCTCTTTAATGCTTTATAAGGTAAGTTGGGAATTATAACTTTTTTAAAATTATAAAATAATAAGGCTTATTAACTTTGTAAGCTTACTGCTACAACTGCAATCGCAAATCCTCCATCATGCGAGATAGAAAGACTTAAATCCTGCACCTTAAAATAATCTAATTTTTCTGAAGTTAATTGCAATAAAGGCGCACCTTTGGTGCTTTTTGAAAGTAAAATATCATGGAATCCCAACTCTTTTCCAATTCCACATTTTAAAGCTTTAGCGCAAGCTTCCTTTGCCGCAAAAAAGCCTGCAATGTTTGAAGGGGTTTTCACAAGAGAAATCTCAGAATCGCTTAAAAAACGCCTAAGCCCCCGTGTTTTAAACCTCTTAGCAAACGCTTCTATGCGTTCTATGCTAACAATATCAACTCCTACACACAGCATAAACTACTGCACAACAAATTCTGTAAAAAACATATTTGCAACTCTACCATCCACTAAAAATTCGTTAATGCGACCCATTAGCTCTTCTTTAAGTTTTTGCTTACCCTTAGTCGTTTGCACTTCTTCAAATGTCTTAGAACTTAGAATCGTAATTACCGTATCACGCAATACATCACGCTTTGTATCAAGCTCTGCTTGCATTTCAGGAATACTCAATTCTAGAGCAATAGAAGTTTTCAAATAACGCTTCCCTCCTCCAGATGCAAGCAAATTCACAATAAATTGATCTAGCGGATACATCGGACCTACGCTTAACAAACTACTATTTGGATTGGCTACACTACCTTTGTTTGCTGCACTTTGTTGTGCTTGTGGTGCTGCACCTCCTTCTGCTGCTGGCTCATCACCGCCACTAAAAATTAAGATTCCAACCACAATTAAAATAATCAACAACAACGCAACCACGCCAATGATGATAAATAAAATCATTTTATTTTGTTTCAAACCATCTAGCTTTGAGGGCTTTTTCTCTTCTTCTTCAGCCATACACTCTCCTTATAAATTAAATTGCGTATTATACTTAGTTTTTTAAATAACTTCCAAGCCACTTTAGGGCATTTGGATAACGTTGGAATAATGTGCCCACATTTGCATCATCAATATGCCCATCAATATCTATAAAAAAGCAATAGTTAAAGTCACTGCCAGAAACCGGACGCGATTGAATGAAAGTCATATTGATATTTAAATCCTTAATATCATAAAGCAAGTGGTAGAGCGCACCTGGACGATCTGCATTTGCCAAGCTTGCATATAATGAGGTTTTATCTCTTCCGCTACGTTGGTTTTTAAAATTACTTACAATAATAAAACGTGTTTTATTCCATGAATTATCCTCAATATTTTCAAAAAGCACTGGAACATTATAAAGCTTTGCGGCAATGTGAGAGCAAATTGCTGCACATTTTGGATTCTCTGCCGCAAGTTGCGCAGCACGTGCAGTAGAATCTACGGGTATCCTTTGAATATGGTCTAAAGAATGCTCACTTAAAAAATTAGAACACTGCCCAAATGCAATATCCTTAGAATAAATCGTTTCAATATCCTTTATGCTCTGCGCAGTGCTTGCAAAACAATGATGGATTGGCATATAAATCTCTGCGACGATTTTTAGCTCCGTATCCTTTAGCAAATCTAACGTCTCACCAACTGCTCCGTTTTGATTATTCTCAATAGGAATCACAGCATAACTTGCACGACGATTTTCCACGCTTTTAATAGCTTGTGTAATTGTATTATGTGAAAAATACTCACACATTGCCCCAAAGCGACTTTCTGCTGCTTGATGCGTATAGCTCCCAAGTGGTCCAAGATAGGCTACACGTTCTGGTAATTCAAGATTCCGACTCACCGCAAAAATCTCTAAATAAATCGCCTCAACAGCAGTTTTATCAAGCAATAAAGATTTCTTAGAATTTAAGCGATCTATAATCTCTCTTTCTCTTTCTGGACGATAAATGGGAACATTGCTTTGTATTTTTGCCTTACCAATGCGTTTGACAATCTCCATTCTTTTTTCTAAAAGTTCTAAAATGCTATCATCAATCCCATCAATTTCTGCCCTAAAATGCTGTAAATTCACAACCACTCCTTATAAATACTCTTTCTCTAACGCAATTAGATCCTCAAAACACTCTCTTTTACGTACTAAACGCATTTCTCCACCCTCAATTGCCACCTCTGCACATCTTGGACGCGTATTATAATTACTTGCCATACTAAAACCATACGCTCCCGCACTTAAAATTGCCAAAATATCACCTTGCTCTAGCAATGGTAGAGAAATGTTTTTACCCAAATAATCCCCACTCTCACAAATAGGTCCTACAATATCTACTTGATAACTAGCAGATTCCGCATTTGGATTTTTAAGGGAGAGAATTTGATGGTAAGCCTCATAAAGACTAGGTCGTATTAAATCATTCATTGCTCCATCTACAATAACAAAGTGCTTACCTTGATTTTCTTTTTGGTAAAGCACCTTAGTTAAAAACACTCCACTATTCCCCACAATAAATCTACCCGGCTCACAAACAATCGTTACATCAAGTCCGCGTAACTCCTCTAAAATCGCTTGTGCATAATCATAAAGATCAATCGTGTTCTCTTTGCTATAAGCAATACCAATCCCACCACCAATATCAAAGAATTTAATACCAATCTTAAGTGCTAAAAGACTCCGCGTAAGCTGTGCAATTTTTTGCGCAGATTCTGCAATAGGTTTTAGTTTTGTGATCTGACTACCAATATGAAAATGGATTCCAATAGGCTCTAAAAACTTTGCATTATGCGCATACAGATACATTCCTTTAGCTTCCTCAATACTCACACCAAATTTATTTTCTTTTAATCCCGTAGAAATATAAGGGTGTGTTTGGGGGTCAATATCGGGATTTACACGGATTGAAACTCTCGCAGGAATTCCTAATTCCTTAGAACAAGCTTCTATGCGCAACATTTCCTCTTTGCCTTCTACATTGATAAACAAGATTCCAAGTTTAATGGCTTCTTTGATTTCACAATCCTGCTTTCCAACACCGCTATAAATAATCTTATATTTTGGAATCCCAGCCATTATCGCTCGCTTAATCTCCCCTAAAGACACGCAATCTGCCCCACTCTCCAAACTTGCAAGTTTTTTAATCACACTCAAATTAGAGTTTGCCTTTAACGCATAGCAGACTAATGCCTTTCTACCAGAAAATGCCTGTTTTAGCTCATTAAAACGCTTTTGAATCCTATCTAAATCATACACATACAAAGGCGTATTAAACCTATCTGCTGCCTCTTGCAATAATTCTTTTTTGAAATTCCCGCTAAGCTGTGGAGTATTTAACTCCTCTGTATTATTCATCATTTACTCTTTAGTAACAAATTCTGTCATTATAATAAAAAACACCTTAAAAATTAGGCTTTTTTAATGTTTAATATGGCTTAAAAAATACTGCAATCGCTCACTTTTTGGGGAGTTAAAAAAACTTTTTGGTGCAGAATCTTCCAAAATTTCTCCCCCTTCCATGAACAAAACGCGTGTAGCAACTTCCCTAGCAAAGCCCATTTCATGCGTTACACAAACCATACTCATTCCTTCATTTGCTACACTTTTCATAAGTTCTAGAACACCACCTACCATCTCTGGATCTAGCGCACTGGTTGGCTCATCAAAAAGCATAACTTCAGGCTTCATTGCCAACGCCCTTGCAATAGCGATTCTTTGTTTTTGTCCGCCACTTAAGCGTGAGGGGTATTCATGTGCCTTATCATACAAACCAACACGTGCTAAAAGTGCAAGGGCTTGCTCTTTTGCCTCCTCTTGTGTAGCACGTTTTAATTGCACAGGAGCAAGCGTGATATTCTCAAGCACGGTGAGATTATTAAACAAATTGAAATGCTGGAATACCATTCCTATTTTTGTGCGCGCTAGATTGATATCAATGCGATATTTTTTATCATATTCCCTAATTGCTTTCTCCAACGCCCAACCCTTAAGCTTAGCTAACTCTGGGTAAAACTCAATGCTTAGATTAGAAATTCTTTGATTATCTAGCCAAATCTCTCCACCATCTAAAGATTCTAAAAGATTCAAGCAGCGTAAAAATGTGCTTTTTCCACTTCCGCTAGGTCCCACAATGACAACTTTTTCTCCACGTTTAAAATCCACATTTAAACCATTAAAGACTATCTTTTCTTGCCTGAGAGACTTTATTTGCACATTTTCATAATATTTTTTAACAAGATTTCTAACGCTTATCACTTACTCTTAATCTCCCTTCGTATTTTTTCACGATAAAACTAGCCACCATTACAAGCATCAAATAACAAAACGCTAAGAAGAAATACGGAATCATATATTCATAGCTTGCGCTTCCAATAGTCTTAAATGCGTAGGTTAAATCATGAACTGTGACATAATTTGCCACAGAAGTTTCTTTTAAAAGCGTAATAAATTCATTACCTAAATTTGGCAACGCATTTTTTAGAGCTTGCGGAAAAACAACAAAGCGCATACTTTGCCCAGAATTTAACCCTAAAGCCCTTGCCGCCTCATTTTGTCCGCTATCCACACTTAAGATTCCACCACGGATAATCTCACTCACATACGCTCCACTATTTAGCCCAAAAATCACAATTGCTACAAGCAATGCACTGCTTCCTGCAAGTCCTAAAAGTGGCAAAATCACAAAGTAAATAAAAAGTAACTGCACGACAATTGGCGTCCCTCTAAAAAAACCAACATAGAGTTTACCAAGCAAAACCAACGCATCTTCTAAGGTATTTTTATTCTCTTTTGTAAGTAAAATGGCTAATAATGTGCCAATCACGATACCGATTAACAAACCACAAATAGCAAGTATAATAGTTACGCCAATCCCTTCTAGCACAAGCGCGTAGCCACCTTTTGTAATCAACTGATTATAAAAGATTTCTAATTTATCCATAACTTAATAAAAGCTCTTATTTGAAGTATTTTTGTATAATGGATTCTAGTGTGCCATCTTTTTTCATTGCATCAAGTACGTTATTAATAGAATCCAAAAGCTCTTTATTTCCCTTTTTTACCGCAATTCCATATTGTTCTTGTGTCAGAGAGGCTAGAAGCACTTCTGTGCCTGCATTTGCCTTAGAGATGAGTTTTGCTGGAGCTTCATCTAAAATTACAATATCTACCTGCCCATTGACTAATGCGCTAACTGCGAGTGAACCATTCACAAAACTCTTAACTTCCGCATTTGAAAATCCTACAAATCCCCAATCCTTATCGCCTTTAGCAAAAAATACTCCCGTTGTGCCCGTCTGCACACCAATTTTAATTTTATTTTTTTTAGAAATTGTGGCAATTAGTGCTTCTGCATCGCCACCAACTGCTTTAAGTTCAGCATTTTCACTTTTGATAATCACCACTTGATTTGCATTATAATAGGGTTTTGTAAAATCTGCCACTTTTAAACGTGTTGCATTAATTGTAAGCCCACTTGCAGCAAAGTCAGCATTACCACTACTTACAGCACTCATTACAGAATCAAATTCCATATCTTTAATCTCAAGCTTTTTACCTAATCGTTTTGCAATTTCTTGGGATATTTCCATATCCACACCCTTATATTCTGGACCTTCTTTATACTCAAAAGGCGGAAACTCCGCTGCAGTTGCAACCACTAATTTTTCATCACCCTTACAACCACTTATTCCAAGGCTCACAAAAGCTACTAAAATTCCAAATAAAACTAAACGATACATAGCACAACCCTTATTAATAAAATAAGCGGAGATTATAGCAAAATTCCTAAGTGTTTTGTTAAAGAGATTCTATATGAGTTATACGGAGAATACAGAATCTAAATTAGATTCTGTATTTTATTTAGATTTTTTTCTTATTTGCATCTTCTAAAATTGCTTTAGCAATCTCAGAAACACTTTGAGAAATATCAGAGCTTGTATTTGCAATGCCTACATTCTCTTGTGTTGCAGATTCTAAATTTGCAATTGCTTCGTTAATTTGCGTAACTCCTTCAGTTTGCTCCTTAATAGATTCTGCCATATCATTAATACTTTGCACCAATAAATTTGCATTTGCTTCAATCTCTCCTAGAGACTTTCCTGTTCTCTCTGCGAGTTTTCTTACTTCATCTGCAACCACTGCAAAGCCTCTTCCATGTTCTCCTGCTCTTGCTGCTTCAATAGCGGCATTGAGTGCTAAAAGATTTGTTTGGTCTGCAATATCTTTAATAATCCCAATCACACTTTTAATATCTTCTGTTTGCTGAATAACTTCTTGTGTTCTACTGCTTACATTATGCATTGATGAAGTGATTTCTTCCACCGTTGTTGCAGTGCGCTGCAAGGATGAAGCCTGAGAATTAGAAGACTGCATTAGAGAATTTACTGCTTCTTGAAGCTCCCCACTTTGCGCATTTAAAGAATTTGCAAATTCTAAAGAAGTTCTAAGCATTTTACGAATCTCTTCACCTAGTGTATTTGTTACAATCTCCACGCGCCCTTCTGCATTTTCCACTTGCACACTAAAATCAAGAGCCACAAAACTATCAAAAACGCGATTTAATTCTGGTAAATCTTTACCAATAGCAGTTGCAAGTAATCTTAATAAATCATTGACTGCATCACGTAAATGATTTAACTGCGGATTAGAACCATTTAAATCAATTAAAG
Source organism: Helicobacter turcicus (assembly GCF_019711685.1). GTDB lineage: Bacteria > Campylobacterota > Campylobacteria > Campylobacterales > Helicobacteraceae > Helicobacter_D > Helicobacter_D turcicus. The sequence goes on from NZ_JAIGYQ010000001.1 coordinate 336,047, forward strand.
AGTCCGCATAACCCTCTTTAGCCCTTTCAATCGCCTTAACAGCCTGTTCAACAAGTGTTTCATCTTTTTTCAAACTATTTTTTGTCTGTTCAATATTTGCATTAATTGCGCGTGCCATTGTGCCAATCTCATCACGGCTTTTAATTTCAAGTGCCTTTGGAGCAACTTTACTTTCGTGATTAAGATATTTAAAAAACTCAATGAGCGTTAATTTGATCGTATTTAGAGGATTTGTAAAATAACGAATAATAAATAAAATCACAACTACACCAATGGCAATCATTACAATGGCTAAAATAATTGTTTTTATCAAGCTATTATTAACCACCTCCGTATAATCACTCTTATTTGCTGTTACAACCATTGTCCAGCCAAAAGGAAACTGCTTATAAAATCCAAGCTTCTCAACAACTTCTCCATTTCTTAAAGTCAAATCATACGCAATCTCACCCTCTTTACCGAATTTAAGTTTTTCTTTGAGTGCAGACTCCACGCCTTTTGTGTAACCGCTTTTTACAAGGTCCATATCCTCATGCGAAAATATTGCGCCATCAGCATCTGTAATAAACACACTCATAGAAGGGAGTTCTGGATTTTCAAAAGCTTCAAAACGATCTTGAAATTGATTAACTTGAATGTCCATTCCAACAACACCAATAAACTTGCCATTTTTTACAATCGGCATTGTCGCTGTTGCAAAAGAATCCCCCTTATACTTGCCAGCTTCACTAGTATAAACAGGAGTAATGATTCCTGCATTTGCTTGTTTTGTCTGCACATACCAAGGGCGTTGGCGCAAATCTATATTTCCTACATCACTCCACTCCGAAGAAAATTGCGAATTTCCCTCACTATTATAATCTTGTAAAATTGCTTTTCCATCATCCTCATAAACAATAAACATGACAGGATATTTAACCAAAGCAGATGCTGTGTCCAAAACAATACGTTGTTGCACAACATTATTTTTATCAATTTTTGAAATATCTCTAGCAAGCACACGCAAATGCCATTGCGCTTCATCGCCCATAGTAATAAAAATACTCTTATACGCAGACTCAAGCGTTTGTTTTTGGATTCCACGATAAAGCTCTTGCATATCTGTTGAAGTATTTTGAAAGTTAAAGGCACTTATCACAACGATAATCACGGCAAAAACAGCAACTGCACTTGCTGTTAATTTTCCCCCTAATGAATGTAGCATAATTCTCTCCTTTTATTTACGCTGTAAATATTTTAAAAAACTTAAAAACCGCGATTTTATCACTAAATTTATTTATACTTTATTAATTTTCAACAATTTAGAGAGTAAAAATTTAGATTTTTTACATCTTAATCTTAGATATTATGTTGTATCCCAAGAAAAAAGTTAAAAATTTCACAAACGAAAAACTTAATAAACCCTATTGGATATCTAAAAATAAGGGCTATCACTTTAAAAAATAACACATAAAGCAACATAAATTTGAAAAATAGATTTTTCTATTTTAATTTTTTGTGTTATCTCTTAAAAAATGTTACGAATTTTTTCAAAAATCTTTTTTTTATTTTATTTTTTGATATAATCACGCCTTTAATTTTCAAAAAATTGAAGATTTTCCAAAGTTTTGGGTTGTATTTTTAAAAAATTGCTTTGACTTTGACACAAAATCATATTAAGGGTTAATTAAATGGATTTCCGCAAATTAAAATTAGGAACAAAGATAGTTTTAGTTGCTTTAGCAGTTGTTTTTTCCTGTATTTTGACGATGTCTTATGTGATTGTCTCACGCACATCTGCTATTCAAATACAAGAAGCTCATAAACTCCTAGAAAATGTAGCCGCTAGAGCTGCAAATCTTGCTAGTGGGTATTTTAATGAAATGTTTGCCGTGCTAGAAGTCCAACACGATACTATAGATGGTATGCTAGAACGTCATGTGAGCGAAGAAGTGCTTAAAGAAACTGTTGAGACTCTATTAGATTCTGCGGGAATTGCTGATTATGCGTATCTCTATGTTACTGATGAGACTTACTCTAGAGAAAATATCGTTAATACGAATTTTAAACTTCCCAATGGACATCTCCTAATCTTGCTTGCAGATACAGATGTTGAAAATCCAGGTGGCATAAAAGCATTGAAAGCTGATGAGAATATTCTTAAGCTTCCAAGCGTTATTCAAACACTACAAACTGGCAAACCAAATATTGGCGTCCCAGACATAAGAAATATCTCCGGACAAGGAGAGAGTGCTGGTGTAGCAATGAGCTATCCAATTATAAATGATGCAGGCAAAGTGATTGCCGTCTTAGGATTGTTTGTTAATCTAAATACGATTTCCACAAGGATTAATCTTCCACATCGTTTAGTATTTGAAGGTGATTATAAAGCAATTGTTACTTCTGAAGGCGTAATCGCAGCACACATTGACCAAAATGTTCTAGGCAAGACAATAAGCGGTATTAACCCTCATGAAAGCGTCAAGAAAATTGGAGAAGCGATCAGAGAAGGAAAAGAAGGTGTCTATGAATACTTCAACGCAAGAGGTTACCAGAGCTTGACAGCTATTAACACTTTTCAAATTGGTGGAAAAAATGTGAATACATCTTGGAGTGCGGTTGTAACAGCACCAATTGATTCTATTATGGCTCCTGTTACTTCTCTTACGACAATAATTATTGCTTGCACAATAACTACATTAGTGATTATTGGGTTGGTGTTATTTTTCTATATCCGCACACAAATTGTTACAAGGATTAGCACATTTTACGATTTGCTTTTTGGATTCTTCAAATACTTAAATTACGAGACAAAAACACCACCTGCTTTTGTCAAACCACGTTCACAAGATGAAATCGGAATAATGGCAATAGCCGTTAATGATAGTATAAAAAAAGTTCAAAAAGGTTTAGAATGCGATGCACAAGCTGTTAAAGAATCCATTGAAACAGCAAACAGAATTGAAAGTGGAGATTTAACAGCAAGAATTGCAGCAAATCCATATAATCCACAATTAAATGAGCTTAAAAAAGTCCTCAATGAAATGCTACAAACACTGCAAGATAAAATCGGAAGTGATACAAATGAGATTGGGCGCGTTTTTAAAAGTTACACAAACCTAGATTTCACAACAGAAGTTAAAGATGCTAAAGGAATAGTGGAAGTTACAGTAAATACTTTAGGACAAGAAATTAAAACGATGTTAAAAACTTCTGCTGGTTTTGCAAATGCACTAAGTGAGAGATCAAAAGATTTAGAAGAAATGATGGGGAAACTTATAGAAGGCTCTCACAATCAAGCTTCAAGCTTGGAACAAACCGCACAAGCAGTAGAGGAAATCACAAGCTCTATGCAAAATGCAAGCTCAAAAACACAAGAAGTGATTAGCCAAAGCAATGATATTAAAAGTGTTGTTGGTGTAATTCGTGATATTGCAGACCAAACAAATCTTTTAGCACTCAATGCCGCTATTGAAGCAGCAAGAGCAGGAGAACATGGAAGAGGCTTTGCAGTGGTTGCTGATGAAGTAAGAAAACTCGCAGAGAGAACAGGAAAGTCTCTAAGTGAAATTGATGCAAATATCAATCTTTTAGCACAAGGTGTGAATGATATGGGAGAATCCATTAGAGAGCAAACTGCTGGAATTGAGCAAATTAACGAAGCAGTAGGACAACTAGAAAAAATTACACAAAACAATCTAAGTATTGCTGATAGCACTTCAAGCATTTCTAAAGATGTTGGGCAAATCGCACAAGATATTACCGATGATACCAATAAAAAGAAGTTTTAAATCTAAAAAGACTAAAATCTTTTTAGATTAAAGTCTAAAGGCGTGGGTTTCTAACATAATGTATCTCCCCCATTTATCCAATACTTTAACGCGTTAGAAACCCACACTTTTAGACTTTATTGTATTTTATCCTTCTAATCTAAACATAAAGGCTTCTCTAATGGGTCTTTTAAGCAAAATTTTAAATAAAAAATATGGCACGAGTGTACGTGATAACCAAGTGCGTATCCTCTCTAACACCAAAGATTCTATTGTTGATAACCAAAAAGAACAATTTATCTTAAAAGTTTCTATGTTTAGCGCACTACTTCTAGCAATCTTTGGAATCGGATTTGGAATCTTTGTAAAATCAATGGCAGTAATCTTTGATGGCTTCGTCGCACTTGTTAGTGTTGGTCTAGGCGCACTAAGTGTCGTTACTTCACGTTACATTTACAAAGAGGACGATGATATATTCCAATACGGTTATGTACGTTTTGAACCTATGGTAAATCTCTTTAAATCCCTTGTTCTAGTCTTTGTATGTATTTATGCCTTCATTAATGCACTAAAAAGTATCATTCATGGTGGGTATGCCATAGAGATAGGTGGCGCGGCAATTTATAGCTTATGCGCATTTGTATTTTGTGCGATTTTATTTACTTACACCCTATTTTATACCAAAATCTTGGAATCTGATTTAATTCAAGTAGATAATATTGAATGGAAAATTGACTGTGTGCTTTATCTAGGTGCTTTAGTAGCATTTGGAATCATCTATTTTTTACCTCAAACCAACACGGCTCTTGCATTCTATGTGGATCCCATTTTGCTTGCTACGCTCTCTTTGTTACTCTGTATTTCTCCTACACGCATTGCCATTGCAAATTTTAAAGATTTAATAATGGTAGCCCCAGCAGAAATTGATGATAGAATTACAAAAATTATGGAGCATATTAGCGTAGAATTTGGATTCCAGGATTACGATACGCATGTTGCAAAGTCTGGACGCTTTTATATGATAGAAGTCAATATCCTAACAAAAGAAAATTTTAAACCAAAAAGCATGCAAGAATTTGACCATATAAGGAATCGTATTGCAGAATCCCTTGCAATTCCAAGCTATAAAATTTGGCTCTCTGTTAGCTTTACTGCTGACCCAAAATGGCTCTAAATTATTAAAAATTCAAAGTTAAAGAAATTGTCAAATCCCGACACAATTCGCATTAAAATTACTAATACCAACAACTTACCCTAAATAGATAAGACTAATTAAAGTATATAAACCACAAAAGCCACGAAAATACGAGGGTTTTAAAGGAGTTTCTTAAGTCCTTGCTTTTGAAAACTACTCATTAGGCTATACTTAAGCAGAAACCATAAAGCCCCCCCCCCCCGCCCATTTAGAATTATTTGCTTCTATCAAAGCTTTGCCTAGTTTGTAATTTAAACTCTCTTGCACTAACAAAGCATCTTTATAGTCAGGATGATCCTCTAAGGGAGCAAGCTTTAAAGAAGGATTGACTTTAAGCATACATTCATAAATCATCTTTTCTTTTTTATGTTTCTTGCTAATCTTTTTCAAAACAAAAATCAATTTAAAAAATTTCAAAAATCCCTTAGAATCAAGCATTGCAGAGCCAAGTTTATAAGAGAGTTGATTCTTAACCCTCAAAACAGCAGCTGCGGATAAATTTAATCTTTTCTCTACAACAATAGATTTTTGCATTGTGCTTATTTGAGCAAGTTCTTTAAAATCAATTTTCTTAGGTTCTAAAATTTGAGCTTTTTTATCTTGAATGCTTTTTTCCAACTCATCTAAATAAGCATTAATATCTAATTTTAAATTGATATTTTTAAAACTAGAAAAATTATATTTCCACCATTCTAGCCTTAAGAGTCTCTCTATAGTCTTTTCATCAAAACGATATTTAAGCACCCGAGCAGGGATTCCACCAACAACAGCATAAGCTGGAACATCTTTAGTTACTAAAGCATTTTGCCCAACAACACAACCTGTGTGAAGCGTAATACCGGGCTTCAAACAAGCGTTAGTGCAAAGATAAACATCATCTTCTAGGATAGTCTCTTTAGGTGCAGGAAGAAAATCTCTCAAATAAAATTCGTGTTTATGCGGAAATTCCTCATTAGCTTTTCTAAATGGTGCAAAGTTACTATCATAACAAACTGAAGAAGTTGTAAGTAAATGCAGCGGATGCTTTTCATGTAAGAAGTTCAAACCCCAAGCTATAGAACAGTAACGTCCTATTTTTATATCCGTTCTTGGAATATTTGCATTACTATAAGAAAAAGCACCCATTTGACATAAGGTATTACCTCTATTAAAAGAAATAAATTCTTCCAAAAATCCCTCATCGGGTATAATAATCTTATCGCCTATGGCAAACCTACTTAATCCATTAAAAGAATTAAAAATATTATTCCTTTCAAAAATTTCTAAAACAAAAGCATTAATTGTAATCTGCATTAAAATAAAACTCCTTATTTAGATTGTGAAATATTTTATTATTTTATCAAAAATAATCAAAACCTAATCATTTTTTAATACGAATCACATTCCCCCTTTATTGTTTTTAATGCCTTTATTTGATAAGGTTTTATTTATTTAATAAACATTTAAAGGAGGATATATGTATCAAACTGCATTTTTTAAACACATCAAACACATTTGTTTAAATCACAT
>NZ_JAIGYQ010000010.1 GCF_019711685.1 Helicobacter turcicus
GTTACCTTTTGTTATAATTTGTTTAAAAGCGTTGTAGGAGATTTTATTGAGAACAGAATATTTTAATTTTGGAAAGATTTTTATATTGATTTTATTGTCTTTTTCCACTTGGGCTTTTGGGGGAAATGTGCAAGAGCAAATAAACTCTAAAGAATATCATACTAAAGAAGAAAGAAACCTACAGGCAAAGAAATATTTAGAAAATAAATATGATTTTAAGGAAAATATTAAAAATGAAAAACAATCTTTATTTGAGCAAATTTTAATTACTATTGGAGCTATTGTTGTTTTTTTAATACCTATTTTGTGTCCATTATTTTTAGTTTATTTGTTTGCAGAATATTGTAAATCTAATACTAATTATAGAAATTTATTTAGTAGTTTTTTAATAGTTTTTACATTTTTTAAAAAAATTAAATAATGTTATTTAAAATTATTTAAATATTAAAAAATTATTTTAAAATAATTAAAACAAAATTTATATAAATAAAATAATTTTTAATAATATTTATAATATAATAAAATATTATTTTATAAGGATAAATTATGATAATTTCTATTGTGAATGAAAAAGGTGGAAGTGGCAAAAGCACTTTAGCCATCAATTTAGCCACTAAATTTCATTGTGATGGCAATGATATAATTCTTGTAGATGCAGACCCTCAAAGAAGTATAGAGCATTTTTTAAATTTTAGAGATGAAAATTTAGATTTACCATTTAATTCTGTTTCAAAATTAGGAGAAACTCTAGCAAAAGAAATTAAAAATTTACAAGAAAAATATAAAATTATAATCATTGACACAGGGGGTAGGGATTCTAAAGAGATGAGACAAGCTCTAATAGTTAGTGATATAGTTATTGTTCCTATAATTCCAAGTGGGCTTGATATATCTGTATTTGAGAAAATGGTCGGCATTATTGCGGAGGCTAAAATTATTAACGAAAATTTGATTCCGCTAATCATAATATCTAAAGCCTCTCCCAATCCTTTTTTAGAGAAAAAAATCAATGATTTAAAAGAATATTTAAACAATAAAGACATTGAAGATTTTGTTGTTTCAAAGAATATACTTTTTGAAAGAGAGGCGTTTAAAAACGCTATTTTTGAGGGAAAAGGAATAGTTGAGATAGAAAATTCCAAAGCAAAAGATGATTTTTTGAAATTCTTTGTTGAGCTAGATGACATAATAAAAAATAAAGGAATACTATGAATCCATTTGATAAAGTCAAGACAAATCAAGCAAAAGCTTTTATAGAAGATGCGACAGGAGAGACTTCTGAAAATAAGGAATATAAAAAGGTCGGACGCCCTAAAGGTAGCGGAATTAGCAATAAAAAAGATTGTCTAATTAGCGTTTATGTAACACAAGATGATAAAATAAAGCTTAAAGAATTGGCACACAAATACAGAATGACAATAAGTCAATATTTGATATTTAAAGCGTTCTATTCTGAAAGCTAAAGCTATGATTGGGATGTCTGTTCATTTTAAACTACAAAAGCTCTCCTAGCTAGATTTGCCTCTATTCCTTGAGAAATCATATCGTCTTGCTTTCCATCAATTCCAACTAGGTTTAATGCCCAGCTGGGACCCGACACTATTAGTTTCCACATAATATAAGATGAGGCAAGTATGCCAAAGATTTTAAGCATTCCTACAATAGCATTAGCAGTAAAGTTAATCAAAAAGTTATAAAAATTTGTATCAATTGCTGTAAATTGCTCTATACTGATAAATACAAAGATTTCACTAATTAGAGTATGCACAAATAACGCCAAATAGATAAAAAGCACTATTAGAATTGGTTTAAAGAAAATTGAGATTCCACTCACTAAGAAATCCACAATTTTATTCATTCGCTTTGTCGCCATTGAAAAACAAACAACAAAAGGCGAGATATAAAAATATTTACAAAGGCTCACAAGATACGATACGAAAGCTACAATGGAAGCGGTAGCGCAGACAAGTAGAGGGATTTTTTGCGTTGCGTTTTCAATTAAAACAGAAGTGAAATAATATGACAATGGAGCTTTTGCAATGTCTAATATTTTGTTGATGATAGAAGATGATAGAAAAGCTATATGTGATGTTTTATTAATAGTTGATAGTCCCTCTTGTATGCTTTCTAAAGAATTGTATATTAAATCTTTTAATGTTGATGCACCGGGCATTAGAAGCCACACAGCTCTACCAGCAATAAATCCTGTTATACCGTTTGGGATTTCATTATCTGTTATTTCTAAATCCTTATTTTCTATCGCTCTTTTATTGTTTTCTATATTTTTCTTTGTTGCTGTTTCCATATCTGTTTTACTAATACTTGCATCCGCAAAAGTTATCATTTCTGCTAGAATCGCCGAGCTTGGAGTAATTAGAGAGTTTATCCAGCCTAGCTGATTTTCTCTAATGGCAAAATAGGCGTCCATAGAATTTATTGTATTTTGCAATTTGTTGTTTTGAAAATATTTTTGAATATCTATTAAAAATTGCTCTTTTTGTTTGATTAATTTTTTTGCACCATTTATCTCTTGCTCTAAATAGATACAAGCCTCTAGCGTAATGTCATACTCACTTCCAGCAATATTTTGTCTATCTTGCTTACTTGCTTCTAAAAGCTCCTCTTTTTGTTTATCGGTTAGCTTTAAATATCCTATTGTTTCGCTTGTGGATTTTGGCTTTTCATATCGTCTTGAGCAAGTATTTTTATAAATGATTTCTGCTTGAGTGGCTTTATAGTTTGCGACACTAATATCTTGTGCTAATGCTCTAATTCCACTTTCATTAATTCCGCCTATACTCTTATAAATCTTATCCATATAAGTTTTACCACCTATTGCGCTTGCCATATCGGCTATTTTGGTTGATTCTGTGGTAAAGTATCTAATAGTGTTTTGCACCATTGTAGAATGTGCTGTTCCATTTGCTTCAGGAATAGGCATAAAGAAAGTTCCTACCATTATAAGAGGAATGTAAAATTTGTGCAAATAGGGTTGATTACTAGCACTCTCGCCCCTATTTTCTAAATAAATTTGAAGTTTGTTTGCTCCAATGCTTGAGATATAAAATCCTCCAACCACTACAAAAAGTAGAATCTGTAAATGTTGATAAACTTTTTCCATATTCATAAATAAATCAGAAAAATAAGCCATATTGTTTTTATTAAAGCCATCGACTGCGGAAGTTTCTTGATATTTATCTTCAAACAAATTATTATCATTGTCATAAAAGCCATCAAGGCTTAAATCGGTAATGCTTTGCCAAGTTTTTCCAGCGAGTCTTCTTATGAAATTTGTTTGCGATTCTGTTCCATTGCCAATTAAACCTGAAAGCTTTAATTCCGCTTCTTCTAAAATTGTTTTTGTAGTTGTTAATTTCATATTGTCTTTTAGGGTTAATTGCCCTAGTTGATTTGTTTTTTCTCTATCAATGATATTTGGATTTAATGTTACAAGAGAGCTTAGAAATTGGCTTAGAGTAATCTCATTTTCTTTTGGCTCATATTTGATTTGTGAGCTTAATTTTTGCTTAGAGTTTGCTAAGGATATAATATTGTTTATTTTAGAATAATCTAAGCTTTTATATATGTCTTTTGTGCATTGCATATTCTGCTTATTTGCATTATAGATTAATGCTTCATCAAGATTTGTCTGCTCATATACTCTACAATATGTGATTCCATTTTTGAAGTCAAAACCACTAATTTGCGTATAATATCCTGCATTTGTGTCTCTACATTTCCACGAACAAGCCTCATTCTCTACGATAGCATCATCTCTAGGAAATATCTTAGCAAGTTCGGCTTGAGTAGTAGCAGAATATGAACCTTGTGTGCTTTGTTGTGTATTTGCTAGAAGTAGATTGAGAGATAAAAGGATTAATGTTAGAATCTTTTTCATTTATTGGGCTACTTTGTGCATTAGTTTCTTTGCTGCTTTTTTACCGACTGCTATTGCAATTCCTTGTGGTGTTGGATTCTTTGCTATATCTATTCCTGCTTCTATTACATCTTTTGTGTTTATTTCTAGTTTAGTATTTGCGTTTTCGTTTTGTTTTAGCTTGTGATTGATTAGACTAAATGTGAAATTTTGAATGTGTTTGTTTGAGAGATTCTTGCTTATTTGCTCTTTTGTTTCTTTACTTAAACTTTGATTTTCTTCTAGCGAATTTGTAAGCTCTGTAAATAGCTTTTCTTTACTAAGGGCATTATTTGTCTTTAACGCATCAAGCAATTCTTGCTTTTTGTTGTTTTTGCTTTTGAGTAAATCTTTTATCCATTCTTGCAGAAAGAGTAAAAAATTATTTTCTACAAGAATATCATCGTTTCCTACTTTTGTTTTGTTTTCTTGCAGTTTTTTATTTATGTTATTACAGATGTTTTTTGTCGTTGAGAATATGTTTGTTTTATTCATTTGCCGTATCCAATGTCTTTATTAAAATTTTTTGAATCATACAACGACCAATGTTGTTAAACATAAAAATAAACTTAATCTATGTAAATTTACACACTTTAAGCTCCCTTTTATTTTTCATCTTTTCTTTTTTCTTACAATTTTTGCATTCTATTTTAAAAAGGAAAAGTGATGTCAAGAATTTTGAATTTGAGAGTTGGTTTTGGAGTAAAACCAACAGATTTAGGAACAAAGGCTAAAAATTATAATTCCCTATTTAGTCTTTTACTGCTTTGTGCTGTGTGTATGCTCTTTAGCACGCATTTAAGCGCAGATGAGTTTGGTGCAGTCAATGATATTTTAAGCAGTGGCGATAAGGCTGGAAAGAAAGCATTAGGGACAATTATTGTATGGCTATTTGGACTTGCATTGCCTATTGTTTGTGTCGCTAGTGGCGCGATTATGGGATATTCACAACAAAAGAAAAAGAGTGAGCAAGAGCAAAACACTACAAAAATCTATGTCGTAACTCTCATTAGTGGAATCGTGGGATTCTTTGTTTTTGTCATTGTCTCTATGATTATCTCAAGGATTCTTTTTGGAGATTCAAACTATATCTTTGGTGTGATTAATGACTTTTATAGGGGAGCCGTTAATTAAAATGCAAAAAGATTCAAATAAAAATGGCTACGAACTTTCTATCTTAGAGGAAGAAGAGAGAATCTCTATCCAAAGAGAAATTAATGAAAAGTTTATGCACATTCTTAATCTCTTAAAAGAGCAAATCAATGCCCTAAGGAAAGAAAAACTAAATACCAAAGAGGAGATTGTAGCCATAAAAGAATCCATTAAGCATTTACAAAACGAGGATTCCACTTTAAGCATTAAGAGATTATGTGAGATTATCCTAAGCATTCAAACAAATCTAAAAGAAGCAAAAGAGGATATTTTAGCTAACTCTTATGCTATTTGCTCCGCTAAGCAAGAGATAAAAGACTTAAGGGAGGATTTAGCACAAAAAGAGCTTTCAAGCACACAAATAGAGAATGTTTATAAAAACATAGATGCAGCATTAAAAAACAACAAAAATCAGCTCTCATTCCTTACTTCTTGTATGGAAGTCTTTAGTAGGCATATTTCTATTTTAGAGCAAAGAAGCAAGAGATTTAGCGATAACTTTAGATTTGGTAAGTTTAAGTTTAAGTCGCTTAAAGAGGAATCCCTAATGCAAGAGGGCATAAAAGAAGCCTTAGAAAAATCAAGATTCAAACTAAATGATTAAAGGAGGGTAAATGGAACTAAACACAAACGAGAAACAAGAATTAAAAGAACTCTATAAAAAGCTAAATAATCTCTATAAAGAGAGAGCAAAACTAGAAGTATTAAAAAAGAATAGAGAGGAATCTCTAAAAGAGGAAATCGCCTCTGTGTGCGAGATAAAAAACAAGCAAGGCGAAACAGATGCAAAAAGAGTAAAAATGCCTCTAATTAATGCTATCTTAGATGAGCTTTATAAAGAAAAGCCAAATAAAAAAGAGGAAGAGATAAGCCTTTATGAAACTTATAAAGAGGCAATAAGTAGGAATAAAATCAATAAAGATTGCATTACAAATTTCTTAAGTAGCACAGAATCCCTAAATGAAAATGCCGCATTTATCAAAGAATCTTTTAAAGATTCCACACTTCTTTCTAAAGAAGTCTTAGATGCCCTTAGCGCACTTTTAAAAGAGGAGTATAAATTACATTTAAATGATGCGCTAAGCAAAGAGGGCTATGAGATTAAAGAACCAAAAGATAATGCAGAGCTAGAAGCTTTAAAGGAGTTGATTAAAGGGTTAGTTGGATAATGAAAGCCTTAATTCTTTTATTATTCCTTAGCACTCTTAGCCTTGCTTGTGTTTGTAGTGGAATTATTAGCAGCTCTTTTAATGACTTTAGCTCTCATATCTCAAGGAAACTAAAAGAACAAAGCAATTCTTTAGAGATTCTAAATAAAAGCATTCAAGAAAATATAAAAACTCTAAAAGAACAAAACACATTTCAAAAGCAGAATCTAGCCCTTTTACAAAAGGAATCTTTGCACAATCAAGAATTACTATTCTTGCTAAAGCAAAGAAATCTCTTAGAATAGGTAGCTTAGGTGGCTTATGAAAATACTTTTTATGCTTTTAATCTCTTGTAGTTTATCTCTTGCTGGAGTGTGGAGTTCTCTTAATCAATCTGGCATAAATAGAGCATATAACTCTCTAAATTCCCTTGTAAAGACTAGAAATAGCAAAATCAAAAGCATTTGGGAGGGAGAGATTAAAGCCCTAATTGATGAGATTTTAAAACAAACACAAATTAAAGAAGAGAATCTAAAGAAGCTAGAAGCATTAAACAAAGAATTAAGCCTAGATAAAGAGGAGCTAAATTTCTTGCTAAAACAATACCAAGAATTATTAAATTTAAAGGCAAATGTCAATGCGCTATAAGATTCTTGCCTTTATCTCTCTTTGTTTTATCTCAAATCTAGCTTTAGCTAAATGCTACTATATTCCTTGTAACCCACAAATAACTAGCGCAGAAAATGCAGCAAGAAGCAAAATAGAATCTAGCTTTGATGCAGTGGATTTAAAGCTAGAAGCATTAAAGCAAAGCTATCAAGAGAGATTAGATGCGCTTAAAGAACAAAATGAGATTCTAAGCAAACAAATAGCCCTAAGCAAAGAATCCCTAAGGCATATAAAAGAGATTCTATTCTTGCTAAAAGGGGCAAATGCGCTAAAGTCAAATGCAATCAATCAAGAATCCCTAAAGGAATAAAATGACAATTAAAACACCAATTAAAACAAGCAAGTTTCCCTATTTCTTTTGGGGATTTAATAAGGCTTATCCTTGTGAGCTAGACTTCATAAGGCAAAGCTACATAAACACAGAGGCAAACACCAAATATGCTTTTAAAGAAATGAATTTCTATGTCTTTTTGGGCTTAAAGTATATTCCTGTGCTTTTTGCCTTTTATTTTAGCTTTAGTAGATATGACTTTGCTTTTAACAAACACACATTAAGTGCTTATATCCTAGCACTTTTCTTAGCATTAATGATTAACACACTAGAGAATCTTGCAAGAAAGATTGGAGTGGCTTTACTCATCGCTTTTAGCTTACTTCTTAGCTATTTAATCTCTGATGTCTTTTTGATTGCTTATGTGTTTAAGTATTTTTTATTATTTAGCGTTTTAATCCTGCTTTATTTGGATTCTAAACTAATGCCCTTTTACCTAATGGATAAGGGCAGAATAGTCTCAAACTTCTTAATTCCTAAAGAACTATTAAAACAAAGCGGAATCCCAAAAGATTCAAAGACAAATTTAAAAGAAAATCAAGAACAAAAAGAAAGCATAGCCTATAAAGTGGAGGTGGAGAAATGAAAGAGAGAAATATAGCCACAGATAAAAACCATTGCGCCTCCCTAAAGGGAGAATCAAAGCTAATAAGCCTTGACTATAATTATACAAATAAGTATAATTATAACGATGATTTTTTTAATGGTCATAAAAATCACCTCATTTCAGGGGCAAGATTTATGCCACAGGGGTCAGTCTGTGGCAAACACCCCATAAAATTATATCTCAATTCATTCCTTATCTTAAGCTTTTTATTTACTAACACACTTTTTGCCAACCCCCTAGAACCTAAAAACTTCACAGCAAAAAGTCATCAAGAATTACAACAAAACAATAATCAAAGCCTAGAGGATTTAAAGGCAAATGAGTTTTTGCTTAATCTTAATCCTCAAGAGATTAAAGCAGTGCAAGAAAAAGAAGCACAAGTCAAAGAGGCTTTTGATAGATTTTCTCAAAAAGAGATTAATTATAAGCCTATCATTAGACCCTTATCAAGTATGGATTCCATATCCTTACACCCTTATTTTACCTTTAGCCTACTTCTGCCTAGTGGAAGCATGATTTCTCATATTGATTCAAGCACACCTCTAGCAGTGCTAAAGTTTGAAAACAATGCAATCTTATTGCGTCCAAATAGTGATTTTAAAATCGCAAATCTAACCATACTCTATAAACTCAATGAAAAAAATCACATTTTAAATATCCTAGCACATTTCTATGAGAGAAACAAAGAATTAGATAAGCTAAATCTTGTTTATTCTTATGTAGAGGATAAAAAGCTAGAGGATTTAGAAGTAATTAATGCCTATATCAAAGCAAACAATTCTCTACCAAAACACAAATACTCCTATATCCAAATAAACGATGTAAGTTATAGAATCATAGAGGATGCATCCTATGGCTCTATATTCATTAATGGCAAGAAATATAGAGTAGATAATGGAACTATTTACAAATAGGAATAAAGATGAGTGAGAGAGAAGCCAAAGATGAAGTAAAAGAGTATCTAAAAAGTGATATTCATTTAAAAATCGGAAGCCTTTTAAAGATTATTAAAAAAGATAGAATAGATATTATTGATAAAATCAAGCCTACTTTAGAAGAGCCAAACTTTGTATTAGATGATAATAAAGGCATTTTATTTATCAAAGAATTTATTGACATTGATAAGAATCGCTATTTTATGAGTGTTGCAAAAAACTATGATGGAGAATGGATTTGTTCTAGTCATACAAAGAGAGAATTTAATAATATTAAAAATAAAATCCAAAATTCTAAGATTATTTATAATAAAGGATTTCAGGGCAGTGAAGTTGCCAGCGCGTGTGATATATTAGAATCGGGCGGTGAAGTCTCTAAGCCCTCCCACTTGCAGATTAAATACACTGCTAACCAAGACTTTGGCAAAAATCCTAGCGAAATTATATCACAATCTAAAGCCCATTTAAAAACTTACAAAATCACCTTACAAGAGGATTCCACTTTAACCCAACAATCCCATATAATAAAGGAATCGCAGATGAGCAATGAAGAAAAACTAGAAATATTTCAATTAGGTGTAGCATTGACACAAGCATTAAATGGGGATAGTGAAGCCATTGCGGATTTAAATAGAATTTATAAACGACACAAAGAAATGTTTAAAGATGAAGAAGATGTTAAAAACCTTATAGAACAAGTCATTGCTAACCCAGAAATTGTAATTGATGCTCAAAGAAATGAATCTTATAATGTTTATAAGGCCATTAAAGCAATCAATGATGAAAAAATGGGAGATGTTGTTGTCAAGGACGATGGTGGTATAAATGAAATTTTTCACGCCAATAAAAAGAAAATTAGCGAACTAAATCGTTTTAAAAAACACTTAGACGAGAAAGATAATTTGGTAAATTTGGTAGGCGGTGGGGACGCCCACTCCCCACACCCCACTGACAAAGAGCGGGTTTGGGCGACTGATACGAAAGTATGTTCGCCTACTAACGACATTATACCACAAACACAAGATTCTTTAAAAACTTACAAAATCCCACTACAAGAGGATTCTAACTTCAAAGACTTATCAACCAAACAAAAATTAGAGTTATTAGCTGCAAATCAAAAAGCAATAGCAGAAGCTAAAAGCCCAAAAGAGATAATCCAAGAAAGCACGAAAGATTCAAAGCAACTAAAAGCCTCTAAAGATTCCAACCAAGAATCTAAGATTAATACATTTAAACACAAAGGACACTAAATGCGTTTATTCATCGCAGAAAAACCAGAATTAGGCAGAGCCATTGCAGAAGCAATGCAAGGAACACAAGAGAGCAAACAAGGGCATATTATAAAGGGCGATTCCATAATTACTTGGGCTTTTGGACATATTTTAAAACTCGCAGAACCTGAAAGCTACAATCAAGCTTATGAGAAATGGAATCTTAACTCTTTGCCTCTTGCCTTGCCATATCCATTTAAGAGAATCCCAATCCCAAATGCAAAAGAGCAGCTAAAAACAATCACAAATCTAATCAATAAAAGCGAAGTAAAAGAGATTATCCATTGTGGTGATGCTGATGAAGAGGGACAGATTCTAATTGATGAAATATTAGAATATTCTAAGACAAACAAGCCAATTTTGCGATGTCTAATAAATGATATTACCCCTAAGGCAATACAAAAAGCCCTAACCCAAATGCAACCTAATTCTAACTTTAAAGGCTTAAGCCAAAGTGGCTTTGCAAGGAGTGAGGCAGATTTTATTGTAGGACTTAATGCTACAAGATTCTACACACTTCTAAACAAAAGAAATGGTGGGCAAGGTGTTGTAAGTGTGGGTAGAGTGCAAACTCCTATTTTAGCCTTAATCGTGAATCGTGAATTAGAGAATAAAAACCATAAGAGTTTAGAGTATTTTTCTATTAATGGAGAGTTTTGCATAAAAGATTCTATGATTAAAGCACCTCTAAAACAAGAGGAGAAAATCACAGAGGAATTAGAAGCTACAAACATTAAAAATCTTTGTGAGAATAATGCAGCAAAACTAACTATATCAAAAGAAAATAAAAAAGAATATCCCCCACTCCCTTTTAATCTCTTAGAACTTCAAGCAGAATGCTCTAAGCTTTTTGGCTACTCACCAGATAGTGTGCTAGATATTACACAAACACTAAGAGAGAAGCACAAGGCTATCTCTTATAACCGAAGCGATTGCCAATATTTACCTGAAAATCTCTATGCAGAATCCCCACAGATTATAGAGTGTTTAAAGACAAATTTCAAAGAGGACATAGGACAGCTAAATGCAAATACTAGCATTAAAGGAAAAGCCTTTGATGATTCTAAACTCTCAGCCCATTATGGAATTATTCCTTTGCAAACTAAGCTAAATTTAGAGGACTTAAGCGAGAATGAAAGGAAGATTTACACATTAATTGCACAAAGATTCTTAATGCAATTCTATCCCCCTTGTCTTTATGAGAGTTTCAAACTTAGGTTTAAAGTAAAAGATTATGTATTTGAAACGACAAAGAGGCAAGATTTAGATTTAGGATTCAAAGGGACGTTTGAAAATGCAGAATCCCATAGAGATACTTCGGCTTTGCCCAAGTATGACAATAATAAAGTTCAATATGACAACAACAACCAATCCAACGAAGAATCCCTAGACTTCAACACCCTTTTAGATTCTAAAGAGGATAAGGCAATTTGTAAAGCCATAATTTTAAGCAAAGAAAAGACCAAGCCAAGACCACTTTATACAATGACTACTCTCTTAAAAGATTTAAATCAAGTTAGCAAGTATGTAAAAGATGAGAGAATTAAAAAACTACTTTTAGAAAAAGATAAAGACAAAAAAGGCGAGAGTGGAGGCATAGGCACACCAGCTACAAGAAGCAATCATATTAAAACACTAATTGAGAGAGAATATATTTCTGTAAGCAAGGATAAGAAGCAAAACATTAAAGTCTTACAAAAAGGATTCAAACTCATAGAGTCCCTACCCCAAATGCTAAGTGGAGTAGATATGACAGCCCTTTGGTATGAGCAACAAAAAGAAATTCAAAAAGGGCTTTTAAGCAAAGAGGAATTTATAAAAGGAATCCATACCTTTATTGCTGATTTAATCAATACAAACAAGGAGAGTAATATGAGTTTCAATCAAGCAGAAGTAAAAGAGCAAATCAAATGCCCTAAGTGTGAAAATGGAATCCTAAGAGAGATAAGCGGCAAATATGGCAAGTTTTTTAGCTGTTCTAATTACCAAAATGGCTGCGATTTTAAAGCTAAAAGCATTAATGGCAAACCCGATTTAGAACCAAAACAAGAATCCCAAACAAGCGAGTATCAATGCCCACAATGCAAAAAAGGATTCCTAATTAAAAAAGAGGGAATTTCTAAGAAAACAAACAAGCCTTATACTTGGTATGGTTGTAGCGAGTTTAAGAATGGTTGTAAATTCTCCTGCTTTGAGAAAGAGGGTAAGCCTAATTTAGAGGGAAATGATGGTTGAACTTATAGGAAAAAGCAAAGAAAAATGCATAAAAAGAGATGCGTTTAGAAATAGAAACTTTTGCAAGGCAAAAGTGTATGCGTATAAAAGGAATCGCAAATGAGATTTAATAGGGCATTTACGCTTATGAGAAATTTTAAAGCTAAAAGATTGAATGCTATTTTGCTTTGTGTGTTTATCTTATTTGCAATCGTGCATTTTTATAAAAATGATTTTGGAGATAAGCAAATTAGCGCAAAAGTATCAAGGGTAATAGATGGCGATACGATTGAATTTTTAAACAAACAAGAAAATAAAATTTACAAATTAAGACTATTTGGAATAGATGCCCCAGAATCTAAACAAAGCTATGGCAGGGAAAGCAAGGAATATTTGGAACATTTAGTCCAAGATAAAGAAGTAAGGATTCTGCTTAAAGATAAAGATAAATATCAAAGATTGGTTGGAATCATCTTTTTAAGGAATAAAGACATAAATAAAGAGTTAGTAAGAGTTGGATTGGCACATTCCTATAAGGATTTTTCTTTGAGATATTTAAGTAGCGAACATTATGCTAAGGCAAACAAACTAGGGCTTTGGCAAGAAAAGAATGTAATCTTACCAAAAGACTTTAGAAAAAATAAAAATACCAATGCAAAGGATACACAATGAATAAGAACAAGCAAGAATCTAAAAGTGCAGATTCTTTAGAAAATAGCGATTCTACTCATAATCAAGAATCTAAAGAAAAGCCTAAAGATTCCACAATAAAGCATAGAAAAGTGGAATCCCTAAACTTCAAATGCGAACAATTCTTTGGAAAAAATTGGAAATTTGTAGGAGGATTTATTGCCTTTGCCCTTTTAGTTTGTGCTTATGAAATCTCTAATATAAGCTCTAAAATGGAATCCCTAGAGGAAATCGTAAGAGAAAATAATGCAAAAGTCGTGCTAACCACAAGCGATGGACGAGCAATTAAGGTTACAAAAGAACCTCTAAAGGCAGAGTATCTAAAGCAGTTTGCAACTTCAACATTTGTTAATAATTTCATTGTCTCAAGGTCGCAATTAACAAATAACTTTGAGAAACCAAACTTCAAAGACTATGGCGAGGTGCTAGATAATGTGCCTAATCTTAAAAATATCCTCTTAAACTTCATAGATTCTAAGGCAAATGAAAAGGAGGGAATAGAGGTTAATGCTGTTGCTGTTGGAGATTTAAGGGCTTATGTGCAATGGCTAATTAGCGCAGTAGCGCAAGATAAGCTGCCTGAATACATTGCGATTAAGGATTATTCTATTGATAAATACGAATATGAGGGCAATAAATTTAATATAGAACTTAGCATAAAAGTCATAGCCCAAAGCTATATTCTAAGTCAAAATTCCTATGTAGCACAACAAGGAATCTTTAAAATACTAAGTGAGGGTAGCTTTGATTTAAAGAAATCTAGTGATATTAATCCTTATGGACTTAGGATTGAACGCATCAAGCTAAATCCGATAGTGAAGAGTGGGGGGTAAAATGGATAGCACAAACAAAGATTTCTTTGACAAAATTACAGACTTAGCATTAAAACTTCAAAAAGAGGTTGCAGAGCTAAAAGAGGATACGCTTGTAAATGCCTCACATATTGCATTGCTGAAAAACTCTAATAAGGAACATATAGAGGATTTAAATACCAATTTAAGTGAGCTAAACAACGCTACAAGCGAATTTGTAAGTGGGGTTGAAAAGGAATTTAATAAAAAGAGTGGAGATAATTACACAGAGTTTCTAAAATCCCTTTTAAAAGAGGACTTCCTAGCCTTACAAAAGGAGATGATAGAGGATAGTAAAAGAGAGATTCTAAATGCAAAAGGTGGAGCAAAAGCAAAACAAAAAGAAAATATATTGCTTTCATTTTTAGGATTCCTAAGCCCTATACTCTCGCTTATTAGCTTTTCTTTGCTTATGTTAATTTGTGTGAAGTTTAAAATATTTGGAATGCTGTTTTAATGAGAGATTTAGCCACAGATAAAAACCATTGCGCCTCCCTAAAGGGAGAGTCAAAGCTAATAAGCCTTGACTGCAATTATACAAAGCAGTATAATTACGACAATGATTTTGGTAGCAATCATTATAGCTCCTTTTGGGGCATAAATTTTCACCACAGGGTGCTACCTGTGGCGAACACCCTATCAAGATTATATCAAAATTACTTCTATTGTAAAAAGGTTTTATCCCTTTTATCCCTACTATTCCCCATTTTCTGCTACTCTTATGATAACTTAACCATAGCTAATGCACTAAAAAGAATCGCAAGAAATAGTGAGATTGATAAAAAGATTCTATATACTCTAGCTAAGATTGAGAGTAATTTTAATCCTTTAGTCATTAGCTTTACTAGCAAGGATAGAAATCATAATTTTAAGAATCTTACAAAAGAAGTTAGAAAATATAAGGATAAATATCTAATTAACTTTAAGGGCAAAGAGAGGGATTTACAAGAGGCTTTAGAATCTCTAATTAATAGTGGCATTAGAGTAGATGTAGGGCTTATGCAAATAAACTCTGCTAATTTTAAAGCTAGAGAGATTCCATATATCTTTAATCCCTCTTATAATATCTCTAAATCTACCTTAATCTTAAAAGACTGCATTAAAGCAAAACAAAATCTAAAAGATTCCATAGAATGCTACAACAAAGGCACAAAGAGAAATTATAAAAGCTATGATTATTATAAGAGATTTTATACTAGCTTTTTAAGGGATTTTGCAAGGGTAACAAAATGAACTTCAAAGACTTTTTGCAAAAATTTCAAGACATAGAGAGAAGCCTACAAAAAGAAACAAGAGGAATCTATAATGTTAGCTTTAATGCAAAAAGGGCAACTCCTATTCAAAAAGATATTGAAGCAGTAGAAAATGCTGTGATTACATATATTGCAATGTATGTAAGAGGGTTTCATCTTAAAAGACGAAATAAAGGTAAAGGCGCAGAACATATAAAGCTACATTTAGAAAAAGGAAGTGAGGGCGAGATAACACTAGAAGAGCTTTTAAATCTTGGAAACTCTCTAAGGGTATATTTAAAAAACTTTAATGAGGCTTTTATAGATAAAAACGGAGCTAAAATTTATGAGTGGGAAAATGATGACGAGGTAAGATTTAGAGTGATAACTGATATAGATGAGCAGGGGCACACATCTACCACCTTTCACTCATCTAATGAAATAATTATATCCTTTTACTCTGATAGGAATCTTAGTCAAAGAATGGAATTTAAGAATCCTAAAGTTAAAGCTTATTATGAAAACACACAATCCCAAACAAGCATTCTAAACCAAGCACACAAAAGGAAGCAAAAATGAGTGTAGCTAGAATATTGCATTTAACAGACAAGGAATGCAAAATTGTTTTTATCTTTTGGATTAATCCAAAAATTGCGAGTTGGTAACAAAATGAACTTCAAAGACTTTTTGCAAAAATTTCAAGACATAGAGAGAAGCCTACAAAAAGAAAAACGTGGAATCGTAAATGTAACCTTTAATGCAAAAAGGGCAACTCCTATTAAGACAGATTTAGAAGTCATTGAAAATGCAATTATAGATTATGTGGTGCATTATGTTAAAGGTTGGCATAACACAAAAAGAGATAAAGGCAGAGGTGCAGAACATATCAAACTGCATTTAGAAAAAGGAAGTGAGGGAGAAATCACGATAGAAGAGCTTTTAAATCTTGGAAACTCTCTAAGGGAATATTTAAAAGTGTTTAAAGAACCTTTTGATGACGGAAGAGGCGGAAAAGTATATGAATGGGAAAACGATGAGGGTGTGCGTTTTAGGATAGCAACTGATAAAATCAAAGGGGAGGGTCTCATCCCGCCACTTTCCCCCTCTGATGAGCAAATTATATCCTTTTACTCTGATAGGAATCTTAGTCAAAGAATGGAATTTAAGAATCCTAAAGTTAAAGCTTATTATGAAAACACACAATCCCAAACAAGCATTCTAAACCAAGCACACAAAAGGAAGCAAAAATGAGTGTAGCTAGAATATTGCATTTAACAGACAAGGAATGCAAAATTGTTTTTATCTTTTGGATTAATCCAAAAATTGCGAGTTGGCAAGAAAAAGAGTGCAAAAGAAAAGAATCTAATAAGGAAATCTAAATGGAGAGAGAAAGTAGGACAATTAAGATTGAGAGACTAGGAATCTTTAAATGAATAAGAAATTAACAAATTATATAAAACAATCCATTCAGTCCATTAAAAATATTCTTTGGAATAACAAAAAAGAAAAAAGTGAAACCCTAAAATCTGATTTACTAGATAAATCCAAGCCTTTGAGAATGGCTAGAGCTGAAGAGTTAAGCAATGAGCTTTTAAATCAAGTAATTAAAAACAATAATAAAATATGGATTGATAATGCGAGTGTATATTTAAATGATGCTTTGGGACTGCAAAATGCAAAAATCACAATGTCAGGAAATGCGATAAATCACACACTAAAAAGGCATGGAATGCAATCAAATTTAGTGCAAAAAAGCAAACAAGAAGCCTTAAGTTTTGAGGATATTAAAAATCACGCTGATTTTATCAATAGTGCAGACAAACAAGCAATAGGAATCAGCAAAGATAATCAAAAAGTTTTAATTAGTGGAAAACAAATCAATGGATATTATGTCATAGTTGAAACGATAAGTAAGAAAAATAATGAATTAAGCTTAAAAACGATGTATAAAGAAATCGGAAAATTAGAAAACAGCAAAGCCTTTGATAAAGTAGAGAGACTGCTAAACTTTAAAGAAAAGTCGTCAAATCCCTCGTTGCAAGGAACGAGTATCAACTTAGATAGCTCCCATCTCTTTACTGCTGAAATTATACCACAAAACCCTAACTCTTCTTATTCAAGATTTAAAAATCAGTTAAAAAACATTGGTGAGAATTTAACAAAAGACAGAGAGAAACTTGAGAATACGCAAGGATTACAAGATTCTAAAGTAGATACACAAACCCATAAATCACACCAACTAAAAAAAGTAAAATCTAACAAAAAGGACATAAAATGACACTAGCAGGAAGCGCATTAGTTGGTTCAGCCCTAGCTGGATTATACTTTGGATATAAGAAAAAAGACCCAAGTGTGAGTATTAGTAATTGTTTTTTAGATAAACTAGCTAAGCCTTTATATAATCTCTTTATAGAATACCATTCTAACGCACTCTTTTTAGTAGATTATATTAAAGAAGACCATATTATTTGTAATACTCCTTATCCCAAACTTTATGGCATAGAAATTCTAAGTCATGAGAATATTCAAAAGCACATAAGAGCAGAAAAGATTAAAGAGCTAATTAGAGATTCCAAAAATAGCGAAGAGGGATTCTTTTATTATGTTTTACTAAAACAACATAAGTTCCAAAAGCAATATATTTTCTCTCATAATAAAATCATCATTAAATCTCTTGCAAACTACTTTGATGTTAATCTCTTAAGTGGGATAGAGCTAGTTAATGTCCTTTATAATTGCTTCTTGCAAAATAGCTTTTATATTGAAAATAAGCAGTTAGTACAATCCCTGCATATCAAAAAAGATTCCCTAGAATCTGAACCAGAGTTTTTAAGCTTTAAAAGACTTGCCAAAGAGGCAATAGCAAATAATTATAAGAGTGTAGATATTTTTCAAGCCTATAAGCATTTAGAGATTAAAGAGAGTGATATTCTAGGGCTTTTTAATCTAAACTTTCAAGGTTGTATTTGGTTCTTTATTGACCTTTCTGAATCACATATTAAAAATCATATTTCTAGGCTTCTAAATTATGCAAAGCTTGTTGGAGATAAGAAGCCCTTTATAGAATTAGAACAAAGCTATCATAATAAAGAATATGATTTAGCACTTATTAATGCCATTGCGTATTTGAAAGAATATGATGAGGAAATCATAGGACAATTAGGAAGTAGCCTAAAGGTTAGCTTTTTAGCAAAGGAATTAATGCGAAGTAAGCATTTACAGAAAAATCCTATTAAATTTAGAGATAGCGAATTTGATTTTTTAGTTAAAGAGGATTTTTTATTTAACTGCATTGCTTCAATCCATAAGAGAGATACACAGATAGCAGATATTTATGGCATAGATAAGCAAGGGGGATTTATAAATTATTCCTTTAGCAGCGAGAATGATAATCCTCATATTGCAATTATTGCAAAGCCCGGCTCTGGCAAGAGTGTAAGTAAGCAAAAAATAATGGCTCAAATGATAGGGCTTAACTTTAATAATGGGGAATGTTCTAATTTAGGCAAGAATCCTTTTAATGTTAGGATTAGAAGTTATGATATAGGCTTTTCAGATAAGAGATTTATAGATTTAATTAAAAGCAATCCAAACAATAGTGTAGCACACATAGAATCTAGCTTTTATGGATTCTCTTATAATTTAGTTAATCTCCCAAATGTAGAGAATAAAGAACTCTATGAAGCAGATTTGCAATTTAACCTTGACTTAGCCTCTATAATCTTAGAATCCCAAAATGAAAAACCTCTAAATATTAATGAAGTAGCACATTTTAAAAGCATTATTAAAAGAGTGTATGAGAATAAAGAATATCAAAGATATAGGATTAGAGACTTAAAAGCTAATACAAAAGAGGCTTATGAGAAGCTAATAGATCTAGGTTATGAGGATGTGGCATTCTTAGATTCTATTAAAGAGGGCGAGTTTGATTATTTAAAAAAGCCATTGCTTATTGATATAGTCAAATTTGCTAGAAAAGAGAGTGCTAATATGCAGCTTAAAGAAGAGGAGCGAAAAGATATAGAATCTCTAGCTAGAAAATTAGATTCCATAGAAAAGTTAAATCTATTCTCTAACTTTGATAAGATTGATATTGCAGATGTTGATGTGCTTTCAATGGATTTAAATAACTTTAAAGAATCTAGCCTTTTTACGCCAATCTTTTTAAGTATTTTTCAAAAGACTTACCTTAAAGATAGAGAATTTGCCCTAAAGTGTAAAGATGAAAATAGGGCAGCTCCAAAGCTATTTTATGCCATTGAGGAGGCGAAAAACTATTTTAGGATTCCCTATTTTACTACTATGTTTGAGAAAGTTGCCCTAGAGGCTAGAAAGTATAATGTGCATTTATGCTTTGTGGTGCAAAATGCAGAGCATATTCCACTAGGGATTCTAAAGAATTTAGATACTAGAATCTTTCTGCTTAGACCAGATAAGAAACTAGAGGTGATACAAGAAGCACAAGAGGCATTAAAGATTCCAAAGAATGTGGAAATTGGACTACTTAATACAAACAAACACGAATTATGTGTATGGTATAGTAGTGGAGTATTTAATATGAAGTTTGAAATAAGTCAAGATGAGATGAAAATCTTTAGCACAAATCCAAATGAGGTGTGAATACACTGCTAAAAAATAGGATAAAATAGCAAGAAAATAACGCAAAAAGGTAAAATCGTAAAATTTAGGGCAAAAATTGATAGATTTTAAGATAAAATTTGTAAAATTAAAATAAGCTATAAATATCGTATTTTAAAGGCTTAAAAAGCATAAGCTATACCAAAATTAAATCAAGGTATAATTTTGGTATAAATTATACCTCTTTTTTTATTAATTTAATTTAAAATTTAAGCTAATTTTCTATTTTTGCAATAATAAAGAAAAGAATTATAACTTTTCTCTTTAAAATGCTTTTTCCAAATGCTCATTAGGCTATTACCTTTCTTTATTTCTCTTATGATTTTTGCCTCATATCTGTCAAAATAGGAATTTTTAGTCCCAAAGGGTCGCCCTAGAATCTTGCCATTTTCCCTAGCTTTTAATAGTCCAGCATAAGAACGTTTTTTAATCATTTCTTTTTCATTTTCTGCAAAAAATGCGTGTAAGATTAGAAGCAGTTTTGTAGTTACATAGCTTAAATCATTTAACTCTTTTTGCTTGGTAAAGACCAAATTTACTTTATTTTTAATGAGTTCTAAGATTAAAATCACTACTTCAAACATATCTCTTCCTAGTCTTGAAAGCTCGGTTATTATGAGTGTGTCTCCTTGCTTTAGCATAGCTTTTAGCTCACTCACTCGCCTTTTTTGCTGTGATTGAGAACTAGAAGTCTTAACTTTAAATAACTTATCTAATAATAAGCTATTCTCCTTGCAATACCGCTCTATCTCCATAACTTGCGACTTTAAATCCTGATGATTTGTGCTAACTCTAACATATCCCACAACCATTTAAACCCTTAATAATTCTAATCTAAAATTAGAGTTAAATTTATACCAAAATTATACCTTGATTTAATTTATTTATGTATTTATCCATCTTAGGAGGCTTTATGCACCCCCATTTTTACCTTATTGCAAAAGATAATTTCTATTATGAAAATAAGACAAATTTAAAACAAGCAATAAGAGATTTTACAAATATTACTTTAAATCTTATAAATTTAGATTCCCAAATAACAAAAGATTCTAATAAGACAATAGCTTCTTTGCAAGATTCGACTTCTTTAAACAACAATTCTACTAACATTTTAAAAAGCCAAGATTCCAAATCCCAAATAACCCTCCTGCTTAACCCAACTCTTAAAGACATTCAAGACTTCTTTACAAATCCCTTTGATAAAACCCTAATCATCATTTCAAACAATCCTCCACCAAAAGAGTATCAAAGCTTCTTTAGTATTAAGAATTTACCCAACAAATATGGAATCTTAACCACACAACAAAAGCAAAGCGGAATAAGCGAAGCAGAGGCTTTAGAGTTTGAACTAGGACTTAGTGTTATTGACTCTCCTTTCACTCTAAAAGATATAGGAGGAGCAACTGCACTAAAGAAATACACCGCTCAATTCTTAAGGGCAGAACAAAAAGGCTATAAAGCAAAAGGAATCTTTCTAGTGGGGATTCCCGGCACAGGTAAGACATTCTTTCCAAAATGCTTTGCAGGAGAGTTAAAAAGAATGCTGATTGCTCTTAATCTCTCCTATATAATGGAATCTAATGCCCCCATAGAAAAGCTAAACTCAATCTTTGCTTATCTCCACCAAAGAGCAATAGACTATCCAGCTGAAAAGTTTGTGATTTTAATTGATGAGATTGAAAAAATGATAGGCAATGCTACTGCAAAAGAAAAACAAATGCTAGGGCGATTGCTTACGATTCTAAATGATATTAATACTCCTGCTTGTGAATACAAATTTAATGCTATCTTCTTTGCTACTGCAAATGATTTAGGTTCAATTTTAGCAAACAATCCAGAGTTTTTAAGACGAGGGAGATGGGACGAGCTTTTCTTTATCAATCTCCCAACACACGAATATGCAATAGAAATGTTTGAAATCTACATTAAGAAATATAAATTAGATTTTGCACTAGAGCTTATGAGCCTAGATGAAATCTTTGCAGAGATAGAAAATAAATACCAAAAAGACAACACAATTGCTAATAGATTTCCTTACACTCCAGCAGAGATAGAAAACTTCTGTAAAAGATTGGACTTTGTTAAAAAAGCAGAGGGAGAAAACTTTAAAAAAGAGGACATTATAGAATGTGTAGAGATGATTATTCCACTTACAAAATCAGCCCAAGATGGATTAAATAAAATGGTGGCTCAAAAAGAATTATTTATAGAGATATAGGAGGAGAAAAGACAAAATGGAACAACCAACTAAAGATTTGAATTTTGCAGAGTATCAATATAAAGCAAGTAATTTTGAGAATTTTAGAATCTACTCTAAATCAGGTAGATACCATTATTTTAATTTTAGAAAATCTTTTAGATTTGATGCAAGAGATTATGATAAAGACGCACTAATTGAGTTTGGCACAGGCTATAAAGATAAAAATAGTAAAGAAATATTCCAAAATGATATTGTTTGCACTAAAGATTGTGAGGGATACAAGAGATATCATAGAGTTATAAAAAGTGATGAGGGTTATTACACTTATGATGATAATCTTTTAGATAGTGATAAAAATAACATTGCAGTGGTAGGACATATACATTCTAAAAATTTTGAAATATGGCGTGATGTTTCAGGTAATGAAATGGAATGGAGAAAAATAAAATGAAGATAGGTGAGCATTTTAATACTTATGCTTCTTTTAACAAAGAAAACAAGGCATTAAGGAGATTTTGCTTTTTAGATAAAAAGCTATCTTTAATCAAATATCTAAAGGAGAACAAAGCATTAATTATTAAGCAAATCAATTATGCATTCTTTAAGAGTAGTGAGCCATATTTGCTAAGTGCCTTTAGTAATGAGGAAGCAAACTTCATTCATATTAATTCTAGCATAAGTCAGCATTATCCACTAAATTTTGCTAATCAAAATGAATATGAAAACTTCCTTGCAATCTATGCCACTTTTGGAGTTTTAATCAATCAAAGCTTTCAAATAGAAAGTTTAAATGATAGTAGATTAAACATTTATATTAGGGATTTCCTCTCTGATTTGACCTTTAAAATCTATTATGATGATGCCTTTAGATTAAACCTAAGCGATTACATAAGTAATGAGAATAGAATCCTAAAATATGTCTATACTTATGGCTATAACTACCTTTTTACTCTCTTTTATGCTTATTTTAGTGAGCAGATAAGCTTAGAGTATATAGCTAAGATTTTACAAACTACAAGCGATGAAGTAGCAAAACTATATGAATTATATAAAAGCAAAATCATAATAAGTCAGGATTAAAAATGAAAAAGGACGAAATAATAAAAGATGAAAGAATTGAAGAGCTAACTAGTGATTATGTGTGGGTAGATATTAAGAAGTTTTGTGAGCTAAAGGGGATTTGTCAAAAGACTTTTTATAATAGATACAAGGATAAATTTGAAAGAAAACACAAAGGAAGAAAAACTTTAATAAAAATTAAAATTGGCAAAAAAGCAATATTAATTGACAACAACGATCACTTTGTTTGTTAGTTACTTAACGCTCAATATTAGAATTTGATTAATTAGTCCAAAATAAAAGCAAGATACAAAGAATGTTGGTAAAAACCCAAGCATAGAAATTAATTTTTTATTATTTATATTTAAAGCATTTAAAACATAACAATAATAGTATGAAAGAGCAAAAAAACATAAAAAATTTATATAATAAAATACAATGCCATCCATAAAACTTCCACCAACATCAGCAATAATATCAATATCAACCGCAAAACCAGCCAAAACAAAAATTATAAAAAATACAATAAGCACAACAACAAAGACTTTAGAAGTCATAAATTCGTCAAATTTTGTTAATTTAGCAAAATATTTTATAAAAAAAACAAATTGCGCTACATTAAAAGAAAAAACAACAATAAGCATTATTAAAAGAAAAGCACCCATTCTAATTCTCGCAAACTAAAAAGCATAATTATATAAAAATAAACTTAATCTATGTAAATTTACACACTTTAAGCTCCCTTTTATTTTTCCTCCTCTCTTTTTTTCTACAATGCGCTAAATTAAAGATTAAAGGCGCACAATGAGTATAGCAGCAGATATTAGAAATCTATATGAATATTCCAAAGAAACACAAGATGAGGATTTTAAAGACTTCACAAATAGCATTTTATGCTTTGCAAAAAGTCAAGAAAATCAAACAAATATAAACGATGAGGCACAATTTAAGCAATTAATTAATGATAACTTTAACGAAAAATCAGCTTACAAAGAACCTCTTTTAAGCCTACTCTCAACCCTAGAGCAACAAGGCTTCATTGACTATGAGAAGTTTCATCACTCCTTTAATAAAATCTACAAAGATTCCACAAAAAAAGACGCATTAGAAAATGAAAAATCTCAACTACTAAGCGAGTTAATCTCCAATGCAAATCTAACACAAGCTCTAAAAGACCAAGAAAATCTAAAAAATCTTAATGCCCTCAAATCAAATTCCACCCAAACCCAAACCTTAGCTAAAGAATCTAAAAGCAAAGTTTCTTTAGAAAGCACGCATAACACACAATCCCTAAACAATTCCACCTTAACCCAAGAAAGTCCCTTAAATGATTCTACTTTAAATCAAAAAGACTTAAAAGTAAAGCCTAGTGACCTAATTGCTTTTATTAATGATAAAGAGCGCATTAGCTTCCCATTCTCTAAAGATTCCACACTAGATAATAAAGACTTTATGACTGCCTTTTACGCAGACTTAGATACAAGAAGTAATCAAGAGCTAGAGGCATTAATTGCTAAGGTTAGAGCAAAAAACGAGGCTTTAAGAAAGGAATTAGAGGAGCTAAAAGCACAGAATAAATCCAATCTACAAGAAACACTAAACAAAGAGTTAGAAGCAAATGCTATCTTAAGCCAAGAGACAAGAGATTTAAAGGCAGATTCTACTCTTAACCAAATCAACCCAAACCAAAACAAAGCAGAATCCCAAAAGCCACAAGATACAACTTCTACTCTAACCCAAGAATCCCAAAAGCCTATAAAAGATTCTTTGCAAGAGAATATAAA
Organism: Helicobacter turcicus; assembly: GCF_019711685.1. Taxonomy (GTDB): domain Bacteria; phylum Campylobacterota; class Campylobacteria; order Campylobacterales; family Helicobacteraceae; genus Helicobacter_D; species Helicobacter_D turcicus. Next base: position 24,698 of record NZ_JAIGYQ010000010.1, read on the forward strand.
TAAGCTTGATATTGCAAACAAAGACTTACAAAAAAGCAAGGACAACTACACAAAGGGCAAATGGGCATTAATAAACAAATTCAAAATCACAAGAGAGAAAGCAAAAGAGAATGAGGAAGAGCAAAGCACAAGTCTAAGGAAGCACAAATGACACAAATAGCTAAAATGATTCTAAATGAACTTCCCATTTCAAAAAGCATAAATGAAAAAATCGCTTTCATAAAGGATTCCGCATTATCCTTTAGAGATTTTAACTCTTTTCGCTTACTTCTTAATGGATTAGAGAACTTTGAACCCAATCCAAAATTACATAAAGATAGCTACAAGGCTCAAATCAATCAAAAGATAGCCCATTTGCTTGAGAGCCTAAATGTGCTAGAACAAAAGATTCTAAATAATACACAAAGCGATTCTCCTTTAAACCAAGATTTCAACACAACTCATAAAGCAAAACTTCTAAGCTTCCTAGCCAAACTAGAGGAAATAACAAGCTTACAAGAAATCAATAAAGAACAAATAGGATTCTTACTAGAGAGTGCAAGTGAGCTTTTATTAAACCAAGAATCTTTAAATAAAAACGAAATAGAGCTTTTAGAGGAAGCAAAAGAAATCCTAACAGAATATCATCTGCAAGAAGCAATTTTTAAAAATAGCACTATGTAAGGAGAGGAAATGACTTTAGAGATTTCACGCACTAAACATATTTTAGAATGTCAAACGACCTATCTAGATAGCAAGGAAATAATGCTAAATAAAGTCAAAGAGATTCTGCATTCTAAACTCTTAGGAGATGGCATTATAGAAGTCTTGCTAAAGACAGAAACGTATAATGAAATCAAACATTTAGGCAAAGATGAAATGTATTTATGGAATCCTAAAAACAAAAGCCTAGCACAAAAATATCCTAGCTTGTTTTAAGGATTAAGAATGCGCAAGAGCGATTTAAAAATAGAAATTCTAAAAATCACAACTAAAGGAAAAATAAAATGAACGACAAAGTAAAAAACATATTCCTTGCCTTGCAAAGCAATTTCAAGATAGGAAATAAGAATCTTTACTTTGGAATTGTGGGGGTAGTTGTTTTAATCCCTTTGACTTTTTGGCTACTTAGTAGTGAGGAAAAGCAAGATTTAACAAAGAGTTTTGAATCTCAAGAACAAGTTAAGCCCTATACCCCTCCTAAAATGGAAAATCCCTTTGTAATGGATAATTTAGAAAAAGATTCCACTATTCAAACTGAAGCTACTCTTCGTCATTCTGAAGTGTTAGCTGAAGAATCTCAAGAATCCAAAAGAGATATTTCGGCTCAATACGACAATACTAAAGTTCAGAACACGAAGGCTAAAGATTCCAAAGATTCCACCAATTTAAACAAATCCCTAAATCCAAATAATCTAGCTGGATTAGAAAAAGACAAACACGAATCTAAAATCCCAACAATGCAAGGCGGAATTAGTGATAATCAATTAGATAATATTAAAAAAATCCTAAAGACACAGAAGCCACAAAATATGATTGCCTTTTTAAAAGAGATTCAAAAGGATTGTGAGCTTAATAAAAGCAATCTAATCTTTAAATATGAGGGCAGAATCCTAAAGGTAGGGGATAAACTCAATAATTGGTATGCAATTGAAGAGATTACAAAAAACTATGTAAGATTTAACGCAACAAATTATGCGTATAACTTACGATTCTTAGAGGAATAGAGAATGCATATAGCAGAACTTCTAGCAGAACTTGAATGTGAAATAAGGACATTAAGAATAAAGATAGATTTTATAAGTGAGAAAATCCAAAGCATTAAGATATTCTGTCTTGAAAATAATCTAAATGAGAAAATGCACCTACAAAATAGTGCAAAAGAGGAAGTAAAAAATAGCAATATGCAACAAATAAAAGTTGCAAACAAACATAAAAAGGGGAGAGTATGAGAAAGATTCTATTAATTACCTTGATATTTCTAACACAAGGCTTTTGCTATTATGAAGCCAATGATAAGACACTAAGAGATGGATTTGAAGCTGGACTTAAAGCATTAGAGTTTCAAAGAAAAGTTGATGGAGTTAAGCCTACAATAATTAAAGTCAATAAGCCGTATTTGTTGGTTTTTAATATTTCAAATATGCCAATTCATGAAGCACTATTTTTACAAACTCTAGCCTTTAAAGAGGGCATAGATTCGCATCTTACAAAAGAATCTATTAGCTTTGGGGAATATGAGAGGGAAATTGATGCAAAAGATATTGCAAAGCTACTTAGCACTAAATTTAAACTCAATGCAAAAGACTTTAGAATCCTAACGCGAACTAGAGAATTTATCACTTATCCGTATCTATGGAGTGAGACTTATAGCCAAATCTTAAATGAGGCAAGAGAGCTAGGAATAATTGTTGAAACTAAGATTTTAAATAAGAAGCCACAGAAAACAAAAACGCAAAACAAACCAAAAAACATTGCGGTGGAGATAATTCTCAAAAATCCTTTAGCAATGGCTTACACTCTTAAAGGAGATAGTGGCAAAAGCAAGGATTATAAAGAGTTAGGATTAATGGAACAAAGAGGCTATTTATTAGAATCTAAAGTAACCACACTTAGTGGAGAACATTTTGTTAAGGTTAAGGGCGAGAATCTCTACTTTAGCGTAAGTGATGTTAGATTAAGAAATGCTAAGGAGTGAGGATGGGCAAATTTAGTAAGGCATTTTTAACCGCAGGAAAAAAACATCAAGGCTACGCCACAAGGGCGCAGAACTTAATAAGCCTTGACAATTATAACGCAAAGCATTATAATTGCAACCAAGATGAATTTTACGGTGTCCATCTTAGCTCCTTTTGGGGCATAAATTTTCACCACAGGGCGCAACCTGCGGTGAACACCCTATCAAAATTATATCAAAATTTCTTTCATTGCAAATCTGCAAAGCCTTTTTGGAACATAAACAAGATACCAAAAACTTTAAATTTTAGGTATAATTCAAACAAAGGTTTATTACTATGGAGAGACATAGTAACTCCTTTAGCTGTGATTTTCCTAGTTGCGCGAACAACTAGGAATGTTATTGTATCTAATTTCAAAACCCTACTTAAACTATCCCTAATTATCACTCTATCTCTAACCTTTAGTGCTTGTAGCTCCAAAGTGCAGACAAATAAGATTCCTCAAAGCACTAAATACCATTTACCAAACACAAGCATAACGTTAAAAAGTAGTGTAGATGAAAACACAAAGAGAGACTTTGAAAACACCCTAAATGCATTCTTTAAGACAAATGAAAAAGGAGAGTTAGAATCTAATATCTATAAAGTAGGCATACAAAGAGGGCATTTTAAATGAAAAAGATTCTAAACATTACACAAAATAACCTCTTAAATATCATACAAAAAGGAGGGGGATTCCCTAAGGAATCCTACCTTGCCACCTTTATTTTAAAATTTATACCAAAAACTTTAAATTTTAGGTATAATCCAAACAAAGGCTTTCTACTATGCTTATTCATAGTATATCCTTTAGGTATGAATTTCCTAGTTGCGCGAACAACTAGGAATGTTATTATATCCAAACTCTTCCGCATTATTTTAAACTCTAAAACACAAAAAACTTTTGCTATCCCCCTCTTTTGCTTAATGCTTTTTAATCTTGCTTTTGCTAACAACTCAAATATCTCAAATAATATCATTCAATCAGCTTCAGAGGGTAGAAATGTAGTGAGTGAATCTAAGCTTGACCCCATAGAGATTAATAAAAATAGTAGCACACCTTTTAAGAGTGAGACTATATTAAATTGGCATTATGCACTTCAGAGAGAAAATCCTAGAAGTAAGGAAGTCATAGGCACAACAAGTGAAAATCTATTTGTTAAGAATCTCAAGCAAGAGGAAAAGACAAAAGAGGATAAACAAGATTCCACACAAGAGCTTGTAGCAGTTAAAGGCTATTGCTTTATAAAAGATGAAATTAATGTAGGCAAACAACCTAGCTCTATTAGGCTTAATTGTCAAAGCAATGTAGGAAGCATTACACTCTTTGCAAATCTAGTTAATGTCAATGCAAAAGCCTCTTTAATGGCTGACCCAAAATACATTGAAAAAGATAAAGTAAGATTTAATGTTAAAAGCGCAGTCGTGCTAAATGAGGAGAAAACTAGCTACAACCTAGCCACCTTTGTAAATGATAGAAAAGTCGCTGAAATTGGCTGGGGAGCATTAAGCTATTCAAGCGATGAGCTAAAGAGTGCTACAAATGAATATTTAAAAGCCTTGCAAGAATCCAAGAAAAAGCAAGAAGTGCAATACGCTACTACCACAGATGGAGCTGGTAATGCCTATATGCAACCCATTCAAACAACAAACACACAAAAGCCAGAGGTTAGCGACTATTTCTACACTGCTGGAGTAAATATCTTAGCAGATATTGCAAAATCTACCGCAGAAGTGTTTAAGAAAGACTTGCCCTATCTCTATCAAATCTTACCTAATACAAAAATATGGATTGATTTACAAGTAGAAAAGAGGGGAGTGTATGTGAGATGAGTTATATGAGTTTAATTAAGGCTAGTAATAATCCAGCAATGGCAAGTTGTGCGGTTACAAGCCACTTTAAAAGGTCGTATTTGGAATCTGAAATCTCTTTTCTTGTTAAAATAATATCCTCTTTTGTAGCCAACTGCTCTTTTAAGGATTCCTTATCCTTAGCACTTTCCTCTGCTATGGAATTTACAATCTCTATTGCCTCTTTCTTTAACTCTTGGATTTGCTCATTGCTTTTATTACTAAAATGCTTATTAATGAAATTATCAATTAAAACAATGGTGTTACTACTTAATCTCAATGAAGTTTGCATAATAAATTCTTTGAATTATCTATCGCTCAATAGAACCAAGCATTTTAATCGTATAAAATACACTAATAGCGAAGCATACAAGCCCAAAAAGTGCACCAATAAAAGCAAAAGTTTGAGTATCCATTACGAGTCTCCAAATGCATTAAAATATCTGAATAGTTTTTTTATAACAAACAATGTAGCAAACAACACAATGGCGATTCCAAGAATCGTTAATGTAACTTGTAGTATATTTAAAGATTCCATATTAACCACCAAATATGCAAACATACTAAACAGCGCCGTTAAAAAGGCTAAAAGCAATGTTTTAAACAAGTCAATTAATTTTTCTAGTTTTTTGCCACACATTATTTTATTCTATCTTAAATTTGCTAAATCTACTCTAAAGCCCTTTAATATGGAATCGCACTCCTCCTTTTTAAAGCGTAAAAACCAACTGCATTGCGATTCCATACTAAAGGGCTTATGTAAAAGTTTGCGTTTAGTTAAAATATTGCATTTTTCAAAAGAGGAATGCAAAATGAAAATTGATAGGCTAAAAGAGGAAGTGGCGAATATTAGACGCACTCAAAATGTAATTGCAGTCGCCTTAATGGGTGTAATAGGCTATTTATTTACAGCATTTAAAGAGCCGCACGACTTAAGAATGGTGCTATCAGCATTTACTATCGGAGTTTTAATATTTCTGTTAAGCACAAAAAGTATTGATATGAAATGCAAATTAAAAGAACTTGAAAACGCAAAAAGTGAGGATTAAATGGAAACAATAATACAAGAATTAACACAAGAACTTTCAAGCCTTAGCTCTTTGCAATTATTTTGCTGGTGCTTTATTTTATTAGAATTATTTTTAGCTCTTATTTATTTTTTATTTTTTGAAGAATCTGTTAGCAAATGGTGTATAAAAATAAGAGAACAAAAAGAGCAAGAAAAAAGAAAAGAGCTTGAAAAGACAAAAAGTGAGGATTAAATGGAAGCGATAATACAAGAATTTAAAAACTTAACATAAGGAGAAAATATGAAATATTTAAAAATCACTCTATTGCTAATTACTCTAAACACACTAGCTTTAGCTGATTCTACTGAAGACTTTTTCTATAAAAGAGGCTATGAGGGTGGATATAATGCTGGATTTGAAGCTGGAGTTAAAGAAGCCTTTAAAGAAGCAAAGGCAATGCTAAGTAAATACAATGATTATTTAAAATCTTATGAAATAGGCAAATATCTAATCAAAGCACAAAACCTAACCTATCCACAAGTATGGCAGGAAAAAGATAGCAAAGGGGGCTTTAGACTTAGAATCCTACCAAGTGAGATACAAAGCGAACTAAATGTTGAGGAATTATTTGCTAAGTTTGCTACTATTCCAAGCATTCAAAGCACATTAGAGGATAAGCTAGAATTATCACTCAACGAGAAAAATAGCGTGTATCTCTCAAATAGGGATTCTAACATTAACTCTCTCCCGCAAAACCCAAATGAAAACACCAACAAACACACATTATTGATAAATAAGAGTGCAAAGAATTTAGAGATTCTAAAGAGGGCTAATGTAGTTTTTTCTGATGAGGGAGAAACTTATAATGTGCTTTTCTTTACAAACACAGAAAAAGAGAACTTCTGTGCGCAATTTGAGATATGTAGGTAAGGGAGAGTTAGTGCATACTTTTAAGCAAATAACGCATACTAAAATATATGCCACCCAAAGCCAACAAAGCACCAAATATCGTAAGGGCTATATCAAAAGTCATTTTAAATCCTTTAATGTCTTAAATTCTACGCTTAAGAATTTCAATAAAACAATAATTACCAAAAGCGTGATTATTATGCCTATTATTGTTAAGAATATTTGCCAAATTGCTAAAAGACTAAAATTTACAACCAAATACGCAAACATACCAAATAATGCAGTTAAAAACGCTAGTAGAAATGTCTTTAAAAATTCTATTTTTATTTTCGTTTTTTCTAAATCCATAAATTTATTATATCACATTTATTCTACAAGGAGATTCTATGTTTAAAACAATCCCAATAATTTGCGCCCTTACAATGCTTTTTAGCCTAAATTTAAATGCCATCTCCTTAGATGATATGCTAAATAAAGGTAAAGATGAAGTTTTAGGTGGAATCAAAAATAAAGTCTTTGAAAACCTAGATGCGCATTATAAAAAAATTTTTGAGGAAGGATTATCGCTTACACAATCCTGCTTTGATTTAAGCAGTGATATTAATCTAAATGATGTAGATTTCTGTGCCATTGCAGATAAACTTGATAATCTAAAGATAAATGCTTGTAGCATTATAGGAGGCAGTGGAAGCAAGAACATAAGCGTAAGTGGAGCAAGAAAGCTATGTCTTGATAAGGCAAGAGAGTTTGAAGACTATGCCTCAAAAAGAGCAATAGATGTGATTGAAAACTCTATTTTAAACACAAGTAAAGATAAAGATTCCTTTAGCGCGAAACTTCCTAATGGCAAAAGCCTTAGTGAATTTTATAAGAATTGGGAAGTGAGTTCTATCCTAAAAGATCCTAGCCCTACTAATATCGTAGGAAACTATCTAAAAGGTGGCGACCTTGAAGTCGTGGCACTCTTTATGGAATATGCTAGAAGTGCTAAGGGGGATAAGGATATTAATGCATTTAAGATTGAAGATTTAAAAGCCCCAAAAAGCATTGAGGAATACAAAAAAGGCATTAAAGAGAATATAGAGACACAAAGAAAGCTAATAGAAAGCACAAATATAAACAATGTAGGCTCTCTAGTTAAATCAAAACTCAATCAAAGCAATAACACAAAAGAAGCAAAAGAAGTGGTTGAAAAACTAAAACAAGAGTTTGATTTAGCTAAAAATAGTGAAATCTCTTATAAATTAGCCAATGCAAATTACAAAAAGATTCCAATCCCAACACAAGAATACATAGAATCCTTTAGGATAGATACAAGACCAAAGCTAATTGCACAAATTAGAAAGCAACAAGCATTTGAGAGTGCAATCATCGCTGAAATAGAGGAGAAGTGGAATCGCAAATATGAATTAGCAAAGCTCATTGCAGATAAAGAAATGATAATGGCTCAAGAATTTGATAGGGAGAGCGCAAAAGCAGAGATAGAAAAGATAGTGGCAAATGCAGGAAGTGAAAGTGGGAAAGATTAGAGTAACACAAAAACCACCGCAAAAGGACGCCAATGCAAAAAATCTCTAATGATGAAGTCATTTCTAAAAAGCAATACACACTAAAGCTAAAGCCCATGTATTTTGCACTTACAAGATTAAATGTATTTGCCATTGTGCTTTGCTTTATATTGCTTGATTCAAAGAACTTTTTAATGTTTTATCCACCCATTGCCTTTTTACTCTATCGTTTTTGTTTTAAAGAGACTAAGCTAAGTAATCCTTATACAATCTTTCTTTTTAAGCATTGGGGCAGATTTATTAGGATTCTAAGGGGGATAAAGTGAAGAGTAAAATTAATAACGTTTCAACAAAGCCCCAAATGGGGCAAGGCTCAATAAGCCTTGACAACAATTACACAAAGAAGTATAATTGCGACTATGATGAAACGAAAGGCTTTCATCTTAGCTCCTTTTGGGGCATAGATTACTTGCCACAGGGTGCTACCTGCGGCAAACACCCCATAAAATTATATCCCAAATTGCTTCTCATCTCAATCTTTTTGTTATTTAACCAAGCTTTATCTAACCCCATAGATTCTATGCAAGATAAAATCACAAAGTTAGAATCCCTAAACACAAATCAAAACAACACATTAAATAAACTTCAAAAAGTTTATACAAATACACTTACAGATAGAACAAACACCCTATTCTTGCTTAAACAATACAATGCACTTTTATTATTAGAATCTAAAATTGGAGCATTAAATGGGAACTAGTGCTTCACAACTCATTGCCTCTGCCTTTACCTTTGGGACTGCTGCTTTAGTCTTTGCGACTTTGCCCTTTTTGTTTGTCTTGTTGCGTGGAATCTTTAAGGCAAATAGCGGAAATAATGCACATTCTAGCTCTATTCTCTCTGTCTTTGCAATGGCTTTTTGTGTGCATTTTATCTCTTGTATTGGCTTTATGACTTTAATAAAAGTCTTAGATGCGCTTAATGCAATTTATGAAAGCAATTATTTACAAAATAAAGTTTTTGGAATCTTTTGGGCTAGAAGTGAGAGTGAAATATTCTCTTTAAGTGGAGCTAGTGGAGGATTTGAAGATAAGGGATTGTATTTGCAACTGCATTTAGTGCAAATGGTGTGTGATTGGGTATTTTTGCTTATGTATTGGGCTGTGTTTGTTGTAGCTTGTGCTTATGGATTAAGAGAAGCGAGAAAAGATGTTATGCAGAGCAATACTATGCAGATTTTTGTATGGGTGCTTGTGGCAAATGTTGTTGGAGCTTTTATCTTTTATCTATGGGCGAAAATCGCCTCTCTTGCACTCTTTATCCCAAATGGAGATATTATAAGCAAGATTATAGAGGGATATAAAATTATTATTGCATCTTAAATAAGGAGGCAGAGGATTATTATGTTTATTCTCACATTTTTTATCGTTGTTGCCTTTGTGCTATATCTTAATTCTCAAAACTTCTTTGACGCTCAAGAATTATTAGAGAATGCGACTTATATTGTTGGAATCTCTGCTGCTTTATGCTTTGCCTTTTTGTTTGTGGGAGACTTTGAAAATGAAGTAAATCCTTATTTTTTAAGCCTCATTCCATTGTATGCTTTATGCATTTATCTAATCAAATCCAAAACCAAGCAAAAGCCTCTAAACATAGAGGCAAATCAGCAAAGATATTTTAATGAAGTTAAAGCAAGTGATATTGTGCGATTCTATTCTGTGCGAAAAGATATTAAGAATAATAGAGTAGAAGCCTTAGTTAATAAAGAAAGCAAAAAGCTAATCATCAATGGGCTTATTCGCCCTAGCTTTTTTATGGATTTAAAGCATTTAGAACTAACCAAAATAGAATCCACAAATGAGTTAGAGAAGTCTAAAATCTTTAGTGTAATCTTTAAAAAGATTCAAGGATTTATTAAAGATTTAGAAGCAAGGGTGGATTATGAGAAAGTCTTAAAAGAAAATGGTAATTATGCAGAGTTTTTCTTAATGGACTTATGGGAGAGATACACTTATAAATTCAATATCTCTCTAGCAAATTTAGAGGTTTTAGCCACAAATAAAAAAGAGATTGAGCTACTAGGAGCATTAGATTTATTAAATCTAAATTGTGTGAAAAGAAAAGGCGCAGTGCTGTATTATAAATACATAGAGTTTAAGGATAGGATTAAGGACTTTGTGCCTTTAGAAGTAAATGCAGAATCTCAAAGCATAGACTCTAAAGACAATAAAAGCCCTAAAGCCTCCAAAGATTCCAAAAGCAAAGGCATAGATATTATCCCAAAAGAAGAGGGATTTGATGAAAAATACGCACTAGAGAATGATAGTGATAGAACTGCTTATAAAGGAATGGAGGAAAAGAATGCATGAGATAGAATTTGAAATTATAAGATATATGCTTCTTAGCTTTTTTATAAGCTTTTGTTATTTCACTCTTTTTTCTTATTATTTTTCTTATAAAATTTTAGAATTTAAGCAAAATACTATTAGGAATCTAATGCGGCTAGATGAAGAAAAAGAGAGATTAGCGGATTTAAGGCGGTATCAAAACTACTGCATTTTAGGTGTTGTTGGGCTTATCTCTTGGCTTTTTGTTGATAAATTACAAGATGAGATTTTAAGTATTTGTGCCGCCATTTTATTGGTATTCTTTATCTTTTCTGCTTGGTTTTTAAGCATAAAGATAAGTGAGAAATACGAAATCATAGGCAAACTTGATAGAAACGAGAGTAAAGATAGGGATAAGAAATGCAAAAGATGACATTAGAAGAAAATATTTTTTTAGCCAAACGCAATCTTGTAGATACGATATGGAAACAGGCTAATTTAGAGGGAGTGAGTGTAACTTTCCCTGAAACTCAAATGATAATAGATGGCTTTAGTGTTGCAAATAGAAGCATTGAGGATTTAACTATCATTTTAAATCTAAAAAGGGCGTGGCAGTTTTTATTTGATAGTATAAATGATGAAATCAATTTAAGTCTTATACAAGACTTTAATAGGCTTATAGGCAGGGATTTGGTTCATAAATCAGGCTTTTTAAGAACTGCTGATGTAAGAATTGGAGGCACAGATTATAAGCCCAAATTACCCATTGAATACGAAGTAAAAGAAAGCATTGAAGTGATTTTACAAAAAGAGAACAAACAAGATGTAGCACTTGATTTAATGCTTTTTTTAATGCGAAGTCAGCTTTTCTTTGATGGTAATAAGCGAACAGCAATGCTAATTGCTAATAAAATTTTAATTGAAAATGGACTTGGAATCCTAGCAGTAGCCCAAAAAAATATGAATGATTTTTTTACTAAGCTTATTTATTTTTATGAGAGCAACGATGCAAGAGACATAAAATTATTTTGCAAAAAAGAGTGCATTGAAACTATAAATTTTCCAAAAGACTTAACGCAAGAAAAGAATCTCACGCAAGATTCCAAGATGGAAAGAAATGCAGAATCTAAAAGAGATTCCGCCCAAAGCGCAGATTCTTTAAAAAAGCTAAATCAAAAAAGGAAACTCAAATGACTTTAGCTAAAATATTGCATTTTTCAAAAGAGGAATGCAAAATGAAAATTGATAGGCTAAAAGAGGAAGTTGCGAATATTAGGAGAACGCAGAATATACTTATGGCTGCCTCAATAGGTGTTACAAGTTATTTATTTACAACTTTTCAAGCTGAACCTAAGGCTAATTTTATCCTTTATTTGTTTGGGCGTTTTAATATTTATGATGTATGTATGGGAAGTAAAAATGGATTTAAAGTTAAAAGAACTTGAAAACACACCAAAGGATAATTAATGCAAATGTTTAGCAATATGACTTGGTTTGAAATTTTTATGTATTTTTACATTTCTAATAAGTGAGAAATACGAAATCATAGGCAAACTTAATAGAAATGAGAGTAAAGATAGGGATAAGAAATGCAAAAGATAAACGCATTGCTAAAAGAGAATATTTTAAAAAATGACAACATAATATTTTACTAAAACAAAAAACTGCGATAAGGATAGAGCGTGAAGCTAAAATTGCTTGAAGTGTTAATGGTTTTGCTGTTTATTTGTAAGAAAATTAAGTTTGATTTTATACAATCTACATATAATTAATAAAATTGTTAATTATATGTAGAGGTAAAAATGACACAAGGAGAAATTTTAAGAATGTTAGATTTTTTTGATAGTTTAGGCATTTGGGCTTTTAGATTAAATAATATTAGAATGTATTTTAAAGACGAAAACGAAAAAAGTCTGCAAGTTGCCTTAAATCGCCATATTAAAAATGATATTATTCAAAAATGTTCTCGTGGTGTTTATATTAACAAAAGAGCTAAAAAGCCATTGTTTTGTTTAGAGTCTTTAGCTGGAATCTTAAGGGATAATGCGACTTTTTATTTAAGTCTGGAATCGCTTTTGAGTGAATTGGGGCTTATTTCGCAATTTCCTAATCGCCTTACTTTCATATCTCAAGGCAGAAGCGGAGTGTTTAATACGCCTTATGGAATTATAGAGTTTGTGCATTCTGCAATAGATGCTAAAGAATTTTTAAGAGATTGCTTTTTTGATGAAAAGAGAAAGATTTATATAGCTTCGCAAAATAGGGCTATAAAAGATATTTATAAACATAATAGAAGTATTGATTTATACGAAGAACAGCTAAAAAAGGATAAAAATGGATTTGCTTGAAATTGCCGCAAAATATGCAAATAACAATGCTTTACAATTTACCATAGCAAAAGAGATATTGCATTATGATATTTTAGAGACACTTTATGAAAATGAAATCGGAAAATTTCTAGTATTTCAAGGTGGCACTGCCCTAAGACTTTTTTACAACAACAACAGATATAGCGAAGATTTAGATTTTGTGATAGATTGCGGATTTGAATTTAAATTATCCGATATGACATTTTTTAAAGAAAGATTCCAAAAAAGAATAGCTTTAAAATATGGATTAGAAATAGAATTTGATGAGCCAAAAGATGATGATAATATCGTAAAAAGATATAGTGTCAAAATCTTGCTTCCTATGCCAAATAGACAAAAAACAAAGATAAATTTAGAAATAGCTCAAATTCCAAGTTATGATAATGATTTAAAAATAATTAACAATCAATATTCTAGCGAATTTAGCGTTAATACCCTCGTTAGAGTTGAAAGCAAAGAGGAAATTTTTGCCGATAAAATGATTGCTTTAGCTTGTAGAAAGTATTTAAAATTTAGAGATTTTTGGGATATAAAATTTTTAAACGATTCTAACACCCCTTTAAATATGGAGCTTATAAAGGCTAAAATTAAGGACTATAAAATAGAAAATTTTAGTCAAATGCTTGAAAATAAAATGAATCTTTTACGAGAGAATAATTTAGCAAATGATTTTGAAAATGAAATGAATAGATTTTTAGACCCCAAATTTTTTAACTTAACAAAGGATAATAATTTTTTAAATGATATACTTAAAGCAGTATTATATAACAGCACAAAAGTCTTAGAAAACAAAGAAAACTTAGAATCGCAAAAGTATTATTCAACTAAACCCAAAAGAAAGCATAAATGAAACAAGCTGATAATAAAATGATTGATTTTACACATTGCGCGATAGAACCAACTAAATTTTATGATGGGTTAAATGGCAATAAATTAGCAATTTATTACGAAAATGAGCTTTATATGCTGAAATTCCCTAAAGAATCTCATAAAGAGGATAGCTATGCAAGTAGCACAATTAATGAATATATCGCTTCAAACATTTTCAAGATTCTAGGATTTAATACACAAGATACACTATTAGGAATATACAAAGAGGATGTAGTTGTTGCGTGTAAAGATTTTGAGGGCTTTGATAAAAGGCTTATTAATTTTGGGAAAGTTAAAAATTCTCCGCTTAATCATAGCACAAAAGGCTTTTTAGATACCGATTTTAATGATACACTAAAAATAATAAACGCTCAAAATATCATAGATTCTAATGTATTAAAAAATTTCTATTTAGAAATGTTTATCGCAGATACTTTCATAGCAAATTTTGATAGGCACAATGGTAATTGGGGACTCTTAGCAGACAACAATAGAAATATTAGCATTGCACCAATTTATGATTGTGGCTCTAGTTTATATCCTAAACTTAGTGATGATGAGATTGTGCATTATATGGAGCATAATGGTAGCTTTAATGATTTAATGCTAAATCAAACAACTTCAGCCATTACCCTTAATGGTAAAAAAATTAATCCTCAAATGTTTTTGAAAAACAATAAAGATTCGGATATGTTTAAGGCTTTGCAAAAAGTTCATAACAATATTGATATGACAAAAATCTTTGCTTTAATAGATGAAATAGAAATCATTAGCATTCTAAGGAAAAAATTTTATAAAAATGTATTGCAAGAGAGAAGCAGAATTTTAAAGAGAGTTGCGAATATTAGACGCACTCAAAACAAGGAACATTGATGCAAGAAATTTATATTTTTAAACAAGGAATGCTTTATGGAAAATTGCAAAACAACGATTGTTACATATTAGAAAATAACGACTTTATTCCAAGCAAAGCCATTTTTTATGAGATTATTGATGTATTGCCCGAGGGCATTGATTTAAAAATTATGCTTAAAGCCTTTAATTGCAAGACTCCAATTCAGCTGTTACCATATTTAAGAAACTGCATAGGCGATTTTTCTTTTTCAAGCAATATTGATGATAATAATTTTCAAAAATTCATAAATTCCAATATAAATTTAGAGCAGAAATTTCCAAATATTTTAAACGCTTTTTTAAACATTAACCAACAAAATTTAAACCCAGAAAGTTTAATTTATAAACCAAATCAACGCCTATCCTTAAGTGGTTACCAACATAAACTTCAAGTTAGTATTATTGATAATGTGATTGAGGAAAATTATGCTGATTTTATTTTAAAACCTGCAAATGATGATTTTTACAATTTGGCTATTAATGAGCATCTGAATGTAAATTTTATGAGCGAATTTGGTTTTGAAGTGCCACTAAATGCCATTGTGTATGATGAAATTTTAGGACAATATCATTATCTTATTAAACGATTTGATAGAGACGAAATGTTTTTGCCTCAAATTTCGCTTAATGCCTTAATGCATAGCAAGGACAAGTATGAGGGGAGTATAGAAAAAATTTGTTCGTTTTTAAAAGACAAATTAAGCAATGCGCAAAAAAAGCTATTTTTGCAATACATTTATGCCAATGCTCTACTTTTTAATAATGATTTACACAAAAAAAATATAAGTTTTGTGTTTGATAATGGCGAACTAAAGCTTAGTCCAGCTTATGATGTAATCAATATTTACGTTCTAAAAAAGCTTGATAAAACCCAATGCGTTTTACATATTAATGGGAAATTAAATCGCATTCAAATAGGTGATTTCAGGCAATCAAGTCAGATTCTAGGGTTTGATTTTAATGCGCTAAAAGATTCATTGAACGAAACTTTGGAAACTTATTTAAATGTTTATCCAAAATATATTGAAAAACTAAGTGAGATTCCACATTTGTGTGGGCTTAAAAAACTTCAAAATACTTTTTTGCAAAGCTATGACAAAAATTTAAAATTAGCTAGAAAACAAAACATTCAGCCTAAAATTCAAAACTTTACTAGCAATTCTTTAGAGGATAGAATGCAAATCTTAGAATCCAATCAACAAAGCATTCAAAATATGCAGAGTTCAAAAGACTTAACGCAAGAAAAGAATCTCACGCAAGATTCTAAAATAGAGAAAAATGCAGAATCTAAAAGAGATTCCGCCCAAAGCGCAGATTCTTTAAAAAAGCTAAATCAAAAAAGGAAGCACAAATGAAACAAATCTTACTTCTTAGCCTTTTAGCCCTTATGCTATTAAATAAATCTTTTGCTTGTGGAGGTTGTAGGGATTCTTACTTAGGAAGCAATTTAGCAAATACTAGCAAGGATTCTTATAATAATGGTGAATCTGAAATCTTTAAAGCAATACAATCCCTAAATGCAATCTTAGAAACACAAATCATAAAAGTTGAGCAAACCGCACTAAAAGAAAAAGAGATTCTGTTGCATTTACAAAAATATACGAATCTAAAAGAACAAAGCCTAAATTTCTATTTAAAATCACACATAGAACTTCAAGGCATTATAAATAGCATTAAGGCTATAAGAGAATAGGACAGAATCACAAAAGGAAAAGAATGAAATATCTACTTAAAAACAAAGATAAAGTGGTTTTAGAGTTTGAAGTAATATTAAAGAGATTTTCTGTTGGCGATAACTACAAAGAAGCAAAAGTTATTAATGCTATTCAAATACAAAGAGAAGATAATATCCCATTGCAAATTAATAAAGAAAATCTAAATAGCTCCCTAACCTCTTGGATAATGAATCGCAAAGCACCAAATAATAGAACATTTATTGAGAAAATATTATCCACTCTCAATAAAAACAAAATAGAAGATTTTATGGATTATATTGACATCTCTTTAGGGCTATCACTTAATGATTCTTTTTGGATAATTCCAAGCGATAAAGACTATAAATGGAAAGATTTTAATCTCTATGAGAATGAATTTAGCGAAGCATTAGAATTGGTCGCTTTTTCTGGTTTATCTCATAAAGTTAGTGGTCTTACTAGCTCTCCTGAATACACAACTAATGGTATGTTAAAGAAATGTTGGCATAGAGAGGATAATAAAATTTATCTCTACAAGGGAAATGGAGACGGATTTTTAAGAGGCGGCAAAGAGGCATATAGTGAATATTATATGGCGCAAATTGCAGAAATAATGGAGTTTGATTTCGTCCCTTATGATTTAAAACTTTTTCATAATGAACTTGCAAGTGTCTGCCCTATTTTCACAAGTGAGAATGAGGGCTATATGCCCATTGTCGTCTTTATTTCATCGGATAATAGAGATAAAAGAGGGTTAGAACTTATAGAAAATATTATAAAAATTTATCCAGAACATAAATTTTTTGACCTTATGCTTTTTGACGCACTTATTTGCAATAAAGACAGACATTTAGGCAATTTTGGAATGATTGTAGATAATGATACAGGCAAGATTCTGCGCCCTGCACCGATATTTGATAATGGAATGGGAATCATAAATATTCCAAGCTTCAAAGAATTATCGCAAATTGAAGAGATAATATCTGAACGAAAATCTTTTTTTGGTTTTAGCTTTAAAGAACAGCTCCAACTTTTCGCTCAACAAAGACATATCCCAAACCTCCAAAAACTCTCTAGTTTTAACTTTAAAAGACACGAAAAATATAACTTAAGCGAGGAATGGTTAGCTCCAATAGAATCTCATATACAACAAAGAGCCAAAATGGCTTTAAGATTTATAGAGGAAAAGCAAGAACAATTAATCCAAGATTCCACTAAATCAAAAGAATCACAAAATCAAGATTCCATAAATTTAAACATAAAAAAGCATAAAAAGCACAGATAATCACACAAAGGATTCCCAATGCAAACCATACAAGCAGATGTCAAGCATTTTAAACCCAAACAAGAGTGTTTGAGTGAATATCTAAGTAAAGAGGAGATTCCAAAGCAATTTCTGCTTTTAATTTGTTATGTTGGAATCCTTTTTTCACTTCTTGCCTCCTTTATTGTAAATGAGATAAATATTAGCCTCTATCTTTATGTAAGCGCAATACTAGCCTTTAGCGTCTCTCTTGCACTCTATCTCTATGAAGAACAAAAAGATACCAAAGAAGCAGTAATTCCAAATGAGAGAGATAAAGACTATCTTCTATGCTTAGGCACTGAAGTTAAGAAATTCTATGGCGATGCGGTAAAAAGTGCAAAAGCATTAAATAATAAAATCCGCCCTCTTTTAATCAATGCAGAAACAATGAAAAGACATTTTCTTTGTATGGCAACCATTGGGGCTGGTAAATCGGTATTAATGAAAGGATTAATAGAGCAATACACGCTTTTAGGTGGTGGAATGCTAATAGTAGATGGCAAGGGAACAGATGAATTTGCTAAAGAAATCTATGGGCTTGTAGCAAGTTTAGGTAGAGAAGATGACTTTGTCTATCTAAACTTCTTAGATATGGATAATACCCACACAATTAATCCCTTGCTTAGTGGTGGAGCTTTGAGTATTTATGAGATTTTAATTGCTCTTTTAATTGGTGAAGAGAATGAATGGAGAGAAAAACAAAAAGAGTTTATGAAATGTGTCTTAAAGCTAATGGTGTATAAGAGAGATAATGAAAAAGATTTTATCTTTGATTTCTCTTCTTTAACAAATATGATGAGTTTAACCACACTGCTAAAAGAGGCAATTGCTTATAAGCATTTAGCAAGAAGCAATGTAGGCATTATGGATTTTATAAAGTATGTAAGCTCTACGATTGAAGTGGATATACAAGAATTTTTAAATGGTAATAAAGAGGATAAAAAATGGGTTGAGGAGATGTTTAAAAAAACAAGCGGGGAGGGACAAGGAATCTATGATGTCTCTGTCTGTGTTGGGGCTTGGAGGAATGTATTAACTAATCTAGCAAGTGATTATGGTAGAATCTTTAATGCGCCTAATCCTGATATTAGTTTATGGGAAGCAACACAAAGAAATAAGATTATCTTTATTACTTTGCCTACAATGGATTCTGATACTACACCTAAAGAATTGGGGAGACTCATTTTAGGACTAATTAAAGGAGTAGCCGCTCAAAAGGCAAAGTTCGCAAAAGAACCTAAGATTCCTTTTACTTGCTTCTTAGATGAATTAGGAAGTTATGTCATAGAGGGATTTGGTAGATTAGAATCCAAAAGTAGAAGTCTTGGTATTTCTATTTTTCCATTTTTTCAAAGTCCAGCCCAAATTGATGTCGTAGCTAAAAATGATTATGAAAGAAAAGAGATTATAGATGTAACAGGAGTGCATATCTTAATGAAAAATATGCATCCTGAGACCACTGAATTTTATGCAAAAATGGTTGAAAAGATAAAGGTAATGCATAGAGACTTCGTAAAAAGAAGAGAGTTTGTTAAAGGAGCTGGAGCAGTAGAGGATACTTACAAGGTAGAGGAAAAAGATGCCATAGAACATAATGAAGTGGTTAATATGAATAATGGAGAAATGATAATCTTTGCTAATGGTAAATTACACAGAGCAATCGCTCAAGCAGAATCCTCATTGCTAGAAATGGGCAAGAAAACAACCTATCAAGGTATGAGCGATGAAAGGATTCCTTTAACGCAATATGTGAGCAAGAGGGAGTTTTTTAGGAAAGCTCGTGAATCTTTAATGAATATGGGATAGCAAATAGTTAGCAAAAGTTTAAAAAAAGTTACAATTAAAATTATTGTAACTTTAAATTTTGTAAATTTTTAGCTTAAATTTACCAAAAAATAGAGACAATTTTAACATTAAACATTTGGTAATGTAGCGATTGTGAGGGATACTATGGCATTGAAGGATATTGAAGCAATAAAAAAAGAAGCGGATAATGCGTTTGAAGGTGTTTAGCGGAAATAATAGGACAAATGATGGTTCAACCGACAATCATTGCACCGAAGAAACATTGAAATATTTTGCTGGACTTTATGATGAAAAGGAAGATTCTCTTAAAAGAAAAGCGGAAGTTTTTAATAAATTAGAAGCATTAAATATTGATAATATTGAGGCAAATATAATAAAGATTGTTAATGAATAAGACTAAAAATTGCATTAAAGCAATTAAAAATAGTTAAGGAGCGGCTATGACACCAAATAAAGCTAAGGAAATATTTGACAAAGTTGTCCAAGAAAAAGAAAGCATTAATTTAGTTTCTATTGGCGAAGAAAAGAATGTTGCATTGCATAATGGAACTAATGAAAATGTTTCAAGCTTCCTTAAAAAGTATCATGACAATAAAGAATCTTGCCTAAAAGAAATCAAAGACAAGAAAGATAAAGCAGAGCAACTTTTAAAGGATATTTCTCGTGCATAATATTCAAAGAAAAATATCTGAAGCCTCGTTTAATTTTGATGAAATGTCTGATTTAATTAATATTTTAAATGATTTTTTGAGTCTTTATGAGCTTGAAATGGGCGAAGTGGCTGAAGAGTTCGTCTTAGAAAAAGTTATTAGTCAATATTATGACCACACAATGGAGTATGGTGTTTTAGTAAGCGGAGTGTGTCCTTATAAAATTTTAGCTTGGTCGGGCTATATTTTATGTCAAAAATTATGGGAAAACAATAAAGATTATGCAGTGAAAATTTTAAGTGCTTCCATTTTAGCTATGGAATTTTTCCTTGAAAAAGAGGGTGTTAAGGTTAATCAAGAAATTCAAATCAAAACAATTAAAATGATTAAGTCTGAACTAAATGGTAAAGCTCAACTAGGAATCGGAATGAATGGTTTTTATATGATATTTAGGGCATTATCTTTAGCTAATCAGGCTTAATGAATTTGTTTAATACCCCAAAACAATCGCTCAAGCAGAATCCTCACTCTTAAATTTAGGCAAGAAAACAACCTATCAAGGTATGAGTGATGAGAAGATTCCCCTAACTCAATATGTGAGCAAGAGGGAGTATGGATATGTTAAAAATCTTGCTTGATGCAAAAAGCAAAAATAATAGCTAAAGTTTCTTTTTTAAAATCTGCTTGAGATTTTTCGCTTTTACTCAATTGATGAAGTTTGCTTAATGTATCTAAATTAAAACATTTAAGACGATTTTTAATCTCTTCTTGATTGATTACTTGTTTAAAAACAAAATCTTGTAAATTAAGCTTTCTGATTTCTTCAGCAAAGCATTTATATATAAAATTGCTTAAATGTGGATATTTATCAGCAAAATATCTAACAATCCTCATATTAATATTTTCATTCAAATAAGGCTTCATATTTTTTTGCTTCTTTTTCAATTTGCATATTTTTATATTTTTCTTGTTCTAGTTTTGTTCCATCTAACTTAGAATCAATGGTTTTAAATATATCTTCAAAAGAGTAAGAATTAAAGTTAAAATTAGCTCCAAATGGTGTCATATTATAAATTTTTAAAGAGTGTATATAATGAATCATCTTATTATATGACTTTTCTAGGCTTTTTTTGTCAAATTTTGTTAATTCATATTTTCTTAAAATTTCATTTATTTCTTGTTTAACATTTTGTGGAGCTTCAATGATATTTGGATTGTCTAACATTTGAGCTATTTCTACGCTAAATGGACCATATTTATAGCTTTGAAAATTAACACCTATTGATAATTGTTGGTGTCTTTTATAAAATTCAAGCTCCATAAGAAAGATTATTTTTTGATAAAGTCTAGCCCATAATTTATTATTGCTTTTATGTCTTAGATAGCTAATTGTCTGAGATAGTTTGATTTCAGAAGCATTATCCATAATTGCCATTATCTAAACCTTTCTATATTTCATAATGTATGATTGTATTTTGTGTTGCGTTTGACTTTCTGTTTCAGCCCTAGCCCTTCAGCCCCTTGCTATTTTGGTTGTAATATACCCTATTTTTCTTTTGCAATCTTTTAATAAATAAATATTTATATAATTTGTTGCAAATTTGAAAAAATAATTACATCGCGAATCGCTCAAGCAGAATCCTCATTGCTAGAAATGGGCAAGAAAACAACCTATCAAGGTATGAGTGATGAAAAGATTCCCCTAACACAATATGTGAGCAAGAGGGAGTTTAAAGGCTTTATAATAAGTAGCACTTTAAATTAGTGAGAATATTTATATTTTTTCACATACTGAAGCAGTGCGAAACATCATATAAAAGCCATTCATTCCTAAACCAAATTGCGAGTCTTGCGTATCTTTGGTTTTAGTTCCTTTGATTTCTGATAGCACCATTTCTAAAGCTTTTTTGTGAAAACTTTCCTCTATTTTGACATTCTCGGCTTTAAGGATTTTAAGCATAGCAACGATAGCAGATGAAATAGATTGAATCGCGAAAGCTTGAGATTCTGCATCATTGGAGGAATTTAGCATTTGATTAATTGTTTGATTTTTTATTAAAACAATAAATTGTCTTTATTTTTTCTAAAACCCCTCTATTGATATTTTGTTCTTTTAATATAACCGCTAAAATATTATCATCGTGTTTAAAATCAAATTCTACTTGTATAAGATTCCAAAATGTCTCACAAATTTTATTATTAGATAAAGCTTTGGATAATTTATTTGAAAAATAGTTTGCCAAAAGACAAGAGCATAAGCACACTCGCTCACATTTGCTTATTGGGCATTGATATGCTTTTTCTATGCTTACCCTTAAAGCTTCTTCTAATGCGTCTAGCTCGTGCTTTTGTAGAATTTTTATCATATGAATTCTTTTGCTAAATTCTCAATATATTCCCTAGCTACTATCTTGTTCTTTTCGCATTCTTTTTTGTATTGTAGAATCTCATCTGTTGTAATCTCGCCTCTTCCATTATATTTGCTATCCCTCTTATCACTCCATATTTTATATGAATGAGTCAAATCCCTAAGATACCAAGTGTCCTTTTCGCCATATTTGGACCAAATAAAATCAACAACCTTCTGTGCTTCTTTTGGCAAAGATTCTATTTTTGGAACAATAGTTATTATATGGTTTGAATGTTTAGCATATTCATTCCAAACTTCTCTTACAACAGGTCCATGTTGCCAAGCTTCTATTTTATCACTAAAAAGTGGCTTTTCATATCTAAATAAATATTCTTCTTGCGCAAAAAAAAGAAGCTTTTGCAATTTTACCTTATGTAGCCCCTCACCATTTTCTACTGCTCCTATTGGCACTTTATTCAAAAAAGCATTAGCTATGTCTCGCGCTTTCATTAATTGCACCTCCCTCTGCTTTATTCATCTATTCCTTGCATTAAACTCTATAAAATACAAAAATTTAAATTATACAAATATACTCTATTTTTCTTTTGCAATCTTTTAATAAATAAATATTTATATAATTTGTTGCAAATTTGAAAAAATAATTACATCGCGAATCGCTCAAGCAGAATCCTCATTGCTAGAAATGGGCAAGAAAACAACCTATCAAGGTATGAGTGATGAAAAGATTCCCCTAACACAATATGTGAGCAAGAGGGAGTTTTTTAGGAAAGCTCGTGAATCTTTAATGAATATGGGATAGCAAATTTATGGCAAAACCTCTTAATTTGAAAATATTTCTGTATTTAATGCTTTATGAAAGTTTTGAAAAATTTATTGATATAAACAAATTATTTGATTATATAAGATAAAATACCATTGAAATTTAGAAGAAAGAGTAGCTATGTTAAAGAAGTTTGGAATATCAGGATTGTATTCGTTTGGCAATACTTTGCAAGAGATAAATTTCACCGCTAAACCCAAAAGTAAATTAAAAAACACAAAGTATGAATTTAATTTTGATTTAAGCCAAAATAGCAAACCGATGAAATCAGCTATATTTTTCGGTCAAAATGCCACAGGAAAAACAAATTTATTTTTAGGTATAAAAAATTTGCTTAATATTATTAAATATGGCTTTAATTATACAAAAAGGTATGATATTCCAAATAGTGCATTTAATAAAAATTCAAAAGAAATAACATTAGAGCTGGAATTGTCAGATAATCATAATGCGTCATTTAAATATAGTATTGTTTTTGACAAAGAAAGCATTAAAAAAGAAAATTTTACAAAAAACAATAAAACAATTTTTAGCTTTGATGATGGCAAGGCTTCTTTTAGTGTCAAAAAATCCGAATCCGAGATGTTGTCTAATTTCTTCTCTAGAAAGTTAAGCGATAATATTTTATATACTATTAAAGATCTAGAACTTAATGAAGTTGAAGATTTCATAGCTTTAATCAATAATATTTTAATTTATATGAGTAGCACTTACTCTAAATCTTATGTGCTTGATTTTCAAGAATTTAAAAAAGATTATTTTTTAAAAAATAAAAGCAAGGCATTAAATATTTTTAAAATCATAGATGATTCCATTAATGATTTTGATTTTGAAAGCATTGAAACAGATGAGGATAAAGAAGAAAAAAATTATAAAATCGTATTTGTCCGAAAAAATCAAAAATATAACTATCAAGAAGAGTCAGATGGGTTGAAAAAAATCATTCAACTTATGGATTGTCTTCTTGAAATTATGAAAAGTGGTAAAATTATTATTGTCGATGAGCTAGATTCTTCCATTAGCACAAAGGCTCTGATTAAAATTTTTAATGAGCTAGTTAATAGTGATGAGAATAAAAATGGGCAATTAATCGTTTCTTCTCACAATGTTTTGCTTTTTGATGTGAGTTTTTTAAATTCTCAACAAATATTTTTAATTCAAAAAAATGAAAATTTAGAAACTATCATTAAGAATTATTATGAATATGACATTAGAAGTGAGAAAAAAAGAGCCTATATTGACTATTTGAAAGGCTATTATGATGAATAAGCCTAATAATATTTCTTTAGAAGTATGGTGTGAGGGAGAAAGCGAAAAGCATTACTTTGATGGATTGATTGAGGAATTAAAATCAGAAACAAATAAAAAAATAAAAATTAAAATAAAATCTTTACCTAAAAAATCATATAAAAATATTAGTATTTCTCTTGAAAAAGAAGTTTATATTGATAAAGTAATGATAATTATTGATTTGGATAGAGCAAACAATAATAATGAAGAATTGCGGAATCTAAAAAAGCTTATCGCAATAATTAAAAAAGATGTTAAAAATAAATTTTTATTCTTAACATATTACGATTTTGAAGATTGGTTAAGATTTCATTTTAATGATAACACAAAAAATAGCAAAGATAATTTGTATAGAAAATTTAACAAACAAAGCTCTAGTGAATTTAAGAGTGATGCTAGAAATATTTACGAAAAAATCAAATCAAAGGGTGGCGATATATGCAATGCGGAAGATTATTTTAAAATGCAAGATTTATTTTGCGATGAAGCATTTGTAATTAATGAAGACAATAAAAATAAAATCCAAAGCAATTTATATAATTTTAGAAATATTATAAAATCAATATTTGCTAAATCATCGCTCAAGCAGAATCCTCATTGCTAGAAATGGGTAAAAAGACGACCTATCAAGGTATGAGCGATGAAAGGATTCCTTTAACGCAATATTATACAATTATCAAGAATCAGAAATATTATATTGCTTTGACAATGTAGCCTTTCTTAGTTTTAACTGCGCCTCTTTTAGCTCAATTTGAGCTATTTCATAGACTATATCTGCGTTTGTTAGCGGTTCATCATTTTTTACTTCACATTCTATTATATCATCGTTATGTAGGTCTTCATCTTCTTGTTTTTGCACTAGCACATCTAATCTTTGCTCTCTTTTTTCGTTATCATTGCTATATTGGATATTATCAATTTTATATTTTTCGGTATTATCTAGCAAATCTTGCCCCTCATTATAAGTCGTCTCAATAGAGGCTGTTTTAGTAATGCTATTATTATCAAAATCAAAATCTGTAACGATAGTTTGACGAAGTTTTTTAATGTCTCTAAAGCTTCCTTTACCAATTATGTTTGGATTGACATAATAGGAATTACCAACAAAAGATTGGAATTTTTGTTTCAATTCCATAGTATCAATCTTTAAAAGAATATTTTTGCTAATTAAACCACTAATTGCCCTTGATATAACAGAGGGTGATTTATTATCAAATGCAATGCTAAGATTTTTTTTAAATGTTGAATCAATCACTAATGAATTTTGATAATCCATTTTGCGCAAAATAAAAAATAAAGTCTTAAATTCAAAGCCATCTAATTTTTTGCCCAAATATTCTATGTTCTCTACAAATAACTTAACAAATTCATCTTTTGTCTTAACTTGCACAGAATATTGCTCACTGCTTAGGACTTCGCCTGTGAGATGATTTATGTATTGCTTTTCTTTTGCGATTAATGTTTTTCTAGTATCGTTTTGTAAATTTAGCTCTTTAATTCCTGTAATGTCTTGATTTCTTAGCATTTTTAGTTGATTGTCATTCATAAAAATCCTTTTTGTGAAATTTTCGCAAAATTATAGCAAAATTTATTACTAATATAAAATTTTTTTGTGAAATTTTCGCAAAATTATAATTATAATATAAAAATAAACTTAATCTATGTAAATTTACACACTTTAAGCCCCATTTAACACAAGGATTTTTGAAAAATCCTAGACTTTCCTTGCAAATTTAAATTAAATGCAAGGAGAAAAAATGTCAATTGGCGTTTCTACAACAGAATTAATGCAAACAGAATTAGGAAAGGCTTTCGTAGAAGCTAGGCAAAAAGCAGAATCTGCAAAACAACATTATAAAACAAATGAGATTGGTGAGCAAGAAGTTGTTGCGTGGAATCCCTACAAGTTAGTAGAAAAGAATAAATACGCAAAGGTCATTGCAGAATCCTTTGATAAGATGATTCAAGAGACAATTCCACAAGATGTAGTGCTTTCTACAAGATTCCAAAATTGGATTACAAAGACAAAAAATGAATTAATGACAAATTCTGTCATTAACAAAGACAATTATTTTAAAAGACAAATGGACTTTAATACAGGAGAAGTCTTTGAAAATAGAAGCAATGCAATCTTAGAAAAACAAATGGAGCATTTAGAGAAGCAATTAAGCGTCCTACAAAAATCTTTCAAAAAGCATATGGCAGAAAATCCTGAAATCGCTTTTGCTTCTAAAGAACAGCTTGAAAAATGGCAGAACTACTATGCCTCTCAAGCCCAAAAGGTAAATCAAATCCTAGAAAATGGCGATTATTCTTATTATGACAAAAAAGATAAAGAGGGCAATGTAATCCACGCTGGAACACAAGAAGATGCGAAAAAACACCAAGAACATCTAAGCAATTTAACAAGCAAGATTGATAATGCCATAGCAGAACAAGAAACAAGAGTTAATCAAGAATCCCCTAAAGCTCCAGAGCCTGATTATGTAGGTGATGCGCTAGAGAATCAACAGAGGCAAATCCATAAAAAGCAATAATCTAAAGCATTCTTAATGCTAATTAATTTCAAAATTAAGCAGCATTAAGGCAGTTTTTACTGCCTTGCAAAGCTAAAAAATATAGAAACTAGAGAAAATTAAGCAATGCAGAATACAAAATAGATATTTCGCCAAAGGCTCACGCATTGCATAAGCAATTCGCCCTTACTAGCAAATATGGCAATGACATTTAATTCTAAAACACAACCAAAAAGGATAACAAATGCAAACAATACAAGATTTAAAGCTAGAAAACAAAGAACTACAAGAAACAATTAAAAAACTAAGAAATGATAATTTTTATTTAAAAAATATCCAAAACTTCTTTATGGAAACTTCAAATATGAAATATGGAGGTGTAGCAGACATAGCCACTGCCTTTGAAAGAATCCACGAATACAAATTAGAAGTAGATTGTGCTGCTGGAGAATATTTAGCCTCTTTAGCAAATGAATTTGAGGATTCCTCACAAATAGATTTAGTAGCCCTAGTGGAATCCAAAATGGCAGAAGAGGTTAGCGATGAAATAAAC
The DNA here is from genome assembly GCF_019711685.1 of Helicobacter turcicus. Lineage (GTDB taxonomy): Bacteria > Campylobacterota > Campylobacteria > Campylobacterales > Helicobacteraceae > Helicobacter_D > Helicobacter_D turcicus. Next base: position 52,138 of record NZ_JAIGYQ010000010.1, read on the forward strand.
GCGCTTTTAGAGGAAGCAGAAATCTATAAGGAAATAGACTTTGAAGTTGATGGAAACTTTCTTGATACAAGTAGTTATTTAAGTAAGGAATCCCAAGAGATTCTAAGAGAAGCACTGCAAAAGGATAACACACTTTTAGATTCTATAAGCCTAGAGGCAAAGAATTTCTTAGAGAAAGCGCAATTTAATTTAGAGCAAGAAAAAGAGAAAGCATTAAAGCAAAGCGATTCCGCCACTTATCATTCTGAATGCAGTGAAGAATCTCAATCCCAAACACACACAAGAAAGAATCGCAGATAAAGCAATAAGGATAAAAAATGACTATTCAGAACGCAAGAGAAGTGCTTGAAAAAAGGGGCGTAAAATATACACTTTTTGATTGTTATTGTGGATACAATAATGAGAATTTCGCTTTGTTTAATGCCATTATCTTACAGCCCAAAGGATTGGGATTAGAATATGCAATTTTTGCAAGTGATAAGAGTGAATGGAATGTTTTAAACCCTAAAAACCTAAGAGATGAAAACCTAGCTTTTGCTCTAAGCACCCAGCAAAACAAATCCTATGAAAACGATGCAATTAAAATACATGAGGCAAAAAATGCGAACGAACAAGAGTTAATTAATAATATTAACAAACATTTAGTTATCTTATTAGACTATCCACATCTAATAAATAAAAACCAAGACATAGCAGAACTAAATGAGGACTTTAAGGACTTCTTCGCAAATGAAGTCTATGGGGATTTAATACCTTGTGCTTACCCTCAACAAGCCTTTAGCGATAAAGCCCTACTCTTTGATGAGCCACTCTTAAAGGAATATGCTCTAAATGCAAAGGAAAAGCTAGAATCTCTAGGCTATTGTGTAGCAATATTTAAAGATTTAGCACATAGTGATAGATACGATACTTATTGCATTTTTACTTATGCCACAGATTCACAAAACTTACAAGAAGTAATCAACTACCTAAATGAAAGCAAACGCTATGAATTAACGGATAGGACTAAAGAATTAAAACTGAAAAACCAAGAAAATGCGGAAAACACAGAACCCCAAACACACACAAGAAAGAATCGCAGATAAAGCATAAGAAAATGATAGAAATTTACGAAGCCACAGGCATAGCCGATAAAAGACTTTAGGAGGAAAAAACAATGCAAAGCACATTAGAGGAATTTAAAGAGAGATTCAACATTTCTTTTAATAACGAATTAGCCATAAGGTGCCAATGGCAGAACAATGGCAAAGATAAGCAAGAATTAGAGATTCTAAATTATTTAAAAGAGCAATTAGGCTTAGTAGAACATTTCTTTAAAGATGAAAATTATGTAAATGAAAATCTCTATGATTTAGCCTTAGAAGTAGAGAAATACAACCAAAACCCTAATGCACATAATCCCTTTGGGGATTTTCCATTATGCGACCTCTTAAATGGAATCTATCTTGATTATAGTGCGCTTTGCTCTCTTTATGCAGAGGATTTAATAGATAAATCCCAAATTGATTTAAGCAATTTAGAATCCCTAAAAGAAGCCCTAGCACAAAACCTAATTACAAACATTTTAAAAGATTATAAAAGCGATGTAGATTATTTATTAAATGAAAATTATAGCGATTATGCAAAAATATCTTTTTTAATAGAATTACTAGAGGAACAAAAGGAATCCCTGCCCATTGATTTAGAATTAAGCTATTCTTTGGATAGCAATAACATTATTGATTTAAATACCCTAACTCTATCTCCTTATTCCAAAGAACAATTAAAATGCTACCTTTTAGAGAATCCAGATTATGAGAGTGATTACACAAGCATTGATGCGTTTTTAAAACTTGATGCATTAAAGAATGCAATAGCACAGAATGCAAAATCCCAAGAATCTACTTTAAATGATCAAGCTAAGGATTCCATTTGTCAAACCGACCTTATTTCTTGTCATTCTGAAGCTTTAGCTGAAGAATCCCAACAATCCCATAGAAAGCATCGCAGATGAGCGAGAAAGAACTAGAAATATTTGAACTCTGTGAGAGATTGAGAGAACTTCTAGGAGATAAAGAAGCCATTGCAGATTTAAAAGCATTATGGAAACGACATCCTGAAATGTTTAAAGATATGCAAGAGGTTGCAAACACAATTCAAAAAGTCGTGAGTGAGCCTGAAATTATCGTTGATGCCAACAAAGACAATAGAAATTATGAAGTAATTAAAGTAGCAAAAATTCTAAATACTGAAAAGATGGCTGATGTAGTCATCAAAAATGAAAAAGGAACAAATGAGATATTTCACGCCAACAAGAAAAGAATAGGGGAGTTTGAGAGATTAAAGAATAAAGAAAATCTATTGCAGGTAGAGACCCCAACACCCTCTACACACCAGCTTAATGGATTGGAGCTAATAGATGAGAATCTATCTAGTGCAAATGCACTTTCTACAATAGATAACAATATTATACCACAATCTAAAACACCTTTAGAATCTAAAACACAAGAGGACAATTACGAGAATTTAGAATCTAAATTACAGGCAAAGCAAGAGGCTAAAAGAGGAAGAGAGATGCAAGAAAATACAAAGAATCTCACGCAAGATTCTAAAATAGAGAAAAATGCAAAATCTAAAAGAGATTCCGCCCAAAGCGCAGATTCTTTTAAAAAAGCTAAACCAAAAAGGAAGCACAAATGACACAAATAGCTAAAATGATTCTAAATGACCTACCCATTTCAAAAGAAATACAAGATAAAATAAATTACATTAAGGATTCTAAACTTAGCTTTAAAGACTTTAATACCTTTAGATTATTGCTAGAGAGATTAGAGAACTTTGAACCAAAGCAAAATCAATCAAAAGAGCGTTACAAAAATGAAATAAATGCAAAAATCACTCATCTTTTAGAGAATCTTAATACCCTACAATTAAAAGCACAAGAATCTAAAAATGCGCAATCCCATAGAGATACTTCGGCTTCGCCCAACAATAGCGGTATTGAATATGACAATACTCAAACTAAGGATTCCACTTTAAGCCAAACATTAGCCCCTCATCATTCTGAACGAAGCGAAGAATCTCAAGAATCCGATAAAGCAAAACTTCTAAGCTTCCTAGCCAAACTAGAGGAAATAACAAGCTTACAAGAAATCAATAAAGAACAAATAGGATTCTTACTAGAGAGTGCAAGTGCACTTTTATTAAACCAAGAATCTTTAAATAAAAACGAAATAGAGCTTTTAGAGGAAGCAAAAGAGACTTTAGCAAAATATCTTTTCACATTTCAAGAAAAAACAACAACCATTCCACAAGAGGAAATCCAAGAACTTAAAAATTTAGGAATGCTAGAGGCAGAATCTAAAAGCATAGAATCACAAATAGATACTTCGGCTTCGTCCAAGTATGACAATAGCAGTATTGAATATGACAATAATGCCAATAAAACTAGCCTTTATTCTAGCCATTCTGAGGGCGATAAGCCCAAAGAATCTCTTAAAGAATCTCAAGAATCACAACCCAAAGCATATTGCATTACAAAAGCTCTAATCCCAACTTCAAATGGTATAAAGATACAAAATATAAGCGTTACAGATATTAATGGCAATATCCTAAAAACCGCAGAAGAAATGGATAAAGAGGAATCTAAACAATCCCAACATAGCCTATTCCCAGACCTAGAAAACACCCAAACAAACACAAGAAAGCACCGCAGATGAAACAAGAGAAGCGCGGAATTGTAAATGTAACCTTTAATGCAAAAAGGGCAACTCCTATTCAAAAAGATATTGAAGCAGTAGAAAATGCTGTGATTACATATATTGCAATGTATGTAAGAGGGTTTCATTCTACTAGAAAAGATAGAGGCTTAGGCGCAGAACATATAAAGCTACATTTAGAAAAAGGAAGTGAGGGCGAGACAACACTAGAAGAGCTTTTAAATCTTGGAAACTCTCTAAGGGTATATTTGAAAAACTTTGATGAGCCTTTTATAGACGAAAAGGAAGCTAAGATTTATGAATGGGAAAATAAAGAAAAGGTTAGATTTAGGGCAATAGCTGATAGAATCAGAGGGGAGGGCGACAACTGCCACTCATCCCCCTCTAACGACATAATTATAACCTTTTACTCTGATAGGAATCTTAGTCAAAGAATGGAATTTAAGAATCCTAAAGTTAAAGCTTATTATGAAAACACACAATCCCAAACAAGCATTCTAAACCAAGCACACAAAAGGAAGCAAAAATGAGTGAAAAAGAATTAGAAATCTTTGAGCTATGCCATAGATTAGCGGAGCTTTTAGGAGATAGTAAAGCAGTTGCAAATCTACAAAAACTCTATGATAGACACAAAGAAATGTTTAATGATATGCAAGATGTGGCAAAGGTTATTGAAAAAGTCGTCAAAGACCCTCAAAAAATTTTTGATGCAAAAAGAGATGAAAACTATGATGTTTATAAGGCTATAAGAGAACTTAATGATGAAAAAATGGGTGATGTAATTATTAAAAACAAAAACAATCAAAATGAGACTAAAAGAAATGCGTAGATTTGAAAATCAAGAAAATCTATTACAGGTAGAGACCCCAACACCCTCTACAAATCAAACAAAAATGAATGATGTGGAGCTAATGAATCAAAATTCATCTGGCGCAAAAACGCTTTCTATAATAGATTCACAGGGAATTATACCACAATTTAATGATTCTAATCATGCACAATCCCAAACCAAAATAGCGATTCAAGAATTCTCAAACAGCACCTCACTAAAAGCCAAAGATTCCACTCCAACGCAAACCCAACAATCCCAACAAAGAAAGCATAAAAGATGAAAGCACTCCTAACCTACTCAAACTATAAAAATCTAAGCAATATCGCCATAATCTTAGAATCCCTTGATGATGAGCTTTTGCAACTCTTAGAATCCCAACAATCCCAAAGAGATACTTCAGCAGCTTCGCTACTTCAGAATGACAATGATACGCAAAGCGCAGAGAATTTAAATAATCCCACCCAAGAATCAAAGCCTAAAACCAAGCATTCCCTTAAATCCTACATTCTAACTAAAGCCCTAGAGAATAATCTTGAGCTTTTCACAGAATTAGCAGAGAAGCCAGATTTTAGCGAAGTGATAGAGGAATATAATATTGATACAATTCTAAGCGAGTTTGAGGGGATAAATACAATCTCCCTTGCCATAAAAGAAAATGGAAATTTTAGATATTATGATAAAGATTTAAAATTACAAGTAGAAAATCTCTTAAAGGAAAACGAAAATGCACAATCTAATAGAAAAAATCCAAGAATATTACAAACAAACACAGATACAAATACTAAAGAGGGAGGCGGAGGAAGCAGAGATAGACAAACAAAGAGAGGAGGAGATGAGCCAATTAGAGATTCAAATCTCCAAACTAGAATCAAAAATGAGCCAAGCGGAATTAGAGGAGAACGAGACTTACCAGAGCTTAACGATGAGGCTAGATTATCTAATGGGATGGGAGGAACAATTAGAGAATTACAAACTAGAGATGAGCAACGAGAGGGAGAATTACAACGAGGACTTAGAGGAGGACGAGATACAAGCGCAGAATATAATCCAAGAGATAATCCTCCCATTCTTACAAAAGAGCCTAAAGCAGAACATAACCCTACAACCTCAAAGCCTAGAGACAATCACACAGCAGAACTTGAGTTTAGAGCAAGAATTAGAGCTTTATTACAACACCCAAGCATTACAGCAATTGCTAGAGAAACATTACAAAAACTCCATAGAAAAGCAAATACAAGCAGCACAGAAGCAGAATCTAACAGCCCTAAAGAACCAAATCCAAACACTAACCAAGAAACTAGAATCCTTAGAGATTCCACAATCCCTAATAATAGCCATAGAGGAAGCCCTAGAGAATTTGAATCTAGTAGAATTAGTGAGCCTAGAGAGCCTAGAATCCCAACTCCAAGAGATGCTAGAAGTGAAATTGCAGAATCAAACTTACGCACAGAGCCTAATAATTCTCTCTTTAAAAGCACAGAAAATAGCACGCAATCTCTCACAAATACAATCCCAATTCCCCCTAACATTTCAAACAATAAAAGAGCATCTAATCACCCTAACATTACAGAGGGAGAGCGAGATTCTAGGATTTCTACACAATCCCCTAGAGGAAGTAGCACAAACCCTAATGCATCATCTCTTAACCAAGAATTGCACAAAGGAATACAAGCTTCAGATTCTAGCCTTTCTACTAGAATACCACAGGAACAAACAATCTTGCAAGATTCCAACCCTAAAAGTCTTAGAGAATCTCCCACAAGTTTTACACAACAAGATTCAAGCAATAAACAAGATAATATGCCACAGAGTGAAACTGCAAGAGAAGATGCACAATCTTTACAAACAACACAGCAAGGATTTATGGAGCTTGGAGTTAGAGAAGAGGGAGAGACTCCAAAAAATAGAGAGATTAAAGAGGAAATTAATGGAGCAAACACAGGATTTAAGTATGCATTTAAAACTTTTAGCGCATATGAGTTTTTAAAGAAATTAGATGGAGAGGAATACAAGGGCGAAATTGACTTTAAGCTAAGTTTGAAACAAAGAATTAGCGCAAACCTAGAGGCATTAAAGCTACTGCAAGAGATTTTTATACGCAAGCAAAGGGGTGAGAACCCCCAAAACTTCTCTAAAGAAGAATTATTTGAATTTACAAGACTTCAAGCAGAGAATATAGCCAACGCAGAGGAACTCCACAGAGAATTTGTAGAGAGTAAGCTAGAATCCCTAAAGCAAGAATTTAAAGATAAAGGCTATTTCTCCCTAGAGTGTCCTTATTCTAAAAAAGAGCAAAAAATTCTTGCAAAATACACAGGCTTTGGAGGACTAAAGCCACTCTTTTATAATGCAGATTATAAGGAGATTAAAGAGGAGATTTTAAATCTAGTAGGAGAAGAGAAGTTTAAAGAATTAAGAGAATCTAGCTATAATGCCTATTTTACCCCAAGTGCGATAATAGATTCTATGTTTAAAGGCTTAGAAGCTTTAGGAATCCCAAGCAATGAAAAGATAACTGCCCTAGAGCCTAGTTGTGGAATTGGACATTTTATCACAAAAGCTCCTGCAAATTATGAGTTTATTGCTATTGAGAAAGATTCCATAAGTGCGAGTATTGCAAAACTCCTCCATCCAAAGACAAAGATTTATAATAAAGCCTTTGAGGAAGTGCTATTTAATAGAGAGTTTGATTGTGTGATAGGCAATCCTCCTTATGAGAATGCAAGAGCAGAGGATAGCAGAGAGCTAATTCATAATTACTTTGTCCTTAAAAGCCAAAGCCTTTTAAAAGAGGGCGGACTTAGTAGCTTTGTTATCTCTAGTGGCTTTATGGATTCCATTAATAATAATCATAGAATGCAAATAGAGAGTGAGAATATTCTACTCTCTGCCTTTAGACTGCCTAATTCTAGCTTTAAGGCAACGCACACTGAAGTGTTAAGTGATATAGTTTTCTTTAGAAAAACAAGCAAAAAAGAGGAATTTCTAAAAGGCAAAACTAAGGAGATAAGGGAATTTTTAAAAAGCAATAATGCATGCTTCTTAGAATCTAATAAAGCATACTTTAGAGATGCTAGTGGAGAATTAGAAAATATAAATTTAAACAAATATTATTTTAGTTCTTATCACTCTGATTGCATCTTAGGAAGGAGTAGCTTTTATAAAAATCAATTTGGTAAGAGTGTCCTTAGAGTTAAGAGTAATGATTTAGACCTAACACACCAAATCACACAAAAGATACAAGCAAATCTTGCAAATTTTAGCTTTTATAATAAAGCCCAAGCTTTTAACTATGAGGGGCTAAATCTAGCAGAGTTAGACTTAAGTAAAGAAGCAAAAGATTACATCAATAATCTAAGAGTTGAAAATCTCTTTGAATATAATAATACCTTTTACACAAAAGAGGAGAATCTCAACATAAAAGAGGCATATTTTACCGATGAGCTAGAACTTGCTAAGAAATATCTAATCAATCAAAATCAAATTTTAGATGAGAAAAAAACAAAGCTAACCTATAAGAATCCACTAAATGAACATGAAAAAGCAATTTTAAGAAAAATCATTGCCTTTAGAGACCTTTTAAATGCAAATTTAGAAAATGAAAAGAATTTAGATTCTAGTGAGAAAAGCAATGCTTTAATCTTAGAACAAAAACAACAGCTTAGGAATTTAAGAGAGCAGATTCTAACTCTAAGCAACACAAAGGCATTTAATGTCAATTCTAAAAATAAAAAAGACAAAGACTCTTTAATCAAACAACACAGCCTAAAAAGCCTAATAGAGCTTGAGAAGCTAGAGAGCTTTAAAATCTTTGCGGTAGAAAATATCATAAAAACACCCAAAAAAGATGGCTTTGACTATACATACCAAATAAGTGAAATTCTTTCAAAAAGAATCCTCTATCCCTTAGATAAAACTCAAGCAAGTAATCCCAAAGAAGCCCTACAAAAAACTATTAATGATAAAGGATACATAGATTTAAGCACACTGCAAAGCTATCTACCAAATAGCAAACTAGAGGATATTATAAAAAATCTCTTAGAGAATGCACTCATATTTCCTAATTTAGATAGCTTTGATGGGAGAAAACAATACTGCCTAATAGATGAATTCTTAAGCGGCAATATTAAGAAAAAAGCTTTGCAGTTAGAGCAAATGATAAAAGAGAATCATAACTTTAATGCTTATTTAGGAGATTATACAAAAGAGCATTATTTAAATACCTTAAAAGAGAACTTCCCAAAAGATATTAAATATGAGGATTTAGAAATAAACTTTGGGGCAAACTATATTCCATTAGCAATTTATGAGAGTTTTATCAAAGAGAGTTTCTTTAATAATCCAAAATCCATAAATATCAATATCCAAAGACTAGGAAGCGAATATGTTTTAGAATCTTTTAGTAAAAATATAGAGGAATCCCAAAGTATTACTATAGAAAGAAGTGATATAAATGATATAGGAATCGAGCTTGAAGTCTTTAACCTAGATGGCAATAAATTCTTTAGTCTGCATAGATTATTAAGCCATACCCTAAATAACAAAAGCCTTGAAGTGTATCATTTAGAGGAAATTGAGGAGAATAGATTTAAAAAAGTAGTAGAACAAGAACCAACCAAAAAGGCAATGCAAAGCGCAAATGCCATTAAAGATTTATTCTTAAACTTTATCTTTAAGCATAAAGAGCATAGAGAGGAAATAGAGAAAAGCTATAATGCACAAATCAATGTCTTCTCTAAGAGGAAGTTTGCGTTTGTAGATATGCTTGAAACTCCATATTTAAACAAAGAAATAACCCTAAGAACACACCAAAAAAATGCAATCTTTAAAGGCATAATGCATAATTCTTTACTACTAGACCATGAAGTTGGAGCTGGGAAAACCTTAGCTGGAGTCGCACTTGTTATGGAACAAGCTAGAATGCGTCTAATAAATAAGGCTTTAGTGTTAGTGCCAAATCACTTAAGCACCACTTGGGGAGAGGAATTTATTAGAGCATATCCTAATGCTAAGATTCTAGTAGGAGATAAGATTAAGAGCAAGAAAGAGAGAAAGGAATTTTTATATCGTGCTAGGAATGGAGACTTTAATGCCATTGTTATGAAGCATTCTACATTTGAGAATATGAGTGTAATGGAGAGCTTTAAAAAAGAAATACTACAAAAAGAAATTGCCCTCTTTAAAGAGAAGCTAAAAGAAACACAAATTCTAGAAAATTCTGCACAACTTAACAAGAAAGAAACCAATAAACTAAAAGAAGCAATAGATAAGAAAATTAAAAAGCTAGAGAAAAAACTAGAAAAAGAAGCAAAGGGTAAAATCTATGATAGTGAAATCGCATTTGAGGATTTAGGCATTGATTGTCTAGTCGTAGATGAAGCACATTATTTTAAGAATCTCTTTATTAATACCAATCAAGAAAACATTAAAGGAATCCCAAGCATTGAGAGTAAAAAAGCTATGAAAATGTATTGTGCTACACAATATATTCATAACAACAAGGGCAAATTATACTTTCTCACAGGAACACCCATTTCAAATTCTATTGCAGAGTTTTACACAATGCAAAGATATTTACAGCCAGAGATTTTAAAAGAGCTAAAACTAGAACACTTTGATGATTGGCAAAGAACCTTTACAAACATTACCTTAAATGAAGAATTAGATAGTAGTGGCGTAAATTATACTCTTGTCAATAGACTAAGTGAGTTTATCAATGCTCCAGAACTCATAAACCTCTATAAACAAAATGCGGATATTGTAAGCACAGAGGATATTGAAAAAATTAATGGCAGATTAGTCCCTAAAGTTAAAGGAGGAGGGGCAATAAACATAATCGCTCCAAGAAGTGAGGCAATCGCAAATTTTATAGGGATTGAAGATGAGTTTGGAAACTATAATAGCGGAAGCATTATAGATAGAATGAACCACTTAAGCGATGACCCTAAAAGAAATAATATACTTGTTTGCACAAGCGAGGCTAGAAAGGCAGCCCTTGATTTTAGGCTTATAAATCATTTAGCCCCAGATTATGAGGATTCTAAGATTAATAAAATGATTGCTTTAGTTAAAGAACATTATGAGGATAAAAGATATGCAAACAACACACAATTAATATTCTGCGACTTAGGTGTTAGCAAACAAAACTCCCAAAGGATAGATATAAATAAAGAGGACACCATAACACAAGAGAGTATAGAGCAAATCGCAAAAGAATTAAAGCTTGAATGTATTATAGAAAGAGATGAAGAGGATATAGAGATTAAAAGGTATTATGTAGAATACCAAAAAGATGAGGAGGGCAAGATTATAGAAGATAGCAATGGAGAAAAAGAGATTAAAAAAGTCTATGAAGTAGAGGAACTCTTAAACCTACAAGGAAACTTTGATGTCTATGCCTCTATCTTAAAAAAACTTGTTTTAAGTGGAATCCCACAAAAGCAAATTGCCTTTATTGGAGATGCAAAGAATGATAAGGCAAAGCAAGAATTATTTAATAAGGTTAATGCTGGAATTATTAGAATCCTTATTGGCTCAAGCGCAAAAATGGGAACAGGCACAAATGTGCAACGACGTATTGTAGCTCTTCATGAGCTAGATTGCCCATGGAAGCCAAGTGAGCTAGAACAAAGAAGAGGCAGAGGCGTAAGACAGGGAAATCTATTCTTTGAAATGGATAAAGAAAACTTTGAAATAGCCCATTATAGATATGCCACAGAACAGACTTATGATGCAAGAATGTTTCAAATCAATGAGCAAAAGCTAAAGCCACTCATTCAAATGAAAAAAGCAGATGCACTAGAGAATAAAAGAGTATTTAAAGGCATAGATGAGGAAATGGCAAATATCGCAGAGATGAAAGCAATCGCCACAGGCAATCCCTTTATATTAGAAAAGCACAAAATTGAGAATCTTTTAAATAGTGAGAAAAACTACAAAAAATATTATGAAAAAAGCATTCTAAGTAGTGAGAGGGCATTAAAAGAGGAAGAAAGCAAATATAAAAGCATTCAAGAAGCCTTAGAGGCATTAAGAGAGATGTTTAATAATAAGGGATTTGAACAAGAGAATTATGAAGTTCTAGCCTTAAATTATAAGACAACTAAAAAGGCAAACAAGCAAGAGGATAAAAACTTCCAAAAGACAAGGAATCTAATAGATTTAAAACTCTTAGAAGTCATAAGAGGCGCAAAAGATTATGCAGATAAAGAGGGAAATATTGAAGTGCTAGAGGCAAATAATATAAAGCTTTTATTAAGAGTTGGATTCTTGAGTGATTCTAAAGGAAGGTTATTAATAAGTGGAATCCTACAAACACAAAAGGGCAAAAAGTTTGCTCCAAATAATTTAAGATTCGTATTTGAAAATGGAATTCTAGGTGATATTAAGCTATCTGCTCTCTTAGCAAAGATTAAAAACACACTGCAAAAAGTTCCAGCCCTACTAGAACAAAAGAGCAAAGAGCTAAAAGAATGCGAGGATGCAATAAAGGACAAAAAGAGATTTTTAGAAACAAACACAATAGAAAATTATAAGAGAGAACCACTGCTTAAAGTGCTAAATCAAGATTTCTTTAACATTAATGCAATCTTTAAAATAAGACAAGAGAGGCGAAAAGAGGGCATTAAGATAAACTTAGATTCCAAAGAAATAGCGCATTTACTGCCACAATATCCTAAATATTTAGATAGTAAGGGGAATTTAAGAGTAGAGGACTTCAAAAGCGATGGGCAAAGGTTAGAAAACAAGGCGGAGGCTAAAGGCTATGTTAAGGAAGCTAAGGAAGCAGAATCGCAAAATGCAAAGGCTTGTAAAACTGAAGTTAATCAAACTACTGCTTGTCAAACTAACCCCACCACTTGTCATTCTGAACATAGTAAAGAATCTCTAAAAGCAAAAAACAAAATGAACGAGGAAATAAAAGCGGAAAATGTAGAACCTAAAAGAGTGCAAGAGACCAAGCAAGTAGAATCTAAAAAAGATTCCACACTACAAATAGCACAATCCAAAGACAAAGTAAGAGAAACACACAAATTACAAGAACAAATAGAGACTAGAATTAGATTAAAAGAATTTAGCACTAAGGACAACTTAGAGGATAAAATGAAAATCCTAACACAAAATATGATAAATATCCAAAGAAAACCCCATTCAAAAAGAATCATTGATAGGGGGCATGGTGTATGAATTTATGATGAAATTTTTGTTATAATAGTTTTATTAATTTATAATTTTAAATTATTTAATATATTATTAATATCATAAAAAATATTTAAATAATATTTATTTAATGTTATAAAAATTATTTAATATATTATTAATATCATAAAAAATATTTAAATAATATTTATTTAATTTTAAATAAATATTATTTAATGTTCTTTTAATAATTTTCACACTATAATAAACATTAATTTAATTTTAAAGGACACCCAATGATAAGCCTAACTCTTTTTAGGGCGAATTTTGATGAGTTAAATATACACTATCTTAGCAAGAGGGTTTTACTTGATTCTTTGAGGGTCTTTTATAATGGAAGCGATTATGAATATTTAGAGTTTTTAGAATCTTTAGGCATAGATTATTATAAGAAATTTAACAATCTCTTTGAGTTAAACAAAGAAATTAACAACGAAATACGAATCTTTAATGCCCTAGCGCAAAAGCAAGAGTTAGATAAATTTGACTTCAAAGCAATCAATCTTTTAAGGCGAAATCTAAAAGAAATCAATGATAGTGAATATTTAAAATTAAATCTTGATTTAAGAGAAATCAATGATAATAATCAACTAAGCCTCATTAAAGATGCCTTTATCCTAACACATAGCACTTCTTTGGTAGATTTTAAAGAAATAGAGGAGCAGAGAATCTCGCTAATTTATCACAAAAGAGGCGCAATCCTTTATGATAATAACTTTGTCCTAAGCAATTCAAGAGATAGCATTCAACTACTAGAATCTTTCAAAGAAGCAAAAGATAATAATTTCATTGTCGCAAGATTCCTCCTTGAACTCTCAAAGAAACTAAAAGAAGCAAATATAAACGAGAGCTTTTGCTACTCTTATAAAGTAGGGGATAGTAAGAAAGAAGTCATTAAAGATATTGATGAAATTATCCATTGGGGAGATTTAAGCAAAGAGGAAAAAGAACTAGAAAAGGAGAGATTAAAGCAAGAGGAATCCCTAAGCACAAAAGCAGTAGAAATAGCAAAGAGTGAGCTTAAAGAGGAGAGGGATAATCTAAGGGCATCACTTAGGAAAGAATCTAGCAATGCAATGCTAGAGAATGAAAAGACCCTGCCAAGACTAAACAACATCAATGCATTCTATCAAACTAAACACAATGCACAATCCCAAAACCTTAATACAAGCGGAGACTCTACTTATACCCAATCTAGCCAAACAGAATCTCCACTAAACACGCAAGAGCAGATTCAAAAGATAATATCCGATGGCTTTGAACTCTATTGCCAAAAAGAAATAGAAAAGGCAAACATAAGACTACAAAAGGCAAAGAAAGATTCCTTTAATGCCTATGAGGACTTAAAAGAATCCCTAAATAATGGCTACTCTATCCTAGAGGCGATTAAAACAATCCAGCAAAAATACAGAAATGAGGATACGATTAACTTCGCCTCTTTACTTTTCTCTCAAGATATACTCAACATAAAAGCAAGAGATGAGGAAATAAAATCTCTTAAAATAGAACTCTCAAGCGCACAAGATTCCATAGAAGAATTAAATGAGCAAATCACAAAAAGAGAGGAAACAATCTCAAAGCAAAAAGGCACTATTCAAACAAAAGTCAATGAAATCACTGCATTAAAATATGAGTTTGAAGAGGAGATAGAATCCCTAAGGCAAACAGAGCTAAAGTTTAAAGAATTAGAGAATTTATCCAATGAGCAAGAAGCAACCATTAATGCATTAGATAAAGAAAATGCAGAACTCTCACAAGAGAATAAAGAACTCAATGAAGAGAAAATCAAACTTCAAAGCGAGAATCACTATCTCCAAGACAACCTAAAAGAAAGCAAAGAGAGAGAAAATCTCTATAAAATAGAATTAGAGAAGTTTAAAGCAATAGAGAAAGATAAGCTAAGAGTGGAATTAGAGCTTGAATCCTTAAAAGTAAAAGAGACAAATTATAAAGAGCAAATAGAGGAGCTAAGAGAACAAAACAAAGAAAACTTCAAAAAAGACTTAATGCTAGAAAAATTACAAAACGATAATATCCACTTACAAAACTCCCTAAAAGATTCCACACAAAAAGAACTTGAATATAAAGAAAAAATTACCTCACTTGAAGCTAGATTAGATGGAATCTTAAACCAATTCTTAAACAAAGAAAACGAACAAGAACCCAAAAAGAATCTAAGAAGTAGGGATATTTTGGGAGGGTAGAATGATTGAAGTGCAAGATACATATTTTAATAAAGATAGAATAGGGATTCTATTTTAAGGGTATTAAAGAATTAAAGCCTATGTTGGAAAAAGATGGGATAAGCAAACATTAAATGTTTTAATAAAGCATAGAATAAGAAAGGAGCGTTAAATGGCAAATTTAGAGAATAACTTAAGCGGTTTTATAAATGATATTGAGGAAACTATTGGTTACCAAATTTTACCAGCCCATAGCGATTTTACAAAAAAGCAGAGAGAGGTGATTTTAAGGGTGATTAAAGAGAAGCTAGAGGAAGCGGAAGCCGAAATTTACGATGAGTTAGAGGGGCTTTAATGACTGCAAAAGAGATTAAACCGTTATTATTTTCTTACTTTAGATTTAAGAGGCAATATTTAGGTGTTTTAAGCGAGATTAGCCTCGTGAGTAACACTAATAGCATCTCATGATTATGGGGGAATAAATTTTGCAAATGCCCCTAACCCCTGAGCAACTCCATATAATACAATGTGCTAAGAATCTAAAAAGAAATGAGATTCTAAAGATTCAAGCAATCGCTGGAAGCGGTAAGACAAGCACATTAAAGGCGATAGTGGAATCCCTACCAAAAGCCAAGTTCCTCTACCTAGCCTTTAATAAGGCAATCGTTGAAGAAATTAAATCAAAAATGCCTAAAAATGCAGCGGTTAAAACCATTCACTCTCTTGCATACGCTTATGCAAAAAAGACACTAAAATTTAAAAACATTAATCTTAAGCTAACCATCTTTGATATTGAACCATTCTTTGATTTCTCTTTGCAAGACCTCTCCATTTTATTACAAAACTTCAATGCCTTTTTAAAAAGCTCCTATTCTTTAGAATCCGCAGATAAATACACTAAAGAAATATGGAATCTTATGCTAGATGGAGAATTAAATATCACACATAATTTTTATTTAAAATACTATGCCCTAAATTCTAAAAACACCCTAGAGAAATATGATTATATCTTGCTTGATGAAGCACAAGATACTAATGCAGTAATGCTATCAATATTCCTAAACAATCCTTGTGCTAAGATTCTAGTAGGCGATACTTTTCAAAATATCTATGGCTTTAATGCCACCATAAACGCCCTAGAAATTCTAAATGCAAATTATACTTGTATCTTAAGTCATAGCTTTAGAAGCACTCAAGGAATCTTAGATTATGCTAATTACTTTCTTAAAACCTTTAGTAATAAAGAGGCAATTTCAATGCAAAGTGCTAATAGGGAATCTCTAAATAAAGACTTAGCTAAAAAAGCCTTTATCACTCGCACAAATGCTGGAATCATAAGGCTAATCCATAAAATAAACAAGCAGAATCTAAAGCTAGAGGATTTTAGCCTATTAAAAGAGCCTAGCAGTATCTTTAGCCCTCTTTTTGCTATCTTTGCGCTTGTAGATTCTAAGATTCCATTGCCTTATGAGTTTAAATATTTAGAGAAATTTAACGACTTAAAATCCCTTAAAAACTATGCCTTTAAATCCCTAGACATAGAGATTTTGAATGCTATTAGATTATATGAGAAGTTTAAGTTTGATGAAGTCTTAAACTTAGAGCAGAGTGCAAAGGATATGTATAATGCAAAAGCTAGAAATATCATTACCAATGCGCATTTATCTAAGGGTTTAGAATGGGATATTGTAGAGCTTTTCTATGATTTTCCTAGCTTCCTTGAACTTGCTATTTTTAAGCTTGATGATGAGCTAATGTGGGATATAAAAAAGGCTAAAACCTTTAATTTTAGTGAATATTTTTTTAAACTAAATCAAGAGTTAAATCTCTTTTATGTGGCAATTACTAGAGCGAAATTTGCACTGATTGATAGAAGTAGGAATCGCTATGTAAAAGACTTCATAAATAGACATAAGATTGATATAAAAGCGCATTTTAAAAGAAGAATGCAAGGCGACTTTACCCTAGCTTTTAGCAATACTTTAGAGAGTTTTAAAGATGAATTTGAAAAAAAGTCCTATGAAATAGAGGCTGTGTGAAAGAATGGGATTTGGAAAATATGAAAATATTTACTACTTTGTTTTGCTATACTAGCAAATTTTAAACATCAGGAATGTAACAATGACAACTTCAAATTCTACAAGAAAATATCCGCTTTTAGGCACTCATTTTGTTTTAGATGAAGAGAAAATATTGCGTGAGGGCAAATATGACCTAGCAAAAATGTATGAAGCCATTGATGAGATAGCAGAGCATAGCGGAATGATAAAAATAGATAAAAACACTTATCATTGTAAAGGTGATGAGAATGATTTGGGGTGTTTGGGGGTGTTTGTTAATTGTAATTTAGTTGAATCCGATTGGTTCACCCTTAATGTCAAAGAATGGCAATGGCTGAGTGAGAAAGAGGGAAATAGTGATTTAATAAGCTTTTTCAAAGAAGAAAAAGAGGGAATTTGGCAATGAGTTACTCTCGTAAAGCAATCAACTTTGATTTATCTACTAAGGCACTCAAAAAGCATTTTGGAGAGAATACTGCAACAGCTTACAATAGTATTAAGCAATTTATGCTAGACAATGGCTTTGAACACAGACAATATTCAGGTTATACTTCAATAGAGTTGATGCGTGATAGACAAATAAACTTACTTACTAGAAGACTCGCTAGAAAATTTACTTGGCTATCCTCTTGCATACAAGAATTTGATGTAACCGACATAGGAGAACAATATAGCCTTAGTCATATCTTTAAAGCTGATAAAATTATTTCACAAACAAAAGAAATTTCAATAAAAGAATCTAAACAAGAGACAACACCTAAAGACCAAAAAACCACTCAAGCCACTCATAAAAGAAAGAATCACAAATAATGCTTCAAAGGGCTAGAAATGCAGAATCTAAAAGCCTACTTAGAGAGATAGAAAATGCCCTTGTGCTAATAGAAAATGATAAAGACAAAGACTATTTTTTAGAAAGATTCAATGAAGTCTTTTTAAAAAGACAAGATTCAAAGATTCTTTTCACAGGAGAGAGAGACTTAAAAAGTGAGCTTCTAGCATATTTAAAGCAGTTTGGATATTTAAGAACTGCAAATGTATGGGCTAGAAATATCCCAATGGATAGAGAACTCATTAATGCGCTTTTAGGGATTCTACAAGAGCGATTACTAGCAGCTGGGATTCAAGGTGTGCTAGAAATCCATTTGCAAGATAGAGAGATAAACTCGCCGCATATTCAATTTGTGGGGATTAGATGTGAAGAAGCTGAAGTGATAATAGCACAAACTTTAGTGGAATTAAAATATGAATTAAGTATGGAATCTGCCCTAAGCAAAAAGGACTTTATGCCTTATTATGAGATAAATTCTAAGGCTAGAGTTAGGAATTTAGAAGATGAGATTAAATATATAAAGGAACTAAAAAAGAGGCAAGAGGAGGAGAGAGAGGAGAGAGCAGAGGAGGAGTTTTTAAAAATCGCTAAAGAGGCTAGAGAATATTTAAAGCAAATAAAAACAAAAAGAGAGAATCTAGCACAAAGAATGGAACAATTAAGCACAAATCTAACTGCTTACAAACAAGGCTTACAAAGCAAAAAATATCGCCTCAAAAGATTAAGGAGGAGAATAGGGAAGAGATTAGTTAAGGTTTAAAATGATGATGAAATGCCGAAATCTGCACTTCTTTTTTTGTAAAAATGTAGGCATATATACAAGCAAATGGCAATAAAATAACATTAAATAAAGCAAAAGAGCCTTGAATAATAGCAAAAATTGATAATTCTTTGCTGGCAGAAAATCTTAAAATATCGCTGAAATCATTTTTCAAAAATAAATAGAATATTACCACAATACAAAAGGCAAACATAATATAAAGAAAAATATTAGGTAAAGCTGGTGTTCTTAAAATAAGTTTTATCAAATAAATTAATTCAAACACATACACACTAGCAATGAACAATATTGTCCATTCTTTACCTAAATTTCCCCCAAAAGCCCAAGTGGAAAAAGACAATAAAATCAATATAAAAATCTTTCCAAAATTAAAATATTCTGTTCTCAATAAAATCTCCTACAACGCTTTTAAACAAATTATAACAAAAGGTAAC
>NZ_JAIGYQ010000011.1 GCF_019711685.1 Helicobacter turcicus
TTAAGACTTTCTTTAATTCAATGAGTTGAGGATTATGAGGATTTTCTATGATTCTAGCACTCAAATCTCCACTCTCTACTGCTTTTGCAGTTTGGGCAGATTGGGTGATGGCTAGGGAGTCTTGTTTGATATCTTTTTGGATTTTAATAATCGCCTCATTTATCGCCCTATGAAGTTTAGCAATCTCATCATTTCCAACAATCTCCTTATGTTTAGGAGCTTCTTTTCTTTTATGATTAATAAATTCCAAAAACTCAAAAATTGTTTTTGAAGTATTGTTAAGCCTCTTAATTATAATTCCTCTAGTTAAAACCAAAGTAAGAATAACCATACTTAATAAAAGCACAAGTATTGCTGCAATAGAAATTTTTTCTAAACCACTACTCGCCTTTGTAAAATCCTTCTTCAAAGCCTGTGTAATCACATAAATTCCCAAAGGTTGATTATAATCATAATAAGAACGATAGATATTACCACCATAATTAAACTCTACAATTCCAAAATCTTTCAAATTAGAATAAAAATTGAAATCATTCGCTTTCCCATCATAGCCTAAAATAAACTTATCGTATTTCTTATCTAAAACTACTATGGAGCCATTCTCTCCAACTCTAATCCCCTCCATACTAGAACGGATAAGACCATATACGCTATCAAGTTTGTACGCAACAAACAAGATTCCAATGACTTCATTGCCATTTGCGATAGGTTCATATACAGAGACATAATCCTTGCCAAATAACTCCACTCTTCCATAAAAACTTTGATTGTTTAACACTTTTTGGTGTGCTGGGTGTGTCGCATCAATTTTTGTTCCAATTAATCGTTCTCCTTTAGCATTTCTCAAGGAAGTAGAAATTCTTACAAAATCTCCATTATTTTCCTTGACAAAAATTGTTGCTTCTGCGCTTGTAAGTGTTGCAAACTCATCAATAGCAGGAAAATTATTCGCCATTTGCACACCATTTAATGTGAGATTTGGAACAAACATTGCAGTAGAATCTTGTAAAGTAGTTTGTCCTTGTATCTCAAAACTCTGTGGCTTAATGTCTCCAAAGTGTATTGATAAATTTGCCTTTAAGATATTTGACAGATTACTCGTATCATAAGCAATTTTTTCTACTAAAAAATTATTCACAATCATATTGTTTTGTACAATTCTTCTATCAAGTTGCGCATTTGTAAAATTGCTCATAATAAAATGAAAAATGGGTAAAAAAATGACCGACAAAACAACTGCAAGTGAAATCTGAAGACTCACAAACTTTTGTCCCAAAGAAAAACTCTTCCAGCCAAACAAAGAAATAGTATTATGTTTTTGCATATAATTCTCCTTATTGATAAAAATAAAAGAACACTATTAACATAATTAAACTTAAATATTTTTAATAATTTTTATTACTTTATAAAAATTATTAAAAATATAAAGCTAAAAAATTGTAAATAAAAAATACAAGTAAAAACAATTGAATCAAAAATTTTAATGCTTAGAATCTCTTGCTTTTATAATTTATTTTCCATAATAAAATCTCAAAAATTACATTTTCTAAAAAGTAGAATCAATCAAAAAGCTAAGAGTATTTTTAAGTTTTAATCGTCAAAATGCAGTATGGCAAACAAGCAACCCACAATCAAATGAAAACCTTTTGCACTCTTGCAGAAATTATGCTTGAATTCTACCACTATGCGTATAGACATTTGCACGCTCACCTCTAGCAAATCCCACAAGAGTAACCCCCGTCTCTTGCGCAGCTCTCACTCCCATTAGCGTTGCAGCAGCCTTTGAAACAATAATAGGGATATTATGCATAACCGCTTTAATCACCATTTCAAGGGATAATCTCCCACTTACAAATAAAATGCAATCCTTTGTATCCAATCCTTGCATACGCGCTTTTCCCATGACTTTGTCAATCGCATTATGTCTCCCTATATCCTCACTAATTAACGTTTCATCTTTTAAGACCAACATCGCCTTATGCACACAACCTGTTTTATTAAACAACACGCTTGGAATTTCAAATTCTCTTAAATACTCAAAAAGTATTTTTGGGTTTAATTTAATATTAGATTCTACAAATCGTTCTACAATATGCTCTTCTAAATTTCCAGCTACACCCACACAACAACCAGAAGTTAATGTTTTTTCGCGAAAAAGATTCTGTAAATTTTCTGTATGAATTTCTGCTTCCATAGCAACACTTTTGCCATCTTTTGCAATTTCTAAATGCTTGATTTGAGAAATATCACTAATCACGCCTTCACTTATCAAAAACCCGACAAAATGAAAATCTTGCTCACTTGGGATACTCATAACTGAAAGCATTTTTTCACCATTGAGATAAAATGCAATGCGCTCCTCTGCAACTATACAATCTCCAATACTCCCCTCCAAAAAGCCAGAAGGGGAGACTTTTTCAATTTGCAATGTTTTATAAAAAGATTCCATTATGCGCTTGTTAGCTCTTTATAGTAATAGCTATGCAAAATTGCAATTTCTTCTTCGCCCATTTTTCCATCAATAATAGAATGCAAAGCACCTTCAATTGCAAACACAGCCATATAAATATGCGTAATAAGTAGTGCAATAACTAGGAATCCTAAACCATTATGCACTAGTGCCATTAAACGCAATGTATCAATGTCTGCGAACTGAAAGAACATATAAGCTCCAGAAATCGCCATTACAAATCCACCAAGCGTACAAACCCAAAACCACATTTTTTGTCCAGCATTGAATTTTCCAGCAGGAATCGGCTTGTTCTCCTTACTTAAATATCCACCCATAATCATAAGCCATTGAATATCATAAGCCTTTGGAAGTGCGTCTTTTACCCACATTAAGAACATCAATACACCAAAAATCACAAATAAAATTGTTGCGATTCCATGCACATCGCGTGCAAGGCGGACAAACGCTCCTCCACCTAATTTATCCCCAAAGACCATCACAAGCCCTGTTAGACAAATTAATACAAATGGAATTGCAGTTGCCCAATGCACAAAAATATTATAGCCAGAGAATACACGGATCTTTTTTCCATGTGAAAATTTCCTTTGCCCAATCATTACAAAATGTCCTAAAAACGCTAAGGGAACGCATACAATTAAAAGTGCAAAAACTGTTGCAAAATAATGCCCTTGCAAAAGAGTAAAAATTTCTCCAAGTCCAATTGCATTAGGAGAGCCAATACCCCACCCTTTAATTGCCTCTACTTCAGGACCCCCATAAAGATAAGGATTTGCTAAATCGTCTTTTGAAAATAAAGCATTATTCCCTCCAACAACTTCAGCATATTGCTTACCACCCTCTTGAGGAACGCTTGGATCTGCTGCAAATGCAAAACTACTTGCAAGTGCGATAAAAATAAAGATTCTAAAGAATTTCAATACACTTCTCATAGAATCCCCCTTAGTTTCCATACGCTGTTTTCCACACATTCGGAACGGCATTTGGAATGTTTTGACCACGCATTGTCGCACGGTGCGTAATGATATTAGAAATCTCTTCACTGCTTCCTGCTAAGAGTGCTTTTGTAGAACACATACTTGCACACATTGGCACTTTACCTTCTGCAATTCTGTTTTGTCCATAAAGTTTATATTCTTCTTTGCTATTTGTTTCTTCAGGACCACCTGCACAAAATGTGCATTTATCCATCGCACCACGACTTTCAAAAACTCCATTTTTAGGAAATTGCGGCGCACCAAATGGGCAAGCATATAAACAATATCCACAACCAATACAAGTTTTCTTATCATGAAGCACGATTCCATCTGCACGAATATAAAAACAATCCACTGGACAAACTTGCGCACAAGGTGCATCCGCACAATGCATACAAGCCACAGAAACAGCACTCTCTTTACCAACTTGTCCTTCATTTAACAAAACAACTCTACGGCGATTCACACCAACAGGCAAATGATGCGCCTCCTTACAAGCAACATCACATCCGTGGCATTCAATACAACGATTTGTATCGCAATAAAATTTAATTCTTGAAAAATCTTCAAGATTTGTAGGAATCGTATTACTCATTTGCTACCTCCCTATTGCGCTTTTTCAATGCGACATAAGCCACACTTTGTTTCAGGGCAAGCAGAATTGTAATCAAATCCATAACTTGCAACCATACAAGCCGCCTCGCCGATTACATAAGGTTTTGTCCCCTCTGGATAGTAATCAAGTCTTGATTCTCCTTGATCCATACCAGAGAAATTTTGTGGCAACCAAACACTATTATAATCCACTCTTGTTGAAAGCTTTGCTTTAACTAAAATTTTGGTATCCATTGTTCCATATATCCATACCATATCGCCATTAACAATATTAAGTTCTGCAGCTTTATCAGGATGGATTTCAACAAACATTTCACCTTCAACTTCAGCTAAATACTTCGCACTTCTTGTCTCTGCACCTGTTCCCATATGCGCTACAAGTCTTCCAGTTAGCATATTAACAGGGAATTCATCTACCCAATTCTTATTTTCACCGAGCTCTTTTTGTCGGCTTCTATATTTTACATTTGCCCTAAAAAGATTCTTTTTATCTGGAAAACTTGGATATTTATCTACCAAATCCCCTCTTACAGAATGTAAAGGCTCCCTGTGCAATGGAACTTGATCATACCAATTCCATACTTTAGCTCTCGCCTTACCATTACCATAAGGACAAATCCCGGCTTCTAATGCCTTTTCTACAAGAATATTATTTCCAATTCCTAATGCAAATGTAGAACCTGCAACTGCTTCTTTCTCAGCTTCAGTGAGTTTAATCCCTAAAGATTCCGCATTTGCTGCAGTTACAGCTGCATGCCCACCTTGATGCACAGCATCTGGCAAAGTTCTTGAAGTTAGCATAGATTGTCCATCTGGACTTGTTACACCCCAATTTACACGGAATCCCATACCGCCCTCCATAACAGAAATGTTATCATTATACATTACAGGTGTTCCGGGGTGTTTATCACTCCAACAAGGCCAAGGCAATCCATAGTAATCATTTTTAAAAGGTCCCGTTCCTCTTAGTGTTACCTTATCAAACATATGCCAATTTTCTTGGTGTGCCTTTAAACGTTCTGGACTCATTCCTTGCAAACCAATACTTCTAATACTTTGTGTAAGCTCTGTTGTTGCATCTTCTGGCCAAATAAACTTATCTCTACCTTTAGATTTTGCAACATCATAAAGCCTCCATTGCAATTTATCTAAAAATCCTAGACGCTCTGCTAAGCCAAATAAAAATTCCTCATCTGGACGACATTCAAATAATGGTTCCATAACCTTACTGCGCCATTGATAACTTCTATTTGTTGCAGCAACAGAACCGCTTGTTTCCATTTGTGAAGCTGCTGGAAGCATAAAGAGATTGTCTTTTCTATCACTATAAATTGCCAAATCATTCACATAAGGATCTACAAACACAACCAAATCAAGCTTATCCATAGCCTTTCTTTGCAAGTCCAGTAAAGAGACTGTTGTCATACCAGAACCAATCACAACTAATGCTCTAAGCTTTGTGCCACCATTGTTTGCTATATTTTCATCTTCTAAAACACCAAATTTCCAAGTAGAGTGCGCAAATCCTGTTTTGCCCATCATTTCTTTATCTTTAAAACGACCAAGCATCCATTCATAATCTACGCCCCAATGCTTACAGAAATGCCTCCAAGCCGGCTCACCTAGCCCATAATATCCCGGAAGAGAATCCGCTAGATTATTCATATCTGAAGCACCTTGCACATTATCATGCCCACGTAAGATATTCACACCACCACCATTTTTGCCAATATTTCCTAAAAACATTTGCAGAATCGGCATAATTCTAGTGTTGCTTGTCCCAACTGTGTGTTGTGTCAAGCCCTGATTCCAAATCAAACTTGCAGGCTTTGCCGCTGCCATTTCCTCAGCAATATGTCTAATCATATCTGCTGGAATCCCACACACATCAGCAGCAACTTCTGGAGGGAATTTTTTAGCCTCAGCCATAACATCCTCATAACCATACACACGTTCTTTTAGGTATTGCTCATCATAGAGTTTTTTCTCAATAATGTGATTTAGCAACCCATAAGCAAATGCAATATCTGTCCCACTTCTAATTCTATGGTATTCATCGCATTTAGCTGCTGTTTTAGTAAAACGTGGATCAATGCAAACGAGTTTTGCACCACTCTCTTTTGCACGCAAAATATGCACCATAGAAACGGGGTGATTAACCGCTGGATTTGCTCCAATTACAAGAATATATTTAGAGAACATCATATCGCCAAGATGGTTTGTCATACCACCATACCCAAATGTATTTGCCACACCGGCAACTGTTGGGCTGTGTCAAACTCTAGCGCAGTGATCTATGTTGTTTGTCCCAAAAAATGCTGCAAATTTTCTAATGTAATAACTCTGCTCATTAGAACATTTTGCACTTCCTAAAAACATAACCGCATCAGGACCGCTTTCTTCTCGGATTTGCTTAAGTTGTGCTGCAATTTTATCCATTGCTTCATCATACTTTAAGCGTTCCCATTTGCCATCTTTTTTCTCTAAGGGATAACGCAATCTTGTTTCACTTCTTGCCCTATCAATTAAATCAGCACCTTTACAACAATGCCCACCTTGAGATATAGGATGGTCTTGCGCAACTTCTTGACGCACCCATACACCATCAACAACCTCTGCCACAATTCCACAGCCGACTGAACAATGCGTACAGATGGTTTTAATTTTTTGGGAATTTGGATACCTCTCTTTTAGCTCTTGTGCGGTCGCTTGACGCATAGTTTTCTGGCTATCATTACCCAAAGCTACGCTAGCACCTGCTAAACTTCCAAGAGCCGTCATTTTCAAAAACGCGCGTCTAGTTTGTCGCCTTTTGATTGCTTCGCTCATATTTTTGCCTCACTTCTTTTTATTTCGCAACAGAATAATACAATTCCCATTGCTTTGTTTTTTGGTAAAGAATCTCTGTCTTTGGAGACTTTCCACGGATAAGATTCTCGCTTGTACCTTTTTTGCCGCAACCTGCTAATGCAACGCTCACGCCTGCAACAGCAACGGAAGTTTTCGCTGTGGTTTTCAAAAACTCACGCCTACTTTTTTCCATAAATCGGCTCCTTTGTATTGAGATTTGGGATAATCCCACAAGGATTTTCTATACTTAAAAAAACCCTAGTGGAATTACATATAGATATCATTTTCAAACCGCATAAACCCTTCTAAAATATCTGCTAAAGCAAGATAATATTTTGCATCTCCTCTTGCTCTAATCTCGCTAATTAGTCCAATATACGCATCTTTAATAAATAAAAACACTTCTTTTGCAAGCTCAGTGTTTCCGCTCTCAATTAAATGACGCATAAAACCAAATAAAAATCCTAAATGCTCCTCACTCTCTCTAAATTCCGAAGTTTCTACGCGCACATCACTTTGCTTTAACAAAGAGCGCATTTTAAGAAGTGATTGTGCGCCAATACAATTTTCATAATAATGCGACAAATGCATTCCCACTTGTTTTTCTCCAAAAGGCAAGGCAAAAAGGCGTGAAAACTCTTCTTTGATATTTTGGATTCCATTATTTTCTAACTCCTGCCTTAAAAGCATAATGCCTACTTCTGAAGCATTATTCAAAGGAGCATTCTGTAAAATTTCTAGCTGTTTTTTAGCAAGCTCTACACGCCCATTTAGAAGTTCAAAAACAAATAATCCATAAAAAAAATCATAATATAGCAAACGCGCATTTTTAATATCTTGTGCTTCTTTAGTGCTTAGATTATCAAACATTTACCCCTCCCCAAACATTACTTTAACTTTGCAATCTGGGCAACATTGAATAGTTTTTAACTTTTTAACATCAGAGCTAAATGCTAGGCTTAACATTCCCTTTACTTTTTCAATAGATTTTTGTGTTGAAAATGGCTTACCACATTCTACACACAAAAATGGCATATCCCTAGCAACTTCTCTACTCTTAAAATACTCTGCATTCAATGCAATTCCATCTTTGCTTAGCTCCATTACATTTTCTGGACATGAAGTGATACAATACCCACAAGTTGTGCAAAGAGAAGCATTAAAACGCAGAGAAAAATCATCGCCCCTTGCAAAAAGTGCATTAACATTACAAGCACCTACGCAAGATAAACAAAGTGTGCATTTTGTGGAATCCACTTTCAAATCCCCATAAAACACTGGTGCGCCATTTTCTTTAACCACACTTGCTGCAAGCCCAAAATTACCCTCTTTTATTATGTATTGCAAACGTTGCGCAAAAGACTCTCTAAAGGGCTTATTGTAGCGGTTTTTATACAAATACGATTCCATTGATGGCAAATCTTGTGCCACTTTCAAAATGGATTCCACATTATTTACTAAAAATATGGAATCTTTTTTATAAATTTGCTGGGTAATATTATTTAAAAATTCCATTGAAGAACTCAAACTCTCTCCATACACAAGAATTCCATTGCCACTAGTTTGCAACATTGCAAGCAAATCATTTTCATTTAACATCAAAAGATTTGGAAGCACCATTGGCGTCAAAGATTCTGGCAAAATCACATTTTGCACACAAAGCTTTTCATAATCACTAAAAGCGCACAAAAAGATTTTTTGGTCTTTATAAAGCTCAATAATTTCTCCCAAACCCTCTTTTGGCAACGCATCATATTCTAGGCAATTTGTCGGACACACACCCACGCAAGCACCGCAACTCACGCAATCTACCATTGAGAAAGTAAGTTCCATTAGGCTATCATTTGCCATCACACCAAAAGTTGGACACACATCTACGCATTTTGCGCAGTATTTCTCGCGCCTATGGTGATACTGACAATAATCCTCTTTGTAACTGATAATATCCTTATAACTATACTCACCTAAATTCTCACGCAAAACATTCAAAAGTATATCTGCGCTTTGAAAATCTGCGACATTATACACACCCTTAAAACGTAGCAATTCCTCTTCATATACAAACATCACAGCTTGCGCAAATTCCACAACATGACCATTGCTAAGGTGCGCACTAAATGCACCAAAACTCCCACTAAAATTCTCCAACAACACAATATCTAGCAAAGAGATTTCAAAAAAATCCTGTGCTAACTCTGCAAACTCTTGGACAATTTGCGGAATCCCACCACCACTTTTATTATTTTCTTGACTTTGGTCATTGTCGCTACTTTCATTACTATTGCTTGCATACACAATAGCAAGCTTTGGATCAATCATACAATAATGTTTTGCCTCTACCACAAAGTCATCTATAATTTCTTGCATACTATTAAGCAGGGCTAATTTTGTATTATATCCTTGTGTGTTTTTGTCTAATAAAATATTTCCGAGTGGTAAAGTATGTGAAATGGGAGTTTTAGTAATTTGCATTGCGCCTCGCATAAACTTTATAATAAACTATTATCTTTGGTAGCAATTCTACTCCCTTGGAGCTAAAAAAGTCAATATTTTTTAACTTTTTAGTTATATTTATTTTTATACAAATAGAAAAATGTACAGATTAATAAACTTTTGTGTCCCGATTTTTACAGAAAAAATCTTAATTTAATTTATTTAAAATTTCTAATATATTTATAAATTGCCTCAATTTCACTTGCAGTTAAATAATACTTTGGCATTACTCGCTTTCCACTTTGTAGAGCATTTTTAAAAGTGTTAAAATCTAAGTTATTAATACGCGGAGCATGGATAGATTTTGCTTGATTTTTATGTGTATAATCTGCGATTTTATCCCCCTGCCCATATTGCCCATGACACTCCACACAGCCGATTCCACGCGGATTCTCATAAAGCATTTTTCCATATTCTAAAGGAGCAATAAAGCTCTCCTCTGCCTTTAAAAACATTACTATACATACAAAAACTACTACAAAGCGCAAAGTTCTAAATCCTTCAAAATTTTGGCAAATCATAACAAAACTAGATTAAAACCAAACTATTTTCATTGTTCCCCTTAAAAATTCTAATCTAGCTTAAAGGTATAAAAAACTTTCTTTATATTATAATTATAGGATTGTTTTTAAAAAATCTTAGCTTTAAGGGTTTAACAATGCAGATTTTAGATGGAAAGGCACTTGCACAAAACATTGAAAACGCTATCCAGCAAGAAGTTCAAATTCTTAACAAAAGAAATGTTACGCCCGGACTTGCAGTGATTTTAGTGGGCAATGATCCTGCCTCACAAAGCTATGTAAATATGAAAGCAAAAGCTTGCAAACGCACAGGAATCTACTCTATCACACACGAAATGCCAGAAAATATTCAACAAGAATCTCTCTTGCAAACTATTGCGATGTTAAACCAAAATCCAAATATTGATGGAATCCTAGTCCAGCTCCCCTTACCAAAACACATTAACACAACTGCTGTGCTAGAAGCCATTGCTCCACAAAAGGATGTGGATGGATTCCATCCTTTTAATATGGGGCGCATTTTTGCAAATCTTGATGGCTTTATCCCAGCCACACCATTAGGTGTTATCACGCTTTTAAAACATTATAATGTCTCACTACAAGGCAAAAATGTCGTGATTGTTGGGGCTAGTAATATTGTTGGGAAACCCTTAAGTGCGCTATTTTTAAACGAAAACGCGACCGTAACGTTATGTCATATTTACACACAAAATTTGGCTAAACACACAAAAGAAGCAGATATTTTATGTGTGGCTGTGGGCAAACCAAATCTCATTACCAAAGAAATGATAAAAGAAGGCGCAATTGTCGTAGATATTGGAATTAATAAGCTTAGTGATGGCAGAATCGTAGGCGATGTAGATTTTTCAAACGTCTCTACTCAATGCAGTTTCATCACTCCAGTTCCCGGGGGTGTGGGTCCAATGACAATTGCATCGCTCCTTCAAAATACGTTAAAAGCAGCGAAACTTCGCACTAAAAAATACTAAGGTTATCTATGAAAAACATTTTTCTCAAACTTTATGCTTTTGTTAATAGTTGGGTTGGCACGATTGTTATTGTTTTGGGGGTTATTTTCTTTGTGGCTCAAGCCTTTGTAATTCCAAGTGGAAGTATGCTAAATACACTACTTATTGGGGATAACCTCTTTGTTAAAAAATTCTCTTATGGAATCCCAACACCCACAATTCCATGGCTTGAGATGCAAGTTTTGCCAGATTTTAACAAAAATGGGCATTTGATTGAAGGATATCGTCCAAAGCGAGGAGATATTGTGATATTCCGCGACCCTAATGCTCCAAAAATCCATTTTGTTAAACGTAATGTCGCCATTGGTGGCGATGAGATTCTCTATACAAAAGAAGGGCTATGGGTATATTTTAGCAGTGATTCTAACTATAAGGATACAAATGCAAAATCTCTCTCCTTTGGGGGAAAAACATTCTATTACGACCCTTATGCTAAACGTCATGCCGGAGTGCAATACATAGATGAAACATTAAGTGCTTTTGAGCAGCTAAGAATTCTCTCCCACAATGGTGAAAAAATCGCAATGGAATCTGTTCGCTTAGCTAATGGTGCTTTAGGATTCCATGCTGTTGTTAGAGAAGATGAATATTTTATGATGGGGGATAACCGTAACAACTCCAGCGACTCGCGCTTTTGGGGGGCTGTTCCTTATAGATATATTGTAGGGAAGCCGTGGTTTATTTATTTTAGCTGGGATGATGCCTTTAATATCCGTTGGGAGCGCATTGGAAAAAGCGTAGAGAGCTTAGAAAAACAAGCACTAGAGGCAAGATTGGAATCTTAAATGTTTGAAATTCCATTAATCTACAAGATTCCTATTATGATTATTGCACTTTTAATAGCAATCATCGGACATGAAATTATGCATGGTTATATTGCGCTAAAATTTGGTGATACAACAGCACGTAATGCAGGACGTCTTAGTTTAAACCCCATTATCCACATTGATTTAGTGGGCTCAATTTTAATTCCGGGAACTTTGTTTTTAATTAATGCACCTTTTTTATTCGGCTGGGCAAAACCAGTCCCTGTGCGCATTGATAAGGTGGTGTATAATGGTGGGTACTTTGGAGCTTTTAGCGTTTCTGTTGCTGGAGTTGCCTATAATTTTGTCCTAGCAATTTTTGCAAGTCTTTTAATCTACGCTTTAGATAGCGGAATCTTTGGGGGAATTAACGCACTAGAGAATGGGAATTTTATTTTATTATTACTGCTTTATTTCTTCTTACAATTATTAATTTACAATGTCGTATTAGCTGTGTTTAATTTAATTCCGATTCCTCCCTTAGATGGTGCAAATGCACTAGCATATTTTGGACTAATGCTTAAAAACGATTCTTTTGCAAGGGCTTTTAATAAAATCCCTCCAATAGCTGGAATGCTAATCCTTATTGTTCTCTTAAGCACACCACTATCAAGCCTTGTGTTTGTGCCAGTGCAGTATATTATTAATTTACTTTTGTAGGAGGATTTATGCAATTTTTCATTGCAAGTGACCATGCAGGTTTTACTCTAAAAGGCTCAGTTTTGGGGATTTTAGAGCAAATGGGGCATAAAGTTGTAGATCTAGGACCTATGGACGCAGAACGCGTGGATTATCCAGATTTTGCTAACACACTATGTGAAAAGGTGCTAGAAAATGCGGGAAGTTTTGGAATCTTAATTTGTGGAAGCGGAATTGGAATGAGTATTGCTGCTAATCGTCACAAAGGTATTCGTGCTGCATTGTGCGCCGAACCTTATAGTGCTGCAATGAGTCGCGCGCACAATGATGCTAATGTGCTATGTCTAGGAGCACGTACGATTGGAATTGGAATGGTAGAGGGTATCTTAAAAAGCTTTTGTGAAGGAGTTTTTGAGGGTGGTCGCCATGCTTGTCGCATAGAAAAATTACATTAAGGAATCTTTATGGCGCAATTTACGCAATGGCTGTTTTTAACGGCATTTATTCTCTTTGTTTTATTTATGATTGTCAAAACTTTCTTTTATAAAAGCATTGCTCAAAAAGAAGAGAAAAATAGTGCTGTTATGAAATTAACTTTGCAAGAAGCAGAGATTCTAATCCGTAAACATCAATTACAGCTTCAAAGAGCCTTAGGAAATATTGACATCCTAACTGATGAAATCACAGCGTTGCGCAACGAAGTCAAAGCTCTAAAGCAACGCAACTCTCAATATCGTGTTGAAAGTGAAAAATACAAAAGCAAGATTAAAGATTTAGAGCAAAAAATTGAAGCATTGCTATAATGTTTAGCTAAATTCATTGCAATTCCATTTGCGATTCCATATTTACCCTTTTTCTGCTCTTCTATCTTTTTCTAAGTATGCCAATTCTTTTTAGATTCTCTGTATTTTCCACGCACTGCTTTTGCAAAAGGGACAAAAGAGTGGCGGTGTTTTTTAGCAAAATTTTGCATTTTTTTTAGCTTATTTTTAGGAATTGCATAAAGCATTTGATACTCTTCTGGCGCATATAACCAATCCCCTTTAGGTTTAAAAACTTTGAAACCTAAACGATTTAAATGACTAAGACGCGGAAGTTCCATAAAGATTCCATCTGAAATATCCATTCCAGCCCTTGCAATAGAATTTAGCTCCAAAAGCATTTTAGGATACAAAATTGGTTTTGCAAAACGTGTATTGCTTTGGATTTTTCTGTGTTGATGAAATCTAAGTGCGGTTTTTAGTATTTTAGTATTCTTGCCAAAAGCCTGTGTTTTGGTATGCGTTAGCACACTGCTTGGATTCATATAACCTAGAATATCACCCTTTTTTATGCTTTGTCTAGTTAGGATTCTACTTTTTTGCCTTTGCCCTAGAAATGTAAGGGAAAAATGCAATTTATCCCCAGCTATCGTATCTCCTCCAATAATTTTAACCTTATGTTTTAATGCACAATTTCCGATAATTTTAGCAAGTTTGCCCACTTCTTTAAAGTCTGTTGGTAAAGTAAGCATTAAAAGACAAAAACGTGGAATCGCATTCATAGCATAAATATCAGAAAGATTTACAACAAAGCATTTCTCCACAATGGATTCTAAGCTCCCCCACGCACGCTTAAAATGCACATCTTCAAAAAAAGCATCATTTGCTACCACAAAATTGCTAATCTCTACACCATCATCGCCGATTCCAAAGGTTGCATTGCTACGCACTAAGGCACGAATAAATGCCTTCTCTCTATCTTGCATTAATCAATTTTCATACTCAAATCTAACCAAACTGCATGATGGATAATAGCTCCAGAAGAAATCGCATCTACGCCACTTTCTGCATACTCCAAGACATTATCTAACGTGATATTTCCGCTAGCTTCTAAAAGCACTTTTGGTGCCATTGCGTTGCGCATTTTTACAACACTCTTAATAGTTGCAATATCCATATTATCACACATCAAAATATCAATATCTGATTCTAATGCTTCTTTTGCTTGCAAAAGATTCTCACATTCTACTTCAATTTTTGCAGTAAATGGAATCTTAGAACGAATATCTTTAACAAATTTATTAAGCGCAAGGATTCTTGTTAAGTGTGTATCTTTTAACATCAAACAATCATCTAACCCCAAACGATGATTTACAGCACCTCCATTACGTGCAGAATACTTTTCAAAATCTCTAAGCAAAGGGCGCGTTTTGCGTGTGTCAAGCAACATACAACCTGTGCTTTCAATTTTTTGCACATATTTATGCGTGAGTGTCGCAATTCCACTAGAATGCTCCAAGAGATTTAAAATCGTGCGCTCTGCACTTAAAATCTCTGTCATTTTGCCTTTGAAAGTCGCGATTTTTTCATTTCTCTTAAAATGCATTCCATCATCAAAAGTAAATTGACATTCAATCTTTAGCAACTCACATAAGCGCTCCACATACATTTTACCCGATAAGATTCCATCTTCTCTAGCAATAATATAAGCTTCAATTTCATAATTATTTTGCATACGCATATACAAATCCCCACGCCCAATATCCTCTTTTAAGACTTCTTTTAAAAAATCATCTAATAAAATTTTGTGCATATTCTTTCCTTATTTTAAGATAATTCTAACATTTTATCTAATGCTAATTTTGCCTTTTTTGCAATATTTTCATCTAATAAAATCTCATTAATGGGTTGATTTTTCTTAATAAATTCTAAGCATTTTAACACATCTTCAAGTGTTGTTTCATTCATTGTTGGGCATTCTGGCTTTGTAGAGCTTAACACGAAAGTATTTTGGATTCCATTAGCTCGAGGTCTTAGGCGATTTACTAAATTAAATTCCGTTCCAACAGCAACTTTTTGACTAGAATCTAGGCTTTGGACAAATTTAATAATCTGACTTGTTGAACCCACAAAGTCCGCCTTTTCTGTAACACTCACCTGACATTCTGGATGCACGGCGATTAAAATATCCGGATATTTCGCACGATAAAAATCAATATCTTTTGCGCTAAAAAGTTGATGCACAGAACAGAAGCCATAGTAACAAATCACATCGGCTTCTTTTATTTTTTCTGCACTATCCACACTTAAAATTGCACTTTTTAGCCCATTATCACGCGCAAGATTCTGCCCCAAACAATAATCAGGTAGAAAAAAAATCTTTTTGCCTTGCTTTAGCGCATACTCTAAAATCTTAGAAGCATTAGCACTTGTGCAAACCACACCCCCAAGCTCTGCAACTTTTGCCTTAACCTCGGCATTAGAATTAATATAAGTGATAGGAAAAATATCTGTAATTCCATAATTTTTAAGTTGCGCAATAGAGGTATCAAAATAACTATCATCAATCATTCTAGCCATAGAACAACACGCGATTTTTGGCATAAACACGCGTTTTTGTGGTGCTAAAATCTTCACGCTCTGTCCCATAAATCCCACACCACAAAAAACAATCTTAGACTTCTCACTCGCACTTGCCTTACGTGCAAGCTCCAAACTATCTCCTGTTAATTCTGCAATCTCCACCACTTCATCACGTTGATAATAATGTGCTACAAGCAACGCATCAAGTTCTCTTAATAATTCTTTAATACGTATTTTTATCATTGTTATCCTCCTTTAAAATTCCACTAATTATTTCACTACAGAGTTTTTTTGGATTCTACAATTTCTTGAGTGGGTTTGCTAAATTTTGCAATGCACTGCCCAAAATAAACTTTTTCTTTAAGCTTTAAATCGTATTTCCAATTTTTACTCAACAACACAATTGTTGAACCCATCAAAAAACTTCCAATCTCCTCACCCTTTTGCACAAAAATTGGTATGTCAAAATTTAACGTTGTAGATTCCATAAATCCCACAACTTCTGGAACAAAATTAATCTGAATATGACCTACATTTAATGCACCAATAGCAACAAAATACAATGTATTACCAAAATCATCTTCACATTCTAAAACCACACGTTTATTTTTAACAAAGACTTCTTCATGTTTTAAGAGCATCTTTTCACTCACACTAAAAAGTCTTCCAGAAATAAATTCTAGTCGCTTTACCTTTAGATTAAGTGGAGCATGAAAGCGATGGTAATCACTAGGGGAGAGGTAAAAATTCACATAATTATAGCCTTCTTCTAGTCTTGTTTTTATAAAATCACTCACAAAATAATATTTTCCTTTAATTTGCATAGCCATATTATCCTTACACTCACCAAACTCCATTATTAAGGCATCACAAGGTGCTATCATATTAGAATCCGTTTTATCAAAGCTACGTATTTTTACAAGTGATCGCGTAAAAAGCGCATTAAGCGTGGGATAACTCTCAAGTGTATCAAACTCATCAAGCTTTATATCAAAAATCTTGACATACGTCCTATTAATCCACCTTTGAATCATCGGTGAAAATGCGTAGGAAGCAAACTTTTCAAATAAGGAAGAGATGAAATTTGTATAATGCAAAATTACTCCTTTACCCAAAGTGGAATCTCTTCTAAATTTGGGCGATTACACAGAATCTCAAAAGGCTTAAAGCGCTCTTTATAACCCATTGATACGTGGTTTTGTATCCAATAACCCGGATAAAGATACTTGATATTATACTCTTTTGCAATTTCTATTTGTTTAAGAATAGAATATGTTCCAATGGAATATTGCGAAAAATCGTGGTCATAGTAACAATACACTGCAGAAATTGCACCATTCATCACATCTACATATGCAACACCAACAAGTTGCTCCCCCACATAATAATCAAACTCATAGCCAAAGTCCAAAAAACCTTGCACAAAAGTATCATAATAAGCTTCAAGTGTGATACTATGGTATTCCCAACCCTTTTTACTTTGCATTTTTTGATGGTATTTATCATAGAGTGCTAAATGCTCTTCACTCACCCAAGGACGCCTAATTTGTAAAGTTATAGGTTGCTTTAAAATGCGTTTATGTGATTTTGAAAACACAAATTTTTCACAATCTTGACGTATAGAAATACAAGCCTCGCATGTCTCGCAGATAGGAACAAAAAAGTAATTCCCAAAACGTCTCCAGCCACGCTCTAGCAAATGCACATAGAAAGGAATCGTGCAATCTTTTACATAAAAATAACGAAACTTTGCTTCTAAATTAGGAATATAGCTACAATAGCGCGGTTCTTGGAGTAGTTCATAGACTTCCATTATTTTAAGCTAATTATTTAATCCTACATTTTGTGCAAGAGATACGTTTTTTTGGAAATCCTTTTTGGCATTTGTAACTTTGTGGAGATAGTTTCTAGCTTCTTCGTATTTTAGGGAAGTACGTAGTTTGCGATACACTTCTGCCGAAGTCATAGAATTAATAATTTTTACTGCTTTTGTGCGGTCTTTATCAAACACACTAAGCACATTTCCGCTTCCTGTATTATATGCGGCAATTACGCAATATTCATGGGAGAGAGCATTATTGACACCTTTAATGTAGCGCTTAAAGAGAATATCTAAATATGCGGAACCGTATTGAATATTAGTTTTTGGTGTAAAAAGCATTTCTTTAGTTGGGATTCCATCTCTATTATTTAGGCTTCTGTACACATCTCTACCAGCACTTCCAGGGACAACTTGCATAAGCCCATATGCCGGAATATGACTAACTGCATAAGGATTAAAACTACTCTCTGTTTTAATAATGGCAAAAATCAATGCTTGTTCTAAATTATATTCCCTTGCATAGAGTGCAACATACTCGCCATATTTATGCTCACTTTTAATTTCATGGTCTTTAACCATATTAAACTGCACATAATAAACCTTCTTACTCTCCCCTTTTTCTGTGATTTGTGTTGTCTGTAATTTATTTGCAATAAGATAATCCGCATAACGATTTGCGCGCCAAGGATAAAGCACAACTTTATCCTCATTATCTTTTACCAAATCCGCTAAATACGGCTTACCTTTAAAAGAGATTTCCTTATCAGAATATAAATCTACTTGCTCTGGATCTTCTGGAGTTAGAAGTGTTGCTACAATTGCCTTTTTAAGAGATGCTTTTGGGTTTTTTGTATCCAAAGTTGCAACAGAAATCACACCTTTTGTAAAATCTACTTGCGCACGAGAGAGATAGGAATCTGTATATTTTACATAAACATCTTGAGAAGCAGTCGGCGTGTTATTCTCACCCCATTGTTTTGCTACTTTTTGCGTTAAAGCAGCAACAACTTTTTTGAAATTCACCGGTAAATTTGCAATGTCTTTTTCAAGTTGCTCTGGATTTAGTGCGTAATTTACTGCTTTTTTTATCACCTGCTCTTTTGAGATTCCACTTGTCAAAATACTAGGGTTATAAATAATATCCCGATAGCCTATCAAACAGCCACTAAGCAAGGCTAAAAAAACAACACTAATGCTAAAAATCTTTACATTTCTAAAAAAGAGCTTCAAAGGGACAACATCTCAGCTTGAATTTCTTTTGCTTTTTGCTCGCCTACAAAAACACTTGCCAAATAAAAAGCAAATTCTAGTGCTGTCGCTGGACCTCTTGAAGTGATAATATTGCCATCTTGCACCACATTAAGACTTGCTTTATAATTTTTATTATCAATCATTGCTTCAATGCTAGGATAACAAGTAAAAGCTTGTCCTTTTAAAATATTATGTTTAAAAAGTGCCAAAGGAGCTGCACAAATTGCAGCAATGATTTTTTCTCTTGTATTGAGTAATTCTAGTATTTCTTTAAGTGCGCTAGAAGCAATGAGATTTTGTGTCCCCTCCCAACCACCGGGAAATACTATTCCATCTAAACTTTTACTATCAACTGCGCTTAAAATCACATCTGCGACAATTTTTACACCTTTTTGCGATTCCACAATCAAGTTAGAATCCAAAACGGCATTATCACTATTAGAATCCA
Organism: Helicobacter turcicus; assembly: GCF_019711685.1. Classification (GTDB taxonomy): domain Bacteria; phylum Campylobacterota; class Campylobacteria; order Campylobacterales; family Helicobacteraceae; genus Helicobacter_D; species Helicobacter_D turcicus. The sequence goes on from NZ_JAIGYQ010000011.1 coordinate 19,265, forward strand.
CTTTTGCCACAATCACATTGCAACCCGCACGTCTTAATACATCAATCACAGCAATTGCTTCAATCTCCTCAAATCCCTTTGCTAACGCAATAAGAACATTTACTCCCATACACCACCCTATTTTACTTTATCTAAATATTCGCCTGTTTCTGTATTAACGCGAATTAAATCACCTTCTAAAACATGATAAGGCACTTGCACAACAGCACCTGTTTCAAGTGTCGCAGGTTTTTTACCAGCACTTGTTGTATCACCCTTGAAATTTGGGGGAGTTTCTGTAATTTTTAGCTCAACAATTTGTGGCACACTCACCGTAATTGCCTTACCATTATGAAACATAATGCTAACTGCCATTCCATCAATCATCCATTTTGCCACATCGCCCACTTGGTTATCGTTTAATCCGATTTGCTCATAATTTTCGTTATCCATAAACTGAAAATAATCACCATCATGATATAAAAACTGCATTGAACGCTCTTGCAAGTTTGGCTCCTCGCATTTATCACCTGCATGGAATGTCTTCTCAAGTACCCTACCGTCTAAAAAAGACTTCATTTTTACACGCACAAACGCCGCACCCTTGCCGGGTTTTACATGCTGATATTCTGTGATTCTATAAGGAACCCCCTCTAGCTCAACTTTTAAACCTTTTTTCAAATCTCCCATTGAATACGCCATATTTTTCCCTTTTTTAAATCTTGTTTGAACTACCTAAAATATCCATTCTCTCCGCAATAACTTTCACCATAAATTCTTTTGCTGGAGCAAAGAATTTTCTTAAGTCAAATTGCGTTTTATCCTCATTTGCTACACGACGCACCTCTGCCATAAATGCAATTCTCAAATCAGTGTCAGTATTAATTTTATTAATTCCTCCCTTTACTGCTTCTTTTAAGAAATCAAATGGCACTCCTTTGCTTCCTTTTAAATCCCCTCCACTTGCTAAAAATGCATCACTAACATTTTGAGGAATCGCACTTGCACCATGCAAAACAAGTGGAATTTGTGTGCGCTTTTTTACATCAATTAAACGTTCAAAATCAAGCTTTGGTTCACCTTTGAATTTAAATGCACCATGGCTTGTGCCTATAGCAGGAGCTAGAAAATCTACTTTAGAGATTTTCACAAACTCTTCTGCCTCTTTTGGATTTACCAAACATGCATCTTTTTCATCTACGGAGATATTATCTTCAATCCCCATTAAGCGCCCAAGCTCAGCTTCCACGCTAACTCCGGCAATATGGGCGACTTCAACAACCTTTTTTGTTTGTGCTAAATTTTCATCAAAAGAATAATGACTTGCATCAATCATTACTGAAGTAAAACCAGCGCGAATTGCCTTCACACAAGATTCAAAGCTTGTCCCATGGTCTAAATGCAGTGCTACTGGAATATGTGGATACCGACAAGAGAGAATCCTTACCATTCCAACTGCCACATCAATACCCATATATTTAATAGCACCTTCACTTGTCTGCACGATAATAGGAGAATTTTTCAAATTCGCAGCTTCAAAAATAGCACTCAACATTTCGTAATTTACAAAATTGAAAGCCCCAACTCCGTAATTTTCTCTATTTGCTTTATCTAAGATTGCACTTCCACAAACTAGCATAAAATCTCCTTACTTTGATAATTCAACTTTAGCTTTTTTGCGTAACTCTTCACCTTCTTTTTTAACTTCCTCTTGAAATTTTTTAAGTTTTAGATTTTGTTCAATTTGTCCTCTAATGTCTTTTAGCGCGATTGTTCCTGCTGGTTTTTTGTCCTCCACCAAAATCACATGGTAACCAAACTGCGTCTTAACCGGAGTCGTTGTATATGCTCCTTTTTTAAGTCCAAATGCAGCATTTGCAAACTCAGGAACCACTTGATTTTTTGCAATATAGCCTAACTCTCCACCATTATTTGCAGAATCATCTTTAGATTTTTCTTTTGCAAGTGCATCAAATTTACTTGCAACATTTTTTCCAGCCTTTTTAAGCTCTGCAATAATTGCTTTTGCTTCATTCTCACTACTTACTAGAATGTGGCTTACTTTTATGGTTTCAGGTTGCACAAATTTATCTTTGTTTTCATCATAGAATTTTGTAATTTCAGATTCTACAACTTTAACTTTATTTATTTGTTTGCGCATCCAAACTTCAAGCATTAATTCTTCTTCAATATTTGCAATGGCTTCCTTATACTCTTTTGAGTTTTGCACTTTTTCTTTTTTAGCTTGCTCAATGAGCAATTTACGCTCTATTGCTTGATTAACAATTTGTGTTTTTACTTCTTGTGGCAATTGCTCAAATGCAACACCTGGCATTGCACGCATTAAAGCTGCAATATCTTTATCTGTAACATCAGAGCCATTAACTTTTGCATAAGTTTTTGCAAAAGCTACGCCTTGCAATAATGCAAATACAATCACAGAACCCGCAAGAATCTTTTTCATTTTTAAACCTTTTTATAAAAATTTTTGAAATTCTACCTTTAAATTTTTAAATATTTTATTAACAAATTACATTTTAAAGTTTTCAGATTCCAATCTTTTACAAACTCTAATACACAACAGAAGAAGCAATTATAAATCCTAGAATTGTTATAACACTTGCGCCTAAATAATTTCTTTTGCAAAATGCAGTTAAAAATAAACCAAAAAGATACAAATAATACGCAACAGAATATTTTATCCCTGTTTGCGTACTTTTAAACATTTTTACTTTCGTATTTTTTGGAATCACAAGATTATTCTCTCTCAAAACTTTAAGTATAAATTCACGCTTTCAAAAATCTTAACCCTACATTTTGCCGAATATCAAAAATATATAAAGTCCCCATAATTGCGTAAATAAGAGCTATTGGAATAAAAAATAACCTCACATACAAATGCACTTACATCTAAATTTCGTTTGGAATAAGTTTCTTTCCCATTATTAAAACTCCGCACGCAATGTTAGCCAAAGATTTCTTCCTGGAATCATTCTTTGATAATTATTTGTATAACGCATTCTAGTCCCGTCCATATAGGTTACATAATCTACAAAATTCTTATCTAGCAAATTATTAATCACTGCTCCAAGAGTCCAGCCACCTTTGATGCGATAATTCATTCCTAAATCCATTGTGTGCATATCCTTGAAATACTCCCCTGTTCCTGCATTTGCTGAATGCGAATTGCTTGTGGGCGTTTTTAATTTGCCTACATAACGGATATAGGTATCCCACTTACTAGCCTTATAAGAAAGCTTTGTAGAGAGGTTATGCCGTGGCACATCATTTAAATCAGAACCTTTCCTAACTCCACTTTTGCGCTGTGTTTCTGTAAGAGCATAGTTAAAATCAGCATAAATTCCATTTGGAATCAAATGCGTCAATAATGCTTGTGTTTTCATAGAAAATTCCACACCTGAAACCACTGCTTTATCTACATTTTCAAAAATATCACACGAAGCATAACTGCAAGACCCATAACCACTAGGAAGCATTTGTCCTTGTCCATAATTTTGTGTGCTAATAGCATTTTTAAAATCTGTATAAAATCCAGTTAGCGTCCATGTTGCAAAAGGCGATTCCACAATCGTGCTTAATTCATAATTCCAACTCTCTTCTGCTTTTAAGCTTTCATTGCCATATTTTGCAACATTGTTTCTGTCTATATCGTAAAGTCCATTATAACGTGTGTTAAGCTCTGGAAGCTTCAAACCACTTGCAACACCTGCTTTTAAACTTAGCCACTCTGTTGGATAAGTATTCACATAAAATCGTGGATTAAAAAATTCTTTGTAAGTTTCATCATAATTTACCCTAAGTCCAGCCGTTGTGGAAACATATTCATTAAAGAAATACTCCCCCTCACCAAAGAGTGCAAATTGATTAGAATCCTTATCAAATCTATTGCTACGATTAAATAATTTCTCATTTTTAAAATACGGACCACCGCTTAAAATTAATGCACCTTTTTGACCAAAATCAAAATTTTTTCTTAAAGAAGAACTAAGAATTAGATTCTGATTTTCCACAAGAGCATCACGATTTGGCTCTCCTGCATCTGCTCCTATATTGACATTTTTATGCGGTATTTTTGTAGTATTGACATATTGTATATAATTGTTAATTGAACCCCAAGTATAATTTCCATCGTGATTTAACACAGTGTTATAACGATGATAATCTCTCACAGCAGTAACACTTCTGCTAGAGGTGTTTAAACTTCCTAATCGTTGGAATCCGTAATCAAAATCCACATAAAAACTATTCTCTAAATTATATATATAATTTACTCTTCCACCTGTTCCAATATTGCGATAGCCTGTTGGAGAATGGCTTGTGTAAGGATTATTACCTGTTGGTGTGTAACCTGGAATATCTTTTTGATAAAAAGCATTTCCCTCACCATAATTCACCTTACCTCTAAAATTAAAAGAAGTTTTTGCATTAATAGGGGCAAATACGTTAGAATTTACTCCATATACATTCCCCCAAGTCTCATGATGTTCTTGTAATCTTGTTTCAAAAGCAATAGTGCCTCCAAATTTGTTTGGATTCTTTTTAGTAATAATATTAATCACGCCACCCATAGCATCACTTCCATAAAGTGTAGAAGCAGGACCTCTAATCACTTCAACACGTTCAATCATGCTAGTTGGAGGGATAAAACCGCTTGTAGAATCAAATCCATTACTATCAAATCCGCTATCCATATTTACGCGTTTGCCATCAACTAAGATTAAAGTATATTTTGATGCCATGCCACGCATTTGAATCGTAGTTCCGCCTGTTTTGCTAACCGTGGTAGAAACACCCGGAACTTCTTGCACAATATCCCCTAAATCCCTAATTGGACGACTCAAAATCTCTTCTTGTGGAATCACGGAAATACTAGCAGGAGCTTCTTTAATTTCTTGTTCAAATCCTGAAGCACTCACAACGGAATCCTCTAACAAAAACCTCTCCGTCTGTGCATACAGCCCTTGTGATAAAAGCCCTGTTAATGAAATAATTAAACTTTTACGCATTTATTATCCTTAAAGATTTCGTTAATTTTGTTAAAAATATTTTTAACAAAGCTGCATATTATAATAATAATTATTAATTTTAAATAAAATATTTTTATAGTAATGCTTTCTAATATCGTAATCATAGTATGTATAGCATTTATTTATTAATAATAATCATTTTAATTATTATATAAGTTTTTATATTTATAATTTTAATTATCATAATTTATTTTAAGGATTATAATATGGAATTTCTCAAATCCTACATTGACATTGTTATTTTTGGAATCTTAGGCTTAATGGCTTTTATTGCTATTTGGTGTGTAATTGAACGTTTGCTGTTTTTTAGAAAACTAACCTTTGAAGATTTTAGCTCCCAAGATAGCTTTGATGATGCCATTACAGAAAATATGACAACTTTACATATCATTTACTCTAATGCCCCTTATGTTGGATTGCTTGGCACGGTAATTGGAATAATGATTACTTTTTATGATATGGGAATGCATGGAAACATTGATGTAAAATCTATTGTTGTTGGACTCTCTCTAGCCCTTAAAGCAACTGCTCTTGGATTATTTGTAGCAATTCCCACTCTTATGGCTTACAATGCTCTTTTTAGAAAAGTCAATCTCCTAAGTAGTTACTACAAAGCAAATAAGGAAAATCAAAGATGATAAAAGCGCAAAAAAACGAAGGGCTTAATATTATCCCCTTTATTGACATTATTTTAGTGCTTTTAGCAATGGTGCTTAGTATCTCTACTTTTATTGCGCATGGAGAAATTAAATTAGAGCTTCCAAAAACAGATTCTAGCACACAAGCTTCTGATAAAAAAGATAAGATTCAAATTGCAATAAATGCAGAAAATCTCTTTTTCTTAAATGGACAAGAATCTAGCTTACAAGAGATTCAAACAAAACTGGATTCTACCCAAAAAACAACGGCAATAGAACTTAAAAGCGATAAAAACGCAAGATTTGATGGCTTTATTCAAATTATTGATATTCTACGAAAAAATCATCACGAAAATTTTCAAATCCTAACAGAGAGAACACAATGAATCTATTTTTAAATCACAAATCTCAGGCTTTTTATATAACAAGTTTTTTATTCTCACTTTTATTTTTTGGATTCCTATATAGCACTTCGTGGTTTAAAGTAACTCCACAACAAGAATCCTTTAGTCTTACGATGCAACAATTTATCACACAATCCACACAAAATCCATTGCTAAATACTCAAAAATCTATTGAGTCAATCCCAAAAGAACAAAAGGATATTTCACATAAAAAATCCATAAAAACAAAAAAACACAAGCCAAAACCTATGCCACAACCACATCAATCACTCATAGCTTCTAGCAATACAAGCACTCCAACAAATGCGATCCCTAAAGATTCCATTGAAACCCTAACATTTGGGAAAGATAATCACCCTTTTTTAAAAGCTGTAAAAAAAGCAATAGATTCCAATGTCAACTATCCAAGACAAGCTAGAAAAATGCGTATGCAAGGAGAAGTTTTAGTAGAATTTTTATGGACAAAACATAGAATTCTTAAAGATTTAAAAGTGCGCAAAAGCTCTGGTTACCCTATTCTTGATGAAAATGCTCTCAAAACCATTCAAAAGGCATCATCACACTTTCCTACTCACACAAACAATGCGTATTTGCAAATTCCTATTGTTTTTACATTAAGAAATTAGCCTCTAAGGCAAAGCCTTAGAGAAATTTAGGGGATAGATTTTTTAATAAGAAGAAGTTTTTTTATCAATCACCTTATAATTATAAGGCTTATTGTTTGCATCTAGTTCCATTAACTCCTTTGGAGCAGGACCATTAATTTCTTCATGCTTATAATAACGCTCACCCGCTTTATGTCCATTTAAATCCACTTTATAGCGAATATCTCCTGGATTCAGCTTTTGGATTTCTTCAAAACCTAAATCAGAAGTTTTAAAATCCTTGATTCCATTTGCATTTGCAATTTCTACTAGTTTAGTTTGCCCCATTCTTGCCATTTCAACAGCTTGCAACAACATTCTGCTTGCTTCTCTAGGATTGTGAAACCCTGTTGAATTTTCAGCACCAACAAAGTCTCCACGCATTTGCCCTTTACGATGCAATTCTAATGGCTCCTTTAAAGCTGCGGAAATCTTTTTATCATCAGCCTTTCCATCACTTTGGTATTGTGGTAATTCTCCTAATTTTGCACGCAAGTCTTTAATATCTTCAATCAAGCTCACAGTTGCATACTCTGCACTTCTTAAATCAAACGCAATGGATTTTTGAATATCAAAAATTTGTTGCTTTAGATATTCTTCACTTTGTGTATGGCAACTTTTACATGCTGCATTAATATCTTGAAGCGGTGAAGTGATGTTATGTTCTGTTACCTTCTTTGCACCTTTACGCTTATAAGGCATATGGCAATCTGCACAAGTTACACCATTTGCAGCATGCACACCTCCACTATAAAGTTCTGATTCTGGATGTTGGATTTTCAACATCGGTGCTTTTGTAAATTTATGCTCCCAATCTTTGTCAAAAATTGCACGCACATTTTCATAATGCTCATCAAACATTTCAATTCTAAAGGGTTCATTTTTACCCCAAGCACTCCAAGGAAATACCAATTCAATTCCATCTACTTCAATCTCTGTTGGTTTATTTCCATTTCTCCACACATCAATTTCATCATAAGTTTTTTGTGTGCCATTCCACCATTTCTGACTTGCGTCATTTGCGATAGATTCTCCCATTACTTTCACTTTTGTGCCTGTTGGCTTGAAATAATATTCCACATGGCATTGTGAGCAAACAAGTGTGCGCATTTCTTCTCTACTTGCTTTAACTCCTGTAATAGGATCTTTTTCGTATCCACGAACTACTAAGGCATTGATTGCTGCTTGACGCGTTAAACGCAATTGCATATCATTTGGGTTGTGGCAATCCGCACAAGTTACCCCCATTCTCGTTCCTCCATGAGGACCGCTATGGTCTGCTACACCCTCAACTTCAGGAACATTTTTAATCATTGTCCAATACTTCGTAGAGTTGAAAGAAATCCACTTCTCCTCTAAAGTATCTCCTATTCCAACATTTTTATATAGCCAAGGACTCCAACCACTATGACAATTCATACATGCAGTAGGTTGCCCACCAAACTTTGCAAATCCATGCGCATTTAAAAAATCTTTATTATTTCTTGCTGTCTCCATTTGATCTATTTGTATCCAAAAATGCCCACGCTCTTCATTTGCATCAATACTAAAAGGATACCCTGCCCAAAGCACGGTTAATTGAGGATAGCGAATCAGCTTAGAATACGCTAAGTTTCCACCAAATTCTGTTGCAATAGGCTCTTGTTTTTCAACCGTTAAATACATATCCAAGTGATCTGGAAAGTTTTTACCCCAATGTGTAAATGTAGGATTGTCGTCACTCATCTCCACAAAACCTTTAGAATTGATTCCACCTGTACCCTCATTGTGTTTCTTGCTAATATCAGCATTTAACCAAAACATTCCAGCAATAACAACCAAAACAATAACCACCAAACCTAATATCACGGGTGATCTTTTTTGCATTTTAACCTCCTAAATAATTTAAAAGCCTCTTCTGTGTCCCACGCTTGCATGACAAGACACACAACTTAGCGCACCATTGCCGTGCGGATTTGTCGTAGGATTTACCACATTGCTTACCATATCACTATGGCAACGCACACAATTTTCTTGAACCGTATCCTTAGATTTTGCTGTTGCACTTAAATTTGTAGGCAACACATCTAATTTAAATGTAAAGGCATACGCATGCGCAACTCCACTCTCTGCCTTTGCTATCCACTTTTCCACAAAATTATGTGGCAAATGGCAATCATTACAAGTTGCACGTGGTTCTCCAGCAATTTTTTGTGCGTGTGAACCCCTAGACCAATCGTTATAAACATCATTCATAACATGGCAGTTATTACAGGCTTCACTATCATCGCTAAAATAGGACATTCCTTTTGCGTTATAAAAAGTATAGACTCCTATCACACAAGCAAAAACGCACAAAACCCCAAGCAACAAAGCAAGAAAAGAGAGCGGTTTTTTAGGTTGATCTTCCAATGGACGCTCCTTTTTTTATGATTTTAAGCTTAAAATCTCAAAATCTTAAGCTAAGGCAAAATTCTAGTTAATTTTCAAATCCATTTCCTTGACTTATGTCAAAAAGTAAATGTTTAGTAAATACCTAAATAGTGTGTGTTTTATCATTATTTTAAAAAACTTTATTATATAATAAAGTTTTCAGACGATTTATCTGGACAATATTCATAAAATATTTTAAGGATACATAATGCTTCCTCTGAGAGATACTTTTTCCCTTACTAGCAGTATTTTAGGAATTACTGCAGATACAGATAAGATCTATGTTGTTGATAATCTTTATAATGTTTATGTTTTTTCACGCAAAGACAAAACTTTGGAAAAATCTACCTCCATTCAAGACGATAAATATCATCTTTTTGAATTTAGCAAGGCAGTGGGATTTGCTCATAAGCGAAAGTGTTTTGCGATAGGTTTTAGTAACTCCAACAAAGGGGCAGTAGTCGGTTTAGAGCAAAACATTGAAGTCTTAGAGCCACTAACTTGGCAAAAAAAAGAAATCACAAAAACAATTTTCTCTCCTAACGATTCCTATTTAGCTACAGGTGGGGAGGAGAATAGAATTGTTATCTATTATGGGGATAATTATAATTTTTTACTAAGCTCCTCACCTTTTTCTGATGCAGTTTCTGCCATTGCTTTCAGCGATGATGAACATTATGCTTTAGGAGCTAGCTTTAGTGGGGAGCTTGTTGTAGTTGATATTCCCTATGATAAGGTTATTGCTAATATAACATTTGAAAGTGTGGTTGAAGATGCACTTTTTGATAAAGACAATTCAAAAATCTTTTGCATCACGCGTGATGGCGATACGATTCTCTATGATTTAGTAGAAAATAAAATCATTAATAAAAATCAATTCAAAGATTCATGGCTTACACTTTGCAAAAGGATTCCAAATACAGATTTTGCCCTCGTGGGTTCTAGAGGCAATTCCTTATATCTTATAAGAATCTCTAATAACAAGCATATAGAAACCTTAAAAGTTAAGCACCATGGAATTACAGCAATGCATTTTTATCAAAATTTTCTATTCTTAGGATATAGTGATGGTGCAATTGAATGTTATGATACTGCATTTCAAATGGAATCTTTCTTGCAGGTTTTGGAGCTTGGCAATATGGATGACATTACAGCAATGTTCTATCAAGATAATATCTTTTTATGCACCCTGCAAACCTATAAAGAAAAGTTAGACGCACAGTGGAAAGAAACCTTAAAACAAGCTGTTGCTTTATTATCCAAAAACTCTGTTCAAGAAGCTATTGCATTAACCGAACCCTTTATGCGTGATATAGAAAAAAAACAAGAGTTCAATACTTGTCTAGAACAAATCCACTATATCGCAGAATTCCTCGATGCCGCTGAAGAAAACAATTACATTAAAACCTATGAAATTGCAGAAAAATATCCCTTTGTTAAAAATACTTTAGCCTATGAAAAAATAGAGCAACTTTGGCAACAAGTTTTTAACACTTGTCAAGCTCTTCTTGTGCAAGATGCCGCAATAAATATCAAAAAAGCAAAAAAACTCTTAGGTGTATTTAACCATGTAGAATCTAAAAAAGAAGATATAAAATTATTATTGAATAATGCGAATGCATTCTTAGAGGCAGAACAAGCCTATAAAAATAAAAATATTGTTGGCTATTTTTCTTTATGTGAGAAATTTCATTTCTTAAAAGAAACCGACACCTACAAAAAAGCACTTTATGCAAGTAGAAATCTATTCAAACAAGTCAATATGCTTGAGAGAAAAAGCAATATAGAACAAGCAATAAAATTATGTGAATATCTCAATAATATTCCTCTATTTAAAGATGTTACTGATACAAAACTTGCTTCTCTTCATCTTAAGAAAAGATTCTTAGAAGCCTATGCAAATAACAACATAAAAGAAGCTTTCAATTTAGCAGATACAAGTATTGAACTAAAAAACCTCCAAGAATTCAAAAAACTTTACGATACATTTCTAGAGCTCTTTAATAAAGCATTCAAAGCTGCAACAGATGGAAAGCCAGAGGTTGCTCTAGAGGTTTTAAAGGATTACACATCTATTGGGAGTTTAAAAACAAAAATCTCCACACTTCTAAAAAACGCTTATCTAAGAGAATTCCAATTTAACAGCCCAAAACGTGTTGTAAAAAATATCAATTGGTATGGTAGTTTTGAACAATACATTAAACGTTATGGTGCTGACGAAGACATTATAAAAGTTGCAAAAGATCTAGGGTTGTATCCTATTTTAGAACATGTTTTAGAATCTAAAGATGATAATGCTTCGCATTGCTCTTTAATAGAACCTATGGCAAAATCCTTAATCGTAATGGGGACTTAAGAGCTGCTTTAGATTCAAACTTTCAATACTTTTAACCATCATAGCTTCTTGATTGCTCCGTTTTCAAGCACCACTTTACCTTCACTTATTAACGCACTTAATGCACGTTTAAAAGCCTTTTTACTCATATTGCACTGCTTATAAATTAATTCCGGAGCACTATCATAGTTTAAATCTAGGATTTCCTCTTGTTTTATTCTCTCAAAAAGATTTTTAGATTCCAAGTCCTTATTATTTTTAGATAGAGGGTGCCTTAGACTTAAATCACATTTGCCATCTTTGTAAATACGTTTAATGTATCCCTCTTTTTTCTCAAACAGAGCAAAATCTCCAAAAATCTCACTGCAATAAAGTAAGCCTAAATTCTTCCCATTTAACACACATTCAAATCCCATTGGTGTTTTTCTAAAAGGTAGAATCTCTACCTTTGTCCCAGTCTTTAACTCTTGCAAATTTGTTTTAAAACTCTGCAAGAAAGGCTTAATATTTTCCTTTGCAAGCAAACGATTTTCTCTATCTAGTGTCAAAAAAACTACAACTTGACTACCTATAGGATAATTTTGCGGAATCCTTGTTGGCATAAACACATCTTTTGCAATACCCAAATCCAAAAAACAACCCAAATGATTTTTATCCACCACCTTTAAAAGTGCAATCTCTCCCCTTTGCGCCTTTGGTTTAAGTGTTGTTGCCACAGGTCTATCACTAGAATCTGTGTATAAAAATACCTCTAGCTTATCCCCAACCTTCGCATTTTTTGGCACATAGGCATTTGGAAGCAACACTTCCTCTGTCCTCTCAAGCAAATATGCTCCCGGATTTGCAAAACGTACAATCTCTAATGTTTTCACCAATCCAATACTTATCAATCTATAATCTCCATTAATGTCCCAAACAAACTCCTACCAAGCGGGATCCCATAAAACTCCGAAATTTGAAGTCCCACAAAAAACACCATTACCATAAATACTATAAAACCCAAAAAACTAAGCACTAAAAACATTTTAAAAAGTTTCAAATAAAACTGCTCTTCAAGCGTATCATCAAGAATTTTATGAAATCTAAAAAAATCCACAAAATATCCAAGCCAAAATGCTAAAATCCCACACAAAGCCACACACAAAAAAACAAAAATCAACATTGAAGCATAAGGAGAAAAATGCACACTAAATTCATACAAATGTGCTTCCCACATTAATACCGCATATCCAATATGGATTCCAAATCCAACCAATGCTAAAACAATAATCCAAAAACCCCAACTTACTGCAATTTCTATCTTTGTAGAATAGTTGCGAAATGCTGTGTGCATTTTCTGCTTAATTTCTTTATCGCTTAATTTTTGATAACGCAATTCCATAATCTCAGATTTCAGTCCTTTAAGCCAAACTCTACGCGTATTAGTTTCCATATCCATACTTGCCCTTTCTTAATGAAGTGCTAGAATTCTGCCTTAAAATTGTCAAAATATTCTTAACAATTATAGGATTTATCAATATGAAATGCTTTATAAAATTTCTTTAAATCTCCAAATTCCTTTAAAAGTCCCATTGCCTCTAAGTGCTTTAGCACCCCCAAAGAACAATCTGTTTCTTTTGGCCACTCACGAAAATATCCATCACGTATATCCTTATCGGTTGCGTCTATAAACACCACAGAATCTAAAATCTTCACATCACGTTTTGCATCAATATTATTGACAACACGCCAAAGTAGCATATACAAATTTTCTAAATCATTTTTAGAATCATCTACAACCACCACAACACGTGCATGTTTTTGGAGTTTTTGGACAGAATCTAATTCTTTATCCATTTTAGATTCCAACTTCTTATACAACTCTACAAGCACCTTACCCACAGCTTCTTTTTTCTCTAAGCCAACAAGTGCAATAGGATTTTTAGTCTCCATATAGATTTGCAAAACACGTTTAACTTCCCCACTACCCTTTAACACATTAGCTAAAATCTCTTTTAAAGCATCATTATCTAAAACCTCACAAGATTCCAAATCTTTTGCATAATCCCTTGTGCAATCCACGCCAAGTTTTCCACCTTGCGCAAACTCTGGAGAAGCATGGTCTAGTGCATCACACACGCCATCGCTAAGCAAACAAGCCTTAGGACTAAAGCGATTTAAAATATAAGGGATAATCTCCAAATCCTGCAATTTTGGTGCATTTTCATCTACAAAAATTGCATGTTTAACAAAACTCATTTGTCCAACACCCCAAAATGCGTGCATACTCTGCTTTGCTTCATTTGGAAAACGTGCCTTAATTTTTGCTAAAATTAAATTATGAAACACCCCATTTTCTGGCATATAATAATCTATTAAATCTGGAGTTGTTGTTTGCAATAAAGGCAAAAATATACGCTCTGTAGGATAGCCTAGATATTTATCCTCCAATGGTGGCTTACCAACAACGGTAGCAAGATATACTGGATTTTTTTTTGAAGTAATCACACTCACTTCAAGCACAGGATAAGGTTCAATAGGAGTATAAAAGCCCGTATGATCGCCAAATCTACCTTCATTGCGCATAACTTCAGGATCTACAAAGCCCTCAATCACAAAATCCGCATCATAAGGCACACACAGACTATTGCTCACACAACGCACAAGCTTTGGCTTTTGTTTTTTAATAAATCCGTATAACATTAGTTCATAAAGCCCATAAGGCAGAGGTGCAGTCGCACACCAAGTATAAAGAGGATCTCCTCCAATAGCAATACTAACGGGCATTTTTTGTCCAACCTTGCGGTATTCTTCAAGCAAATACACGCTATCTTTGTGGATTTGCCAATGCACACCTAGATGATTTTTATCATACACTTGCAAACGATACATTCCAAGATTCCGCACACTTCCATCAAGACTTTGTGTGTAGCACTGCCCCATTGTGATAAATCTCCCCCCATCCTCACTCCAAGTCTTAAGTATTGGAATCGCACCTAAATCAACTGCATCTCCTTGTCTAATCACTTCTTGACACAAACCCCTACCCTTTAAAATCTTAGGCGATAAAAAACGCAAGTTCAAAAGCTTTGGAGATAGAGCAAGTGCTTCTTTAAAAGTTCTAGGTGGCTTAAGTTTAATAAGGCTTGCCACCTCACTTGCTTGTTTTTCCACATCACCTACAAGCAACTCTACAAGTTTAAAACTCCCAAAAACATTCATAAGCACTGGTATCTCATATTGGATTCCATGTTTTTTATCCACAGGATTTACAAAAAGTAGTGCTTTAGAATCTTTACGCTTTACTTCTAAATACGCTAAATGTGGAATCTCAAGCTCCACATCCAAAGGTTCAGTAATCACTCTTAAAGCATTATTTGCTTTTAGTTTATCAATGGTTTGTCGCATATAACCTCCTTATTTTGCAACTAATGTTTTTTCTAAACTTCCATTATCCACTGCTTTTAATTTAAAGGCTTCTATGCATTTTCCATAAGAAATCTCACACACAATCATTTGAAAAATACTAGGGATTCCCCTTTTCTCTGGCACACTTAGACGACTTGGAATCCCGGTTAAAAAACGTTTAATTGGCTCTTCACATTCCATTCCTATTACACTCTCTCTAGCCCCGCTCATTCCTACATCACTCACACCAAAACTTCCTTCAAAAATCTCTAAATCGTCTGTTCCAATATGCGTATGTGTGCCAATAATCGCCGCAATTCTACCTTTTAACATCATAAACATTGCACGCTTTTCACTTGTTGCTTCAGCATGAAAATCCACAATAATATTTTTTATTCCCTCACTATGCAACATATCTACCATAACATTTGCACAAATAAAGGCATTATCGCATTGTGGCATTCCAAAATGTCCCATTAAATTCAACACTGCAAAAGGCTCACCGCCAACACTTCCACGATACACACCACTTCCCACAACACCTTTTGGATAATTGTGCGGACGCAAGACATTAGAATTCTCTAGTGCTAAAAATGTAGTAACTTCCTTTTTATCCCAAGTATGATTGCCGCCTGTGAAAATATCCACACCAGATGTTTGAAGCTCTTGCACACTCTTTGCTCCAAGTCCAAATCCATGGCTAGCATTTTCTCCGTTTGCAATAATGACATCAAGATTATAAAAACTTCTTGCTTCCTTGACATAACGTGTAACTTGCTCTCTGCCAATTTTACCTACAATATCGCCGATAAACCCAAAGCGCATTATTGTCCTTTATTTAACTTCTCCAAATAAATAAACACCGCTTTTAGCACATCATCTTCATCTTTACTGCTTGCTTTAATGCTTGTCTTCTCTCCATTAACTTGCGTGAAAGTAATATTTTGCTGATAATTCATAATATTTGCAATTCCACAATTTCTAGCAATAATCTTAATACGAATAAGGTCTAAAAACTGCCTTGTATAAACATCTAAGCGTCCAAATCGCTCTTCAATCTCACCTTCAATCCCAAAAATAGCTTTTTCATTCTCGCATTTTGACAAGCGACGATAAATCTCTAAACGCAGACGTTCTGATTCAATAAGCTCCGGATTTAAAAATGCAGTTACGCTAAGTTTAATATCTACGTTTGCTTCTTTTTGTTTCATATTACCACTAAGCGCAAAAATCGCATCTTCGAGCATTCTAAGATAAAGTGAGTAGCCAATATTTTTAATATGCCCACTTTGTGCCTCACCTAGTAAATTCCCACCACCACGTATTTCTAAGTCGTGGTAGGCTAGTGCTCCACCACTGCCTAAGAAAGAATTTTTCTCTAAAGCTAACAAACGCTTTTTAGCATCTTCTGTAATAGCATTAAAATCCTCCACAAGCAAATAACAAAATCCCTCTTTATTTCCACGTCCCACACGCCCACGCAACTGATGTAAATCTGCAATTCCAAAACAATTAGCATTATCCACCAAAATTGTGTTAGCATTTGGCAAATGGATTCCAGATTCTACAATACTTGTGCAAAGCAAAATATGATAACCTCCTTTAGCGAACTCTAATACAATGTCTTCTGCTTCATTAACTGGAATCTGCGAATGTAAAATAGCGATATTTAGCTTTGGTAAAACACGTAGAATCTCCTCTTTTTTTTGCTTAATCGTAGCAATATTGTTATGGATATAAAACACTTGCCCACCACGGCGCATTTCACGCATAATCACTTCTTTTAAGAGCGTGTCATCAAGGTGTTTAATAAAAGTGCGTGTCGCTTGACGCTCACTTGGAGGCGTTTTTAATTCACTTAAGCCTTTAATGTGTGAAAGTGCCATATTTAACGTGCGTGGAATCGGCGTTGCTGACATTGAGAGCAAGTGGATATTTTGACTTAAATCCTTAATCTTTTCTTTTTGTTTAACTCCAAATTTATGTTCCTCATCTACAATCATTAGCGCAAGATTCTTAAACTCCACATTTAAAAGCGTATGTGTGCCAACTACTGCATTTAAATTCCCTTCTTTTAAATCTCTTAGAATTTGCTTTTTTTCTTTTGTCCCAACATAGCGATCTAATCTAGCTAAACGCAATCCAAAAGGTGCAAAACGATCTTTTAACGTATTAAAATGCTGGTAGGTTAGTAACGTAGTTGGTGCAATCATTGCAGATTGATACCCATTTAAAAACATTACAAACATTGCATTCATCGCAACTTCTGTTTTTCCAAAACCTACATCTCCACTTAAGAGCCTATCCATCACGCGCCCACTACTAATATCTTTAAAAATCTCTTCAATTGCTTGAGTTTGGTCTTGCGTATAATGGAATCCACTTTGATTTTGAAAAATTAAAATCTCCTCTTTTTGCACATTGCACACTACACCATCAATTAACTCACGCTTTGCAGCTAAAGCAACAATAGCATTAGCAATCACAAAGAGTTTTTCTCTAACCTTCTCTTTAAGTTTTGCAAAAGAGCCTTTACCTAAGCGGTCTAAAAGCGGAATCCCGCCACCATCAGCAATATAGCGGTCAATTCTATCTAGATTTTCAACAGGAAGTAAAAGCTTATCCTCCCCTAAATAGCGTAGAGTAATAAAATCACGTGTTGCTCCAAAAATATTTGTCTGCGTGATTCCGCTAAAAATTGCGATTCCATAATCACTATGCACGACATAATCGCCAACTTTTAGCTCGTCTAATAAAATCCTTGTTTTAGTGCGCTTTTTTTGCCTTTGGGGTGTATTAAGAGAAAGAATTAAAATTTCTTTACCTAGAAGATTAACTGCATAATCTACACCAAACTTGAAATTATAAGGTGCATCTAATGGAATCTTAGCTTGACGCGCCTGCGCTTCACTCTTTGCAAGAATTGTGATTGTCTTCATTTTGTGAAGCTCTAAGAAATTTTGGAGTGTATTAAAATTGTAATTAAAATCTTGATATTCTTGTGTAGAATCCAAAATTTCACCATTAAGCACACATTGCAATTTTTTAGCACTATACTCATTAAAACTTAGCACTTCCTTTGCTAAATCCTTAGTGCTTGAGGACACTACAAAGGGATATTCACTTAAAAAATCTTTCGCGATTCCAATTTTTTCTAAGCACCAAAAGCCAAAACCTAAAACATCACCACTCCCGCCTAAATCTAGCATAGATTGCTTGTGTGGAAGTTCTGTAATAGCAAACTTTAAAGCTTCATAGGTTTTCGCATCTAAGTTTAAAAATGCCGGAGAAATTTCTAAGGATTCTAAAGGCTCTTTGGAACATAGTTGTGTTTGTGAATCAAAATGGCGCACACTCTCTACTTCCTCGTCAAAAAGCGTGATACGATAAGGCTCTTCACTATTTGGCGTTAAAATATCAATAATATCTCCACGGATTGAAACCTCGCCACTAAGCTCAACTAGATCCACAAATTCATAACTAAAATGCAACAAGTTTTCTTTGAAATTCTTAAGATTTAAAATATCACCCACTTTTAATTTAAGCACACAAAGAGATTCCGCATTTGGCAGTGAATGCAAGAGTGTGTATAAGGGCGAAAATAAAACCTTCTCTCCCTTGTGTGCATAAAAATCCCTAAGTGTTGCAAATAACGCGCATAACTCCTCTTGATAGCTACGCAAATCATCGCCAAATTTTGCCCTAAAGTCTGGCAAAACAAATGTTTCAAATCCTAAAAACTTCGCTACATCTCCGCAAGACAAGGCACTTTGCCTATCTTCACATAGGATTACAAGCCCATTTTTAAAGCGCGATTTAAACTCCCCCCTATGCGCTTTTAAAAATGCATAAATACTACTTTGATGCAACGCCTTCCTCTGTTTTTTGGTTTAGCGAGATTGTTTTTGGCGCTTTTAAATCTATCTTATTTTTATCATATTCGTTGTTTTTATGCACAACGCTTTGCCCTACAAACTCACCGCCTTTTTCTATGATAAGCTCTTTTGCCATAATGCTTCCATCGATTCTACCCTGTGGCAAAATCTCAACAATACTGCAAGTGCAATTCCCCATAAGTTTTCCACTAATAACCAAATGTTCTGCATCAATACTACCATCCACATTTCCAGTTTTGCCAATAACTACATTAGTTTTTGCAGCAACATTACCTTCTAAATCACCATCAATATGTAAGCTACACTCGCTATACACATCACCTTTTATTTTTGTTCCCTTCGCGATAATGCTGGTGTTTCCCGAATTTCCACTAGTTGATTTATCATTGTTAGCAAAGATTGCCATTTGACACTTTTCTCCTTTTCAAAAATTTTGGTGTAATCCCGCATTGTCCATTCGATAAATGAACGCGGATTTAAATCTTGGCTTAAATAGCGGATTTCATAATGCAAGTGTGGACCTGTGCTTCTCCCACTATTGCCAGAATAGGCAATAAGCTGTCCGCGCCTTACAAAATCCCCTTTTTTCACAACAATTCTACTCAAATGAGCATAAAATGTGCTAAAGCCAAAGGAATGTTCAAGCTTTACCATGATTCCATAACCACCATTATAGCTATTATTTACGAAATATGCTACACCATCAGCTGGTGCATAAATGGGCGTACCAATGGGCAATCCAAAATCAATCCCTGTATGTAACTGCGTACGTCTTAATACAGGATTCACCCGTGTTCCCCACTCTGAAGTGATACGATAATTCCCACGCAAAGGTGCACCATTTGGAATAAGCTGCATTACAAAAGCTTTTTGCGCCCCAGTAATACTTGCTAAATCTACACGTTCTATCAAGCTTAAATCTTGGGATTCCACAATTTGGTCGCTTAACCCCACAATTCCTTCTAAATCTTCAATTCTATCTGAAACTTTGACAAGCTCTTCTGTTTTTTCATCGATGAGAGCTTGAAGCTCCTCATTTTTTTCGTTAATCTTTAAATATTCTTCTTGCATTAAATCACGTTTGATTTCAATTTGACGTACTTCTTTTAAGAGCAACCGAATAGAGATGAAACTAAAGAAAAAAATCACAACCACAAGCAAAACTATATATAACATAATTTGTTTCACATACTGATGGATATTATACTGCTTAGAGCCATTAACATCTGTTATTGTAACTACAAAACGATTCTTCATCTACTCTTCCATTATTCTTTTTTCTTCAAAATCTTTCAAAAACTTTGCCACCACACTAAAAGAGCCACACACAAGATATTGTGATTCTTTTTTTAATGCTACAAAATCACAATATGGAATAGCAAGCTCTTGTAAAATTTGTTCTAATATGCTTTTTTTAATCATGCGTGGATTCTCCACCACAAAAATCTCCACACGCGCGATAATAGGTTTTAAAAGCGATAAGATTGCCTTTGGATTCTTATCAGAGTAGGAATTATAAATTAAAATAGTTTTATTCTTACTAAAAGTAACATAATGCTCTAGCAAAGCCATTGCGCTATCAGTATTATGCAAGACATCTAGGCAAATATTTGGGGTTAAGATTTGGAATCTCCCTTGTAAATCAAAAGGAGAGAGTGTTGCTAAAAGTGATTTTAATGCAGAATCCAAATTAAAATCCGTATTATACGGAATCCTTTTTGTCTCACTAAGTGCAATTAATCCTGCCCATGCTAAAGCTAAATTTTGAGCTTGATAGCTAGGATAATTGTGTGTTTTAATATACTCTAAAATAACTTGTGAAATTTCCTTTATTTGCACCAACTTTGCATTTTTTTCTTTAGCAATTTTTTCTGCAATTGATGCGATAGACTTTTCTCTCTGCACTCCTAAAACTGCCACTTTTGCCATTGCATTAAGCTTCGTTGTAGCAATCTCTTTAATGCTTTTGCCAAGGAATTCTTCATGGTCAATTCCAATATTTGTAAAAAGTGTAAGATTAGGCACAGAACAAGTTGTTGTAGAATCGTATTCTCCACCAAGCCCAGCTTCTAAAATCACAACTTCACAATTACTAAAAACCTTAAAACCTAAAAATGTAAGCACTTCAAAATAACTTGCCCCTTTTAAAACCTCTATATCTAGACTCGTAAATGCACTCTCCAATACGGATTCCGCAACATTTTCTCCATTAACCCAAAAACGTTCACAAAGAGACAATAAATGCGGCGAAGTAAAATGCCCCACTTTTAATCCTAAATTCTTAAGTATTAAAGCTAAAAATCGTCCTGTGCTTCCTTTACCATTTGTGCCGATGATTTGGACAATGATTTTATCCCCAAAACTAAGTTTTAATTGCTTTAAAAGTCTCGGCGCACGCTTTGGATCAAAAGGAGCATATTCCGCCCCTTTTTGCTCCAAAAAATGCTTGAGTTTATGCATCATATTGAATAATTCCTTGCGAGTCTTTATGCTTAGTAAATTCTTCAATGCTTATTTTAAGCATTGATTCTAAATCCTTTTCTTCCACACGATGTGAGACTTGTGCGCTTAAAGAAATTTCAATACGTATTTGCTGAAACATAAACTTGCTATTGCTTACAATTTTATCTAAATTACGAATAAAGGTAATTGCTTCTTCTTTTTTGCGACCAAGCAAGCAAGCTAAAAACTCCTCATCACCATAATAAGCAATTAAATCACTTGTATTACTATATTGCTTTAGCAACCTCCCAAGAGTTGCCAAAACACGCTTTGCAGCCTCTAACCCAAAATGTTCCTTGATTCTATCATAACCTGCAATCCCAAAAACAATCACCGAATAATTTTCATTTGCTTTAACAAACTCATTTTCAGCATAATTTAGCACCTCTTGCATTCCATCTTTAGTCATCAAAGTCGTAACTGCATCAATAGGTAGTGCCATTGTGTCTTTAAATTCTAGTGGCTTTTTAGGAGAATTTGCCATCGCATTTGCGCTTTGTTTTTGTGGTTCTTGTGGGCTTATCTTTGGATTTTGTGAATTTTGTGAAGACTGCGTATTTTGTGAGCTTAGAGCCAAGATTTGTGATTCCAAGCTTTTTAGCAATTTTAATTGCTCTTCTTTGCTAGGCTTTGATTCTTTTAGCAAATTACGCACATCATCTTGCCATTTTTGAATTCCAAGATATGGAATCTTAAAATTACTTAAAATCTCAAGCACTTTTAAAGAATCCAAAAAATCAAACTCTGGAATTTTCTTTACCTGCTCCATCCAACGCTCACGCCAATTTTGCATTGACTGGGAATTTAATTTGTCAATTTCTATCAAATGTCCTTTTGCAAGAGTGCTTATTTCCTTTTGAGGATGTATGGCTAATAGGCGCAAAAGGAGCTTTAAGGTTTCAAGCGAAGTGTTAAAATGTTTCTTTGAGAAATTTAGATGATTGATAACCTTTATTAAGGAAATAAAAAGCTCGTTTTTATGCTTAAATTTCTTATGCGGTAAATTCTCCTTTGCCTCAGGCTCTAGCATTTCAAGCACTTTTTCAATGCTAAACTCTGATTCAACCACAACACCCATTTTCTTAGCGGCTAGGCAATAAGCTTGCGCATAAGCCTCTGGAGTTGGTTCTTTCCCTTCTTTTAAAAGTTCTTTTAATGCTTCTCTAGCAATATTTTGTATATTTTGCATTAATATCCATCAATTCCTACTTGTGAGATAAACCCATCTAATGCTTGCAGTGTAGCATTGTTAATTGCTTCAAGGCGCACAGAATCCGTAATAATGGAACTTTCATTGAGTGAAAAATTATAGAATCCTTTTTTATTAAACACGCGTTTTTTCTGGCTTAAATTGTTTTTATATTTAAATTCTACAATCACTTCACAGCGATAAAATGTCGCAAAACCCGTGCGATTCTCGGCAAGTGAGCTAAAATTTACTGAATGCAATTGCACTTCTATAACAGAAGTCGCTTCGTCTTTATTTACGATATTTGCATGCAAACGCTCAAAAATGTTTTTAGATAGCTCATCTTTAAGTGTTACGCTATTTTGAGTATCACGTGGATCAATTTTTACTTCCACATAGATTTTATTACCTAGAGTTTTTTGTGTGTTGTGCGCTAGGGGTTTATAGCCACATGCACTCAAACTAAGCACTAGAGAAGTTACTAAAACTACAAGGATTTTTCGCATGGTTTCACCACAAAATTCACAAGTTTATTTGGCACCACAATTTCTTTAATAATCGTAAAATCTGCAATCCATTTTTCAACTGCAACTTTTGCAAGCGTTAAGACTTCTGCATTATCCGCATTCACAGACACTTTAACTTCTCCTCTACGCTTACCATTTATGGTAATTGCCATCGTGATAGAATCCTCTTTTAGTGCGGACTCATCTACTTTAATTGGTGCAAAGTTTGTAAGCTTAAAATACTCATTGCTAAGCTCCCAGCAAACATGCGGAATGATTGGTTCTAGAACATTTAACAAAATAAAATAACCCTCACTCCACACATCAGCACTATCTTGTTCATTAAGCGCATTTAGAGCTTCCATACAAGCAGCAATAAGTGTATTAAAGGAATACCCGCTCTCATGTGTAAAAGTTTCATTAGATTTTTTTAATGCTTCATAGATTTTTTTACGCGCATATTTTTCTGCTTCACTTAGATTCTCTATTGCAATTTTTGGCAAAGTGGTAATTTTTCGCGCTTTTTCAATTTTTGCACACAAACGTTTAATAAAACGAAAAGACCCCTCAACCGCAGAATCATTCCATTCTAACTCGCGCACAGGAGGGGCTGCAAAGAGAATAAAAAGTCTTGCAGTATCCGCACCAAATTGCTTAATAATATCATAAGGATCTACAACATTGCCCTTAGATTTACTCATTTTAGCACCATTTTTTGTTACCATTCCTTGCGTTAATAGATGTGAAAAGGGTTCTTTAGATTCCGTATATCCAAGCGTTTTTAATACTTTTGTAAAAAAACGTGCATACAATAAATGCAAAATGGCATGCTCAATTCCACCCACATACTCATCTACATCCATCCAATATTGCGCATCTTGTGTGCTAATTGCTTCACTCTTGCGCAATTTTTGTGGTGTCGTATAACGTAAAAAATACCAACTAGACTCCATAAAAGTATCAAGTGTATCTGTTTCTCTTATCGCCTCTTTGCCACATTTTGGGCAAGTGCAGTGCTTCCATCTAGGATGCTTATCTAGTGGATTCCCTTCTCCATCAATCACCACATCTTCTGGCAGCGCAACAGGAAGATTCTCATTTTTTTCAGGAACGATTCCACATTGCACACAATGTATTAAAGGAATCGGTGTTCCCCAATAACGTTGTCTTGAAATTCCCCAATCACGAAGTTTGAAATTTACAACAGCTTTCCCTTTACCACTGCTTTCAAAATAAGAAATGATTTTCTCCTTTGCTTCTTCATTTCCTAAACCATCATATTCTTTGGAGTTTATTAACACACCACCCCCCGTATAAAAACTATCTTGCGCAACATTTTCAGAATCTATTGGCTTAATCACAGGAATAATAGGTAAATTATATTTTTTAGCAAAATCAAAATCTCTCTCGTCATGAGCTGGAACGCTCATAACCGCTCCGCTCCCATACCCCATTAAGACAAAATTTGCCACCCAAAGCGGAATCTTTTCTCCGCTTAATGGATGTATAGCATAAATTCCAAGTGGAATCCCTATTTTTTCTTGCTGGGCGCGCTCTCTCTCACTTGTATTTTGCATTGCTTGGATTTGTGCAATTACCTCTTTTGTAAGTCCATAAGATTCCGCATTTTCTAGCATTGCTTTAACAAGTGGATGCTCTAGTGCTAAAGCACAATAACTCACTCCAAAAATCGTATCAGGACGTGTAGTAAATACTTCTAAAGTAGAAATTACACGATCTCCACTCTTTACGCTTTTTTCTAAATCAAAAGCAAAACTTAAACCCTCAGATTTACCAATCCAATTGCGTTGCATTGTTAAAACCTGCGCAGGCCATTTGCCCTCTAAGAGTTCTAAATCTTCTAGCAATTCTTGTGCATAATCCGTAATTTTAATGTAATATTGATTCATTTCCTTTTGCACAACAGGAGTATCACAACGCCAACATTTCCCTTCAATAACCTGTTCATTTGCAAGCACTGTTTTATCATTAGGACACCAATTTAGAAAGCCTTTTTTGCGATAAATAAGCCCTTTTTCCCACATTGCAATAAAAAAAGTTTGCTCCCATTTAGAATAAATCGTATCACAAGTAGCAAGCTCTCGTGTTTTAGAAAAAGAAAATCCAAGACTATAAAGCTGGGATTTCATATTTTCAATATTAGAATAAGTCCAAGTTTTTGGATGCACTTTGCGCTTAATTGCTGCATTTTCCGCTGGCATTCCAAAAGCGTCCCAACCAATCGGATGCAAGACATTATAGCCCTCTTTGCGAAATCTTCTAGCAATTGCATCGCTAATGCAATAGTTACGCACATGCCCCATATGAATATTTCCACTAGGATAAGGGAACATGCTTAAGATGTATTTCTTAGGAAGCCTACAATCCTCTTTTGGTTCATATGCGCCACTCTCTTCCCAAAAATTCTGCCACTTTTTCTCAATGACCTTAGGATTATATTCCATACCCCACCCCTAATTGTAATTGTTATAACTCTTAATACTCTCAATTGCTATAAACACAATAGATACGATATTTGCCACCAATGCGCCAAGGGCAAGTGCTACTGCAATATTAACTTCGTTAAACACTTGCATATAAATAAATGATGGAATTAGGTGCAAATCTGCAACCAAAGATGCAGCCATAAGCTCCGCAGACATAAAGCTTCTCACACCAATTTTTAAAATTGTAGAAAGAATATTCACCCCACCAGCAATAAATAGCATTACCAAATTTTGCTCATACAAAAAGCCAACTGTTGAAGTTAAGCTCATCAAGATAAAGAATACAAAAGTTACCTTGCCCCAATCCATTACACTCTACCTCTCTCATACATTTCACGCATTTTTTTCTTCTCTAGTGCCTTACGCTCTGCCTCTGTAACTTTTTGATAGTATTTTTTCAAATCAAATTTAAATAAAATCACTAGCTTACTTGCGACAAAAATTGAACTATAACTCCCTACAATAGACCCAACTAACATCGGCAAACTGAAGCCTTTGATAATCTCACCTCCAAAAGCATAGAGTGTAAAGACCGTAAAAAATACAGTTAGGGAAGTTAAAACCGTTCTTGAAAGCGTAGCTGATAATGCCTCATTGATGACATTTTCTAGACTATCATTCACGCGGATTCCAATAGTTTCACGAATTCTATCAAAAATAATAATCGTATCATTAATAGAATACCCAATAAGTGTTAAAAGTGCGGCAATAACCTCTAAGCTTAAATCGATATTAAATAGAACTACTGCTCCTGCTGCAATTACAACATCATGCACAAGTGCTAAAATTGCTGCAAGTGCAAAACGCCACTCATAGCGATAGGAAACATAAAACATAATGCTTACTAAAGCTAAAATTAAAGCTAAAGTGCCTTTTTCTTTTAATTCATCTCCAACTTTTGGTCCTACAATATCCACACGGCGCACATTAAGCGCACCGGTATTTTTTAGAACATTTGCAACTTCTTGCCCAATATCTTGATTAACGCTTGATGAAGCAGTTGGAAGTTTGATTAAAATCTCCTCTGGTGCGCCAAATTCACTCACTTGCACCCCATTATAAGCTTCTACTGCTTCTAAAGTTTTTCTAATCTCTGATAAAGGTGCTGCCTCTTTATATTGCACTTGAACAATTGTTCCACCTGCAAAATCCACACCAAGATTAAATCCGGGCTTGATAAATAAAATTAATGAACCCACAAATAAAATAAGAGAAAGTATGATCCCATAATTAGACATTTTTACAAAATCATACACTCTATTATGCTTAAAAAAATCCATATTAATCCTTATTTGCTTCTATCTCTATAACCAAACCATAGCGCATAATTGCCTGATTTCATAATGCGATTTTGAAACATTCTAAACACACCATGCGTTCCAACAATTGCCGTGATAATAGAAGCTAGGATTCCAATACTCATCGTAATTGCAAAGCCCTTAATTGCTCCAGTTCCACACATATATAACAACACCGCAGCAATCAGAGAAGTTAGATTAGAATCAAAAATCGCTCTAGAAGCGTTTGCGTAACCATTTTCCATTGATTTTATAAAATTCTCTTTTGCGCGAAATCCCTCACGAATCCGCTCGTTTATAATCACATTAGCATCCACCGCCATACCGACAGTTAGAATAATCCCAGCCATTCCCGGCAACGTGAGTGTCGCTCCAAAAAGCGCCATCACCGCAATAACAAGCAAAATATTTACAACCATTGCAATATCTGCAATAAATCCTGCAATCCCATAATAAAACACCATAAACACCACAACAAGAATCGCTCCTGTAATAAGCGCGATCATTGCGGCTTTAATGCTATCAGCTCCAAGTGATGGACCAACACTACGTTTCTCTAATAAAGTAATAGGAGCAGGCAAAGCTCCACTTCTTAAAGCAATGGCAATATCGCTTGCTTGTTGCACACTAAAGCCACCACTAATCTGCCCACTTCCTCCACCAATACGCTCACGAATCACTGGGGCAGAATACACTTTACCATCTAAAACAATTGCCATACGGTTACCCACATTTTTTCCAGAAAAATCACCAAAAATCTTACCGCCTTGCGCATTAAGCGTAAAGTTAATCACAGGTTGTCCATTTTGATCGTATGCTGCTCTTGCATCTGTTAGCATTGCACCATCTAAAATTGGAATTGCTTTTAGTAAAATCTTTTGATTCTCATCTTCTACAAAGGGTAAAATCACATCGCCATAGGATTCCGCTTCTAATTCCGTCATTGATGAAACCCTAGCATTACGTGCTTCATCTACTGCCATCATCTGTAAATGCCCACCTTTTGAGATAAGTTCCAAAGCACGTTGCTCTTCTTCTTGTGTTTTAATTCCGGGCAACTGCACCAAAATTGCGTCATCACCCTGCTTAGCTACACTTGGTTCAGAGAGTCCAAACTGGTCTAAACGATTTCTAATGTTGCCAATAGCTTGTTCAATGGCAAAATTCTTAAGATTTATAATTTCAGTTTCTGCAAAAGAAATGGTGTAATGCAAATTATTTTCTGCGATATCCAAACCCGGAATCGTTTTTAGATATGCATCTACTTTGACTTTCTCATTAGAATCCAAAAGTTCAAAGCTAACACTATCCTCGCCCGCATTTAATCCATCTAGCAAAATCTGCTCATCTAGGGCATAATAGTTGATCTGCGACGCTAAAGAGCTATAACGCGTCTTAATTGCTTCCTCTGTTTTTACCCCCAAAAGCAGATTCAATCCACCTTGCAAATCTAACCCTAAGATGATTTTAGGACCTTGCGTTTGAAAGATAGAAGGCACAGAAAGAACAATGCCAAAAAGCGTTGCAATAACAAAAAAAAGTAATTTTGCATTAAAAGATTTTTTCATAGGATACTATTGTTAGATTTTTTTAGCAACATAATCTTTAGAGAGTTTAACAAGTGTATCATCATTCAAGCGCACCATAAAAAACTCCTCTTCTCTTTTTACAATTTCTACAATAAATCCACCACTTGTTACAATTTTATCCCCTTTATCAAGGCTTGCAATCATCTCTCTATGACGCTTTGCTTGTGTTTGTTGTGGGCGGATAATTAAAAAGTAAAAAATTGCAATTAATACAATTAATGGGAGCAATTGCGTAAAAATATTTCCAGCATTTTCCATAGATAAACCCTTGTGAATGTAAAATAATTGCGGATTTTACCACTGCTTTACTAATTAAATGTTTAAAACAGAATCTAAATTTAAGGAGTATGCACATTACAAAGAGTCTGCATAAAAACAAAAACTAAAATAAACTTTAAAGAAAATCTAGTCTTTGGACTCCACTTTATATAGAATCCAAAATAAAGCAAAAACTTAGCAACTATAAGTTGTAATAAATTCAAACGGATGTGGACGTGCTTCCCAAGGCCAAATTTCAGTTTCAAATTTATAAGCTTTATAAGCTTGAATAAACTCCTCACTAAAAACACCACCTTCTTTTAAATACGCACTATCTAATAACATTTCCTCAATAGCATGTCTTAGGGTGTGTGGAAGTTGTTTAATACCTTTTTCACGGATTTCGTCAAGATGAAGTTCAAAGAGATTAATCTCCATAGGCTCACCTGGTTCTATGCTGTTTTTGATTCCATCAATACCCGCCATTAAAAGTGAAGAAAACGCTAAATAAGGATTACTTGAGCTATCTGGAAATCTAAACTCCATTCTCTTTGCCTTTTCACCACTATTATAAGGAATCCGAATGCTTGCGCTTCTATTTTGTGCAGAATAAGTTAAAATACTTGGTGCTTCAAAACCCGGAATCAGGCGTTTATAGGAATTTGTGCTAGGATTTGTAAATGCAGCTAATGCTCTTGCATGCTTTAACACACCACCTAAAAAATACAATGCCATTTGACTTAAGCCCTCATACGCATTACCAGCAAATAGATTCCTATTATCTTTCCAAATGCTAATATGTACATGCATTCCACTACCATTATCACCATAAAGTGGCTTTGGCATAAAAGTTGCTGTTTTGCCATTTAAGTGTGCAACCATTTTTACCACATACTTTAGCTTTTGCACATTATCTGCTGCTTCAAGCATATTGCCAAATTTTACGCCAATTTCACCTTGCCCTTGCGCAACTTCGTGATGCACCACAAAAGTCTCTAATCCAACCTGCTTTAATACCTTAACCATTTCAGCACGCAAATCCACCATAGAATCTACCGGAGCAACAGGAAAATATCCCCCCTTGGTCCCCGGACGATGCCCAAAATTCACCCCCTCAAATTCCTTGTTGCGATTCCACTCGCCCTCTTCTGTGTCAAGCTCGTAATATTGACAATTTACAGAATCTTTAATTTTAATAGAATCAAACACAAAAAACTCATTCTCTGGTCCAAAATATGCAACATCACCAATTCCTGTTTCTTTAAGGTAAGCCATAGCACGTTTAATAATGGAGCGCGGACATTTTTCGTAAGGCTCATCTTTATAAATATCCCACACATCACAAAATACAACAGCAGTCGTATCCGCTGTGAAAGGATCAATAAAATAACGCACAGGGTCTGGAATCAACACCATATCAGATTTATTAACAGGTTGCCATGCAGGAAGTGAGCTTCCATCAAAGGGAATCCCCTTAAAACTATTCTCATCAATCACATCTGCATCAAATGCAAAGTGATGCCAAACTCCCTTAATATCTGTAAAGCGAAAATCTATAAACTCTACTTCATTTTCTTTACAATAGTTAAAAAACTCTTCAACTGCCTTTTTATCTACCGCTGGTCTTTGCATTTTGATTCCTTTTAAAAATTTTTCTAAGATTGTAGCACTTTTTCTTTAAACCGCTAATTAGAGGCACTTTTAATCATCGTCCTCTAAATCCGGAGGATACTGAAAAAATTTGCTCTCCATCTCCAAAATTCCAAACCGATACACAATATGTATATTCTCGCCCTTGCTACGCAAATGCTCAACTTCTGTATTAACACAAGTTTTTAGACGCTCTATTAAACTTACAATCTCTTTTTGCCATTCCTTTTCTTTTAAACTTAGCACCAAATATTCTGGATTATTTAGAAAAATATCTGGCACATTTGCACCAAACTCTTCTTTAATTTTTATTAGAATAGCCTCGTAGTCTTGCGTCTTTGCGTGATATAAACTATAAGAGAATAGTAACTTTGGCATTAGTTGTTAATATGATAGTTTGGTGCTTCTTTGGTAATCATCACATCATGCACATGCGATTCTCTTAAGCCACTTTGTGTAATCTCCACAAATTCTGCTTTTTCCCAAAGTGTTGGAATATCCCTAGAGCCCAAATATCCCATTGATGAACGCAATCCACCAAGCATTTGATGAATAACATCTGCAATTCTCCCGCGGTATGGCACACGCCCTTCAATACCTTCTGGCACAAGTTTTTCTTGTGCTGTACCCTCTTGAAAATACCTATCTGCACTCCCGCGATTCATTGCTCCCAAACTTCCCATTCCGCGATAGGTTTTATATTGTCTGCCCTGATAAATGATAGTTTCTCCGGGAGATTCTTCTGTTCCTGCTAACATGCTTCCTATCATTACGCTAGATGCACCAACAGCAAGAGCTTTTGCAATATCACCAGAATATTTGATTCCACCATCAGCAATAACTGGGATTCCAGATTTTTGGCATACTTTTGCCACATCATCAATCGCCGTAATTTGTGGCACACCTACTCCCGCTACAATTCTTGTTGTGCAAATACTTCCTGGACCAATGCCCACTTTTACCCCATCTGCACCCGCATCAATTAAGGCTTGCGCTCCTTCTCCTGTTGCAACATTTCCTGCAACAATATCCACCACCAAGTCATTTTTAATTTTTTGAATTGTCTCTAAAATCCCCTTACTATGTCCATGTGCGGAATCCAAAACCAAAACATCAACCCCAGCATCCACAAGTGCCTTAGCACGATCATATTGAAACACTCCAATTGCTGCTCCAACACGCAAACGCCCAAAATCATCTTTATTAGAATTTGGATATTCAATGCGCTTTTGAATATCCTTAATAGTAATTAACCCTTTTAGGATTCCTTTTTCACTAACGATTGGAAGTTTCTCAATTTTGTGCTTATTCATAATATTGCGTGCTTCTTCTAGGCTTGTTCCAACTTTTCCTGTAACTAATGGTGTTTTTGTCATCACATCTTTAACCATACGTGTCAAATCCGTTTCAAAACGCATATCACGATTTGTTAAGATTCCAATCAAACTACCATGCTCATCAACCACTGGTACGCCAGAGATTTTATAATTATCCGTGATCTCTTTTGCGTCTGCAAGCGTGGAATTTGGACTAATATAAATCGGGTCAATAATTACCCCACTCTCACTTTTTTTTACTTTTTTAATTAATGCTACTTGTGTTGAAATATCCATATTTTTATGGATAATTCCAATCCCTCCAAGTCTCGCCATAGCAATTGCTGTGCGCTCTTCTGTTACCGTATCCATTGCAGCTGAAACAAGAGGAGCATTTAGTGCAATATTGCGAGAGAGTTTTGTTTGCAAGGAGACTTCCTTAGGCAAAATCTCAGAATATGCA
Source organism: Helicobacter turcicus (assembly GCF_019711685.1). GTDB lineage: Bacteria > Campylobacterota > Campylobacteria > Campylobacterales > Helicobacteraceae > Helicobacter_D > Helicobacter_D turcicus. Next base: position 51,286 of record NZ_JAIGYQ010000011.1, read on the forward strand.
GGGACTAATAAAACATCTTCAAAGGTTAATGCGCGCGCCCTAATTCTCATAAAAACTCCTTATTTTAATGTGTTCTCTAAGTGCAACGCCACATCTAAAAGCGTTTGCTCATCAAAAGCCTTTCCGATAAACTGCATTCCAATAGGCAATCCTCCATCACTATCTACAGGCAAGGAAATTGCAGGCAAACCAGCAAGATTCACACCAATTGTATAAATATCCTCTAAATACATCTGTAATGGTGTTTTACACGCATCAAAACTGAAGGCAACGCTTGGAGCAACAGGAGACAATATAACATCACAATCTTGTAAGATTGTATTGTATTGCCTAGCAATCAGAGTGCGCACTTTTTGCGCTTTAATATAATAAGCATCGTAATACCCACTACTTAACACAAAAGAGCCAAGAAGGATTCTACGTTTTACCTCATCACCAAAGCCCTCTGAACGCGTTTTTAGATACAATTCTTTTAAATTGCTTAAATTCTTCGCACGTCTTCCATAACGTACACCATCAAAACGCGCTAAGTTTGAACTCGCTTCAGCCGTGCAAATAACATAATACGCAGCAATAATATAGCTTGTATCTAACATTTGTTTTTCAATAATCGTGTGTCCATTTTTGCTAAGTAAATCAATAGTCTTTTGATAGGCGTTTTGGATATTAGAATCCGCGTCTTTTAAAAGCTCTGGTAAAATTGCGATTCTTAATTTAAGCTCAGAATTTAAAGCTCTAAAAGTATTTGGTGGTTCTATCTTTGCACTTGTGGAATCCATTTTATCATAACCTGCAATCGCGTCAAAGAGAAGTGCACAATCTGTTACATTTTGTGTAATAGGTCCAATTTGGTCTAAACTTGAGCTATATGCAACAAGTCCATAACGACTAACTCTACCATAAGTTGGCTTTAACCCCACACACCCACAAAAACTAGCAGGCTGCCTAATACTTCCTCCCGTGTCGCTCCCAAGTGCAGCAAGTGCGATTCCGCCCGCTACTGCTGCTGCACTCCCTCCACTACTTCCACCGGGAACTTTATCCTTGTTTTTAGGGTTTAACGTTTTACCATAGCAACTACTAGCTGTTGTGCTTCCCATTGCAAACTCGTCCATATTTGTGCGTCCAAAAGGTGCAAAACTACTACGTTTTAGATTTTCAATGACTGTCGCATTATAAGGAGCAATGTAACCTTTTAAAATCTCACTTCCGCAAGTGATTTCCCAACCCTTCACATTTATGTTGTCTTTAATTGCAATGGGCAAAAGATTTGTATCGCTATCTTCTAATGTGCCAATATAAGCATTTAGATCACTTGCTTGAATTTTTTCTTTGAGTGTATTTTTTAACTCTTGAATACCATCTTTATCTAGTTTTAGTGCTTCTTGCAGTGTTGGAATAGACATAAAAACTCCAAAATGTTTAAAAATTGTCGGAATTATAAAGCAGTTTTATTAATAGAAGGGTTAAAAATTTGTCTTTTTGCAGTTTTTGTAAAATTTCACAAAACAGAGGAGTTAGAATCATATTTAAAAATGTAGAAGAAAATCTAAAAGGGGTAAAAAAACCTTTTAGATTCTATGAATTTAGGCTTTTGGACCAATCATTTTACTAGGATCAATCCACTTTTGATAATCCTCTTCGCTTACCAAACCTAGCTCAAGCGCACTCTCTTTAAGTGAGATTTTTTTCTTGTGCGCATTTTTTGCAATTTTTGCTGCCTTTTCATACCCAATATGTGGATTAAGTGCAGTTACAAGCATTAAGGAGTGGTGCAAATTGTAATCAATTTTCTCCAATTCTGGCTCAATCCCTTCTGCGCAATGGATATTAAAGGAATGCATAGCATCAGCAAGCAAATCTAAGCTTTGTAAAAAATTATAAATAATTACTGGTTTAAAAACATTAAGCTCAAAATTTCCTTGACTTGCGGCAATTCCGATTGCTGTATCATTTCCCATAACTTGCACAGCAACCATTGTTAAAGCTTCACATTGTGTGGGATTGACCTTTCCTGGCATAATAGAGCTTCCGGGTTCATTTTCTGGAATCCTAAGCTCTCCTAGCCCACATCTAGGACCACTTGCAAGCCATCTAATATCGTTTGCAATTTTCATTAAATTCGCCGCTAAACCTTTTAATGCACCATGTGTGAAAGTAATCGCATCATGGCTTGTTAAAGCGTGGAATTTATTAGGACTTGAAACAAACTCAATGCCTAACATCTTCGTTAATTCTGCACTGACTTTTTCACTTAATTGAGGATGCGCATTTAAGCCTGTTCCTACTGCTGTGCCCCCAATAGCTAATTCTCTTAGTGTTGGTAAGCTAGCTAAAATCTGCTCTTTAGAATGTTCTAACATAGAGTGATACCCGCTAAATTCCTGCCCCAAAGTTAAAGGAGTCGCATCTTGTAAATGCGTGCGTCCAATCTTAATAATACCTTTAAATTCCTGTGCTTTTCTTCCTAAAGTTGTGCTTAGTTCCTCAAGGGAAGGAATAAGTTTTTTTAACACTTGCTCCACTGCTACAATGCTCATTGCCGTTGGGAATGTATCATTAGAACTTTGGGACATATTCACATGATCATTTGGATGGACAAATTTTTCTTCTCTAAAATTATATCCTGCAATTTCTGTTGCGCGGTTTGCAATGACCTCATTCATATTCATATTACTTTGTGTGCCTGAACCTGTTTGCCAAATTGCAAGCGGAAAATTATCATCAAACTTACCAGATATAATTTCATCGCATGCTTGCACAATAGCATTTTTGCGCACTTCATCAAGCTTACCCAAACTCTGATTAACAATTGCTAGAGATTTTTTTAAATTTGCAAATGCATAGATTAAAACCTTTGGCATTTTCTCAATACCGATTTTAAAATTCTCAAAACTACGTTCTGTTTGCGCCCCCCAATACTTCTCGTCTGGAACTTTCACTTCACCCATTGTGTCATGCTCAACCCTAAACTTCTGCTCCATAACTAATCCTTTCTTTAAAAAATTTTGAAACATATAAATCTAACCTAAAAATCTATAATTTTTGCTTATAATTTTTAGGAATTTAGAATCAATTTCATAATTTTTAAATCCTAAAAAATCATAATTTTAGACATATTTTTCATAATTATTTTTTCGTATATAATAATTTTATTTTAAACTTATTGTAATATAATCGCGCCACTACATTATTTTGATGGTATGATTCATAAATGGGGAGAATCTTAACCTTTAGGGGATAACACGATGTTTGGCAACAAATATAAAGAAGAATTACAACATGTTTTAGAAGAAAACAAACTCTTGAAAGCAAAATTGCAAGAAATGGCAGAAAAAAATAAATCTCTTGAAGAGCAATTACAAACGACCTCCAAGCAACAATCTAATACTGGAGAGTGCATCGGAACTTTTAGAGATATGACGCTATCTCTAGCTAGGGGTTGTGGCGTTAATCTCAAAGTTTTACAAGATGATTTTGGTAAATCTATTGACTTATTATACAATGCAAGAAGAATTGCTGAAGAAAATAAACAAAACACATCAGAAACACAAAATGTTTTGGTTGAAGAACTCTCAAGTATGGGAGCTAGACTTTCTGAATTTGGAGATATGATTACACAAGTGCAAAATGACTTTACGGCAATTTCAGGAGTGATTGCATTAATTACAGATATCTCCGACCAAACAAATCTTTTAGCACTCAATGCAGCCATTGAAGCAGCAAGAGCAGGAGAACATGGAAGAGGTTTTGCAGTAGTTGCAGATGAAGTTAGAAAATTAGCGGAGCGCACGCAGAAGGCTACAAAAGAGATTGAAATGAACATTCAAGTTGTAAAGCAAAACTTCTCTGAAGTGCAAACTTCCACAGAACACATTATTAAAGATATGGAAACGCTTGGAGCGCAAAATGAAACACTAGAAAAAATCAATTGCTCTGCTGATGAAATCTATAACGACACATATAAAATTCTCATCACAACTTTCATTGGACTTATTAAGTTAGACCACTTGCTCTTTAAGACAAATGGGTATCGTGCAATTTTCAATGAGGATTTAGAGGCAAAATTCGTAGGACATCATGATTGCCGTTTAGGCAAATGGTATGATAGTGGAAATGGAAAACAATTCTTCTCTATGCTTCCAAGCTATGCAAAGCTAGAACCATTCCACAAAGATGTGCATGATAATATCATTGCAGCACATGAGATTATGAAGCAATATGGAAATTCAAGCGACTGCTTAGAGGAAATTTACAACCACTTTAAAAAAGCAGAAGAAGCAAGCGATAATGTTGTTGCTTGTTTAGATAGCCTAGCACAAGAAAAACTTACTTCTCTTTAGAGTTACAGAATCCTTTTGGATTCCGTAAAACTCCTCTATTCAAATATATAATTACAACTTATCCTTTGCAATTCTATATATCAACTTTAAAATCTCTTTGATGATTTTTTAATACCTTTCTTCACTTTAAGGCTAACCGCTTACGATTATAAGCCTTTTAGAATCTTATTTATAATTTTGCATTCTGCACACTAATTTTGGTTGATTAATAATACTTAAAACCCTTACACATCTCCATTAGCATCTCTTAACTCTGCGTCCTCTTCCTCAATTGCTTTTAAAATCTCCGCATAAGTTTCAAGTGATAATTTTGCTTGCTCTTCATCAATTTTTCCCATTACATAACCAATATGCAATAACACATAATCCCCAACATTAACTTCCTCACTCATTAAATCTAAGCTTGCCTCACGCGTAACACCTAGTGTATCAAGTGTTACCATATTATTTTCTGTATCAATACAAACCACTTTAGAAGGTATGGCTAGACACATAGTTTTGCTCCTTTTTTTCTTGTAAAAATGCGCAAAATTCCTGCAAAGATTCCGTATCTTTGGAAGATACTAAGAATAATGGAATCTCTTTTTTAAGTTTTGCTAAATCCTCTTGCACTCTCTCTATTTTAAAATCAAACACATTTACCAAATCCACTTTAGAGATTGCTACCACATCCGCACACAAAAACATCGTTGGATATTTTAGCACCTTATCATCACCTTCTGGTGTGGAGAGCAAAACAATATTCATATTTGCTCCTAAATCATAGCTTGCTGGACACACGAGATTTCCCACATTTTCAATAAACATAAAATCTTTTAATTTTTCTTGCTCACGTAATTTTTCTAATGCACTCTTTACCATTAAGGCTTCTAAATGGCACGCATCACCTGTTGTAATCTGATAAGCATTAACCCCAAATTTTCCCAAACGCTCCGCATCACGATTTGTTTGTAAATCTCCCTCCACCACGCTAAAGTCTAAAAGGTTATGCCTAGCAATATTCTCTAATAACGTTGTTTTACCACTTCCTGGCGAACTCATAAGATTGATTACAAATATATTCTCTTGCTTGAAAATTGCACGTAACTCCATTGCTACTTTGTCATTTTTTGATAAGATTCTCTGCCCTACTTCCACGCTTTTTATCCCAAAACTCTTACTTTTAGTTTCAGATTCCACACTATTTTTCATCACACTTCCACACTTTCTTTAGCAAAAATTATCGCATTGTAACGCATTTTTTTAAAAACCAACCAAAATTCCACCTTAAAGCGATTCTTACTACAAATGCGATATTATTCGCCTTTTAATTTATTTTTAGGATTATCAATGCAAAAAATCTTACCAAAATCTATAGAAGTTTCCAACGAAGCTAATCTCCCCACGCAATTTGGAGAATTTAAAATCCGCTCTTTTAGAGAAAGAAAAACTATAAAAAACCATACCTACACTCTAGAACACCTCGTGATTAAAACACAAGATCTACCTCTTAATCCTCTTGTACGTGTGCATTCTGAATGCCTAACAGGAGATGCACTTTTGAGCTTAAAATGCGATTGCGGAAGCGAACTGCATATGGCACTCCAAAAAATTCAAAAAGAGCAAGGAATGGTGATTTATCTGCGCCAAGAAGGCAGAGGGATTGGACTTTTTAATAAAGTCAATGCTTACGCTCTGCAAGACACAGGATTGGACACTGTGGAAGCAAATTTAGCATTAGGTTTCAAAGAAGATGAACGAGATTATTCCATTGTAAAATTCATTCTTGATTATTACAATCTTAAAAGAATCCGCCTCCTTACTAATAATCCAAATAAAATTGAAGCCTTTAGCAACTTTGTCAGTCTAGAGCGTGAGCCAATTATTACGCAATGCAACACACACAATGCACATTATCTTGAAGTTAAAAAAATAAAAATGGGACATTTACTTTAAAAGGACTCTAATGCAAACAAAAATTGATTTTAAACAAGCTATGAATATTTTACAATCCCAAAATATTACCACACTAGGTGTTGAGCGCGTTTTTTTACATGATGCTTTAGGACGCGTTTTAGCTCATGATATTTATGCGGAATCTGATATGCCTCATTGTGCGCTTTCTAATATGGATGGCTATGCTTTCAACTCCACATTCAAGGACGCTAAAAGTTTTAGGATTCTAGGGGTTAATCAAGCAGGAAACGCAATTCCAACTCTACCCCTTGATGCACCTTTTGCAATAAAAACTTTTACAGGAGCTAAGATTCCACAAAATGCGGATATGCTAGTCCCTATTGAGCATTGCACATTAATACAAGATACGTTAAGCATTGAAACTTTGCCAAGTATTGGACAATATATGCGTCAAGCAGGAGATAATTACAAAAAAGGTGAAAAACTTCTTAGCAAAGGAACACGTCTAAATGCAAACCACATTGGACTTCTAGCAAGTTTAAATCAAGTCTTTATAAAGGTTTTCGCACGTCCAAAAGTTGGAATCCTAGTGAGTGGCAACGAGCTTTTAGAGCTAGGTGAGAGTGTAAGTTTAACACAAGATATTTACAATGCAAATGGACATTTACTCCTTGCAAAAGTGCTAGAAAATGGCGGAATCCCTAAACTCTACCCTATCTTAAAAGATGATAAAGCTCAAGTGAAATCCAACATAGAGTGCGCACTAAAGGAGTGTGATATGGTTATTACAAGTGGCGGCGCAAGCGTGGGAGATTATGATTTTATCACGGCACTTTGTAAGGAGCGCACAAAAGAAGTTATCTTTCAAGGTGTGCGTATTAAGCCCGGTCAACACATCGTCTATGCGCAATTTAACTCCAAACATTTCTTTGGACTTCCGGGATTTCCAAACTCTACACTTGTAACATTTGAACTCTTTGTAAAGGAGATTTTACTGCGCCTTTTAGGAACAAAACTCAAAAGGACAACATTTAAGATTCCACTTTCTTTTGATATTGATAAAAACGACACGCGTTTAGAATTTCGTGTATGTAATGTGCGCAATAAAGAGGGAAGTTTTAGTATAGATTTTAAAGACAAAAAAGACTTTCAAAGTGCAATTTTAAACAACTTTTGCCCACTTGATAATGCACAAGTTGGACTTTGTGTTTTAGATTCTGCTAAAAAAAGTGGAGAGATTACAGAGGTGATTCTCCTTTAATTTTAATCACTCTTTTGTGCTACAAGCCTTGCAACAAGGGCTAACCCAGAATCTTTTGAACGCACAATAAGTGCTTCTTCATAAAATAAAACCTCTAAGTCTAAAAACGCGCGCAATAGCTCATTTTTTCTAAGCAAATGCGCAGAATCTCTAGCAAAAGCATTGTGCAACTCCACATTACTTTGCACAAAAGTCTCAAAAACTAGGATTCCATCCTTCTTTAGCCCTTCAATCATATAAGGAAACAAACGACGTTCCAAAAAATAACTCTTACAAATTAAGTCATAACTACAAGGTGGAATCTTAAAAGTATCCAAATCCACACACTGCGCGTTAATTCCCTTCTCACCTTGTAATGAACTAATTGCATAACTTGAAACATCTACACTATCCACACAAAAACCGCAATCACGCATAAACTTAGAATTCCTTCCCATTCCACAGGCAATATCTAGTGCCTTGCCAACTCTTGCTTTAGCAATATGCGTTTTTAAAAGTTCTAAAGGTCTAGTTGGAATCGGATTTTCTCTGTGACGTATATCCCATTTTAGTGCATCCCTTTGCATTTAGTTACAATACCGCTTTAAAATATCCCCATACATTTCAATGCGACGATCCCTTAAAAATGGCCAAATACGACGCACATCTTCGCTACGTTTCTTATCCCAACTAAAATATAAAATCTCTTCACTATCCACACTTCCAAGAGCTAACAACTCTCCTTGTGCGCCATATACAAAGCTTGAACCCCAAAAACGGATTCCATCTATCACACCACTAGAATCCTTTTCAAAACCTACACGATTGATACTAACTACAGGGATTCCATTTGCTACGCTATGTCCGCGTTGCACTGCCATCCAAGCTTCCCTTTGACGCTCCTTTTCATCTTCATTATCTGCATCAAACCAGCCAATTGCTGTAGGATAAATCAAAATCTCTGCCCCTTTTAATGCCATTATACGTGCTGCTTCAGGATACCACTGGTCCCAACACACAAGCACACCAAGCTTCCCAAGACTTGTAGAAATAGGCTCAAAACCCAAATCTCCTGGTGTAAAATAAAATTTCTCGTAAAATCCCGGATCATCTGGAATGTGCATTTTGCGATACTTCCCAGCTATACTGCCATCTTTTTCAAACACCACTGCCGTATTGTGATAGAGTCCAACACTACGACGTTCAAAAAGAGAAGTTACAAGCACAACTTTACATTCTTTAGCGATTTTTGCAAAATACGCACAATCCTTTTCAAACTCTAGTGCATAATCAAAAAAATCCACATTTTCACTTTGACAAAAATACTCACTGCTATGCAATTCCTGCAGCAACACCAACTGCGCCCCTTTAGTAGCTGCTTCTTGGACTTTCTCTGCTGTATAACTTTGCGTAGCCTGCTTATTTTGCTTATAGGCTTGTTGAATTAATGCTACTTGAACCATTATATTCCTTAATAATCATCGCCCTCATAGTCGCTATCACTGCTTTCATAATCGTCCTCATCGTATAAAAAAGAGTTGTCCTCTTCCCTCTCTAAATCATAGTCTTCATACTCTTCTTCAAATTCTTCCATTTCATCATCCTCAAAGGGTTTTGCTACCATTTTCATTTGCATTCCTTTTTTAAAATTAAAGCAATTGCTTCACTTGCTAGACGCAATCCAAAGCTAGCTGTTACACCACAAAAACTCCCAAGTTCCTTGCACTTTGGCTCTTCTGGACTAAACGCTACCATAAAATCCCCCTTAAATCCTTGTTTTTTAAGTCCTTCTCTAAATTTTCTAGCAAATTTATCCCCATAACTCTTCCAAATCGGCGCAAACTGAATTTGTGAAGGATCTAGCTTCTTTGCACTGCCAGTAGATACTAGTAAATGAGGCATTTTTTCTTTTGCTGATTCTTTTTTAGGTGTATTAGCAATTTTTAATGCTAGAGCAATTTTTGCATCAATATCATCAATAGCATCAATAACAATATCATAAACATTAAAATCAAAATTATCAATAAATTCTTGTGTAATTTTGGAATCCAAACTCAAGATTCCGGGATATTTCTGTGCTAAAACTTCCACTTTTTTACGCCCTACACCCTCAAACGACCCAATTTGACGATTCTGATTTGTTTCGTCAAACACATCATAATCCACAATACAAATCTTTCCAACCCCCGTGCGATACAAACAATCTAATGCAAAGCTTCCGACTCCACCAACACCAAGCAATAAAACACTAGAATTTTGTAATTTTTGAAATCCATTTTCTTTAAAAAGTAATAATGTTCTACAAAAACGTTTATTTTGCATTTAGCCACTCCCTAAGTCCAACCAAACGCGCACGTGCTGTAAAATCAAGTGTGATTGGTGTAATAGAGATATAGCCTTGTGCTATTGCGCTAAAATCGGAAATCTCTCCATTTTCACGCTCACTCCAAGCCAAAGGATGCAAACCCAACCAATAATACTCCTCTCCACGCGGATTTCTATGCAAATGCGCATCATTCCCATAAGAGCGGATTCCAAGCTCAGTTATTTGTATTCCTTTGCATTCTTTTGGTCTAAGTTGTGGAATATTTACATTTAAAAACTCTCTAAATTGCAAAGGATAAGAGCCTTCAAGAATCTTTTTTGCTAAGTTGTAAATAGTTTTTTTAGCAAGTGCAAAATCAAAACCAAAATAATTTTTATCCTTCAACACCTGTGAAATAGCAATAGATGGAATCCCATGCAAAACTCCCTCCATTGCTGCACTTGCTGTTCCAGAATAGCTTACATCCTCACCCATATTTGAACCAATATTAATACCACTTACAATTAAATCTGGTAAAAATTTCTCGTCATAGAGGGCATTAAGTGAGAGATAAATACAATCTGTTGGACTTCCGTCATCTAGCTTATAAAAATCATCTTCAATCTTAACAAAACGCAAAGGGCGCGTTAATGTCATTCCATGTCCGCAAGCAGATTTCTCACTTGCTGGTGCGACAATTACAACGTGTCCTAAAGGACTTAAAGCCTCTTTCAGAGCTAAAAGCCCTAAAGACTCATAACCATCATCATTTGTAATTAAAATGCGTTTCAAAATTTTCCTTTAAATATCAAAATAACTGCCCAAAAGTGTATTTAAATACTTTTGCGCAGGTTTATTTAGAGTTTTAATCTGTCTTGTTATGGAATTTTGTAAGAGCTTGGCACTTTTTTTAGCCCCCTTTAAACCTAGTAAATTCACATAGCTATTTTTTACTCCATCACTATGGGTGGGTTTGCCTGCTTCTTGCGTGCTTTGTGTGCAGTCAATCACATCATCACGGATTTGAAAGAACAATCCTAAATCTAAGCCTAATTGATACAAGCTTTTACATGTCTTTTTATCGCATTGCGCAATAATTGCTCCCATTTCAAGTGCAGAAGCAATCAGTTTTGCAGTCTTATTTAAATGGATAATTTCTAGCTGCTCTAAAGGCAATCTTTGATGCTCAAAATGACAATCAAGTGCCTGTCCTAAAACCATTCCATAGATTCCACCATTATAACTTAGCGATTCTACCAACTTTGCTTTCACTTTTGATTTTAGCTTTGCTGTGGAGATTAGATAAAAGGCTTGTGTGTTTAACCCATCACCTACTAAAATTGCTAAAACCTCATCGTATTTTTTATGCAAAGTCTCACAACCACGTCTAAGTGGCGCATTATCCATTACTGGCAAATCATCATGAATTAGCGAGTAAGTGTGCAAAATCTCCAAAGCAAGTGCAGGAGCAAAAGCAGACTTCACCCGCTCTGGCTTATAGCTTGCTACAATACTTAAAAGCAATTTAGGACGGAATCGTTTTCCTCCATTTAGCACCATCTCCCAAAGTGCAGTTTCGTAACTTGGGTGAAAACTTGGAATCTTTGGCGCACTTTGTTCTAAATACCTTTCAAAGTCTTTAAAGACTAAATCGATTTTCTTCACTTAAAAGCCCTTGTGTGAGTGAGTTTTGTGATTCCATTTCACCTTTATCATTCACATCAACAAAAAATTGAAAATCATCACGTGAAATTAACCAACGTTGTTTTTCATCTGGATATTCTCCCAACAAACGAATAATTGCATCATGCCCTCTAGGAGCGGTTTGCTGATTGACACGTAAAACTTTATCACCAACTCTTAGACGCTCAAAACCATCTCTTGCTTCCTCTCCTACATAGGTAATCATAAAATTATCATTCACGCCAATATGCACTCGCGAGAAGAAATTCTCTGGAAGCAACATCCCTCCACGCAATCTATCTACTTGCACCTGCACTTCCATATTCACACCATCACGTTTAATCTGCACAGGAACACTTAAGCCTTGCTTTAAATCAAAGACAACACGATGAAAATCCGCTAAATTCGTAATTGTTTCTTCATTTACAGAAGCAATAATATCGCCAAATTTAAAAGGATTCTTTTGAAAAAAGGGATCTACAATATTCACTTCCACAGCATTTTCAGAATTTTGCACCACGCGCACGCCAATATCACCATAGTAGATTTCATCACTATGCACGAAACGATCCAAATATGCCTTTTCAATAAAAGCATTTCCACCAATTCCGATTCCATAAGTATGATCACAAACCGTGCTAATTAAGCTATTTTGAAAAGTTGGGGTATTGAGTGTTGCAAAATCAATAGGACTTTGCATTCTTGTTGCGATTTTTCCACTCACACTATCTTTTGGGTTAATACTTGCCATTTCATCTTCTAAGATTTCTTTTTGGATTGCCTTGATATTTATTGGTTCTAATGTCCCTTTGGATTCTAGGAGATACATTCCGACAAATGGGTCATGCTTTAGCACTTTATATCCATGAGGCTTTTGCTTTGGTGAATACACAAAAAGCACAGCTTTAGAAGGATTTTGCTTCCCTAAAGACTCAATTGCGATTCCATAGGTTCTTCCCACGCGCTCCATTGAGAGAGCGGCTTTTTTCTCACAAGCATCAAAATCATACGCAAAACTAGAGTAAGCACAACAAAACACCCCAAAAATAATGATTTTTAAAAGTCTCATAACTTCCCCTTTAATGAAAAATCCCCCAAATTTCCAAGCATTTGCATTGCCATATTTTTACGATTAGATTCCACACTCTTTAGCACATCATTTAATGCACTCATTAGCAGAATCTGCAAAGATTCCTTATCTTCTAGCAAGGAGTTATCAATGCTAATATCAATAATCTCTCCCTCTCCATTTGCACTCACACTTACTAGCCCACCACCACTTTTAGCACTTAGCACCACTTCTTTGTTTGCCTCTTGTGCGCTTTGAAACTTCTCTTGCAAATCACCTAACGTTTTTGCTAATTCTTTAGGATCAAACATCTCTTAACTCCTTTTTAATTGCCACAATTTGATTTTTTTCATCTACTAAAATCACCTTTGGCTTGTAGTCTCTAAGTTCGTCTTTTGTGTATTGCGCATATGCCATTACAATAATCTTATCACCAACTTGCACCTTACGTGCTGCTGCACCATTTAAACACATATCACCCTTTCTGCCAGTGATAACATAGGTTGAAAAACGTTCGCCATTATTAATATTCACAACATCTACTTTTTGCCCCTCTAGTAACCCAGCAGCCTCCATTAAAGTAGAATCCATTGTGATAGAACCCACATAATTTAGGTTAGCATCACTCACACTTGCGCGGTGGATTTTACTATATAACATCGTAAGATTCACAATACAATCCTTCTTTTTACAAACTTTAACTTCTTAGTAATTTTAGCACAGAAGTAACCACAACGCAACTGCAAAAAGCGTAAGTGCTTCACATTTATTTTATACTTTTAAAGTAAAATACGTTCCAAGTTTTAAGGAGGGCATTTGCAACATTATCTAATTGTTTTAAAATATGGAATCCTAAATACACTAAGTCTTATATTTTTAGCTTGTTCAACCACACCTATAGATTCTAAAACACTCACAAATTCTCTAGCACCAAAGTTTAATAACACAAGTTTAATTCACTTAAACAATCCTAAAAATCCCCAAAATTCCGTGCTAAATCCAAAAGAACAAATGGAGCTTTTGTTTTTGGATTCCAACTTAAATGCACTTCTAGAAATTGCCCTAACAAAAAACCTAGATTTACAAATCACACACGCAAGAATCTTACAAGCAAAAGCACGCCTAAAAACCGCTTGGGGTTCGCTCTTTCCAAGTGTTAGCGGTAACCTTAACACAAATTCAAACAAAACACGTACAAACACCACTCCAACAATACAATCGCACAGCTACAACACACAAATTGGAGCGACACTCTCATGGGAGTTAGACCTTTTTGGCAAACTTCAGCATGAAAAAAATGCTAAAGAATCCCTCTATCAAAAATCTCTACAAGACCTAGAAAATGCTAAAATCACATTATTTTCAGATATTGCAACACTCTATTTTACACTCCTTGAAGCAGAACAAAACCTAATCCTAACCCAAGAAAACATCACCCATTACAGCCAAGCCTTAGAATTAACGCGTTTAAAAGTTGAAAATGGGTTACTAGATAGCACTGAACTTTTTGAAAAACAAGATTTACTTACAGAGGAACAAAACACGCTAGAGCGTCTAAAAAATATCCAAGAAGAGAGCAAAAACGCACTTTTAATCCTTTTAGATTCCAAAATTATTCCCCTAAAAAATACCCAAAGTCTGCCCACACCAAAAACCCGTTTTAATCTCTCACATCTCCCAGCAGATATGCTACTCTCACGCCCAGATATTAGAGCTGCCCTTTTTAGCCTACACGCACAAATCTACACAAAAGCTAAAGCAAAAGCAAGTCTATTTCCCATTATCTCCATTAGTGCTAACATTAGTGAAATTTTAGATTCCAATACACAAGCTAGTGGCAACCTTGCTTGGGGGCTTGTAAGCTCACTTAGTGCGCCTCTACTTAATCGCACACAACTAACACAAAATTATTTTTTACAAGATGCTTTATTAAAGGAATCGTATTTAATGCTCCAAAAATCTCTAAAAAGTGCATTTTTTGAAATTGAAAATGCAAGTTTCAACACAAATAGTGCGCACATACAGCTACAAAATAGCCAAAAACGTTTGCAAAATGCACAAAATTATTATGAATTTTCCTTTAACCGCTACAATATAGGACTTATTGATACATTAGAACATGCGCTTAATAGTGCTTCTTTAAACAATGCAAAAAAATCACTAAATACAGCAAAAGTAGAAAATCTAAAAACACTCGTTACACTTTATAAAGCCTTTGGTGGCAACCTAAATCTCCATAAGGATTCCTATGCAAACAACTAAAGACATTTTAAAAACTCTCAATCCCAAACGCAATTATAAAAAGCTTTTACTTGCTCTAATAGGTGGAATCCTAAGTGCTTCTTTGCTTATTGCGCTTTTACTTTGGTGGCAAAATAAAGCACCCACATACACCTACATAACACAACCTGCTAAAATAGGCAATATCCAAACAAACATTAGTGCAAATGGCACACTCTCACCAACACATGAAGTCTCTATTGGCTCTGTTATCTCAGGAATTGTGCTTGAAGTGCTTGTAGATGTTAATGATAAAGTTAGCAAAGGGCAGGTGTTAGCAAAAATTGATAGCGAAAGTATCACACAAAACCTTTATCGCCATGAAGCACAACTTAAAAGTGCTAAAGCCCAACTAAAAAGTGCGCAAGTGAGTTTAGAAGAGAAAAAATGGCAATACCAACAACTCCAAGCACTCTACAAACAAACAAATGGAAAAACTCCCTCAAAGCTAGACTTACAAAGCGCAAAAACAGCTTATAACGCAGCCCTTAGCGAAGTTGGAATCCGTCAAGCAAATATCACAGAAATTGAAACCTCTATCCGCTCTACACAAGTGGATTTAAAAAACGCACTCATCATTACACCAATTGATGGTGTCGTGCTTAGTCGTTCCATTGAGGTTGGACAAAGCGTAGCTGCAAGCTTCCAAGCTCCAGAATTTTTTGTCATTGCTGAAAGCCTAGAAGAAATGGAGCTTAATGTTAGCATTTCTGAAGCAGATATTGGAAAGGTTGAAGTTGGACAAAATGTAACTTTTAGCGTAGATTCCTATCCAAACAAAACTTTTAATGCGGTAGTCAATCGTGTAAATTTTGGCGCAAGTGAAAGCACTGATAATATCGTTTCTTATGAAGCACGTATTAGTGTAGATAATAAGGACTTATTACTGCGACCGGGAATGAGCGCAACAGCAGATATTACGACAAAAAGTATCAAAAACGCATTACTTATCCCAGCAAGCGCCCTCTATTTTTCTCCTAGCATACAAGAACAAAGCGCACAAAAAAAGAGCTTTAACCCCTTTGGCAGAATGCGTCGTGAAAAAAGCAACCCAGCTCCACAAAAACAAACAAATTCTAGCGTGTGGATACTAGAAAATGGAATCCCAAAAGAAATTTCCGTTCAAGTTGGCATTAGTGATGGTGTTTTTACGCAAATCTTTAGTGATTCCATTACACAAGGCACAGAAATTATTCTCTCACAAAAAGTAGAAAAATGACAGATTTCATAGCATTACACAATATTCATAAAACTTATGGTAAGCCACCAAATTCCTTTGAAGCTTTGCGCGGTGTTAATCTCTCCATCACACAAGGTGAGTTTGTCGCATTAATGGGACCAAGTGGGAGTGGTAAAAGCACACTTGCAAATATCTTAGGTTGCCTAGATAGCCCAACAAGTGGAATCTATAATTTTTGTGGCGTAAATGTAAGTGATTTAAACCTTAAACAAAAAGCACTTTTACGGCGCAACTATATTGGCTTTATCTTTCAAGGCTTTAATTTGCTTCCGCGCACAACCGCCCTTGAAAATGTAGAACTTCCTCTACTTTACCGCCAAATCCCAAGAAAAGAACGTCTAAAAGAAGCAATGTGCGCTCTTGAAATGGTCGGTTTAAAGCAATGGTATAACCACCAAAGCAATGCTCTAAGTGGCGGACAGCAGCAACGCGTGGCAATTGCTAGGGCAATTGTTTCAAAACCTCTATTCTTGCTCGCTGATGAACCAACAGGAAACCTTGACACAACGCGAAGTGTGGAGATTATGGAGATTTTAAAGCACTTAAATACAGAATCTAAAATCACAATTTTAATGGTAACCCATGAGCTAGAAATGGCGCAATACGCCTCACGTAAAATTGTGTTTTTAGATGGCAATATCAAAAGTGATTCTAATACAGAATCTAAAAACACAGAAACACAAATTATGCAATCCCAAACCAAAGAATTCAAATGATTTTAAATGCCTTTTTTCTAGCCTTCCGACAAATCAGACGCAATTTTCTACGCGCACTTTTAACAATGCTTGGCATAATCATTGGAGTCAGTGCTGTGGTGATTATGATTACACTTGGTAATGGCACTACACAAGTTGTTACCGAACGCATTAGTAGCCTTGGGAGCAATATCTTGCTAGTGTTTCCAGCGCGCACACAAAATATCGGCGGAGGTGGCAGAAAGCAATTTAGCCTAGAAGATATTAAAACTCTAAATTTACAAGTTTCACATCTCACACGCGCCATTGCACCGCTCTCCTCCACTTCTGCCCTTGTGCAATTTCAAAAAGAAAATGCCCAAACACAAATTCAGGGTGTAGATTCTGCATATTTTCTAGCGACAAATTGGACAATCACAGAAGGTAATGGCTTTAGCGCACAGGATTATCGCTCAGGAAGCAATGTTTGCATTATTGGCAAAAGCGTGCAAAAAAATCTTTTTGATAAAACTTCCACAAACCCGCTTGGTTCTAGAATCCGCTTAAATAATATTACATGCGAGTGTATTGGAATCCTAGAAGAAAAGGGACAAGGAGCTATGGGAAATGACCAAGATGATGTGATTTTACTCCCTTTAAAGACTTATCAACGTAGCATTTCTAAATCTAACTCATTGCATAATATCTCACGTCTTATGGTTTCTCTAAAAGATAGTGTAGATTCCACACAAGCCACCGCGCAAATTGCTAACACACTGCGTCAAATCCGCAATATTCGTAGCGGACAAAAAGATGATTTTGAGATAATGGACACCAAACAAATCATTAACATTATGCAAAACACAACCTCTACGCTTACGCTATTTCTAAGTGCGATTGCTGGAGTTAGTCTAATTGTAGGCGGAATCGGAATTATGAATATTATGCTAGTTTCTGTTACAGAGCGCACCAAAGAGATTGGCACACGCATTGCTATTGGCGCACTACAAAGCGAAGTGCTTTTGCAATTTTTAATTGAAGCACTAACCCTTAGCGCACTCGGCGGAATTTTAGGAATTATCCTAGCCTTTTTTGGCTCTCTTGGGATTTGCTA
Source organism: Helicobacter turcicus (assembly GCF_019711685.1). Lineage (GTDB taxonomy): Bacteria > Campylobacterota > Campylobacteria > Campylobacterales > Helicobacteraceae > Helicobacter_D > Helicobacter_D turcicus. The sequence continues at coordinate 69,130 of NZ_JAIGYQ010000011.1, forward strand.
TATGCTAGATTTGCCCTTTGTGTTTGACTATGGAATTGCTTTTATTGCTTTTTTATTCTCTGCTTGTATGGGAATCTTATTTGGCTATATTCCAGCTCGTCGCGCTTCTAGGCTAAATCCTATTGATGCTCTAAGACATGAATGAAGTGCTTTTAGGCATTTTCTCCTTTTGTTTTTCTCTCCATTCTCTTTTTATTCTAGGCACATCTATAAAGATGTATTTTATTATGCCCCCCCCCCACACATTCTTATATGCTTTTAAAAAAGCATTGCCAAGTTTATAGCTTAAATGTTCTTTAAATCTTAAAGCTTCTTTATAATCAGAATAAGATTCTAAAGGAGGAAGTTTTAAATGTGGGTTTTTTTGAAGGATTTGTTTATATTTGTATGCACAAATTCTGTGGGCAAAATAAATTTTTAAAAAAATGCAGGGCAAAATGAGTTTTTCAAAAATTGTGCTTTGGACCATAGCTGAACCAAGCTTGTAAGAAAGAAAATTTTGCACTCTAAAACTCGCTTTTATAAACATTGCTTGTTTAAAAAGTGTAATAAGTTCAAAAAAAGCCGTGATTTCATCGCTTTGACTTTGACTAAGCCCCTTGTGTTTAAGCAATTTCAAATCTTTTTTAAGCTCTTTTAGGCAATTAACAAGAGTAAAATTTTCATACAATGTCTTGTTTCTTTGGAATTTTGCTCCTAAATTCACAGGAATAAGACCTAAAGAAATAAAATAAAAAAACAAATACCCATGTGATAAAAATGGCGTGTTTGGAGTGTTTAAAATCGCCTTAGGATATTCTCTAAAATAGGGTAAATCTGTCCTTATTTTAGCTAAATTTAAGGTATTAAGATAAGCTTTTAAATCTTTGCTATGTCCGATTTCTATCATATCATTAAGCCCCCAAGTATACAAATTACAAGCGACTTCTTTTTGTTTTAGGGTGAGAATTTTTTCACGTTTTGGAAACTCATAACGCATATCAGGGCGGATACGAATCAAAAAATCATATTTTATTTCGTTTTCTTTTTCATAATTTTCTAAAAGTTCTAAAACTTTTGCATACCCATAAAACATTTTTATCGTATTGCTCAACTCTTCTTTGTTTTGTAAATCTTGTAAGCTTTCAAACTTAAACGCCTTTATAGAAGGCAGTCCTTTAAAAAACTTAGTATCAACTTTGCGAAGTTTTTCTTTAGAAACCTTGCTAAAAGTGCGGGGAAATTTTTTACTAAATTCCTCATTGCTACTTATGACAATTTCTGGAGCATTTTTAAGAATCTTTTCATCAAAAAACCCTCTTAAAAATCCTACTCCATTGCCACTTGCTCCTATCCACTCACAAGCTTTATCCCAAGAAAACACAAAAATATCAGCATTTAAAGCTTTAGCCTCTTTATGCAGATCTAAAAAAGCTTTTTTATAATCCCCTCTTAAAGCCCCACAAACTAAAATTGCGATTCTATAGTTTTTTGTCTCTAAACCATAAATTAACTTAGAAAAATAAGCATTAGCACCTTTAGAATTTTGTGAGTAAAGCAGATGAGAAAGCCTTATAATATCACTACCATTTGGTGCAACTTTAGACTCCGCTAACTCATCAACAATCCTTGCTAAAGCACAATGTAAAGAAGTTTTTTCTAGTTTTTGCAAATTTTCAAAAACAATTGTTTTACCGCGTAAAAATTCACTCAAATCTCTCTTAGAAGTTTTTAAAAGCTCTTCATAATTTTTTTTTACTTTAAGTTTTTCTATACATTCAAAAGCTTTTTTGAAATCCCAAGCCTCCAAAGCCTTTTGAAGTTCAAATTGAGAATTTTTCATTTTTTCTCCTTTTGTTTTTCTCTCCATTCTCTTTTTATTCTAGGCACA
>NZ_JAIGYQ010000012.1 GCF_019711685.1 Helicobacter turcicus
TCTTTTAATTCTGCCCCCCCCCCCAACTATTCTGCTTTAACAACCCAACAAACGCATTCTATCTATCCTAACAAAAACACACAATTCCTAAACTACACTTTAGAGTATAAGCCTTTGGGGGAGGTATTCCACATCAAAAATGGTTATACTCCATCAAAAGCAAAAAAAGAATATTGGGAGGGAGGTAGTATTCCTTGGTTTAGAATGGAAGACATACGCACAAATGGTAGAATCTTAAAAGATTCTATCCAGCACATCACACAAGAAGCGGTAAAGGGAGGCAAACTTTTTCCTGCAAATTCTTTAATTATTGCCACCACTGCAACCATAGGCGAACACGCTCTTATAATCGTTGATTACTTAAGTAATCAACAATTCACTTGTTTAAGTCTAAAAAGTGAATTGTTGGATTCTGTCAATATGAAATTTATGTTTTATTATGGCTTTATTTTAGGGCAATGGTGTAAGGAAAATATTAATGTCTCTGGCTTTGCTTCAGTAGATATGAGTAAGTTTAAAAACTTCCCCATTCCCCTCCCTCCCCTAGAAGTGCAAAATGCAATTGTTGCAATCTTGGATAAATTTGATTGCTTGGTTAATGACTTAAGCAAAGGAATCCCCGCAGAAATAAAAGCTAGAAGACAGCAATACGAATATTATAGAGAAAAGCTATTAAGCTTTAATTTTTACTTCTAAATAAGCACTTTTTGGCTAGAATCGCGGAAAATTTTGCATTATTTATAAAGAAAAAGGGAAGTAATGTGTAATCCAAATATGAAAAGTGGTTTTGTAAAGATTCTAGGTTTAGTTTTCATTTTTGTGCTAATTGGCGGAGGGATTTTGGTTTTAAGCTTAGATTCCTTTGAAAAAGAAGCACCAAAGATTACAATTAGAGATAAAGCAGTATGGAATCTTAAAGATTCTTTTCCTATTGAGATTAGTGATAATGTTGCTATTAAAAGTTATAGTGTTGCACTTATTGAGAATGGACAAAGGATTCCACTTGATGTGCAACAAATCAATGCACAAGATACAATGTGCGTAGCAAAAAATGCAAATCTTTCTCCACTAACTCAAAACATTATCACACCAACCCCTACAAAGAGTTTTTGTATTGGGATTCAAAAGCCAACAGGAGTGAAAGATAATGCAAAATTTATTACGCTTGAAGTAAGCGTTACTGATACAAGCAAATGGAATCTTTTTAAAGGCAACACAACAACACAGCAATTTAATATTGCAATTGATTCTAAAAAGCCACAACTTGCTGTGGTTTCAAATTCTTATAAAATCACGCAAGGCGGAAGCGCACTTGTGATTTTTCGCGCAATAGATGAGAATTTGGAGAATCTTACGATTACAAATGGAAATTTGGAATTTAAAGCGCAACCTTTCTATAAAGAAGGATTTTATATTGCATTGATTGCGTGGTCAAAGATGCATGATAATTTCACTCCAAAAATCATTGCTGAAGATAGTGCAGGCAATGTGAGTATAGCACCTATTGGTTATTTTCAACAAAAGAAACGTTATAAAGATTCTACGATTCCACTAACAGATTCTTTTATTGATGGCAAAATTTCAACTCTTGTAGAGGAGATTGGCGAGAAAAGTTTAGATGAGTTTGAAAGTAAAGTTGAGATTTTTCGCTATATTAATGAGGGTGTGCGTCAGCAAAGTTTTGATAGGGTTTTCAAAGCTGCCTCAGAATTTGATACAGAATCACTTGTGGAGAATTTTCATATTAAACCTTTTGCTCCGTTAAGAGGTGGTGCTGTAATGGCAAGCTTTGGGGATTATCGTCGTTTTACTTATCAGAGTGAAATTGTTAGCGAATCGCATCATATGGGATTGGATTTAGCAAGCATCAAGCAAGCACCTGTGATATTAAATAATCCGGGTATTGTAACGCTTAATGAGTTTGTGGGGATTGATGGAAATAGTATTGTGGTGTATCATGGACTTGGGTTATCCACTTTGTATGCGCATTTAACAACTTCTGATGTCAATGTAGGCGATGTGTTGGAATCTGATATGAAGATTGCAAACACCGGAAACACTGGGCTTGCACTTGGAGACCATTTGCATTTTAGCGTACTAGTGCAAGGCTATGAAGTGTGGAATGCGGAGTGGATGGATGCAAAATGGATTAAGCTTAACATTACTGATGTGATTAATGAGGCAAAAGCGATTATTAACCAAATCTAAGGCTCTAAAATGATAAAAACAAGGCAGAAGAATTTTCGTGCATTTATTTTTGTAGAGGGTGAAGAGCAAGAAACCATTGCTTATATTGACAAAAATTTGGGTTTTTTGCAGAGTCTTTTGCTGATTTTTGCTTATCCCTTAAATGACAATTATGCTTCACTTTTAGAGTATCTACAAAGCAAGCAGTTAAACTTTGTGCAATCAGGTAGCGTAGAGAGCCTAAGACTAGATACGAGACAAATCCAAAAAGAAAGAGAAAGCGAAAATATAAAAGAATCCAAAAATGAAAAGACTCAAAATATGGAATCTAAAGATACAGAATCCAAACAAAGTGCGGTTACACTAGTTTTTCATCGCACAATTCGCAGCGGAGAGGAGATTATCACAAAGGGTGATTTGACAATTTTTGGTAGAATCAATAATGGTGCGCATGTTCAAAGTAGCGGAAATGTGCAGATTTTTGGCACAATTAGCGGAAATGTGTTTTGTGATGGAGATTACATGATTTTAGGTGAAGTGAGTGAGGGCAATGTGCTGTTTGATGGAGAGATTGTAGATAAAGAGTTGTTAAAATATCCGCGCAATAAAATTTATAAAAAAAATGATTCCATTATGGTGGAGGAATTGCAATGAAGCAACAAACCATAGCAAAAAAAGTAGAATTAGTCGGAATTGGATTGCACAAGGGTGTGCCGGTGAAAATGGTGCTTGAGCCACTGGATGCAAATTGTGGAATCTATTTTTATCGCAATGATGTGGGGGCTAGTATTCCGCTAAAGCCTGAAAGTGTTGTAGATACGACAATGGCAACGGTGATTGCAAAAGATGGACATAAAGTTTCTACCATAGAGCATTTACTCTCTGCAATTCATGCTTATGGGATTGACAATCTAAAAATCACGTTGGATAATGAAGAAGTGCCAATAATGGATGGCAGTAGCATTGGATATTGTATGCTCCTTGAAGAAGCTGGAATCATCAAGCAAGAGGCAACAAAAAAGATTCTAAAAATTAAAGCTCCTATTGAGGTTAAAGATGGCGATAAATTCGTGCGTTTTGAGCCAAATGAGAGTTGTGTGTTTGATTTCTCTATCCATTTTTCACACCCTGCTATTGGTATGCAGCAATATAAGTTTAATTTCTCCACTAAAAATTACAAAGAGGAAATTGCACGTGCTAGGACTTTTGGATTTCTAGGTGAAGTGCAGTATTTGCGCTCTATTGGGCTTGCACTTGGCGGGTCTTTAGAAAATGCAATTGTTCTTGATGAATCAAGCATTTTAAATAAAGATGGTTTGCGTTATAAAGAGGAATTTGTTCGTCACAAGATTTTGGATGCCATTGGTGATATGGCTCTTCTTGGGATTCCTCTTCTTGGGGCGTATGTTTCTTATGCAGGAAGCCACAAGCTTAATCATTTATTAACTAAAAAGCTTTTTGAGAATAGTAATGCTTATGAAATTTTAGAGAGTGAAGAATCTCAAAAAGTTTATGAATACGCTTTGCAAAATGTATAAAGTTTTGATTCTCCCAAATGTTGCTAGAGAGCCTATTTTGGTGGGTGTATATAATGCAGATCTTACGCTTTGTAAAGAGTTTGCGCTCACTTCTCCTATAAGTGATGCTTTGGTGCCTTTATTTGTGGAGTTAGAAAAACATGGTGTGGAGTTTGATACATTGTATTTTGTGCGCGGACCTGGGAGTTTTATGGCGTTAAAATTGCTCTACCTCTTTGCTAAAACACTAGAAATTGCAAAGGGAATCAAACTTTTTGCCACACATGCATTTCACTTTAATGCAAGCTCTCCAATTAAAGCCTATGGAAATTGCTATTTTGTTTGCGAGAATGCAGAAAAAAGTGTGCAAACTAGTGGTTTTGGAATCAGAGTTAAAAATTTCACTACGATTCCGCACATTACACCTTTTGTCTTGCCAAAAGTGCTAGATACAAGCATTTTTGATACAAATCTAAAACCGCTATATTTACTGCCTCCAGTTTAGTGCATTAAGGTGTGATAATGAGTGGGAATTTACCGCATAATTGTTTGATAAATCCGGAGATTCAAAAACCAAAAATGAGTATCCAGCGCAAGGCAACAGTGGTTTCTAGTCTTGTTGCAAGTGTGTTGATTGTGGTTAAATTTATTGCTGGAATCTTAAGTGGTTCTGTGGCAATTTTAGCTAGTGCAATTGATTCATTGCTTGATTTATCTGCTTCAGTATTTAATCTGTATGCGATTACAAAAGCAGAAAAGCCAGCGGATTTGAAATTTAATTATGGGCGCGGAAAGATAGAATCTCTTGCTGCAGTGATTGAAGGTAGCGTGATTTTGGTCTCTGGAATCTTTATTTTGTATCAATCGCTTAAGAAAATCTTGCTAGGAAGTGAATTAGCGCGTATTGATTTGTCCTTATATGTGATGATTTTCTCCCTTGTGCTGACTACTGCGCTTGTGCTATATCTTAGTTATGTGGCAAAAGTTAGCAATAATCTTGTGATAAAAGCCGATGCATTGCATTATAAAACAGATATTTTGAGTAATGTAGCTGTGCTTGGAGCATTAGTGCTTGTAAAACTAACAGGGTTTAACATTATTGATGCACTATTTGGAATTGCAATTGGGCTGTATGTAGGGTATTCTGCTTTTGGACTCTTAAAGGAGGGTGTGCTAGTTTTGCTTGATAGAGCGTTAGATAATGATAAACAAAATGCGATAAAAGCGATTTTGGATTCTGCAAAGGAGGTGAAAAGTTACCATGATTTAAAAACGCGTCAAAGCGGAGATGTGTATTTTGTAGAGGTGCATTTGGTTTTTAATCCTGAAATTTTACTAAGGGAGGCGCATGCTGTGGCAGATTCCATTGAATGTAAAATTCAAAATCTACAAGGCAATTGGATAGTAATCACTCACCTTGATCCTTACGATGATGAAGGGGCTCAAGCGTGCAGTATTTGATTGATTTTCTACAAGTAGGGAATATTAATAAGGCAAAAATCTACCCTTTTTTGAAATGCAGCAAAGAAGAAGCATTGATTTTACGCTATTTGTGCAGGGAGTTTTTAAAGGGTGAGCACGAAATTGCCTGTTTAGATGTGATTAATGCGCTTTTTTCTCCAAAAAATGAAGTAGAAATTTTGCAATATTTACCCTATTTTAAAAACTTACTAGATACGGGTTGGATTGCACAACATATTTTTTTAAAAACCATAAGTCAAGAAGAATTGCTCTTAGAGTTGCTAAATATGACTATTTCGTTGAGTACGAGCTTTTTAAAGCTACTTGAAGAGGGTGGAATCAATCCTAAGCTTCCAAAAATTGCACCTTATAATGACCATTTAGAGTATTTAAAAGATCAGTTTGCTTGTATTGAGCTACTGCATAGCTTAAGTCCGCATAAAAAAGACAGCCATGCATCGCCACTTTTGAAAAAAGGAATGCAAAAATATAAGCTTTTACAAGAACGCATTCAAGAGCGTTTGGAGCTGACAAAAGAGAAGCCAAGTTTAGAGAGTATGTTTAAAGAGTTTAATTTAAATGCGCAAGAAAAGATTATTTTTTTAGCACTTGTTAGGGAGGAGTATTTAGGAAAAGAGAGTGAGGGTAGGGAGCTTAGCACTCTTATTAATCTGGTGAGCATGAATGATTATGAGAGAATGAAAAATCGCTCCTTGCTTGATGATCGCAGTCGTTTGGTAGAAAAGGGGCTTGTAGATTATGATGAGATTTTAAATCCTTTTGGCGGTGTGAGTCGCACATTTTTTGTCCCTGATGTAATTTTAAAGAAAATCACGCATCCACAAGCGCAAAGCAAAAAAGAACGTATTAGCTTAGAATCACTTGTGCAGGAGCAAGAGATTTTTGAATTTTTACGCCCAAAGGTAACCCTAAATGATGTGGTGCTAAATACTAGCACAAAAGAAACGCTTGAAGTGTTATTAAAACAAATGGATTCTAAAGTTCTGCAACGTTTAAAAGATTGGGGGATTAAGGATAAAAAGCGTGGAATCGACGCAAAGATTATCTTTTATGGTGCTGCTGGCACGGGTAAGACAATGACTGCACTTGCGCTTGCAAAGTCTCTTAAAAAGCCTGTTCTTAGTTTTGATTGTTCTAAAATTCTTTCTATGTATGTAGGTGAGAGTGAGAAAAATGTGCGCAAGATTTTTGAATCTTATAAGGAGCTGTGCGTAAGCTCAAAGCAAAATCCGATTTTGCTTTTAGATGAAGCAGACCAATTCTTAAGCACACGCACGACAAGTGGTAGCGGAGCAGATAAAATGCACAATCAAATGCAAAATATTTTTTTAGAGCAGATTGAAAAATTTGATGGGATCTTAATTGCCACAACAAACTTGCTTGAGACGCTTGATACCGCTTTTTCTAGGCGATTTAATTATAAGATTGAGTTTAAGCGTCCAAATTTTGAGGAGCGTGTGCGCTTGTGGGAGAAGCTACTGCCCAAAAATGCACCATTTCAGAAGGATTTTAATATAAAAAAACTTGCGGAATTTAATCTAAGTGGAGGACAAATTGCTCTTGTTGTTAAAAACACTGCTTATAATATTGCAAGTGCCAAAAATCCAGAGTTTAGCACACAAAGTTTTTTAGAGGAAATCAAGCGTGAATTAAAGTCTAATTTTGATGGAGCGCGTGAAATGGGATTCCATATTTAATGTTTTAATTAAAACTTAATTAGCATTAATCACACAAGGAAGCATAAAATTTTTTATTGAGTGTGGAATTTCTAAACTCTTATGGTTTCAAGTTGGTTGATTCTGTGGGGTATTCTTTTTAGTTTTCTTTTTATTAGGAGTGTGTAAGGGCTTTTTAAAGTGATTGCTTCTTAGGTGGTTATTTTTTTGGAGATGATAGACGTTTTTAAAGTTGCCACTAAATTATTTTTATTTTTTAAGATTTTTCTTCATTGTGTTGGTAAAACTTATTGCAGTGTTTATTGTTGTTTAAAACAAAAACCTCATAAAATCTTGTATAATCTTAAGCTTATTTTTAAAGGCTATATTATGACGAGATTTTCTAAAGCTGGGTTTGTATTATCAACCGCTGGGAGTGCGATTGGGCTTGGAGGAATTTGGAGTTTTCCTTATTTGGTCGGGCAAAATGGCGGCTTTGCATTTGTGTTGGTTTTCGTGGTGGCGTTTTTAGTTTTTGGAGTGAGTGTGTTTATTATAGAAATGCTTTTTGGTAGGGCAAGCGGACAAAATGCAGTTAGCACCTTTGAAAGCTTTGCTCCAAAACATTTAGGATTCCTAAAATATGGCGGATTTATGGTGATTTCTGGCGTGTTGATTTTCTCCTTTTATACGGTGGTATTAGGTTGGCTTGTGCATTATATGTTTTTAAGCATTTTTGGAATGCCAACGACATTAGAGGGCGCAAAAAACTTATGGGGAAATTTTGCTTCTAGTCAGATTCTTTGGCAAATGTTGTGGCTTTTTGTGATTGTGGCAATTTGTGCATATATTTTAAATCGTGGCGTAAAAGCTGGGATTGAGAAACTAAATTTAATTTTAATGCCAATGCTGTTGTTTATTTTCTTAGGGCTCTTAGTGTATTCAACGTTACAAGATGCATTTTGGGATTCCTTTAAATTTCTATTCCAACCAGATTTTAGCAAAATCACTTCAGAAGTTGTAATAAAGGCTATTGGACAAGCTTTTTTTTCGCTATCTTTGGGGGTTGGTGTGATTTTGACTTATTCAAATTCTATGCCAAAACATGGCAATTTTGTGCGCTTTGCAGTTATGGTCGCGCTGCTTAATTTCTTTTTCTGTCTCATTGCTGGGCTTGTAATTTTTACTTTCATTTTTAGTTATGGTGCAGAGCCAACAGAGGGAGTTGGGCTTGTATTTGTGTCTTTGCCACTAATTTTTGCAAATATGGGAGTAAGTGGGCAAGTGATTGCATTTTTGTTCTTTGTCGCACTTATTTTTGCAGGAATTACTTCGGCTGTTTCTATGCTAGAGCCATTAAATAGCTATCTTATTGAACGTTATGGAATGAAACGTCGTAATGCAAATTTCATTAGTGTGCTTTGTGCGTATTTATTGGGTGTGGTTGTATTACTTAGTAATACGGCGGTGTTTTCAGAGGATTTGACATTTTTTGGAAAGAATCTTTTTGATTGGTTTGTCTATATTACAAGTTCTTTCATGCTTCCATTTGCAGGGGTATTTATGTGTATTTATATGGGTTGGATTCTGCCAAAAGAGCGTGTGTATGCGATGGGTGAGGGATACTTAAAAGGGATTTATTTTGAGGGCTGGTATAAGGTAATCCGCTATATTGCACCACTTGGAATCTTGCTTACAATGGTGAGTTTGATTTAGTCCGTGAATACGTTGGAATCTTTAGGGCTATTTGGGTTATTTTTAGTCTGTTTTTTAGCAAGTAGTCTCTACCCTTTAGGTTCTGAAGCTTTTGTAGTTGGATTTTTGGTTTTGGATTATGCTTGGGTTTTAGTGTGGATTGTCGCAACGTTTGGAAACACACTAGGCGCGTTGGTAACTTATGGAATCGGATATATTGGAGATTCTTATTTTTTAAAGCACTTTAAGGGAGTGCACGCAAAAATTCACCGCTATGCAGATGGAATCCAAAAAAGAGGATTTCTCTACGCATTTTTTAGTTTTTTGCCTGTTGTTGGTGATGTGTTTGTGCTTGGGCTTGGTGTGTATCGTTATTCTATTCTTAAGAGTTGTATTTTTATTGCACTAGGAAAGGGTGTGCGCTATTTGGTGTTAATTGTAGCGTATAACAAATATCAGCATGGTTTTTAGCTATTTCTTGTTTATTAAATGTTTCTAAATGGAATCTCATTATTTGGGTGATAGTTGGAATAGTTTGCCATTTGTTTTGAGCTTCCTAAGATTATCACAAACTCTAATCTACTAGAAAATCAAAATAGATTCTTTGTTTTTAGGAGCTTGGAGTCAAACTTTCTTTTGCAATAAATGTATGAAAATTCGTTAGCTTATCTTTTTGTTATTATCGTTAAAAAGTAATTTTAAATTGGTGTGTTTGTAAAATGAGTAATAAAGCAACTAGAAGTCTTAAACTTCTAGAGCCATTTTAATTGCGTTTTCAATGAGTGGTTTAGAGTTTGGTTCAACTAAGCGCTCACCTGCTTCTACGCCATTTTTGTAAAAAATCAACGTCGGGATTCTGCGCACACTTAATTCTTCCTTTAATGCCTCTTCTTCATCTGCCATTACTGCAAAAAATTTCATTCTCTCGCCATATTCTTGTGTAAGCATTCCCATAATAGGTTCGATTTTGCGACAATCTGGACACCAAGGCGCACCCACTACAACCATGCATACACCTTCTTTTATTGCATTTTGATAAGAATCCTTTGTTAATTTTTCTAGCATAATACTTCCTTAATTTTGAATTTCAATTCACTATTGTGTGATAAATTTGCTTAAAAGATAGCAAGGTATTAGATTTGTGATGGCTACATAATGTTTGTGAAAACTGCCTGCACATCGTCATCTTCCTCAATTTTATCAAGGAGTTTTTCAATATCTACAAGTTGCTCTTCACTAAATTCCACAGGGTTTGTTGCTATACGTTCTAGGGCTGCCTTTTTGACTTCTGTTTGCATTTTTTCAAGTGCATTTGCTAGAGTGCCAAAGCTTGTGTAATCCCCATAAATATGGATAATATCTTCTTCTACTTCCATAGAATCCAATCCTGCATCAATGAGATTGAGCTCTAATTCTTCTAAATCTGTGATTCCGTTTTTACTAATTTCAAAATGTGCTTTGCGCGAGAACATAAACTCTAAGGAATTATTAGTTAGCATTTGTCCGCCAAGTTTGTTTGCATAGCTTTTTAGGTTTGCAACTGTTCTTGTGGTGTTATCCGTAGCACATTCTACAAAAAACAGCGCTCCATGCGGTGCTTTAATTTCATAATTGACCTCTGTAATTTGGATTCCATCTTTGCCTAATGCCCTTTTAATTGCTGCTTCAATATTGTCTTTTGGCATATTTTGCGCTTTTGCAGCAAGGATTGCAGTTCTTAGCTTTGAGTTCATATCAGGATCCCCACTGCCTCCTTCTTTGACAGCAATGCTAATTGCTTTGCCTAGTTTTGGGAAAAGTTTGGACATCTTATCCCATCGTTTTTCTTTGCTTGCTCTGCGGTATTCAAATGCTCGTCCCATACATAACCTTACAATGTGGATTAAAATTGGAATTGTAGTATTTTAAAGTTTAAAACTCCTAAATATTCGCATAATAGAGTTAAATCTCTTGACATAGAATACTGATTGTTATATAATCCCCTCTCCAAAAGAGCTTCAAATTATTCCGGATTAGCTCAGCGGTAGAGTAGGCGGCTGTTAACCGCTTGGTCGTAGGTTCGAATCCTACATCCGGAGCCACTTTCAGTTTTTAAAATCCCTTAAGCATTGCGATATAAAATCTAAGATTGGCAATCCTAGTAATTTGTGGGTTGTATTTTTGCAAAGCAAATTTTATGTGCAACTAGAATTAAATGCAGTGTTATTCTGGAAAGTTGCCTCCATATGTAAAGGCTTTTGTGTTTTTTAGAAGTTTCGTATGTATTTCTACTGCTTAAATTTTAAGTATTCTTGTGGAGTCCTATGTAATTAGAAAATAAAAAAGTAGTGCAAAATGTAGGATTTGAAAATATAAGTCAGCAAACCTCTTAAAAGATAAAATTTAGCAATCCTATTTTTTTACGCATTGGATTTCGTATTCAATCTTCGCAGAATTTAAGGCATGTTTAATGCTTTCTAAATCCTCACACATAAACCAAACTGCGATTCCACAATCACTTGAAAACTCTCTAGGAGTTGGAACAAGTTTGATATTAATCCCAAGATTTTGCAAGATATTTTCACTCTCAAATGCACTGGAAGTGGTATATACTAGAACATAGCCCTCAATGTGTTGTTGTCCCATTCTATTTTTCCTAAATTCTAGTTTTTTGCAATATGACGCAATGCCCAAATGGTAGTTTCAATTTCAGATTCCGTATTGAAAATCCCCGGACTTAAGCGGATTGTGCCACCACTTGTAAAACTGCCAAGAGTTTTATGGCTAGAAGGTGAGCAGTGTAGTCCCACACGCACATAGATTCCATATTCATTGCTTAGACGCATTCCAGCTTCGGATAATGCGCAATTTAAGATTGTAAGAGATAAGATGCCGCTACTATCGCCTTTTGTGTGATAAATTTTAATGTTTTTTGCATTATTTAAACCTTGAATTAGCATATTGCGTAAATGCAACTCATAAGCGTGGATATTTTCCACTCCTTTTTGTATAATCCACTCTAGCCCCACTTTTAATCCAGAAATTCCATGCATATTTGGTGTCCCACCCTCAAACTTATCGGGTAAAAAATATGGCTGAATCTCCTCTTCGCTTGCACTTCCTGTTCCGCCAAATACAAGCGGAGAGAGTGTGTTAAAATCAAAAGAATCGCTCATTAAGAGCGCACCAACTCCCATAGGAGATAAAAGCCCTTTGTGCGCACTAAGAGCTAGAAAATCCACTTGTTGCATAATCTCTTGCATAGGCACACAACCAACACTTTGCGCACCATCAAGCAAGATTTTACCACCATTTGCGTGTGCGATTTTTGCAAGCTCTTCAATGGGTGTTATTGCGCCACTAACATTATTAATGTGTGTGCAAGCGAGGAGTTTTGCTCCCTTTAAGAGTTCTTTTGCGCTTTTTAAATCCACCACATGTTCGCTATTGCAAGGAATCTCACGCACTTCAATATTTAAAGTCTCTTTAAGCGCATTTAAAGGGCGTTTAATGGCGTTATGCTCCATTTGTGTAGTAACAACAATATCATTGGGTTTTAAAAAACCTTGCAATAAGGTATTTATCGCCATTGTTGCATTGAGCGTGAATAAAACACGTTTGCAGTCTTTTAAGCCTAGTAAATCTGCTAAAAGACGTCGTGTTTGAAATAAGATTCTGCCTGATTGAATAGATAGCGCATGTCCGCTTCGTCCGGGGATTGCTCCAATATTTTTCAAAAAAACATTTACGGCTTCTTTGACGCCTGGTGCTTTTGGAAAAGTAGTCGCAGCATTGTCTAAATAAATGTATTTTTGAAAATCTTGTGTTTGCATTGCCTCTCTTTATTTTGGGATTCCAAAAGATAGAATCCTAAATGTCTATTTTTTCAAAATAAATTCTAAATCCTCACCATTTTTGGTTTGAGATTCCACAATATATCCGTATTGTGTCGCTAGACGACGGATATTATCGCTACTTGCACCACAACTGCATAATACTTTAATTGCGCTTTCGCCCCTTTCTAATAAAGGTTTTAAGTTTAACATAGGTTCTGGACAGCTAAGCCCACGCACATCAAGTTCTGCCATAATTTCTCCTTAGTGTTTTTCTTTCGCAAATGTCGCAACAAGCAAACAGAAAATAAATCCAATAATTACAGCAATTGGTGCATTCGCTCCAATTCCTGCTGGAGAGCTTGCAAGGGCGAAGTTGTGTGCAAAGGCAGCACCTACAAGCAACCCCATAATAAACACTCCTGCATCACCATCGCCCTCACCGCTTAAGATAAGCTGACGACCAGGACAACCTCCAGCAAGCGTAAAAGCAATTCCAGCAAGTGCCATTCCTAGAAAATTCCAAAGCATATCATTATGTGCAATAGGCTGTCCTGTGAAGCCCGGATTGAACAATCCTAATGTGAGGTTTGTGATAAATGCCACAATTACGAGCGCAATCACACCTTGTAAAATATGTGTATCACGCAAAAGCACGGCATCACGTACCGCTGCAATCATACAAAATCGGCTTTTTTGAAAAATCGCACCTAAGAATAATCCTGCAATGAGTGAAATAATAAGCGGTGCGTGCATAGAACCCGGTCCTTTTTGAGAAAATTTAATGGGTGTATTAGAATCAAGTAAGCCCCAAATTAAGAATCCTAAAAGTCCTAGCACAAAGATAGGGAATACGAATCCTACGATTTTACTTGCTGGACGATTGTGACCAAGAGAGAAACCACGTTTTAGAAAAAATATGCCAATTAAGATTCCAAATATTAACCCAAACACACCAGCAATAGCACTCCAATCCCCAGCACTTATGCGTAGCCACATTCTCCAAGGACATCCCAAAAACACGAGTGCGCCAATCATGGCAAAGACTCCAAGCATAAAGCGCACAATGGGTGCAGAACCTGCACGCGGACGAAATTCTCTAAAAATAAATGCTGCAATGAGTGCTCCAAAAACTAATCCGATCACTTCTGGGCGAATGTATTGCACAATACCTGCTTGATGTAAGTTTAGCGCACCTGCAATATCACGCGTAAAGCATGCTGCACACACGCCCATATTGCCCGGATTTCCAAGATGCACTAAGATAGGTGCTAGAACTCCAAGTGCAATTCCTGCTAGAATCGGCAAAGTCGCCAATTTCATAATAAACTCCTAAGATAAATTAGATAAATTAAGACAGCTAGTGCAAAGGAGAAGATTTTAAGAATGCAGCTGTTTGCTTGAGCCTCAAGCTAAATTGAAGTTGTGCATTCTAGCAGAGTGTTGCTTAAATTACTGCAAACTTTTGGATTTAATTTTTTATTCTATTATTTTTTGTTAGAATCTTGCTTAGTAAAAATTTTAGGAGTTAAGAGCATGCGAAGCCATTATTGCACAGATTTAGGTGAGCAAAACATTGGGGAAGTGGTGCAGTTGTGTGGCTGGTGTAACACTTATCGCGACCATGGAGGAGTTGTTTTTATTGACTTACGAGATCGTAGCGGTTTAATCCAACTTGTCTTTGACCCAAGAGACTATCAAGAAGCGCATAAAATTGCAAGTGAAGTGCGTGATGAATATGTATTAATTGTCAAAGGAAAAGTGCGCAAAAGAGGCGAGGGGTTAGAGAATCCTAAACTCAAAACAGGAAAAATTGAAGTGCTTGTGGAGTCTTTAGTGGTTGAAAATAAGAGCCTAACGCCTCCTATTGCTGTGGGTGATGAGAGTGTGGGTGAGGATGTGCGCTTAAAATATCGCTATTTGGACTTAAGAAATCCTAGATTGCAAGAAATTTTTATTATGCGCTCCAAAGTTGCGCAGGCAACGCGCAATACACTAAGTGATTTAGGATTCTTAGAAGTGGAAACGCCAATTTTGACAAAGGCTACACCAGAGGGTGCAAGGGATTACCTAGTGCCTAGTCGTGTGCATCATGGAGAATTTTATGCACTTCCTCAAAGTCCGCAACTCTTTAAGCAGCTCTTAATGGTGAGTGGGTTTGACCGCTATTTTCAAATTGCAAAATGCTTTAGAGATGAGGATTTGCGCCTAGATCGTCAGCCAGAATTTACACAAATTGACTTAGAGATGAGTTTTTGTAACGAAGATGATGTGATGGAGGTAGCGGAAGAGGTATTGCACTCCATCTTTAATGCGTGTGGAATTACAATTTCTACGCCCTTTGAACGTTATTCTTATAAGGAAGTTATGGAATCTTATGGAAGTGATAAGCCTGATTTGCGCTTTGATTTGCCTCTTGTTGAAGTGGGAGATTTATTTGTAGATTCAAGCAATGAAATTTTTGCATCCCTTGCAAAAGATTCTAAAAAGAATCGCTTTAAAGCTCTTTGTGTTAAAGGTGGCGATACATTCTTTAGTCGTAAAACTTTAGGTGAAGCAGAGGAGTTTGTGCGAAAATTTGGAGCAAAAGGTTTAGCATATATTCAAATTAAAGAAGAAGGCATAAAAGGTCCGCTTGTAAAATTCATAAGTGAAGCCAATCTAAAAATCTTGCTAGAGCGTGTGGGTGCAAGCGTCGGGGATATTATTTTCTTTGGAGCAGGAGAGAAAAAAGTTGTGTGGGATTATATGGGACGTTTGCGTCAAAAAATAGCACAAGATATGGGGTTGATTGATTCTAGCGCGTATAAATTCTTATGGGTTGTGGATTTTCCGATGTTTGAACGCAATGATGATGGCAGTATTTCAGCACTCCACCATCCTTTTACAATGCCTAGTAATTTAGAAGTGAAGGATTTAGAAGAAATTAATTCTGTGGCGTATGATGTGGTGCTAAATGGATTTGAAATTGGTGGAGGTAGTATTAGAATCCATAAGCAAGAGATTCAAAGTCGCGTGTTTGAATTGCTTGGAATCTCTAAGGAAGAGGCGCAAGATAAGTTTAGCTTCTTGCTTGAGGCATTGCAGTTTGGAGCGCCACCACATGGAGGATTAGCCTTTGGTTTAGATAGAATCATTATGTTGCTAAGCAAAGCACATTCTATCCGTGATGTTATCGCATTCCCTAAAACACAAAAAGCAACTTGTCCTTTAACAGAGGCTCCAAGTGTCGCAAGTGAAGAGCAATTAAGAGAATTGCATATTAGAGTGAGAGAAACCAAAAAGTAAGGAGAAAGAGATGAAAAAGTTATTTTTAGTCATTGGCGCACCTGGAAGTGGAAAAACAACCGATGCAGAGATTATTAGTAAAAACAATGGTGAATCTATGGTGCATTATTCTACAGGCGAACTTTTACGTGCAGAAGTAGCAAGCGGAAGTGAGCTAGGGAAACTTATTGATAGTTTTACAAGCAAAGGAAATCTTGTGCCCTTAGAGATTGTAGTTAAAACAATTGTAGATGCAATTTCTAATGCGCCAAAAGATGTAGTATTAATTGATGGTTATCCTCGCAGTGTGGAGCAAATGATAGAGTTAGATAAGATTCTGCAAGATAAAAATGACATTACACTTGCAAGTGTAATTGAAGTAGAAGTTAGCGAGAAAACAGCTTGTGATAGAGTTTTAGGACGTGCTAGGGGAGCTGATGACAATGTAGAAGTTTTTAATAATCGTATGCGTGTGTTTCAAGAGCCTTTAAAAGCAATCCAAGAATTTTATGGCAAAAAAGGAATTCTGTGCAAAGTCAATGGTGAGCGCACGATTGAAGAAATTACAAGCGAAATGGAAGATTTTATTAAATCAAAATGTTAAAGGAGAGCAGTGCTAATATGGTAGAAACTTTGCGCTGAAGTGGCAGATTACATTATATTAATGTATCACAATAAAAATTAAGGAGCAAACAATGGATTTAAGTAAAATTGAAGTAGGAAGCAATCCAAATAAATTAAATGTAGTCATTGAGATTCCGTATGGTTCAAATATTAAGTACGAAATTGATAAGGATAGTGGTGCAGTTGTCGTAGATAGGGTGATGTATAGTGCAATGTTTTATCCAGCAAATTATGGTTTTGTGCCAAATACACTAAGTGATGATGGGGACCCTGCTGATGTGCTTGTGATTAATGAGTATCCACTGCAAGCTGGAAGCGTTATTAAGGCGCGTTTGATTGGTGTTTTGATTATGGAAGATGAGAGTGGGTTAGATGAAAAGCTTATTGCTGTGCCGCTTTCAAAAATTGACCCCAGATATGATAGGGTCAAAAGCCTAGAGGATCTACCGCAAATCACTTTAGATAGAATCAAGAATTTCTTTGAAACTTATAAAATGCTAGAGCCAAATAAATGGGTGAAAGTCAAGGAATACAAAGATTTGAATGCGGCAAAAGAGATTTTAGATAAGGCAATTAAGAATTACAAATAATTGCATTTTGTTGCTAAAAGTAATTTTAGTATTAAGAATCATAGCTTTTAAGAGAACTTTGCTCTTAAATTTTAGAGTCTATTTCAAAGGAGAATATAATGAAGAAAATCGTTTTAGCTTTAGTGTTAGCGACGTTTGCGCTAGTTGGTTGTGGTGGCGAGAAAGATACAATAGCGGGTGCATCAGGCGATAATAAAAAAGTATATGAAGTGAAATTCGCACATGTTGTGAGTGAGAATACGCCAAAGGGCAAAGCAGCAAATTTCTTTGCAAAGAGGGTGGAGGAGCTAACAGATGGACAAATTAAAGTGCATGTTTTTCCTTCTGCGCAACTTGTAGATGATGACAAAGTTTTTCAAGAATTAAAGCGCAATAATGTGCAACTTGCAGCACCAAGTTTTTCTAAATTTACACCTTTTGCAAAAGAGTTTAATCTATGGGATGTTCCTTTCTTGTTTCGTGACACGGAGCATTTACATAATGTAATGGATGGAGAAGTAGGAAAAATCTTAAGAGATGTGATTAGCTCTAAAGGTTACATTGCACTAGATTACTGGGATGCAGGGTTTAAGCAATTTAGCACAAATAAAAAACCAATTGTTCTACCAAGTGATGCAGAGGGGCAAAAAATGCGTATTATGAGTTCTAAAGTGCTTGAAGAACAAACAAAAGCAATTAAAGCAATTCCGCAAGTCTTACCATTTGGTGAAGTGTATTCTGCATTGCAAACAGGTGTCGTAGATGCTGCTGAAAACCCACTTTCAAATCTCTATAACTCTAAGTTTTATGAAGTGCAAAGTTCTATTACAATCTCAAATCATGGATATTTAGGCTATTTGGTTGTTGCTAGTGAAAAATTTTGGAATACTCTGCCACAAGATTTACAAGAAAAATTTACAATTGCAATGCGTGAGGCAACAATCTATGAAAGAGAGGAAAGCGCAAAAGAGGAAAAAGTATTACTTGAACGTTTAAAAGCAAATGATAAGACAAGCACAAAAGTGTATGAGTTAGATGCTGCGCAAAAACAGCAATGGCAAGATGCAATGATTGCAATTTACCCTAAATTTTATGATTTAGTTGGTAAGGAGTTGATTGAAAAAACAATCAATACAAAATAATAAATGCGAGTAAGGGGCATTAGTGAATTTTTTTCAAGTGTTGGATAAGGTCATTGTTGGAATCAATAAGAATGTTGCTGTATTTGGGCTGTTAGCTGGAATCGTAATTACAGCAATTAATGTTTGTGTGCGCTACATTGCAGGATTTTATCCAGAAATTGGGTCCCTTACTTGGGCAGAGGAAGTGGCAAGGTATTGTTTCTTGTGGTCGGCATTTTTTGGGGCAGCTTATGGCTTTAGAAAAGGAGTGCATATTGCTGTAACAATGTTAATTGAGAAATTTCCTCCAGTTGTTGCAAAAACATGTGTGCTACTAACACATGTTTTAAATTCTGTATTTTTAGGCTTTATGTTTTATGCAAGCTTGATGGTTTGCTATTTAAATTATGAAATTGGTTATATGAGCGAAGCTCTACATAATGTTCCTTTGTGGGTGTTTCTTTTGTGTTTGCCTATTGCATTTTTGGGTGCAACTTATCGCTCTTTGGAGAAGATTTATGAAGTTTCTTTGATGTCAGCGGATAAAGTGGCAAAAAGCGCAGAAGAAGAGATGATTCACGATTCTGTGGTGAAAGATTAGGAAACTAGGGGACTTTATGAGTGTTGCATTTTTGTTAATTGTTTTATTTGGATTATTGTTACTTGGCGTTCCTGTGGCGATTTCGCTAGGGGTGAGCGCTGTTTTGACGATGTTATTATTTAGCTCTTATGATGTCATGGCTGTGCCAGAGATTATGCTAAATGGCTTAAAACCAGCATTGATGGCGATTCCAATGTTTATTCTAGCAGGTTCTTTAATGAGTAAAGGAAGCTCGGCAAATAGAATTGTAGAATTTGCAAAAAGTCTTGTTGGGCATTTGCCCGGTGGTTTGCCAATGAGTGCTATCCTAGCGTGTATTATTTTTGCTGCAGTAAGTGGGAGCTCACCAGCGACGGTTGTTGCAATTGGTTCAGTGATGTTTGTAGCATTAAAAGAAGCAGGATATCCTAAGAGCTATTCTGTAGGAGCAATCACATCAGCAGGAAGTCTTGGAATCTTGATTCCACCTTCTGTTGTGATGATTGTCTATGGAGTAACTGCGGAAGTCTCTATTGAAAAACTTTTTGTTGCAGGGGTTGTTCCGGGGCTATTAGTTGGTGGCATGATGATGCTTTATGCCTATTTTGGAGCGAAACGTTTAGGATTTAAAGCAACAAAGCCGGCAAGTCTTAAGACAAGGTGGCTAAAGTTTAAAGAAGCATTTTGGGCGCTTTTGATTGTTTTTGTGGTCATTGGCGGAATCTATGCTGGGATTTTTACTGCAACAGAGGCTGCTGGGATTAGTGCCGTGTATGCTTTTATTGTGTCGCTTTTTGTGTATAAGGATATCAAGTTTAAAGATTTGTATGTGGTATTTTTAGATGCGGCGATTACAACAGCAATGATTTTCTTTATCATCGGTTTTGCAGTCGTGTTTGCGCATTTTTTAACCGGAGAGCGGATTCCACATGCGATTGCGGAATATCTTGTGAATATGCAGATGAGTTGGTGGATGTTCCTAATTTTTGTAAATATTGCGCTATTTATTATGGGGCAGTTTATGGAGCCTAGCTCAGTGGTAATGATTATGACACCATTGCTTTTGCCAATTGCTTTGAAACTTGGGATTGACCCTATTCATTTTGGGATTGTGATGATTGTGAATATGGAGCTTGGAATGCTAACGCCACCTGTTGGGTTAAATCTCTTCGTAGCTAGCTCACTAACAGGACTTAGTTTAAAAGATATTACGCTCTCTATTATTCCTTGGCTTTGTGTATTATTAATTGGGCTTGGGTTAATCACATATATTCCAGAGATTTCACTTTGGTTGCCTAGTCTGCTAGGATAATAAGCACATGGAAGAATCACTACTTGGAATTTTTGAGAATGCCCCGCATTTGATAAGTTTTCTTGCAGGGATTCTAACTTTTATTAGTCCTTGCGTGCTTCCCCTTATTCCTGCATATTTTTCTTATATTTCTGAAATTTCTTTAGATGAATTAAAAAATACTGGGGTGTTGGATTTAAAAAAGCGTTTTAGAATTTTAAGAGGCGCACTATTTTTTGTATTTGGGCTTGGGCTTGTGTTTGTTCTCCTTGGTGTAGTGGCTGCTAGAATTTTAAATGGTGGAATCTTATTAAGTCCGGTTTTGCGTTATTTTGCTGGAGGAGTGTTGGTTGTCTTTGGGTTGCATACACTTGGGGTGATTAGGATTCCATTTTTGAATTACCAAAAAACATTGCGCACTAGCGGAAACTTTGGAGTCTTAAGAGATTTTCTAACGCCCTTTTTGCTTGGCGTTAGTTTCTCTCTTGGTTGGACGCCTTGCGTAGGTCCGATTTTGGCAAGTATTATTGCGCTTGCTAGCTTAGATGAACAAAGCGGAATCACATTACTTGTAATTTACACACTTGGATTAACACTTCCTTTTTTACTCTGTGCGTTACTTATTGGCTATGCGTTTAGTTTCTTGGAGGGAATCAAGCGCTATTTTAAAATTATTGAGTGGTGTGCTGGAGTCTTACTAATTAGCATTGGAATTCTAGTTGCAAGTGGTGGAATGAGTGTTGTTTCGGCGTATTTAGTAAAGGTTTTATAAGGATGCAATTGAAGCTTAAAAACTTTGCACAATTAAACGTTAAAGAGGGTGCGCTTGTGCTAGAGTGGCGTAATCATGCAAGTGTAGCAGCTTTTATGAAGCAAAAAAACATTACAAAAACAGAGCATTTAAATTTCATGGAATCTCTAAAACATGATACTTCAAAAGAGTATTTTTTGGTTTTTGCAAATGCGATTCCAATTGGAGTGATTGATTTTATTGAGATTGTGCGTGGATTTTCTTGTGAGTTTGGAATCTACCAAAGCCCATTTTTAAAAGGTTATGGAGAGATTCTGATGCAAAAAGTTCTAGATTACGCATTTAATGTGCTGAAGGTTAAGGAGTTGCGTGCGTGTGCATTTAATGCGAATACAAAAGCAATTGATTTGTATTTGCGCTTTGGATTTGAGATTACAAAAAGAGATGCAAGAATGTGCTATTTTAACCGCGGAGATGAGGCAAAATAGCTCTTTTGCATTAAGGTCGCAATTTGCTAAAAATGGAAACCTCTTTTAAAACGTGTTAATATTTTTCACACTTCCTAAACATTTCTTCAAATGCGGTGTGTGATTGTTTTATGAGTTTAGTATCTTTTAAAATTAAAAGCGTTTCATAATTTGTCTCAAACGCGCTTTTAGACCAGTTCGCCGACCCTAGCACGAGGCGCTTATTATCACTAATTGCCATTTTAATGTGCATTAAGCCATTGTATTTGCCATTTCTTGAGCGCTCCCCCTCTAAAAGGCAAGTTTTTATATTATTGAGCTTTGCGAGATAACCAATGGTGGATTTATTAGGGTCTTTATTGCTTTTTTTGTCATAGATAATGCGCACTTTTACGCCTTTTCTTGCGGTATCTCGGATTGCTTTACTAATCTCGCGATTTGTAAAACTATAAATGGCAATATCTAGTGTGTTTTGTGTGTTTTTGATTGTGTGCAAGAGTGCATTTAGTGCTTTGTCCTGTTCTTTTGGCATAAAATACAAATCGTTTGCAACTAGACTACTAAAACACAATGCGCTTAAATAAAAGAGAGTTAAAACTTTTTTAAACATTAAAATCCTTCCAAAAATTAAGATACAAATTGTTAAAATTGTAGCAATTCTTTGATTAAGCCAAGAGAAATGGAGCATTTATGAAATTATATCTCATCAACAAAAATCCGATTATTAATAAACTCGTAGCCTTAAGCGCTTCTAAGCTTAGTGTGGAAATGGTGGAATCTCAAGAAATAGATACTAGCATTAGTGCAGAGCTTGTATTAATAGATGATGAATGTTTTGATGTGGAGAGTTTTACGTCTTATAAGGCGGAACATACAACAGCAAAAATGATTCTATTCTACTCTAAGGCAACAGAACGCATTGATGGTTTTGATACTTATATCCAAAAGCCTTTTTTACCCACAGATTTAGTGAATACTTTAAGCGAGATTTCAGGCATTAGCGTGGAAGACACTTCTAAAAAGGGCGTAGAGAGTGATATTTTAGAGCTTGAGAGCAATGATGATTTAGGTAAATTAAATTTAGACGATGCGTTAGATTTTTCTAATTTAGAGGATTTAAATTTGGATAAAAAGCTAGACGATGATGGCGATACGCAACTTGATTTTGGTGGTGATGATGGGCTAGAAGGACTTGAAGACAATGCGAAATTTGCTAAAACAGAAGATACACTAGATTCACTAGGAGATGAGGGGAAGAGTGAAGATTTGCAGGTGCTAGACAAAGATGATGTAGATACAATCAAGGATTTGCTGGATGATTCTAAGGAAGCTGTTGCAGAGGATTCTTCACTTGACTTTGATTTGGATAAAGAACTTGAAGGAATCACAGATAGCACGGAGGAAGAAGGCATAGAGTTAGCATCTAGCAAGACGGATAATGTAGAGCAAGAGCTAGAAACTGCCGAACAAAAAGAGGAGAGTCAAGAAGCTACACTAGAAGCAATGGAAGGGTTTGATAATGTAGCAGATTCCACAGATTCCGCTTTGGATACAGAAAATAACTTTGATTTTAATTTAGATGATATTGCGAGTTTAGATTCTAATGTTGCAGAATCTCAAAGTGAGGAAACTTCGGAAAATGCGGAATTTAAAAGTGAGGAATCCAAAAGCACAGAAGCAGCAGAGTCTGAAAATGCGGATTTTGAACTTGATTTAGAGGATTTAAATAAGGAATCTAATCTAGAAGATTCCACTAATAAAGCAAATGCAGAGAGTGATGTTGCAAATGATGATTTAGCAGAGTTTGATTTAGAGAACTTTAACTTAGAGGATACAAACAAAGAGGAAAATATAGAATCTAACATAGAGGCAACAAATGAAACTTTAGAAAACGAAGCACAAGATGAAGGAACAGATGAAGCGATTTTAGAAATGCAAAATGGAGAATCTGAAACCTCAAAAGATGTGGGATTAGAAACAGATTCTACAACGGATTTTGGCGAGAATTTAGATTTGGGGGCGGATTTAGAGATAGAACCTAAAATGGATTCTCAAATAGAATCTAAAGCAGAGCTAGAAATAGATCCAGAAGTAGAATTAGAAGAGCCAAAAGTGGAATTAAAAACAGATTCTACAACTTCAACAAATGGAAGCGATGATTTTGATACGTTAAGTCTTGAAGAGATGGGAGAGGCTCTAGGTGAGCCGATTCAAAAAGAACCAATCCCAACACCAATCGTTACAAAAGATACACCAGCTCAAGAAATGCAACTTCCAAGCAGTATTCAAGCAAATTCATTAGAATCGCTAATTGGCGCACTTCAAACCCTTCAAACACAAACTTTAAAAGAGCTTTTAAGTGGTGCTACGATTAATATTAACATTCAGTTTCCCAAAAAAGATGATAAATAATGAAACTAAAAGGAGCAATTCTTATTTTATCTGGACCTAGTGGTGCTGGTAAAAGCTCGTTGTATAAACGGCTTGCACAAGAATTCCCTGACCATTACTTCTCTATTTCCTCTACAACGCGTCAAAAGCGTGAGGGTGAGATTGATGGTGTGCATTATAATTTCATCTCCAAAGAGGATTTTGAAGCTGGGGTTAATAAGGGTGAGTTTTTAGAGTGGGCAAAGGTGCATGATAATTATTATGGCACTTCTAAGGCACAAGTAATTAATGCACTAGAAGAAGATAAACTTGTTGTTTTTGATATTGATGTGCAAGGGCAGGCAAATCTCAAGCAAACTTTTCCGCGCCATACGACAAGTGTTTTTATTACAACGCCAAATAGGAATATTTTACAAGAGCGGTTAGGTGGGCGTGGGAGCGATATGAACAATGTGATTCAAAAACGTTTAGAAAATGCGCTTGATGAGGTGCGAAGTTTAGCAAATTACGACTATCTTATTATTAATGAAAATTTAGAGGAAGCCGCAAGTAAGTTATTGTGTATTGCAAGGAGTGCATTTTGTAAGGTTTCTCTTTATGAAATGGAATCCTTTTTGCAAAATTGGAAAAAATAAATATTTTCTATTAAGATTAAGTCATAAAACGCTAGAATTACCAAATTTTTTAACCCAAATTAGAGAGACTCTATGCCAAAACGAAATGACATTCATACAATCTTATTAATCGGTTCTGGTCCCATTGTGATTGGGCAAGCTTGCGAGTTTGACTATTCTGGAACACAAGCTGCAAAGACTTTAAAAGAGCTTGGTTACAAGGTTGTTTTAATTAACTCTAATCCTGCAACTATTATGACAGACCCAGAATTTGCCGATAGAACTTATATTGAGCCTATTACTGAAGAGATTATTGCAGATATTATACAAAAAGAGAGAGTTGATGCAATTTTGCCCACAATGGGCGGACAAACGGCGCTAAATATTGCGATGAGTCTATTTGAGAAAGGAATGCTTGAGGGAGTGAAATTCCTTGGCGCAAAGCCTGAAGCAATTAAAAAAGGTGAGGATAGACAGGCTTTTAAAGAAGCAATGTTAAAAATCGGTATGGATTTGCCAAAGTCACGTTATGCTTACACGCTTGAGGAAGCTCTTCAAGCGGCAAAAGAAATCGGCTTTCCCTTAATTATCCGCGCAAGTTATACGTTAGCTGGAGGAGGAAGTGGTGTTGCGTATAATATTGATGAATTTAAGATGCTTGCTCAAAACGGCTTAGAAGTTAGTCCTATTAATGAAATTTTAATTGAAGAATCTTTGCTTGGTTGGAAAGAATACGAAATGGAGGTTATCCGCGATAAAGAGGATAATTGTATCATCGTGTGCAGTATTGAAAATCTTGATCCTATGGGTGTGCATACGGGGGATTCCATCACTATTGCACCAGCTTTGACACTAACAGATAAAGAATACCAAAGAATGCGTGATGCCTCTTTTGCTATTTTGCGAGAAATTGGAGTGGATACGGGTGGTTCAAATGTGCAATTTGCGATAAATCCTAGCACAGGGAGAATGACGGTTATTGAAATGAATCCACGCGTTTCACGAAGTTCTGCTCTTGCTTCTAAAGCAACGGGCTATCCTATCGCTAAAGTTGCCACGCTTTTAGCGGTGGGTTTTAGTTTAGATGAGATCAAAAACGACATTACAGGGACACCTGCTAGTTTTGAGCCTAGTATTGATTATATTGTTACAAAGATTCCGCGCTTTACTTTTGAGAAGTTTCCACAAGCAGATTCTACACTTACAACTTCTATGAAATCTATTGGCGAAGTTATGGCAATTGGTGTAACCTTTAAAGAATCTTTACAAAAGGCACTTAATAGCCTTGAAACTGGAATCTTTGGATTTAATCCAGTTAGCACTGATTTAAGTGAAATTCAGCACGAAGTGCGTCGTCCAAATGCGCAAAGACTACTTTATGTAGCCGATGCTTTGCGTTGTGGCGTGAGTGTAGAGGAAGTGCAAAAATGGTGCAAGATTGATGCATATTTTTTAGGACAGATTGCGGAAATTATTGCTTTAGAGAAAGAAATTTCTTTTGAGAGGCTAAGTGATGCAGAATTTTTAAGAACATTAAAAGCAAATGGCTTTAGCGATAAAATGCTTGCCTTTTTGATTAACAAAAACGAATTATTAGAGTTACGTGAAGAGGATATTTATGCGCTCCGAGAAAAAGTAGGTGTGCAACTTGCTTATAATGAAGTGGATACTTGTGCAGCAGAATTTGCAACAAAAACAACGTATTTATACTCCACGATTCCATTTGTTAGCACATTAGAGAATACAAATGCACAAACACAAGAGAATTCACGCAAAAAAGTGATGATTTTAGGCGGAGGACCAAACCGCATTGGACAAGGAATTGAGTTTGATTATTGCTGTGTGCATGCAAGCTTTGCTCTACGTGATATGGGCTACACAAGCATTATGTATAACTGCAATCCAGAGACGGTTAGCACAGATTATGACACGAGTGATGTGTTATACTTTGAACCCATTACTTTCGAGAATGTACGCAGTGTGATTGAGAGAGAAAAACCTGATGGAATCATTGTGCATTTTGGTGGGCAGACACCTTTAAAACTTGCAAAAAAGCTTACAACTATTGGTGCAAAAATCATTGGCACAAGTGCAAAAACCATTGATATTGCTGAAGATAGAGAAAAATTTGCAAAGTTTGTAGAAGAAAATGGACTTTTGCAGCCTCAAAATGGCACAGCTTACACAAAAGAAGAAGCCATTTCTATTGCACAAAACATCGGCTTTCCAGTGCTTGTGCGCCCTAGCTATGTGCTTGGTGGGCGTGCAATGCGCATTGTGTATAATATCTTAGAATTACAAGAATATATGAGGGAAGCAGTTAGCGTGAGCGAGGATTCTCCGGTGTTGATTGATAAGTTTTTAAATAATGCTATTGAGCTTGATGTAGATATTATTTGTGATGGCAAAGATGTGTATATTGCAGGAATTATGCAGCATATTGAAGAGGCTGGAATCCATAGCGGAGATTCTGCTTGCTCACTGCCAACAATTAGTATTTCTACACAAAAGATTAAAGAGATTGAAGAGACAACTGCAAAAATTGCTAGAAATCTAGGTGTTGTTGGGCTTATGAATACGCAATATGCGATTTTTGAGGAGACGTTATATCTTATTGAAGTTAATCCTCGTGCAAGCCGCACTGTGCCATTTGTGAGTAAGGCAACTGGAATCCCTCTAGCAAAAGTTGCAACAGATGTCATGGTTAATCGCAACTTGAAATCTGCACTAGAACGTTATGATACTTTTAAAAAGGTGGAATTCCAAAATGGGCTTTATAAACCAAAGACATTAAAGCATATTGCAGTAAAAGAATCCGTATTTCCATTTGATAAGCTAAATGGTGCAGTTATGCTTTTGGGTCCTGAAATGCGTTCAACCGGTGAAGTTATGGGGATTAGCGAAAGCTTTGGGTTAAGTTTTGCAAAAAGCCAAATGGCATGTAAAAATGCCTTGCCAACAAGTGGCAAAGTTTTTATGTCTTTGCGTAGTTTAGACAAGCCACAAGCCGTAGAGCTTGCTAAAGATTTGCAATCCTCTGGGTTTAGTATTTGCGCAACAAAAGGCACAGCGGAGATTTTAAATCAAAATGGAATTGCATGTGAGGAGGAATTAAAAATTAGTGAAGGGCGTCCAAATATCGGTGATAGGTTAGCAAATGGCGAGATTGCTCTAGCAATTAATACAAGTGATGAGGCTTCTAGCAAAGATGACACAGATAAGATTCGCACACAAGTGTTGCGCAACAATGTTCCTTATTTTACGACTATTGAAGCAGCACGCGTGGCAGTGAGTGCGATTTGTGAGATAGGAAGCAAGAATCCAAATGTTGCTAAAGCAATTCAAGACTATCTTGCCTAATGGAAGCACCAATTTTTCTTGCACAAAGTGATACGACAGCTGGGTTTTTGTGCGAGAATTTTAATGTGTTAAATCACATAAAAGGACGTAATGTAAAGCAAAATGTGCTTTTAACGCTAGAGAGTTTAGAGAAGTTAAAAAAACTTGTACGTGTTCCAAATGCGCATAAAAATAGGGTTAGACGTAGTCAAAAAAAGACTTTTGTTTATAAGGGTAGGAACGTTAAGGGCATAGAATCTCTAGCGATTCGTCTTGTGCCAAAAGGGATTAGAGAAAAAGTTGAACATAGCAACTTGTTAGCTTTTTTCCCCTTTTTGTATTCAAGTTCAGCAAATGCGCATAAAGCAGAGTTTGATTTAGATTTTGCGTTAGAAAAAGCAGATATTGTAGTGTTAGATTGGAGGTTTTTAAGCGCACAAAAGCCTTCAAAGATGTATAAAATCGTTAATGCGAGGATAAGAAAAATAAGGTAAATAATGAAAGTAACAGATATTTTGCAATCTTTTTTATTGGGTTTAATGTTGGTTTTTGTGTTGTTTTGTGTTTTTTGGGCAGCAATTTATGCTAGCTATATGCAGTATTATGGAATTAGAGAATTCTTTAATCCCTTTTTTAGTAATGTTTTTAATCCTGTGGCGTTTTTTATTTGTGTCGGGATTTTTGGTGTGGGGTTAGCACTTCCTTTTATTAATAATGTATTTAAGATTTTGTTTTTTGTGTTTTTAGCGGGTGCATTATTGTTATTTGTACCACCTTTTGGAAAAACAGCAGGAAGCATTTTTCTAGCTAAAGAACAGGTAATCACTGAGGAAGGTGAGCAAAAGAGAATCCAAAGCCTATATGAAAATTACCGCTATATTGTGTATCTAAGTGCGGATTCTGATGATTTTGAAACGCGCAAGAGGAATCTTGTCTATCATGAAAAACCTATTGTAGAATAAATGGCGTGTCTTGATAGACAGAGAAATTTAGCCAGTTTGCAAACAACATGCTAGCACTTGAACGCCATGAAAAAATGGGTTGTAGCTCCGCGTTATAGTAGTTTTTGGGCTTTGCAATCTCTAAGCCTTTATTTAAATCTCTCTTGTATTCTAAATCTAGTGTGTCTTTAGAATATTCTGGATGCCCTAAAATGAAAAAATCTTTTTCATCTTTTAAAGCAGTGATTCCACTTTCTTTGCCCTCAAGTAAGATTTTTAAATGCTTATTAGCTCTAGTACGTGCTTCATCAATCCCAGAGTGTCTAGAATGTGGAATCTTAACAAGCTCATCAAGCCCATTTAAAATTAAATCCTGTTCCACCCAAAAATGCTCAAATATACCAAAACATTTAGAATCTAAAGAAATTTTTGGAATATTATGAAAGTAATACAGCCCAGCCATTGCTCCCCAGCAAAGATACATTGTGCTTGTGCAATGGGTTTTTAAAAAATCCATAATCCTAACAAGCTCTCCCCAATATTTTACTTCTTCAAATTCTAAATGCTCAATGGGCGCACCTGTAATAATTGCACCATCAAATTTGCGCCCTTTAATCTCCTCAAAATTTACATAAAACCTATCTAAATGTGATTTTGGTGTGTTTTTTCCTGTATAACTAGTCGTTGTTAGTAGTGTAATATTTACTTGCAAAGGAGAGTTTGCAAGTAAAGATAGAATCTGATTTTCTGTTTGAATCTTTGTTGGCATTAGATTAAAAATTAGCACTTCTAATGGGCGAATATCCTGTGCTTTTGCGCGATTGCAACCCATAATAAAGGAGTGCTGTTTAAGCAATGCAAAAGCTGGAATGTCTTCTGGAATAATAAGCGGCACTTAAAATCCTTATTTTTCTAGTGCTTGTTTTAAATCTGCAATTAAGTCTTGTGGGGATTCTAGTCCGATACTTAAGCGCACTGTGCAAGGAGTGATTCCAGCGGAGTCTAGCTCATCTTGGTTTAATTGTGAATGTGTTGTGGATGCTGGGTGAATCACAAGTGATTTAGAATCACCGATATTTGCGACAATTTCAAAAATCTCTAACGCATTACAAACTTTTTTTGCTTTTTCATAGCTTTCTACTTCAAAGCTTAAAAGTCCGCTAGAGTTGGAGTCTTTAAAATATTTTTTAAGCAAAGCATTATAAGGATTTCCTTCTAATCCGGGATAAAAGACTTCTTTAACTTTTGGGTGAGATTGTAGGAATCTTGCAACTTCGAGGGCGTTTTGACTATGTTTTTTAATACGTAATTCTAGTGTTTCTAACCCTTGAATAACAATCCATGCATTGTGCGGAGAAAGCGTTGCGCCGATATTTCTTAGCCATTCAGTAATAAGACGAATGCTAAAAATTGGCAAGGAATCTGCTAGGCTTGCATAGACTAATCCATGATAGCTTGCATCAGGGGTGTTAAAGGCTGGATAGCGTGGATTATCCACGATTAAGGAGTTTAAGCCATTGCGCTCTATTGCTACTCCACCAAGTGCGCTTCCTTGTCCATTGACATATTTGCTAAGACTATACACTACAATATCTACACCAAATTCAAAAGGTTTATGCAAAAATGCTGTTGCTACTGTATTATCACAAATGGTTGCGATTCCATGTTTTTTAGCAATTTTGGTGATTTTTTCCACATCAGCAATCGCAATTTGTGGGTTAGATAAACTTTCAAATAAAATTGCCTTAGTCTTAGAATCAACTGCTTTTTCTAGAGATTCTTCAATATTATCAATATCAAAAACTTTTGATTCTATACCAAAACGTTTTAGTGTATGCACAATAAGAGTTTGTGTTCCTCCATAAATCTTATTGGAATACACGACATTATCGCCATTTTGAGCAAGATTAGCAAGTGCATAAAAAATCGCCGCTGTCCCACTTGCTGTTGGAACACCAAATGCTCCACCCTCAACTGCAGCAAGGCGCTCACCTAATATATTGATTGTTGGGTTTCCGATGCGTGTGTAGATATTCCCAAGCTCTTGTAGGGCAAATCTTGCCGCTGCTTGCTCTAAACTTTCAAAACTATAAGCTGTGTTTTGATAGATTGGCACACTAAGTGTACGTTGTGTATCAAAGTTATAGCCTGCGTGGAGTGCTAAAGTCTCTTGTTTGTAATTTTGTGTTGCCATTTTTTTATCCTTTAAATTAAATTTCGTAGCATTATAACATTAAATTTAAAAAATACAATATGTATTTATAAAATTTAATGTAAATTTTTCAAAATGTTGTAGATTTTGCACAATTTTCTATATTTTTCTCTTATTCTTTTAGATTTTTATCCGATATAATTGCATAGCTAAACTTTACAAGGCGTAATTAAGTCTTTGGTTTAAGCTTTGCAAAGATAAATTCACACAAATCTTTGTAGAATTTAAATGCATAGCACAAGGAAGTGCTAGCAAAAACAAAAGGAGTTACAAATGGCATTTCAAGTCAATACCAATGTTAATGCGTTAAACGCACATGCACAAAGCACTTTTACACAAACTAGTCTTTCTAGTTCATTACAAAAATTAAGTTCAGGGTTAAGAATTAACTCTGCAAAAGATGATGCTTCAGGGATGGCGATTGCCGATAGTTTGCGTTCTCAAGCAAATGCGTTAGGACAAGCAATTAGAAACACAAATGATGGTATGGGTATTATCCAAATTGCAGATAAAGCTATGGATGAGCAAGTTAAGATTCTAGACACAATTAAGACAAAAGCAACACAAGCTGCGCAAGATGGTCAAACTACGACTACAAGAACAGCGATTCAAGCAGATATTAACCGCTTAATAGAGTCTTTAGATAACATTGCTGCAACAACAAGTTATAATGGTCTAAACTTGCTTGCTGGTGGATTTACAAATAAAGAATTCCAAGTTGGTGCGTATTCTAACCAAACAATTCGTGCAAGTATCGGTGCGACAAGCTCTGATAAAATCGGACATGCAAGGGTAGAGTCTCTAAAATTTTCAGCGCTTAATAATGTTGCGATGAATTTTATTGGTGCAAAAAATCAACAAGATGTAAAATTAGAAAATACCGTTATTTCTACTTCAGCAGGGACAGGTTTAGGAGCTGTAGCTGAAGTGATTAATAAAAACTCTGATAACTTAGGCGGTATTCGTGCGGAAGCTACAGTTATTAGAACAGGGACACAGCAAGTTGGAGCAATAAATGTTACAAGCTTAACCATCAATGGAGTAAAAATTGGTGATGTTGTAGGTGTCCAACAAGCTGATAGAGATGGGCGATTGGTTCAAGCAATTAATGCTTATAAAGAAGAAACAGGCGTTCAAGCCTCTATGAGCGAAGATGGAAAATTGGTGCTTACTTCAACTGATGGTAGAGCTATCCAAGTCCAAGGAGGCGGTATGAGTGCTGGTGGAGCAGGTATTGTAACAGCAGCAAATGCTAGAAGCACATTTGTAGGAACGCTTACACTTACAAGATTGGGTTCTAATGATATTAAATTTAGCGGTGTTCAAGGGGCTGCATTAGCTAGTGGAACAGCACAAGCGACTGTGACTTTGAGAAATGTTAAAGGAACCTTTAATGCAGATGTGCGTTCTGCGACAGGTGCTAATGCGGCAAATTCTGCAACAGCTGGTCAAACCTTAGGTGCAGGGGTAACAACACTAAAAGGTGCAATGCTAGTTATGGATATTGCGGAGTCTGCAATTAAACAACTTGATACTATCCGCTCCGACTTAGGTTCTGTGCAACAACAAATGCAATCAACAGTTAATAACATCACTGTAACTCAAGTGAATGTGAAGTCTGCGGAATCTGGTATTAGGGAAGTGGATTTTGCGAGTGAATCTGCAAATTACTCTAACCTAAACATTCTAGCTCAAGCTGGAAGCTATGCATTAAGTCAATCTAATGCAGCACAACAAAATATCTTAAGATTACTTCAGTAGTTTTAAATAAAGAATCCTTTTTTGGATTCTTTTGCATCTCTTTAATTTTCTTTCTTTAAGTTTTTATGCTTTTCTTATTATTTCTTAATTTTGTTGTTTATGTTATCAGTGTGGTGAAAATTTATAAAGTTACAAGGAGATGATACCATATTTTAAAAATTTTTCATTGTGGAATGCCTTTTGCTTTAAGCTGTGTAAAGTTTAGTAAAAAGGCTTAGAATGCATGGTGGATATTATAATTCTGTAGGTGGTATGGTTACGCAAATCAACCGCTTAGATGTGATAGCAAACAATATCGCAAATGCTAATACAACAGGCTTTAAACGTGATGATGTTGTTATTGGTGATTTTATGCGTTTGTATGAGCAGCACAAAGAGTTTTTGCCTATTGATGAGC
The DNA here is from genome assembly GCF_019711685.1 of Helicobacter turcicus. GTDB lineage: Bacteria > Campylobacterota > Campylobacteria > Campylobacterales > Helicobacteraceae > Helicobacter_D > Helicobacter_D turcicus. The sequence continues at coordinate 32,674 of NZ_JAIGYQ010000012.1, forward strand.
AGACAAAAGATGCAGCGAAGTTTTATAACCGCTCTTTAAATCGTGTGCCACAAATCGTAGAGGAATTTACGGATAATAGAGTGGGTGGAATGATGGTTACAGATAATACTTTTGATTTTGCATTAAGCAAAGAAAATATGTATTTTATGGTGGAAACTCCAGATGGGATCCGCTATACACGTGATGGTTCTTTTGTGTTAAATGAGCAGGGCAGATTAGTAACAAAAGAAGGCTATCCAGTGCTTCCACGCGAATATTTAGATGCGCCACAATACATTGAATTTATTGATGGATTCCAAGTAGAAGTTGATGGCAATGGTAATATTTACACGAGAGATTTAAATAATGAGGGTATTAGCGAAATGGCTTTGATTGCAAATATCGGAGTTGTTTCTTTTGAAAATCCAAAATATCTTAAAAAAATTGGTGATAACCTCTACTCTTATCCACAAGAACGTACAGATGAGCGCGAAGCACTAGAGCAAAGTGGAGCGGTGCGACAAGGATTTTTAGAGAAAAGCAATATTAATGTTGTGCAGGAGATGACAGGATTAATTGAAACAAACCGCCTTGTAGAAGCATATTCTAAAGTTTTAAAAACACATATGGACGAGTTAAATACAGAAGCGATAACTAAACTCGCAGCAAAAGCATAAAAGGATTCACAATGATGCGCGCATTATATACAGCAACAACAGGAATGTTAGGACAGCAATTACAAATTGATGTAACTTCAAATAATATTTCAAATGTTAATACATTTGGTTATAGAAAAGAGAGAGCAGAGTTTGCAGATTTGTTTCATCAAGTTTTGCAATATGCAGGCTCTAGCACGAGTGAGACAACACTAAGTCCCACAGGAATTGAAGTTGGACTTGGTGTGCGTCCAGTTGCTGTGCAAAAGATTTTTTCACAAGGGAATTTTAAAGAGACAGAGCAGAATCTTGATGTAGCAATTACAGGAAATGGATTTTTTCAAATTGAATTACCCGATGGAACGATTGCTTATACACGTAATGGTTCTTTTAAACGTGATGATGAAGGGAATGTTGTTAATGCACAAGGTTATTTGCTTGTCCCAAATATCACAATCCCAGATGATGCAACACAAGTTAATATTGGAAAAGATGGCACGGTAACGGTTGTGCAAGGAAATGAAACAGAAGTCAATCAACTAGGACAAATTGAAACGGTGAACTTCATTAACCCAGCGGGCTTACACGCACTAGGGGATAATCTTTATCTTAATACTAACGCATCAGGCGACCCTATTGTTGGCACTCCGGGATTAAATGGCTTTGGGCAATTAGCACAAGGATTTGTAGAAACAAGTAATGTAAAGCTTGTAGAGGAAATGACGGATTTGATTGTCGGGCAAAGAGCATATGAAGCGAACTCTAAGTCTATTCAAACAGCAGATGCAATGCTACAAACCGTCAATCAACTCAAACGTAATTAACGCTAAGTAGCACGAAACTAGGCGCAATCTATGTGCCTGGGGGTAATTTCTACGTTTAGTGCGGTAGCATAGAATCTTAAGAGATTCTAGTGTGCATACTGTCGTTTTCAGCATAGAAGCTCACTTTGCTTCCCTCTTTGATTTTATCTTGTAAAATTAAATCTGCTAGGCGGTCTTCAATCTCTTCATAGAGGGCGCGTTTAAGCGGTCTAGCTCCATAAACTGGGTCAAAGCCCGCTTTTGCAATAAATTCTTTTGCGCTATCTTCTAATGTAATACTAATATCACGTTCGGCAACTTTCTTTTGGATTGCTTTAAAGAGAATATCTACAATGCGTGTGATTTGTTCTAAACCTAAAGGATTAAAGATAATAATATCATCTAAGCGGTTTAGAAATTCTGGCTTAAAATAACCCTTTAATGCGTCTTTAACCGCCCTCTCACGTTCTGTTAAATCACTAATTTCCATAATTGCATTGCTTGCGATATTGCTTGTTAAAATAATAATGGTATTTCTAAAGTCTATGGTTACGCCTTTATTATCAGTTAAACGCCCATCATCAAGCACTTGTAAAAGTAGATTAAACACATCAGGGTGCGCCTTTTCAATTTCATCAAATAATATAACACTATAAGGTTTTCTGCGCACAGCTTCTGTTAGTTGCCCACCCTCTTCATAGCCTACATATCCCGGAGGCGCACCAACTAGCCTACTTGCAGCGTGTTTCTCCATGTATTCGCTCATATCAATACGGATAAGATTTTTCTCGCTATCAAAAAGGAATCGTGCTAGAGTTTTTGCAGATTCTGTTTTTCCAACGCCTGTTGGACCTAAGAATAGGAAGCTTCCAATGGGGCGATTAGATTCGCTTAAACCCGCTTTATTGCGCTTAATTGCGCGTGCAATGGCGTGTAATGCGTTATCTTGCCCTACAACATCTTTTTTAAGCTCTTCTTCAATGCCTAGAATTCTGTCTTTTTCATTTTGTAGCATTTTTTTAATAGGAATCTGTGTCCACCGACTAATCACTGCTGCAATGGATTCTGGTAACACTGCATTTCTTAGAAGTGTTCCTGCTTCTTGCATTTTCTCCCATTTTTCATTTTGGGATTCTAATGCCTTTTGTAATTCTGGAATCTTGCCATAGTCAATTTCTGCTGCTTTGCTAAAGTCTCCATTGCGTTTAGCTAACATACTTTGTGTGCGTAAGGAATCAATCTCTACTTTAATGCTTGCAATTTTGTTGAACACTTCTTTTTCGTTATTAAATTGTGCTTCTAGCATTTTTTTGGTCTCTTCTTTGTTGCTAAGTTCTTTTTCTATTTCTGCGATTCTTGCCCGATTTTTTTCATTATTTTCCATAAGTAAGGCTTCTTTTTCAACTTGCAAAGATTCCATTTCGCGCTTGATTTTCGCTAGTTCAGTAGGTTCAGATTCTATTTGCATCTTAAGTTCTGCTGCTGCTTCATCAATTAAATCAATTGCCTTATCGGGTAAAAATCTATCTGTAATGTAGCGGTTTGAGAGCTTAGCGGAGGCAACAAGCGCACTATCTGTTATGGTTACATTATGGTGTGCTTCTAATCTTTCTTTAATGCCACGTAAGATTTGTAGGGCTTCATTTACGTTTGGTTCATTGAGCATTACAGGTTGGAATCGCCTTTGTAGTGCGGCATCTTTTTCAAAGTATTTGCGGTATTCTTTGAGTGTTGTCGCTCCGATTGTGTGGAGTTCCCCTCTTGCGAGTGCAGGTTTTAGGATATTTGCAGCATCCATTCCTCCCTCACTTGCGCCTGCTCCTACAATGGTGTGGATTTCATCAATAAATAAAATAATATTTCCACTTTTTTTAACTTCATCAATAACCTTTTTTAAGCGGTCTTCAAACTCACCGCGATATTTTGCTCCAGCAACAAGCGCACTCATATCAAGCGCAATCACGCGCTTATTTTGCAAAGATAAAGGCACTTCTTTTTTGATAATTCTTTGTGCTAATCCCTCTACAACAGCGGTTTTTCCAACACCTGGTTCACCTAAAAGAATGGGATTATTTTTTGTTTTTCTAATTAAAATTTGCATCATGTGCGTGATCTCTTCATCTCTGCCAATGACTGGGTCAAGCTTACCTTCAATGGCTTTTTTTGTTAAATCAATGCCAAATTTTTCTAAAGATTCTAGGTTTTCATCTGCACTTTGGGAGTCAATTTTTGCTCCAGCGCGCATAGTTTCAAAGGTCTTTTTAAGTTCATTAATATCCAAATATTTAGAAAAAAGATTCTTAATTGTTAGCTCTTGCAAATTTGCCAAAATAAAAGTATCAAGTGCGATATAGGAATCACCATTTTTGGTAGCTAGTCCATTGGCTTGGTTTAGTGCATCGTTTAGCTTATGAGAGATTTTTAGATTCTCTTTGCTGACATTGCTGCTTTGTGGAAGCGTGTTAGCGATACTTTTTGCTTCTAGTTCAAGAGCTGCATTGTCAATGTTTAAGCGGTTTAATGCTTGGTTTAAGAGAGAGCTAGTATTTGTTAGCATAGCCCAAAAGAGATGGATAGGTTCAATTTCTTGATTTTTATTATGTAAGGCAAGGGAAGCACCTTGTTCTAAAGTTTCTTGTAATGTGTTTGTGAGTTTTTCTAAAAGATTCATAAGAACTCCTTTGATTAAAATTCTGCGCATTATATAACTTTAGTCTAGTATTGTCAAGTTTTATAATGATTAAATACTAAGATTTTCTAAATGTTATAAGCTAAGCTATGTAATGTATTAAAAATTTTAAAATGTGAGTAGTTTTGAAAATTGTTTATCAAAATTTAGAAAATTATGGAGTTTTTGGCTGCTTTTAATGCTGTATTTGGTATAATCTAGACTATTTTATCTAAAATAAAATTTACAAGGGTGGAGGTTTATCATGAAAGATAGAATCGTAGTTGCAACAGATTTTTCAACAAGTAGTTTAACAAGCTTGACAAAGGCAATGTATTTGGCAAAAAAAGAAAAATGCTCTCTTGATGTTGTGCATATTGTGGAGTATTCCGTTTTTCATAATCCCAAAAAGGATAAAAAAGCTGGAAAAGAGGCGTTAGCAAAGTTTATTGTAGATCACTTTCCAAAGCCAGAAGTGGAAATTTCACAATTTTGCTATGTGGGGACAATCCATAAAGAAATCCATAAACACGCAAGAGATAGAGGGTGTCGTTTGTTGGTGATTGGCGCAACAGGTGAAACACAACATTTGACGGATGTTTTGCTAGGCTCTGTGGCAAAACGCATTGTAAGAAAATCTGAAATTCCAGTGCTTGTAACAAAAGATGAATCTTTGCCAGATTATGCAAACATTTTTTCACCAACAGACTTTTCAGAACATTCTTTAAAGACCGCTAAAGCAACACGCAAGTTTTTTCCAAGCGCAAATTTGATTTTCTATCATATGATTGCGCGCCCATTTGAGTTGCGTTTAGGACATTATGGTGCCGATGATGAACAAATCTCGAGCTTCAATAAAGATTCTGAAAATAAGGCAAAAGAAATTTCTAAAAAATTCTTAAAAAACTTCTCAGGTAAAAGTGAAGTGGTGTTAGATAGCGGAATCTTATCTTATACAAGATTGCTAAGCGTTGCAGAATCCAAAAACGCTTCTTTGATTGCTTTGCCAACAAGTGGAAAAATTAGCTTTTTTGCGTTAGATGTGTTACAAAACTCTAGTGTGGATGTTTTCATTTGCAAATTTTAATACAATAAGAATCGCTTTTTGTGATTCTTGAGCCTCTTAAATTGTGCAATTTGCAGTCCCTTTATTTTCTAGTTTTAAAGAACGTTTTGTTTTAGTTCTTTTCTTGATTTTTGTATGTTGTGCAACATTAAATTTTAAATATTATCAATTCCGCGCTTTAAAACTAGAGAAAACGCCTCAAATTATGGCAGAGGTGCTATTGCAATACACAAAAACTAAAAGCGATAAAACCTATTTTGTGCTAAAACTTAAAAGTGATTTTGGAATCTTTTATACGACAACCTATGAAGATTTGCGCGATATTAGGCACAGAAAAATTTTGTTGCGTTTGGTGCTTGAAAATATAGGATTTTGGGAATTTTTAAAAGGTTTTTATGCGCCAAGTTTTAGTATTATTTTGTTACAGGATTCTACTTTTAAATCAAAACTTAAAACAACTTTGCGTCAAAATATTTTATCCCAGCATAACACGCAAATAATGGGTGAGTATTATCTAGCGCTTTTTTTAGCGGATAGTTTGCCAAAGGAGTGGAGAAATCTAGCCCAAAGCTATGGAATCGCACATATTTTTGCTATTTCTGGATTCCATACTGGAATCTTAAGCGTGGTGGGATTTTTTATATTAGGTCTTTTATATAAGCCTTTGCAAGCGCGATTTTTCCCTTTTAGAAATTTCTTTTATGATGTGGGTTCTGTGGTGATTGCATTGCTTTTAGCCTATTATTTTCTTCTTACGCAATCCCCTTCGTATTTGCGTGCAATTGCAATGGGTGTGGTGGGATTTTTTATGCTGTGGAGAGGGATTAACATTTGGCGCATTGAAATGCTGTTTTGGTGTGTTGTGATTTTGCTTGCACTTTTTCCGCAGCTACTTTTTTCTGTCGGCTTTTATTTTTCTTGTCTTGGAGTTTTGTATATTTTTCTTTTCTTTAAATATTTTAGGATTCCACAAGGAGTATTAAAGAAGCTATTTTATGGAATTGCGCTTAATGCTTCTACATTTTTTCAAATGGGAATTGTTGTCTATTATTTCTTTCCTCCTTTTTCGCCCTTATCCCTTCTCTCACTAGTCCTTACACCACTTTTTAGTTTGTATTATCCTTTTGTTGTGTTAGCGCATTTTTTAGGTTTTGGTGGAATCTTAGATATGCCATTGCTTTGGTGGCTTGGTCTGAAAACGCATACAATTGCCTTAAATCCCGTAACCTATGTGTTTTTAGTTTGCAATGTTTTAAGTATTATTGCACTTAAATACAAAATCGCATTTTTAGCGCTTTTAGCACTTAATATTACATATTTTGGCTATGGAGTGTATTTGTATTTTTATGCAATTTAGGTTAGAATTTGTCATTTTTAGTTTTTAAATAAGGATACTGCGTGGATGTTATTATCTCTAAGGTAAGTAAGGGAATCTTTGCAATTTTGCCTTTTTTGCTGTTATTTTGGATTTTTTCATTCGTGTATGGTTTTTGTGCAAAAATTTTTTATTCCGTGTTTGGAATCACAAATGCAAACCTATTTATCACGCTTTTAATCTTTGTTTTAAGTCTCGCATTGCTCTATTATATCGGGCATTTGGTGGATAAAAATAAAGAAGTGCTACTTATTAAGGTTACAGAGATTATCATCGGCAGGATTCCACTAGTTAAGAGCATTTATTCTGGTATTAAAGAGGTATTAAATATTTTTTCTGGCAAAAATAAAGATGGCTATTTGGGTGTGGCGTATGTAGATGTAGGGGATATTGAGCTTGTGGGCTTTATCACAAAAGAAGAAGAAAATATGTTATGGGTCTTTGTGCCAACCACTCCAAACCCTACTTCAGGCTTTGTGCTAAGGATTTCAAAAGAGAAAGTTAGAATCTCGGATTTAACGGTGAGTGAAGGCTTTAAGAAAATCATCTCTTTGGGCGTGAAATAAGGAAGTTTATGCAGTTTTTACAAAAAGTTAGGGATTTTAGAGAGCTTGTGATGTTTGAGCATAGTATTTTTTCTATGCCTTTTATTTTTATTGCGATGATTACCGCAACTCAAGGGTGGTTTGGTTTTAAACTCTTGCTTTTTGGCGTGATTGCGAGTATAAGTGCTAGGAATTTTGCAATGGCGTTTAATCGCTTTGTTGATAGAAAATTTGATGGCACAAATCCACGCACAAAGGGTCGCCCAAGTGTAGATGGTAGAATCTCGCCAAAGGCAATGCTGCTTTTTATCGTTGTTAATGCGCTAATATTCATTGCAATGGCATATGCGATTAATCCTTTGTGTTTTTATCTCTCATTTCCGATACTAATCATTTTGGCAAGCTATTCGCTAATGAAGCGCTTTTCAAGTGCTGCACATTTAGTGCTTGGACTATCTTTAGGACTTGCACCTATTGCTGGAGTGGTGGCAGTTAGTGGGGAGATTCCGCTGTGGAGTGTGTATTTATGTATAGGCGTGTCATTTTGGGTAGCGGGATTTGATTTACTTTATGCTTTACAGGATATTGAACATGACAAGAAGGAAGGATTGTATTCTGTTCCAAGTGTTTTCGGTGTGCAAAAAACACTTTGGATTTCGCGCATTTTTCACACATTAACGCTTATCTTTTGGGCATTATTTGTAAAAGAGGCAAATTTTGGGCTTTGGATGTGGATAGGGTTTGTTGTGGCAGTGGCGGCGCTGTGTTTTGAGCAGTATTTAGTCTCTAAGCATTTTCGTAATATTCCGCGCGCATTTTTTACAATCAATGGCTATTTAGGAATCGCATTTTTGGGATTTTGTATTGTAGATTTGATTGACAAATAGATTGGAGAATAGATGGAAAATTTTACAAAAAGCCGTTTAATTAAAACGCTCTTGAATATTGAATACGAAGTGGTGCATAACAATGCAGAAGCTTTTGCGCAAGAGTTTAATAAACTCACACAAAGTGATGAAGATCCAATTGGTGAATGGCTGCGTCTAACGCGCGCTAAAAAGGGAAATTTAGAATCGGATAATGTGGTGATTTTAGAATTGCTTGTGGAGATTTATAGAAAAATTGAATCCCTTGAAGCACGTATTAGTGGAGAAACAAAGAATTATGTGGAGCTGAAAAACAAGGGAAGCGTCGGCACGATTGGACATAGTTGTTTTGCCCTTACAGATTCCAAACTTTCAGAAAACACGCTTTATTATGGTAGAATAGAGCTTCCGACTTTTCCTACGCGCATTGTTCCTGTGTATTTTATATACCATTCAGGGCTTGCATGGATTGAGCGCATTCATGGACGTGATGAGGCAGAATGGGATGGTTATGTCGCAAGTAAGGAGCGTGCGTTAATCCGCTCAATTAGGAATAAAAAGGTAGAAAATGGGTAATGAGATGAATATTGTGCTTTGGGGCGGGGTTGGAGTCGCAGTTGCCTTTATCTTATTAATTGTGTATTTGTATCTAAAAGAAAGTGAAAGTAATAGGCGCACAAGACGTTATGAGAAATCTATTGAAGAACTAAACAAAGAAGCGTATCGCTTACAAAAGCGTATAAAAGAGCAAGAAAGTGAGCTTGAACGTTTTAAGGTTAGCATTAAAGCACAGATTTATCAAGATACACGTTTAGAGATGAAAAACTTGCTAGATACAAATTTAAATGCACAAGTCGCGCCTTTGCGTAACGATATGGAATCTCTAAAATCCCAATGGCAAGAAACTAAGAGTGTTTTAGAGAATGTTGGACATTTGGAGAATAAAATTTTTGCACTTGAAGATAGAGTTAAAGAATTTGCCTACACACCCACAAGCTCCACGAATATTGATGAAGGACGGATTATTTCTATGTTTAAAGATGGTTGGAGTGTGGATTCTATTGCAAAAGAGTTGCGTATTGGCAAGGGTGAAGTGGAATTTACCTTAAAATTTGCAAATCTAAGCTAGGGAGTGGTAATGGAATTTCGTGTTCCGGCAACAAGTGCTAATCTGGGTCCGGGCTTTGATAGTTTGGGCTTAGCTCTTAGTCTTTATAATCGTTTTAGTTTAAAACCCTCTAAAATTACTTCCATCCAAATTCGTGGCGAGGGTTCTGGGAATCCGAAATTACGCGTGGATAATGTGTTTGTTAGAATTTTTAATGAGCAACTTAAAAAGCTAACGGGTTCTGTGATTCCTTTTAAATTTGTATTTGATAATGAGATTCCAATTTCTAGGGGTTTAGGGAGCAGTTCAGCAGTGATTATTGGTGCGATTTCTGCGGCATTTAAAGTTGCACAAGCGCCTTTTGATAAACAAAAGATTCTAAACTTTGCTTTGCGTTATGAGTCCCATCCAGATAATATCACACCCGCGTGTATGGGGGGATTTAACGTCTGTATGTTAGCAAATCGTGATAAAGAAGTGCGCTTTATCAATCAATCTTTGCCAGATAGTATTGCTGCTGTGGTTGTGATTCCTAATCAATCAACCTCCACGCATCTCTCACGCAAAACGCTCCCTAAGCGCTACTTCCAAAAGGATGCTGTGTTTAATCTCTCTCATGCAAGCTTACTTTCAAGTGCATTTATCACAGGACGTTTTGAGTTATTGCGCGAAGCAAGTCAGGATAGATTCCATCAATTTTATAGAATGAAACAAATTCCATTACTTTTTGAAATCCAACGCACTGCCTTGCAAAATGGCGCATTAATGAGCACACTCTCAGGCAGTGGTTCAAGTTTTTTTAGTCTATGCTATAAAGATGACACAAAGCACTTATTTTATGCGCTCAGCCAGAAGTTTTCAAAACTAAGAGTTTTAAGCTTGGAGTTTGATAACAATGGCGTGTTGTTTGAAGATGAAAGTCTAGAACATTTTGGTGATGAATTTAAGTTCTAGTTTGCTATAATGAGAGTTTATGCATAGTCCGGTTAGAATGTGCGTTGTGTGTAGGGGGAGATTTCCGCAAGAGTCTTTACTGCGTTTGCAATATCAGGATTCTAAATTGCAAGTATTTGTGGGCTTTGGTAGGAGCTTTTATGTCTGTCAAAACTGCCAAAATGCGCCAAAATTAAGCGAACACATCACAAAAGTTTGTAGATTGGATAAAAAGCACAAAGAAACGATTAAATCCGCATTAAAGGAGATTTTTTTATATGGATAAAATCCGTATTAGTCAAATTGCTAAAGAGTTAAGTAAAACAAGCAAAGAAGTCTTGCAAAAGGCAGAAGAATTGGGCTTTGGGGTGAAAACTGCTTCAAGTGCTGTTACTGCCACAGAAGCTGATGTTCTTTATAACTACATTTTATTAGGGGTCAATCCAAACGCAGGCAAAGAAAGTGTTCCAAAAGCAAAGGCTACCAAGTCTAAAATTACGGAATCTAAAGTTACAGATTCTAAAAAAAGCGCAAAAGAGAGTGTGAAAACTAGTGTTAAGGCAACAAAGTCTAGTGTAAAGAGTGAAGCTAAAAGTAGCATAAAAGATGAAAAAGAGACTCAAAAAACTAAAATTACAACGTCAAAAACTACTAAATCCCCAAAGGATTCGGCACAAGAGAGTAAAGTAGCACTTAGTGCTAAAAAAGAAACTACTCTAAAAGTTGAGCAAGAGCCTTTAAAAGAGGTTAGTGAAAATCTTGCAGAAAACCCTAAAAACACAAGCATTAGCACACAGGACAATCTAGCAATTAAGCGCACAGGTTTAAGGATTGTCAAAAAGCGTGATTTTAAGGATACAAATACAAAAGAAGAGAGCGTAAGAGAATCCCAAAGAGAAGAGCATAAGGAATCTCCGCGCACATTGCAGGATTTGCTAGGAAGTTTAGAAGAGAACCACACACAACCAAAGAAAAAGAAAAAAGAAAAATCAAGCTTACAAAGCAGTAAGAATCTTGGACAACAAAAAATAGATTTAATGGATAATCGTGAGTTTCAAAGTATGCATGATGATGAAGAAGATGGAATCATTTTGTTTGATTTAAGTGTGCAAGATGAACGTGATATAGATGAAGAAGAAAATGAGCGCAAGGCAACAACTGAGCGTATTAAAGTGCAACGTCATAATCCTTTTATGGAGCGGGGTAGCACAAGACGTTCTAGCCGTAAAAAAGCACCAAAAATCCAAAAAACACAAGAAGTAGTAAGTGGTTTAGTTAAGATTCCAGAAGAAATTAGAGCTTATGAGTTTGCAGAGAAGATTGGTAGAAGCACAGGAGAAGTGATTAAGGTGCTTTTTGGTCTTGGAATGATGATTACTAAAAATGACTTTTTGGAAAAAGATGCTATTGAAATTTTAGCAGAGGAATTTGGTGTGCAAATAGAGTTACTAAACACTGCTGATGAGTTAGATTACACACAACTTCATGATAATGAGGATAAAGAAGAACATTTAATTGTACGTGCGCCGGTTGTTACGATTATGGGGCATGTTGATCATGGTAAGACTTCCTTGCTAGACTATATTAGAAATACAAAAATTGCTTCTGGTGAAGCTGGGGGAATCACTCAGCATATCGGTGCTTATACGATTAGTAAAAATGGCAGAGAGATTACATTTATTGATACACCCGGACATGAAGCCTTTAGTGAGATGCGTGCAAGAGGAGCATCTGTAACTGATATAGCCATTATCGTTATTGCTGCAGATGATGGTGTGAAGCCACAAACTATTGAAGCTCTAAACCATGCAAAAGCAGCAAATGCACCAATTATTATTGCAGTAAATAAGATTGATAAACCTGATGCAAACCCAGATAAATTAAAAGCAGAAGCCGCAGAGCTAGGTTTTACACCGCTAGAGTGGGGAGGGGAATATGAGTTTGTGCATATTTCTGCAAAAACAGGTGAGGGGATTGATGATTTATTAGAAACGATTTTATTGCAATCGGAGATTTTGGATTTAAAGGCAAATCCAAATCGTCCTGCGCGCGCTGTTGTGATTGAAAGCAGTTTAGAGAGAGGTAAAGGACCAGTGGCGACATTAATCGTTCAAAATGGAACGTTAAAGGTTGGTGATAGTATCATTGCTGATACTGCTTTTGGGCGTGTGAGAGCTATTAATGATGATTTAGGACGTTCAATTGTTTCTATTGCGCCCTCCGGTGTTGGCGTAATCACGGGATTAAACGAAGTGCCATTAGCTGGTTCTGTGCTTTTAGCGGTGGAAAATGACACAATTGCTAGGGATTACGCACAAAAACGTGTAGCACATTTGCGACAAAAAGAGCTTTCACACTCTACAAAAGTTTCTTTTGATGAACTAAGCTCAATGGTGGCTTTGGGGCAGTTGAAAAGCTTGCCAGTTATTATTAAAGCGGATACACAAGGAAGCCTAGAGGCAATCCGTGGAAGCTTAGAAAAACTTCAAAATGAAGAGGTAAAAGTGAATATTATTCACAAGGGCGTTGGGGGTATTACAGAGAGTGATGTTACTCTTGCTGGAGCTAGCACAAATTGTGTGATTTTGGGCTTTAATGTTCGTCCAACAGGTAGTGTTAAAAATAAGGCAAAAGAACTTGGAATTGAGATTAAAACTTATTCCATTATTTATTCTTTGTTAGATGATATTAAAGCCTTACTTGGTGGGCTTCTCTCGCCTGTTATGGAGGAAGAAAACACAGGACAAGCTGAAGTTAGAGAAACATTTAGTATTGCAAAAGTTGGCACAGTTGCTGGATGTTTTGTAACAGAGGGAACAATTCAGCGCGGAATCAAAGTGCGCCTAATCCGTAATGGTGTGGTAATTCATACAGGAAATATTGCTTCGCTAAAACGTTTCAAAGATGACACAAGAGAAGTTGCAAAAGGTTTTGAGTGTGGGATTATGCTAGAGGATTATAATGATATTCAAGTGGGTGATGTGTTTGAGACTTACAAAGAAGTGGAAAAACAAAGGATACTTTAATGCAAGATGTGAAGTTAGCGCGCACACAATCGCTTCTTAAAGAGATTCTACCTAGCGCACTAGCAAATTTGAGTGATACACGTCTAAATGCACTAAATGTTGTAGATGTGCGTTGCTCACGTGGTAAATACTCTGCAGAGGTGTTTTTAAGTATGCCTTTTGCAAACGATAAAGAAAAAGCTGAGATTTTAAAACAACTCAAAAAAGCACACAGCTTAATTAAAGAATTTTGCTTAGAAGAGACAGGTTGGTTTCGTTGTCCAGATTTTAAATTTTTCTTTGATGGAAGTTTGGAGAGAGAAAATCGCTTGGATAGAATCTTTGAAATTTTGCAAAAAGAGCGTGAGAACAAAGAAAAGGAATCGTAGAATGACACTTTCTCCAAGCCTAGAAGAAAAGATTAAAATCCTAGTGGAAAGTCTAGGCTTTGGGCTTTATGATATTTTAAGCCTTAAAGAAAATGAGAACCAAATTTTGAGAATTTGTATTACAAAGCAAGATACAAGTAACGTGGAGTCCCAAAAAGTTAGCCTTGATGATTGTCAAGAAGTAAGTCTTGCACTTTCTCCCTTGCTTGATGTGGAAATGCCAGATTTTGAGAAATATTATCTAGAGGTTAGCTCACCGGGGATTGAACGTGTTTTAAAAACGTTTGAGCATTATAAGGGTGCGATTAACGAGCTTGTGAAAATTAAAACATTTCAAGAAATTGAGGGTAAGAAGGAGTTTAAAGGCAGACTAGTAAGTGTAGATGAAAGTGTCCTTGTGTTAGGAAATGACGTAAAGATTCCGCTAAATGCGATAAAAAAAGCACAAACTTATTTTAAGTGGTAGCTAGAGCGATGATAACACACGCATTTTATTTGGATTTATGTTTGGAATGTGCGTGGAGAGAGCAGCTAAAAACACTGCCAAATCCAGCTGTTGCTGCCCTTGTGTTAGATAAAAATGGTGCAATTGTAAGCCTAGAATCACATAAAGAATGTGGTAAGCCCCACGCAGAAATTTTAGCACTACAAAGTGCTTATGCTTCTTTAAGTGGTGATAGAACAATTCTCTTTTTGCAAGATTCTGAAGCAATCCATGATTATCTTTTGAAAAATGCGATTCCCTATTTCAAAGATACAACGCTTTATGTAACTTTGGAGCCTTGTGGTAGCGGAAAAAGAGGAAAAACGCCATCGTGTGCGGCATTATTAAGAGCTCTAAAACCAAAATGTGTGGTAATCGGTACGCAAGATTACAACAAAAGCGCAAAAGGTGGTGCAGAAGAGCTTTTGGATTCTGGAATTGCAGTAATTAAGGCATGGCAAGAGGAATCTTTGCAGGAGTGCTGTAAGAGAGCGAATGCTCTTTTGTTGCCCTTTCAAGCTTTGCAAACAAAAGGGAAGTTTATGCTTTTTAAATACGCAAGTAGGCTTGATGGTAGTATTAATGGTGGGCAAATTAGTGGAGATGAGGCGCGAAGTTTAATGCACGATTATCGCACAAAGGCAGATGTGCTACTCATCTCTGGAGAGAGTGTGCGCGTGGATAATCCACGTCTTGATTCGCGCTTTGCGACTTTAGCGCAAAAGAATCCCAATGTTGCGATTTTGACACGTCAAGAAGACTTTCCAAAAATAGCGCCTTTATTTGCAGTTCCAAATAGGAGTGTAAAAATTTTGCATACGTTAGAGCAAGTAAAATCTTTATGTGGCTTTGTCTTTTGTGAAGGAGGTGTTGGATTTTTTAACACGTTACAAGATTCCATTGATTTGGTGCTTGTGATTTTAAGTCCAAATTTCAAAAAAGATTCCACACTTACAATGTCGCTAAATGCAAGCTTTAATTTACTCCATAGTATGCAAATTGCTAATGATATTTTTTTGTGGCTTATGCCAAAATCTAAAAACTGCGTTTTAGATTCTAATTTTTAGAATCGTATTTTAGGATTCCACTTTTAGTGCAAATAAAATCAGTTTATTTTAGTTGCATTGTGAAAATAGAGTAATTTTGTGGATCATTATAATTTAATATGTTACAAAAAGTAATTATTTCTTAATTATGTTACTAAAATATACAATATATAATTTATTCTCCTAAAAAATCTACTTACTATATACTTATTTATAGGATTTTTGTAACAATAGAATAAATTACAATTTGTAAGGAGTATTTAATGAGAGAACATTTGGATTATCAACAATCCATTCAAGAGTTTAAGGGATTTGTTTCATTTAGAAGCAAAGTAGCATTATGGTTATCTGCTGTCGTGTTGCTTTGCTATTATGTTTTTGTGCTTAGCATTGGGCTTTTTCCTGATATTTTAGGATACCGCTTAGGACCTAGTTCAATCACACTTGGGATTATGTTTGGTATCTTTTTGATTGTATTGTGCATTACGGTTACTGGGCTTTATACATTTTTTGCAAATCAGTATTTTGATAAGCGACAAGATGAGATTTTACAAGATTTAGAACAAAGTGGAGCATTGGAGGATTTGAAAAATGGTAAAAAATATTAGAATAATTTTTGGCATATTGCTTGGTGTAAGCTTCGCAAATGCGGCAGGTTTTGATGTAGAAAATGTAGCACAAAGTGCATTTAATCCTATTGCAGTAACAATGTTTGTGGTTTTTGTGCTTGGCACACTTTTAATTACTTATTACTCTAATAAAAAGAGTCAAAGTGCGAGTGGATTTTATACAGCAGGGGGAAATATTACAGGAATGCAAAATGGGACAGCAATTGCTGGGGATTTTATGAGTGCGGCAAGCTTTCTTGGAATCACTGCCTTAGTTTTTACAAATGGTTTTGATGGCTTGATTTATTCCATTGGATTTTTAGCAGGTTGGCCTATTATTTTATTTTTAATTGCTGAAAAATTTAGAAATCTTGGCAAATTCACTTTTGCAGATATTACTGCATATCGCTTAAACGCGAAGCCTATTCGTGTGATTTCGGCAGTTTCGGCATTAAGCGTGATTGTTTTTTATCTCATTGCGCAAATGGTGGGAGCTGGACAACTAATTCAGCTTTTATTTGGGCTTCCTTACACGGTGGCTGTTGTGCTTGTTGGAATCTTAATGATTTGCTATGTTGTTTTTGGTGGAAT
The DNA here is from genome assembly GCF_019711685.1 of Helicobacter turcicus. Lineage (GTDB taxonomy): Bacteria > Campylobacterota > Campylobacteria > Campylobacterales > Helicobacteraceae > Helicobacter_D > Helicobacter_D turcicus. The sequence goes on from NZ_JAIGYQ010000012.1 coordinate 48,796, forward strand.
GCACGCAACAACTTGGGTGCAGATTATAAAAGCGATTTTATTGCTTGGTGGCGCAACTTTTATGGCGATTATGATTTTGTATTTAACAAAGTTTGATTTGAGCTATTATTTTGCCCAAGCAGTGGAAAATCATCCAAAAGGAGAAGCAATTATGCTTCCAGGAGGATTCTTGCCTGATAGTGTCTCTGCTCTATCTTTAGGACTTGCGTTAATGTTTGGAACAGCAGGCTTACCACACATTTTAATGCGTTTCTTTACCGTTAAGGATGCAAAAGAGGCTAGAAAATCTGTATTTTATGCAACAGGATTAATTGGATATTTTTATATTCTGACTTTCATTATTGGTTTTGGAGCAATTGCTTTATTACTTGGAAATCCGCAATTTACAAACGCTGATGGGAGCTTTAATGGTATTCCTAACATGGTGGCAATTACACTTGCACAAGCCATTGGCGGGGATTATTTTTTAGGTTTTATCTCCGCGGTTGCTTTTGCTACGATTTTGGCAGTCGTTGCTGGACTTGCAATTTCTGGGGCTGGAGCAATTTCACACGACTTATTTGTGAATGTTTGTAAAGATGGACAATGCGATCCAAGACTTGAGATGAGAGTAACAAAAATTGCCACAATTGGAATTGGAATTTTTGCGATTGTCTTAGGGATTGTGTTTGAAAATCAAAATGTTGCTTTTACAGTTGGGCTTGCTTTTGCTATTGCCGCAAGTGTGAATTTTCCGATTTTGTTTTTAAGCATTTATTGGAAAGGTCTTACAACAAAAGGTGCATTTTGGGGTGGATTGATTGGAATTGTGACAGTTGTTACAATGGTACTTTTAAGTCCAAGTATTTGGGTAAAAAGCTTTGGTTTTGCAGAAGCAATTTTTCCTTATGATCATCCAGCACTTTTTTCTATGCCATTAACCTTTGTGCTTATTTATCTTATCTCAAAGTTAGATAATAGTGAGCGCGCTAAGATTGATAGAGCAGGATTTGATGCGCAAGATTTTCGCGCACAAAGTGGTGTAGGGATTAGTGAAGCAGTGGCGCATTAATTTTGCGCCGACAAAAAGAATTTTGGTCTTTAAATAGGAACAATAAATAAAAAATTTGAAAGGGATTTTGCAAGTGCGTAATCTAAAACGTGGAATCAGTGTGGTACGCCCAAGAGGATTCGAACCTCTGACCTACGGCTTAGAAGGCCGTTGCTCTATCCAGCTGAGCTATGAGCGCACAAATAATAATATAAAGTCTAGATTTTGGTACCAAAGGGGGGACTCGAACCCCCGACCTCCGGCTTATGAGACCAGCGCTCTAAACCAGCTGAGCTACCTTGGCACACCAAAAAAAGAAGAATCCGCATTGTATTATTCTTTTCTTTAAAAAATGATAAAAACTAACCGATTGTATCAATTTGTATATTGCCACTATAAATTGCGTGGCTAAATTCACGTAAAATGCGTTGAGTCTTTGCTTCACCATTTTTGCGCAAAATATCGTTATAGTTGCTTGTTAAGTTTTTGTTGTAGCTTTTTGTGTAGATTCCATCAAGATTGTTAAGATTTTCTTGAAATTCTTTTGCCACTTCTTTCCATCCATCTTGTGTAACGCCTAAGAATCCTTGTTTGTCGCTTTGTGCGCTTTTGGTATTTTGTTCAGCAATTGCGCGCTCTTGCTCTCTAATGTGTTCTACGCTTGCGCTTAGATTTCCAGCGCGCGTTAGAATCTGCGCTACGGCGATTTTTTCATTGGGTGACATATTAGCAGTAACGCGTTCAAACGCCTTGTACTGCTCATTGCTCATTATCTCAAGACTTATGAGTCCATAAGTTATGCGTTCTTTTTCTAAAAATTCGGAATCTTGCTCATTGTTTTGCAGAGAGATTTTGTTAATGTTTTGTGTGTTTGTAGTAGATTGGGCTGTTTGTGTTTCCTTGTCCAAAAGCCGATTTGCTTCATTAAAAATTTCATTTAAACCCGATGCGTTTAAGCTGTGATTAACAAGCATTTTTAGATTAAAATCCTTTCAAAAAGATAAACTATAAGTCGTTTCAAGCAAAAAAGATTCCACATTTTAAACTTAAAAAGGGTGTTAATTTAGGATATGTAAAACTTAAAAATTTGTAAAAATGCGCAAAAATTGCGTAAAATATTGCCACGCTTTAAGCAAATATAAATTAAAATCACACATTCATGTTTGGGTTTTGCATACTCTGTTGCAGTGATTATTGGCTTTTTAAAAGGTTTGCTCATGGAATTTTTAAATTTCTTTCAATGCTTCTTAAGGTATTTCCTATTTATTGCGCTTTTTAGCGTTTTTGCGCATACTTCTCCTTTTGGTAATAGACTCATCGTTCCTATTGTTGAGTTAGATGAGGATTCCAAGCATTATGCGTATGTTCCAGCATTTGATTTAAAGGTCGGTGAGAGCGGTGAAATTGTGCATTGGTTTACGCAAGATCATTCAGCAATTGTTGCTAGAGTTGCAGTTATAGAGATTAAAGATGAACTTGCAAAGATAGCGTTTGAGCCATTTGAGGGTTTAGAGCAAGGAGCCTTTCCAGCACCGATTCTGTTTCCTAAGAAAAATGATGAAGTAATCTTCCGCTCTTTTAATGATCGTGCGTTTTTAGTAGCTCCTTCTCAAGAGATTTATGAGAAAGTTAAAGCTGCATATCCAGAGATTACTTGGCTGCACCCAGATTTGTTAGCAGCTTATTTAATGGATGTTGGACACACTTCCCCTGTTAAAGGAGATTTTCGTAAAGTCTGCACGCAGTATGCGGCTGGGGTTGTGTATTTGGTAAATCTTAATGAAGGACAGGCTCTAGATTGTCAGACTTTTAGACCCATAAAGAAAGATTATATCACAGGGCGTGCGCCGATTAAGGATAGAATGTTGCCTTTTTTCTCACGCATTGGAAATGATAATCAAAAGTGGTTTTCTTATCTCATTAACGATGTAACAACGCGTGATTATTATTTATATTTTGATGCTCTTTTAAAAGGTGAAATTAGCGATGAAGATGCGACATTTTTTGGGCGCTTAACAAAGTATTTTACAAATCAAGTTAAAAGTATTTTCTAAAGGCGCAAGATGACGGAGCAAAATTTCAAAGATATTGAAGCTATTGTTGGCAAAGGTGAGTGCTTTAGCGATAAGGCACATTTAAGTGCGTATTGTTATGATGCAACAAAAGAGCGTAAATATCCAGAATGTGTGGTCTTTCCTCATAACGAAGAGGAAGTGAGTGCAGTTTTAAAATATTGCAATGCACATTTGGTTCCTGTGGTTCCACGCGGTGCTGGGAGTGGCTTTACAGGGGGAGCGTTGGCGGTTAATGGCGGTGTTGTGTTAGCATTAGAGAAATATATGAATCAAATTTTAGAAATTGATATGGAGAATATGGTAGCGCGTGTGCAACCTGGTGTTGTGAATATGCAACTCCAAAAGGCAGTAGAAGCAGTTGGATTGTTTTATCCTCCTGATCCTGCAAGTGAGCATTATTCCACGCTTGGTGGAAATGTGAGTGAAAATGCTGGTGGAATGCGTGCTGCAAAATATGGAATCACAAAAGATTTTGTTATGGCTTTGCGTGCGGTGCTTCCCAATGGAGATGTGATTCGTGCAGGCAAAAAAACAATTAAAGATGTGGCAGGCTACAATATTGCTGGAATCCTAATTGCAAGCGAAGGCACACTTGGGGTAATTACAGAAATTACTTTAAAACTTTTAAGTAAGCCAAAATTTAAACAAAGTGCTATGGGTGTGTTTCCTAGTATTCAATCTGCAATGAATGCAGTGTATAAAACAATGGCTAGCGGAGTTACGCCTGTTGCGATGGAGTTTTTGGATAATCTTAGTATTAGAGCAGTGGAAGAGAAGTTTAACAAGGGTTTGCCAAGAGATGCTGGAGCAATCTTAATTACTGAAGTAGATGGAAATTTGCCTGAAGAAATTACTTACCAAATCAATAAAATTCAAGAGAAATTTCAAGAAAATGGTGCGGTAGATTTTATTAAGGCAAACAATGAACAAGAAGAAGCGGATTTGTGGTTTGCGCGCAAAAACGCAAGTCCTAGCATTACCATTTATGGAAGTAAAAAGCTAAATGAGGATATTACTGTGCCACGTTCAAAACTCCCAGAACTCTTAGAGAAAATTGGCGAAGTGTCTAAAAAATATGGTGTTGTGATTCCGTGTTTTGGACATACAGGCGATGGTAATGTGCATACTAATGTAATGGTAGATGGCTCAAATCCGCAGGAGTTAGAAAAGGGACACAAGGCTATTGAGGAGATTTTTAAAATCACAGTTGAGCTTGGCGGAACTCTAAGTGGCGAACATGGAATTGGTCTCTCTAAAGCACCTTTTATGCACTTAGCATTTTCACGAGAAGAGATGCAGTTATTTCGTGCAATTAAACAAGCTTTTGACCCTAATAATATTTTAAATCCGGGCAAAATGGCATTATAACATAACACAAGGAATGGAGATGATTTTTGATGTGCAAAAGATTCGTGAAATTTTACCGCACCGCTACCCGCTGCTATTAGTAGATAGAATTACGGCAATTACACCAAATATATGCATTGAGGGTTACAAAAATGTAACAATTAATGAAGATGTGTTTAATGGGCATTTTCCGATTCAACCAATTTATCCGGGAGTTTATATTATTGAGGGAATGGCACAAACAGGGGGGGTTTTAGCATTTGTAAGTATGTTCGGTGAAGAAGCGTATAATAATGGCGATAAAATTGTGTATTTTATGAGCATTGATAAGGCGAAGTTTAGGAATCCTGTAGCTCCTGGGGATAGGCTTGTGTATAAGCTGGAAGTGATTAAACAAAAAGGAGGAATTTGGGTGCTTCAAGGCTATGCGTATGTAGATGATAAACTTGTTGCAGAAGCGGAACTTAAGGCAATGGTTGTGGATAACGCAAAGAAAAAGGCACAAAAGTGAGCATCGCAAAATCAGCAAAAATTGCCCAAACTGCAATTATTGAAGAAGGTGCAGTTATTGGAGAAAATGTAGAAATTGGGCATTATAGTATCATCGGAAAAGATGTAAAAATTGGTGATAATTGTAAGCTTTATAATCATGTAACCATTCTTGGAAACACGACTTTAGGCAAGGGAAACGAGGTTTTTCCAAATGCAGTGCTTGGAACACAACCGCAAGATTTGAAATATAATGGAGAATCAAATTCTCTAATTTTTGGAGATTGCAACAAAATTAGAGAATTTACGATGATAAATCCCGGTACAGAAGGCGGAGGGAGTAAAACAATTATTGGAAGTAAGAATTTATTAATGGCGTATGTGCATATTGCACATGATTGTATTATTGGGAATTCTTGTATTTTAGCAAATGGTGCGACGCTAGGTGGGCACATCGTGCTTGGAGACTATATCAATATTGGTGGCTTAACTCCTATCCATCAGTTTGTGAAAGTTGGGGATTATGCGATGATTGCAGGAGCAAGTGCGCTATCACAAGATATTCCGCCCTTTTGTATGGCAGAGGGGAATCGCGCGGTGATTCGTGGATTAAACTTGCATAGATTGCGTAAAAACTTTGAGCACCATCAAGTTGATAAAATCCATAACGCTTATAAGCGTCTATTTTTTGGTAATGCACCCATTAAGGAAATTGCTAAAGAGATTTTAGAAGAAGATTTACAAGATGAAAATGTGGTTAAAATGTGTCAATTTGTGATGGATTCCACGCGTGGAATCCCTTTTGTAAGGAAGAATTATGAGTGAGAGAGTTTGTGATTTTTGTAAAAGTAAGGAATCTAATAAGAATCCTTTAATTTCTGGTAATGACACTTGTATTTGTAAAAATTGTATCATTGCTTCTTATAATTTGCTTTTTGGAATGAGGCATAAAGATGAGGAAGCAGAGATAGACAAGGAAGAGAGTGAGCTAAGAATTGTCCCTCCAAAAGAGCTAAAAGCGGTGCTTGATGAATATGTAATCGGACAAGAAAAGGCAAAAAAAGTTTTTAGTGTAGCGGTGTATAATCATTATAAGCGCGTGTTGCAAGGAGCTGCAACAGAAACAGATGATACAGAAATTGCAAAATCTAATATTTTATTAATCGGTCCAACAGGAAGCGGCAAGACACTAATGGCGCAAACTCTGGCAAAATTTTTAAATATCCCCATTGCTATTTGTGATGCAACAAGTCTAACAGAAGCTGGCTATGTGGGTGAAGATGTGGAGAATATCTTAACAAGGCTCTTGCAAGAAGCAGGTGGTGATGTGGAAAAGGCGCAAAAAGGAATCGTTTTTATTGATGAAATTGATAAAATTTCAAGGCTTTCAGAAAATCGTTCCATTACACGTGATGTTTCAGGGGAAGGTGTGCAACAAGCACTTTTAAAGATTATTGAAGGAAGTGTGGTAAATGTCCCTCCAAAAGGTGGCAGAAAGCATCCAAACCAAGATTTTATCCAAATTGACACAAAGGATATTTTATTTATTTGTGGAGGTGCATTTGATGGATTAAAAGATATTATTGAACGTCGTCTTGGGGGTAATACATTAGGATTCCATAATAAAAAGAGCAAAAAAGCAGAATCTATACATCTTTTGGATCTTGTAGAGCCTGATGATCTAGTAAATTATGGGTTAATTCCCGAATTAATTGGGCGTTTGCATATGTTTGCTACGCTTGAGGAAATCACAAAGAATGCAATGGTAGAAATCCTGCAAAAGCCAAAAAATGCACTTACAAAGCAGTATAAGAAGCTTTTTGCTCTAGATGGCGCACAGCTTACATTTAAAGAAGAGGCATTACAGGAAATCGCAGAACTTGCAATTTCTAGAAAGACTGGGGCTAGAGGTTTGCGTGCAATTATGGAGGATATTATGTTAGATGTAATGTATGATTTACCAGAGCTTAAGGGTTATGAAGTCATCATCACAAAAGAAGCTGTGCTAAAGGAGGCAAAACCAATGTTGGTGAAGCAGAAAAAAACAAGCAAAAAAAGCGCTTAAATCCACTTAAAAAGAGAGAAAATATGTTACTAGATAAAATAGTTGGTTGGTTTTCACATGATATTTCAATTGATTTAGGGACGGCAAATACGATTGTTTTGGTAAAAGGGAAGGGAGTGATTATTAATGAGCCTTCAGTAGTGGCAGTGCAAAATGATCGCTATGGAAAAAATAAGATTTTAGCTGTTGGGCATGAAGCAAAGGAAATGGTGGGCAAGACACCAGGAAGCATTACAGCAGTGCGTCCTATGAAAGATGGAGTAATTGCGGATTTTGATATGACAGAGAAAATGATTCGCCATTTTATTGAAAAGGCACATCATAGAAAAGCACTAATGCGCCCTAGAATCATTGTGTGTGTGCCTTATGGGCTAACTGGTGTTGAGCGCAAGGCAGTTAGAGAATCTGCTATTAGTGCTGGGGCTAGGGAAGTTTTTTTGATTGAAGAGCCAATGGCAGCAGCAATTGGAGCAGGACTTCCTGTTAAAGAACCAAAAGGAAGTTTAGTTGTAGATATTGGTGGGGGAACAACAGAAATTGGTGTGATTTCTTTAGGAGGACTTGTGATTTCAAAGTCTCTGCGCACTGCTGGAGATAAATTAGATATGGCAGTTGTGGATTATGTGCGCAGAAAGTATAGTTTATTAATTGGTGAGCGCACAGGGGAGGAGATTAAGATTCAAATTGGTTCGGCAGTTAGCCTTGATGAGCCACTTTCAATGCAGGTTAAAGGACGTGATCAAGTAAGTGGCTTACTTAATTCTATTGAACTTACAAGTGAAGATGTAAGAGAGGCAATGAAAGAAACGTTAAAAGAAATTTCTAATGCATTAAAAGATGTGCTAGAGCAAATGCCACCAGATTTAGCAGGGGATATTGTAGAGAATGGAATCGCACTAACAGGAGGTGGAGCATTAATTCGTGGGCTTGATAAGTATCTTTCTGATATTGTAAAGCTTCCTGTGTATGTGGGTGATGATCCTTTACTATGTGTCGCAAAAGGGACAGGTAAAGCACTAGAAGAAATTGATATCTTACAGCAGCTTACATATGAGTGATTGAAGGTGCGCATTGAAAAAGTTATTTCTTTGGATAGTATTCTTAGCGGTTACATTTTTTCTTGCAATTCAAGTATCCAAAGAATTCCATGCAAAAGTCTTATATCTAAGTGATGCAGTTAAAATTGGGATTTTAAATTTAAATAATAATTTTTCAAATATTATCACACGTTATTTTAATCAAGTGCAACAGATTAAAAACTTGACAAATGCACTTAAAGATAAAGAAAAGCTTCAATACTCCTATGATGCACTAAAGATGGAACACAATGCACTTTTGCAGGCATTGGAATCTAAGCCAAGCGCAATGCAAATTACGCTTTCTAGAATGATTTCCTATGTGGAGATGAATAATTACACAAAGGTTTGGCTTGAGCAAGAAGAAGCATTCAGACAAAGAGAAAATGCGATTTTTGGGTTGATTAGTGAGAATAAAGTAGCAGGAATCGCTGTAATACAAAGTAATCGTTTGTTAGGCTATTTAAATGGTAATGAAAAATGCAGTTATAGTGTCATTATAGGAAACAAGAAAACTCCGGGTGTTGCAAAATACGATTTAAACAGAGGTTTTGTAGTGGATTATATCCCTTTGTATCCTAAGGTTGAAGTAGGAGAACAAGTTTATACAAGCGGGTTTGATGAGATTTTTTATCCCGGTGTGCTTGTAGGTATTGTTGAGTCTGTGGAAGAACAACAAGGGTATCAGATTGCTAGTATTAAGCCAGACATTGAGAGAGCAGTGGAGTTTTATTGGCTAGTGGATATTGATGGTCAAAAAGCAGAGCTTACCTTAGAGGAAAATATAGAATCCAAAACAGAAGAACCTAAGATTTTCAATTTTGGTGCGCAAGAATAGCTTTTTTGATTCTTATTTTTTATTTTAAAAAATTTTTTTTATTCTCTTTAATTACCTTAAATACTAGTTTTATTCCTCTTGTTTAAAACTCATTATTTTTTTATTAAGAAAATTTTTATTAGCTTTATTTTAAAATTCGCCACAAATTTATTTGAGTGAAATTTATGCAAGAAAACAAAGCAGAGTTGATTAATACTTTAAAAGATTTGGAGATAAAATCTAGTGATTTACAACTTTTAAGGGATTATTTCTCTATTGTTCATCACACAAAAGGCAGAATCCGCCTTAGAGCAAGTTTGAAGTTAAAGGCTGTTGCACAAGAAAAAAAGATTAATCCAAAAGCACTTTTGGAAGTGCTAGAGAGGATTCCGTTGATTTTCTCTATTAAGTTTAACCCTTTAATTGGTTCTCTTACAATCCATTATGATTCTAATGTATTAAACCCTAAGCTTTGGGAAGATTGTATTAATGGGGAATCACTAGAGGAAATTGCAGAAATTATTAACAAAAGTTTAAGGAATATTGTATGAGTGTGGAGAATTTATTACTAGCATTAGATAATACATATAAAACATATAGTTTTTATGCATTAGCAAGCGCATTAGATGAGATTTTTATAAATCTTAAAAATACAGAAGTTGCACATATTAATGCACTCACTTACCAGCTCCAAAAGTTAAATGTCGCGATTCCTAATAATCCTTATTTAAATACAATTGTGCTTCCAAATAGCATAGAAGAAGTGTTGCAAACTGCACTAATACAAGAGAATGCTAATATTACTCTTTATAATGATTTAACTGCTAATGAACAAGATGCAGAAGTTTTAGATGTATTTTATCGCTTACAAGCTACGAGTTTTAACAATCATATCCCAGCATTACACACGCTCATGCAACAAAATGCAAGAGAGCAGGAGAATGCTCTAAATGTAATGGATATGCTAAATAATAGCAAGGAGCTTTTGAATCAAACAGGTGAGATGGTTGCAAAGCTAAAAGATGGAAATCTTACGCAAGACCAGCTAGAGAGCTTTTTGGGCAAGTTAAATTACTCTCTAATGGGAGGTGTTATTGCAGGCGCATTTGGTGTGATTATTTTTAATGAGCTTTTAAATCAAAATAAGGAGTAGAATATGGCATTACCATTTATTGCAGGATTAGCAGTGGGTGCAGGAGCGGCACTTTTATTTACCAAAAGAGAGCAAATCAAAGAAAAATTAAGCAGTGGAGAGTTCTCTCAAAGCATTCAAAATGGTTTGAGTAAGAGTGTGGATAGGGGCAAGGAGATTTCTAGCAATGCGTTAAAGTATGCAAAAACAAGTTTTACAAATGCACTCAATGCAGAATCTAAAACAGAAGAATTACACAGAGCGCAAAAAACACAAAATACAAAGCCTAAAGGCACACAGCGCACAATGCGTAAAAATACAAAAGCAAAGGATAATCAATGATTGCAAATACAGGCACCCCGCGTTCTATCACAGGACATGCAATTAGTGGAGGACTTATTGCGTTTATGCTAAGTGGAGCATATGCGTATGCAAAGTATAAACGTAAGGAAATTAGCAAACAAGAAGCTATTGTGGATACACTTAAGGCAAGTGTTGAGGGCGGAGTTATTACTGCGTGTGGTATTGCAGCAGCAAATGCGTTAGGAAGCAATACAAAATCAACCGCGCAAGGAATCATTGAAGCTAGCGCATTTGTAGGTATCGGACTAGCTAGTGTTTATGGAATCCAAACACTCACAAATAAAAGCTGTTGTTCCGCTCCAAAATTTTTAACAAAGGACTAATATGACACAACCTAATCCTAATAATCCCTATATTAATAATGCAAACAATAGAGTGCAAAATACACAGAATCTAAATTTTCAAAATTACGAGCAAAATCACAGAGATGATAATTTTCAAAATGGCGCACAAAACAATGCGCAAAATTTTCTAGGGAGCCTATTAGATTCCAACAATTCTAAGCAAGACTTTCTAAAAGGTGCGCTAATTGGTGCTGTTGCAACTTTTATTTTGACGAATGAAAATGCACAAAAAGCAATTTTTAAAGGTTTCGCAAAGGTTAGTAGTTTGTTTGAAAGCGGTATTGAAGAGCTAAAAGAGCGTTATGAAGATGCTAAAGCTGAAATTAATGATACGGATAAAATTTAAGGTAGAAAATGCAATTAATCCTACTCCATGCAACCGCTAAGAGGGCACGTTTTAAATACATTTGCAAAAGTGGCTTTAGAGTAAATCCCATACAGCTTCGCGTGGCTTTAGAGGACATTCCAGATGTAAGTAATGTGCGTGTTAATGCAATTTTGAATAATATTATTTTGCATTATTGTGGAGCTTTGGAGGCTTTAGAGCAAAATATTTATAAGGTGCTTAGTGACGTTGTGGTGGAATCGGATTTAATTAAACAAGAGGAGAGTTATTTAGCACTACGTGATGAGATTCCAAGCTCATCAGAAGTAGCAAGGGCTGGAAGTGCGTTGTTGCTTTCTCCATTGTTAAATAACGCCACAGCACAACTTGGATTTTCTCTTATTGCTTCTGCTCCTTTGCTTTTTAGTGGATTAAAAGAAACTTTCACACATGGGATTAATTCGCGCTCTTTAGAGGCAATGGCAGTTGCTATTTCTTTATATTTAAAAGATTTTAAAACAGCGAATTCTACAAATTTTATGTTAGCTCTTGGGGAATACATTGAAGAGATGACAATGTATAAGAGTGATGATTTAATCAAGGAACTAGCCAAGCAAAAGAGTGGTTTAGCGTGGGTTGAATGCATAGAACATGGTAAAGGTGTTTTAAAACAGATTCCAAGCGAAGAATTGAAAGTTAGTGATATTGTTGTTATTGGTGCGGGCGATACGATTTTAGTAGATGGACATATTATTGAGGGAGAAGCACTCGTTAATCAAATCTCAATGACGGGGGAAGCAACTCCTGTGCGGAAAGGGCATAGTGATAGGGTGCTATCTGGCACAATCGTGCAAGAGGGAAAAATTAAAGTGTGGGCAGAATCCGTAGGGACACAAACAGCAATGGCAAGGATTAAAAGTTACATTGAAGAAACTTTAGTGCAAAAATCTGCTCAAGAATTAAATGCTTCTAAAATGGCAGATTCCTTAGTGCCTATTACACTAGGACTTGCGACTCTCTCTTATGTTTTAACGCGCGATTTGATGCGTAGTGCTAGTGTTTTACAAGCAGATTATTCTTGTGCGTTAAAACTTACAACGCCTGTAACCTTTAAATCTGCAATTTCAAGCGCAGGAAAAGAGGGGATTATTATTAAAGGTGCAAAGAGTTTAGAATCTCTGCAACTTAGTGAAGTGTTTATTTTTGATAAAACAGGCACACTTACGCAAGGGGATTTAGAAGTGCTTGATGTGTATTCTTTTCATCAAACTTGGGATAAAAATGCGGTGTTAAATCTTGCAGCTAGCATTGAGGAGCATTATTTTCACCCTGTCGCACAAGCAGTTGTAAAAGCAGCAAAAGATAAGAATTTTAAACATTTTCACCATGATGAGGTTACTTTCATTGTAGCACATGGGGTAAAAAGTGAGATTAATGGCAAGAGTGTTGTGATTGGCTCAAGACACTTTTTAGAAGATGATGAAGGGATTAGCTTTAAGACGCAGCATGAGGCTATTGAGAAGATTTTAGAAAGTGGTGAAATGCCTCTATTTATTGGGTATGATAGAGAGCTTTTGGGTATGATTTTGCTAAAAGATTCCTTAAGGGAGAATGCAAAAAACGCATTAGAACGCTTACGCAAGAGTGGGGTTAAAGAAATCATTATGCTAACAGGCGATACCACACAAAAAGCAAGTAAAATTGCTAAAGAGCTAGGGATAAATCGCTATTATGCAGAATTGTTACCAACGCAAAAGGCGGAGATATTAGAACAAATTATGCAAGAGGGTAAAAAAGTTGCTTTTGTCGGAGATGGTATTAATGATGCACCTGCATTAATTCGTGCAGATATTGGTATTGGTATGCATAAGGGTGCAGATATTGCAAAAGCAAGTGCGGATGTGGTGTTGTTACGTGATGATATTGAAGCAGTGGCAGAGGCTAGGGAGCTTGCGATTGCTTGTCTTAAAAAAGTGCAAAGAGGTTTTAAGATTACAGTGGGTGTGAATTCTATGATTTTAATTTTAGCAAGTCTTGGAAAGCTAAGCCCTATTCAAACGGCATTTATGCATAATGGCACAACAATAGGATTGCTTTTGAATGCACTGCAAAGAATTCGTGTGAGAAAGGAGAACGTTAGCTAATGCCATTTTTATTGATTCTTGCAACTGCTGGAAGTGGGTTTTTGGCTACACAAATGACAAGACAAGCCTTTTTAAAATACAGAAAATATTCTAAAAGAAAACAGGGAAAATAGGAAAAAATATGGAAAAAGAATCAGCAATCCAAACTAAAGTATCTATTGAAACAAAGCGCGAGATTGCTAAAATTGGAATGAGTGCTAGTTTATTGCTAACCGCTGGAAGTGCGTTATTTTTGAAAAATAAAACTGCAAAGACGATTCACATTACAGCAGGCGTCGCACTTGTTGGATTCTCTATTTGGCACGCATCACTCTATCCTAAAAAATCTTAAATTTTTTACACTTTATCTTTGATTTTTATTTGAAAGTTTTTAACATAGTTGGTCAATAAAGTTGTCTAATTAAGTTTGGAAGTAAATTCTAAAGATAGAAAGGATTGCAGTTAATAAATCTATGGTGGAGCTGTGGGGAATCAAACCCCAGTCCAAAACTTAAATCCACAATAACCGATTTACATGCTTGCTTGGGTTTTTAAATCTTTCTTTACCTAAAAAATTCCCAAAAACTTTTAAATAAAGGCAACCAAAGTCTTAACTTTATGCTTGGTAACATAAAGCGCATCTAACTTAAATGATATCCTTAGAAAATAGCTAGAATCTTAACTAAGAACAGCTCCAAAAGCTAATAAACTTACGCAACTTTAGCGTAAGCTGGAGCGTAATTCGCGTTGTTTGCGTTTATATTTAAGAGCCAGTTTTGCGACTTAGCACAAGTCGGCATGCAGCCAAAGCTATCTAAATCCTGTCGAAATTCTAATCAGCCCCAAAAAGTAAAGGTAGGAATTATACCACAAAAAACGAAAATGTAGTAAAATTAGCTAAAAATTTAAGGAATGAACAATGAGTATGCAAACACGTAAAAAGCATATTACAACAACAGAGATTTTAAAGAAGAAAAATACAGAAAAAATTACAATGCTAACCGCATATGATGCGCTTTTTGCAAAGATTTTTGATGGCGAAGTGGATATGCTTCTAGTAGGAGATAGTTTAAATATGAGTTTTTTTGGGGAGAGCGATACGTTAAGTGCGACTTTAGAGCAGATGATTTATCATACAAAAGCAGTCTGTAACGGAGCAAAAACAAGTCTTGTTGTATGTGATTTGCCCTTTGGTAGCACAATTTGTGAGCAAATTGCCCTAGAAGCCGCATTACGTGTTTTTAAAGAAACAAAAGCACAAGCAGTCAAGCTTGAAGGTGGGGCGGAAATAGCGCAAATTATTAAGCATTTAACACAAAATGGAATTGCAGTTGTTGGGCACATTGGTTTAAAGCCACAATTTATGCGACTAGAAGGGGGATATAAGGTTAAAGGAAAACAAGAGAGTGAGCTAGAATCACTTTTAAAGGATGCAAGGGCTTTGGAAGAAGCGGGTGCATTTTGCTTTGTGTTAGAGGGTGTGCCCTCTGAAGTGGGAAAAAAGATTGCACAAAGCGTTGGGATTCCTGTTATTGGGATTGGAAGCGGTGTAGATGTTGATGGACAGGTTTTAGTGTGGAGTGATGCTTTTGGGTTTTTTGAGGATTTTAAACCAAAGTTTGTGCGCCAGTATTTAAAAGGGGCAGAACTTATTAGGGATGCTCTAAAAGAATATGCTAAAGATGTCAAGAATGGAGATTTTCCAAATGTAAGTGAGAGTTATTAAGGGCTGTAATGGAGCGCATTGTAGAGATTGAAAAAATATCTTTTGAGGGAGAAGAAGAGATTAAGTTGCGTCCATCATGTTGGGACGATTATATCGGGCAAGAGAAACTAAAAAAAAATTTACAAGTTTTTATCCACGCAGCCAAAAAACGTAAAGAAGTTTTGGATCATATTTTATTATTTGGTCCCCCAGGTCTTGGAAAAACTACTTTAGCACATATTATTAGTGCTGAAATGCAAACTTCTATTAAAGTTACAGCAGCTCCTATGATTGAGAAAGCTGGGGATTTAGCGGCAATTTTGACAAATTTAAATGAAGGCGAGATTTTATTTATTGATGAAATTCATCGTTTAAGCCCTGCAATTGAGGAGATTTTATATCCTGCAATGGAGGATTTTAGGCTAGATATTATTATAGGAAGCGGTCCTGCAGCACAAAGTGTGAAAATTGACTTACCACGTTTTACGCTAATTGGTGCAACAACAAGAGCAGGAATGATTAGTAATCCTTTGCGCGACCGCTTTGGAATGCAATTTAGAATGCAGTTCTATGAAAATGAGGAGCTTTCAAGAATTGTAACCTTAGCGTCTATTAAACTGCAAAAAGAATGCAAGAAAGAGGGTGCGCTAGAGATTGCTAAACGTTCACGTGGTACACCAAGAATTGCATTGCGTTTGCTTAAAAGGGTTAGAGATTTTGCAGAAGTAGCAGGAGAAGCTATGATTACAAAGGAGCGCACAGAATATGCGCTAAATGAACTAGGAGTGAATGAATATGGGTTTGATGAACTTGATTTGCGTTTTTTAAAGATTGTTTGTGAGAGTAGGGGGCGTCCTATTGGACTTAGCACACTTGCTGCTGCGATGAGCGAAGATGAGGGAACGATTGAAGATGTGATTGAACCTTATTTGTTGGTAAAAGGATTTTTAGAGCGCACTGCAAGAGGGAGAATCGCCACACAAAAAACTTATGAACTTTTTTCATTTAGGGATTCTAGGAGTTTGTTTTAGTGGAATCCTTTTTAAATCTCTCCATAAAGAGCAATAGAAAGAGGCGAGGTTGGGGGAAGTGGTGGATATAAATGGCAAAATCTATAAGATGTTTAGAGGTTAATATGCAAACAAAAGAACTTTTAAGATTCTTAAAATATGAAAAAGTGGAGTATAAGCCTTTGGGGGAGGTGTGTGAATTTCGCAGGGGGTCATTCCCACAGCCATATACAAACCAAAGCTATTATGGCGGATTGGAAGCAATGCCTTTTGTGCAGGTCGCAGATATTGGGAATAATTTTTTACTTAAGCCAATAACAAAACAGAGCATTTCTAAAATAGCACAGCCCTTAAGCGTTTTTGTGCCAAAAGATACCATTATAGTGAGCTTACAGGGAACAATAGGCAGAGTCGCAATAACGCAATATGATAGTTATGTTGATAGAACTATTGCTATTTTTAATAATATTTCAAATTTATTTAATAAAAAATTCTTTGCGTATGTCCTTTATATGATATTTGATAAAAAAAAGAGAAAGGCAAGAGGTGGAATAATTAAAACAATTACAAAAGAGGAATTTAAAAACTTCCCCATTCCCCTCCCCCCTCTAGAAGTGCAAAATGCAATTGTTGCAATCTTGGATAAATTTACAGAATTAGAAAAAGAATTAGAAAAAGAATTAGTAGCCAGACGCAAACAATACGAATATTACAGAAACAAACTCTTAAGCAAGGAAGAGTTAGAAAAACGCACAAGAAAGCATTTAGCTTGTCATTCTGAGGGCTTTATGCCCGAAGAATCTAAAAGGGGATATTTCGCTTCCGCTCAATATGACAAAATAGAAGCTTGTCATTCTGAGCGCAGTGAAGAATCCCAGCAAACTAATAGAGATATTTCGGGCGTTGCCCTCAATATGACAAAAGAGGTTAATTGTCATTCTGAGCGCAGCGAAGAATCTAAAAACATAGAATCTCTTAAAAGTTCCCTTACAAATTCTTCCCAATCTTACAAGATTCCACATTTTTCTTTTTCACAAAGAAAATCTAATCCCTCCCCGCTCCCTTTAACAAAAGAAAGTCTCCCTTTCTTTTACATAAAGGGAGAGCCTGCGCTTAA
>NZ_JAIGYQ010000013.1 GCF_019711685.1 Helicobacter turcicus
AAGGTTTATCGTAGAAGATTCTACAATGCGAAGTCCTTATTCTTGCAGTGAGGGCATTTAACTTTTTGTGAGCTAGTGGAGTGCATAAACTAATGCATTTTTCTTTGTGAAAATGAAAAACATGAAATTGAATTTATAAGATTTTTCAAAAAAGACGAAAAAAAACAGAGAATGCGCATAAAAGCAAAAAGAGCTAAAAAGCTAGAAAAATTGCTTATTACGCCTCTTAATTAAGTTGCGTTTTTTTTTTTTTTGGTTACAATTCGCAATTTAAGTTTCAAATTACAACATAATTTTAGTTTGAAAAGTGCAATTTTCAATAGTAAAGAGATAAATTTATGAAATTCACCAGAGTTCTCCAACCCTTTTTGAGTCCCAAAAAATTAAAAAAACTCCAAAATAATCCCACAGCATTTTTTAATGATGCCATAAATAAACGCGCTATTCCTATCAAAAATCAACTCAAAAACCTAAAACCAAAGAAAAAGCACGGTTATGCAGAGTATTACATCATCTCTGCAGTTTATAATGTAGAAAAATACTTAGAGGATTATTTTAATTCTATCCTCAAGCAAAGACTTGATTTTAAAAACAATATTCACATCATTTGCGTAGATGATGGCAGCACAGATAAAAGTGCGCAAATCATTAAAAGCTACCAAAAGCAATCCCCTAATAATATCTTTTATCTCCATAAAGAAAATGGTGGGCAAGCCAGTGCTAGAAATATGGGATTAGAATGGCTACAAGAGAGGCTAGGAGACCAAAATGCAGAATCCTTTGAAGAGTATTTGTTTGCCTCACAAGCCCAATATGACAAATGTGGTAGTGGCGAAGCGACTAAATCCATTTGGATTACCTTTATAGACCCTGATGATTTCTTAGACAGAGATTATTTTTATGAAGTGGATAGTTTTTTAGAAAAATCACAAAATTTAGCCCAAAATCTAGCAATGATTTCCTGTAATCTTATCTTTTATTATGAAGCTAGAAATACCTATTCCCAAACACATCCCCTAAGATTCAAGTTTCAGAAAAAAGAAGAGATTCGCTCTATTGCTAATCTGAATAATTTCATACAACTTTCAGCCGCATCTGCTTTTTTAAACTTCGCAAAACTCCCTAAAAACTTACGTTTTGATGAAGAGTGCAAACCAGACTTTGAAGATGCTAAGTTTGTCAATGAGTTTTTGTTAGAAAACTTAAGCCTTAAAGCTACGTTCTTAAAAGATGCGCAATATTTTTATAGAAAAAGGAGCGATGGGACTTCTACACTTGATAATAAACTCCAAGCTGATATCAATCCAGTCTTAAAGCTAGGTTATCTTCTTCTTCTTCATGCCAAAAATAAAAGCGGCTATATCCCAAGCTTTATCCAAAGAATGGTTATTTATCATATTTATTGGATAATAGCATTATGCTTAAATAAAACACAATTTAGCTTTCACACCACAGAGCAGAGGGCGGAATTTCATAAGCTCTTTAAAGAGATTTTCTCCCTTATTGCAACTCAAAATATTTTAGATTTTACTTTAAGCGGTTTTGAATGGCTACATAGAGTTGGAATCCTGCATTGTTTTAAAGAAGAATATCCCCCTTATCAAGTTGTCAAATTAGAAAAAATAGCGCACAAACAGAGGCAGATTCTACTAAGCTATCTCACCCCTTACCCAAGAGATGTGGAGAGTGTTAGGGTTGATGAGAAGGAAGTTTATGCAGACATTGAGAAAATTATGCAGTATAACTTCTTAGATAAAGTCTTCTGCTATGAAAAAAGACTTTGGGTGCATATTCCAAAAGATGCTAAAGAGCTTCAAATTTTCATCAGAGGAAAAGAAGCAAGAATCTTTTTTAAAAAGGAATGGTATAGCAAAATCCCTCTTTTAGGGCTTTTTGAAATAAAGAAGAAAGAGGATTTATGGGTATTTTGCGATAGAGACTATGAAGCAAGGGATAATGCCGAGTATCTCTATACCTATATTGCAAACACTTATCCTAATCAAAAGATAATCTTTGCGCTCAATAAAGATTCCAAAGATTACAAAAGGCTAGAGAGGGAGGGATTTAATCTCGTAGAATTTGGAAGCAAGGATTTCTGCGCATATCTTCAAAAAGCAACTAAAGTCATCTCCTCTCACTGCGATGCTTATCTTACTAGATATTTTCCAAAGGACATAGAATTTGACTTTATTTTCTTGCAACATGGAGTTACAAAAGATAATGTCTCTAGCTGGCTTAATAACAAAGCTATTGATGGCTTTTTAACAACCTCAAAAAGAGAATATGATTCCATAACAGAAGATTTTACCACTTACAAATACACCAAAAAGGAAGTCAAGCTCACGGGATTTGCTAGATTTGATCCCCTCTTAAAAAACAACCAAACAAACACAAAACAAATTTTGATTATGCCAACTTGGAGGAAATATCTAGGACTTGAAACTCAAACTGGAGGCTATAACCCCAATCTTATAGCTTCAGCTGTGCTTCATAGGAGTGCTTATTTTCAGGCATGGCATAGCTTTCTAAGCTCTAAAGCTTTAGAAAATCTAGCTTTGAGATTTAATGTCAAAGTCGTCTTTAACCCTCACCCTAATGTAGCCCTTTATGTGCATTACTTTAACCTCCCTAGCTTTATCTCTATCAATTCAGAAAAACCCTTCTTGGAGCTTTTTTGCGAATCCTCCTTGATGATTACAGATTATTCAAGCGTTGCTTTTGATATGGGTTATTTGCAAAAACCGGTTTTGTATTATCAATTTGATGAGCAAACATTCTTTGAGCAGCACTCCTATACGAAGGGATATTTTGATTATAGGAAAGATGGCTTTGGTCCTGTTGCGAACACAGAGGAAGAGTTGCTTAAAAATTTAGAGGAGATTTTAAAAAACCATTTTCAAATGGGAGAGTCCTATAAGCTAAATAGTGAAACTGCCTTTGCCTTTAGAGATGGAAAATGTTGCGAGAGAATCTATCAAGCCCTCTTAGAAATGGATAAACCCTATGAGAAGCATATATCCTTAGGGTATATTTTAACGCTTGCAAATAACGCCTTAGAATTGCAATGCTATAAGGAAGCAAAAGAGCGATTCCAAACTCTCTTAGAGTTGAGCCAAGATTTTAGTTTCAAAGAATCTAATTTAGCGCAATCTTTTAGAGAGGATTGGATTTTGAACTATCTTAAGTGCGCAAGAGTGAGTGGGGATTCTAAAAATGCTTTAGAACACCTAGAGAAATTAAAGATTCAAAAACAACAAAGACTTTCTCCGCCTTGCATTTTTGAGATTGTCAAAAATGTCCTTGCGATAGAGACTAAAGCAATAAAAGAGAATCAAGAGACTCAAAAAGAAATTAGAGAAACAAAACATATCAAAGAAGCCTTGAAAGCCTTAGAAAGCATTCCTTTATCCTCCTTAACCCATAAGGAATCTTTGGAGTTTATAACTCTTAAACTCCAAATCACCGCTCTTTTAGATAAAGCAAACTTAAAAGAAGTCTATGCAACATTAAAAAGAGATTTTGCAAGGGATTCTAAAGAATTGGATTTAGAATTATTGCTTTTTATAGCACTAACTCACTATTTTGCCCCCCCCCCCCGCATAATTCTAGGATTCCTCTTTGTTCTTATCCAAGCACAACCTAAGGTTTTAAAAACTCTTAGATTCCAAGCAGGGCTTCAACCTGCCTTTAGTTTAGTTTCAGCATATTGGACCCCCATTTTAGCATCAGCCCCATTAGAAAAATCTACAAATTCTGTATTAAGGACTAAAGAGTATTTGCAATGTTGTTTAATAGAAGCTTTGCTTAAAAATCCTTATCTTATCTTAAATAAAGGAGAGAGGTATGCAAGCTAAAGTTGCCGTTATCATTCCTGTTTATAATGCAGAACAATACCTTAAAAAATGTCTAGATTCCCTGACTTCTCAAACGCTTACAAGCCTACAAATCCTTTGTATTAATGATGGCTCAACAGATAGGAGCTTACAAATCCTTGAGGAGTATGTTAAAAAAGACAAAAGAATACAAATCCTCAATCAAGAAAATAGCGGACAAGCCAGTGCTAGAAATCTAGGCATTGCTTATGCTCATGCAGAATGTGTCTATTTTGTAGATTCTGATGATTGGCTAGAAAGGGACGCTTTAGAGAGATTTTATACCCTACTTTTAAAAAGCGATGCCGATATTCTCTTAAGCGGTGCATTAGCCTATTATGAACATACAGGAGAGTATCATTTAACAGAGTTTTCTACGATTCTCCATAACACCCCTTATACCTCTTCGCAAACCTATTGCCCAAAAGAAATAAAACCCCTTATTTTTGCAGGATTTGCACCATTTTTTAAATTCTACCGCTATGATTTTCTAAAAACTCTTCTTGATAAAGGAGAGCTTTTTCCGCAAAAAAATAATGAGGAGAAGCTACTTTTTGAAGATGTTTTGCCATCTGTTAAAAGTATGCTCCTTGCAAAAAAAATCTGTCTCTTCAAACAAGACTTATACTATTATCGTATGCGAGAGGGCTCTACAATGCGAAATAGCTATTCTAGAGGCGCAGGCATTTATGATTCCTTTGTGATAATGCATCAAGTGCAGCAGTTTTTATTAGATACCCATATGATGAAAGAGTTCAAAGAGGAATTCTTTCTCTTTGTTTGTAAATACATTGCATATCACTTTAAAAATTGCACTTCAAGCTTTAGACCAACTTTTTCTCAAAAGTCTAGAGAATACTTAGCCACCTTTGATAATTCTTATTTTTTGACAAAAGAAACACAAAAATACAGAAAAAAGATTCTGCGCACTTTAGATTCCTTAAATAAACCAAATGGTGCCGCCCTAAGAGTCAAAAATCATCTAAGCTATAAATTAGGATATGCGATAATCCAAGCAAAATCCCCCTTAAAAGCCCTAGCTCTTCCCTTAACTTTGATTCAAATACTCCTAACGCATAAATTAGAATCCAAAGTTTTAAAAACCCTTTATAGATTCCACGTAGAGCTTCAACCTCCTCCCTTAGAAAGCTATGCAGACTATGAGGAGGCATTAGAGACTAAATGGCATTTAAGTTATCGCTTAGGAAAAGCCCTACTAAAAAATCCTTTGACTTTTGTTTTTAAGATAAATTCTATTTATAGGGATTATAAAAGGAAAAAACAATGAAAATAGCGGTTGTTTTAGCTGGGGGTATTGGCAAAAGAATGGGAGATGTGAAGTTGCCTAAGCAATTTTTAGAAATCAATGGCATTGCTACGATTGTTTTAACTCTAAAAAATCTCTTAGACTCACGGCTTTTTGATAGCTTATATATTGTGATTCACAAAGACTGGAGACAATATCTTTATGAGTTGCTCACAAACTCTTTACTACAAATTCCTAAAGAAAATATTATTTGCGGGGGAAGGGAGAGAATAGATTCCATAGAAAATGCCCTTGATATTCTAAAAGCAAAAGGGACAAACCCTGATGACATCGTGCTTTTTCACGATGCAGTGCGACCCTTTATTACAAAGGAACTCTTAGATAGAGGTTTGTGTGCAGCCCTTAAATATGGTGCTTGTGTCGCTATTACTCCTGTTAAGGATACGATGATTATTGTAGAAAATGAAGTAGCCCTTGCAATGCCTAATCGCTCCTCACTCTTTCATGGACAAGCTCCTGATATTTTTAAATTTGGTCTTATTTATGACTGCATTAAAAGCTTAAAGCCCGAGGAAAAGCTAACAATCACAGGCACAGCGCAAATCTGCCAGAGACAAGGAGTGAAAGTGCATACTTATCTAGGCGATGAGAGAAATATAAAAATTACAAGCATAATGGATTTATTTTTAGCAAAAGCAATTTATAGGGAGATGTATGAACAATGAAAGCGTGCGTATTACAAGGAATCGAAAAGATAGAACAAACAAAAGTCGCTAGACCTAACGTGAAAGTAGGCGAAGCTCTCGTGCAAATCAAAGCCTGCGGTATTTGTAGCAGTGATTTAGACAGATTTCACAAGGGAGCTTATCATTATCCCCTAATCTTAGGACATGAAATTTCTGGAGAAATCGTTGCAGTCGCAGAGGATTTAGATAAAAATCTCATTGGCAAAAGAGTCGTGGTATTTCCTCTGCTCCCTTGCAAAAAATGTCAAAATTGTCAGAGTAGAAATTATGCACAATGTGAAAATTACAATTACTTTGGCTCAAGGAGAGATGGAGGATTTGCAGAATTCTTATCTGTGCCATTATGGAATCTTAAGATTTTTGAGGACAAATTTGACTTTTTAAACGCTTCTCTTTGTGAGCCTGCTGCTGTGGCAAAACATGCCCTCTCAAAACTACGTGCAGACAAAAGAATTTGCATTGTAGGCTCTGGTGTGATTGGCATTTTAATAGGCATTTGGGCAAAACTTGAAAATTTAAGAATCTCTTTTTTAATACGTAATGCAACAAAAGCAAAATTCCTAGAATCACTAGGCTTTGAAGTCATATTTAATGAAAAAATTGCAACGCAAAAATTTGATTCTTGTATAGAATGCGTAGGCTCTGAAGAATCCTTGCAATCTTGCATAGAAGCAACTAAAAGTAAAGGCAAAATCATTCTTGTAGGCAACCCAAAAGGTGCGATAAATCTACCGCAAAAAGTCTATTGGAAAATTTTAAGAGAGGAGTTACAAATCATAGGAGTTTGGAATAGTGATTATCCTAAAGATTGGGATTTTGTTTTAAAAAACTTAGATAAAATCCCCGCAAAATCACTCATTACGCATACTTTTAAGCTCCAAGAATGTCAAGAAGCTTTTAAATTCTTATCAAATGCTAATTTTCACATAAAAGGAACTTTTGTTAATGGGTAAAATTTCTGCTTCTTTAATGTGTAGCAATCCTTACACACTCCAAAAGGATATACAAACTCTAGAAAAGGCAAAGATTGATTATTTGCATCTTGACATTATGGATGGGCATTTTGTCCCAAATCTAGGCTTTAGCATAGATTTTATACACTCCTTACGCAAAACCACTTCCACCCCCTTTGACTTCCATCTCATGGTAGAAAACCCTCTTAAAATCATTCCCCGCCTTTCTTTGCAAAAAGGCGATATTATCTCCATTCATTTTGAAGCAAGCTATTACTTAGAGGATATTATCGCGCTACTTAAAACCTATGAATGTGAGCTTTTCATCGCGCTAAACCCACAAACTCCTATCTGCATACTAGATTTTATCCATCCTCACATTAATGGAATCAATTTCTTAACCATAAATCCGGGATTTTCTGGGCAAAAGCTCTTACCTCAAACGATAGAAAAATTTTCATACCTTAAAAATTATCTTTGTAAAAACAATTTAAAACACATTCTTATTGAAGTGGATGGAAATATGAGTTTTCAAAATGCTAAGAAATTTAAAGAAATGGGCGCAGATATTTTTGTCGCTGGCACTTCTAGCATCTTTCCTAATAAAAAACTCTCCAAAAAAGAAATCCAAAACTTCCAAACTCTCCTAAAAGGATAAAAGATGCAATTCTCCATAATTGTTCCTGCATATAATGCACAAAACACAATTGCAGATACTCTACAATCCCTATTAGAGCAAAAAGTAACTCCCGAATATACTTTTGAGATTATCATTATTAATGATGGAAGCAGCGACGCCACCTTAAAAGTGTGTGAATATTATTCGCGCTTTTATCAAAACATAGCAATCTATACGCAAGAAAACGGGGGCTTGACAAAGGCTAGAAATGTAGGTGCTTCAAAGGCTAGAGGTGAGGTGCTTCTTTTTGTAGATTCTGATGACATGCTTCCTCCAAACACACTTTGGAATTATTATTTAGTCTTTAGCAATTATGCAGTTGATTTTGTAGCTGGTCTTATGGGGAATTATTGGGAGCATAATAAAACATATAGCATACAAAAAAACTATCTTAAAGGACACAAAGGATTCTTAGAGGATAAATCTTTATGGGTGCCTATCTTTGCTAATGCATGTAGTGCTTGCACAAAGGCTTATAAAAAAGAATTTCTCAATAAGCATCATTTACGTTTTCTTGATGGACATCATTTATGCGAAGATCATCTTTGGACTCTCTCGCTCCTTAAATATGCTAAATCCATATTTTTGCTTGATGAAGTTGTTTTCTATTACCGTATGCACCCTAATAATAGCGTAAGCAACTGGAAAAAAAGCTATTTAGAAGACATGATAGCGGTGCAAGAAGGAATCTTAAAACTCCAAATTCCTTTGGATTTAGACTGCTATTACCGAAGATTTTTAAAAGATTTTGATTTTAAAAAACATTTGATAGAACAAGCTATTATTGGACAAGGGAGAGATAGCTTAGAAGAGATGGTTAAGCCTTTGCAAAAAGTCTTAGAGACTATCCCGCTCCAATACCAACAAAAACATATGCCCAAATGGTATGCTTTCAAAGACCATAGCGAGAGTGGAATCTATAAGGAAATGCTACGTATAAGGCGCAATAGAAAAATCAAACGTTTCGCCAAGAGATTAAAAAATCCTTTTATCAAGCCACTAAAAAACTTTTTTGGTCTTGTTAATGGATTATGGTATAGGAGATTTCTTAACAAATATCAATGTCGCGATAAACTCCTTAAAGCTCTCTACCAAAGCTTCTTGCTTCTGCCCATAAAAAAGGGGAAAATTACTTTCTCTGAAGGTGCTTACGGAATGAAATATCTAGGTGCTATAAAAGAAGTATTACTTTCAAATTCTGAATTTTTTGTCAAAACTATTCCTAATAAAACACTCTTAAGTGCAGATATAAAAAGAATGTATCATTTCGCAAAATCGCAAGTGATATTAATAGATGATTACCACAGACCTCTTTTTGGTATCACACCAAGAAAAGAAACTCTTGTGTTGCAGTGTTGGCACGCAGGAGGGCTTTTTAAAAAATTTGGTTGTGATAGTGCTAAAAACAACAAAGAATTTGCAAAAGAAATCAAATGGCACCAATCCTACTCTTATGCTTTTGTCTCTGGGAGGGAGGCAATAGAGGGCTATATGAGTGCTTTTAATCTCAAAAGGGAGCAAATCAAGCTTACAGGAAATATTGCCACAGATATGCTTATCAAAAATCAAAGAAGCCAAATGGAAGCTAAAGTGCTTCTAGGTGTCAATCCTAAGAAAAAACTCCTCGTCTATGCCCCGACTTTTAGGGACTGGGATAGACCTAACTTTAACCTTAATTTAAACTTCCAAGCCTTGATAGAAAAATATGGCGATAAGTACGAATTTGCCATAAGAATACACCCGAGCCTAAAACCTACAATTCCTTTAAGCAATGTTTATGACTTCTCCTTAAAAGAAGAATGGCTAGTTTTAAATGCCGCAGATGCTCTAATTGCAGATTATTCCTCTATTATTTTTACCTATGCTTATTTTGGACGCCCTATTTACTTCTATCCTTATGATTATCCAAAGTATATGGGAGAGAGAGGATTTTATAAAGATTATTTGCATTTTGTTCCCGGAGATATCGCCTTTAGCGAGGAGGAATTACTAAAGCTTTTAGAAAATATCCCACAGACAAGCCAGAGGGTGCAAAAGCTATGGAAAGACTATATGGGAGAATGCGATGGCAACACCGCACAAAAAATCGCTAACTTTATAAAAGATAAGGTAGAGATAGAGAATGTTTAGTTTCTTTAAATGTTTGGGCTAATTTGTCTCATAGAAGCGACATAGACTAACCCCCTTACATGGCTCTTAAGGATTGCTTAGAGTCTAATTTCCACTTTATTTTCTATTGGTTTTTTGATTCTAATTGCCTTAAAATGCGCTCTTTAAGCAAACACAATAAGCTTAAAACTTAATCCACAAAAGCTAAAATGTTTTAGGGATTAAGTTTAAAATTTACAGCCTTGTATTTGTAAAGTTTATAGGTTTTGCTAGAAAAACTTCTTGTATTATCGTCTAGTTTTCCCTGCAATGATGAATCTTAGTGCATTTAGCTTAATGAAACCTCCTGCATCTTTTTGATTATAAACAGAATCTTCCTCAAATGTGCTATAAGCTGCGTTAAAAAGCGAATTTTTAGACTCTCTACCAAGGATTGTAACATTGCCTTTATAAAGCTCTAAACGAACTACGCCTTCTACTTTTTCTTGTGTTTTATCAATCAAGGCTTGCAGGGCTTCACGTTCTGGACTAAACCAATACCCATTATAAATCAAACTTGCATATTTTGGCATAATTTCATCTTTTAAATGCGCTTCTTCTCTGTCAAGACATAACGATTCTATTGCACGATGTGCTTTTAAATAAATCGTTCCTCCCGGAGTTTCATAACAACCACGTGACTTCATTCCCACATAACGATTTTCTACTAAATCTAAACGTCCAATTCCATTTTCTCCTGCTAACTTATTAAGTTTTTCCCAAAAATTTGCGGGACTTAATTTTTCTCCATTAATTGCAACTCCATCTCCATTTTTAAATTCTATTGTAAGGATTGTTGACGTATCAGGGGCATTCTTTGGCGAAACACTCCAACGCCACATATCTTCTTCAGGTGCAATACTTGGATCTTCTAAAATCTGCCCCTCATAACTAATATGTAGTAAATTAGCGTCCATTGAATAAGGAGATTTATTTGCTTTTTTTTCAATAGGGATTCCAGCATTTTCCGCATACGCAAGTAGTTTTTCACGACTATTTAAATCCCACTCTCTCCAAGGGGCAATCACTTTAATATCCGGGCTTAACGCATATGCTCCAATCTCAAAACGCACCTGGTCATTTCCTTTGCCTGTTGCGCCATGCGAGATTGCATCTGCGCCTACTTTCTTAGCAATCTCTACTAAGTGTTTTGCAATCAATGGACGTGCAATGCTAGTTCCTAGCAAATACTCCCCTTCATAGATTGTATTTGCCCTAAACATTGGAAACACAAAATCACGAATAAACTCTTCTCTTAAATCCTCAATAAAGATATTTTCAGGCTTGATTCCAAGCTTCTGCGCCTTTGCTCTTGCTGGCTCTACCTCCTCTCCTTGTCCGATATCCGCAGTAAATGTTACCACTTCACAACCATAAGTATCGCCAAGCCATTTCAAAATCACACTCGTATCTAATCCGCCACTATATGCCAAAACCACTTTTTTGAAGTCTTTTTGCATTCTAAATCTCCTATTATAAATTGCTAGCGCGATTATAGCGTTAGATAAATTAATCTTATTTTAGCTAGAATACCACAAAGGATAAAGATGAGAGTTGATAAATTTTTAAATGCGGTTAATATTGTAAAAAGACGCGCAATTGCTCAAGATATGCTTGCAAATGGAGTTGTTAAAATTGCAGGCGTTAAACTAAAGGCGAGTCGCGATGTGAAAGTTGGTGATATTATAGAAATTGCCTTTTTAGAAAAGTCAAAATTCTACCAAGTCTTACAAATTCCAGAACAAAAAACTATTAAGAAAAACGACTCGCACCTATATTACAAAGAGGTGCAGCAATGATTTATTGCGCAGGAAAAATAGAAAACTTCGCTTTTGCAAAGAGTATAGGTGTAGGATTGGTGGAATCCTCTATCAATCTCACCCGCTCAATTCTACATGATAAGCCTGATGAAATCGTTTTTGTTGGCACATGCGGAAGCTACTCTATCAAAAAACCTTTACTAGAAATCTTTGAATCTTCTAGTGCTTGCAATATTGAACTCTCTTTTTTGCAGGAGCAATCTTACACTCCTTTGAATAATTTTTTAACAAATGTTTCATGTGAAACAATGCCTAAAGATTCCAATACTTCAATACAAATGCTCACCAAAGCACAGAAAATTATTAACTCTAGCAATTACATCACAACAGACGCTAAGTTAGCCGAGCATTTTGTAAAACTTGGAATTTTATATGAAAACATGGAATTTTTTAGCGTGTTGCAAGTCGCTCAAGCCTTTAACCTTCCAGCAATTGGAATCTTTTGTAGCACAAATTATATCCACAAAGACGCGCAAAAAGAATTTCTTGCGAACCACAAAGTGGCAATGCAAAAGTTAGAATCCTATGTCAAAAACAAATTAGATTCCACTTTAGGCGTCTAAATGCAAGATATTTTTAGCCTCTCTCTAAATGCTCTTGGAATTATGCTTGAAGATGCAGGATTCCAAAAATTCCGCGCAAAGCAAATTTATCATTGGCTTTATGTCCGCTATGTGGAAGATTTTGAAGCAATGGACAATCTCCCAAAAGATTTAAAAACTTATTTAAATCAAACTTTCACCAGCACAAGTGCGCAAATTTGCAAAGAAGAAAAAAGTTGCGATGGTAGCGTGAAATATCTTTTTCAAACACAAGACAACCTAAGCTATGAAGCTGTCTTTTTAAAGATGAAAGACGATAAATTTACTCTATGTTTATCCTCTCAAGTGGGCTGTAAAGTAGGTTGTAGTTTTTGCTTGACTGCAAAAGGAGGATTTATGCGGAATCTAAGTGCTGGAGAAATTGTCTATCAAGTCTTAGCAATTAAAAAACAACAGGGCATTCCGCATAACAAAGCAATCAACATTGTCTATATGGGAATGGGTGAGCCGTTGGACAATTTAGAGAATGTTACAAAAGCAATTAAAATTCTTGCTGAACTTGATGGATTAAGCATTTCTACACGTCGTCAAACCATCTCTACAAGCGGAATCGCACCAAAGATTAAAAAGCTAGGCGCACTTAATCTTGGAGTGCAACTTGCAATCTCTCTACACGCAGTAGATGATAAACTAAGGACAGAACTTATGCCGATTAATAAAGCTTATAATATCCAAGCGATTATTGATGAAGTAGTGCAATTTCCTATTGATAATCGCAAAAGAGTGATGTTTGAATATCTTATGATTGATGGCTTAAATGATGGTTTAGATAGCGCAAAAAAGCTTGTAGTCTTGCTGAATAAACTTAAAGCGAAAGTGAATTTGATTTATTTCAATCCTCATGAAGGTAGCATTTACAAGCGTCCAAGTGCAGAAAAAATGGAAGCCTTTAGAGAATTTTTGCTCAAAAAGGGACTTTTATGCACCATTAGAGAATCTAAAGGTTTAGATATTAGCGCAGCTTGTGGGCAACTAAGAGAGCGCGCAATTACACAAGATGAAGATACACAACACGACAACAAACAAAAGGAAATACAATGGGCTTATTAGATATTATTTTAGTTATATTTTTAACAATTGTATTTGTCATTGGAATGGGTGCATTCTTGTATTATGCGTATAAAAAATAATTCCTAATTCAATATTTTAATAAATCTCCCTTGCTTTAATAGTTTGCATACAATGCCAAAACTCAAAATCCTAGCCAGACAAGCTTAAGCACCAAAAGACAATAGTCAAAAATCTTAAACCCTAATTTGTTTTCAAAATTTTTAAATTATACGGAATGCTTTTTGCTTGTAGTTTTGTATATTTTTTAAAGAAGTCTAAATGATAAAAAACTATTAAGTCTGCGTTAGCAAATGTTTTAAGCAGCACAATAGCATTTAATGCAGAGAATTAATAAATGACAAGGGAGTATCGTAGATAGCTTTATTAATTGGGATATTTCAAAACTAGTCAATACGCGTGGAATATTTGAATTTACGGCTACTTCTATTAATAATCCAGTGGTGCTTAAAAGTCCCTTTTTGAGCAAAAACTCTCTAAAAGCAAACAAGAAAAAATGCTAGAAAATGTGCTAAAAGTTTTAGAATCTGAAACTGCGATTCAAAGGGACAATGAAAGCCCTAAACATTTTGTAAAACACAAAAAATCAAGCATTAATATTTTAAGCAATTGGCAATAAGATTAGAGCAAAAAATACTAAACAGCTTTAAAATCCTAACTCCTCATAAAGCGCAATAGCGTATCTATCTGTCATGGACGCAATATAATCTGCGCAAATACGATGCGTTTTTTCACCATTTTGGATACGTTTTTGCAAATCCTTTGGCAATAAACTAGTCTCATCATTAAAACATTCATAAAGTTTGCGCACACAACGTTTTCCCATAAACATCTTTTTAGCGATTTCTTCGTGGCGATAAAGAGATTGGAACAGAATCTTTTTTAACACTTTAATTTCTTTCTCCATTTCCTTTGTGTGTGTAAGTGGCAAAGGTTCAGCCGCATTGTATTTAAAACATTGCGGAATCTCTTGATGAAATACTGCATTATTCTCTAAAATATCATAAACAAGTATGGTAATCAAACGTGAAGTGAAGCGATGGCGAAATATGGAATCCTTACACCCTATTTTTTCCACCTCCTCCACATAAATAATCGCCCTATTAACAAGCGCACTATCTCTTAATGTATCAAAATCTATCAACCCATATTTAATTCCATCATCAATATCATGGCTAAGATAAGCAATTTCATCGGATAAATCCACAAGAATTGCTTCTAGGCTTGGGTGAAACTCTAATTGAAAAGTCGCTTTAAGATTCTCTTTCAAAAAAGGCTTTTCATAAGGATAAGAATGCTTTAAAATTCCCTCTAATGTCGCAAAAGTAAGATTTAATCCATCAAAGTCTTTGTAACGTTTTTCTAACTTTGTTACTACACGAAAAGATTGAAAATTATGCTCAAACCCATTGCTATACCCATATTTACGCATAACTTTATCTAGCTCGTCTCCCCCTGCATGTCCAAAAGGAGTATGCCCTAAGTCATGTGCTAGAGCAATTGCTTCTGCTAACTCTGCATTTAAGCCCAAATGTGTTGCTAAAGTGCGCGCAATTTGACTCACTTCTAAAGAATGCGTTAAACGTGTGCGAAAATAGTCTCCGCTATGGTTTAAAAACACTTGTGTTTTATACTCTAAACGTCTAAAATAAGAGCTGTGGATAATGCGGTCTCTATCCCGACTAAAAGGATTTCTAAAATCGGGATTTACTGGATAAAAACGTTGTGTTACACTCTCCATATTTTTGCCTTTTTTGTATTATTTTAGCGATTTTGCGTTAAGATTTGCAAAGATTTTGAAAAGAAAAGGAATTAATCCTATGCAAGTTTTTGACAATGATTTTTTTTATGTATTATGTAAGCCTTTTGGAGAATACCAAACAAATTGCTATTTAGTCTTTGATAAAACTAAAAAGGAAGCTTTAATCATTGACCCAGGGATTGGTGCAAGTTCTTGGGTGATTGATACCCTTAAAAGCACAAATACGATTCCTCTTGCGATTTTAAACACACATGGGCATTTTGATCATGTATGGAGCAATGCAGAATTATTAAAATATTTTGCAGAGATTCCTTTGCTTTGTCCTTATGAAGACGCCTTTATGTTAGCGCAGGATTGTTTTAGCACGGGATTACCAAATTCCATCCCCACACTCCTAATTGGTGCAAAAGAAAACGATAAAATTTGCGAAAAAACTTCCAATACAAGCAATTTAGAGCGCAAAAACGACTTTACCTATGGAAATTTTGCAATCACATTTATCTGCTACCCCGGACATACGCCCGGTTGCAGTGTTGTTGTTATTTGCCATAAAGATTCCAGCTCCTTAGAATCACAAGAAGATTTGCAATCCCTCTCTAGTGGAAATAAAGTAATGTTTAGCGGAGATTTTATCTTTCATCGCTCTATTGGAAGAAGTGATTTTCCCTACTCTTCCCACACCACAATGAAAGCGAGTCTAGAGAAGTTTTTAACTTTGCAAGAAGATATGCTTATCTTGCCAGGACATGGCAGCCCAACAAGTGTAGCACAAGAACAAAGCAACATTCCCTTTTGGCTTCCACGTCTTTAGTGTTTGTTTTCATAAAGCATAAATTGAAATCGTTGTGCTATCATTTGTGCGCGTTGCAAAATCTCACTAGCAATTTTGTCATTAAAAACCTCTTTTAAGCTCTCATCAAACAAATCTAGCCAAATCTTAAAATACTCTCTAGGAAATGGAGGTAAATCTAAATGTGCTTTTAAAGGAACACCTGCATAATTGCCCTCCCCTAATAACATTCCCTGCCAAAAATTAGAAATTTTGCTTTTATGGAGATTCCACACCTCATCACTTTTGCCAACAACATTATTAAAAATCTCTCCAACACCATTTTTATCTGCACGAATCCTTGCATAAAAAACATCCATTAAAACATCTATGCCTTCTTTGCAAATCACATCATATTTTTGCATCTCCTCTCCTTAATAAAAAGCTAATTTTGCTAACAAAACAATAAAGATTCCAAGTCCCAATGTGATAGGGTGTATGATTTTTCTTAAAGGGCTTGGTTTTTTAAGTCCATAAAAGTAAGTTAGAGACACTATAATCATTGCGCCTATCCCAAGTGCTAAAATTGTTTTAACTACTAAAAATTGTTGCAACTGTGTATTAAAAAATCCAACTTCAGAATTAACATATTGTGAAAGCATTGCCCCGCCGCTTAGAAGCAAAACCAAAAAACACAAAGGCATAAACTTGCTTCTTGTGCTAATAATGTTTGAAACTTTATTTGCAATTTCATCATCTAGTCTTTTGCGCACCAAACTCAAAAATACCACATCACAAAAAATATAGCCTAGAAAAATAATTGCACACATTAAATGTGTTACTAGAAAATAGGGATAAAAAGATTCCATTTGTTTTTTATAACCTTTGCATAAAATTCTGTAATACTATCCAAACTTTCATATTTAAAAATTGATAATCGTTAATATTTCTGTTAAAATACTTCTAACAAAAGGAGGAATACATGGAAGATTATTTCAAGCTACTTTACAACATAGGTTATAAGCGCTTTTTCAATAAAGATGAAATTTTGTTTTTTGAGGGGGAGACTCCCAAAAAACTTCTTGTCTTACTAAGTGGAAAAGTTAGAATCTACAAATCTACGCAACCTGCTAAAGACATAGCCCCAAGAGAAAAGACTCTGCACTACATCAGTGCTCCAAATTTTCTAGCAGAAATGCCAAGCCTCTTAAAGCAACCCTTTCCAGCAAGTGCAGTTTGCGCTCAAGATTGCGAAGTTTTAGAGATTAATCTTGAAACTTTTCAGAAACAATGCGCAGAAAATCCGAATTTCTACCAACAACTTATTGCTTCACTCTGTCAAAAAATCAGAATCCTAGAAGCATTAATCACAGAATCTCATCTAAGTTTAAAAGACAAACTAATGTCCTTTTTACAGAATAATACACAAAACCTAAGCACTCTAACACAGCGCGAAATTGCCAAACGTCTAAATACAAGCCCAGAATCCCTCTCACGCATAATTAGAGAGCTAAAAACACAAGGCAGAATTGAGACAAAGAAAGGAAAAATTATCCTAAAATAATTCCTAAAAACTCTTTTGAAATAAAATTGTTAGTGCATCAAATGCGCTTAAGAATTCTCTTTTAAAATGCAGTATGATCGCAGGCACAATTACAATTAACACAGCAAAAGCAATGGCGATTTTAACAGGAAACCCAATGGCTAGCAAGTTAAATTGTGGATGTGCTTTCATAATCATTCCAAAAATAATATCACTCAATAAAATCAATGCAATAATAGGAAAAGACATTGTAAGTCCAATCACAAAAAGATGAGAAAAAGACTTAACAATATATTCTATGTAATTTTGTGCATACATAAATCCACCAAGCGGAATCTCTTTAACACTCTCACCTACAAAATAAAAAAAGAGATGGTGATAATCAAGTCCTAGCATAACAAGAAGCGCAAGAAGCGTTAAAAGCTGCCCAACAATTGGCTTTTGCGCCCCAGTTACAGGATCATAAGCATTAGCAATAGTTAAACCCATAGCAAAAGAGATTAGCTCACCTCCAAAAGAAATCATGCCAAACACAATCTGCAATGCCATAGAAGCAAGAAATCCCAGCATAATTTCTGAAAGTCCAGCCACAATAAAGCGCAAAATCGTCCAATCTGCAGGAGGAATCACATCAAGCATTGGAATAAAAAAAATCGTCAAAAAGAAAATCAATGCACCCTTTAATTGCGCAATGATAAGCTGATTTTCAAAAAAAGGAAAAAATGCAATGATCCCAGCAAAACGTAACAATAAGAGCAAAAAGTTTGCAACATTACCCTCCGTTAAGTATGCTAAAAGTTCCACGACTAAAAAACCTTCTTTTTAGAAATCATTTCTTGAAACTCATTATAAAATCTACTTAAATAGAATCCCTCACACATAGCATGTGATATTTGCTCCGATGATGGAAGCAATATTCCTTTCTCTTCATAAAATTTTTCTATTGTGAATATTGGTAACAAATATTTTTCTCCCTTTAGTAAATTCTAAACGCAATTTCTATGAAACTTTTTAAAATTATCCTCATATACTTAATTAGCATAGGATTCTAACTATTTCAAAGGCACAAGCTGCGTTTTTTCTAAACGATAAGCATATAAGGCTTTATTAGCTAAAATTGGGTCGTGTGTAACAAATACTAGCGAAGATTGGGTCAATTTGACATAGTCAAAAAGTAACTGCATTACACTAAAAGCGGTCTCTCTATCTAAATTCCCTGTAGGCTCATCAGCAAAAATGATTTTTGGACGCTTTGTTAAGATTCTAGCAATAGATAAGCGCTGCTGTTGCCCACCACTTAATGTGCCTATATTTTGAGGTAAAATCTCTGAGATTCCAAATAAACTCAAAGTTTCTGCATCAATTTTTTCTCCACTTAATAATGCTGCAACTTCCAAATTTTCCTGCGCACTAAATCCAGAAAATAAATAGTGGGATTGAAAAATAATTCCAATGTCATTACGTCGTAAGGCAAGAAGTTTATTTGTAGGAAGCGTGTAAATATCATCACCAAAGATTCTAACTTCACCACCTTGTGGTTTTAGAAAACTTGAGAGTATATGCAAAAGTGTGCTTTTGCCACTTCCGCTAACTCCCATAATAGAAAGCGTTTCTCCAGCTTTTAATCCTAAAGAAACTTTCTCTAAAATTTGTCGTTCATAGCCAAAAGAGAGATTTTTAGCTACTAGCATAGGCTAACTAGCCAAGTTGTGCCGCAACTTCATCTGCGAAATTGCTCGCCTGCTTTTCAATGCCCTCACCAAGCTCAAAGCGCACATATTCCACCACTTCAATAGAGTCATTAAGCTCTTTTGATTTTTCTGCCAACACTTGTGCAATTGTTTTTTTATCGTCCATTACAAAAAATTGTCCAAGAAGTGTTAATCTTTGATCCAAAATCGTGGAATCTGCCTTAAAACGTTCAATTTGACCCGGAATAATTTTATCCCAAATTGCTTCAGGCTTGCCTTGTGCTTTAAGTTCTGCTTTTAGCACTTCTTCTTGTTTTGCTAAAATAGCATCTGTCAATTCTAACTGGCTAATGTATTGTGGAATCTTATGCAAGGGCTTACCAAGTCTTTTTAGTTCTTCATTTTCCTTTTCAAGCTCCGCAATAATCGCAGTTTTTTCAGTATTTACGAAGTCTCTGTCAAAAGAGTGGTAAGAAATCACTTGTGGCTTCATTGCTGCTGCGTGCATACAAAGATTTTTTGTAAAATCAGCAAGCTTTTTAGCATTTGCTTCATTTTGACATTTAAGAGCAATGATAACACCCACGCGCCCATTAGAATGCACATACGCATTTACGATTCCACTACCTTGTGCTTCTACTTTTGCAATTCTTCTTACAACGATATTTTCACCAATTTTTGCAATTTGCGTTTTTAAATATTCTTCAAATTTCGCACCATCAAGCTCTAAGGAATGCAATTCCTCTGCTGTTGAAATATTAGAATCTTGCACCATTGTAATGGTCTTTGCGCTCAATTCTCTAAAGCCGTCATTTTTCGCAACAAAATCTGTTTCAGAGTTAATCTCTACCATGCTTGCTTTTTTAAAATCTTTGGAGACTTGGATACTAATTGCACCCTCTGCTGCAACTCTATCTGCCTTTTTAGCAGCCTTACTCAAACCCTTTTCTCTTAGGTATTCCACAGCTTTTTCTAAATCGCCACCAACTTCTACAAGAGCCTTTTTACAATCCATCATTCCTGCATCAGTCATATCACGGAGTTGCTTTACTAATTGCGCACTAATCTCTGCCATAAGTTCTCCTTATTTTTCATCTTTTGTGAAATCTTCTTCATGCATTACTTCCTCAATAAGCTCCTGTTTTTCCTCTTCACTTGCTAAAGTGGCTTCTGCTAGAACTACTTCTTCAGCAACAGCCTCACCACCTGCGATTGCGCGTCCTTCAGTAATTGCCTCTGCCATTTCTTTACAAAAAAGTTGAATGGAGCGAATTGCATCGTCATTTCCTGGAATCGGATAATCTACCACATCAGGATCACAATTTGTATCAAGTGGTGCAACAACAGGGATTCCGAGTCTTCTAGCTTCTGCAACGGCTATTTTTTCCTTTGCTGCATCAATGACAAAAATCATATCTGGAGCTTTCTTAAGATGCCTTACACCACCAAGATATTGTGTTAGCTTCTCTTTTTTACGCAAAATCATTAATTTTTCTTTTTTTGTCAAAAGATCAATTTGTCCGCTTGCTTCCATTTCCTCAATAATTTCTAATTTACGGATAGATTTTCTAATTGTTGAAAAGTTTGTTAGCATTCCGCCAAGCCAACGATAATTCACATAAGGGGCTTGCACACTCTCTGCATATTGCTTTAACGTTTCGCTCGCTTGCTTTTTTGTCCCTACAAACATAATTGTTTTACCCTCTGCTGCTGCATCACGCACGATATTATAAGTGTAGCGAAAGTAACGCAAAGTCTTCTGCAAATCAATAATGTGAATATTTTTTCTTACACCAAAAATGTATTTTTTCATTTTTGGATTCCAACGTCTTGTTTGGTGTCCAAAATGCACACCGCATTCTAAAAGGTCTTTCATTGTTACCATAAATTTCTCCTTATAATGTTGGTTTTCCCTCCACGCTCCTTAACGCAATGCGCAACCTAACTAGGATTAGCGTGTGTGAGTTTTGATAAAATAAAAGGTCGTGATTTTACTGAAAATCTGTTTAAGTTTAGCTAAATTAAAGCTACAAATGTGGAATCAAAAAGGCAAAAAAACGATTCCATATAAGCTATTAAGCCCCAACAAACTCCGCAATGTTTTTTAAGATTCCATCAATTAAAATCTCCTTACTCTCTTCATAACCCCACGCATTATGTGGTGTTAGCACGAGTTTATCAGCGATTTCTTTATCAAGCAGTGGATGATTTTGCACCATTGGTTCTTTTATAAACACATCAAATCCTGCACAAATTTCACGTTTTTTAAGCTCTTGTGCTAGTTCTTCTTCATTAACAATTCCACCACGTCCAACATTTATCAAAATTGCTCCCTCTTGCAAAAGCCCTAAATTCCCCGCATTAATTAAATTTTGTGTGCTAGGATTAAGTGGCGCGTGGATAGAAATGATTTGTGATTCTTTTAAAAGTGCTTCTAATTCTTTCCTAGGATAGCTTGGATTTGCATTCTTTCCACTCGTGGAGAAATAACTCACTTTTGCTCCAAACGCACTTGCAAGCTTTGCTACGCATTGTCCGATATTTCCAAAGCCAATGATTCCCCACTGCTTATTTTGGATAAGGTTTAGCGGATAAGAGAGATTTGTAAATAATGGATTTTGCGCATATTCACCACTTTTGCAATATTTATCATAAAAGGGCAGTTTTGCACTCAAAGCCAATGCCATCATTAGCGTGTGTTGTGCCACGCTTTGTGTAGAATATCCTGCAACATTTTTAACCACGATTCCAAACTTGTTAGCAGCTTCTAAATCTACATTATTCATTCCTGTTGCTGTGATACACACAAGCTTTAAAGTCCCCTTTAACTCTGCTAAAATCCCACTATCTAACACAACTTTATTTGTCAGAATAATCTCTGCTCCTTTACAACGTTCAAGCGTCTCTTTAAGTGCTGTCATTGGGTATTCTATGTAACTAAAATGTGGATTAATAGCTTCTAATCGCTCTTTTAAAGAATTTTTTCCGAGCGTTAAACTATCTAAAAATACGATTCTTGTGTTTTTCTTTTGCATTTACAAACCTTTTAGCTTTTAGTTATAATTTTAACCATTCTATCACAAAAGAGGCAAAATGCATAACCATTCTAAAATTGTTTCCATTCTCTTAGATTCTCTCCCTTACATTCGCCTTTTTCGTGGCTCAAAAATCGTTATCAAATACGGCGGTGCTGCGCAAATTAACCCAAAGTTAAAAGAGCAATTTGCCATTGATATTGTCATGCTCTATATGCTAGGAATTAAACCTATCATCGTACATGGTGGTGGTAAGCGTATTAACGAACTCCTTGATGCGCTAAAGATTCAAAGTGAGTTTGTTAATGGACTACGTGTAACAAGCATTGATGCACTAAAAATTGTTGAAATGGTGCTAAGTGGTGAGATTAATAAAGAAATCACAGCATTTTTAAACTTTCATGGTGTTAATGCACTTGGGATTAGTGGCAAGGACGCATCGCTTTTTCAAGCCATTCCAAAAGAGAATGGAAAATACGGCTACACAGGAGAGATTACCCAAACTAATAGTGAGGTAATTAACAATCTCTTAGCACAAAATCTTGTCCCTGTAATTGCCCCTATTGCTTGTGGCGATGAGGCAGGACACCCCGGATTTAATATCAATGCAGATTCTGCTGCAAGTGCCATTGCAATCGCAACAGGTGCAAAACGTGCAATTTTTCTAACCGACACCAAAGGTGTGCTAGATAAAAATGGTGAAATTATAGAGTCTCTAAACATCTCCCAAACGCAAGATCTCTATGCGGACAAAACAATTAGTGGCGGAATGATTCCAAAGGTTGAAGCCTGTTTGGATTGTGTGAAAAGTGGTGTAGAAAAGGCGCACATCATTGATGGTAGAATTCCACATTCCTTGCTTTTAGAACTTTTTACGAGTGCGGGAATTGGAACAGAATTTACAGCACAATAAGATACAAAATTTAAAACAGATTCTAATATATTTAAACAAGTTAGAATCTAAATTTTAAAACTTTTGCATTTTACTTTAAAAATTACTTTCTGTAACAAATCTAAAAGCTAAACAATAAAAACACAATCAAAACTTACTTAAGCTTTTAGCATATGAGCAAATAATGGTCTAAATTTTTTTAGCTTTCAAATATGCTCTTTTGGGAGCGGGATAGCCTTCAATCGTCTTTTCTCCTGTGCAATCTAAAAAATTTTCTAGAGATTCTCCACTACTCCAAGCAGTTTTGCGCTGTTCATCAAAGGCAGTTTTAAGTGTGCTAATATGCAACACTTCCTTAAATCCACAAGATTCTAACCAATTTATAAAAGTGAGCAATGTTGGGATAAAATATACATTTGGCATTTTTGCATACCGCTCTTTTGGACAAAGTGCGATTTCCTCTTCTCCCTCAATAATTAAGCTATCAAACACTGCTTCACCGCCCTTTTTAAGTGCGTTATAGACTAATTTTATAGAATCTAGCGGGTTTTTTCTATGATAGAGTACACCAAGACATAGCATAGTATCAAAGGAATTTGTAAAATATCCTAACTCTTCAATCCCTAAAAGCTCAAAGTTTAAACGCATATCCTTAGCAAAAAATTGCAAAAACCTGTATTGCAAAAAACAAAGTGGCATAGGGTCAAACCCTAAAATTTGCTTAGGATTTTGTTCTAAACTTCTAAACATATAATACCCATTGTTGCAACCTACATCTCCTAAAATCTTGTTTTCTAAATCCAAATGTGATGCAAGTAAATTGTATTTTATCGCACTATTCCACTCACTAACAATTTCTAAGTCATTGATTTTAAAAGGACCTTTACGCCAAGGAATAAGTGCTTTAGCTACCTCAAAAATTAAAGTAAAAGATTCTGCACTAATGTGTGGAATCTCTATGCTAATGCAATCTCTATATTCAACCTTAATATGTGTTAATTCATGCCTTGGAATTCTATTTAAAGATTCCAACTTTTCTTGCAAGGGTAAAATATGTTTAAAACGCAATGCGCGATTCCGCACAGCTCTTATTTCTTCTAAACCCTGTGTTACCAAACTTCCTGCTCTTGGCTCTGTTTTAAAACTTTATCTTTGTAGATAATATTATCAGGACACACTTCATGGTATTTTCCCTCTGCATCATAATAGTAACTTTTCTCGTCCCAATAAGAATTAGAAATACCACAAGAATTTTGATAAAAACACCCACTAAAACTCATCACAATAAAAAGAGAAAAAAGACTTGTTTTAATCCACATATTCTGCCTTTTGATTTTATGAAAGTGTATAACGCAAATGCTTAAGAGTTAGAATCCAATGGTAAATTATTTAAACAAAAAGTAAAAATATAAAACAATGGAATCTTAAAGATGAGATTTTAGAGAGCTTTGTTACTTTGTTTCTTATTCCTTTAAATTTTGCCCATCAATTCTTTTTTGCAAAAACAAAAATAACCTGTTGGGAGATTCCTTTTATGCGTTTTATAGATATTTAAAACATAAGATTCGGATAAAAACAAATTGAATAATTCCTCTTGCCTTAGACGATTCCTAACCCAAATCTTATTATCAATACCACTTACATTAGTGAAGTTATAACTACACAAAATCAACTTGGGAGAAAGCTTACAAATCCTCTCTATAAATTTTGGCAAATCCCAAATATATTCAAACAAGCCCGCACAAACAATCAGCGTAAAAGAACCCTTAGAAAAATAAGGAAATTCTCCCTGATTAAAATCACAGAGGATATTATCCTTATGATGAGGATACAAATCTACCCCTGTATAAGAAGGATTGCAATGATTTTCTCTCAATACTTCTCTAAAATACTGCACACCACAACCCAAATCCAACACAGATTCTAAACTCTCCCTCGCTTCAGGTGAGAGCAAATCTAATAGAATCTGTGCTCTTTGTTTAAATTCTAAATCATACTTAAAATCTTGTTTCCATAAATTGATATCATTAGAAATACTTTTTGTTTCTAAATTATAATTTATGCCCCCCCCCCGCTAGAACTTTCATCAAAATTTTTTGCTTTAAATTCTGCAATTCTCATTCTAATTTGTAAAAGTTGCTGTTCCTCAATCTTTTCACCCATTTCTTTTTGGATACTCAATCTTAAATTCTCTAGCATATCTTTTTTAAGGGATTCTATCTCTAAAGATTTGGGATTAAAATCAATTAAGCCAGCCTTTAATTCCTCTAAAGTCCAGATTCTTAAAATCCCACTCACAGCAGAAAATCTTTGTTTATTTTCTTCGTTTTTTGCGATTAAAACTACCGGAATCCCCATTGCTACACAAGGAGCAGCACAATGAAGTGCGCAGGTAATGACAAGTTTTGCTTCTTTTTTATAAGTTTCAAGTAAATTTTGCGTTTGGGATTCAAAATTTAAATTTTGATGTTTTGTCTCTACATATTGTTGATTAATTTGTATTGCGTTTTTGGAAAGATTTTGTGGAATGTATCGCAAATCTTTTTCAGAAATCCCCACTAGAAAAACTTTATTTGCTTCTACATTTGCCTCTCTTCTAGGTAATGTCAAAGTCAAACAACGTGAAAAATAAGCCTTAAGCCCTTTATTTTGACAGAATTGCAAAGTCCATAAATCCCTACAACCGATTTCTTTGTTTTTAAAATAAAAAGGATAATAAGCAATAAAGTATTCTAAAAATTTATGAATCTCTGAAGTAAAATGTGTCCCGACAAAAATAGGTAAAGTTTGGTTATTGGGAATAAAATGGTTAGAATGCGCGAACCAACCCTGCATAATAACAGGAGTTAGCCCCCCCCCCGCACAGAAACTAGTAAGAGAATCTCTATCGTGAGTTTGAAAAGTCGCATTAGGAAAAAGAGTTGTAAGGGCGTTTTTAACTGCAAGAGTTTGGACATAATCACCTAAATTTGTTTGATTAACTCTAAAAATATGTGATTCATAATTAAAAAGTAAAAAATGATTTTTTATAGGTTTATTATCATTAGGAATCACAAAATTTCTTAAAGAAAGCATTTGATTTTCAATAAATTGTTTTAGAAATTTTTCTTCTTGCTCTGCAAATTTTTTATTCAATGTCTTTCTAAAAATTAGCATAATTTTCCTTTGAATTTTAATTGACTAGGCATTGTGTCTAGATTATATCACCTTTTGTTCTTTTTTCTGAATTAAACGAATAATATTAGGAATATGTTTATAAAAGATAATGCACATCATTAAAACCAAAGGAGTATGGGTTGTGATATGTGGAATCTCTGGATGCAAAAAGAAGCTAGAACCTATACCACAAACTACACCAAAAAGCGAAGCTAAAGAGGAGATTTTTAAAAATTTTCCCACTAAAAACCAAACGATTAAGCCCAGAATTGCTTCAAATGGTAAAAATACAGCGACAACACCAACTGTTGTTGCAACTCCCTTGCCCCCTTCAAATTTCAAAAATGGACTAAAACAATGCCCAACCACAGCCAAAAATGCAAGCATCCATTGTGCTTCATAACTAAGCCCTACAAGTTTTGCAATTCCAATAATGACTACACCTTTTAGCGCATCACTTAGCATCGTAAGAACTGCAACTTTCTTAGCAAGTTTTGGATTACTCTGTTTTAATGCACGTAAAACATTAGTTGCACCAATGCTACCGCTTCCTACTTCTCTAACATCTACACCACCTAAATATTTTCCATACAATAAACCAAATGGAATTCCACCTACTAAATAAGTTAGAGTGTAGAAGATTCCATTAATACTTGTAAAAAAATCAATAATCCCTGCTAAAATATACATTAAGATTCCTAGTTACACATCTAAGTGCTTTACATCTTTTGCATGGGCTTGGATATATTCACGACGTGGTTCTACCTCATCTCCCATAAAAAGTGAAAATACATCACTTGCAGTGTTATCATCTTCAATCTCCACGCGGATTAATCGGCGATTTTCTGGTGTCA
The DNA here is from genome assembly GCF_019711685.1 of Helicobacter turcicus. GTDB lineage: Bacteria > Campylobacterota > Campylobacteria > Campylobacterales > Helicobacteraceae > Helicobacter_D > Helicobacter_D turcicus. The sequence continues at coordinate 26,858 of NZ_JAIGYQ010000013.1, forward strand.
TTGTAGTTTCCCATAATTGTTCAGGATTCATCTCTCCTAAACCTTTATAACGTTGAATATAAGCACCTTTTTTACTACTTTCTTCAATACGTTCTAGCATTGTAATAGGGTCTTCTCCTTTTAAAAATGTTAAATCTCTCTCTTGCATTTTTTCATATACATAACGTGCTTCTTCAAAAAGTGGATGTAAAAAAAGTTCATCATCAATTTTAATATCTACAAGTCCAGAATCTGTTTGCACATATAAATGGATTCTTTCCTCATCAACATAGGAGTTTAGGATATTAAAATTAAATGTAGCAATTTTTTTCTCAATGGATTTAATTAACACATCATTTTTTTGTCCGATTAAATCAGGATTTTCAATTAAAAATTTTACAATTTCAATAAGTGAAAAACGTTTTTTAAGGTTCTGTAATGTTGTGCGATAATGCGCTGTAATTTTGAAAAATTCCATTAAATCTTTATTTCCGATTCCACTAAATTCAAAGTTTTCCATTCCATTTTCAATTAAATACTCACTCAAGGCTTTTTCATCTTTTAGATAAATTTCTTTTTTACCCTTTTTAAAACGATAAAGTGGAGGTTGAGCAATATACAAATATCCTGCTTCAATGATACCTTTTAAATAACGAAAAAAGAAAGTCATTAAAAGTGTTTGGATATGACTTCCATCAACGTCTGCATCAGTCATTATAATGATTTTGTTATATCTTGCTTTCTCTATATCAAATTCCTCTCCGATTCCACAACCAAGAGCAGTGATAAGATTTTTAATTTCTTCACTTTTTAAAATCTTATCAAGTCGAGATTTTTCTACATTTAAAATCTTCCCACGCAAAGGTAAAATTGCTTGATAAACCCTATCACGACCTTGTTTTGCTGAACCTCCAGCGGAATCACCCTCTACTAAATACAATTCGCTAATACTTGGGTCTTTACTTTGACAATCTGCTAATTTTCCCGGCAATGTCCCTACACTAAAAGATTCCTTTTTGCGTGTAAGTTCTCTCGCCTTTTTTGCTGCTTCCCTGCCTCTTGCAGCAAGTAAAGCTTTTTGCATAATAACTTTAGCTTCATTTGGATTTTCTTCAAAGTATTTTGAAATTTTTTCGTAAGTAAGTTTTTGCACAATTGGTTTTACAAAAGTGCTTCCAAGCTTACCTTTGGTTTGTCCCACAAATTGTGGATCAATCACTCTTACAGAAACGATTGCAACAAGCCCTTCTCTAATATCATCTCCTGTGATTTTAGAATCTTTTTCCCTAGTATTTGCATTTGCTTCAATATAATTTATAATTGTTCTTGTAAGTCCTGCTCTAAATCCTGCTTCATGTGTCCCACCATCACTTGTATTAATATTATTCACAAAACTTAGCACTTTTTCGTCAAAACCTTCATTATAAGTCAGCGCAATTTCAACTTCTACACCCTCATCTTTACCTTCAAAGTCTAAAATATTAACAATAGCTGGCTTTTTATTAATGTCTGTAATAAATTGTGATAAGCCCCCATCAAAATGATAAGTTTCGTTAAATCCATCACGTTCATCAGTAAAATGAATTGTAATTTGGCGATTTAAATATGCAAGTTCTTTAAAACGTTTTTTTAAAATTTCTTTGTCAAATTCTACCACTTCAAAAATTGTAGAATCTGGGATAAATTCAATAGTTGTTCCATTTTCTTCCGTATCCCCGATAATTTCTAAATTATTTTGTGGAATTCCTTGTGCAAAATCTTGACGATAGATTTTACTATTTTTATAAATTGACATTTGCAAAAAGGATGATAAAGCATTCACAACAGACACCCCAACACCATGCAAACCACCAGAAAAAACTTTTTGGTCAAATTTTCCTCCGGCATGGAGGACGGTCAATGCAACAGTTGCAGCTGGAATATTTTCTGTTGGGTGCATATCAACTGGGATTCCACGTCCATTATCTGTAATTCTTGCACCACCTTCTTTAGTTAAAATTACATCAATTTTGGTGCAATATCCTGCCATTGCCTCATCAATACAATTATCTACGACTTCATAAATTAAGTGATGCAAACCATTAATACTTGTATCACCAATATACATTCCCGGACGTTTTCTAACAGCTTCTAAACCCTTTAAAACCTTAATGCTTTGGCCGGTGTATTCTAAATCTTCCATATATTCCCTTAAATAATAATTGGCATAACAACTGTTGAAAAATTCCCACTTTTTAGAACAAATGGAGCATTCTTGCCATTTAAAGACCAAGTAAAAGTTGCTGTGTCAATTTGTGTCAGAAAATCTAAAATATGACGAGAATTTATACCAATTTCAATTTCTTCATTAATTGGGAGTTCAATTTCAATTTGTGTTTTTGCTTCAGAATTATCTTGACTTAGAGATTCAAATAAAATTTCATGCGCTCTAAATGTAATTTTTACATCATTAGTTACAGAGTTAATGACTTTTACCCCTTCAATAATATTGGATTTTGGAATGTTGAGTTCAATTTGCATTTCTTTTGGTAAAATTTTCTCATAGTCAGGAAATTTTCCATTAATGAGATAACAGAAAAAAATGTAATTTTGTGATTTAATAACAACATTTTTTTCATTATAAAATAATTCAACATTATCAAAAAAAAGTCTTTGAATCTCTGTAATTGCTTTTCTTGGGAATATTAAGGAGAGATTTTTACCAGAAGGCTTATCAAATTTAACCATTGCAAGACGTTTTGTATCTGTGGCAACGAAATTATAAGAGTATTCTTTAATATCTAAAAGTGCGCCGTTTAATTCGCGTTTTTGATTATTCATATCAATAACTGGAAAGATTTTTTTCATTGAGGTGATAAGTTCTAATGAGTTGATTTCTAGTTTAGGTAAATTTTCAAATTCTGGAAAAGTTGGAAATTCTTGTGCATTAAACATTGGGAGTTTAAAAGAACTTTTGTTTTGTTTAATATGGAGATTTTCATTATTTGTGTAAAGATTCACATCTCCTTCTTTTAAGCGTTTAATGATGTCTAAAATTTGCTTTCCATTAACTGTTGCGATTCCTTCTTCTTTAATATTTAAAGAATCCGTAATTGCACAAAGTCCCATTTCAAAATCTGTGGCTTTTGTGATGAGTTGATTATTTCTAGTTTCTAGGTAAATGTGAGAAGTAATTTGACTAGAATCTTTTTTGTCTAAAAAGGGTTGTAGAGATGTAAAGATATTATCCAACACACTATTTGGAATTGTAATATTCATAAAAGCTCCTTAATTATTTTTAAAATTTTAGAAGTATTAGTAGAGTAGTTGAATTGTTGAATAACTGCTAAAGACTTCTAAAATTAGGGTTTTTTGCCGTGTGTAAATGCTATTTGGAATTTCACATTAATGCACAATTTTAGCAAAATTTTGTTTGTATGGTCTTTAAAGAAGTTATTTTATCTTATTTTTGATTTCTTCAATGATAGTTTTAAAATTTTGATTTTCATTGATTTCATTTTGGATGCTTTTCATTGCTTTACTTACTGTGCTGTGGTCTTTCATCCCGAAGAAATTTGCAAGATATGGCATAGAATTTGGTGTGAGTGTACGTGCTAGATAAATTACAATTTTACGTGCGGTTACAATGTTTTTAGAGCGACTTTTGCTTTTAATATCAGAGGGCTTGAGATTATAATATCTTGAGACTGTTTCAATAATAGAATCCATATCTACGTTTTCTTTAGATTCTTTAATATATTCTTTTAGAATATCTTTGATAAACTCAAGGCTGATTTCTTGGATATTTGTAACATTCATTGAAAAATTGAGTTTAACTAAAACACCTTCAATTTCGCGGATATTATCATTAATATTTGCTGCAATAAAGTTAATAATTGCGTCATTTAAATGGATTCCGTCTAATTCACATTTTGCGCGAATAATATTGATTTTTGTTTCAAGTTCTGGAGGTTGAATATCTGCAAGAAGTCCAGAAGTAAAACGTGTTTTTAAACGTTCTTCTAAACCATTCATGTCTTTTGGAGGGCGGTCAGAAGTAAGCACAATTTGTTTATTATTTTCTTTGAGTTCATTAAAGGTATGAAAAAATTCTTCTTGAATTTGGTCTTTACCACTTAAGAATTGAATATCATCAATGAGTAGATAATCACAAGCACGGTATTTTTCACGAAATCGTTCCATTGTGTTATTACGAATATGGAATAAAAAATCGTTTAGAAATTGCTCACTTGTGGTATAAATGACATTTTTTCCAACACTAACATTAGCATTACCAATGGCATTTAATAAATGTGTTTTTCCAAGTCCTGTATTTCCATAAATTACAAGAGGATTGTAACTTGTGCTTTGATTTTGTGCCACAGCTTTTGCAACATTAAATGCAAAAGTGTTAGAATTTCCCACCACAAAAGAAGCAAAAGTAAAAGAGGGATTGAGATTTGAAGCAGTATTTTGCTTACGAATGTTAGGTTTATTTTCTTTTTTCTTATTAGGATTTAAAACTTCTATAATCACTTCTGGTTTAAAGCCATTATGCGCTTCAAAGAGATGTGCAATTTTATTAGCATACTTAGTTTTTATCCAGCTAGCAACAAAAATATTAGGGGCATTTAACACAATTCTATCATCACGGGAATATTTTTCATTATACGATAATTGGCTAATATAATTGTCAAATTCAAAGGGCGTAAGTTCGTTTTTTAATTGTAAAAGGATTGAATGCAAGGGATTCTCCAAAGTTATTCACAGAATGTGAAAAAGATGTGAATAAATCTTGGAATTTTAGCAAATTTTTTCATTTAATTTATAAAAATAGATAACTTTAGTAGAATCCTAAAATTATTTTTGGATTAGGAGAGTGATGAATATTTTAGGAATTGACCCAGGAAGTAGAAATTGTGGTTATGCAATTATAAAATTAGAAAATGGTGCAATTTCCTTGATTGAAGCGGGATTAATTAAAATTAAAGAGAGGGTTTTGCAAGACCAAATTGTAGAGTTTGTAGAAGGGATTGATTTGGTATTAAAACAACATAAAATTAATAGCGTTGCTATTGAAGATATGTTTTATGCGTATAATCCAAAAAGCGTGATAAAGTTAGCACAATTTAGGGGGGCTTTAAGCCTCAAAATTTTACAAGAGCTTGGAAATTTTGCTGAATACACTCCTTTACAAGTAAAAAAAGCACTTACAGGTAATGGAAAAGCGGCAAAAGAGCAAGTTGCATTTATGGTGAAACGTTTGCTTGGAATAAAGGGTGAGATAAAACCTCTTGATATTACCGATGCAATCGCCATTGCTGTCACGCATGCACAACGACTTAAACTTCAAAAAGGATAAAAATGCAAATAGAATTGTTATCTTATACAGATTTAAATATCTGTTCACATGCAATTAGAACTTGTTGGCAAAGCTTTGAAAAAGGAGATAATGGGGGAGAAAAAGATAAAGAATTAATTGATAGAGTGGGAAATAAACTTAAACACGCTTCTACTTTGGAACATTTAAATTATTCTTTTTATATTCAAGGTATCAGTCGTGCGTGTTTGCAAGAATTAGCAAGGCATAGAATGGCTTCACTTAGTGTAAAATCTAGTCGTTACACGTTAAAAGAGCTTAAGGAGATGGAATCCTTTTTTCCACTTTGTGAAGAAAATTTTACAAGAGCAGGAGAATTTTTAGTATTTACAAGTAATCAAGCTGTGAATGAAGCTTCTATCTACGCATTAGAAAATTTAAGAAAATTGCTTGTGGCAAATATTAGTAATGATTTAGCAAAATTTGCAATGCCAGAATCCTATAAAACAGAGCTTACTTGGAGTATTAATGCAAGAAGTTTGCAAAATTTTTTAGCATTGCGTAGTTCAAAAGTTGCACTTTGGGAGATTAGAGAATTAGCTTTTAATATTTTTAATGCATTGCCACAAGAACACCAGTTTATTTTTAGTGATTTGCTAAGTAATGCTTGAATTTTTAAATCTGCTTAAAAATGGAATTCCACTTGATTTTAAACTTGCGGAATCTTTTTTACAATTCCTAGAATCTTTGCGTTCCCTCAATGTGCTTGATGTGCGTAAAGGTTGTTATGTGCTAAAAAAGCAATTTTGCATTGGCAAAATTGATATTGCAAAAGAAGGATATGGTTTTGTGATTCCATTGCCAAAGGAAAGGGCGGTGCGTGATTGGCTTGTAGAAAAAAAACTGCTAAAAGGCGCCCAAAAAGATGATATTGTGTTAGCTAAAATGCTAAATAAAAAACATAATGTGCGCATTTATGCAAAAGTTATCCAAATCTTAGAAACAAAAGAAAGTAGTGTGCTTTGCTATTTAGAGAAGTATAAGCTTGATTGTATGGCAATTTCAATTCCTAATGAGATTCCTTATAAAATTAAAGCCTCCCAAAAGTCGTTAAAAACATTACCTACAAATACGATTCTAAAAATAAATCCCAAAAATGGTGAAATTTTAGAGATTTTAGGAGCACTTAGTGATTCTAAAATGGACGAGAATATTACCTTAAGCCTTTATAATAGGCAAGAATCTTTCAGTCTGCAAGCACAACTTCAAGCGAATAGTTTTAAAGCTGTGCGTTTAAAGGATTTTAAAGAAAGGGTAGATTGCACACATTTACCCTTTTGCGTTATTGATCCTATGGGAGCGAAAGATCATGATGATGCAATTTTTTATGATAGTGAAAATTCTATGCTTTATGTCGCTATTGCAGATGTCAGCTATTATGTTTCAAAGGATTCTGCTCTTGATATTGAAGCAAAGGCAAGAGGTTTTAGTGTGTATTTTCCGCACAAATCTATCCCCATGTTGCCTAGAATTTTAAGTGAAAATCTCTGCGCATTGAGCGAAGGAGATTTGCGTTTAGCAATGGTTTGGAAAATCCGCTTACATAAGCGCACCAAAGCAGTATTAAATAGTGAGCTTTTTGAAGCTGTGGTAAAAGTGCGTCAAAAACTCACTTATGAAGATGTTGATGCACTTTTAGATTCCAAAGATAGCAAGGCAGTAAAAGCAAGTATAAAACCAATGCTTTTTGCACTCAATGCCTTAACACAAAAATTGCGTCAAAAGCGGTTAAAAAGCGGATTTGATTTTTTAGGTGATGATAGCGTGATGGAGCTAGATAAAAATCTAGAACTAAAAGATACTAAGATGAAATCCCAAACACAAAGCCATCAACTTGTAGAAGAGTGTATGTTGCTTGCAAATATACAAAGCGCACTATTACAGAGCAAACAAAGCACACAAGGAGATGAGCAGTTAAAATTAGGAATCTATCGTGTGCATAATGCACCAAAACAAGAGAATATTGAGGATTTATTCGCTGAATTTAGACTACTTGGAATTTATAAAAAAAATAAGATTCCAAAAAACATTAGAGAATTTCATAATGCTATTTTAGAAATCCAAGCTTTAACACAACATTCTAATATGGCAGTAGAAGTAGATAAGCTTATCATTCGTTCAATGCAACAAGCGTTTTATGCAAGTCATAATATCGGACATTTTGGACTAGGATTTGAAGCATATAGTCATTTTACTTCACCCATTCGCCGTTATAGTGATTTGCTTTTACACAGAATTCTAAAAGCTAAAATTCAATTAAATCAAGAATCTTTGGAATCCTTACCTCAAATTTGTGAAGATTTGAGTCAAAAAGAACGTGAAGTGGCAAAAATAGAAATGGATTTTAAAGACCGCAAATTCGCACGTTATCTAAATAAAAAAATTGGACAAGCATATTTAGGTGTAATTATTAATGACAAAAGCCCAGAGTTAATTGCTCTAACCACTCCACCTTTACAGGGTGCACGTGTTGTATGTTTAAAAGGCACAGGAGTGAAATACCAAAAAGTGCGTGTGCAAATTATTGATGTTAATCTTGCCACAGCAAAAGTCTATGGTAGAATCTTAGAATGCTTTAATGAAAGGTTTGGAATCCAAAATGAACAAATCTCTAAATATCTTTTTATAAAAACGCATCAAAAGGCACAGAATGTGCGCAAAAGAGCAAAACTAAATGCTAAGAAAATGGATAAAAATATTAAAAGAAGCACTAAAGCAACAAACCTTAAAAGTGTAAATTATAAGCCGCGCCATAAGCGTAAAGGGAAATAATGTATAAAAAAGAATTAGACACAAAACTTGCCAAAAATATACCGATTCGTGCGATTTTTCTTTATGGGGCGGATGCATTTTTAATCGGATATTATGGCGAGAAAATTGCTAAAATTGCTCTTGATAGAGGTTGTGAGAAAAATAGCTTTCATTTTAATGCCTTTGATTTTCAAAATGCACTAAATTGCTTCCTGCAAGGCTCACTTTTTGGTAATGAAGCACTTGTTTGGATAAAAGTGGATAAAAAGATTCCAAAAAAACAGCTTGATTCCCTTGTGGAAGCTTTGCTTAAAAATGGCAATGGAACTTTAATTTTGGAATTTTATCAAGCGGAGAATAAAACGAGCGTAGAATATATGGCAGATGCAAGGACTATGGTTGGGAGTTTTGGGGCAAGTTTAGCAAAACATGGTGTGTTTGAAGTGCGCTTTTTTGTTCCTAATCTTTATGAAGCAATGCCAATTTTACAGGAATACGCAAGAGAATTACAAATTAAAATTCCTGATTTTCTACTCCATAAAATTTTTGAACAACAAAATCTTGATTTAGGACTAAGTATTGCAGAACTTCGTAAATACGGAATCTTTGAACAAGAAATTACTGCAGAAATGATTGAAAGTTTAGGTTATGGATTAGGCAGTGTTGAGGTTGATGAGATTTTAGAATTATTGCTTCTTAAAAAACCCTATTTTATGAAACTTTCACAATTTATAGAACAAGGCTTTGATGAAAATCAGCTTGTAAGGGCAGTGCAAAAATATTTTTTTACACTTTTTTTGCTAACAAGTCATATTCGTTTAAAAGGTGATTCTAATCTCTCCGAAGCGTTAGGTTATAATCCACCAAAGGCAATCTTAGATAGAAAGAAAGCCTTTGCAACTACAATTAAAGAAACACAATATGAGTCGATTTTTTTTGTTTTAAATACTTGGAGAGAGGAATTGTTTAAAGGAATAAATCGTGGTAATGGTTTTCTAAGTGCTTTAATAAAAATTCAAGCAATTTTAAGATAGAATAAACGCCTTTACATTTTGTAAAAAAATTGTAAAAAACCTATAAAATCCTTGCTCTTTTGTTAGATGAAATTGTAAAGCAAAAGGGCAAAATCCATAAGGAGACTATATGCGTTTTTATGAAACAATGTTTGTGGTAAAACCCACTTTAACACAAGAAGAAATCACCCAAAAGATTGATTTTTACAAAGTCGCAATTCTCAACAATGGTGGCGAAATTAGCGCGACTTTAGATATGGGAATGCGCAACCTTGCTTATGAAATCAAGAAAAATAAACGTGGATATTATTTTGTGATTTATTTTAAAGCAGAGCCAAAGCTTGTTTTAGAGCTAGAGCGCTTATACCGCATTAACGAAGAGATTTTGCGTTTTATTGTGATTAAATACGAGAGTAAAAAAGAGCAAAAAGCATGGGAAACATTAGTAGATCGTGCAATTAATAATAAAAAATCAGCACCATTAAAAGAAGTTGAGGACAAATCACAAGGCGCTTAAATCTAAAGGAATATTAGATGTTTAACAAAATCATTCTAGTTGGAAACTTAACACGTGATGTTGAGTTGCGTTACTTGACAAATGGGAGTGCATTAGCAAAATTAGGACTTGCCACAAATCGCCGTTATAAAAAACAAGATGGCTCACAAGGTGAAGAAGTGTGTTTTGTAGATGTGAATCTCTTTGGACGCACGGCTGAAGTGGCTAATCAGTATTTAAGACGTGGTTCTCAAGTATTGATTGAGGGGCGTTTGGTGCTAGAGAGTTGGACAGATAATAACGGACAAAAGCGTAGCAAACATAGTATTACAGCAGAAAGTATGCAAATGTTAGGTTCAAAAGGGGAAGGTGGAATCCAAAATGGTGGTTATAGCCCAAGCAATTATCAAGAGGATTATGAACAAGTGGGCGTTAGCGGAAATTATGGTGTAAATAACAATGGCGGTACCAACCAAAATAGCCACAATAATCAAAACGCTTATAGTGGTTATGATAGTCAGCCAAGCTATCAAAAACCAAAGGCACAAAAACCACCAAAAGAAAATGAGATTCCAGTGATTGATATTGATGATGAAGAAATACCATTTTAAAGGAACATTATGGCAGAGAAAAAAAGATATTCAAAGAGATATTGTCGTTACACAGAGGCGAAGATCGAATTTATTGACTACAAAGATGTGGATATGTTAAAGCATTCACTTTCAGAGCGCTACAAGATTATGCCCCGTCGTTTGACAGGTAACTCAAAAAAATGGCAAGAACGTGTGGAGGTTGCAATTAAACGCGCAAGGCACATGGCGTTGATTCCATACATTGTAGATCGTAAAAAAGTAGTGGAGAATCCTTTTAAAATCTAAAATTACTATTTAGATTTTCTCTCCATTTGGGGGAGACTCTTTCATTAATCCATTTATATTAATAATGCTACTAGATTAATCAGATTTCAAATTTTTTAAAAATTTAAATACTTTTTCTTTATAATAAACAGATAATTAGTTCTAAAATAAGAAAGGCGGAAAGATGTCGGTATTTATGATACTTTCAACGCTGTTTGCCGTTGTGGTTGTAGCATATTATATTCTAAAAAAATATAATCCTATTTTTGTTTTTTTATTTTCTGGGATATTAATCCTTGTTTTTGCATTTTATTTTCTAGGTGTGCCTATACCAAAAGCTCCTCTTAGAGAGAGTGCAAATTTTTTAGATGTGGTGCTTGATAGCTTTGCCTTTATCACAGTAACTTTTAAAACACAGCTTGCTGGTGTCGGTCTCATCATTATGAGTGTGGCGGGATTTGCAGCTTATATGAAGCATATTAATGCTTCTGCAAAGCTTGCCTTTTTAGCCAATAAGCCACTTGGAAAGATTAAAAATAAATATTTAATCTTAAGTGGAACTTTTGTTGTGGGAATGGCTTTAAAAATTGTGATTTCAAGTTATGCTGGATTACTTTTATTGCTACTTACTTGTATTTATCCTGTTTTAATCGCTCTTAAAATTCGCTCTATCACTGCTGTTTGTGTTCTATCTTTAATCGCTCTTGATTATGGACCAAAAGATGGAAACTTTATTAATATGGCAGATATGGTGGGGCAGAAAGATAATGTTGTTGGACTTTTCTTAAATTATCAAATTTGGAGTGTTGTTGCCTATGTGGTAGTGATTGCAGTTTTGATTCCGCTTTATTTTGCAGGGGTGGATAGGAGAGATAGGCTTAAGGGTGTGCTTTGTGATGAAGCAGAGACACCAGAGATTATAGATCCAAAATGTCCAACACTTTATATCTTATTTCCTTGGCTACCTGTGGTGTTTTTGTTTAGTGCATATTTCTTAAACATTAAATTAGATGTGGTAACGGCAAATTTTGTGAGTATTGCCCTTGTATTTGTTATAGAATTTATTAGACATAGGGATGGCAAGAAGCTAGGCGAAGATATGGTTGTGATTTTAAAGGCTATGGCAGAGATTTTCATTAGTGTTGTTAGCATTATTATTGCAGCGAGTGTGTTTGCAGAAGGGATTAAGGCTCTTGGTGGAGTTGGAATCTTGGCAAATGCGGTGTCTTCACTTGGTAAAGAGGGAGAATTTGCAACAGTGGCTGTATTTGTTAGTATTACTCTGCTTAGTTTCTTAGTATACGGATTTGCAGTGATTATGGGAAGTGGGATTGCTGCATTTAATGCTTTTGGAAGATTAGCTCCTGATATTGCCACAAGACTTGGAATCGCACCTATTACTTTAGTGCTACCTATAGAAATTGCTTCTTGTTTAGGGCGAGCAGCTTCTCCTATTGCTGGAGGAATTCTAGCTCTTGCCGGATTTGCAAAAGTTTCCCCCGTAGAAATTATCAAGCGCACAACTCCTTTACTACTTATTGCAATGGCAGTAAATATCTTAGTTGCTTTCTATCTGGCTAAGGTAAATCCGCTTCCACAGCAAACACAGCCTAGTGTGCAAATGGAGAAACAAGTTAAATAGTTAAAACCGATTCCAACTCTACTGAATTTTTCTTAAAAGTTCCGCAAGAGTGGCAGAATCCAAATCCCCTAACTTACCCTTTTGTGCCATTTCTTGAATACTTTTTTCAAGTTCCAAACTCTCTTGAAAACTAAGCTCTGGAATCTTGTCTAAAGAGCTAAGTGCAGAGTTTTGACTCTGTAAATATTCTAAAAGCACTTTAGCCCCCTCATCTGTTTTATTAAATAAATTTTTGATTCCAAATTGATTTCCCATTGCACTTTGTGTATTTAGAAAGTTTCCGGGCGTCTTGTATTTACCTAGTAAATTTTGATTAGGATGCACTTTTTGCGGTGTTATACTCTGTATTTTTGGGGGTGGATTATGAGAAGTTATGGAATCATTTTTGTCTTGCACATTTGGTTTTTGTATGTTTTGTAAAATAGGTTTTTGTGTCGCTTGAGTATTGATTTTAAATGCCATTTTTGGAATCCTTTTTAAGCCTTAAAGTCTTTTATAATCGCACATAAAGAATCTAAGATATATAAGGCTTCATCTTTGGTTAGGATATAAGGAGGCATTAGGTAAATGGTATTACCAAGTGGGCGCAGTAGTAACCCTTTCTCTAAACCTTTATTAAAGACTTCTAAGCCCTTGCGCTCCCTTTCAAATCCTATTAAATCAAAAGCAAAAACCATTCCTTGATAGCGTAAATTCCCTATGCAGTTAAATTCTCTTAAAATCTGCATTTTCTCCCAAATGAATGTGGATAATTCTGCATTTTTTGCAATTACGTCATCGCGTTCAAAAATATCCAAAACTGCATTAGCACACGCACAAGCTAGTGCGTTTCCAGTGTAAGAGTGTGAGTGTAAAAAGGCTTTGTTTTCTGCATAAGGTGCGTAGAATAAATCATAAATTGCATTGCTTGTTACAAGCACAGAGAGAGGCAAGTATCCTCCTGTGATTCCTTTGCTAAGGCATAAAAAATCTGGCACAACACCACATTGCTCATAGGCAAACATACTGCCTGTGCGCCCAAATCCTACCGCAATTTCATCAAAAATCACATACACACCAAAGCTATGGCACAGCTTTACAGCTTCTTTTACAAAGCGAGGGCTATACATATTCATATTTCCAGCACATTGAATAAGGGGCTCTAGCACAAAGGCAATAATAGAATCTTTTTGCGTAGTTAGTAAGATTTTCAAGGCTTCTAAAGAGGCATCAATATCCTCTCCCACAGGAGCCTTAATTTTCAAAGTTTCTAGTAAAATAGGTGCATAAACTTCTGTATAAATTCCAATATCTCCAACACTTAAAGCCCCAATAGTCTCGCCATGATAAGCATTCTCTAGACATAAAAATTTGTTTTTTTTCTCTCCTTTGAGAGTGCTTGCATGAAATGCCATTTTAAGCGCGACTTCAATTGCGCTTGAGCCATTGTCTGCATAAAAACATTTGCCAAAGTTGGAATCCAAAAGCCCTAAAAGACGTCTTGATAAATCAATAATTGGCTTATGCGTAAAGCCTGCAAAAATGATGTGTTCTAAAGAGTCCAGTTGCTCTTTGAGTTTTGCATTAATATAAGGATTACAATGCCCAAAGAGATTCACCCACCAACTAGAAATACAATCCAAATATGCTTTCTCTTCAAAGTCATAAAGATATACACCTTGTGCGCGTTTGATTGGAATAAGGGGAATGTTGTTTTCGTGGTCGTGCATTTGTGTGCAGGGATGCCAAATGCATGATAAATCAAGTTCTTTTAGCATTTTGGATTCCATATTTTGCCCTTTATTAAGTTTTTGTTATTTTACTCCTTATAAAGGATAAATTGAAGCACAAAAATAATAAATTGCGCTAAAATCGTAAAAATAAATTAAGAGAATTAACTCAAGGGTAAGTTATGCAGAAAATGGCAATTTTTGGTGCAGGCGGACATGGTGTGGTGGTGGCAGATGTTTTAGAAGCGCTTAAAATCCCTTATCTTGTGATTGATGATGCGCCAATACCAAAGCAATTAAATGGAATCTCAGCCATTACAAAGTCGGACTTTTTAGCTCTTAGAGATGCAAAAGAGCATGGCGTGGTTTTAGCCATTGGAAATAATGCTGTGCGCAAAAATCTTTATGAATTTTTTATGCAAAATGACTTTTGCTTACCATCTATTATCCATCCTAGTGCTATAATCTCAAAAACTGCAAAGATTGCTAATGCTGTTGTGGTGATGTCAAATGCTGTTGTTAATGCGCGTACTCAAGTTAGCGCAGGGGCAATCCTCAACACTGCAAGTGTTGTAGAACATGACTGTCATGTGGGTGCATTTGCACATATTGCACCTAATGCAACACTCTGTGGAGGTGTTAGTATCGGTGCTTTGACGCACATTGGTGCAGGTAGTGTTGTAATTGAGGGCAAAAGCGTTGGTGAGCATTGTGTTATCGGTGCGGGTAGCGTTGTTATAAATCCAATTCCATCTTTTAAAAGAGTTGTTGGTAATCCAGCAAAGAGAGAAGTCTAAAAGGAGAAGTAATGGCGTTTAAAATCTTTTTGTCTCCACCGCAAATATGCGGACAGGAACAACGTTATGTAAGTGATGTGTTTAAAAGCAATTATATTGCCCCACTTGGTGCATTTGTCAATCGTTTTGAAGAAGATATTAAAGCTTATACGCGCTCTCCAAATGCTCTTGCGCTAAATGCTGGCACAGCTGCATTGCATCTTGCTTTAAGAGTGAGTGGAATTAGGAAAGGCGATATTGTCCTAGCAAGTAGCTTCACATTTATTGGCTCTATTGATGCAATCTTGTATCAAGGGGCAATCCCCGTGTTTATTGATAGCGATTTGGATTCTTGGAATTTAGATCCTAAATTATTGCTTAGTGCGATAAATGCGCTTCCAAAAAAGCCAAAAGCACTGATTTTAACACATTTGTATGGGCAGTGCGCAAAGGTTTATGAGATTATGGAGATTTGCAAGGAACATGGAATCTTGCTTATTGAAGATGCGGCAGAATCTTTAGGAGCATTTTATGATGGGAGGCATAGTGGAAGTTTTGGGGAGTTTAGCGCACTTTCTTTTAATGGAAACAAAATTATTACTTGTGGGGGTGGCGGAATGTTGCTTGGAAAGGATAAAGAAAAGATGGAGAAGGCACGTTTTTATTCCACACAAGCAAGGGAGAATTTACCTTATTATGAGCATTTAGATTATGGCTATAACTATCGCTTAAGCAATGTTTGCGCAGCAATTGGTGTTGGGCAGCTAGAGCAAATTGAGCAAAAAGTAGCAAAAAGACGTGAGATTTTTAAATGGTATAAGGAATCCTTATCACAGATTGAACACAAGCTAGAGTTTATGCCTGAGATTCCAAATTCTAGGGGAAACCGCTGGTTAAGCACTTTGCGCTTTTTGGATTATAAAATTAATCCTTTAGCTTTAGTGAATTATCTTGCAAAAGAGGGGATAGAATCACGTCCATTGTGGAAACCAATGCATTTGCAACCATTATTTAGAGATTCTAAATCTTTTGTGAATGGTGTGAGTCAAAAACTCTTTGAGAGTGGAATCTGTTTGCCAAGTGGTGGTGCGCTAGAGAAAAACGATATTGATTTGATTTCTAGTTTAATTTTGGATTTTATAAAGAGTTGTTAAGTGTTTAAATCTTCCCTTTTTCGTCCAAGCAATACGAAACGTATTACATTTTTTGTGTTTATTGATATTGTTGTTTCGTATTTTACGTTGATTTTGTCTTACGATTTGCGCTTTAGCTTTCAAGTTCCTTTGGAGTTTAGTGCAGACGTGATGTTTGTTTTTTGTGCGTTAATTGCGCTAAAGGTGCTTTGTCTTGGGTTATTTAAGCTTTATTTGGTGCCGTGGCGCTTCTTTGGACTTTTAGAAGCACTAAGGCTGTTTTATGCGCATGCTCTAGCATATGGAATATTTTGCGGAATCGCATTTTTAGATGTTTTTGGGGATTTTCCACTAAGTGTAATTGGAATAGACTTTGTCATTTCTAGCATTTTAATTGGGGCAATTAGAATCTCAAAGCGCATTTATTTAGAAAACTCTCCTAAAAACTCACCAAAACCTGCCGTTATTTTTGGGGCAAATACGCAAACACCAACACTAATTAAAGCCGCGCTTAACAGCGAGATTCCTTTTTATCCTTTAGCAATTATTGAGGATGATTCAAAGGCAATTGGAAGCTACATTTCAAACTTAAAAGTCTATCCTAGTAGCGCACTAAAAGAGCTCATGTTAAAGCACAAAATCAAAAGTGCGATTCTAACGCGTGATTACGCAAAACCACCACTTAAAGATCTCTTTGATGCACTTACAAAACTTGGCATTGAAGAGATAAAAATTGCTACAATGCTAAAAGATGAGCAAGAAAGCTTAAAAGATATTTCTATTGAGGACTTGCTAAGTCGCCCAATTAAGGATTTAGATAAGGAGGCAATTGGAGCATTTTTAAAAGATAAAAAGATTCTAATTACAGGTGCTGGAGGGAGCATTGGCAGTGAGATTGTGCGTCAGTGTGCGGACTTTGGAGCTAGGCGTTTGGTGCTTGTGGAGCATAGTGAGTTTAATTTGTATATGATTTTAGAAGAGTTAAACCAAAAATATCCACAAAATGCTACAACTCTTTTTCGTCCCTGCTTACTTAGCGTCCTAGAAAAAGAGAGCCTTTTGTCTCTTATTAAAGAAGAAACACCAGATATTATCGTGCATGCAGCAGCTTATAAGCATGTGCCATTATGTGAATATAATCAAAAGAGTGCAATTGAAAACAATATCATAGGAAGTAAAAATGTGCTTGATTGTGCTATTGAAGCAAATGTGTCAAAGATTGTGATAATTTCCACAGATAAGGCGGTGCGCCCTACAAATGTAATGGGTGCAACAAAACGTGTTGTGGAGCTGTATGCGCAAAATGTGGAATCTAAAAATAGTGAAATTGTGGCAGTGCGTTTTGGTAATGTGTTAGGAAGTAGCGGTTCTGTTGTGCCAAAGTTTAAAGCACAAATCCAAAGCGGTGGTCCTATAACAGTTACGCACCCAGATATTACGCGCTATTTTATGTTAATCCCAGAGGCATGTCAGCTTGTATTGCAAGCGGGGGCGATTGCTAAAGGTGGTGAGATTTTTATTTTAGATATGGGTGAGCCCGTGAAAATTGTGGATTTAGCAAAGAATATGTTGCGCCTATATGATAAGGAACATGAAATTGCCATTGAATTTAGTGGGTTGCGTCCAGGAGAGAAGCTTTATGAGGAGTTGTTAATCGGGGAGAGTGAGAGAAAAACGAAATATCCATCTATCCAAGTAGCGCACCCAACACATTATGATATCAACAAATTAAACAACGACATTGCCGAGCTTTTAACGACAAAAGATAGAATTGCAAAGCTTAAAGAAATCGTTGTGGAGTTTAATCACAATGCTAGATGAGAAGTTAGAATCTAAAATAGCACAAAAAACAGAAACACAAGGGCAAAAGTGCATTGTTTTAGTTGTGTCTTCTTTACGAATGGGTGGAGCGGAGAAAGTAGCAAGCTTCCTAGCAAACGCCTTCTCTGGTGTGTATAAAGTTGTGCTAGTGCTTTGGAACAAAGAGGAGCAGTTTTATGCGTTAGATTCTAGAATTAAAGTAGAGGTTATCTCTAGCAAATATTATGGAATTTTAGGAAATATAAAGAGAGTTAAGGCTCTTGCAAAGCTTTTTAAGGAGCAAAATGCAAGCCTTGTGATTAGCTTTATCCATCAAACCAATATTTTAGCAATTCTTGCAAGTCAATTTAGAAGAATTCCAATTATTGCCACAGAGCATAGTATTTATACAAGCTTAAGTGGTGTGTGGAGTTATTTGCGCCTTTTGACATATCCTTATGCTACATGCATAACAACACTAACACATAAGGACTTACGCCATTATGGGAGCTTAAAAAATGTGCGCGTAATGCCAAACCCTATCTCTGTCAAAAAATGTGATTCTAACAATTGCGAGATTTTTAAACCCTATGTGTTAAGTGTTGGACGAATGATAAAAAGTAAGCATTTTGATGAGCTTTTGTCAGCATTTAAAATTTTTTCTGCTAAGCATCCAGAATTTACCTTATTGCTTATTGGAGATGGTGATGAGTATGAAAGATTAAAGAAACAAGCACAAGAATTAGGAATCAAAGTTGTGTTTTTGGGGAGATTAGAGAATCTCTACAATGCGTATATTAATGCGGAATTTTTTGCACTCTCAAGTCATAAAGAGGGCTTGAGCAATGTATTAATAGAGGCTTTGCTTTGCGGAATCCCTGTTGTCAGCTATGACTGCCCTTATGGACCAAATGAGATTATAGAAGACAATGGCTATCTTGTGGAACTAGGGAATGTAGAATCTCTAGCGGAGCATTTTGAAAAAGTTTTAGAAAATAAGGAAATTTTAATAAAAAATACACTTAAAATTAAAAAGCGCTTTGATGAGAAAGTTGTGCTTGAAAAATGGCACGCTTTGGTAAAGGAATTTATCGTCTAATACACAAAAGAATTGACCCAAAAATAATTAAAAATGCCCCAAAATACTGCAAAGCACTAAGAGTATCTCCCAAAATCCAAATAGATAATACCACAGCAACAAGCGGTTCAATCATTCCTAAAATTGCGGTTTTTGTAATTCCAATTTTTGGCATTCCTAGATAATATGCAACCATTGCAAAAAGTGTGGAAAAAATCGTTAGCGCAAGCAAGGCGAATATTCCAATAAATGGAATCTCAAAAAGATTTGGCATAGTCTCGTGCGCCCTTAGCATACTAAGAAACATTGCAATAGAGGAGAAAAAGCATACATAAAAGCTTGCAACTAGAAAGTGGCAGTTACGCGTAATGCTTTGACTAAAGATGACATAGAGTCCATAAAAAAGAGCACCAATTAAGGAGAGTGTAACACCTAAATGGTTAAGCGTAATATCCTTTGGAATCTGTAAAATTACTACAAGTCCAATAATGCAAAGCACAAGAGCAAGGAGTGTTTTTAGTTGGATTTTTTCTTTAAAAAACATAAGGGCGACAAGTGTAACAATTACGGGATAAATGTGGTAGAGCATTACAGAGAGTGCTGTTTGGATATAGCGTAGGGAGTCCAAATAGGCAAAAGATTGGACAGAATATAGGATTCCACCTAGGAATAAAAATTCTAAAATCTTGCGTTTGGGCAATAGAATCGGAATTTTTTCAAAGCGCGAAAGGAGAAAAAGCAAAGCGCTTGCACACGCAAAACGGAAGAAAAGAATAAAGTCTGTTGTAAGTTCGCTATTTTGCCCAAGAACTGTCCAAATAGGCATAAACCCATATGCAACGCTTGCACTAACCATCCAAAGCGCACCGATTTGCTCCTTGCTCAACACTTCTCTCCAACCTTTCTAAACACAGAATCTTAACACCCCCCTATTTAATCTACCCTTAAGCTTATCTAGATATAATTCCACTTCCTTTTTTGCACTAAATTTTAAATCCCTTAAATTAGCATTTGCGT
>NZ_JAIGYQ010000014.1 GCF_019711685.1 Helicobacter turcicus
ATGCAATTGTTGCAATCTTGGATAAATTTGATTGCTTGGTTAATGACTTAAGCAAAGGAATCCCCGCAGAAATAAAAGCTAGAAGACAGCAATACGAATATTATAGAGAAAAGCTATTAAGCTTTAAAAGATTAGAGAAAGAGGAATAATACAATATTTTGCTAATGCTCAATAGGACAAATTAGGGGCTTGTGATGACAAAAGAATAAACTCAATAGGACAATAAGGCTCAATTTAGCAAAGCATTCCAAGTGTTTTTAGCTTGTCTCTAAGCCTTGCAAAGAATCTAAAAACATAGAATCTCTTAAAAGTTCTAAAGTAAGAGAGATTTCGGCTTTTGCTACGCAAAAACCTCAATAGGACAAAAGAGCCTTGCCTCATGCAATCTGTGAGGATTCCACTAGCAAATATGACAAAAACAATCCCCCCTCCGCACAATATGAGGACTTAGAAACTCCACATTCTCGCCTGCTTCGTGGTGCGGAAATCGGGGAAAAAGGAGGCAGTAGTGCCCTCCGCCCGATTGAAGCTAGAAGCAGATTCAGCGAGGCACTCCCTTTATGCAAAAGAAAGGAAGCTTTTCTTTTGGTAAAGGGAGCGGGGAGGGATTAGATTTTCTTTGTGAGAAAAAGAAAATAGGACAAAAGGGGGTGCGGATTCTGCCTATTGTGATTCTGCCCCCCCCCCCAAAAAAGCTTGTCTTTAAAGCAAAATCTACAAGCACACTCACGCACAAGAAAAGCAAAAATTAAAGCACTAAAGCATAAAAATCTATTGCTATTTTCTTAAAATATGCAAATACTCTATTGTGGAATCTTGCTTTTGGATTCTGCTAGAATCTGCCTTAAATCTTTGGTGTTTTTGGGTAGCAAAAGAGTATCTGCCATATTTTTCAAAAATGCCTTTAATCTCCTCTAAACTTAGCAATCCCTCATCATTATAGCTTAAGAAAATCCATTCAAAATTTGCATTTTTGATTAAGCCCTCTAGCGCATTTGCAACTTTTGCCCTTTTGCACCAAGGCGATTTTACATATTCTCTCAATCCCGTCTTACCCTTTGGAATAAAGTCATCATACAAGGCAATTGTGTTTAAAAGATGATAATTCGCGCCATATTCTCGCGCGTTATAAGGCGGGTCAAGATAGAGAATATCGCCCTTTATTTTCGTAATAAGCGCGTTTGCGTCTTCATTAAATACCAAATGCCTAGATTTTGTGCTTTCAAACTCTGCAGGATTCAAAATAAGGGGCTTTAAGGCACTTTTTTTAACTTGCTTTAGAAATGCCCCATACACTGAAGCGGTGTTTGCAACCTTATCAGCAGATTCTAAAAGAGAGGCAAGGAGAAAATAATATTCTTTGTCGTTGATGAATTTTTCCTCTCTCCATTGGGTAATTTTAAAGCGCACAGCGTCAATTTTTTGCGCATTTTCATCGCTAAAATACTGCCTCACGCTACCAGAACCAAGCGCGTAATGCTTATAGATTTTGCCTTGAGTGGGTGGAGTTTGTTGTGCGCAATTTAGAATCCCTAACAATTCTTTTGCTCGGGGCAAAATCTGATGATTTTCAATATAATTTTTGCTTAAAACAAAGCTATAATACTCCCTATCGTTGCTGATAATTTGCTTTACCTTGCTTTTAAAAAACCTTCCTACTGCCGCAGTTCCTGCAAATATATCGCAAAATATAGAATCTTTAAGAGGCTTTGCATGAGCAATTTGAAGTGTAGATTCTATGCTTGTTTGCAAAAAGCCCAAAAGCTTAAATTTAGAGCCAATGTAGTTCATTAGATCTTAGGCTTGAAGCCATTTAATCTGATTTTAATCATTTTGACACCTTGATATTCTTTTTCTATAATATATGTTGTATTGAGTTTTGTTTCTGTTGTCCCACCATTTGAATTATCTCTAGCCCATGCGTATCCATTATTCGAGCCTAATGGTGCATAATCCCCTATAAACTCACTCACACTTACCCACCTTGAAATGCCCTTTGCATTAGGTTTGGCAAGTTCTAAAAAGATTTCTGTTTTTGATTTTCTCACTTGTGTGCCCTTAAAGTCATTTAAAAATTATAGCACGATACACTACAACCATATTTTCAAAAATCTTTGCAAAAATTGAAATGCATTTGCCTTAACTACTTTATCTTTAAAAGCTTTTTCAAAAATTCTAAAAAATATTCCTTTGTATGTGTGCTTACTCTTTTGAAATATTTTTCAACCACTCTTTTGCCATCGTCAGAATCCGCTATTTCTATTACTCTGCCTGTTTTGTCATAAATCCACCTATCCCTATCGGGTCGGTTACACACTTGGCATTGAGGGATAATATTGCCAATTTCTAGCGGTAGGCTTGGATTCATATGTCCCTCTTGTAATTTTGTCCTTTCATTTTTGCGGATATTGTGAGGTTTCTCCTCCACACTTCCGCAAGTCGCACATTTGTAATCATATTCTCTTTTTAGCTCTTCAAAATCTGCAGATTCTATACCGCTTCGCCTATTAGGCTTAAATGAGGGATAGGGTTTTTCTAGAGTGATGAGTTGATAATACCCTGCTCCTATTTTAGCCCCTATATCTCCTCTTGTTCCAGAAACAATATTATAACCGCCTTGTTTGCTTAAATGTCTTGCTTGTTGCACATCGCTTACATTAGGATAAAACACCCTTATAAAATCTGTTAATTGCGTTTTTGAAACTGCTTTTGTATTGGGATAGTTTTGTGCCAAATATACAAGAACTAAAGCATCTTTGGTGTAATTTCCCTTTGAATCTTTTAATTTTACAGATTTTACCCCGCAACTTTTAAGATATTTTTCATAATATTGTGTGATAAGGTTAAAAGTTTTTAGTATCTCCTCCTCACTTATTTTATGGCTTTGCATCTTGAAATCTTGCATTACAAAACCTCTTTTTCTATACGTTTTTTAGCTATTTCAAAATATTTTTTCTCAATCTCATATCCTATAAATAAGCGATGATTATTTAATGCAGCAACGCCGTGAGAACCACTGCCCATAAAGGGGTCTAGCACGATTTGCCCCTCTTGTGTAAAAAGCTTGATAAGATGAGAGATAAGGCATACAGGTTTAGGTGTCAAATGCTCTATTTTTATATCGCTTTCATTCTTTCTTGTGTGTTTGCTGACCTCCATTACATTGCTAGGAAATTTGCCATCTAAACTTTCTTTTGTATTGATAAGTCCTAATTTATGCTTTTGCCAATTTTGCACAAATGTCCCATCTTTTGGTTTTTGCGCCATCACCATGGGTTCAATCTGGGGCTTTAATTGAGGTGTTTTATATCCATCTAATTCTTTGATTAAAGATTCTTTTTGTGCTTGTGTTAAGTTTTTATCTTTTTTAATAAAGTGTGTTTGAGAAAATGCCTTTGCTTGTCCCTCATATTTCCACGCTAACATATCTCTTATTTCAAATCCTGCCAAATCTAGACTCATCGCCATTCTATGATAAAGTCTAGCTTGTGAAAATACAATGCAAAATCCCCCTGCCCTTAAGATTCTATAAAATTCTTTTGCTAAAGGAGTCATAAAGTCCTGCAATCTTTCCCCCTGTGCCTTATCAAACTTCATACCCACAGGCAGTCCCCCAATCACACCACTTTTTGAAGCTTTAGTTTTTAGATTTGCGTCATTCCATTCATTCCCCATGCCATCAATAAAATAAGGCGGGTCAGTAATAATACAATCAATAGAATTATCTGGAAGTGTTTTAAGTCCCTTTGTGCAATCTTGGTTATAAATGTTATATTTTAATGTAGATTCTGCATTAGAATCCTTTATATTGCGCATACTCTCTATTATTGTAGTCATAAAATCCTCCTTAAAATAACCTCTAGCAAATATTCAAAAGACTTTAATAATGGTTGTGTTGGATATGCAGATTCTTACGCCTTTGGTTATGAGGCTAAACCACCTCTCTGAAAACTTTAAACCCTCATAATTCTTCTAACTCTTTAATAAACATCTCATCAATTCCACGACTCAAACTCATTCCAAAGAGCAAAATTGCCCAAGAGAGATACACCCAAATAAACAAAAACAATACGATACTAAAAGAACCATAAAGTGTTAAATATGCCTTATTATAAAAAACATAATACACAAATCCCCATTTACAAAATGACCATAAAAGTGCTGTAATTAATGAGCTTAATAATGTATTTTTGGTGCTAATTTTTGTATTTGCCGAGATTTTAAAAAGCATAAAAAACACAATCCAAATTAAAAAATATGGAATCAATCTAAACATCCATGCTAAGTATGTGCTATAACCGAGATCATCTAAATACGCATACGCCTTTGCGCTAAGAAAAATTGAAAATAAAACTCCCAGCGGAAAAAGTGTCATACAAGTCCAATAAACTGATAAGGAATCCCAAAATCCACGCCCTTTGGAATGAAAAATTTTCATAGTGATGTTTTGATAATTTCTAAAAAACAAAATAGAAGTAATAAACGCATACAAAAATCCCATTCCACCAAGTTTTGTAGAGTTTTTTAAAAATCCATCTAAATACTGCAAAAACACATCAGAGTGTGTGGGGATAAAATTTGCAATAATGAGGCTTTTGAAGCTCTCAATATATTCCTTAAAATCAGGCAGTGTTGCTACAAGCGAAAACACCACAAGCAACATTGGCAAAAGTGCAAAAATGGTATAAAAGCTAAGACTAGAAGCAAAATAAAGCAAATCGCCCTTTAAAAATACATATAAATGCCGAACAAGCACCCAAAGCTTGTTAAAAACTTCTTCAAATAGCTTTAGAGTCCATAAACTTTGGAATCGCAAAATTAAGGAATTCTTGCCCTTTGTGTCTTCTAGCTTTTTAGGAATTTGTAGCATTAACACTCACTATTACATTGTTAAATTTGCCTATTCGCAACTCGTTGCGATTCCATAGCCATAGCTCTTAATGCGTTCTATTTCCTCTTTTGGCGTATTTCCTTTAGTCGTAAGATAATCGCCTAGCACGACAGCATTGATTCCGCATTCAAAGAGTGCTTTTTGATTTTCTCCAAAAACACACTCCCTACCCCCAGCAATCATTAATCTTGCATTTGGTAAATACTCTCTTGCTAATTTCACACATTCTAGTGCCTCTTCTTTGCTTAAAATCTCCTGTGTTAGAGGAAGTGCAGGATTTGGGATAAAAAAGTTAATCGGTGCAGTATGTGGGTTTAACATTTGTAATGCATAGAGTAAATCCATTCTGTCTTGCCAACTCTCGCCCATTCCAAAGATTCCACCACTGCATAGCCCAAGTCCAGCTTTTAGCACATTTTCACAGGTTTCATAACGTTCTTCAAAAGCATGTGTAGAGCAAATTTTTGGAAAAAAATTGCGACTTGCTTCAAGATTGTGGTTATAACTTGCAATTCCTGCATTTTTTAGCTCCACTAGTGCCTCTACACTTGCAATTCCACTGCAACCGATTAAATGCAAATGTAATTTAGAATCCAAAATCGCCCTTGCAGCTTGCACAATATACTCTGTGCGCTTGCTATCTAGTTCTCTCCCACTTGTTACAAGACAAAATCCCAATGCTCCATTCTCACTTGCTTTTTTTGCCTCTTCTAAGATTTGCGGAATGGGTTTATATTTGTAACGTTCAATATCGGCATTATATTTTGCACTTTGTGTGCAATATCCGCAATCCTCTGCACAACTTCCGCTTGAAACATTGCAAATTGTGCATAAAAAAATCTCCTGCATTCTATCCCCTTATAACTTCATCACGTCCGCTAAAACTTTGTATCTTAATACTAGGATTTTTAAAATAAAACACGGCAAAATCAGGATTATCAGGGCTTTTATAAATCTCCCTTACCACAGGATACTTTTCAAACATTTTTCGTTTAACTTCCATATCTTCATCAAACACCGCTTCTGCACGGATTCTAATCCACATATCTTTACCATCAAATGCACTAAGCTCAATCCCAGCAAAATTTTGCATATGCTTATACATTCCCTTTTTTTAGAAGTGCAAGCATACAGCTTTCCTTCATAATACAGGGGAGACTGCATAGGACGCAAACGCGGATTGCCGCAAGTGCCTTTTGTCGCTAAAAATCCTACATTCTTATCCAAAAAATCCAAAATCTCTTGTGTCATTTTTATCCTTTATACTTCTGGGTCATCAATGCGTTCTTTACACGCAATACATTCCAAAATTGGCTTTTTACGGAATGTCCGCCTTGCCATTACACCCTTACACTTTGGGCAAGTGTATTTTGTAGGTGGGAAGTTTGCAATAAAATCGCATTTTGGGTAATTTCCACACCCATAAAACTTCCCACGACGTCCCATTCTCTCTAAAATATTGTCGCCACATTTTGGACACTTTATCCCCTCTAATATTTTCGGTTGTAATTTGCTCCCATTGAGTGCTTTTGTATTTTTGCACTCTGGATACCCACTGCATGCTAAAAATTCTCCATTTCTGCCACGTTTTTTCACCATAGATTTGCCACATTTTTCACAAACACCAAAACTCTCAACTTCAGTATCTTTAGCTTGTTCTCTCTTAATATATTTGCATTTAGGATAGCCGCTACAACCTACAAACTCACCAAATCGGCTTTTTCTTTGAACAAGCTCTTTTCCACAAAGCGGACAAAACTCACCCAATGGAATCGCAATTTTTTGACTAGCGATATTTGTCTTGCCCTCACTAATCTTTTGGATAAAAGGTTCATAAAACTCCCATAAAAGTTGTTGCCAATCCTGTTTGGAATCCGCAATTGCATCAAGACGTTCCTCTAAATTTGCTGTAAATTTAGAATCCACAATTTCATTAAAATGCGCTTCCAAAAGTTCAACCACTTTAAAGGCGATTTCTTGGGGCTTAATCTGCTTTTTTTCAATACTAATATATTCCCTTGAAGTTAAGAGTGAAATTGTTGGGGCATAGGTGCTAGGACGCCCAATTCCTAAGGATTCTAATGTCTTAATCAAACTCGCTTCAGAATATCTTGCTGGTGGTTCTGTTTCATGTTTGCTAGAGGCGCATTTTTCAAGTTTGACTTTTTCATTAAGTGAAAATTCTGGTAGCAATTTATCCTTATCTTCATTTCCTAGCACATGGTAAAATCCATCAAATACAAGCTTTCTACCGCTTATTTTTAATTGCGCAACTCCACAACCAATCAAAATATTTTGGGATTCAAACTCCGCATCTTGCATTTGTGAGGCTAAAAATCTTTTATAAATTAATGTGTAAAGCTTAAGCTCATCGCCTTTTAAATATCGCGCTGCAATCTGCGGAGTAAAGTCCATGAGTGTCGGACGAATTGCCTCATGAGCTTCTTGCGCACCCTTTGACTTTGTAGCATAAACCTTTGGCTTTGCTGGCACATACTCTTTTCCATAACTCTTAGCAATACATGCACGTGCTTCATCTTGCGCAATTTTAGCGATGTTTAAACTATCTGTTCGCATATAAGTAATCACACCCATAGAACCCTTATGCGTCATTACTCCCTCATAAAGCTTTTGTGCTGTTTGCATTGTACGTGATGGAGAAAATCCAAGCTGTGAGCTTGCGCTTTGTTGAAGCGTGGAAGTCATAAAAGGTGGTGGAGTAGGTGTTTTTCTACGTTTTGTCTCTATATTTTTTATACTAAAACTTTCCCTCTTTAATGCGCTAACTATCTCTCCTGCTTCTGTAGAATCTTGTAAAGTAAGTTTTCCAATCTTTTTGCCCTTAAACTCTA
Organism: Helicobacter turcicus; assembly: GCF_019711685.1. GTDB lineage: Bacteria > Campylobacterota > Campylobacteria > Campylobacterales > Helicobacteraceae > Helicobacter_D > Helicobacter_D turcicus. The sequence goes on from NZ_JAIGYQ010000014.1 coordinate 7,744, forward strand.
CTAACTCGGCTTCAATATCACTTTTATCACCACTTTTTTTAAAAATGCTATCAATTGTATAGTAGGTAATGGGTATAAAATTTAGAATCTCTTTTTCACGATCAACTACAATCTTTAGCGCACTGCTTTGCACACGCCCAGCACTCAAACCCTTTTGAATCTTAGAAGCAATCAAAGGACTTAGACGATAACCCACGATTCTATCTAGCAAACGCCTTGCTTGTTGGGCATTAACCCTATCCATATCAATATGACGTGGATTTTTTAATGCCTCCTCAATCGCCTTTTGGGTTATCTCATGAAATACGATTCTAGGAAGCTTGCTAGGTTCTTTGCCAATTGCTGTTGCGATATGATACCCTATCGCCTCCCCCTCTCTATCTTCATCGGTTGCAATGTAGATTTCTTTTGCGTCTTTTGCAAGCTTTTTTAGCTCACTCACAACTTCTTTATGTGAAGCATCTATTGTGTATTCTGGAGTGAAAACCTCATTCTCAATTTTGATTCCAAAAGTGTGCTTTGGCAAATCCCGAATGTGTCCTTTTGATGCGATAACATTATACGCGCCACCTAAAAAATTCTTTATCGTCCGCGCTTTTGCTGGCGATTCTACAATGATTAGATTTTTCAAATGCCTTGCCTTGGTTATATTTTGCTAATCATACAAAAATTTACGCCCAAAATGCAAGAATCCATAAAAAATCATAGCATAGCGTGAAGTTCCTTATGCACATCAGCACTTTTTGCCTCAAATTTTTGTAAATAAGCATATAATTGCTTCTCATTTTGTAAATAATCTTGAGTCTTAATAAATTCCAAAAATTCCTTAATACTAGCATCAAAAACAGAGATTTTTTGACACACTTCTTTACTGATAATAGAATCATCTCCGTGCTGCTCACAAGGAGAACTAATCTGTGGAATCTCATTTGTAATAACCGCAGAATATGAGGCGAATTTCCTCAAAATACAATCTAGCTCTAAAAGCGTGGTATATGAAGTTTTATTCGTGTGTAAAATAGCTTCTAAGAGAGCTTGCGCTTGTTTATCCATAGTGCCAAATGTCTCGTTAAATGAAATCATTAAATTATTAGAATTATTCGTAATGCTATCAATTTCTTTTACATATTCGGAAATCTCGTTCATCTCTTGATTAATCACTTGCGTAGTAGATGAAATCTCCGAAGCAGTTTTCGTCGCGCGCTCTGCTAACTTTCGCACTTCATCGGCGACAACGGCAAATCCACGCCCGTGCTCTCCAGCTCTAGCTGCTTCAATGGCGGCATTAAGTGCTAAAAGATTCGTTTGGTCTGTGATTTCTTTAATCAAAGAGACAAATGTATCAATCTCCTTAATGCGCTTTGTAAAAAGCTCAAAAGACTGCGAAGTTTGCGATATCATCGCGGATAGATTAGAGAAATTATCCATTATCGCACTAACGCTTTGCATTCCATTATGCGAGGATTCTGAAATAACTTTCGTTTCGTGCGAAGTCTTATCCATAACTTCTATAACGCCATTTAGGTTTGCAGAGACGGAATCTAAGTCTTTTTTCATACTAACTGCGCTTTGTTTGGAGACTTCATTTACTATAACTCCTCTAGCGCCTAGCTTATCGGCTTCTTCAATTGCGTGTGAGGCTTTATTAATAAGATGCCCGACATAAGAAAATGTCCCTTTAATATTATGTGTATTTACCTTTCTAGCATATCGCTTCTCACTAGCAGCGGAAATTACGGAGGAACTAGCACGCACGAATGTCTCCACTTGGTCGGCTAAATCATTAATGCGCCAAGAGAGTTTGCCAAGAAGTCCCCTATCTTGAATATTTGTGATTCTAGCTTCTAAATCTCCAATGGATAGCCGCTTTACGCATTGTGTAATCTCTCTAATATACGCATCTCGCCGACTCCCAGCTATCAAAGTCATAGTGCAAGCACACAATCCTAAGATAAATATAGCAAATTCTAAGAGAACATGAATATTTAAAAGCTCAATTACAAACAACAATATGAATAGCGCGATAAAGCAATAATTAAAATAACGAGAATATTTATAAAGATAGTATGAATTCTTCATAGCTCATTCCTTTTTGTGTTAAAATTTCTTCTAATCTTTCTTGGCTTTTTTGGATTCCATCTCTTTTCTCTATTTCTAATAATTCTTTGTAAAGTTCTGCGGCTGCGCTTTTTGCCTGCTCTGTAGGCTTTAATCGTATGGAGTGATAGCCTACGACTTCGCCTTTACCATTAAAAGATGGCGTTACATACGCTTTAACCCAATAAAATGAGCCATCTTTGGAGAGATTCTTAACATATGCTACGATTTCTTTTGCATTTGACATTCCATCCCATAGAATCTTAAAAACCACTTTTGGCATATCGGGGTGGCGCACGATATTATGCGGCTTCCCTAGAAGTTCCTTTTCTGTGTAGCCAGAGAGTTCTATAAAGATTCTATTGCCATAGAGGATTCTGCCCTTTAAATCGGTCTTTGAGACGATTATTTCATCCTCTTCAAAATTCCTCTCATTTGAGTTTGGTATTGCCTTTTTCATTGGTCGCTCCTCGTAAATAAAAATAGTCAAAACCTAAATAATAAAAATTATTAAAAAATGATTAGAATAATTTATAAAATATAAAATCTTAAATAACAATAAAAGAATTCTTTAAAAACACGCACTTATTTCAAGGTAAAATTTAATTTAACCATTTCTCATAAAGTCTTTATAAATCTCTCCATTTATTTGAGACTTTGCAAACGCGATAAAATGGTTGTTCCTAACGCTTGGCTTATTGTATAACAAAGGCTTTTTAGTAATACAATCTAAAATCACGCCACCAGCCTCCTCTAGCACAATTTCACACGCTGCGATATCCCATTCATTTGTGCCATTAAAACGTGGATACAAGTCTGCCTTACCCTCTGCTAGAGCACAAATTTTTAGTGATGAGCCATATTTTTGCACCTTTAAAGCATATTTTTTGATAAAATCCTGTGTGGCTCGTGTGCTATGGAATATAGAATCGCACGCAACAATTTGTGTATCTTGTATGATTCTATCTCCATTTAATCTTTGTTTGTTTGCCTCTAACCACGTTAAATTTAACGCATTATTTTCTCTTGCATTTTTTAAAGATTCTGCACAAAAAGTGAAACCTCCAAAGCCCTTTAGCGCAAGATAAAGTTTAGAAAAATAGGGCGCATACACCACGCCTAGAATAGGGCGGTTTTTATGGATTAATGCAATATTAATCGTAAATCCACCATTTTGCGCTAAAAAATCTTTTGTGCCATCAAGAGGGTCAATGAGCCAAAAATACTCTAAATCCTTGCGCTCTGTATAATCCAACACTGCCTCTTCAGAACATAGTGCATAAGGTGAAATCTCCCCTAAAGCCTTTGTGATAAGTGCATTAGATTCTAAATCTGCCTTTGTTAAAGGTGAAGAATCTTTTTTTAAATCAAAATCTTCTAAACCATAATATTTTAAAACAACTTCTCCTGCATTTGTCGCGATTAAAGCAGTTTTATAAAGCAAAGCATACATAGCTTCTCCAAAAACTAAATTTTGCTTTTAATTGTATCCCAAGTTTTCTTATCTACCAAAAACAACTCTTCTCCGTCTTTTAATTCTAAATGCAAACCATCATGAGGGGGAAACCACATCGCCCTAATCCTCTTAATAATCTCTTTGGATCCCAAAGATTCTAATTCTTTAATAGATATAAGTTTCTCTCCTATAAGCTGTGCTCTACTATAATACGCCCCCCCCCCCCCGCACATGTGCTATTGAAGCTTTTTGAGAGATTTCTGTAAGTGCATTTGACTTTATTAGAGAGACCACTTTCCTAAAAGCTCTAATTCCCACTTCCTCCCAAGTGTATTGCGCAATCTCCTTTCCTGTTTTTTCGTAATCTAAGGCAAACTTTTCAATCAAAATTATCTCCCCTTCATCAAACTTTTCATTGACAAAATGCGCACTTACTCCCCATTCTTTTTCATTACGCATCATTCCATAATAAAGCGTATAACACCCCTTATAATTAGGCAATAAACCCGGATGAAAATTAATGCAATATTGCACAGAAGAAAAAACTTCTTTTGGAATATAATACGTATAGCCATAAGAGAAAATCACATCAACACTACTACAACAAAAAAAGAGCTCCCTCCTCTCCAAAATCCTTAAGTTGTATTTTTCACATAAAACTTTTTGAGTGCCCAAAACCTTACAATCCCCAAAGCAGACACCTGCTATTTTAAAGCCATTTTCTAATAGAATCGCAATCACTTTTTCTAATTTAATGCGACAATCTGTTAATAAAATTACTTGCATACTTTACTCTTAAAAAAATTTTTTATCGTTAAAACAAGCTTAGAATTTAAAGATTCCTCTTTAATAGCCAGCCTAAAAAACCGACCACCATTTAAGCCAATTTTATTAGAGCAATCTTTAATGAGAAAATTATTTTTCAAACAAAAAATTGCTAATTCCTCAACACTAATTCTTTCATCTTTTATAGAACATAAAACATAATTACTTTGAGAATCAAAAACTTTTATTTGTTCAATCTCCTTTAATTCTTTTACAAAAATCTTTCTAGTTTTCACTAATCTTTCACAAGATTTTTTATATTCTTTTTTATATTTAACAATAGCTTGTAAAAAATATTCTGCAATAGAATTGATATTCCAAATGGAACATTTATCTTGTATTTCTTTGAGTATTGTTGCATTAGAGCTCGCTAAAATCCCAAGCCTAATTCCAGCAACTCCATAAGATTTTGAAATACTTTTAATAAGAATCAAATTAGGATATAACGCTAACTTCTCTTCTGTTAAAAATGTATAATAATGCTTTTCATCAGCAAAATCTATAAAGGATTCATCAAGCACAACATTAATATTACGAGCTTTTGTCCAATTTAAAATCTCTTCTATGTCTTCTTTAGGAAGTAAAAAACCACTTGGATTATCAGGAGATATAAGAATTATTGTTTGAAGGGATTCTTTGAGAATAAATTTGATAATTTCTCGTGCCCTATAGGTTAGTTTGTCATTTTTGATTGTAAAAAAAGAAATATTATTTGCACAATTTATATATTCTTCAAAAGTTGGCACAATAACCCCTATATTCCTATCTTGCACTAACATTAATGCCCTAATAAGCTCGCTTGCGCCATTGCCAACTAGCAAAAATCTTTCATCAACCCCAAACAACGTTCCTGCTAATCTCTGCACAACTTTCAATCCCGAAGGATAATTGACCACTAACGCACTTAGCATTAAACCCAATTCTTCTAAAAGATTAGTTGTTGGAAAATAAGGATTAACCAAATAACAATAATCTTTTATTTTAGAAAATCGCCAATATCCACCATAATGTTCTTTTAACATCTCATAATGTTTAGAAAAATCAGAAAACATAATCTTAGAGATTGAAAAATCATTTGGATTATCAATTTCATACCATAAATCACTCTCTACGATTTCTATGTTTAAAACCCCATTATTGACCACATCTTTTAAAGCTCTTTCGTAATAAAACTCAATATTGTCCTTATCTATATAATTTTCTAGGATAGGAAGATATAAATTTTCTAAAAAACTTTTAGAAAATTTATAGATATTCGCAGTTTTATAATATTTATCAATTTGCTTAAAATCAAATTCTTCTTTAAAAATTATTTTTTTAACTCTATGATGCGCATCAATTGTTACAACCGTCCCATCCATCCATGGCTCATTGTGTGAAACTAATACAAAATTCTCAAATTTAGAATCAAATATTTGTTTAATTACTAAATCATCAAAAACTAAATCAGATTCAAACAACATTATGTCATCATTAAAGTATTGCTTGGCACTATACAAAGAATAGATATTATTTGCATAATAATACTTATCATTATAAATAAAATCAATCACGACATCCGATGGCAAATTTAATTTTTTAATGTAATTCTCCAAAACATCACCCAAATACCCAACAACAATCACAATATGTCTTAACTTGCCATATTGTATTATCTGCCTTAATAATCTCTCTATAATAGTGATTCCATCTATCTCCACCATACATTTTGGCTTATCCTTGGTATATTTTTGAAGCCTCTTACCTATACCTGCTGCTAAAATTACCGCTCTCATCTATCGCCCTAAAATCTTTTTAAAACCAAATCTTGCTTGATTGAAACCGCATTTTTCAATATAAAATTTATGTGCTCTCTCTCTTAAGATTCCACTCTCTAAGGCAATCTCCTCAAAACCATTTGCATAAGCAATACTTTCTATGATAGAAAACATCTTTTCTCCATATCCTCTTCCTCTTACATCACTAGAAACAACAAAATCACTAATAAAGAGGCATTTTTTTTCGTATAAAAGATTAGAAGGCATAAAGCCGCACAAGCCGATTAATCTTTCATTATCATAAAATAACAAAAGGCAGAATTGTGCTGTTTTATCTAAATGAAGAACTTTAGATATGAAATCATTTAAAGTTAAATAAGGACGAAATTCTTGCATTATTGCATAAGCTTCTTGGATTAATACAGGAGTGTGTGCAACTTTTGTTTTCAAACTTAAAGATTGCGGAATAGTTAAGGAAAATAAAAACTCCATTATTCTCTCATGTAAAATATCAACTTTACTCTCCAAAGCATTGCACTTAGAATTATCAAGAACAAAATCCGCATTAGGAAAATCACAAGGTATATCTACACCATAGACATCTTTAATTTCTCCTCTTAAAGCTCTACTATAAAGCCCTTTTTGGTCTCTTTTTACCAATTCCTCAAAAGGACAATCAATTAAAATTTCAAAATATTTTTCAAAAGTCTTTCTATTGCTAAGAAAGATTTCCTTTTGCATTGTGGCAAATGCTACTACTACAATGCATCCACTCTTAGCAAGCATTGCACAAAGTTTTTGTGAGCGATACACGCAATTTAATCTACCCTCTTTAGTGTAATTAAAGTCATTATAAATCTCACGCAAAACATCACCATCTAGCAAAACCACACTATTAAATTGCCCTCTAAGCCTATCTACAAGCGCATTTGCAAACGTAGTTTTGCCACTTCCGCTAAGCCCACAAATCCAAATCACAGCACCAGAAGTCATATTACACCAACACTAAGGCACTAAGGCTAAAAGAATAAGAAGAAAATAAGAAGAAGAAAAGCTTAAAAAGCCTATTTAAAGGATAATCCCCCCCCCCCCCGCCAACAGGAGAAACCCCTAAAAATTTAGAATAAAATCTATTTCGCATTAAAATCCCTTTAATTTGTCCAATATTTCTTTGCAAGCTGAATTCATATCAAAATTATCTTTAAAAACTAAATGGCTATTTCTAGGTAATTCTACATTCTGATTCAAGCCTGCCATATCCTCTGTGTTGCATTTATAAAAGTTTTTTGGGTCTCTTGTTTTGCGAATCTCTTCTGAAACCTCTAAATACACTTCTAGATAATTTTTAAAATTCTCTACATTAAATGCACGCACTTTCTCAAACATAGAAATTGTTGATAACACAACAATAAAATCTTGCTCAACCAAAAGCTTAGCAACTCTCACATAATAAGAAGCCATATTAAAGCGCCCTTGCGTGGAATAATCACTATTTACGACACATTCACGCAAAGCATCCCCGTCTAAGAAAATAGGCTTTACTCCTAGCATACTTTTTATGCCCTTAACCACTTCTTTTGCCAAAGTTGTCTTCCCAGAACCACTAAGCCCTGTAATATAAACTAAAGCCCCTTGCAAAAATCTTCCTTTAACTTTAGAATCTCTTTTGGTCTCCCAAGATTTGCACGCGTTTGCTTTTTGACCTTTATTTCTAAAAAAACCAAGCCCTCTCTTTTTGGAATCTCTTTTAACACCTCTTGCAATTCTTCTAAACTCTGCACACTAACTGCATAATCATATCCACAAGAATAGGCTAAATCCACTAAAGTTGCATGGCTTATATTAGTAGCCTGCCCCCCCACACTATCATGTGCGCAATTATTCAAAACAATGTGAGTAAATTTAGCACCTTTAAAGCTCAATATAGAGCCTAAGTGCATCATAAAACTTCCATCGCCATCAAGACATACAATACTCTTGCTAGAATATTTTGACATGATAAAGGCTAAAGAGCTTGCATATCCCATAGAACCCACCACCAAAAAGTCATCACCATGGGATTGGTTTTTAAACTCTCTAAGCTCATAGCACTCCCTAGAAATCATTCCTGTTGTCGTAACAAATTTCGCACCAAAAAACGCATCTTGAATTAAGCTAATCACTTTTTCTCTAACCAAAGAAAAGGAATTTTGCTCTTGTGGAATAGAAGCTTTCAAAAAAGTGTTTTTCTCCACTAAAAATGCTAACTGCCCTCCACTCTCTTTACAAAATTGCAAGGCTTTATCCATTTGAATTTTTGCTTCCTCTATTTCCTTAGATAATCTTAAAGTTTTTATCCCACAAGCCATTAAAATTTGCTCTGTTACTTCACCTTGTTTTAAATGCTGTGGCTCATCATCAACACCACCTCTAAGCCCTATTAATAATACTAAAGGAATCTTATAAACTTTAGGGTCTGCTAAGGACAAGAGGGGGTTGAGCGCACTTCCTAAACCACTATTTTGCAAATACACAAGCCCAATTTTAGAAGTTGCTAGATGATAGGCACATGCAAAGGCAACAGCTTGTCCCTCGTTTGCTGTTGTGTAAAAACTATCTTGCATTTCTACTTCAAGTGCTTGATTTAAGGGTTTTAGCAAACTATCAGGCACACCTGCGCAAAATCCAAATCTATCCTTTAAAAATCTTGCAAATTCCAAAGCATCAAGCATTAATTCCCCTCAATTAAATTAATAATTTCTAGTGCTGAAACATAGTGTTTATCTGCTTCTAATGCTCTTTTATGTGTTAAGATAGAAAGGGCAGTATTTTTCATCGCTGTATAAGAAGCCCTTAATAATTGATTAGCATACACTACGATATTAACGCCCGCATTTTTTAAATCTTCTTCACTAAGAGATGGGTAATTTGTAGGGACAACCATCAAAGGCTTACGATTTGAAAAAGCATTATAAAGCTCACAAAATTTTAAAATCTCTTGCCCATCTTTTTTGCGTGAATGAATCATAACTCCATCAGCTCCAGCCTCTATATAGGATCTTGCGCGATTAATTGCATCGTCCATTCCTGCTTCTAAAATTAAACTTTCAATTCTTGCAATGATCATAAAATCATTCGTCAATTGTGCATTTTTTCCTGCTTGAATTTTTGCGCAAAAATTTTCAATAGAATCTTGCGTGTGTCTAGCAGCTTTTCCCTCACATAAGGAATTTTTCTTCAATCCAATTTTATCCTCTATAACAACAGCACTTATCCCAAGCCTCTCTAAACGTTTTACCATCATTGCAAAATGCGGAATCTTTGAGCCTGTATCCCCATCATAAATAATAGGTTTTGTAGAAACTTCTAAAATATCATTCACAGTAGCAATTCTTGAAGTTAAATCTACAAATTCAATATCTGGCTTACCCTTAGAACTAGAATCTGTAAGAGAGCTTAACCATAAAAAATCAAAGGTTTGATTAACACCATTTTCATCTTTTACAGAAGCTTCCTCTACGATTAGGGCACTCATTCCACTATGCGATTCTATCCCTCGTATTATGGGTTTAAGAGATAAAAACCTCTTTAATGCTCCAAGTCTTACTTGTGGAAGGATTCCTAATTCTTTCAAGTTTTTATTAAGCTCTGTTGAAGAAATACCCTTTGTATATTCTACTTCTACAACTTTTCCTCCCCAAGATTCCATAAGAGAGATAGCCTTTTGTCGCTCCTCATTTAAAGGTCCCACATTCCAATCACTTCCATGCACAAGAAAATCAGGCTTATATTTCTTCAAATTCGCACTATAATCTTTTTCATCTTGCATTACGACTTCATCAACACCTTTTAAAGATTCCACAATCAATTTGCGTTGTGCATAATGCATTAAAGGGACTCTTTTATAACTCGCAATTGCCTTATCAGAGAAAAGCCCAACCATCACATAACCTAATTTTGCAGACTCTTTAATGATATTTAAATGCCCAGGGTGGATAATATCCGCTGCCATTGGGACATACACTAGTTTTTTACTCATTTTCTACCCCTTAAATAAACAAGTATCACAAAGCTTTGTGCAACTTAAATCGCCACTTATGTGCGCTTCTCTTAAATCTTGCATTCCTTTAGAATGCCAAATTTCATACAAAGAGTTATCATAAATATTTCCCACTGCAATGTGTTTTGCTCTATGCGAAGCACAAGGCACGGCTAACCCATCTCCATGAACAAATAGGGATTCAAAAGGATAGGAGCAACTTTGCGCTCCAGCAATTGGAGAATCGCAAATTGCTACACTTCTTTCATCATCAAAGGGAGAGATTGGCACATAACGTTGCACAGAAACATAATCTACTTTATCCACCCAAAAATTTTTAAAAGCTTCTAATTCGTGTTTATTTTTTTCTTGCAATAAAAAACTAACCCTCACAATAGGCAATTCTCTACCAAGCTTTGCACGTAAGTTTAAAAAAGTGTCTATGTTTTTTAAAACCTTTTTGAAATCTAATCCAACCCTAATTTCCTTATAAGTCTCTTCTGTGATTGCATCAACGCTAAAGTTCATTCTTGTAACACTTGTATCAAGAATCTTTCTACTTATCTCCTCTCCTAGCAATGAAGCATTAGAATTAAAATGCACATCCATAATGCTCTTTTTAGTGCTAATATATTGCAAACGTTCAATAATATCGTGGTCTAATAAGGGTTCATTAGTCTGGGAAGGAGCAACAGATGGACAATTATGCGCATCGCATTCATCAACCAAACGTTTAAAAACATCAAGTGGGAGATATCCTTTATATCCATAATCCGCCCTCAAATCAGCGTGTCCATGCACACACATCGTGCATCTTGCATTGCATTTAAACTGATTTTCAAACCTTACAAAAAGTGGAAAATCATTTAAAATATGTTTAGAAGCATCTGCCCATTTCTTGCGATAATCTAGCCATTTTTGCCCATATTTTTTCACAAAAATAGCATCCACATCTTTTTTTGAGTTATTAACAACTCTTCCTGCTGAAGTTGATTCTTGCCTAATCTCCGCCAAATGAAACTCCTTAAATAAAAATTCTAGCTTATACCAATCCTTACTACTCTATAAAAATTGACAGCACCTTCACTTAAAATAAAATTTAATTTTTCGCATTCAAAAGGCATTAATCTTATTTTCTCCAAAATCGTATTCATTTGCTCAAATCTTTTTTGCGCTCCAACATCGTGTATGGTATTTTATATCCATTTCTTTTGGCAATACACTCTCCCACTTAGCAATCATTTTTTCAAAAAGCTCAACACCTTCTTTTGTCTCTAAATCCCAAAAATTATTCTGCACACTTCTCCAAGCCTTAATGTAGTCTTCTAAGCTTTGATGAAAATAGAAGTCTTCTTCTATATAGAGAATATTATCAAATAAATCTTTTTGCTCTAACAAAAATGGTTTTTGATCCTCTCTTCTAACTCCACCTGTATAGTTTGGAATAAACTCCGCAATCACATCTTCAGCGGTTTTTTGAAAGGGGTCATTGAAGTCTCTGTGATTCCACATACAAGAGAAATAACTTCCTTGCTTTAATAATCTATGCGATTCTTCTAATGCTTCTCTTCTGTCCATTACGCTAAAGCTACTTCCAAAAGTTACCCAATCAAACGCACCACTCTCTAAAGTAGAATCCACACCAATAGCACGAACCCACTCTATATCCTGCCCCTTTGTGCGTTCAATTCCAATCTCACGCATAGCATCATTTGGCTCAACTGCAACAACTCTGCAACCTCTCTCCAAAAGCATAATACTTAAATTCCCTGTCCCAGCTCCAATATCAGCAACTTTAATTTGTGAATGATCTCGTCTAACTAATGCCACTAACATATCAATAGTTGCTGCAGCATAGTTTGGACGATATTTATAAAATTTTGCCTGTTTTGTAAAATCATAAGCTAATTCTATCTTCTTTTGCATGTGTTATCTCTCCGTTTAAAAACATTGCAAGAAAAAAACAATTTTGAGAGATAATGCAAAGAATCAATTTAAGAAAACCACACTAAACTACAAAATCCTCAAACGACTTTAGCCGTCCAAGCACGAATTTTATAAGGAATCTCCAAAATATCAAAATGCTTAATTTCAGCCTCAATCATTGCTAAAATCTCTCTCCATCGCTTTTCCCCAGCTTGAACTTGAATATCATTTACAGAATGCCAAATACCGAGATAACGTTCTTTATCCATTTTCTCCACATAATCACATTCCATAAAGAAACAATCCTTAAAATCTCCAGTTGATACGAGAACTTCTTCCCATTTCTTTGTATCTTGTATAGCACTTGCTACGCGCACAAGCTCTGGGACTATCCTCTTGATATTCTTTTCAATCTTGTCAAATATAGACCCTTCTATTATGTTGCGAGGGTTGGCTATGGAAGTAAAATACCCCCCCCCCCCGCTAGAGTTTAGAATCCTTGCAAATTCAGGCAAAGATTTACTAGGGTTTGTCCAATGAAAGGAATTTGCCATAATCACCCAATCTGCGCAATTTGATTCCACTCCTGTATCCTCACCACTTCCTTTTTTCCATTGCACTTTAGAATCCTTTGTATAAGCCATTCCCTCATTTCGCATATTGTCATTAGGCTCTACTGCAGTAACTTGCGCTCCAAGAGCATCAAGCATTTTTGTAAGTTTGCCTGTGCCAGCTCCCACTTCTACAATATGCAAATCAGAAATCTCTTTTTTTTCATCATTAATACAAGCAATAAGCTTCTCTAATAACATTCCACTAAAAGCGGGACGATTATGATAATGCTTTGCTAACTTCGTAAAATCACCATGTTTCATAAAAACTCCTTATGTAAAAAATGAAATTGTAAGCTAAACTCTTAAATAAAACCATTAACCATTTATCTCTCCTTGCAGAATTAAATTTAACATCGTAATACCTCTATTATATCTTTAACTTCATCATTTTCTAAATGTTCCCCCATAGGCAAAGAGAGAATCTTATCCTGCCATGCACTTGCATTTTTACATTGCGATTGTATAACATAAGGCTTTTTACAAAATGCAGGTGTATTAGGCAATGCAATAGGATAATGCAATCCTATTTGAATTCTAGCTTGATTGAGCAACTCTATCACAGCAGCGCGATTTACACAGCGCACCACAAAAAGATGCCACACACATTCCCTATTGTTAGCAACTTTTGGCAAGATAAAATCCCTATTGCTAAGCCCTTCAAAATACATTTGCGCCACTTCTTTACGTCTAGCATTCCAAACCTCTAAATAACGCAATTTCACGCGCAAAATTGCCGCTTGCATAGCATCTAACCTAGAATTTCTCCCTACAATATTATGCTGGTATTTTTCTAATCCTCCATGGTGTGCAATTTCTCTGCAATGCTCCAAAAGCGAGGAATCCTTACTTACAAGCATTCCTCCATCGCCATAAGCTCCAAGATTCTTACCCGGATAAAAACTAAAGGTTGCCACATCACCAAAACTCCCAACTCTCTGCCCATTAAAACGTGCTCCATGTGCTTGTGCACAATCTTCAATCACTCTTAAATCATATTCCCTAGCAAGAGCTAAAATCTCCTCCATATTTGCAGGGATTCCATACAAATGCACTACCACAAGTGCGCGCACATCAGACGTAATCTTATCCTTTAAATCTACAATATCTAGGGAATAATCCTCTCCACAATCTACAAATTTTACCTTTAGCCCATTGTTAATTACCGCTTCTGCACTTGCAACAAAGGTATTTGCTGGCACCAAAACTACGGAATCTTTAGGCAATTCTAAAGCCCTAATGGCAATCTCTAGCGCATCTGTTCCATTGCCAACTCCTAGCGCTTCCACTCCCTCACCAATAAAGCTAGAAAACTCTTTTTCAAAGGCTTCTACCTCCTCTCCCCCCACAAACGCACTCTTTTGTATCACAGAAAATATCGCATTATCAATCTCTGTTTTTATGCTTAAATACTGCTTGTGTAAATCCAAAAACTTCACAGCCATACAACACCCATCTTCCAAGCATCACAACCTACAATAGACACTTCTTTACACTTAGATTCTTTGAGCTCCTTTGTAATCTCTTCCCATGCATCTTGCATTCCATCACTCCAAGCAATATCATCAAAAAGCATAACCCCACCCTTACGCATAAAAGGACGTATGCTATGAAAATACTTCCATGTTGCAAACTTATCATGATGCCCATCAATAAAAGCAAAATCCAAAGGCGCGATGCGCTCTAAAAGAGTGGGCAAAACAAGTTCAAATCTCCCCACTAAAACTTCAATATTTAAAAGCCCAAATTCCTTATGATTCTCTCGTGCAATCTCTGCAACACTCTCACTGCCCTCAATCGTGTAAATCCTAGAATTTTGAGCAAAATAACTCATATAACTAGAAGAGAATCCACAGCAAGTGCCAAGCTCTAAAATCACCTTTGGATTAAGATTTTTAAAAATCTTAAGAATCTCTTGTGCTTTTTCCCTCTTTACTCCAATTTTTGCTAAATTCTGTAAAGAAATTTTACACACCACACCCTTTTCCATTTCCTCTTTTGTGCGCTTATCTCTTGGGCTTCCTGCTCCATAATCCACAACTTCAATCTCCTCTTCTCTACTCTTGAGTGCCTCACGTCTAGATTCTATAATCTCTACAATCTTTTCAAACTCCATTAAAGCTCCCTAATCAATCGTGCAGGATTTCCTGCATAAATCCCCTTTTTTGTAATAGTTCTTGTAACCACACTTCCAGCACCAATGACTACGTCATCGCAAATTTCAACAGGTAAAATCGTCGCATTAGAGCCAATACTAACACCATTTCCAATTTTAGTTTCCCTCCATAAGCTAAGATTCCCATTAGCAGGGCAACCCTTTTGAAACACATCATTAATAAACATCACCCCATGTCCTATAAAACAAGATTCTCCAATACTAACTAGCTCACAAATAAAACTATGACTTTGCACACGCGTATTTGCGCCAACTCTTACTCCCTTTTGAATCTCTACAAATGGACCCACAAAAACATTATCTCCAAGATAGCATTCGTATAAATTACAAGGTTCTATAATTTTGACATTCTCCCCCATTTTAACTTCCCGAATTTGACTTTTTATCAGCTTGTATGAAGTAGAATTTTCTTCTGCCAATGTAGCAATAGGGGGGTTCAAATCCCGGCATTGCTGTTGCTCTAATAATTCTTTCAATTAAAGCCCCCCCCCCCCGCAGGAGTCAAGATGCACTTCCTTTAGAGTGTGGATTTCATTCCTTAGGTGAAACTCCCTACGCAAAGATGTAATAGAATCTTGTGGGATTAATGTATATTGTCCTTGCAACATTTTTTCTAAATTTTCACAAAATAACGTAAGCCCTGCTGCATTTGCCAAATCCACAAGCTCATCTACAAAACAATGCTTAGGAATTATAAAACGTTTCTCAAAGGCAATAGCTCCGCTATCAATGCCCTCGTCCATTTTGTGAATACTTACACCAAATTCCTTATCCGCATTTAAAATTGCAAAAGAAAATTGATTACACCCCCTATATTCTGGCAAAGGGGCTAAATGCAGATTAAAGGCAATTTCTCTTGCACAATTAATATGCTCTTTTTTTAAAATTGCGTGATACTGCACACTAAAAAGTATATCAAACTCTAAGTCTAAAAGCATATCTAAGTCCTCAAGCATTAAAAGCCCTTTTTCTTTTGCAAACTCTCTTACTCCATTTCCTCTAGGTGAGCTCCCAACAGCAACAATTACATAATCTAAGCTATTTTGTCTCTCAAAAAGGAATTCTAAGCACTCTTTGCCAATTTCCTTTGCACCTAAAAAGACAACTTTTTTCACACTTTTGCTCCTAATTTACACTGCTTTGGAGTTATGGGCAAAAACACTTCCTTGCCAGTTTCAATAGATTCATACATTGCTACTATAAGCTCTAAGCTCTTCCTGCCCTCCTCTCCACTTACTAATGCCTTTGTGCCATTTCTTAAACAATCTACCACTTGCAAATAATACTCCCTATGCCCAAATCCATACACATTTGGGGGATTTACAGAGTATTTTTCTAAAACTTCTGCATCACTTGCTATGGGCTTTACAAAATTCCAATGCTGCATTTGATTGACCGCAAAACCCCCTATTTCCACGCTTCCAAGCTCTCCTAAAATAGAAATGCTCCCTTCTAAATCAGAAGGACGCGTGGCAGTTGTTGCTTCCACCACTCCTAGCGCCCCATTTTTAAACTTTAACACAGCAATTCCTGTATCCTCCGCCTCTATTGTGCTTAAAGCCGTAGTGCCTTTTGCAAACACACTCTCTACATCACCTAGCATCCACTCTAGTAAATCAATATGATGGCTTGCCTGATTTGTAAAAACTCCTCCATCATACGCCCAAGTCCCCCGCCAGGAATCCTGTTTATAATAGCTATCATCTCTACACCAGCGCACACGCACACTTCCTAGCACAAGCTTACCAAAGCGTCCAGACTCCAACGCCTCCCTTAACTTCCTAACAGGTAAATTGTAGCGATTCTGCTTGACTACAAAGAGTCTTACACCATTTCTCTTACAAGCCTCAATCATCTTATCTGCATCCTCTAAAGTCAATGCCATAGGCTTCTCAACAATAATATGCTTTTGATAAGGCGCAACTTCAAGCGTATTTTGTGCATGCAAACCACTAGGAGTTAGGATAGAGACAATATCAATTTGCGCACCACAAACTCGCATCATCTCTTCTAAGCTCACAAAATAAGGAATCTTATATTTCTCCCCAAAGCTCTGCGCACGGTCTTTTTGTATATCACACACTGCTACAAGTTTTGCGCCCTCTATCTCGCCACAACTTAGCAAATCCCCATGACGTTTTGCGATTCTCCCACAACCAAGCAGTGCAACTCCTAGCATAAAATCTCCTTTTCAATACGTTCAATCATTCGCTCAAAATTACAAGCACCTTTAATAAAATAGCTTTGCGATTCCACTCTCTTGCCTAGCATTTCCTTAGCAATTTTTAAAATCTCATCACAATCTTGCGTCCAAAACATAAGCTTATTTTTAATCAAATATTGGTCATGGATTAACCAAATAGAACGTGTAGAAATGGTTGGAATCCCATAACAAACTGCTTCTAAATTCATAGTCCCGCCCCCGCCAATAAAAAGGTCAATAAAAGGATAAAACTCCTCTGGTCTTAGCTTCTCTTCAAGCACCACTGCAATTGCGCCAAAGTCGTTTTTCAATCTCTCTTTTTCATAACGAGGCATAATCACCAAATTCGCATCTAACTGCGCTCTTAAAAGTGGAATCACCTCATAAATAGTTGGAATCTTTTCTTTCACATAATGTGCCTTGTATTCCTCCTCTCTAATGAGAATCGTGGGTTTAGAAATATCCATTCCATAACGTATTCTAAAATCATTTTTTGCTTCTTTTTTAATCGCATTTATCCATAATGCCACATCAATAAAGGGATAAGATTCCACTTGTGTTTCATTAAGTGCAAAACGTAACATCAATTCTTTAGGCAAAATAAAAGGATAAAAAAAGAGCTTAGAAAAAGGGAGTGTAAGACGCGCTACTGCGGTGAGTTCATAGGAGAATTCTTCATCACCGGGTTTTGTAAATGCTGGTGTGTCATAGATATTAACAACAGGAATCCCAATCCCATAAGCTACCTGCACACTATCTACCACAGCGCCGCAAATTAATACCTTTGGAACACCTCTAGCTTTAAAAAGGTCTAATATCTCTTTTTGACGAAAAATACGTGCTTCAAACTTCTCTAAAAGTGTCTCCCCTCCATATTCTCCAAGCACAATATGAGGGATTTTATGCAATTCTAAAATCTCTTTTGCTTCTGTGTAATGAGGCGCATAGCGCGTAGTTACTAAAATCTTGTGATTTCTTTTTGCCAACTCCTTAATCATCACCATAAAAAACATTGCATATTTAGGAGTTGCAACATCAATCCAAATCATCACCTATTCCTTAATTGTTGAAAAATCACAGAGCGCACATCAAAAAGACCTTGAAAATTATAGCCTAAAGTTTGCGCTATTTCCCGCTCAGGCGCAGAAAAGCCCTTTTTATCCAAACGCCAAGCAAGATTCTTACTTCCCAAACGTTCCAAAATCACCCTTAAAATATACTTACCATAGCCACATGCAACCTTTAAGCCCTCTGGCAATCTAAACGCAAACTCCACCACTCTATAATCCGTAAAAGGTGTGCGATTCTCTAAACTAAATGTCATAGCATCTCTATCCTCATAGCGCAAAAGATTTGGTAAATTAAACTCCATAACATCTAGCCACAATCCTTTATTAAAATCAAGCAAAAAACGCTCCAAAAGATTCTCTAGCGGTGGCTTAGGCAACCCCATTTGCTCTAATTTTCGCAAGTTTTGTGCATTATCTTCTGCAAAAAGTTGTAGCTTTAACTCCTTATCCAAAGAACATTTTAGCCCAAACATATACTCTTCTAACGCCTCTTTTCCATAGATTCTAAGCCTATCCTTAAAGGCTTCTTTATGCATAAAAATATAGCGTCCAATGTGATGGTAATACCCCCCAAAAAGCTCATCGGCTCCCTGCCCACTAAGCACAACCTTACATTCTTTAGCAATCTCTTTAAATAACGCAAATTGCGCATAAATAGAAAAACTCCTAAAAATCTCATCTTGTGCGCACACAAGTTTTGCAAAATCCTTTTTACAATCCTCTAACCTTAGAGCAACTTCACAAATCTCCTCTTTAATATCTCTGCCAATTTCTCTAATATGCGCACTCTCATCAATGTTTTTAAAATCCCTAAAACCTAACCCAAAAAACTTACAATCCCCATTTAGACGCTTTATTAAATGTGCCAAAATAGAGCTATCCACGCCTCCAGAGACACTAAGTGCTACTTGCACATCAGAACGCAAACGCAATTTTAGGGCATCTAATAGCAAAGTTTCTAACTCTTCTACTGCGCAATCTAACGTATAATGCTGTGGCGCAATTTCAAGATTCCAATAGCGCACTAACTTAAGCTTTCCGTCCTTAAACACTCCATAATGTGCCGCTAAAAAAGGCATAATCCCTTTATAAATCGTCTTATCCTTGCTACCATTGCTAAAGAGCAACCATTTTGCGACTTCTTCTAAATCAAACTCTTGTGGCAAAATCTCCAAAAGTGCCTTAATCTCTGAAGCAAAGCAAATTCTATCTCCATGTAATCCATAAAATAAAGGCTTATTGCCCAACCTATCCCTTGCAAAAAATAAGCTACTATCGCGCCTATCATACACCACAAAGGCAAAATCCCCATTGAATTTCTCCAAGCACTTCTCACCCCAAAACGCAAAGGCATGTAGCAAAACCTCTGTATCGCTTTTTGTCTGGAATGCAACCCCAAAACCCTCTAATTCCTCCCTTAGCTCTAAATAATTATAAATCTCTCCATTAAACACAAGCACAAAATGCGGACAATAAGAGGAGATAAAGGGCTGATTTGCTTCCTTTTCCAAATCAATAATACTTAAACGATTATGCGCTAACGCAATCCCTTTTTCACTAAAAACCCCGCTAAAGTTTGGACCCCTATGCGCCATAGTTTTAGATGCTTTTTTTATAGCTTCTAAGGGATAATTCCCTCCACAAATGCTACACATTAAACCATTCTTTAATCACTTGAGCTATCCCCTTAACCTCTTCTTTTCTTAAACAAGGATTCATCGGCAAACTCAACACTTCACAACTTGCAATTTCTGTCTTTTTAAAATCTCCCTTTTGGTAGCTTAAATCTTTAAAGCACTCCTGCAAATGCAACCCTAAAGGATAATGCACAACACTTGGGATTCCATATTTTTTTAAATGTTCTTGCAATTTACAACGTTGATTTGTTTGGATAGTGTATTGCGCATACACACTCACCCTTCCCTCTATAATGCGCGGAATCTTTACGCAATTGCCTAAAAAACCATCATACCATTTTGCAACCTCTTGCCTTCTTTGAATCGTCTCTTTAAAAGCCCTTAATTTAATGCGCAAAATCGCCGCTTGTAAAGCGTCTAATCTCCCGCCAATCCCAACATATTTGTGCAAATACCTTTGTGTTTGTCCATGCACTCTTAAGCACGCAATTTTCTCTGCTAAATCCCCATTACGTGTAAAGATAGCCCCTCCATCTCCATAACACCCTAAAGGCTTTGATGGAAAGAAGCTAGTTGTTGCCACGTCACCATATAAAGAATCTTTTATTCCCTTAAACTCCGCACCAAAACTTTGCGCACCATCTAAAATAAGCTTAAGATTCCACTTTCTAGCAAGAAATTCTAACCTTTCTAAATCCGGCGGTTGCCCATACAAACTCACTGCTAAAATCGCTTTAGTTTTAGGTGTAATTGCATTTTCTATCAAGGCGCAATCTATATTAAAATCCTCTAAAGAAATATCCACAAATACAGGTTTTGCACCCAAAAGCGCAATCATCTCTGAAGTTGCAATAAAGCTAAAAGGTGGAGTAATGACTTCATCACCTGCTTGGATTCCTAATGCCATTAAGGCTAATAGCAGTGCATCACTCCCACTTCCACAAGTTACCGCATATCCACCCCCTACAAACTCCACTAACTCTTGCTCAAGCCCCTTAACCTCTTCGCCCATAATATAATTTGCATTACGACAAACCCTTAAAACCGCTTCTTCAATTGCTTGCTTTTGCTCTAAATGCGCTTTTTTTAAATTTGCAAAATCAATCATGCACAATCTCCAATCTCTCCCCAACTAAACGATAATACGTTTTATCATAGCTATCCACAGCGATTCCGCGACTATCAAACTCCAAGCGCAATCCAGCCTTATCCACCCAGCCAATTTGCCTAGCAGGATTACCCACCATTAGCGCATAGCTTTGCACATCATGCACAACAACACTTCCAGCACCAATAAACGCATACTCTCCAATACTAACCCCGCACACAATCGTTACATTTGCGCCAATAGACACTCCCTGTTTTAAAAGCGTTTTTCTAAACTCTTCTTTGCGATTGATAAAAGCGCGGGGATTATGCACATTTGTAAAAACCATAGAAGGACCTAAAAACACATCATTTTCTAGCCAAACCCCCTCATAAATGCTCACATTATTTTGCACTTTACACCCGCTTCCAATGCGCACATTAGGACCAACAACGCAATTTTGCCCAAAGGAACAATTCTCCCCAATCACACTTCCGCTTAAAATATGGCTAAAATGCCAAATCTTACATCCCTTTCCAATTTGCACATTAGGATCAATGATGGCACTTTGATGTGCAAAATACTCCATGTTATTCCTCACACATTTTTTCTTTATACGTATTAAAGTGTTCTATCATTTCTCTCTCCTCTAAAGGCTGCATTCTTTTTGCGCTCTTGCAAAAGGCAATATCCGCAAAAGGATTCTTAGGATTTTGCAAATACAATTCAAAATTTGCAAGCATTGCAATTTCGTTTTCATAATGCCTTCTTGCAAGTGTTTGTAAGGAATCGCTAGGATAAATCGATGTAGGTTGTATAGCTACAACCTCCCCGCAATCTACCTCTGTATCAATATAATGTAAGCTCACGCCTAAGGGTTTATCCTCTAAAATCGCCCATTTAAAAGCGTCTAATCCTCTGCAATTTGGAATAATCCCCGGATGCGCGTTTAAAATTCTCTTTCCGCTTAAACACTCATGGGATAGTATCCCGCCACCTGTTAGAATATAAATTTCACATGCATTATCAATCTCTGTATCGCTTCTACAACTTCTAAAGGGGATTTTCCATTGTTTTGCAATCTCCTCTGCACTGATTGCCTCGCTTTGTCTAGGTCTATGTGCAAATAACACTGCCCTCTCCTCTTTGCTAACAAAAGGTAAAGAATAAATCACAAAATCCCCCCCCCCCGCTGATTCAAGAGTTGGTTCAAAACTTGTTCTGTTTTTAAATGCGGTGCTTGATAAGTAATAATGCCAATTTTTTGCATTTAAGATTCCTTTATTTGTGTTAAATAAGGGTGATAATCTCCCTTTAACCCTATAATTTCAGCATTTCTTATTGCATGGACGATATTTATAGAGGTCTTTGCCTCTTGTAGTCCAAATCCGCCTCCCTTTAAAATATCCCTATAACTCTCTGTATGCAAATCTGTAAAGCCATCGCTAAATTCTAAGGATTCTCCATTAAGGCTAATGCATCTAAAGGTGCGTTTATTTTGTTCTAGTGCGATTTTAGGCAAGGCATTTGCATCCACAGAGAGAAACCAGCGCACTCTAGCATGTTTTAATTCTAAGATTCCGCTAGCACTTTGTGCGTTTAAGCAATGCACTACACTCCCTCTAACCTCCCCAAAAATCCAAGCAAGCATATCAAAAAAATGCACACCGATATTTGTAGCCACTCCGCCACTTTTAGAAACATCTCCTTTCCAAGAGACGAAATACCACTTGCCTCGCGAAGTGATATAAGTTAGCTCCACATCAAAAACCTTATTGGGTTCTTTTTGTAAGGTTTCTTCAACTCTTTTTCTTAAGGCAACAATACTAGGATGCAAACGCAATTGCAAAATCGTATAAACATTTGCTTTTGTCTCCTTTTGCATGGCTTCTAGGGCTTCTATATTCCAAGGATTTAGCACCAAAGGCTTTTCACAAATCACACTAGCCCCGCTTCTAAGCCCAAAACGAATATGGCTATCATGCAAATAATTAGGAGAGCAAATGGACAAAAAATCTAGCCCACAACCCTTTCGTCTTAACTTATCCACATGCCTATCAAATCTTTCAAATTCTGTAAAAAAATCTGCATTAGGAAAATAGCTATCCATAATCCCAACCCCATCATAAGGGTCTAATGCACACGATAACACATTTTGTGTTTCTTTAATCGCCTTTAAATGTCTAGGTGCGATATATCCTGCTACTCCAATCAAACCAAACTGCTTCATCTAAAACCCCTTAAGTGTTTGTAGAATCTTTTTGCTTGCATCTCCATTGCCATAGAGATTTTTCTCAAATTCCATATCCATATCGGCAATTTTTTTAAAACCATCAAGGATTTTATCCCTATTTGCACCAACTAGCACATTAACCCCGCATTCTACAAGCTCTACCCATTCTGTTTCATCACGTAAAGTCATGCAAGGTTTTTTAAAAAAATAGGCTTCCTTTTGCAAGCCTCCGCTATCTGTTATGACCATTTGACAATGTTGCAAGACCCATACCATTTCTAAATAACTTAAGGCTTCCATAAAACGAAGATTCTCCACCTTAAAAGAATTTTTCTCTAAAACATTCCTTGTTCTAGGATGTAGGGGGACACAAACCAAAACTTCTTTAGAAATCGTATTTAAGCCCTCTAAAATCTCCTGCATTCTTTGCAAATCATCTGTATTTTCTGCTCTATGCAATGTGCATAAAATAAAGTGCTTAGGCAATGCAATTGTAGGTTTCTTAGCCATTTTTTGATAATGCAGGGCAACATCTAGCATAATATCCCCAACTTTTAGTAGCGCACAATCAAATCCCAAAAAACCCTCTTTTACCAAATTATCATAAGCATTTTGCGAGGGCACAAACAAAAACTTAGAAATCCTATCGCTTAAGATTCTATTAATCTCTTCTGGCATTTTAGGATTAAAGCTTCTTAAGCCTGCTTCTACATGCGCTATGGGGATATGGAGTTTTGCACTAGCTAATGCACCCGCAAGCGTAGAATCTGTGTCGCCATAGATAAGAGTAAAATCGGGCTTTTCTTTTACTAATACCTCCTCAATGCGCTCTAGCATTCTGCCTGTCATTGCTCCATGGGATAACCCACCAATTCCTAAATGGTAAGCAGGAGTTGGAATCTCTAATTCTTTAAAAAAAGATGCACTCATTTGCGTATCGTAATGTTGCCCTGTATGGACCATCACCTCTTGCACACCGCCATCTTTTGCGACTGCCCTGCTAAAAGCCGCTGCTTTGATAAACTGCGGTCTTGCTCCTACTATGCTAACGATTTTTTTTATTTTTTACTCCTCTACACAAAAAATGGATCTAAATATTTATCTTTTAAAGTATGCAAATTATCATTATTTTGATAATCTTTATAGCTTTTAATAGGAGTTTGCATAATCTCCTCCCATTCCTCTTTTGAGAGTTG
>NZ_JAIGYQ010000015.1 GCF_019711685.1 Helicobacter turcicus
TTTTATGGAAGCATTATCTCTTATGAAAAACAGGGAGCAAAAGTGCTTACACAAA
This sequence comes from Helicobacter turcicus, assembly GCF_019711685.1. Classification (GTDB taxonomy): domain Bacteria; phylum Campylobacterota; class Campylobacteria; order Campylobacterales; family Helicobacteraceae; genus Helicobacter_D; species Helicobacter_D turcicus. Next base: position 56 of record NZ_JAIGYQ010000015.1, read on the forward strand.
CTTGGTGTATGAATCAAAGTGGAATTTACAAGCTTGATTTTTTGCGCGAATTTAATATTTTATTTAACGAAATACCCGGTGCTTCTTATCAAGATACTGGCTTTTGGTTTCAAGTTTTTACCCTAGCACATAGTATTTATTTTGTTAAAGAGGCACATTATTGCTACCGCAGGGATAATCCTAATTCAAGCAGTGTATCAAAAGCAAAGGTATATTGCATTTGCGAAGAATATGATTTTATGCGGGATTTTTTAAAAAGGTATCCTAAAATTGAGCTAGAAACTGCAAAAATCAGCACTTATTTAAGATTCAAAGGTTATGTGTGGAATCTTAATAGAATCGCACAAGAATTTAAGCTGGAATTTCTCCAAAGAATCCAACAGGATTTTAAAGAGCTTGAAGCTAAAGGAGAGCTAGATTGGAGTTATTTTGATGCATTGCAAAGTGCTAAACTAAAAAGAATCCTAAAAGACCCTAAGGAATACTATCAAGACAAATGTCTCCCAAGACCCTTAAGGCTACTCTTTAAAATCCAAAAACCCTTAAAACTTTTCTTAAATTTAATAAAAAATCAAAGGAATATAGATGGAAGAAAGTTCACGAATTAAAATCCTAGTCTCCTATCACAAACCTAGCGCATTATTTAAAGACGAAGTGCTAACCCCTATCCATTTAGGCAGAGCTTTAAGCAAAGAGGGGCATAAAGATGGCGAAATTTCTGATGAAGATTTTGAATGGCTTTGTGAAAACATGATAGGCGATGATACGGGGGATAATATTTCTCATCTTAATCGTTATTTTAATGAACTAACAGGAATCTATTGGGCGTGGAAAAATTATGACAAGCTTGGAAATCCTGAATATATAGGGTTTATGCATTATAGACGACATTTTATTTTTGATGAAAATTGTATGAATTTTTCGCAAAATAAATTTGCAGAGTATCACCCAATAATAGAAAATATTTCTAAACATTATCAATCGCTTATCCAAATAAACGACTTTAATTACCAAGATTATGATTTAATCATTCCTAAAAAATTTAAAGTAACAGATATGTCTCTCTATAGTGTTTATGAGTACTTTGCTTATATTGGGCAAAATACTCAAGCACTCAATGCCATACAAGAGAAAATTTGCTCTAATAAGGAATTGCAAGAATATGCTTATCTTGCAAAAAATCTTGCAAAAAAACAAGTCTTCTATCCTTGCAATATGTTTATAATGAAAAAGGAATTATTTTTTGAATACTGTGAATTTGTTTTTGCGATTTTACTTCCACTTTATGAAGCAATGAAAGATAGCTTATCAAGTGCTAATATTTGGCAAAAGCGGGAGTTAGGATTTACAAGCGAACAACTCACTAGTTTGTTTATAGAAAGACAACTCCAAAAGGATAAAAAATACAAAGAATTTGAAGTTAGTTTTGTCGAGAATCCTAATAATGCCAAATTTCAAGATATACTTTATCAAAATACCTTGAAAAAAATAATTGCTAGACACAAAGTAATTTCTTTTGATTTATTTGACACTCTTTTGGTGCGTCCTTATGCCAAACCTATTGATGTTTTTAAACATTTAGAAGAAAATTTTGGACAAAAAGGCTTTGCATATTTAAGGAGTAAGGCTGAATTTAAGGCAATGAAAACCTTAAATAAAAAACAAGTCAATTTTGATGAGATTTATAGTCAAATGCCAAAAAAATTTCAATTTTTAAAAGACAAAGAAAAAGAGCTTGAATTACAGACGCTTTATATTAATCCATTGGTAAAAAATATTTTAGAGTATGCAAAATCCTTAGGGAAAACAATCATTTTAACTTCTGACATGTATCATTCTAGTGAGTTTTTAAAGGAAGTGCTAGAAAAAAATAATATTAAAGATTATCATAAACTCTATGTAAGCTCCACCAATCGTAAAACAAAACATCACAAAGACTTATATGAATATATTATGCAAGATTTAAATGTGAAAGCAGACGAAATTTTACACATTGGCGATAATAAATTTTCCGATTTTGAGAATGCTAAGGTTTTAGGCATTACAGCCTTTTATCTGCCAAAACCTATGGAATCTTTTTTGCAAGATTATCCTAAACTTAAACAGCTTTATGAATTTCATCCTAACAATCTCACAATCTCTATTATCTTAGGACTTTGTCTCAAAAAATGGCTTTATTGCGATAAGGATATAGTTGAGTATTGGAGTTATTTAGGATATTTTTATGGCGGAGTTATTTGTTATGGACTTAGTAAATTTGTTTTCAAAGGGGCTTTAAAAGAGAATTTAAAGGAAATGATTTTTATTGCCAGAGATGGTTATGTGATAGAAAAAATCTTTAATCTCTTGCAAGAACATTTTGCAACAGAGAAAATTCAAACGCATTATGTGCAAGCAAGTAGGAGTTTATGCAATGAGGCTTTTGGAATGGATTTAATTGATAGAAGCAAGATTGATTATAAAGTTATTAATCTCATCTTATCTTTTAAAGAAGAAATTGAAGATTTTAAAGTTATCAATCATTTTGACTTGTTTTTAAATGTTACAAATTCATACCAGAAAAAAAAATATTTTGATTTAATTCAAAAAAATAAAGAACAAATCAAAAAATTAATGCTAAACAAATTCTCCCTTTATCAGCAATATTTAGAGAATTTTCATTTTAAAAGTCAGAAAATAGGGATTTTTGATTTAGTAACCTCTTCTTTTCGGGTAGAGAATATATTAAACAAAATTTTCCCAAATAAAAACTTTGTAGGATTTTATTGGTTTGTTAATATCCTCAAAAAAGTAAATTTAACACATACTTATTCCAATATCTATAAAGGTGAGAATGAATATAAAATAATAGAATTTTTAGAATTTTTTATCACTGCTCCAGAGTTTAGCGCAAGTAGTATCAATAAGGATTTAAGCTTCAAAAGGGAATCAAATTATTATGAGAGTTCCCATATTAATATCTACAAACAATTTATCCTTAAGGAAGAATTAGCGTTTTCTAAAGATATTTTAGAGACTTTTGGAACTTTTGAAGTAGCGTTTGAATATGAGGCTTTAAAACATCATATAGAATTCTTTCAGCATAAATTAAACTTTCAAGATATTATGGAGTTTTTTTGCCTCTACAAAGCATTAGATGATGCTAGTTTGCGTTATATTCCTGTGATAAATCTACACCCTAAAACACTCTTTGGAGCACCTGAACGGGTAAAAAATCATCTCGCCTACAAACTTGGCTCTAGTTTGGTGGCAGCAAAGTCTTTTAAATCCTTTGTGCTGCTTCCCTTGCGACTTATCTTTATTTGCTTTGAACGTCTAATAGATAAGAGAATCAAAAAATTTCACAAACTGCCTCCATTAGAAGCTTATGCAGATTATTTAGAATCCTTAAAGTGTAAAAAATATCTTTCCTATCGCTTAGGTTCTGCAATGCTTAAAAACCCCTTTACTTTCGCATTTAAAGTTTCTAGAATTTATAAAGAATACAAAAGAGAGAAGCAATTATGAAAACAATCTCGCATTTTATTACTTCATTTAAAAATTGGAATAAAAATTTTGTTACAACAGAATACGACTATCAAAATCACCAATGCGAAATCGCAACAATGTTTGATTTATACCTTCATAATAAAGAAGAATTTATACTTTATACTGCCAAATTTTATGCAAAACACCTAAAGAATAGAAAATTAACCCTTAAACATCCCTATCACAATGAAATTGTTTGTCAAATGACTTATAATTTCTCTCCCAAAGACATTGGTTGGGGAGATGCTACACCTGCTTTTGTAAATTTTTGTTTTTTTATAGACAAAAACAATCAATTTCCCTTTTTGCTCTTACAAGTGCATCATTTTTTTGATATTTTAGTGGTGGAAGACAAACTCATTCATTTTCCACATTCTCCTACTTTTTTAAAAAATAGATTAGGAGATGTTTTTACTCATTTTAGAAATATTGATATTGCAGAACTTTGCTTTAAACATAAAAATTTTGTTTTTACTTTAGAACAATGGCGTCCTTATCATTACTTTAGTGAGATACTAAGTGCAGTATATGAAATTTATCAGCAATCACAAGAAATAATTCCCATTGGCAAAGTTTCTAATTTTTTCTCTCCTAAATTTTGCCAAATCAAAAATGAAACAGAAGTATTCATAAGATCCGTAATTTGCCCTATGGGCTTAAAATGCAAAAACTCTTGTTTAGAAGAATCTCTGAAAGAATTTAATTCTTTGATTGAAAAAGAAGATAAAGAGGATGCACTAGATAAAGAAAATTTATCATCACAAGAATTAGAAAATCTAATCTCACGATACAAGGCTAACTAATGTTTGAAAAATTCTTTGACAACATTATTTCGCAAAATTATAGCTTTGGTGATTATGAATACGAAAAATATAATTGTGAGTTGGCAGAACTTTGCAAAAATATGAAAAATGCTGATGTTAGAGGCATGATGGATTTTTGGGAGAGAAAAGCCAAAGAAGATTACTTTGAATTATCTCACCCAATTTATAATCATATAACATTAAGGGGGGTTAAGAGCTTTAAAGGGAATAACTCTATTTTAAATATTGTTTTTATGTGTGATAAGAATATGGGATTTCCTTTATTTCTCTTACAATTTTCTGATTGTTTTAATTCGCTTTTTTTTCAAGATAATAATCATCAATGCAAAGCATTAAGACTTGATGGCTGGAGGGGAGATTATAGGAACCATTTTGCGATTTTTAGAGCAGCACTTTTAGCAAGGAAAAACGAAGATTTTAGCTACAGAGATATTAAATTTGGATTCACCTTATCAAATTGTCGTCCTTATCATTTTTTTAATTTTTCTTTGTTGTATTTTGAAAACTTAGACATTGCAAACAAAAAAGTAGCCAATGAAAAATTAATCTTTTTTAAAACAGACAAAATAACCCAATCTCTAGCAAGTGAGAAAGAGGACTTGGTTTATCTCCAGCCTTATGTAAGAGAAAATGCCATACTACCCTTTACTGCATATAGTAAAGCCTTGTCAAAAGATTTTTATTATTCCATAGTTAAGCAAACCCAAAATAGTCATAGAGCTAATATTAGCGGGGGGGGGGGGCAAAAGCTCAAGAGGAGGTAGATATGTATAGCCTCCACATTTGGCTTGGAATCCCGGGTGAGCGACGCGTTTGGCTAGAGCAGTGGGATGGGATTCCACTGATTTTAAAAAACCTAAGTCGGTATTTTCCTAGTATCAAAGTTTTTATTGATGGCTTAACTGCTTATGATGGAGAGAGGATAGAGGTTAAGGACAATTTAGAGGCTTTTTGGAAAATTGTAGAACACACAAAAGAAGCATTTCAAGCTTGCGAGGATTTTAGTTATTACAAAAAATGTGGCGAGGAGGGTGCTGCACAATCCCACCTTAAAGATAAACAAAGCACTCAAACCCCTGCCACAAAAGCAGATACTTTAGAATCTCAAACAAAGCAACCCCCTAAAAATGTCGCTACCATTCTTGGAAGCAAAGGAGAGAAAATCAAGCTTAAAAGCCTTAGTGGTTATGATTATCGCACAAAGATTTGCTATTGTGCGCTGTGTGATATAGCAATAAGCGATGTTTCAACCACAGCCCTAGTGCCTTTTCATTTTTGTAAAAAACCCGGCGTTGGCTTTTATTTTCATTTAGACCATTATCCTGATATTATCCGATTCCAAGAGGGAATCCCTTGCTTTTATGGAGTTTTAAAAGAAAATTTAAAAACCACAGATATCCAAAGTGTTTTTGTGGCAAATTTCCACATTCCTCCAGAGCACATTTATAATTTGGCTGCAAATTCTTTAGAGGAACTAGCACAGCAAGGCAAACTTAAAGACTACAAAGAAAATCCTCTCAAAATGCACCGCCTTTTTGTGCCTCCTGTGGAACTCTATGCTAAAAAATATGCACTAGAGAAAAAAACAAAGATAAAAATTAGCGATAATCCAAACACCAAAAGACTGCTAAGGGAGATTTCTTATCAAAAGCAACTTTTAAAAATAGAATCTTTAGAGCTAGACATACAGCTAAAACAACTCCAAATCAAACAACCAAACAGCAGCAGTCCTCCCCCTCCTCCTAGCTTCCCGCAGATAACCGCAAAAGAGAGAATCCACTCTCACTTAGCCTATAAGCTAGGAGCCGCCCTTATTTTAAACTCTAAAAGTCTATGGGGATATATAAGAATGCCTTATGTTCTCTCCTATATCAAAGAAGCGCATAAACAGGCACAAAAAGACTATGCAAGAAGAGTTGCAAACAATCCCCATTTAAAATTACCAAATCTAGAAACCTATCCTGATTATAAGGAAGCCTTAAAGGAAAAAGAGTGCCTTACCTATAAACTTGGACTTGCATTAATGCAAGCAGATAAGGATTGGGCTAAAGGCGGATATTTGCGATTTTATTTTTTTGATGTGCCACGATTAAAACAAGAATTTAAGGAGAAGAGGAAGTGAATACAATGATACAAATCTCTAATTTAACAATTAGTGAAGATAAAGCTCCTTTAGTCGTGCCAGAAATTGGCATTAATCACAATGGTTCTTTAGAGCTTGCAAAGCTTATGGTAGATTCTGCTAAGAGGGCGGGGGCAAAAATCATCAAGCACCAAACCCACATCATAGAAGATGAAATGAGCGCTGAAGCAAAGCAAGTCATTCCGGGTAATGCAAAAATCAGTATCTATGAAATTATGAAAAAATGCGCCCTAAATGCCAAAGACGAACTTGCCCTAAAAGAATATGCAGAATCTAAAGGGCTTGTTTATCTTAGCACTCCTTTTAGTAGAGCCGCGGCAAATCGTCTGCAAGATATGGGTGTGCATGCCTTTAAAATAGGCTCTGGAGAATGCAATAATACTCCGCTTTTAAAACACATAGCTTCTTTTAAAAAGCCTATGATACTTAGCACGGGCATGAATAACCTACAAAGCATTAAAGAAAGCGTGAGGATTTTAAGAGAATTTGAAATCCCCTTTGTGCTTTTGCACACAACTAATCTCTATCCAACCCCGCCCAATCTTGTAAGGCTTAATGCTATGTGTGCGCTAAAAAAAGAATTTGATTGCTTGGTGGGTTTAAGCGATCACACTTTAAATAATCTTGCATGTTTGGGGGCAACTGCTTTGGGTGCTTGTGTTTTGGAACGTCATTTCACAGACACTATGGAGAGAGAGGGACCTGATATTATTTGCTCTATGGATGAGGAGGCTTTAAAAGAGCTTATCACACAAAGTGAGCAAATGGCTCTTTTAAGAGGCTTAAAGGCTTCTAAAGAGGCAGTAAAAGAAGAGCAAGTTACCATAGATTTTGCTTTTGCAAGTGTGGTGAGCATTAAAGCAATTCAAAAAGGAGAACTTTTAAGTATGGAGAATATTTGGGTCAAAAGACCCAGCAAAGGAGGCATAGCCGCGAGTGAATTTGAGAGAATTCTAGGCAAAAAAGCACTAAGGGATATACCAAAGGATAGGCAGCTAAAATATGAGGATTTTGAATGAAAAAAATTGTTTTTGTAACAGGCACAAGAGCGGATTTTTCTAAAATAAAATCTTTAATGCTAAAAGTAGAGCAATCTCAAGATTTTGAGCTTTTTGTGTTCGTAACAGGAATGCACCTAAGCCATATTTTTGGCTTTACTTCCACAGAAATTGATAAATACCATTTTAAAAACATTTTTAAATACATTAATTTTGACAAATACTTTCAAATGGATAAGGCACTAGCCTCTACCATTGATGGATTTTCTAAATTTATTGCTGAATTAGATCCGGATTTAATCGTCGTGCATGGAGATAGAATAGAGCCTTTAGCAGCAGCTATTGTTGGGAGCTTGAATAATATTTTAGTCGCACACATTGAGGGAGGGGAACTCTCAGGCACAATTGATGATAGTTTGCGCCATTCTATCTCTAAACTAGCCCATATTCATTTAGTTAATGATGAAAGGGCAAAAAAAAGGCTCATGCAGCTTGGAGAAGATGAGGAATCCATTTTTATTATAGGTTCGCCAGATTTAGAGATTCTTAATAGCAATGAACTCTCCTTAAAAGCAGCAAAAGAACATTATGAAATCAACTTTAAAAACTATGCTATTGCGATGTTTCACCCAGTAACCACAGAATTAAACACGATTAAAGAACAAAGTGAAAATTTTGTTTTAGCCCTTAAAGAGAGTGGCAAAAATTATATTGTCATCTATCCTAATAATGACTTGGGATTTGAATTTATTTTAGAAAGCTATAAGAGTTTAGAGGGCTTAGAAAATTTTAGAATTTTTCCCTCACTTAGATTTGAATATTTTATCACTTTGCTTAAAAATGCGGATTTTATTATAGGAAACTCCTCTTGCATTTTAAAAGAAGCCCTCTACTTACAAATACCAAGAATCTTAGTAGGTTCAAGACAAAACAAGAGAGCAGGAAGCGAGGATTGTATGCGGGTAGATTCTAAAAAAGAAGAGATTTTAAAAGCAATTTCAAAGGTGCATAAAATGGATTTTAAGCAAGTTAGCACCCCGCAAATTCTTAATAGCTCACAAATGTTTTTTACATATTTGCAAAGTGGAAAATTTTTTGCAATTAATAAACAAAAAGCATTTAAAGATATTTTAGTAAAGGAGTAATTATGAAAGTCATTGTTTTTGGTGCAGCAAGTGGTGGCAAAGAATATGCAAGAAAAGTCTTGCAGGATTCTGCGGGGGGGGGGGGGGATTAATATCCTCTTCTTTGTAGATAATGATATTAAAAAGCAAAACACTTTGATAAAGGTTTGTAATAAGGAATTTGCTGTGAAAGCACCTAATGCAATTTTATGCCATGATTTTGATAAAGTGATTGTAGCCTCTGTATGCGGAGAGAATATTATCACCCAGCTTCTTAAATCCCTAAAAATAGCGAGGGAAAAAATAGATAGCACTTTAATAGATTTTTATCAACAAGGATTGCGAAGCTTTTTAGAAAAGTTTTCTTATCTTCTTAAGGATAAAAATCTCAAAGGCGCAGTAGCAGAGCTTGGAGTCTATCAAGGAGATAGCGCGAAGTGGATTAATTATTATTTTAAAGAACGTAAAATTTATTTATTTGACACTTTTGAGGGGTATGCGCTTGGGGATATTAATGCAGATAAAGATGACGAGGCAAGGGAGTTTGGAGAGGGTCATCTCTGTGATACTTCCATAAAAATGGTAATGGATAAAATGACCTATCCGCAAAATTGTGTGATTAAAAAAGGCGTTTTTCCTCAAAGTGCTAAAGGTGTAGAGGATGATTTTGTTTTTGTGAATTTAGACCCAGATTTATACAAAGTTGTATTAGCGGGGTTAGAGTTTTTTTATCCTCGTCTTGTTAAGGGCGGGGCTATCATAGTGAGTTATTTTTCACCGCATAATGGACCAAAAAGAGCTCTTGATGCATTTTTAACCAAACACCACTTAAAAACTATGCCTATACCTCTTGGTTTTGGAAATGGTGTCGCTTTGGTAAAGGAGTAGAGATGGATAAACACGAGATTAGAATTTGTTTAGAAAGTGAATACGACAAACTTATTAGCTTTCTTAAAGAACATTGGAAAAGCGACCATATTTTTGTCAAAAGTAAGGAAATGCTTGATTTTCAGCATCTTGATAAAGCAACACAACAATACAATTTTATCATCGCTCTTAACCCTCAAACACAAGAATTTGATGCTGTGCTAGGTTTTATTCCTTTGAATTTTTTTGATAACAATTTAACGCATAATGAATTTTGGCTTGCTATATGGAAGGTTAAGGACTCTTCTAAAAAAAGCGGTATAGGACTTAAAGTTTTATTATATTTTTTTAACACCTTTAAACCCAATTTTATAGCCGCTATTGGAATCAGTGAGGATGCTAAGAGAATTTACAAAGCTTTTAAATACAAGCTTGGAAATTTAGAGCATTTTTATATCAAAAATCCTTTATATAAAGATTTTCAAATAGCCCACTTTGAAAACGACAAAAGGGCGCAAAATAAGCTACAAACTCCATATAGTTTTAAAGCTATCAATCCTAAAGATTTGACGATTAAAGGTGTATTTCACCCTTTAAAAAGTAAAGACTTTTTAGAAAACAGATATGCAAAACACCCTTTTTATACATACAAAATTTATGGGATTTTTGAAAAAGAATTGCTTAAGAGTGCCTTTGTATTTAGAAAGCTTGAAGTTAATGGGCATTGTTGTCTTAGAATAGTGGATTGGTTAGGAGATTTCATTCCTAATCTTTATGCATGTTTTGTTTCTTTGCTTTTGGAATTTGAAGCTGAATATATTGATTTTTTGTGCTATGTGGAAAATCAAAACGCGCTTCTTAATATGGGATTTACTCTAAAAGCTAAGGGAGAGATTATTCCAAATTATTTTGAACCTTATCTAAAAGAAAATATAAATCTTGAATTTGCTTATAAAAGCAAAGTTTCGCCTTGTGTGATTTTTAAAGGCGATTCTGACCAAGATAGACCAAATTTTATAAAGGAGTAAAAATGAAAAACAAAATTCAAGATTTAATTTGTGAGGCTTTGAAAAATATAAATGATGAGCTAGATAATGAGAATCTAAAAAATCCTCATGCAAACACGCATATTTATGGCATAGAGGGAAATTTGGATTCTTTAAGCTTAGTCAGTTTTATTGCGGATTTAGAAAGTTCCTTAAGTGAGCATTTAGGGATTGACATAGTTTTAGCTGATGAAAAAACTATGAGTGCAAGAAATTCACCATTTAAAGATGTGAGCAGTTTAAGTGAATATATATATATAAAGAGCAAAGAATGAGTAAAGTTTTTGTGATAACAGGCACAAGAAAAGGTATCGGTAAGGATTTGAGTGAGCATTATTTAGACAAAGGACATATTGTGTGCGGTTGCTCGCGAGGCAAGAGCAGTATCAGCCATAAAAATTATCGGCATTTTGAGCTTGATGTAAGTGATGAAAAAGCGGTTGTAGCAATGATTAGAAAACTTAAAAAAGAATTTGGAAAAATTGATGTTTTGCTTAATAATGCTGGTATTGCTTCTATGAATCATATTTTAACCACGCCTTTTAGCACTATGCAAAATATCTTTAGCACAAATGTTTTTGGAAGTTTTTTGTTTTTAAGGGAAGTTGCTAAGGTCATGGTGTGGGATTGTAAAAAGCATAAAGATTGCAAGATTACTATGCCTTATAGGATTGTCAATTTTGCAACCATAGCAACTCCGCTAAGATTAGAGGGAGAGGCAATTTATGCTGCCTCAAAGGCGGCTTTAGTCAATCTCACACAAGTTGCAGCAAAAGAATTAAGTGAATTTGGAATTACTTTAAATGCAGTAGGTCCTACACCCGTGCCGACAGATTTAATCAAAAATGTGCCAAAGGCAAAAATGGATTCTCTTTTAAACCAACAAGCTATTAAAAGATTTGGTAACTTTGAAGATGTTTTAAATGTGATTGAATTTTTCTTAGATGAAAAAAGTAATTTTATCACAGGGCAAGTAGTTTATTTAGGTGGTGTGAATGGCTGATTTTTTAGAGCAAATCGCACAATTTAGAGATAATGTTGCTATTATCTGTGAGGATAAAACTTACACCTATGCAACATTGCTCCAAGAAATACAAAACAAAAAGCAAACTTTACATAGCATTCCACAAGGCAGTGTTGTCGCGATATTGGGGGATTATAGTCCTCTTTATTTTGCTTATTTTTTTGCCCTTTATAGTAAAAAATGTATCATTTGTCCGCTTTTAACTAAGAATATTGACTTTGATTTAAGTGAATTTGGTATTGAGTTTATTTTAGACAAAACCCAAATTCAAACCCTAAATTCTAAAAAATATGCCCTATTAGAAAAGCTTAAAACAGACAAATCAAGTGGGTTGATTCTCTTTTCAAGTGGTAGCACAGGCAAGCCAAAGGCTATCGTGCATAATTTAGAGAGTTTTCTAAAATTTTATTGCGACAAAAAATATAATCCTCTTAGAATCTTAAGCGTATATTTGCCCGATCATATTGCTGGTATTGATGTGATGCTAAATGCTCTAGCTGGGGGCGGGACTTTGATAATTCCTAAGCAAAGGCAACCGCAATATATTTTAAGTGCCTTAGAGCAGCATAAAATTGAGATTTTACCTGCTTCACCAACATTGCTTAGGCTTTTGCTTTTATCAGAATATAAAAAATATGCCTTAGACGCCTTAAAATTAGTCATTTATGGAAGTGAGGCGATGAGTGAAACACTTTTAGAATCTTTACAACAAGCCCTACCTCACGTTAAATTCAAGCAAAGCTTTGGCACAAGCGAGACAAGCGCCATAAAGACAAAATCCCACCCAAGCAAAAAAGGTTTTTTTAAAATCCTAAATCCTTATAAAATCATCAATAACGAGCTTTATTTAAAATCCAAAACACAAACTCTAGGTTATCTTAATGCAGATAATAGTGCATTTGATAATGAGGGTTACTTTGCCACAGGGGATTTAGTAGAGATTATGCAATCAGATGGAGAGGAATATCTTAAAATTTTAGGTAGGAGCAAAGAAATGATTAATGTCGGTGGAGAGAAAGTTTTGCCACAAGAGGTTGAAAATGTGATTTTAGAAATTCCTTGCGTTAAAGATTGTCTAGTATATGGAGAATCTAGTGCTATCATGGGACAAAGTGTGAGCGTAAAAGTGGTTTTAGATACTAAAATTGCACTCTCAAATTTAGAGCTAAAAAAACAAATAAGAAGCTTTTGTAAAGATAAACTTGCAACTTTCAAAATCCCTACAAAAGTAGAAATTGTAGAATCTTTAGCAATGAGTAAGAGATTTAAAAAGCTTAGAAATATTATTGGGGGGGGGGGCTAAATGATAGCTTTACCTTATACTTATTTGCTTGTGCAAACTTTGAACTTGCAAACTTTGAACTTGCAAGTTTTGATTCTGCAAATCTTGAGTCTGCGAATTTGGAATCTGCAAGCCCTTATAGGCTTTGTGCTTAAGGGGGTAATAATGCAAAAGATTATTATCCTAACAAGCGATGCGCTAAGACATACTTTTATGCGTAAGGCATTAGCGCTTGATGAAAATATCAAAGTTTTAAAAAGCTATTGTGAGAAGCAAAGCGCGATTTTCAAGGCTTCCTTTAAGGACGAGTTTCAAAGCAGACATTTACAAGCAAGAGACCAAAGTGAAAAAGATTTTTTTGAAAGTTTTGTGGAGTTAAGCCCTGATTATTCTAATCCTTGCTACATAGAAAAAAATGCAATCAATACCCAAGAAAAGTTTGACGAAATCCTTGCCTTAAAGCCTGATTTACTTGTGGCTTATGGTTGCTCTATCCTAAAACCTCATTTAATAAAAGCCTTTAGAGACAGAATCTTAAATGTGCATTTGGGATTATCCCCTTATTATCGCGGGAGTGGAACGAATTTCTTTCCTTTTGTCAATGGAGAGTTAGAATACATAGGAGCAACTTTTATGTATATGGATGAGGGGATTGATACAGGGGATATAATCCACCAAATTCAAGCGGAAATTTACCCAAATGATGATATGCATAAAATCGGCAATCGCCTTATTGCAAGAATCGCAAAAGTTTATAGAGGCATCATTAAAGAATTTGAAAATTTAGAAAAGCTAGAACAACCCAAAGATAAAAAAAGCGGGAAGCTTTATAGGAATAGTGATTTTACTCCCCTTGCTACAAAAAAAGCCTATGACAATTTAGCAAACTCCTTGCAGGATTATTTTTCACAAAAAAGACAGGTCAAAATCCTGCAAAACCCTTCTTTAAAGGACTTATTATGAAAGCTATAATGTATCACTATGTAAGAAAAAGTGATAAAAATACCCCTTTTTTTCGGTATTTGGATTTTGAAAATTTTAAAAAACAGCTAGATTATTTTGAAAAAAATTATTCTTTTTTAACTTATGAAGAATTTTTAAATTTGTATGAAAATCCTCCACAAAATGCAAAGCAATACGAACACTACAAGGGCAAAATTTTGCTTACTTTTGATGACGGATTAAAAGACCATTATGATTTTGTTTTTAAAGAGCTTAAAAAACGTGGATTGTTTGGATTTTTCTTTGTATGCAGTGGAGTTTATGAAAGAAAAAAAGCCTTAGATGTCCATAGAATCCATTTTTTGCTTGGCAAACTTGGGGGCAAAAAGCTTTTAGACCTTGCAAATGAGAAAATCAAACTTTTTCAAAAGCAAAAGGGTGTTTGCATTATCAAAGATAGCGAAAAAGCTTTTTTTGAAAATAAAACTTACCTTAATCAAGATAATGATTTTGCAACAAGCGAATTTAAAAAACTTTTTAATTATTACATCAAATACGCATACAGAGAAAGTTTGCTAGATTCTTTGATGGAAGAAATCTGTGAGGATTATGCATTGTTTGAAAATCTCTATATGAGCATTGATGCGCTTAAAACCTTGCAAAAAGAAAAGATGATTGTAGGTAGCCACTCTCATAACCATTTCGTTTTGTCTAAACTCACAAAAGAAGAACAAAAACAAGAACTTCAAAAATCCTTTGAGTTTTTAGAGCAAATAATAGGGGGGGGGGGGCTTGATAGCTAAAACCTTTTGTTATCCTTATGGAGGAGCGCACACTTATACGCAAGAGACGAAAGAGATTTTGAAAAATTTAGGCGTAAAATTTTCCTTTGATGTAAATTATAAGGATATTAGCCTAGAGGATATTTTGCAAAACCCCCAAGCCCTGCCAAGGTATGATTGCAATCTTTTTGAATACGGCAAGGCAAATTTAGGTTAAAGGAGAAAAAATGAAACTAAATGCTTACGACACACAAAAGGCATTTGACTACGAAAATGGCTATTTTATCACTGCTGATGATAGACGCATTGCTAAATTTATGGTGCATTTTAGGGATATTGTAGAGACAAGAAACTCTCGCGAAATTAAAGGAGTTAGTAATGTTTAAAAATTTAAATTATGAAGAATATCTTTTAAAATTCCCATTTTATAAAAAATTAGGAATTAATAATATAAAAGATTATAAAAAATTAGACAGAAAAAACATAGTAAATGACCCTTATCACAATGTCAATCCAACACCAACACAAGCTTTTCACGCAGAATTAGATGATTTAATAAGACTTCATTATTTAATCACTACAAGAAAAGTTACTACTATTTTAGAATTTGGACTTGGAAAAAGCACTATGGTTTTTGACGATGCCTTAGAACACAATAAATCTAAATATAGTGAATTTGTAAGCAAAAATTTAAGACGCACTAATGCTTTTTTGTGTTATAGCGTAGATGATGATGAAAAATGGATAGAAAATACAAAAAAAATATATAAAACAAATAATGTTATTTTCAACTATAGCCCCACGACAATTTCTACCTTTAATGATAGAATTTGCACTTATTATGAAAAAATTCCCAATATTTGTCCTGATTTTATCTATCTTGATGGACCGGGGCTTTATAAAACCAAAGGAGATATTAGGGGTTTTTCTATGTCTCATCAAGATAGACTTCCTATGGCAGCTGATATTTTAGCTATGGAACATTTTTTGTTGCCCGGTGCTTTAATTGTAGTAGATGGCAGAACGGCAAATGCAAGATTTTTGAAAGCAAATTTTCAAAGAAAATGGCATTATATTTATAATAAATCCTATGACCAACATTTCTTTGAGCTAAAAGAAGAGTCTTTAGGTATGTGGAATGAAAGGCAAATTAATTTTTGCCTAAAAGGCGGGGGGGGGAATTGATACCCTTATGCGCGTAGCATAAAAACTTTAAAGGAGAAAAAATGAAACTAAATTCTTACGACACACAAAAGGCATTTGACTACGAAAATGGCTATTTTATCACTGCTGATGATAGACGCATTGCTAAATTTATGGTGCATTTAGAGCTGTATAAAAAAATCACGCATTTGCCCGGGGCTGTTGTAGAATGTGGAGTGTTTAAGGGAAATTCTTTTTTTGAATGGGCGCATTTTAGAAATATCCTTGAAACACAAGCAAGCAGAAAAATCATAGGTTTTGATACTTTTGGCGCATTTCCAAAAACAAATTTTGAAGAGGATAAGCAAAAAAGGCAAGCCTTTATTGATGAAGCAGGAAGTGGTATTAGCTATGCACAAATGCAAGAGGCTTTAGCCTATAAAAAGGTAGAAAATTATGCGCTTATCAAGGGTGATATTAACAAAACTTTGCCAAAGTATTGCAAGGACAATCCCGAGCTTAAAATCGCACTTTTGCACATTGATACTGATGTTTATGAACCCGCTGTAACTATCTTAGAAAATATGTATGAAAAAGTAGGGGGGGGGGGCATAATAGCATTTGATGATTACGGAATCTTTGCAGGAGAGACTAAGGCGGTGGATGAGTTTATTAAAGATAAAAAGCTTTATTTGCAAAAACTTCCTTTTTTGCACAAGCCAAGCTTTATTATAAAGGATTAAATTAAATGCAAATACTAGAATATATGTATGGTTGCAAGATTAAACACATAGAAATAAGTGTAAATACTTACATTTTGGAATCTTTACATATGAAAAATATCCATTGTCCTGCACTCAAAGAGGGAATAAAGATAAAAATTCCTTTTGAAAAGGGTTTTATGGAAAGCCATACAAGAAATACTTCTTTGATTTTGCATAGCATAGGCGCACACTCCTATAATCACGCTGCTTTTAATAGACCAGATATTCAAATAGGCAGATATTGTTCCATAGCGAATTTACGCTTTATGCGAGATTCACACCCTCTAAATTTGATTACTTCCTCACCTGTGATTTATGAGGAAACTATGTTTTGCCAACCTGCTAAGACTATTATTGAAAATGATGTCTGGATAGCGGATAATGCGATGATAAAACCGGGTGTGAAACTACACACGGGTTGTGTAATAGGTGCTAACTCCCTTGTTACTAAAGATGTCCCACCCTATGCCATAGTAGGAGGAGTGAGTGCGAAAATCCTAAAATATCGCTTTGATAAAAATACCATAAAAAGACTTTTGGCTTTGCAGTGGTGGAAATATAATGCCTACGAGTTTAAAAAGATTCCTTGGGGTTTAGAGATAAATGCCTATCTTGATAAGCTAGAGGAGCAGATACAAAATCATCAAATTAAGCCCTTTAAGCCTCAAAAATTATATTTTGAGGAACTCTTGGAAATGGCAAAAACATATAAATCAATAACCATACCTAATCAACCTCTAGGTGCCTCCTCCCGCCTTAAATCTCATCTCTCTTATAAACTAGGAGTTGCTTTGATAGATAATTCTAAAAGTCTTTTAGGCTATATAAGAATGCCTTATGTCTTATCTTATATAAAAGATAAGCATTATAAAGAACAAAAAGAATACCAAGAAAAAATAAAAAAGAATCCTAAATTAAAACTTCCTCCTTTAGAGTCTTATTTTGATTATAAAGAATCTTTAAAGATAAAAACAAGTCTTTCTTACAAGTTAGGAGAAGCTTTAATAAAAGCTAATTCTGCGGGGGGGGGGGCAAATCGAATATTTGCTTACCTTACCTTTTTTCAAGAAGTGCGTAGGTTAAAAAGAGAGTTTAGGGAGAAAAAGAGATGAAAAATATTGTTTTACTTGGAGCAAGCAATAGCGTCATGCAAAATGGCTTATATTTAGGCTTACAAAGTGATAAAAATATAAAAATTCATAATTTTGCATTAGGAGCGACTACTTGTATCCAAAACTTATATGAAATTATAAGACATAAAGAACTTTTGCAAAAAGCGGATTTAATCATTACAGAATCTAATGTAACGGATATTAATTTAAATGGTGATACGCACTTAAATTTCACACTTGATAGGGCGTATAGAGATTTAAATTGGCTTTATAAGGAGCTTTATTTTGTCAATAAAAAAGTGCTTTGTTTGCTTTTGCCACGATTTCACGCAAATTATAAAATCCTCAATAATATCCATAGAAAACTAATACTAAAGTATGGTTTTAATTGTATTGATATGTCAAAGTATTACGAAGAAAACGCGCTTATAGAATTTAATCACAGAATAGACCCTATACATCCTCAAGCAGAAATTATGCAAGAGCTTGGCATAAATATCATTAAAAATTTAAAGGCATTTAGCGATTCTAAAGAGCTTAAATCCAGCAATGACAACCCTGAATTTAAAGTTTTAAGCCTTGAAGAAATGCAACCTGAAGCTGAAGCAACTTTAAGTAAAAATTCTATGTATTGCGAAAAAAGCTTTAGGCTCTTTGAAAATTCTAAACTTTATTTTGGGGAAAAATTTAAAAATTTCTATTGCTTAGCTTTGCACACTTGGAATCTTAATAACAAAAAGGAATTTTTCACTTTTGGGGAATCAAGACAAAATGCCTCACAAATCAAATTCCACAACAAAAATAAAGAATTTATCCAACAAACCAATTCTTACAATCAAGTTTTTGAGCTTGGAGAAAATTTTTTAATTGATGAAGAAAGCTTTATAAGTATTCAAACGCAAAGTAAAGAGCTTAAAACTTACCTTACTTGGACATTTAGAGAAACAAAACAAATTCTTAAATACTGCGACACAATCGCTTTTTTCTTAGCTAAAAACGAAGGGAATTTTTATAAAGAAAGGCTTTCTTTGCAAAGCCTTGAGGATTTAGAAATCACTTTTCCTAAGCATTTAAATTTTCAGCATTTAATCCCTCCTGTAAAAAGCTATCAAAAAGTTATTGATGCGTATTGCTTAGTGATGGATTCAAGAAAATTAGCTCCCCTCCAAACCCAAATCCAAACCCTAAACAATACTTTAAAAACTCTAAAAAGCCCTACTGCTAAAACCCGCCTTAAATCCCAACTCTCCTACAAACTAGGAGTTGCTTTGATAGAAAACTCTAAAAGTCTTAAAGGTTATATTAGAATGCCTTTTGTTTTAAGTTATATTACAGAGCTAC
>NZ_JAIGYQ010000016.1 GCF_019711685.1 Helicobacter turcicus
AGCCTTTAAAAAGAAACAAAAAGCGTTAAACGCAAATGCTAATTTAAGGGATTTAAAATTTAGTGCAAAAAAGGAAGTGGAATTATATCTAGATAAGCTTAAGGGTAGATTAAATAGGGGGGTGTTATATGTCAAATTATTTAAGAAAGATTTATACTTATTTGGGTTTATCATATTAACTTTAAATTTACTCAAAAGAAAAGGCTTAGAATAACATTATTTTTTATGAATACAATATGTATTTATAAAATTTTAAGAATAATTAAGATATAATCCCGCCTTTTTTAAAGAATTAAAATTTTTGAGGAAACTTTATGAGTCATTATGTGATACCTAATTCTGTTTTGGAGAATGATTTTAACTTTTTAATCAAAAGTTGTGAAGATTTCAAAAACAACAAAATTAATGAGGCAACTTTCAAGGCAATTCGTGTGCCCTATGGAATCTATGAACAAAGAGAGAAAAACACTTATATGGTGCGCCTTAAAACACATGGAGGTCAAATCACTCCCCATCAGCTACTTGGAATCTCAAGATTAGCCCAAAAATATGCAAATGGAAGTTTGCATATCACCACAAGAGGAGGAATTCAACTCCATTATGTAAAATTTGAAAATTTATGCATTGTTACAAAAGAATTGCATACATTAGGGCTTAGCGGACGAGGCGGTGGAGGAAATTGTGTGCGTGGAATCGTAGGGGATGCGCTCTCTGGAATAGCTAAAGACGATGTTTTTGATGTTCAACCCTATGCTAATGCCTTAACAACTAAGATGTTGGGGCTAAAGGATTCCTTTAATCTCCCTCGCAAGTTTAAAATTTCTTTTTCAAGCTCTCAAGCCGATAGAGCCACTGCAACCATTACAGATATTGGATTTATCGCTACAAAAAAAGGAAATAGAAAAGGATTTATTGTTTATCTTGCTGGCGGAATGGGTTCAAAAAGTCGTTTAGGACATAAGTTTTTAGACTTTTTGCCTGCTAAAGAATGCTTTTTATTTGCTCAAGCAGTCAAGCAAGTCTTTGACAAATACGGAAATAGAGAAAACAAACACTCTGCACGATTGCGATTTCTAGCAGATAAAATCGGCATTGAGGAGCTAGGCAGACTCATAGAGCAAGAAAAACAAAGTGTTAAGAAATCTCTAGCGGATTGGGAAATAAAAATTACAAAACCTTCTGTGAAGCTTCCGATTCTGGAAAATCAGATTCTGCCAAAAATGACAAAAGAAGAGAATCTTTGGTGGAATCGTTTTGTAAGAGAACAAAAACAAACAGGTTATTTTTATGTCAAAGTGCCATTGGCACTAGGTGATATTCCCTACAAAAGCGCAGAAAAACTAGCAAATACACTAAGTGGGGCAAATCCCCATTGCATTGCCTTTGGTCAAAACCAAAACCTCTACATAAGGAATCTAAACGCATCGCAGATGCTAAAACTCTATCCGATTCTTACAGAGTTTTCTTTGCAAAGCAAACAAGCAAGTATTTTTGGCGATATGGTAGCATGCACAGGCGCTGCAACATGTCAGCTTGGAATTGCTCGTCCTCGTGGTGCGGTGCTTGCAATTGAAGAATATCTACTACAACAAAAGATTGATTTGGATAAATTACAAGATTTTAGGATTCAACTCTCTGGTTGTCCAAATTCCTGCGGCAATCATCTCACTGCAAATTTAGGATTTTTTGGCAAAATACAACGGAAAGGTGGTGTGCCATACCCTTGCTATAATGTTGTAGCAGGAGGAGTAATAGAAGAGGGAAAAACAAGATTTGCTAAAAAAATCACACAAATTGCAGCCTTTTATTTGCCTGAATTTATTTACAAAGTTCTCTCAAGATTCCTTAAAGTCAAAGGCAAATTTAAGACTTTTGAAGATTGGGTAGATTCTAGCGGAGAAGCTGAAATTGTAAGTCTTGCAGAATCTTTTGGGGATATTCCTAGTTTTGAAGAAAACCCTAAACCCTACTATGATTGGAGTAGTGATGAGTTATTTTCTGTCTCATTAAAGAAAAATGGTATTGGAGAAGAAAATTAATATGCACAAAGCCTTTACACTTCCTCTAGCACTCACACCCAAAGAAACATTGCTTATTGGGGCTGGAAGTGTTGCAAAGCAAAAACACATTGTGTTAAAAGAATCTCAATGGGAAGTCAAAATTGTTGCAAAAGAAATTAAAGATTCCTATTTTAATCCATTTGCTGTAGAAATTAGTGAGGTTTCAGATTCCTATCTTAAAGATTTTGAAATCATTATTGATGCAAGTGGTGATGAGGCATTAGGGGCATACTTATGGAAAAAACGTAAGCATTTTGGTTATCTTTTAAATGTTGTGGATAATCCTAAGTTTTGTGATTTTTACTTTGGAGCTATTGCACGTTATGAGGATTTAAGTGTTCTTGTAAGCACAAATGGGGCAAGTCCGATTCTAGCACAAAGCATAAGAGATAAAATTGTAAGAATCTTACCAAAAACGCTTGTTCCATTAGTGGAAAAATTAAAAAAAATGCGACAAAATGAAAAACTTGATTCCACCAAGAAAGAGCTAATTAAAAAACAATGTAAAGAATCTTTAGGAAAAGTTTTTATCATTGGTTGTGGTCCAAATAGCCTACAAAGCCTAACTTTAAAAGCATTAGAAACTTTTGAATTATTAGATGTAGCACTTTTAGATAACCTAATAGGCAAGGAAATTTGGAATCTTTTAGAAAATTTGGGAATACCTTGCATTAGTGTAGGCAAACAAAAGGGCAGACAGAGTTTTCCACAAGAAGAGATTAATGCTCTTATGTTAAAACTTGCAAAAGAGGGTAAAAATGTCGGGAGATTAAAAGGCGGAGACCCTGTAATCTTTGGTAGAGTATTTGAAGAAGGAAGCTTTTTAAAATCCCATGACATTGAAGTAGAACTCATTAGCGGTCTTAGCTCTAGCCTTAATGGAGCACTAATGAGTGGAATCACACCTACTTTACGCGGTGTGAGCGCAGGAGTTTTAATCGTATCTGCACATTTAAGAGAAAACACCTTTCACACAGAATGGTTGCATTTTTTAAAAAACTCTCCTTATACTTTAATTGTGATGATGGCTTATAGTTTTGCTAAAAGAATCGTTCAAAATGCTAAGGAACTTGAAATCCCTCTTTCACTCCCTGCTGCATTTATCTCCAAAGTAGATTCCAAAGAACAAAAAATTATTATTGGCACATTAGGTCAATTAGAACAAATGGCTCAAATGTGTGATAAACCCGCTATTTTAATCATTGGTAAAGCCATTAATGAATGCCTATGTATGCCCTTTATAGGACAAAGAATTATTATCTAAATGTAAAAAGGAAAAAATAAATTAAAGGTTAAAAAATGAATCAAACAAAGTGGCTAGAAAAAGAAGATAGTTGGGCTAATATTATCGGCTTATTCTTAGTTTTAAGCATTAGTGCCTTTTGGGCTTTTGATGGATTCTCTATTGTCAAAGTTTTAAATGTAAAATTTAGCACTTGGAGCGGAACAGACATTTTAAGTGCTTTTAAAAATCTCTCATTTTTGAATGTTGCGATATTATTCTGTTTTTTTGGTGTTTGGCTTAGTATCGTTTCAAAATTTTTGGGCAAAAAATTTAAGCCTTTTATTTTTGGCTTTATTCTTTTATTTATTCTTAGTATCCTTGTATTTCTAATTAGTGCTCATACAAGCGCAAAAGAATATCAGCTAGAATCTCCTTTGGTTGCTTTGATAATTGGGTTAATTTTAGGAAATTTTGCGGTTTTACCGCAATGGCTTAAAGATTCTTTACTTACAGAATTTTATGTAAAAATTGGAATCGTTCTTATGGGTGCAACTTTACCTTTGACGCTTTTGGTAAGTGCTGGTGGAGTCGCGATTTTACAGGCTTGTATTATCACAATTGTTACCTTTTGGACAATTTATTTTGCTGCAACAAAACTTTTTAAGCTAGAACCAAGCTTTGGTGCGACTTTGGGAGCTGGAGGCTCTATTTGTGGTGTTAGTGCGGCTATTGTGATTGGAAATGCTGCAAAAGCGAAACAAGAACATATCAGCCTTACTATTAGTATCGTTGTCTTATGGGCTGTAGTTATGGTGATTTTATTGCCTATTTTCTGCAAGATGTTAAACTTAGATGCTGGAGTAGCTGGAGCTTGGATTGGCACTTCAGAGTTTGCAGATTCTGCTGGTTTAGCTGCTGCGCAGTCTATTGGAGATGAGAGAGCCATTGCAGCTTTTACACTCATTAAAATTATTGGTAGAGATATGTTTGTAGGAATTTGGGCTGTGCTTGTGGCATTTTTGTCTGTTACGGTGTGGCATAAGCAAGAAAATACACAAGTTAATATTGGGACAATTTGGGAAAGATTTCCGAAATTCATTTTAGGATTCCTTATTGCCTCTGTGCTTGTTAGTCTTTTTACCCTTAATCTTGAGGCAATAGCAAATGAACATTTTTCTAAAGAAGTCTTAGGAATGATTAAAACTTTGCGTAATTGGGTTTTTACTTGGACATTTTTGTGCATTGGAATCAATACACAATTTAGGCAAATTTTATTAGTTGGCTATAAACCACTTTTAGCATTCACTATTGGAGTAGCTGTAAATCTCCCGCTCGGATTTATTTTGTCCTCTTACATTTTTCACGATTTTTGGACAGAGTTTATGAAGTAAAGCATAAGGTCTGCAGTAACAAACCAAACTTAAAAGATTCCATTGCAAAATTAAGGTAGTGCTATTACAAAGCAAGTTTAATAACTTGTTCGCACAATGGCAAAACATAAGATAGATTTTACGCCTTAATCCCTTGCGAAATCTTATAAAATGTCAATAGCTGAATTTTTGCGTTTCTCAAAATGTTCTGGATTTTCTGTTTGCCCCATATATGAACCTCTTTGAGTCGCAGTTTCAGACTTCAAAACTTCTAGCACATTTTCCAACATTTCTTTCTGTTCACTCCTAGAACTCGCAAAACCTTGATGCCAACTTACATTTGCTCTATGCCAATTCACCCCTCTCTACTATCCCAACTCACGTCAAATTCTTTTAAGAAACTATCAAAACTAACAAGGGTAGCCTTTTGTAGTTCTTGTTTTTCCTCTATGCTGTTATTTTGATTGCTTTGTGCGGATAAAAGCGCGTCAAAGGAAGTAGTGTTTTCTTGTGGTTTCTACCCCATTTGGTATGCAAGAGGATTTTCTCGCATAGTTGGATTTGTATTAATTTGCATAGGAATCCTTTATTAATATAAATGTCTGTTGTATAGTTATCCGCAGCAAATACAATTCCACAACTCAAAACACTTGCTAATGCAAGACTTAAAAATTTTTTGTCACTTTTAATTCCTTTAAAATAAAACATACAGAATCTTAAAAAAAGCGTTCTAATAGATTGTAAGATTTTTTAGTTCAGGATTACAATGGACAATCCATAGTAATGAAAAAAGATTCAATGATGAAATTTCTAATATACCACAATTCCACAAGCAGAATCTCGCAAGAATGCAATCATAAATAAGTGTAAAATCTCACTATAATACTTTTTATTCCCAATCTCCAAACTCTAGTGCTTTACCGCGATATAAATCCTTACTTGCACGTTTGCCCAAAACTTCATCTAAATATTTTGGTGCAATTCCATATCCTGGACGAATAGAACGTATGGAATCTTTTTGAATAATTTCTCCTTTTTCTATATCTTTTACCACATACAAGGAACGCATAAATGCTCTGCCCTCTTTAGATTTTTTGCTTAATGTATAAGTTGGAATCCCTAGTAATTCCTCTACTTCTCTTATGGCTTTTGCCATTTGTGCAAATTCACTTGGTTGAAGACTAAAAGCACTATCCACGCCACCGAGTTTGCGATCTAAGATAAAATGTTTTTCAATCACTCTTGCGCCTAGTGTTGCAGCAGTAATAGGCGCAGTGATTCCTAATGTATGGTCAGATAATCCAACTTTTATACCAAAATCTTTTTGCATTTGTGGAATTAAACTAAGGTTTGCGCTATTTAAAGGAGCAGGATAGGAACTTGTGCATTGCAAAAGCGTAATGGCATTATTACCGACTTCTCTACAAGCACTAATTGCCTCTTCTATTTCTTGTTTTGTTGCAATCCCTTTTGATAAAATCATCGGTTTTCCTAAACGCGCCATATACTTAATTAGCCCTAAATCCACAATTTCAAAAGAAGCAACTTTATAAATTGGATTCTCTAATGTTTCCAAAAAATCCACCGCCTCTTTACTAAATGGGCTAGAAAAACACACTAATCCAAGCTCTTTAGCATAATCAAACAATTCTTTATGCCACTCCCAAGGTGTCATTGCCTCTTTATAAAGTGCATAGAAATTCTTACCCTCCCACAACGTGCCTTTAATCTTAAAATCCTCCAAATCACAATCTAATGTCAAACAATTTGGCGTATAAGTTTGCAATTTTATTGCATCAGCACCAGAATCTCTAGCGGCTTTTATTGTTTGTAGGGCTAGGTTTTTATCTTGATTATGATTTGCAGAGAGTTCTGCGACTAAAAAAATTTTATCATTTTGCATACATTTGTCCAAAATCTTATAATTTTTAGCTAAGATTATAGCTTAGATTTTGTAAATTTTAGGGGTTTTCTATGGCAAAAAAATCTTTACAAAGAAATCTTATATTTTATTTTGGGGCTCTTTTAGTCATTTTTGCAGGTTGTGATGAGCAAAGTTTGAATGAACTAGAAAATAAAGCGGGACAAACTTTGCAAAATGCAATGCAAGATTCTGGGCTAAAAGACACACTAGAGTCGCACACACAGAAACTAACAGATTTTTTGGAGAGCAATAAAACACAAGAATTTGTCGCAAAACAAGCAGAGATTCTTAAAAGTGGTGCTAATGAACTTAGCAAAATCATAGAATCCAATAAAACAAAAGAACTCTTAGAACAGCAAATGAAAAATTTAAATGAAATTTTGGAGAGCAGCAAAAACGATAGCCCAGAAGATACGCAATCCATTTAAAACTTTGTTGTTTTTGATTCTATACTGGTTTTAGATTCCAACCATTACACTTTATTGCATTTGCGCATCTGCACTTTCTCTTGCGATTGCGCTACAAATTCACCTTGCTCTCATTTCTTACTCTTCAGTGTTCGTTATACCTCCACTCATACGCAATTCTAAACTTTTCTCTAAACTCTCCTTAAGTCCGACCTGTGCAATTTCTCCTAAAGCTGTTTTTAAACACTGCATCTCCTGTCCCCACTCTTTCCAAAGCCCTCTTTTTTCATTTCTTGCAATAGTTTCTAATTGTTCTAAATCATTAAGTGTTTTTTCCTCACTTAAATCAAAATGTTGCACCACAGCATAGCCATCACGCACCACTTCTGCATTAAAAAGATTTCCTCCCCTCTGCAAAAAACACCAGCCATTTTTATAACCTAAACGATATTGCTGTTCCAACTCAATTTTATTTTGCACATACTGCATAGCAAAATGACGCATTTCCCTAAATGCTTTTGACGTAATCTCACAGCTTGCCCACTTGAAGCTTTTGCTCACTCCTGCTACACCATAAAGCTGACAATACATCATTCCATAATCTTTGCTATACGCGCTAAAGAGCGTCGGCGCAAAAATATGTTTCATTAGCACCTGCATACTTACAGGAGGGATACTAAAACCAAAACTAAGCACACTTAAGATTCCAACTAATAATAAAATTTTCAGCCTACAAATCATTGACTTCCTTATGCTATGCTCACACATTTAAAGCTTACTGCATTCTTTAACGCAAAAAACCTCTATGGAACAATTTAAAGTGCCTATGAAATTCTATGCTTATTTTTTAACTCTGTCAATCTCTTAAAAAACTTATTATGCTAATAAAAATACCAAATTAGCGTAGTTTATAAGCAACCCATAAACTAAATTTTTCATTAAAATATAAATATTTTAAAATTGATTTTTTATATTTTTTAAAAAATATTTTCAAGAAACACTCTAGCTTTTTCTTAATATTAAAATGCCTTATAAAAATATCAAAAAATTAAAATCACTTTAGATTCTTGCTTATAAAATAGAATCAAATGCTTTTTTACATTCTGTGCTTTTAGCCTTAAAATCACTTTCTGTAAAAAAAGGCAAATGCACGATTTTTACTTTTGCATAAGATTGTATAAAACTATCAAAATGCTCATCTCTTTCACCCATCATCACAAGGGCAATTAAAGGAATTTCTCTTGAATCTAAGGCTTTTAAAGAAAGCAGGGTGTGGTTAATGCTTCCTAAATAATACCTCCCCACTAGCACACAAGGATGCTTAAAAGTGACTATATAATCAATCATTGTTGTCTTTTCATCAAGCGGAGTGAAAAGCCCACCAGCTGTTTCTATGAGTAAATTTTCACTTTGGGGCAAAGTTAGCTCTAATCCTTTGTAGCTAAGATTCTCAAGTTTTTTACCTGCATGAGGGGAGGCGGGAGTTTGCATAAAAACTCCTTCTTTAAAAATATACGTTTTAGGACTAAATTTGGCTACAAAATCACTATCTTTAGGCGAACCTGCTTGAATGAGTTTAAAATAATCATAACCAAAAGCTTCACAAAAAGCCGCACTAAAATGCGTTTTCCCCGCGCCTGTATGGATACCCACAACATAAATTTTCATAATGCTCCTTTAAAGCTTAATTTACAAATTTATCTCAAACACACTTTCATCACCGCAAATATTACGCACTTTTAGCCTTAAGGGCTTTTTAGAAGAGCTGATTTTAGCATCCCAAAATTCTTTTGTTTTAACTCCATTTTTAAAACATAAGGAATTTTTATCTATTTTTATCTCACTCTCACTTTCCCACACCGCATTTTTAGTAGCATTTTTACAATCAAGGCTTACATATTCTATGCATTCTAAGCCATTTTCACTTAGAGTAATAGGCATAAAAGTTTTACCATTTTTAATGCTTTGTGCTGCTTTTTTCTCATTATAGGCTTTGATTTTTTCTTGCACCCTATCGCTAAGGAATTTAGTGATTTCAAGCGTGTAAGATTCTGCATTTTGCGTGAGTTTATACTCTATATAGTCGTTATCCATCACCTCGTCTAAAAGCGTATTTAAAGCCCTTAGCTCTATGTCTATGAGAGTATGTCTATTATGCTCTTTGATGAACTCTTTCATTGCATCTATATCCTCAATATCCACATAATACACTATCACCTTTTGCACATCAAGCTCTTCACTAAGATTATTAATACCCTTTTGTATTAGCTCATTCATAGCGACAAAATCTAGCATTTTAGCCCCACTATCAAGCAAATTTGGCACAGATACAGGGATAATGCCGAGTTTAGAATCTATGATTTTTCCTATGAAAAAATCTTTATCTAAACTTGCATCCTCTTGTAATCCCTCAATTAAGGTTTTTAGCTTTTGCATAGTTTGGATAGGGTTTCTAAATAAATGTATGCCATCTTTGATTTCTAAAATCTCAAAATTTGCTTTAAGGGATTTAAGCCTATCGCGCGTTGTTTGGATAGAATTAATCCCTACATCACAATGGATAAAGCGACGATTTAGCTTTTGCGCCACTGCCGCAGTTACCCCACTTCCTCCAAAAAAGTCTGCGACTATCATATGTTCATCACTTGCTATTTTAATTAAAAGCCCTAATAATCCCTCTGGTTTTTGTGTAGCATAATCTTGTTGTTCAACAGAAAGATTAAGGACAGGTCTTGTATTAAAAGATTTGATTTCATCATCTTCTATAATGTCAATCATTCCTTCAAATACATCTCTCAATAATGTATCAACATAAAATCTGCCTTGTTCATCTTGTTTGGAATCCATAAAAGGCTTATTTAAATATTGTCTTTCTTGCAATACATTAACTTCAAAATTTTCAGATTTTTTATAAAAATAAATTACATCATGTTTTCTCGGTAGAGACTCTTTTCTTGAAGCTCCTCCGCTGCGATACCCCCACACAATCTCATTGACAAAATTCTCTTCCCCAAAAATCTCATCCATTAGAATCTTCACATAATGCCCAATATGCCAATCTAAATGCACATAAATACTCGCATTTTCACTCATCACCGATTTTATGGCGGTTAAGTTTTCATACATCCAATTAAGATAATCCTCTTTATTCCAAATGTCCCCATACATCTTTTCCTCAAAGCCCTTAAAATCTTCACGCATTTCAATTTCATTTTCACTCGTGGATTGCTTCGCTTCATTCACAATGACAGCAGTATTAGGATTTTTCCTTAAAATTACCTTTTTTGCATAGTCTGCCCCACTTGCAAAAGGCGGGTCAATATAGACTAAATCCACTTCTATGCCTTGCTCTTTAAGATAAGCACAAGCACTTAAACACTCTCCACGTATAAGGAGGTTTTTATCATTTTGGGATATTTTGCTAGAGATACTTTGGGCTTCGCCCTTAGTATGAGGCTGGACTTTATCATTAGCATGATTAGCTGGAGCGTTAGAATCCATTTTAGAATGGCAAGTGTCTTTAGCATTTACAGATTCTATCAAGTTTAGTTCATAGAGGGGCATTCCTCTTTTAATCTTATAGCCTATTTTATCATTGCCACTATATTTAAGTGTGCGGACAAAATTATCTAAAAGGGCTTGTCCTTTAATAGGGTCTTTAAAATAAGGGATATACTTTAATGGCATCTTTTCTCCTTAAGTTGTAGTATCAAAAAAATTATTTAAAGCATCATTAATAGTGCTTATAAGTTTGCTGTCTTTGTGGATATTATCTTGCAAATACAAAAAGCTAAATCTCTCGTATTTGAATTTATCGTTATTTGCTTTGATAAATTCGCTCATAAATTCCTTTTTGCCTTTGAAAGCCTCCACAAAGGCTTCGCCTTTTGTTTCTAGGATTAGGATTTTATAAATTTCCTTTGCTTTTCTTTGCAAGATTATAAAATCAGGCGTGTATCTGCCTAGATTAGTATTTTTGTGAAAGGTTTGAATGCTAAGTTCGCTCAAAGAGGAATCCCCATTGTAATACAACTCTAAATTAAGCTTCTTAAAAGAATCAAGGCTTAAGATTTGCTCAAAAACATATCGTTCATAAGCACTATCAGTTTGGTAAGGCAAGTAATGGTAGGTGTTATTTTTGTGCGGGTGGGAGTTTGCTCTATCTTGCATAGCCTTTATGGCTCCAAATTGCCCTAAAGATTCTAGCTGTTTGATGATTTCTTGCTCTTGTTGATTTAAAGCTATGCCGACTTTGCCACAATCTTCATCTATGATTCTTAAAACCTCTTCTTGCTCTGGGATAAAATCCTTTGTGTTTTCTACAAAAAGTGGGGAGCTAAGCTTGGAAGCAATAAGCAAATGTGCATTCTGAGGGATAAGCTCTTTTTTAGCCTTAAAGTCTCTTTTATCACAAAATGCCCCTCTAATACTAGCTTGGAGGGCTTTTTCATCATAATCTGCTTTAAAATATAAGATTCCATTTTCTTTATAGATAATGTGTGAAAAAAGCTTTTTTAAAGTGTCTTCAAAAGGACGTAAATCCTCAAAACTTAACGTATGGAAGCTCTCTTTTATAAGTTCATAAAGCCAAAGGTTAAAATGCGCTTGTTTTTTATCTTGTCTTTGGACTATGGCAGTATGCAGGATTTTATTATTGAAATCTTGTTCTTTGATGATAAGCTCTTGCTTTTGGGGTTCTATGGCTTTTATGGCATTTATGGGGTCTGCCTTTGTTTTAGTGTAATTTTCAAAAATAAGCTTTAATTGATAAAAATCAATGGTTTTTAGATTTAATTTCTGCGTCCTATCAAATCTTTTTATTTCTATGCATTCTGCTTTTTTGCCATATTGAAAATCCTCTATATCCATTTTTTGCTCTTGTTTGAGTTGTTCGGCTAGTTTTTTGGTATTAAAATCATTAAGATAAATCAAAGCTTTTTCGCGTTTTTCTCTATCAACCTGTCTTAAACACCTACAAGCAGTTTGTAAAACCATATTTTTAGGGCAATCTCCCTCTTGAGATAACACAACCCCACTTAGAGATTTACAATCCCAGCCTTCTTTGCCAATTTGCACAAGCAAAATCACTCTAATAGGAGATAAATCAGAATCTAGATTCTCAAATGCGTTTAAAGCGTCTTTGGGTTCGGGGTAAGCTTTATTGCCTTTATGGAATCTCAAAACACAGCTAGAATCTAGATTAAATTGTGCTAAAACCTCACACACTTTAGGATAAATCTGTTCCTCTAAATTCTCTATACTCCCGCAATAAATGGCTATTTTTCCACCTATGGAATTACTATAAGTTTCATAATTTGTAAAAAACTCTCTCAAAGCTTGTTCTACTATTTCTAGACGATTTGAAGAATTTGCTGTTTTTAGCACAGGGTTTTTAAGAAAATTGCCTATACCTTTGATAAGCGGATAATAATATACGATATTTGCGATTTCTTTATGCTCTATTTTCAAAGTCTCATCAATAAAGATTTTTTCACTACTTTTAAGATAAGGTGTGCCTGAAAATCCCGCTACCATATTTATAGAACCTTTTTGATTCCATGTATTAACCACCTGCCTTAGCTTGACTTCATCATTTGTAGCGTGATGCACCTCATCAATAAAGATTCCTAGATTAGGGATTTTGGCTATATTATCTCGCAATTCATTTGCGCTACTCCAATCGCGTTTTTCCTCCTCGTTTAACTTTTCGTATAAAACATTTTTGTCTAATTTTTCTAAAATCACCTTTTCAGCATTGGTTAGCAAAATCAAACCAAACATACTTTCATAGGGTTGATAAGAGGCAATTTTAGAGACATTTGGATTCTGAATCTTGTTGCTTTTTTTGTTCGTTTTGTTTTGATTCAAGATTTCAAATTTTATTAGCTTTTTAAGCTTACTCGCACTAGGTTCGGGCAGTATCCAAGAGACATCAAAATTCTTAATGCTTCTAAGAGAGGGAATAATAGAGCTTTTAAGCCCACTGGGTGCTAGGACTAAAAAATTATGTGCAAAGGCTTTATTGTGCGGCTCATTTTGTGCGAAATATAAATCCAAATACATAAAAGCCGCCATAAGATAGGTTTTACCCGCGCCCATAGGCAGAGAAAACAAATAGTCCGTGTAAAAGACATTATAAAAGAGGCTTTTAAAAATGCTTTCACAATCAATACCTTGTATTTCGTATTGTATAAAAAGCCTTTGTATATGTTGCATTAAATCCTTTTTTGGTAAGTAGTGAGAGAGGGCATAGAGGGTAAGCATTTGCTTATTTTTTGAAAGATAATTTGCAAATTGTATGGGTAAGTCGCGTAATTTAAGGTCTAAATCAAAATAACCCTCGTTAAAAAGCTGCCACAAAGGCTTGTTTTCGCATTTGATTTTAAGATACAAATAAGTTTTAATCGCCTCAATTTGTGCGTCACGTAAGGCTTGCCTCTCTTGCATATAGGCAATAAGGTCTTTAATATGGCAATCTTTGGAAAGAAACCAATCGTTTGCGCTTTTAGTAATAATAGGATAAAACATCGCATTCCTTGAAAATACTCTTTGCGTTAAATGCCTTGCATTATGCCAAAACTTAACTTAAGAAAATCATTTCTTACCCTTCTAAAAGTCCGCATATAAAGGCTTAACAAGGGTAGGACAAAAGAGTGATTCACAAAATCTTAACCCTTTATAAGCCCATACAAAACACATATAAATTTATCGCAATCAAAACTTGCAATCAAACTTCAATCATAATTTAGCTATAATCTTAACTTAAAAAATGCTTAAAGGCTTCCTATGCTAGATTCTATTCCGCTTTCTATCCCGCTTGATTTTCTCCATATCCAAAGCTTTGAAAATATAGAGCTGTATTGGTATGTGATTTTGTTTTTTGCCGCTCTTTTTGGAGGGGTCGTAGGATCGCTCTCTGGCGGGGCTGG
The DNA here is from genome assembly GCF_019711685.1 of Helicobacter turcicus. Classification (GTDB taxonomy): domain Bacteria; phylum Campylobacterota; class Campylobacteria; order Campylobacterales; family Helicobacteraceae; genus Helicobacter_D; species Helicobacter_D turcicus. The sequence goes on from NZ_JAIGYQ010000016.1 coordinate 13,916, forward strand.
AATGATTACTATGCCACTTTTATTATTAAGCGGTATGAATCCTCTAGTAGCCCTAGCTACAAACAAGCTGCAAGCCTGTGTAGGCTCTTTTACAGGGGCTTACACTTACTATTCTCAAGGCAATATCACGCTCAATCGTTTGTGCATCATCATAGCCCTTATTTGCGCAAGTGCTGGGGCAATTAGTGTGCAGTTTGTCAAAGTGGAGATTCTCTCAAAAATCCTGCCCTTTGTGATGATAGGCATAGGGGCGTATTTTTTGTTCTCACGCAAGATTAGCGACACAGATAGGGCAAAAGCCCAAAATAAGCTTGTGTTTTATGGCTTATGCGCGATAGTAAGCTTTTATGGTGGATTCTTAGGCGTGGGGATTGGCACGCTTATGCTAACCCTTCTTGTAAGTTTGGGAGGATATGGGCTAAGCAAGGCTTTAGCGCATTCACGCTCTCTTGTTTTTAGCATTAACATCTCTTCTACTTTGTTTTTTATCCTAAGTGGGAATGTGCTGTGGCTTTTGGGTGCGCTTATGTGCATAGGACAAGCAATAGGCGCAAGTCTTGGGGCAAAACTCGCCCTAAAACATGGAGCAAAAGTCATTAAACCCTTTGTAATTTGCATTTGTTTTGGCATCTCTATTCAACTCATTATCAAAGAATTCTTTTAGGTAAAAATAAGTTTGTCATCACGTCCCCTTGTCATTCCAAAACTCATTTTGTCATACTAAGACGCCCTTTATCATTCTTGAGCTCCCTCTCCTTGTCATTCTAAATGTAAGCGAAGAATCCCCCTTTTTTGTCATATTTGCTAGTGGAATCCTCACAGATTGCATAAGGCAAAGCTCTTTTGTCCTATTGAGGCGAAGCCGAAATATCTCTTACTTTAGAATCCTTAAGAGATTCTTCGGCTTTAGGCTCAGAATGACAATTAACCTCTCTTTGTCATATTGAGCTTTCGTAGAAAGCGAAATATCTCTATTACAACAAAATATCTCACTAACCCTCGCTTTTCTCTAATCTTTTAAAGCTTAATAGCTTTTCTCTATAATATTCGTATTGCTGTCTTCTAGCTTTTATTTCTGCTGGGATTCCTTTGCTTAAGTCATTAACCAAGCAATCAAATTTATCCAAGATTGCAACAATTGCATTTTGCACTTCTAAAGGAGGGAGGGGAATGGGGAAGTTTTGAAAAGTATTAGGATAAATATGAGGAATACCAGCACCACTTTTTAAGCTGTAAATGTAGTCTTGTTTATTTTTCAAAAAATAAAAAACAAATTTTATATTCAGAGAATCTGAAATCGGAATCACTGAAAAAGAATCGGATAAAAAAATAGGTTCATTCCAATAACTTATAAATCCAGCATAAGCTCCAGAACCAGCTACGGCGATAGTTTCCCCAAATCTATTTGCTTCATCGTGATAATAAGCGGGGCTTTGTCCTCCAGCAATTACAGGTATTTTGCCTTGTCTAACTTGTTTAGCAGTTATAGATTTTCCTCTTTTTATTTCACATACCTCCCCCAAAGGCTTATACTCTAAAGTGTAGTTTAGGAATTGTGTGTTTTTGTTAGGATAGATAGAATGCGTTTGTTGGGTTGTTAAAGCAGAATAGTTGGGGGGGGGGGCAGAATTAAAAGA
>NZ_JAIGYQ010000017.1 GCF_019711685.1 Helicobacter turcicus
CTAATTCTTTTTCTAATTCTTTTTCTAATTCTGTAAATTTATCCAAGATTGCAACAATTGCATTTTGCACTTCTAGAGGGGGGAGGGGAATTTGGATTTTTGCCATTACATTACTCATTAACTTAGAATTTCCTATTGATTTATTAACAAATTTTTTAGTTGTAATTCCAAGTATGTAGGATATAAATTTCGTATTAATATTTTTTTCCTTGACTTGCAAAATTCCGCAAACATTTGTAACGCTAAATTTACCATAACGATAAAATACGCTTCCCGCATAAACTCCGTCAGTAGTCCAAGTTACATATTCGCCATCATAATCATAAGAAGATATTTTCCCAAGCATTCCTTCATTTTCAGTTTGTGATGAATAAACAGGATAATTTCCTGCGTTGTTTGTTATATAAGTTTTTGAAATAACTTTTCCTCGTGATATTGTGCATATATTTTCAATAGCTTTATACTCCACTTTTTCATATTTTAAGAATTCTAAAAGTTCTTTTGTTTGCATATTAACCTCCAAAACATTTTATTTGAATCTTTAAGAGATTCTATATTTTGGGATTTTTCGCTGCGCTCAGAATGACAAACTTCGCAAAGCGGCTTATACTCCACCCCATTAGGGCATAATTCGTTAAGTAGTTTTTGGATTTTATTCATTTCTATTCCTTTTGGGCAAAATGTGGCATTCTCTAAACAATTTAAACTGCCTTTTAGCTTGTGATGCTATAATGATAGGATTTTCAAGGTGGCACTTGCCACTAGCCCTAAGGAATTTCTTTCTTAGGGTGTTTCTTGCTTCCATAGTCTAACAAATCTTGATTAAAGCCTCCTAGGATGTCATTAACAAAATATATAATTCTTTTTGGGTGCAGAGAAACAACAAGTTTTTCGTTTTTAACGTTACATATCGTTACGCTTAGTCTAGGTCCATTCTTATTCATTTTATAAAGATTTTCAAAATGAAAGGCTCTGTTTCGCAATAAATGCAAAAGTTTCATAATTACGCTGACTTTATGATGCCTTAATAATCTATTATGATTTGAGCTAAAGCTATTTTTGTTATGTTTATAGTATGTTTTAAAATCCAAATTATCTAAAAAATTTTTATCAAAAATTTTATTGTGAATCTTAAAATGCTCCACTACCTTCACCCAAAAACCAAAGCTTTGCTTGGAGATTAGCTCGTTTTGACTCAGATTCTCAAACCCACCACCTATAAGCAAGGTAAGCCATTTAGGATTATGATTGAGCATAATCCTATGAATCTTGTTGTGTAAAATAATTTCTAAAATACCTATTTTATAGGAAATGTCACCTATAAGGGCAAAATTATCCTCGTGCTCTTGTAAATCACTATAAGCATTTAGTCTATCTTGCGAAAAAAGATCTATGCAATCTGTTTCATTTAACATATCCCACCCTTTTGTTAAGAATTTAACAAAATCTCTCACATTTCTTCTTTTTTCAAAAACGCTTGGAATTTCTCAAAGAAAGCTTTGAGCTTGGCAATTGCTTCTTGTCTTTTAGCGTAACTGCCTTTAGTAAAAATGTTTGTGTTGGGTAAAAGGTCTTGAATCTTTTTTCCTTGGTCTTTAAAAAAGTTAATCTCAAAGGCGTCTTGCAAATAGTCTTTGGTTTCATCTGCATTAAGATTTTCTTCTTTGATGATAGAATCTAGCTCTTGTTGGGATTTTTCTTTTATGTAGGCTATAAAAGAGCTTTTAAAATCTACATTTTTATTGTTGTCTATTGTGTTTAAAAATTCCTCTATCAGCTCTGTTTTATCCCTCAAGCTTGGGCTACTTTGCACAAGCTTTAAAATGTTTTCTTTTTTAGATTCTGATTCTGTATTTGGGCGGTAGGCTTCTAGCAAAAAGATTATGTAATCTGCGTGAATGTCATTTTGCTTGATAAGCTCAATTTCAAAGCTCAAATCTTCTGCTATGCTTTCTTTTTCTTGTGTTTGTTTGAAGTCTCTATAAAGCTCTAAATAATGGCTTTGGTAGTCTTGTTTTGCCCTCTTTGGTAGTGGGTCTCTCTCTTCTGTAAATTCATCAAAGACACTTAAGATGTTTTCAAGCTTTAGAATCTCATTAAAGAGTTTAATAAAGGCTTTTTGCTCCTCTTTGGTTAAATGGGCGATATTTTCAAGCTTAAAATGTTCTAAAAGCTCCTCGCACTTTTGGCAATAGTCTTTGAAATACACCTCAAAACTCTCAAGCAAAACAATGCTAGAAGCGTTTTCATCGCCAAACATTGCAAGGCTTTCGTTAGTGTCTTTTTCTAAATCTCTAAAGCAAACGACATTTCCATAGACTTTTTGTTCGTTTAGGATTCTGTTTGTGCGCGAAAAGGCTTGAAGTAAGGAATGGTGTTTGAGATTTTTATCCACATAAAGCGTATTAAGGGTTTTAGAATCAAAGCCGGTTAAAAACATATTCACTACAATGAGTAAATCAAGCTCTTTGTCTTTGACTTTTTGTGAAATGTTTTTGTAATAGTTATCAAATTTCTCTAGGCTAAAACTTTCTTTAAAACAGCGGCTATAGTCTTTTATCGCTTCGCTTAAAAAAGCTTTAGCACTCATCTCATCTTTGCAAGGCTCATCTAAATCTTCGTTTTGTTCATAAGAGTAAATAAGCCCGATTTTTAAGGGCTCTTTTTGTGGATTTGCTTTGATTTGCCTTTGAAATTCTGCATAATATTTCTTTGCAAAATCCACACTAGCAGTAGCAAACATCGCATTAAAGCCTTGCTTTCTTTGGTTTTCTAACGTATAGGCGTTTTGCCTCTTGGTATGGCGGTTAAAAGTTTCTAAGATATAAGAAACAATTTTTTTGATTCTATCTTCGTGCATGAGGGCTTCTTCTGTGTCAATTCTAGACACTTTTTCCTCTTTGTTCTCTTGGTCTTTTTGTTGCATTGTAGAGAGGTAGCTCACTTTAAAGGGCAAAACATTTTTATCTTTAATTGCATTTAAAATCGTGTAAGAGTGCAGACAATCGCCAAAGGTGCTTTGGGTAGTTTTTAGCATTAGCTTCTTACTTTCTAGGTCTGTGGTGTAGTTTTTGCCCGCATTTTCTGTAAAAATAGGTGTGCCTGTAAATCCAAAGATATAGTATTTTTTGAATTTCTTAATAATGGCTTCGTGCATTGCGCCAAATTGGCTTCGGTGGCATTCGTCAAAAATAAAAACGATTTCTTCATTAAAAACCTTAGAATTTTCGTATTTTTTGATGAAATTTGAAAGCTTTTGAATCGTGGTGATGAGGATTTTGCCATCCTCGCTTTCAAGTCGCCTTTTAAGCTCTTTGGTGTCGTTAGTAGAATTTGCGGCACCTTTTTCAAGCTTATCATATTCTTTTTGTGTTTGGTGGTCTAGGTCTTTTCTATCTACAACAAAAAGCACTTTGTAAATAAAATCAAGTTGCGTAGCTAAAAGGGCGGTTTTAAAAGAAGTGAGCGTTTTGCCACTCCCTGTGCTATGCCAAATATATCCCCCGCCTTGTATGCTACCATAGAGCTTACAAGAATGAGCCATTTTAATTTTATCAATGATTTTTTCACTCGCGCAAATTTGATAGGGGCGCATAATCAAAAGCTCTTTATCGGTATTAAAAACGCAATATTTTGTAAGGATACTTAAAAGCGTTCTTTGAGCTAAAAAGGTCTTGGTAAAATCCTCCAAATCCTCAATTTTATTGTTTTTGCTATCGCTAAAGCTTATGCAAAAGGTATAATTATCATTAAGGCTCTTAAAATCGCGTTTGGAATTGCTGTAATATTTGCTATAAGTGCCATTGCTGATAATAAAAATTTGCACAAATTCAAAAAGGGCATGAGAAGCACTAAAGCTTTCCTCTTGGTAGCGACGAATTTGATTAAAGGCTTCTTTAAGGTCTATGCCCCGTTTTTTAAGCTCTATATGCACCAAGGGCAAACCATTTACAAGTATGGTTACATCATAGCGATTTTTTGCCTTGCCAGAATCATTGCTAAGCTGTGAGAGTACTTGCAAATGATTCTTAAGAGGATCTTTTTTGTTTAGTAACAAAATATTTTTATGCTCTCCCTTGTCGTTACAAAAAGGCAAACTCTCATTATCAGTTTGCAAAAGCCTTGTTTTATCTTCCACTTTTAAATTTTCATTTGCAATATGCTCTTTATAGAATCCTTCCCATTCTGATTGGCTAAATTGTATATTATTGAGTCTCTCTAGTTGGGCTTTTAGATTATTTTCAAGCTCTTCTGTGTTTTTTAAGGTTAAACGTTCATAACCTTGCGCTTCTAGCTCTTTGAGTAAGAATCTTTCTAAGTCTGCTTCACTTTGGTAAGACTTGGAGACTCTTGGCGTAAAATGGTATTGTGCAATGATCGTTGAATTTTGATTTTGTGCGATTAAGTCGTTTTTCATCTTTTCTCTTTTTGAAAGTTTTTTGTGCGTTGCGCTCTTTAGCTAAATCTTAGCCAAGATTCTCTAAAACTTCTTTAAAATTTAGTTATCATAGCAAAATCCATAATTCAAATTTGTCATTCTAAGCCTTTGGGCGAAGAATCTCAAAATATAGAATCTTTTAAAAGTTCTAAATCTGCAAACCTTCCAAATGCTAAAAATGCGCAATCCCATTTTAAAGATTCCCTTACAAATTCTTCCCAACCTTACAAGATTCCACATTTTTCTTTTTCACAAAGAAAATCTAATGAGGACTTAGAAACTCCACATTCTCGCCTGCTTCGTGGTGCGGAAATCGGGGAAAAAGGAGGCAGTAGTGCCCTCCGCCCGATTGAAGCTAGAAGCAGATTCAGCGAGGCACTCCCTTTACCAAAAGAAAGGAAGCTTTTCTTTTGGTAAAGGGAGCGGGGAGGGATTAGATTTTCTTTGTGAGAAAAAGAAAATAGGACAAAAGGGGGTGCGGATTCTGCCTATTGTGATTCTAAATCCACCCTTTGTGATTCTAAGCCTTGCAAAGAATCTAAAAATATAGAATCTCTTAAAAGTTCTAAAGTAAGAGAGATTTATCCCTATGCGCTTATCGTTGTTTTTATAGTCAAATATAAACTCTAAATCTGTAATTTTACGCCCTGTTTTAAAGGTTTTAATATCAAGCAAAATTAGATTAGATTTAGCATTTATGTCTTTTTTGGCTTGGTCTAACACAAAGCGTTTAAAGTCTATCCATCTTTCAATGTAGATTTTTGGCACTTCTAGGATATTCTGCAATACCGCTAAATTTAAGCTGTGTAAAATCCCGTTTTAAGTCAAGTAGATATTCTGTAAGGCAATCATTGAGTTAATAAGTAATATAACCTTGCCCTTCCTCGTATCGTATGCTTTTAAATAGTGTGTAGCCTTGAAATACGTTTTTTCTTTCATTGTCTTTTCATCAAGCAGCTTAAAATCCTCAATATAAATTTTTTGTAACATAGATTTACATAAATCTCTTATGTAGTTATAGTCTGACTCTTTGTCATTTCTTTGCCATACTTGCATTATTTCACTCAATGGAATCTCACACACTTGGAATAGTTGCTTTTTTGGTTATTGAGCTGTGCTACAATCCACATAAAGAATTTCATCTCATTAGTGTTCATATCGTATTTAGCGTATATGAAGCGATTATCTTGCGTTACAATAGCCTTACTTGCTCGCTTTTGATTGATTTTTTTCTGTTTTCATATTTTGAAGCTCTCTTAGTTTTATTAAAACAAACAAGAGGTATCATCGCATAAGGGCTTAGGCGTGTTTGTCCGCCCAGCCTAAACAACCTAAGCTATAAAGCAAGGGTTGCAATTATGCAAATTAATGCTATAATTACGATGATATACATTAAAATAATTTACAAGTGAGCATATCTATTATTTGATTTAATATCTAAAGGGATTCCAAAGAATCCCTAATGGCATTCTTTTTTTGAAGTTTAGTTTTTGTTGTAAATTACAGAACTATTAAATCTTTTTGTTATCTTTGGACTCCCTAAGCAATGTTTGCATTATGGAATCACTTGTGGAATTTGATTCTAACTTTTCTTTGTTTTCTAATATATCTAGCACAGATTGAAAAGTGAGGTGAGAATATCTAATAATTAAAGATTCCGCGTTCAATGACTTGTTTATGAGTGATGAATATTCCCATTGTCCTGTTTCTTGATTTTTTTTCAAAAGAACATTGTAGATTTGCGCACCATTTTCCTCCTCATACGATTGCACTTTTGCTATGGCTTCTATAATTTCTCCTCTTTGTTGTGGTGAGAGTTTATCGGCAATATGAGAGAAAAACACACTATAATCTTCCTCTGGCAAACTATGATTTAGAGCCATATCTTTTGCTTCTTTTTCTGTGTATGTTTTAGTGGGTGGATTCTCTCTAATCTCCCTCACAGAATAAGCGTCCATAATGTATAGTAACTTAGAATATCCTTCTGTCCCTCCATCACCCATTAAATCTTTTTCTTCTTGCGTGTATTCTCGCGCTGTTTTTGGAGCAAACTCAACTTTTTCAATCTGTTTTGCTAGTTGAATTAAGTCATAATTTTCTCTTGCAACTTCCGCCATTATTTTATCCATTTGTTGTTCTAAAAACCTCAAAGATTGTTCATATTCATTTTTTGTAGGTATCTCTATATTTGCCGATTTTGTCGCAATTTCTTGCTTCCAAACATAAGTGCTTGGCTCTGATACTAAGAAAATCATTCTCTCATTATTAAGCGTAGGATAGTTATAATATTCTCGCACTTGCTTCAAAAGTTCCTCATCAGAAATTTCCACTTTTTGCTCTTTGTTGTGTTTTGCTTCTAAATTTGTATTTCTATTTAACAGAACATTGGAACCTTCATAATTAGCATAGACATTTGTCTGATTATTAACACGCATTAATACCTCCAAAAATAGCGACTATGATTTCTTATAACATTATTTACTTCATTAATAACTTGTCTATTTTCTAATAATTTATTTGCATAATATCTATCTGCGCTTCTTGTATAGACAGAGTTATATTGATTCATACCAATGATAGAAACATTAACTTGGTTTGTTAAGTGGTTTAAGGTCGCAGAAACAACAGAAATATAACGCCCACTCCCATCATCTACATTGAGAGGTAAAAGTTCATTTTTATAGCTTTCGTGCAATCTATAATAAGCTGTATAAGATACCCTTGTGCCTCCATTATTTGCTATTCCATAATGATACATTAGATTTCCACACCCATTATCATCAAATAATGTCGCCCCTCCCACAACCTTACTCATCTCATCATCATTTAAGAGTTTCACACCTGCACTTTGTTCGTTAAACTTTCCATTAGTTGCGAGTGCAATGAAATCTACTTCAGCAAAGAGTGCGCTTGAGATTCCGAAGATTAATAAGAACCCTAAAATTAATTTTTTCATTCTTTATTCTTTTTTTAAAAATCAATAATCTTTTATTGTAAATTGCAGAATCTTAAAAAAGTATAAAGGTTTTTTTAATTCCCTTTAGTTTGCTAAAGATTGTTGCACAAAGGAACAGATTTGCTTTTATGGTTTATTTTACAAAAATTACTCTGTTTCTACTCATTCCTCTATCTCTTTGCCTGTGTCGTTGCACTTGTCTTTCTTGTTCTTTTCGTCTCTCTATAACTTGGCTAATTCTGTGCTTAATTGTGTCTGTAAATTCTTTTTGAATGTTTCTCTTTCTTGCTGGATAGTTTGTATTAAATTCTTGTTGGAGCTGGAGAGATTCTCTAACATTTTGGATTGATTCTCTAAAGCTCTGTCTCTTTGTTCTGATAGTCTTGTATTTCGTTCTGTAATCTCTCTATTTCTGCTATAAGCTCTGCTTCTAGTATCGTCATCTTGGCTTCCTTGTGCTATTGGATTTTGAAATAAAATTCGTTGTTCTGTTTGATAAGCTCTTTCTTGCTCATTTGTATAAATTTCTCTCCACTCTTTGTTGTTATTGTTCTTTCTTTTGAGATTTGATAAGGTCTTAGTATTAATTCCCTTTTCAGTTCCTCGCTTATGTTTTATTCCTCAAAGCTCAAGCAACCAACACAAGTTTTATGCTTTTGCGTCATTGATTCTATCAGTTCTCTTGTTATCTTTTTTTAGTTTTAAATTTTCTGATTCTGAAATATCAAAATGCAATATCTTAAAAAATGATTTATTTATCACTCCTTCATCTGAAAATATTGATGAGATAGGGTTTGCCTGTGTGGCAATTGAGGATATGCCTAATACTTGTTATAGCTACCACATTATGCGTTTTAGAATTCAAGATAAACAAATTAATCCCTATTTTTTGCGATATTGTTTTGAAACTGAAAATCTACGAAAACAAATTTTGAAACACGCACAAGGAATTACTAGATTCGGATTAACCCAATCCAAATGAAAATCTTTACTCATTCCCCTCCCTCCTTTAGAAGTGCAAAATGCAATTGTTGAAATCTTAGATAAATTTACAGAATTAGAAAAAGAATTAGTAGCCAGACGCAAACAATATGAGTATTACAGAAACAAACTCTTAAGCAAGGAAGAGTTAGAAAAACGTGCAAGAAAGTATTTTGCAGAGATTTCGGCTTTGCCTCAATACGACAACTCCCCTTGTGATTCTAAGCCTTGCAAAGAATCTCAAAACATAGAATCTCTTAAAGGTTCCGTTACAAATTCTTCCCAACCTTACAAGATTCCACATTTTTCTTTTTCACAAAAAAATCTAATCCCTTCCCTCTGCGCTTAATCTAGTAAAAAATCAGGCAGGAGACACTTCTGCTCCTGCTTTTTCTGATTTTTCACACCACGTAGGGGTCGCAGATTCTGCCTATTGTGATTCTAAAAGTTCTTTTGTTTGCATCGTTTTACCTTTAGTTAATACTTTGCTTTTTAAGAAGTAAAAACAAGGCTTTGACTTTATAAAGTAAGAATCTTTCATTAAGAGCCTTAAAGATTCTAGTTAT
>NZ_JAIGYQ010000018.1 GCF_019711685.1 Helicobacter turcicus
GACTTTTAGAGTTTTCTATCAAAGCAACTCCTAGTTTGTAGGAGAGTTGGGATTTAAGGCGGGTTTTAGCAGTAGGGCTTTTTAGAGTTTTTAAAGTATTGTTTAGGGTTTGGATTTGGGTTTGGAGAGTGTTAATTGTTGTTAATTTATTTTTTAGTTCTTGTTTTATCCATAGTTGAATTTCATCTTTAGAGGCTTTATCAAAAGTTTTGATGACATCTTTTTTTATATTGTTAGAAAAAACTGAAATTTTTGAAGAAAATTTTAAAGGATCTTCATTGATTCTTGAGAATTCAATTAAAGACCATTGGTAGTAATTTTCCAAAAAAGCTTCGCTTAGCAAAGATTTTATTGTTCTATTGGGAAAATTCTTGATAAAATCAACTAGATTGGAAACATAGGTTAAAACACTTCCAGCTTTAAAATATTCTTTAGTTCTAGCAAAATTATTTTGAAAATCTTTAAGCAAAAATTCAAAATAAGGTGAAATTTGTTCTTTTCCAATTTTTTTATTGTGATTAGAAGTTGAATTGGGTCTTATCCTATAATAAAAAATACTTTTTCTAAGTACATAAATTTTTTCAACTTGCGCAAAAAGCATTATGCTAAAAATGTGATCTTCATATATTATATGATTGATAAATCTAATCTTTAATTTCTCAAATTGTCTCCAGCGAATCATTACAAAATTTACACACCAAAAATAATTTATGCCTTTTTCTATCATTCTTTCTAAAAATTGGATATTGCTTATGACTCGCGTATTGCTATCAAAATCAAGTCTATTTTTTCCAAACCAAGCCTCACCAGCATACCAAATAATATCAACAATATCACTTTTCTCAAGACAGGATTGGACGCAATCTAAAGCCCACCAATCATCACTATCTAAAAATTGCAAAAAATCAATTTGTGGAATTTCAAGTTGAGGGGTGCAATGCATCCCATCAAATTTTTTGCCTTTATAAATTTTTTTAATTTTTAAAGGGTTAGAATTCATAATTTTAAAAGCATAAAGTTGATTTTCTCTTTCTGCGAATTGTAGTTTGTATTTTCCTTCTAAAAAATCAATTCCAGCATTTCTAGCAGTGCTCTGACCTCCATTTATTTTATCAATGAGTGTTATTCTTTCATCATTTTTTGTAAATTCCATAGCAATTTTAAGGCATTGTTTATTTGTGGAGCCATCATTAACTAAAATAATTTCTAGATTTTTGTAAGTTTGATTTATAACACTATTGAGACATTGTTCTAAGTAATCTTGTGTATTGTAAATGGGTATTATAATTCCTATCTTTTGCAATCTTTTCTCCTTTGCTTTAGTCTATCTCTTGCTTTAATTCTCTATCCCATAATATGCCTCTTCTTACAATTTTTGCTGGTATTCCAGCTATAATGCAATTTTCGGGGGGGGGGGGGTAGATTTGGCAAAAGAAGTAACAAGAGACTTTGTGCCAACAACACAATTATTTCCGATGAATGAATGGTTTAATATAGTAACATCATCACAAATCCAACAATGCTTACCAATGCTTATATTTCCTGCATTATTAATTCTTTGTTTTGTTGTGATGTCAAAAATGCTATGATTATCAGTAGTTATAAGTTTTATATTATTTGCAAATAGGCATTCTTCATTTATTGAAATTGAAGTATTCTCTTCTCCGCAAAATAACTGGACATCACCATTAAAAAAATTTTTCTCCCTAACGATAATTTTACAATTATTTGCTAAAGTTCCTAAGCCTCCAGGTAAAATAAGCAAATTTAAATTTCTGTGAATAAAGGTTTCCTTTTTGATTATCACCGTATTGTGATCGCCTTTTATAGAAATATTTAGTTTTCCTTGAATTTTTACATTTTCCTCTATCCAAATGAGGTTATGGTCCCCTAAAATGGATATGTTTAAATTTGTTATTTCATCGGCTAAATAAACCCTATTTGTTTTATATCCTTTAAAAGCAATAGTAGGAAACTTGATGTCTTCTTTAGTGAGTAAAATGCCTTTCATCTCTTTAACCTTTTTTTGAAAAAGTCTATAAAGAATAAATGAGGCTTTGTAAAAAGTTTTTTAAGTTTTTTAAATTTTGACGTTTGTGCAAAATTTGCATTTATTTCTTTTTTTGCAAGAGAAAAAAGATGATCTTTTGCAGAAAAAGATAGAGCGTATATTTTTTCACTTATCCCAAAGTCTTGGTAAATTTTATCAATTGTTTCGCAGTAATTTTTTTGAAATTTTTCTAAAGTGAGTTCCCTTTGATAAAGATTGAAATTGTTTTCACTCATTATCTTTTTTTCATATTCGCTTAGTGTTAAAAATTTTTCTATGGCTTTTACAAAAGAATCAACATTTTCACTCTGTGCATACAACATGCCATTTGTTTTATTTTCAAGCCATTTGTAGCCGCCAACATACGAGCAAATTAGAGGTTTCTTCAGTGATAAAATTTCTATCATACTCAAATCAAATAGAGAACCTCTATTTGGACACAAACAAGCGTCTGCAATATTGATGAAATCTTGCGGATTTTGAGTATATGGAATCTGTATCCATTGTTTTGATTGAATTGGTTGTTCTCCTTTTTCTCCGACAACAAGAAAATAAATATCATCGTTATAGGCTAGAATCTTTTGTGCAACTTTAATTAAAATATCATAACCCCTTACATCAATAAAGCGACCAAGATACAAAAAGACTTTTGCTTCACTTGGTATATTTAACTCGGCTTTTAAGGAATCTTTATCTTGAAACATATTTTTTGTTTTAGTGCCTGTTGGGCAAAAGTATATGTTTTTATTTTTGGTGAGTTCTTTAAAGTCTTTCCATAAATTATAATATCCTTCAAGGCTTTCTTCGCTTGGAAAGAATAAGCAATCTGCTAAAGTAAAAGCCCACCTATCTCTTTGGTTTAGATAATAAAAAAACATATCTTTATCATCATTGCGCCATTTCACCGTTTTGCAAGTAAGATACATATCTTCCATTGTGGGCTGATAGGGATTGTGTGTAGTTAAAATTTTTATTACTCTTGATTCGATACCTTTTTTTACAAGAGTATTATATATAGGCAGAAAATTATAAGCTCCGTGAATGTGAATGGAGCTTATTTCGTTTGTTTTGATTTTGTCAAATTCACTTTGTGGGATAAGCTCTTTAAACCAGTTTTGCCTTTGTTTTAGTAGATTTTTAGTGCATGTTTTAATTTTATAATCTTGCGTGTATATAAATCTGTTATCAGTTGGTTTTTCTAATATATCATTGATTTTATCTTCATTAGGGAACATAAATTTACATTTTATGCCTTGTGGTGTTATTTGGTTTTGATTATATTGAGCAAATCCATCAAATAAAGACGATAAATAACCTACGCTTCCACCTTTATTTGGATTATATTTTTGATGGCAGTGAATATAATGGGTCAGCATTATTTTGACCTATGTTTTATTTTGCGCATTCTATTAATGATAAAATCTTTAAAAAATAAAAATGGTTTTTCTTTAAGTTTTTTAAGCTTTTTTGATTTTATAATTTTAGTCTGTGGTGCTTCTAAATAAGAACTTATAATCTGTTCGTTTTCTATGTATAAAGCAGAAAAACAATCCCTAGCAATAATCATCGTAGCATCAGTATTAATGTGGTACTTTTTACAAGTTTGTGTTTTTTGTTTCGTATTTTTAAGTATATAGGAGATGTAATTTTTGATTTTTTCGGCATTGTTTAGATTTTCAATATTCAAAATATTTTCTGTGCTTTTAGTGTTTTCTCTTTCATCAATGTTTGAAAAATAAATTTTTACCCGATCCAATCCCAGCTTGTTTATAATCTGTGTGAAAAAATAAAATTGTTTATCATCTCCAACCAAATGATAAGAATCAAATTGATTAAAATCAATAAGTGAGAGCTGATGTAATGATAGAGGTATGTTTTCCCCCTCTTCAATATTCTTTATTTTGCTTTTCTTTACTATTTCTTTGCCAAATTGTTCAACATAAACTTCAGAATCTTTAAGAAGAAATTCTTGGGAAAAAATGATAGTAATCATTAATTCTTTTTGTTTGAGTAATTGAAAGTTTAAAGACGATTTTTTATCAACGGAGTATATGATGCAATGTTTTAGCATAATTTTAGCTCCTCATTTGAAATTAAGCGATTAAATATTTCTTTCTCTTTTACCCAATTATGATAAGGAAGCCTTTTGCCATAAGATGGATCTCCTTTGAAATAATGCTTTATGCCGTCTTTTTGTTCTTCCAAGCTAAAACCAGCGCAAGAAAGTTCTTTTATTCTTTTTTTGTGCTTAAGGATAAATAAAATCATAACAAGCCCCATTGAGAGTGTTCTAAGATGAGTTTGTTCTAAAAATTCACAAGTTGTTATTCTGAAAAACGCAATGCCAAGTGAGCTTATTTTTAAAATTTGAGCCTTTTGAGCTCTAGTAAGCATTTGGCTTGAATCATTAGAAATTATAAAATCAAAATGTCTTATTTCTCTTTGACTGATAGTTTCAAAACTCGGTGAAATACCCCAAATGCTTGTCTTGCTTCCATAATCTTCTTCATAACCTTGAGTTACGAAATTATTAAAACGTATAACTATGTCAAAACCATCAATTACTTTTCCTTTATTTTTACCAAGTTCTATGGGTGAATTCCCAACGACGATAATTCTTTTATTTTCTATGTATCTTAAAAATTGTGTTTCATTTTCATTCATTAAAGAATCCAATGTTTTGCTTAATTTAATTAATGGAGTCTCAGGTATTGTGATAGCTGTTTGATTATAATAATATTCCAAGATTTCCATAGCATCATCTCTAAGCTTTATGCTAGGAATGGTTAATTCACTTTTTAGGCTATCTTTTAAAATGATGGAAATGTAAGCAAGAAGCTTTGGATAATGAGTCGTTAAAATATTGACATCGTAGTTTTTAAGAAGTTTTGTTAAAACCTCTATGACTTGTGAATTTATATAAGACTTTGGTATATCCATAAAATATTTTAAATCAGATTCTAATTTACTTAATAATTTTCGTTCAAAAGTTAAATTTTGAAATTGTAAAACTTCATAAGAAAAAAAGGACAAAAGCTCTTCATAATTTGCATTTATGCAAAAATTACGAATACCTTTTAAAGTCCAAAAGTTAATTGAGTGATTTCGTGGAACTTCAATATGAATTTTATCAACATTAAAACCAAAGTTTTGCAGAGTATTTTTTATATAAGCATTGGTAATGCTTTCTTTTGACAATAAAAAGGCATTTAAAAACTTAGATATTTTTCTTAAAGTATCCTTAGCATCCATATCTTTAGCTAATTTATATCTTCCTAGTAAATGTCCTAAAGAGTAGCCATAAATGTATTTTTTATCAATATTGAGCTTATTTTCATTTGACTCCACAAAGCTCAATAAATCTTCAATTGCGGGGATAATTTCTATAAATCTCGCTGGATTTGCCACACTTTGCTCAGCCCTTCCTCTTGTGTAATAATATTTTGCTCCAATAACTAAACCTAATTTATCACAAGTTGAAAAAACCTTTGCGACAAAAGGCACATCTTGATATACCTTACAAGTTTGTGGTAAGGTGATGTGATTGCGCTTAAGAAAACTTTTTGCATACAAACACAGCGTTATGGCTGTGTTTGTATGCAAAAAACGGTTTTGTAAATCCGCCCGAGAAATTTTTCCATTTAAAGTTTCTGGGGTGTAGGATTGAATACATAAATGGTTATAATGCTCTCTATTTTCTAAATAGCCATTGTAACAAACAACTTCATAATTATTTTCTTCAGCTACAACATACAAGGTATTATAAAAATCCTCATCAACATAATCATCAGGTTCGCATACTGCAATATATTTTCCTTTTGAATGCTTGATTCCCAAATTAACAGCACTGCCATAGCCGCCGTTTTCTTGTGAAAGATATAAAAACCTTTTATCCTCATTTTGTTCTAAGAATTTTTTTATCTCTACAGCCGTGTCATCTGTTGAGCCATCATTAATAATGAGTATTTCAATATCTTTTAACTTTTGATTTTGAAGGGATTTTAAGCATCTTGAAACATAATCTTTCACATTATAACAAGGCACTATGACAGAAACGGCTATTTTATCCATTTTAACTCCTAGATTGAATTTTATTGCTTATCTTTAAAGACATAATATTTTTTATTAAATTTAAGAAAAGTTTTAAGGGTTTTTGAATTTTAAAGAGTAGCCTTAAGGGTCTTGGGAGACATTTGTCTTGATAGTATTCCTTAGGGTCTTTTAGGATTCTTTTTAGTTTAGCACTTTGCAATGCATCAAAATAACTCCAATCTAGCTCTCCTT
>NZ_JAIGYQ010000019.1 GCF_019711685.1 Helicobacter turcicus
TTCTAAAAGTTCTTTTGTTTGCATCGTTTTACCTTTAGTTAATACTTTGCTTTTTAAGAAGTAAAAACAAGGCTTTGACTTTATAAAGTAAGAATCTTTCATTAAGAGCCTTAAAGATTCTAGTTATCCCAATCTTTAGAATATACATTAAAGATTCCATTTTTTAAGGGCATAAGGAAGAGCTAATGACAATAACAAAGTTTGCAATACAAATTTTCATTTAAAAAGATTCTTAATAAAAGCAGTCAATCCAACACTATTACACTCTCATCTCCGCACCGTCCTACTTTACCACTCCTGAAAGGAGCAGTATCATCAGCGAAGAAGAGCTTAACTTCTAGGTTCGGAATGGAACTAGGTGGAACCTCTCCTCTATTAGCACGAAGATGACAATGTAATCTTACAATACAAACCTATATAATCTACAATCTCATATTTTTGATTGCTCTTAATGGTATTACACTCATTAAGGCAGTGGGTCTTTATCAATTAAGCCAAACGGTCTATTAGTAGTAGTCAGCTAAACATATTACTATGCTTACACCCCTACCCTATCAAGCAGGTAGTCTTCCTGCGACCTTCAGGGAAAGTTCATCTTGGAGTTGGCTTCACGCTTAGATGCTTTCAGCGTTTATCACATCCATACATAGCTACGCTGCGATGCCCATAGCAGGACAACAGCTACACCAGTGGTATGTCCATCCCGGTCCTCTCGTACTAGGGACAGATCTCCTCAACTTTCCTACGCCCACGGCAGATAGGGACCGAACTGTCTCACGACGTTCTGAACCCAGCTCGCGTACCGCTTTAAATGGCGAACAGCCATACCCTTGGGACCTGCTCCAGCCCCAGGATGCGATGAGCCGACATCGAGGTGCCAAACCTCCCCGTCGATGTGAGCTCTTGGGGGAGATCAGCCTGTTATCCCCGGGGTACCTTTTATCCTTTGAGCGATGACCCTTCCACACAGAATCACCGGATCACTATGACCGACTTTCGTCTCTGCTTGACTTGTTTGTCTTACAGTCAGGCTGGCTTATGCCATTACACTCTACAAATGATTTCCAACCATTTTGAGCCAACCTTTGCAAGCCTCCGTTACTTTTTAGGAGGCGACCGCCCCAGTCAAACTACCCACCAGGCATTGTCCTACTTGAGGATAACTCAAGCTAGTTAGCAGACAGAAACATTAAGGGTGGTATCTCAACGATGGCTCCATCTCTACCGGAGTAAAGATTTCAAAGCCTCCCACCTATGCTGCGCATAATGCTCCCATCGGCAGTGCCAAGCTGTAGTAAAGGTCCACGGGGTCTTTCCGTCTTGCCGCGGGTAGGAGGAATTTTCACCTCCACTACAATTTCACTGAATCACTCTTTGAGACAGCTCCCATCTCGTTACGCCATTCATGCAGGTCGGTATTTAACCGACAAGGAATTTCGCTACCTTAGGACCGTTATAGTTACGGCCGCCGTTTACTCGGGCTTCAATTCAAAGCTTCACCTTGCGGCTGACTAATCCTCTTAACCTTCGAGCACCGGGCAGGCGTCACACCTTATACTTCCTCTTACGAGTTGGCAAAGTGCTGTGTTTTTGGTAAACAGTCGGGAGGGACTCTTTGCTGAGACCACTTTCGTGGCACACCTTATCGCGAACTTACGGTGTTAGTTTGCAGAGTTCCTTAAAGAGAGTTCTTTCACGCGCCTTAGAATACTCATCTCATCTACCTGTGTCGGTTTGCGGTACGGGCAACATTAGCTAAACTTAGAGGCTTTTCTTGGCACGACGATCTTAATGATTCTCCTATCCGTCCGAAGACTTCAAAGAGCCTGTTGGGTTTGGGAAAGGGAAGCGGATTTACCAATCTTCTTACTTGCACCCTTCGACTGAGACTTCTATCACTCAGCTCATCTTGACCCTATGCGTCCCCCCATCGCACACTAATGTTGGTATAGGAATATTAACCTATTTTCCATCGACTACCCATTTCTGACTTGTCTTAGGACCCGACTAACCCTACGATGACGAGCATAGCGTAGGAAACCTTAGATTTTCGGCGAAGTGGATTCTCACCACTTTTATCGCTACTCATTCCTGCATGCTCACTTCACATCGCTCCACCACTCCTTACCGGTATGGCTTCAATGCTGATATGAACGCTCTTCTACCACTGTGCATCAGCACAATCTACAACTTCGGTGTCTATCTTAGCCCCGTTATATTTTCTGCGCAAAATCACTAGACCAGTGAGCTGTTACGCTATCTTTAAAGGATGGCTGCTTCTAAGCCAACCTCCTGGTTGTCTGAGTAACTTCACATCATTTTCCACTTAGAATAGAACTTTGGGACCTTAGTTGGTAGTCTGGGTTGTTCCCCTTTAGACGATTGATTTTATCACCCACCGCCTGACTCCCAAGATACGGCAATAGGTATTCGTAGTTTGACAGGGGTTGGTACCGCGGTGAGCAGCCCTAGCCCAATCAGAGCTCTACCCCCTATTGCTATCACTTGAGGCTATACCTAAATATATTTCGAAGAGAACCAGCTATCACTGAGTTTGATTGGCCTTTCACCCCTATCCACAGCTCATCCCAACCCGTTTCAATGGGTACGAGTTCAGTCCTCCGGTGGGTGTTACCCCACTTTCAACTTGGCCATGGATAGATCACTCAGCTTCGGGTCTGCAGCATCTGACTAAACGCCCTATTAAGACTCGCTTTCGCTACGGCTTCACATTAGTTTAACCTTGCCAGATACCACAACTCGCAGGATCATTATGCAAAAGGCAGTCCATCACCCTGATAAATCATAGGGCTCTGAATGATTGTAGGCAAATGGTTTCAGGTTCTATTTCACTCCGCTCACTGCGGTTCTTTTCACCTTTCCCTCACGGTACTGGTTCGCTATCGGTGTAGTAGTAGTATTTAGGGTTGGAGAGTGGTCTCCCCTGCTTCAGCCCGGATTTCTCGTGTCCTGACCTACTCTGGATCCTGCTACCTAAAAATACATTTTCATATACGGGACTATCACCCTCTGTGGCTATCCTTTCCAGAATGTTCTATTAATGTATTTTAGTGGATATTGCAGTCCTCAACCCCAGTAGCAAGCTACTGGTTTGCCCTATTCCCCTTTCGCTCGCCGCTACTAAGAGAATCTCTATTGATTTCTTTTCCTCTAGTTACTGAGATGTTTCACTTCACTAGGTTCGCTCCATTTAAGGTAATACATATTTCTATGTATTGGGTTGCCCCATTCGGAAATCTATGGATCAAAGCATCTTGACAGCTCCCCATAGCTTATCGCAGTCTAGTGCGTCCTTCATCGCCTCTACTACCCAAGGCATCCACCATTTGCCCTTCACAAGCTTAACTGACTTTATATTCTAACGCCACTGCCTTAATGAATGCAATGCAAACATTAGACAATCTTTTGGTTATATGCGTGATTGTAGTTATTTACTTATATAGGCTTGAACAATGTGTTGTTAAATAACATTTAGAATCTCTTTAATAAAGATTCTAATGTAAATGCTTTAGTTGTATCTCCTTATTCTTTCAAGGAATAAAACAACTAAAAACAATAAGAGAAATGCATACTCTTTTGTTTTTTAAAGAAACACTTACATTAAAACCATTATTACAGAAAGATTGTCTATAAATTCTTTTTTATCCAATCTTGCCTTGCAACTCTTTTTTACTCTAAAATTCCTATGATCTGTATGCGTTACAAATCTTGCTTTTCTAATCTTAAAAGCATTTGCTTAGATT
This sequence comes from Helicobacter turcicus, assembly GCF_019711685.1. Taxonomy (GTDB): domain Bacteria; phylum Campylobacterota; class Campylobacteria; order Campylobacterales; family Helicobacteraceae; genus Helicobacter_D; species Helicobacter_D turcicus. The sequence continues at coordinate 3,765 of NZ_JAIGYQ010000019.1, forward strand.
GTATTGTAATACCATTTTGGTGGAGAATAGCGGGATCGAACCGCTGACCTCCTGCGTGCAAAGCAGGCGCTCTCCCAGCTGAGCTAATTCCCCTTAAACAATGAAACATAGAATCTAATTTCTATCTTCAATTATTTGAAGTTTTAAACGCAATTATTTTTTAATTATTTTGAAAGTTGTTGAAAAGTTTTTGAATAGAATTACCTAATAGGTAATGACCAAAAAACTTTGAAAACTCTTTCTAAAGAATAAAAAAGAATTGTGTTTGGTGGGCTTAGGAGGACTTGAACCTCCGACCTCACCCTTATCAGGGGTGCGCTCTAACCACCTGAGCTATAAGCCCCTACTTAAAGCCTTATGATCTCTGAAAACTAAGCAGGATAAAGAACAATTTTAACTAAATAAACGTATATTTAGTTATTTCTCTTGAAAGGAGGTGATCCAACCGCAGGTTCACCTACGGTTACCTTGTTACGACTTCACCCCAGTCGCTGCATCCGCCGTGGGCGGTAGCCAGTTTGGCATTCCGACTTAAGGCGAATACAACTCCCATGGTGTGACGGGCGGTGAGTACAAGACCCGGGAACGTATTCACCGCAACATGGCTGATTTGCGATTACTAGCGATTCCAGCTTCATGTAGTCGAGTTGCAGACTACAATCCGAACTGAGATATGTTTTATAGATTTGCTCCACCTCGCGGTATTGCGTCTCTTTGTGCATACCATTGTAGCACGTGTGTAGCCCTAGGCGTAAGGGCCATGATGACTTGACGTCATCCTCACCTTCCTCCTCCTTGCGAAGGCAGTCTCCTTAGAGTGCTCTACTAAATAGTTAGCAACTAAGGACGAGGGTTGCGCTCGTTGCGGGACTTAACCCAACATCTCACGACACGAGCTGACGACAGCCGTGCAGCACCTGTTTTCAAGCTCCACAAAAGTGGCACTCCGCTATCTCTAGCAGATTCTATCAATGTCAAGCCTAGGTAAGGTTCTTCGCGTATCTTCGAATTAAACCACATGCTCCACCGCTTGTGCGGGTCCCCGTCTATTCCTTTGAGTTTTAATCTTGCGACCGTACTCCCCAGGCGGAATGCTTAATGCGTTAGCTGCATTACTGCAGAGACAAGCTCCACAACAACTAGCATTCATCGTTTAGGGCGTGGACTACCAGGGTATCTAATCCTGTTTGCTCCCCACGCTTTCGCGCATCAGCGTCAGTAATGTTCTAGCAGGTCGCCTTCGCAATGAGTATTCCTCTTGATCTCTACGGATTTTACCCCTACACCAAGAATTCCACCTACCTCTCCCATACTCTAGAATAGCAGTTTCAAATGCAGTTCTATGGTTAAGCCATAGGATTTCACATCTGACTTGCTACTCCGCCTACGCGCTCTTTACGCCCAGTGATTCCGAGTAACGCTTGCACCCTCCGTATTACCGCGGCTGCTGGCACGGAGTTAGCCGGTGCTTATTCGTTAGATACCGTCATTATCTTCTCTAACAAAAGGAGTTTACAATCCGAAAACCTTCATCCTCCACGCGGCGTTGCTGCTTCAGGGTTTCCCCCATTGAGCAATATTCCCTACTGCTGCCTCCCGTAGGAGTCTGGACCGTGTCTCAGTTCCAGTGTGTCCGTTCACCCTCTCAGGCCGGATACCCGTCATAGCCTTGGTGAGCCATTACCTCACCAACAAGCTGATAGGACATAGACCAATCCTTTAGCGAAATTCTTTCCCCCGTAGGGAGTATCTAGTATTAATCACCGTTTCCAGTGGCTATCCCAGACTAAAGGGCATGTTATCTATGCATTACTCACCCGTGCGCCACTAATCCACTTTTAGCAAGCTAAAAGCTTCATCGTTCGACTTGCATGTATTAGGCACGCCGCCAGCGTTCACTCTGAGCCAGGATCAAACTCTCCATAAAAGTGGGGAGTTTGACAAACTAAAATAATAGTAAGCAAACTCTCCATAATGCTTTATTTAAATTTCTTAAGTTTAGCGGTAAATGTTTGCGTTTAAAAATCTTATGTGATAGCCTTTAAGGCTAATCTCTATGATTTTTCTTTCCTAATAAACATTTCTCCTCTAAAACATATCCATTTAATTAGGTTAAGTTTGTCCTAAAATCTCAAAATCTCTGTTTAGACTTTTGTTTTACAAGTGTATGTAATTCTCTGCTTAAATATTTCTCCAAAGAGTTAAGAGAGAATCTTATTACAATATAAAACTACAAAGTAATAAATGAGTTATGTTGTTAAGATTTAGAAAATAATTTTAAGAAGTTATTGTTCTTTATTATTTCCTGCTTAGTTGTCAAAGATCATTTAACTTTAATTGATGTTATTACATACATAAAGTTAAAGAACATTTTTACATTAAATAAAAGCCTTTAAAAAGAAACAAAAAGCGTTAAACGCAAATGCTAATTTAAGGGATTTAAAATTTAGTGCAAAAAAGGAAGTGGAATTATATCTAGATAAGCTTAAGGGTAGATTAAATAGGGGGGTGTTA
>NZ_JAIGYQ010000002.1 GCF_019711685.1 Helicobacter turcicus
ATGTGATTTAAACAAATGTGTTTGATGTGTTTAAAAAATGCAGTTTGATACATATATCCTCCTTTAAATGTTTATTAAATAAATAAAACCTTATCAAATAAAGGCATTAAAAACAATAAAGGGGGAACTCTCTTAATTTGAGGAAAGAAACTTTCAAGAAATATTATTCCTGCTTTAAGCAAATTGCTTAAAATCTGTCCTAACTATTTAAAAATAAAATTTTAGTATTTTATTTTAATCCTTTTTTGTGTACAATTAGGACTTTCTTAAAACTTTTCTTCGGAGTATAGCGCAGTCTGGCTAGCGCACACCCTTGGGGTGGGTGAGGTCGTGGGTTCAAATCCCGCTACTCCGACCATTTCTTCAAATTTCTAACAAGTAAACGTTGTTTTTATTTTAGTGCCGTTTTTGATTCCGCCTTTAAGGTTTAAATAGCCTTTTAAGAAAGTTTTTGTTATATTTTTGCTTTTTGCGCTACAAACAAAATTTAACAAACAAAATTTAAAAATTTGTTTTGTGGTGATTTATCCATAAAAGCGCACAATAATGGAGTTTTATTATGAATGAAGCAAAATCAATTTGGATGGACGGAAAGCTAGTCCCTTGGAAAGAAGCAAATGTCCATATTTTAACACATACACTACACTATGGAAATGGCGTTTTTGAAGGTACTAGAGCTTATAAGACTGACAAAGGAATGGCAATTTTTCGCTTAAGTGATCACACAAAACGTTTGTTAAACTCTGCAAAAATTGTAGCTATTGATGTTCCTTACACACAAGAAGAGCTAGAAAAAGCGCAAATTGAGCTTTTAAGAGATAATGCTTTTAAGAACAACACTTATTTGCGTCCTTTGATTTATTTGGGTTATGGCGCAATGGGAGTGTATCATAAGAATGCTCCAGTTAGAGTGGCGATTATCGCGTGGGAGTGGGGTGCGTATCTTGGTGATGAAGGGTTGGAAAAAGGAATCCGCGTAAAAACAGCATCTATTGTTAGGAATTCTGCTAAATCACTTTTTGGAAAAGCAAAAGCTTCTGGAAATTACTTAAACTCACAAATGGCAAAATACGAGGCTATTGAATGTGGTTATGAAGAAGCATTATTACTAGATGATAATGGAATGATTGCAGAGGGCAGTGGAGAGTGCTTTTTTATCGTGCGCAATGACGTGATTATTACTCCTCCAAGTGATAGTGCGTTAGAATCCATTACTCAAGATTCTGTGATTACAATTGCAAAAGATCTTGGCTACAAAGTGGAACGTCGTAATATTACACGTGATGAAGTGTATATTGCTGATGAAGCATTTTTTACAGGGACTGCAGCAGAAGTTACACCAATTAGAGAGCTTGATGCGCGTATTATTGGTAGTGGTAAGCGTGGCGAAATCACGCAAAAATTGCAAAATGCTTATTTTGATGTGGTTCAAGGACGGAATCCAAAATATGCACAATGGCTAACTTATATTAACTAAAAGGTTTTGCAAATGCCAATTGATTTAAATGAACATTTAAAACGTAAAAACAGGGGTTATAACCCTGATGGAAATAAAGGAAATGATAACCCAAATCCCAATCATAATCGTGGATTTCAATCCCCCAAGATTCCAAATTTTACAATGCCAAATGGAAAGAAAATGGCAGGGATTTATGTGCTTATTATCCTTGTGATTTTATTTTTCTTGCTGAAACCTTTTACAATTATCAATAGTGGTGAAGTTGGAGTAAAAATTACTACTGGAGAATTTGATCCTGCTCCACTGCAACCGGGCATTCATTTCTTTATCCCCGGGATACAAAAAATTATTGCGGTAAATACAAAGGTTAGAATCGCAGAATTTACAGGTTCTGAGGGTGTAGGTTTGCGCAGTAGAGATGAGGGAAGCTTGAAAAATCAAGCCATTAGTGTGCTAGATTCTAGAGGTTTGTCTGTGTCTGTGGAACTTGCTGTGCAGTATCGCTTAGATCCTCTAAGTGTGCCACAAACTATTGCCACTTGGGGACAAAATTGGGAAGAGAGAATCATTACTCCTGTAATCCGTGAAATCGTACGTAATGTAGTAGGAAGCTTTCCAGCAGAAGAGCTACCAACAAAACGTAATGAAATTGCAACGCTTATTGATCAAAAATTCCGCGAAAATATCAATAACCTTGAAAATCGCCCTGTGGAGCTTGTGTCAATTCAACTAACAGAGATTGTTTTGCCAATTGCAATTAAGGAACAAATTGAACGTGTTCAAGTTGCGCGTCAAGAAGCAGAACGTGCAAGATACGAAGTAGAACGTGCCAAACAAGAAGCAGAGAAAAAAGCAGCTCTTGCAAAAGGGGTTGCAGATGCGACAATCATTGAAGCAGATGCACAAGCAAAGGCTAACCGCTTAATTAGCCAAAGCCTTAATAGTCCATTATTACAATTGCGACAAATTGAAGTGCAAGGTAAGTTCAATGAAGCATTGCAAAATAATCGTGATGCTAAGATTTTCTTAACACCAGGGGGAGCAACACCAAATATTTGGTTAGATTCCAAGGATACTCAACGTGCAAGTTCCATTCAAAAATAAGGGTTGAAGTGCAAGAAATTTTAGAGCAAATTTTATGGGATAAATGCGGTGGGTTGATTCCAGCTGTTGCACAAGATTACCAAACACATGAAGTTTTAATGCTTGGTTTTATGAATAAAGAGGCTTTGGAGCTAAGTCTAGAAAGCGGTTTTGTGTATTATTTTTCACGTTCTAAAGGACGTATTTGGAAAAAAGGTGAACAAAGTGGGCACACGCAAAAAATCCGCACAATTGCTCTTGATTGTGATAAGGATTCCCTTCTTATTGGTGTGGAGCAAGTTGGTGTAGCTTGCCATACAGGAGCAAAGAGTTGCTTTTTTAACACCATAAATTTAAGAGAAAGTAAATTAGATTCTAGCATAGAGCCCATAGATTCTAATATTAGTGCAATCTATGGGGCAGTAGATGCGTTATATCACACGCTTTTAGAACGCAAAGGCGCAGACCCTAAAACTTCTTACACTGCAAAACTTTATCATAAAGGCGAGAATACTATTGCTAAGAAAATCGTTGAGGAAGCTACGGAGTTGGGGTTTGCTATCAAAGACAATGAACGTAAAGAGATTATCTATGAGGCAGCGGATTTACTCTATCACGTCCTTGTTGGTTTAGCATATAAAAATGTGTCGCCAGATTTAATAAAACAGGAGATTCTAAGACGTTTTGGATTAAGCGGGATTGATGAGAAAAATGCAAGGCAGGAGTGAGCATAGTAAATGGACGGATTAAAGGAATATTTGCTAAAACTCTTAGATATTTCGCGTTTTTTTGCATTGCTAGATTATTTAGTATTAATTGGCATTTTTTTAATCATTCTTTTAATTTTTCTATTGGGTATTGCGCTACGTGGGCGCACTTTTCCTTTTGCAGTGTTGTTTTTGTTAAGTGGGGGGTTAATCCCTGCATCGCCTTTTATTTATCAATGGATTATGGAATCGTATTTGAAAAAGACAGAGTTTATACTCACGCATAATGAGAGTTTGCAATATGATGCCGTGTATTTTGTGGAGGGAAGCTTTAAAAACATTGGATATTTAGACTTTAGGGGTTGTGTGGTAGAAGTAAATTTTATTCCAAAGGATTCAAAAAAACTTCAACGTATAAAATATAAGATAAATCCTAGATATGCACACATTAAAATTTACAAAACTCCCTTAAACAAGCAAGAATCAATGGATTTTAAACTTGTAATTCCTTCTCCTAATCCTAAAGTAAGTTTTGATTTATACACAAAAGGTGCATGCTATTAAAATGAAAATTGCAATAAGCATTGGGGATCCAAATGGAGTGGGATTAGAGATTTTACTAAAGAACCATAAGAGAATTAAAAAACTTTGCACTCCTGTGTATTGCGTAGATAAAGATTTGTTAAGAAGTGCGGCTAAAAAGTTATCTCTTAAGATTTCAAAGTCATGGATTTGTAAGCCTCCTTTGGCGAAACTTCCCAAAATTATCCCCGGAGAAATTAATAGAGAAAGTGGAGCGTATGCGTATGCAAGTTTTCTGCAAGCACTAAATTTAACACTAGAGGGGGAAGCAAAAGCATTGGTAACTTTACCTATCCATAAGAAAGCATGGCAATTAGCTAAGATTCCTTATGCTGGGCACACAGAAGTTTTGCGTGATGTTTTAAAAGAGTATATTCAAAAAAGTGAGCAAAAAGAAAAAAAAGAAAAAAAAGAAAACAATCAAGCAATTATGATGTTAGGTTCCCCAAAACTTTATGTTGCGCTATTTAGTGATCATATCCCACTTAAAGAAGTTCCGCCTCTTATAAATACGGAATCCATAATGAGTTTTTTGCTAAGCTTTGCCCCACATGTTTTAAAAACGCCTTGCGGAGTGTTAGGTTTAAACCCGCATGCTGGGGATTTTGGTGTTCTAGGTAATGAAGAAAATGCTATAAAAGAAGCAATTAGCTTAGCAAATGCAAGTTTGGGCAAAGAAGTGTATATCGGTCCTCTTGTGCCAGATACTGCTTTTATTGGCAAACATTTGCGCTATTATGTGGCAATGTATCATGACCAAGGATTAATCCCACTAAAAACTTTGTATTTTAAAGATAGTATTAATATTACTTTAAATATTCCTATTATTCGCACTTCAGTAGATCATGGCACAGCGTTTGATATTGCATATAAAAATAAAGCAGAATCCAAAAGCTATATAAATGCCATAAAAGAAGCAATTTTGCGTGCAAAGTCGCAATCCTCTAAATTTTAAACTTTTGTTTTCTTTGAATTCTTTCTTGTTGTGTTTTTGTCTTACATTAAAATTACTTTTTGTGTAAGATTTTTGCTGTTTAAGTGCGTTTTTAGAATCGGTCGTATTTTTGAGAAAGAATTATTTTGCTTTGCTAAATGTAGGTTCTATTAATATTTGACTTGTCTCTTTTTGAAGTTAAAAATAGCAGGATTTTTTAATTATAAAGGGTAAGAGGCTTGTTGAATTTGCTACGAATTAAAAGAAAAGTTATCAAAAAATGTTATAATTCGCGCTATCTTAAAAATTCAAGGAAAATCTTGCCAAAAGATGCACAATTTGACCCAGCCACAGAAACGCTAGAGAAAATTCAAGAGCCTATCCGCTATCGTGTGATTTTGCTAAATGACGACTATACCACGCAAGAATTTGTAATGGAAGTTTTACAGATTATTTTTCATAAAAATTTTGAAGAATCCCTTAATTTAATGCTACAAATTCATCACAATGGACAGGGAATTTGTGGAATCTATCCTTATGATATTGCTGAGATTAAAGTGGCTCAAGTGCGCAAAATGGCAAAAGAAAAGCAATATCCCTTGCGTGCAATTTTAGAAAAAATATAAGAGATATAAAATGTTTGAGATTAGTAAAGAATTAAATATTGTTTTGCAAAATGCACAAAAAGAAGCTAAAGAACAAGGACATGAGTATTTGACGCTTGAGCATATTTTCCATGCACTTTTAGAGAATAAAAAAATCATCAAAACCCTACAAGAGTGTGGGGGCAATGTGGAAGTTATGAAAAGGCAAGTAGAGCGGTATTTGAAGCAGTTTTTACAATCTTATCCTAAACACCAAGAAGATGGTGTTATGCCACAAGAGACACTAGCTGTTACACGCGTGATTGAGATAATGATAGGACATGTGAAAGGATCGCAGCGCCAACAAGCGCAGGTGAGTGATTTGCTTGCGGCAATTTTGGAGGAAGAAAAGGCATTTTGCGCACAGGTTTTAAACACACAAGGTATCACACGTCTAAATATTTTAGAATACATTACTGAAAATCAAGCAAGTTTTCATGGAGAGTCTTATAAAGGCACAAGAGATACAATAAAAGAAGGAAATGGAGAGAAAAAAGAATCCGCACTAGAGAACTATTGCACAAACCTTACACAAATGGCAAGAGAGGGGAAAATAGATCCTGTTGTAGGTAGAGAAGCGGAGATTAGGCGTTGTTTTGAAGTATTGCTTAGAAAAAAGAAAAATAATCCGCTTTTAGTAGGAGAACCAGGAGTTGGGAAAACAGCCGTTGCTGAAGGGTTAGCACTAAAGATGATTACCGCGCAAAGTCCTTTGGAGAATACAGAAATTTATATGTTAAATATGGGTGCATTGGTTGCAGGGACAAAATACAGAGGGGATTTTGAAAAGCGCATAAAGGCACTTACAGATGAAGTGTTAGAGCTTGGCAATGTAGTTTTGTTTATTGACGAGATTCATATGTTAATTGGTGCAGGGGCTACAAATAGTGGCAGTATGGATGCTAGTAACTTGCTAAAACCTATGCTTGGTAATGGCAAATTGCGTTGTATTGGGGCAAGCACTTATGCAGAGTATCGCTCATTTTTGGATAAAGATAAGGCACTTTCGCGCCGTTTTGCTAAAGTAGAAGTTAAAGAACCAAGCCGTGAAGAGAGCATTTTGATTTTAGAGGGCGTAAAAAAGTATTATGAAAAACACCATAATGTTAGTTATTCTAGGGAAGCAATCGCACTTATTGTTGATTTGTCTATGCGCCACTTGCATGAGCGATTTTTACCTGATAAAGCTATTGATGTTTTAGATGAAGTTGGTGCAAGTTATAAGTTAGATGGGAAAAGTGGAAAAATCAGTTTGCAAAGTATTAAAAAAATGATTGCTACAATGGCAAAGATTCCAGAAATTGAAGCAACAAAAGACGATAAAAGTGTGTTAAAAAATCTTCAGAAGTATTTAAAGAGTAGAATCTTTGGTCAAGATGATGCGATTGGAGAAGTTGTAAGTGCGCTAAAACGCAATAAAGCTGGACTTGGTGCACCTAATAAACCTATTGGTTCATTTTTATTTAGTGGTCCTAGTGGTGTTGGGAAAACTGAACTTGCAAAAGAGATTGCAAGGGCGCTTAATATCAACTTTGAACGTCTTGATATGAGTGAGTATATGGAAAAAATTTCAAGCTCACAATTAATCGGCGCAGCAGCAGGCTATGTAGGCTATGAAAAAGGTGGAATCTTAACGGAGATGATTAAGAAGAGCCCCCATACTTTATTGCTTCTAGATGAAGTGGAAAAAGCGCATCCTGATGTGCTTAATGTCTTTTTGCAAGTTATGGATTATGGAAAGCTAACAGATAATAATGGCGAAAGTGTGGATTTCTCATCAGTGATTTTGATTCTAACTTCTAATGTGGGTTCTAAGGAAATGCCGGTGTTAGGCTTTAAGCAAGATACAAATTTGCGCTTTTCTAGTGCTATTAAAGATTATTTTTCGCCAGAATTTAGGAACCGCCTTGATGCAATTGTCGCCTTTAATCCTCTATCCCATGAAGAGATTCTAAAAATTGTGGATAAAAATATTGCAGATTTAAATGCACAGATTGCACCAAAAGGGGTGGAAGTTATTTTAGAAAAAAGTGCAAAAGAGTATTTAGCAAAAATTGGATTTAATGCAGAGCTTGGTGCTAGACCACTAGCTTTAGTGATTCAAAAAGAGATTAAAAATATTCTTAGTGATGCGATGCTTTTTGGGGATTTAAGCAAAGGTGGTGTGGTGAGTTTCGCTTTTATCAAAGATAAATTGACACATAAGTTTTTGCCTAAAAGTATGGAATCTAAAAACACTTCTAGAAAAAAGAAAGAATCCAAAATAAAAATAGCTACTAAAACCGCTCAAAAATCTCCAAAGCTCGTAGTAAAACGTACAAAAATGAAAAAGGCTGATAATGCCTAATTTGCAGTGGGATTTAGAAAACTGCATTGCTGGGATTTATCGCAAGAGTGGGTATATCCATGGGATTACAAATGTAGAGGCTAAAAGTTTGGAATCCTTTGTGGGAGTGCAAAAGGAAACCCAGCTTTTATGTACAAATACAGAATCCTTTTTGCAGCAAAATTTAGGTGTTAATGTTTTATTGTGGGGGGCAAGAGGAAGCGGAAAAAGCTCACTTGTAAAAGCACTGCTTTTAAGATATGCACCTGAAGGGTTAAGGGTTTTACAAGTGGATAAAGAGGATTTAGAGATTTTGCCAGAAGTTTTTGATATTCTAAGGGAGAAACCCTATTGGTTTATTATTTTTTGCGATGATTTAAGCTTTGAGCAAAATGAGAATTACAAGGGTTTAAAGAGTGTGTTAGAGGGTAGTTTAGAAACTCTACCAAAAAATATTAGAATCTATGCGACAAGTAATAGACGTCATTTGCTTCCAGAATTTCACGATGAAAATGAGATTTTTGGCTATGAGGGAAATGAAGATAAGATTGCATTGAGTGATAGATTTCCTTTGTGTATTGGCTTTTATACACAAGGAAGCAGGGAATATTTAGAAGTATTAAAAGGTTATTTTCTAGAAAATAATGTGCAATTACCGCAAGAATGGGAAAGAATTTGTCAAAAGGCGATGCAGTATGCCACCCAAAAAGGTTCGCGCAATCCGCGCACAGCAGCACATTTTTACGCATTGTATAAAAGTAATTTGTGGGAATTGTTATAAGGAGTGCAAGTGATTAAAAAATGTTTATTTCCAGCAGCGGGTTATGGGACACGCTTTTTACCAGCAACAAAGGCAATGCCAAAGGAGATGCTGCCTATTGTTAATAAACCGCTTATTCAATATGGCGTAGAAGAGGCTATGGAGGCTGGGATTTATAATATGGCAATTGTTACAGGACGAGGAAAACGTGCCTTAGAGGATCATTTTGATATTAGTTATGAGCTAGAGAGTCAAATTAAAGGCACAAGTAAAGAGAAGTATTTAAAGGATATTCGTCATATTTTAGAGACTTGTAGCTTTTCTTATACGCGTCAAATGGAAATGAAAGGATTAGGACACGCAATTTTATGTGGTGAGCCGCTTGTTGGTAATGAGCCTTTTGCGGTGGTATTAAGTGATGATTTATGCGATAATGCAGAGCTTGGTGTGCTTAGTCAAATGTGCAAAATCTATGAGAAATATCGCTGTTCTATTGTGGCAGTAGAAGAAGTAGATATGGATGAGGTGAGTAAGTATGGCGTGATTGCTGGACGTGTTATGGATGAAAATGTCTTTGTGGTGGATAACATGATTGAAAAGCCCTCAAAAGATAAAGCACCAAGTAATCTTGCAATTATTGGGCGCTATATCCTAACTCCTGATATTTTTGAGATTTTACGTCATACGCAACCGGGTAAAAATGGTGAGATTCAAATCACTGATGCTCTTTTAGAACAATGCAAAAAAGGAATGGTGCTAGCCTATAAATTTAAAGGTGTGCGCTATGATTGTGGAAGTGTAGATGGTTTTGTGCAAGCAACAGATGTTTTCTATGAGAAATTCCTAAAAGGCGAAATGCACTAATGTATAATCTTACTTTTCACCTTTTTGTTTTTTTATTTATTAGTTTTTTGATGTTTCCGTTTTTCTTACTCACTATGGTGTTCATCGTTTATGAACGCATACAAGCATATTTAGAGGAACTTAGGGGACGGGAACAGCAGTTTAAAAACATTGATTATTTAATCTCAATTTTTGAAGATGAAAAATCCGATTCTAGTTTGTTAGAAGAGGCATTAAATGCTTTTAATGAACATTTTATGCATTTTGGTAATACAAGCAAGGATAGTAAGGAGTATCAAAGTTGCATTGACTTTATTACTGCATTTTCAAAATGTGTAAATATGGATATTGATAGTGTTGTACGTTACAGAGAAATTTTTGTTGATGCAAATCCAAATTATAAAAAAGAGATTGAAACAGTGATTGGCTCGGCACTTAAGAATCGTGAAGAGCGCAAAGGCAAGAAATAGTCTTGCATAAGAGGATTCTTAATAGAATAAAAATTGTTCAAAGGAGAATGAAGTGGATTATCTAGCATTGCAAGGTGGTGTGCGCTTAAATGGGGCAATTAATATTGCTGGGGCGAAAAACTCTGCGCTACCACTTATTGCCCTAACGCTACTTTCAAAAAATCCAGTGAGTCTGCAAAATCTTCCTGATGTTGTGGATATTGAAACTTTTTTTGAGCTTTTAAGAAGGTTAGGTTGTTGTGTAGAACGTTTTGATAAACATATTGTAAATGTTGATGTTGCAGAGCAAAATAGCACAAAAGCTACTTATGATATTGTGCGTAAGATGCGTGCTTCAATTTTAGTGCTAGGTCCGCTTCTTGGAAGGTTTGGGTATTGCGCCGTGAGTTTGCCCGGGGGCTGTGCTATTGGTGCTCGTCCTGTGGATTTACACATTAAAGCACTAGAAAAAATGGGAGCAGAGATTCGTATTGAGGGAGGTTATATCATCGCTAGTGCTAAAGATGGCTTAAAAGGAGCGGTGATAAATTTTGATAAGATTACTGTTACAGGAACAGAAAATATCTTAATGGCTGCGGCGATGGCAAAGGGTAAGACCACTATTATGCATGCTGCAAAAGAGCCTGAAGTGGTGCAGCTTTGTGAGATTTTGCGTGATAGTGGTGTCGAGATTGATGGGATTGGAAGTGATACGATTAGCATTTTTGGGACAAGTAGAGAGGGATTGGCATTGCCAAGCGCAATTAGCGTGATTCCCGATCGTATTGAGGCTGGGACATACTTGTGTGCTGGAGCAATGACAAACTCACAAATTACTTTGCACTGCGTGAATGCAAGCCATTTAGGTGCTGTGATTGCAAAGCTTGAAGAAATTGGCTTTAAGCTTACTTATAATCAAGATTCCATTACTATTTATCCCGCTCTTAAACGTAATGCTTTTGCATTATCAACAGCAGAATATCCGGGATTTCCAACAGATATGCAAGCGCAGTTTATGGCACTAGCAACACAATGTAATGGGAGTAGCATTATTGAAGAGCGCTTATTTGAAAATCGTTTTATGCATGTTAGTGAGCTACAAAGAATGGGAGCAAACATTAGTCTGCGCGGGAATACTGCAACTATTAATGGCGCAAGTGCGTTAATTGGTGCAGATGTGATGGCAACGGATTTGCGTGCTTCAAGTGCGCTTGTGCTTGCAGCTCTTGTTGCAAAAGGCGAGACTAGAATCCACCGTATTTATCACTTAGATCGTGGTTATGAGGACTTGGAAGCAAAATTTGCAATACTTGGCGCAAATATCACTCGTGCAAAAGAGTAGAAGGTTATGGAGATTCCACATATTCCTGTTTTGCTAGAGCAGGTTTTGGATTCCTTTGATACGCCTAGAATTGCAAAAGGTGGAATCTTGCTTGATTGCACACTAGGTTTTGGAGGGCATACGTTTGCTCTCTTAGAACGTTATCCTAGCTTAGAAATCATCGGCATTGACCAGGACAAAGATGCATTAGATTTTTCCACGAAGCGTTTGCGTGCATTTGGAGCAAGATTTTCTCATAGAATGGGACGTTATAGTGCAGTTGTAGGCGAAGTATTAAGCGACAAAGAGTTTGCGTCAAATATTGTTGGAATCTTAGCAGATATTGGGGTTTCTTCAATGCAGTTTGACGACAAAGAGCGGGGATTTTGTTTTGATTCTCCCATACTTGATATGCGAATGGATAAATCACGACAAAATAGTGCTAAAGAGATCGTAAATAGCTATAATCTAGGAGAGTTGGAGCACATTTTTAGGGATTTTGGCGAAATTAGGGAGTATAAAAAACTTGCACGGCTTATTATAGAAAAGCGCAAAGTTGAAAAATTTACTAGTGCTAAGGCACTAAGCACACTTATTGCGAAGCATTTTAAGCATCCTAAAATTCACCCTGCAACACAAGCTTTTCAGGCTTTGAGAATTGCGGTTAATGATGAGTTAGGAGAGTTGGAACGTTTATTAGCAACTTTGAGTAAAAATCCTTTAAGCAAGGGTGCAAGGGTTAGTATTATTACTTTTCATTCGCTTGAAGATAGAATTGTAAAGCAGGAGTTTAGAAAGTGGGAGAGGGATTGTATTTGTGATGTTAATGTTATGCGCTGTATTTGTGGAGGTGGATATAAAAAGGGTCAAAATCTTTATAAAAAGCCATTAATTGCAAATAAAAGTGAGTTAAAAAGTAATCCACGCTCACGTAGTGCGAAGTTAAGAAGCTTTGAATTTGGGAGATAGTTGTGGAATCTTATGAGGATTTGCGCCTAGAAAAAAAAGATAAGATTCCTAAACCTAGTCTGTTTGAGCGCCTGTTTAAAAAGGACAATGGTATTTTAGAGCAAAATTTAGACTTTTTAGAAGAGCGCTATCAAAATCAAAAAAACGATTCTGCATTAGAGAATGCAGAACAAGAATCACAAGATTTTTTGCAAAATTTAAAAATTACAGAAAATCCTATTTCTAATTCTATTTTTGAAAGTCCAATAGAAGAGGATTTGCGCTTACAAGAAAATCTGAAAGAAAATCCACAAAAAAATTTTTATAATAAGGATATTAAAACAGATTTTCAAAAAGAAGATTTCTTGCTTCTAGATGATTTGATTTTAGAGGGTGAGCATTTGCGCATGCTTAGGCAGAATCCAAATCTGCAAGATTTAGAATCACAAAATCCACAAGCACCAAAATCTGTAAGCTTAAATATGGATGAGCGTGAAGCGGTGCTAAGGGATATAGATTTAAATGCAAAAGAGATTCCTTTTAAGATGGTATTAATCACTTTTGGTGTGATGGCACTGGTTCTTGTGCTTTTTATTCCAAAAATTTATATCCGTAATAATATTTATTATGCAAGTCGCAATATTATCCAATTACAAGCGCAAATTGGTTCGCTAAGTGAGGAGAATAAGCATATTAAGAAGCAATTAGAGGATATTAAGTTTAAAAACCTAACCCAAGAGTTAGATTTTTAGGGACGTATTTTTAGTATAATGTGCGCGAAATTTTAGAGTTTTTAAGGGCTAAAATGGAATATGATGTGATTGTCATTGGGGGCGGACACGCAGGAATTGAAGCCTCTGTAGTGGCTGCTAAAATGGGTTGTAAAACCTTGCTTTTGACAATGCTTGTTGAGCAAATTGGTGCAGCAAGTTGCAATCCTGCCGTTGGCGGACTTGGCAAGGGGCATTTGGTAAAAGAAATTGACGCACTAGGTGGCGTAATGGGCTATCTCGCTGATAAAAGCGGAATCCAATTTAGAGTGTTAAATGCTTCAAAAGGTCCTGCAGTGCGTGGAACACGCGCACAAATTGATATGGATCGTTACAAAATCATTGCACGCAATCTTTGCTACCACACAAAAAATCTAGAAATTTCCCAGCAAATTGTGGAATCTTTAGCGTTAGAAAATGATTTTGTGGTAGGAGTGAAAACAGCCATCGGCAAGGTATATCACGCTAAAAAAGTGGTGCTAACAACAGGGACATTCTTGCGTGGGAAAATCCACATTGGTGAAAATACTTCAAGCAATGGGCGCGTTGGAGAGCCACCAGCAATGGAACTTGGTGAGAATCTCCGTGCTTTGGGCTTTGATGTAGGGCGATTAAAGACTGGGACTTGCGCACGCATTAAGGCAAGTAGTATTAATTTTGAGATTTTAGAGAAGCATTATGGGGACTTACCAGCACCCTTTTTTAGCAAGAAAACACAAAAAGAGCTTGGAGACAATCCCTTTAATCCAGTGCAACTCCCTTGTTATGTAACTTATACAAATGCTAAAACACATGCAATTATTCGCGAGAATTTTCATCGTGCGCCAATGTTTACCGGGCAGATTGAAGGCATTGGTCCAAGATATTGTCCAAGTATTGAAGATAAGGTTAATCGCTTTGGTGATAAAGAGCGTCATCAGCTGTTTTTAGAACCTCAAACTCTAGAAGCAAACGAGTATTACATTAATGGATTAACAAGTTCCTTGCCTTTTGATGTGCAAGAAGCAATGATTCGTAGCATTGAAGGCTTAGAAAATGCCGAGATTGTGCGTTATGGTTATGCGATTGAGTATGATTATATTAACCCAACAGAATTAAAACACACATTAGAAACCAAGAAAATTAAAAATCTTTATTGTGCAGGACAGATTAATGGCACAACAGGTTATGAGGAAGCAGGTGCGCAAGGGATTTTTGCTGGAATTAATGCAGCACTTAGTGCGCAAGGCAAGGAACAAATAACACTAAAACGTAATGAAGCTTATATTGGTGTAATGGTTGATGATTTGGTAACAAAAGGCACAAAAGAACCTTATAGAATGTTTAGTTCAAGAGCAGAATACAGATTACTTTTGCGTGAGGGAAATGCAATTTTTAGATTAGGTGAGCTTGCGTATCGCTTAGGATTAATGGAGGAAGAAGAGTATCAAGAACTTCAAAAAGACAAAATAGCGATTAATGAGGGTTTGGATTGGCTTAAAAACACGGTGGTAACACCGAGTGCTGAAGTGCTAGAATTTCTAAATTCCATTTGCGAAGAGAAAATCAGTGATAAGACACATTGGGGAACAATTGTTGGACGTCGTAGTTTTGATTTGCACAAGCTTTTAAAAATTCAAGAAATTCAACCTTGCCCATTTACAGGCTATTCAGAGCGTGCATTAGGGGAGATTTTAGTGGAGGCAAAATATTTTAACTATATCCAAAAACAGCAGAGCATGATTGAGAATATGGATAAAATGCTAAGTATTACAATTCCAGAAGGTTTTGTATTTGATAGGATTCCTGGTCTTAGCTTGGAAGTGATTGAAAAGCTTAAGAAATTTAATCCTAAAAGTTTGTTTGAGGCAAGTGAGATTAGCGGTGTAACACCTGCTAGTTTAGAGGTTTTGCAATTGTATATCCATTTGCATTATAAAAAATAATTTTTATTTTATCAACATTGCGTTAAAATCCTAAGATTTTAAAACATTAGGTTGTAATGATGAATAGACTAGGCTTAAATAAAGTATTTTGGCTTGTTAGTGTAGCTTTGATTGGTTTGCAAAGTTTTGTTCTTGCACAGGAAGAATCTCGCCTTGATGCATATAATAAATTACGTAAGGTTATTGGCACAGTAGAGAAATATTATGTAGATGAGCTAACGCTCAATGAGATTGTAGATAAAGCAATTGATGGAATGCTCTCAAATCTTGATGCGCACTCGGCGTATTTAGATGAGAAGAAGTTTGAGGATTTAAAAATCCAAACTGATGGGCAATTTGGCGGTGTTGGAATCACGATTTCTTTAAAAGATAATGCACTTACTATTATTGCGCCAATTGAAGGCACACCGGGTGATAAAGCAGGGCTGAAGAGTGGGGATATTATCCTAAAGATTAATGATGAAAGCACACTTAGTATGAGCATTGATGATGCTGTTAATAGAATGCGTGGTGAGCCAAAAACGAAAGTTAGTTTAACAATTGTGCGTAAAAATGAGCCAAAACCGCTGGTTTTTGACATTGTACGTGATAATATTAAAGTAGAATCTGTGTATTCTAAGGGAATTATGGATACAAATTATGTGTATTTGCGTGTAACTTCTTTTGATAAAAATATAACACAACGCGTTAATGAAGAACTAAAAAAATACAAAAAAATTGATGGAATTGTATTAGATTTACGCAATAATCCTGGAGGACTTTTAAATCAAGCAGTGGGTTTGAGTGATTTATTTATTAAAGAGGGTATTATTGTATCTCAAAAAGGAAGAATCAAAGATGAAAATATCGTGTATCGTGCAACAAACAATACTCCTTATGCTACGATTCCGCTTGTGGTGTTAATTAATAATGGAAGTGCAAGTGCTAGTGAGATTGTCGCAGGGGCAATTCAGGATAATAAGCGCGGTGTGCTAGTCGGTGAGGGGACATTTGGAAAAGGAAGTGTGCAAGTGATATTGCCAACAGAGAAAAAAGAAGCATTGCGTTTAACCATTGCCCGCTACTATTTGCCAAGTGGGCGCACAATCCAAGCAGTAGGTGTAACACCAGATATTGAAGTTGCACCCGGTGCAGTTCCAGATGAAAATAGTGGCTTTAGCATTAAAGAAGCAGATTTGCAAAAGCATTTAGAGGGCGAGTTAGCTAAAGTGGATAAAAAAGAAAAAAAACAAAGCGATTCAAAAAACATAATCACACAAAAGCAAGTCCTAGAGGATATTCAGCTAAAAAGTGCGATTGATGTTTTAAAAGTCTTTAAAGTTTTATAAGGAATAAAAATGCAGGTAACACAAAAAGAAATGTTCTATGAGGGAAAGGGAAAGAAGCTTTATAAGACAGAGAATGAAAATCTTGTGATTTCTGAATTTAAAGATGACCTAACCGCATTTAACGCGGAGAAGAAAGGGAGTGAACAGGGTAAAGGAATTTTAAATTGCAAAATCTCCACAGAAATTTTTAAACTCTTGGAAAAAAATGCAATCCAAACACATTATGTAGAGACTTTAGCGGACAATTTAATGCTTTGTAAGCTTGTAAAGATTATTCCTATTGAAGTGGTTGTACGTAATGTTGCAACAGGATCTTTAAGTAAGCGTTTGGGGCTTAAAGAGGGAGAGCTATTGCCTTTTAGTCTTGTGGAGTTTTATTATAAAGATGATGCATTAGGGGACCCTTTGATTAATGATGAACACGCATTAATTCTAAATTGTGTAAAATCTGTGGAATCACTAGATATGTTACGCAAAATTGGACGTGAAGTCAATGCTGTATTGCGTGAATTCTTTGATAAAAGAAATCTTATTTTAGTGGATTTTAAACTTGAGTTTGGTGTGGATAAAGATGGAAATATCTTACTTGCTGATGAAATTACACCAGATTCTTGCAGGTTTTGGGATAAAGATACAAAAGAAAAGTTGGATAAAGATCGCTTTAGACAAGATTTGGGCAATGTCAAAATGGCATATGAAGAGATTTTAAAAAGAATCTTAAGCTAAAGGCAAGTAATGAAAATAGAAGTGATTGTTGGGTTAAAAGAAGGGGTTTTAGACCCACAAGGTAAGGCGATTCACCATGCATTAGAATCTCTAGGGTTTAAGGGTGTTGATGGTGTAAAAGTAGGTAAAGTTATTACATTAGAGATTAATAATGACGACAAAGAAGCGGTAAAAAAAGAAGTGGAATCTATGTGTGAAATGCTTCTTGCAAACACTGTGATTGAAAATTACCAAATAAAGATGTAGCAATGGTTGCAATCCTTCAGTTTTTAGGCACAAATTGCGAATATGATATGGAATATGCCTTTTCTCTGTTAGGCGTAAAAACAAAGATTGTATGGCATAAAGATACGGAACTTCCAAAGGAGACTCGTCTTGTTGTCATTCCTGGTGGATTTAGCTATGGAGATTATTTGCGTAGTGGAGCAATTGCTAGGTTTTCTCCGATTATGCAATCGGTTATTGCTTTTGCAAATGCTGGCGGATATGTGCTTGGAATCTGTAATGGATTTCAAATTTTACTTGAGAGCGGATTGCTCCCGGGTGCGATGAAACGTAATACAAATTTACATTTTATTTCTAAAAATTGCTATTTAAAAGTTATAAATAATTCAAATATTTTTTTGGAAAAATTTCAAAATGGAGACACAATTAAGATTCCAATTGCACATGCAGATGGAAACTATTATATTGATGAAGTGGGATTAAAATCCCTTGAGGATAATGGACAGATTTTGCTTGAGTATGTAAAAAATCCAAATGGTTCTGTGCGCAGTATTGCAGGAATTTGCAATGCAAAAAGAAATGTTTTTGGGTTGATGCCACATCCTGAGCGCGCAATAGAAAAAGTGCTAGGAGAAGATGTTGGGTTAAAAATGCTTGAGGGATTTTTGAAAATTTTATGAGAATTGTATTTGTATTCTTATGTGTTTTTGGGGTAGTATTTGCAGAGGAAACACGTATTTTTCCAGAAAGTCCTAGAAGTGTAGAAAATGTGCAAGACACACAGAATCAAAAAGAGCAAAATTTAGATTCCAAAGCTTTTGGGATTCCAAATACAATAGTAGAAAATACAGAATCCAAAACTAACTCCGCGTCACAAACCTTACTTCCTAATGTTGTTATTGAAGATGATGTGGAATCCAAAAACACATTAGAGATTCCAAAAACACAGGATTCCACAATAGATGATTCTCTAATACCTAGCAATCCGACTTTGAATGCAATTTCAAGCAATACAGCTTCAAAGAGCTTTTTGGTGAAAAATATCTATTTAGAAGCACTCACGCCTTTAATGGATATTTTGTATGTAGAACAAGTGGTAGCTTTGGAGTTTAAAATGTTAGTTTTTACGCAGTATTCTACCATTGATACAGAATTTATTTTTGAGGATTCTGCTTTGAAAAACAGCGTAGAAGTGTTGAATCCTAAGCAAGATTGGGTGTTAAATGCTGAGGATTCCAGTCTTAGAAACACTTTTTATCTTAAAATCAAGCAATCACAATTTGCAATTCCTAACGTTAAGGTAAGTGTGCATACAATTGATGGGCTAGTAAGTGAGAGTCTTGCTGGAAGTGTTGGGCGTGCCATAAAGCTAGAGCGCAAGGGAGCATATTCTCAAGTTTTAGCACAAGATTTACAGATTTTAGAGACTAAAATTACAAGCTATGATTCCACACAGAATCTTGCAGTTTTTCAGCTTCAAAGCACAATGGGAAATCTTTTTGATTTTAAGCTTGAAAACTATGAGCAACAGGGGATTGAGAGTAAAAGTGGGGATTATAAACAGGCTGTGGCGTTTTATTATGTGATTGTACCAAAAACACTAAATACAATAAGTTTTGATTATTTTAATACCCAAACTTCCAAATACCAAACTCTACAAGTTCCAAATATAGCTAGTGAAGATCGTGTTAGCACACAGAGTGATATTAAACCAAAGAATAACTATCAGTTTTTTCAAATTTCCTTAATGATTTTCTTTGCGCTCGTATTTTTTGGGCTTTATGTATATAAACGCAAAATAATCTTTATCTTGCTTGCTGTTTTTGCACTAATGTTTTTGTTGTATTTTTTAACGCTAAAAAGTGAAGTAACAATAAAGGCTAATGTCGCTTTAAGAATCCAACCTACTTTTAATTCCACAATATTTCTAGTTACACAAGGAGCGACACAAGCAGAGATTTTAGGCACACGCAATAATTATTATAAAGTGATTTTAGAAGATGAACGCATTGGGTGGATAAAAAAAGATGATATCCAAAATTAGGGCATATAGTGCATTGCTTTATATTTTGTTTGTAATACCTTTTGGTATTGTGCTAATGTATGCGTTTAACGTCTTTCATCGCAAAATCCGTAAAAGCATTGCTGCTGTGTTTTTTTGCTTGTTTAGGGTTAGAGTCAGTGCGGAGGGTAAGCTTGATCCAACCGCGCAGATTTTGATAATGAACCACCAAAGTTTTATGGATGTAATGTATTTTGAAGCAGTGCATCCTAATAATTTATGTTGGATCGCAAAAAAAGAGTTGGGCAAGGTGTTTCTCTATGGACACGCACTCAAAGCACCTAAAATGATTTTAATTAATCGTGAAAGTAAAAGAGAGCTAGTGTTTTTATTAAAAGAAGCAAAAGATAGGTTAGAGAGTGGGCGAATACTTTGTATCTTTCCAGAAGGCACACGTTCAAAAGGGACAGAAAAACTGCTTCCTTTTAAAAGTGGTGCGAAGTTTTTAGTAGAGCATTTTAAACTAAAGGTGCAACCTGTGGTGTTTTGTGGCACACGCAAGAGTTTTAACTTTGAAAAGCTAGAATTTGAAAACTCACCATTTAGTGTGCAGTATCTAGAATCTTTTATTCCAGAGAATCCAAATTGGTTTGAAGAGTTGCAAACGCATATGCAAGAGGTTTATACATCAATGTATCAAAGGCAGAATCAATGCATGGAAGAATAGTGCGCTATCTCAATAGTAATGGCAAGGGTGCGGTGATTAACGCATCAAAAATGCTTTTTGATTTTAATAAAGAAACTTGGCATGATAAAAAAGTAATGCCAATGGTTGGAATGTATGTAGAGTTCCGCTGTAATGAAATGCATCAAATTACAGATTGTAAGGTCTCAAAGTTTCAAGAGTTTGGTGGCAATACGATGATTAGTGAGGCGGATTTTTGGCGACATGATACGGATGAAGAGCTACTCACGCTTCAAAGCAATGCTCGTGATGCAATTGTGCAAAAGATTTATAAAAGCACAGATTATGCTAAAATTACAGAAATTCCACTGACTATTAAGCTTGTTGAAGCTGTTAAAAACTATTTCCATCAAGAGTTTTTAGCAATTTCTTTTCTTAACGATTTGCCTGTATCTGAAGATGAAATTTTGTTTGATTATACGCATTTAAAACGTTTTGGAGTAAAGGCATTAGATAATTTACTTTTTAATGATAAAACCATAGTAAAGGACGATTTTATTGAAGAATTAAGCGTTGTGATGCGCTTAGAATCTGCTTTTTTGGATTTTTCACGTTATAATAATGCGAATTTAAAACAAATCTTTCAAGACTCTTTTTTATCAAAGCAGTGCCATTACCAAGCCTTGGTTGTAGCAGTTAGTAACGCAAAAGATAGTCAAAGCTTAGCACAAAAGCGCACTAATGCACTAAGAAGCGATATTTTGTTATTTGAGAGGAGAATTCAATCTGGCTTGGATTTAGATAAAAACACACAAAAATTAGATAAAGCAAAAAAAGAATTAGAGGAAATGCTAAAAACAGAGAAATATTATAGTGAGCTTTTTACGCGTTTGACGGATATGAAAGAGAAATTTGAAACGCATTATTTGAATTCTTTTTCTGAACTTTATCAAAAAATTTATATGCGAATTTATAAAAAAGTCAAAAGTGGATTAGATATTTGTATTACAATTTTAGATAATAAAATTTATCATAAAGTTATGAAGTCTGTTGCGTTTTCTAAAGGTTTTTTTAAAATTCCTGAAAACGATCGTGTCCCAAATATTATCTATTTTGTAGAGCAGTATATGGAACATTTAAACAAAGATCACTTGAATGAAAAAGATGCTTTAATGTATCGTTATGTTGATAAATTATGTAAAAAACATAGAAAACATTTTTTAATTATTACTACGAATGAGAAACGTGCAACAGAGATAAAGATAAAAATCTTAAGTCAAAATAAATTTAATGTTGTTAAAACTGCTTATAAAAATACAATTTATTTTGCAATGGTTAATGAAATCTGTTTTGATCGCATTTATATTGATCCGGAAAACCTATGGAAAAGCCCAAATGAGCTAATAAGAGAAACAAAGGCATTAAAAATAAATGAAAATACGAAATTTGCGCTTTTGTCAAACTCTGTTAAAGAGAATCGTTTTGGCTTTGTAGAGTAAATTTAATTAGTTTTAGTGTTATAATCACGGCTTAACTTTAGAATACATCTAAAAAGAAAACAAAAAGGAAATTATGAAAAAGCAAATAGACGCGAGTGCATGGGATATTAGGGAAAGTTTTGAGAGTTTTGGTTTTAAAAAGAGTGTGCTAAGAGGGATTAGGGAGGCGGGTTTTACCGAACCTAGCCCAATTCAAAAGGAAGCAATTCCAATTATTTTAGACGGACTTGATGTTATTGCACAAGCCCAGACAGGAACGGGAAAAACCGCTGCTTTCGGACTCCCATTAATTAATAATCTTAAAAATGATGGCAGTATTGAAGTGCTAATTGTTACGCCAACGCGTGAGCTTGCAATGCAAGTGAGTGATGAGATTTTTAAGCTTGGCAAATACAATAGAGTTAAAACCATTTCTCTCTTTGGCGGACAACCTATAAAACGACAAATTGAACTCTTAGAAAAAAAACCACAAGTTATCATTGCAACCCCCGGACGCCTACTAGATCATTTGCGTAATGAACGTTTAAAAAACTTCTGTCCAAGTGTTGTAGTTCTTGATGAATCTGACGAAATGCTAGATATGGGCTTTTTAGATGATATTGAAGAGATTTTTACTTATTTATCTGATGATAGACAGACGTTGTTGTTTTCTGCGACAATGCCAACACCAATTAAACATTTAGCCCAAAAGATTTTAAACAATCCAAAGTTGATTAAAGTAACTCCTGATGATACGACTAATCAAGACATTGCCCAACGTTATTATATTATTAATGAGCAAGAACGTGAAGATGCAATTGTGCGACTGATTGATAGTGAAATGCCACAAAAGGCAATTATTTTTACACGTATGAAAAAAGAAGCGGATATTCTTTCTGAACGTTTGCTTTTACGCGGTTTTAAAGCTGGTGCACTCCATGGAGATATGGAGCAAAGAGAACGTGTGAAATCTATGAAAGCCTTTAAGGATTCTACCATTGACATTTTAGTAGCCACAGACATTGCCGCAAGAGGGCTTGATATTAGTGGTGTTAGCCATGTGTTTAACTTTCATATTCCTTTAAATCCAGAATCTTATGTGCATAGAATAGGTAGAACTGGGCGTGCGGGTAAAAAGGGTATAGCAATCACACTAGCAACTCCCCTAGAGTTTAAGGAATTGCGTCGTATTAAAGAAAACACAAAGGCAAGCATTGAACTCTATGAGATTCCAAATATACAAGACACAATGGACAAAAAGGACTCTAGCATTTTAGAAAAAATCTTAAAGCACACAATTAGTGATGATGCATTGCGTGTGTATGAACAGATTCGCGGCAATGCGGATATGACACAGCTTGTTTGTAAGTTACTCTCAATGGTGCTTCAAGAATCTAAGGTGTTAGGACCAAATAAAATTGGTTTAAATAAAAAAGATTTAAATGCGTTCCAATTTCAGCTTGATAGCAATAGGAATAAAGAAAAAAAGGATAGCAAACAAGGCTCAAGAGAAAGGGATAAAAGTGCGAATAAAAATCACTCTAGGAGCAGGGGTAAAAATGAACGTGATTATAGGGGTAGCAAACAAGATTTTAAGAATAAAAAATCCACTAAAGAGATTAAAAAACAACAAAATGGTAAATCTACTAAAGAATCAAAAAAAGATTTCAATAAAAAATCCACAAAAGGAAAAAGATAATGGACTTTCAACCCTATCCTTTTGAAAAACTTCAAGCACTTATTAAAGATATTCCTATAAAAGCAGGACGCATTACGCTTACTATTGGTGAGCCACAATTCCCCACTCCTAGAAGTATTTGCAATGCTTTAAAAGAAAGTGTAGATTTGCTCAATAAATACCCAAAAACCACTGGCGAAGACTATCTTAAGCAGGCAATGCTAGGCTTTGTAAAACGTCGTTTTAATGTAGATTTAGACACTACAATGTTAATCCCAACTTTTGGCACACGTGAAGTGCTCTTTAATTTTCCGCAGTTTTATTTGTTTGACAAAAAATCCCCAGTAATCGCCCACCCAAACCCGTTTTATCAAATTTATGAGGGTGCTAGCATTGCCTCAAGAGCAAAAACAATTTATATGAATTTAACACAAGAAAACAACTTTATGCCAAGCCTAACAAAAGAGCAGATGCAAAAGTGTGATTTAGTGATTTTAAACTCGCCAAATAATCCAACAGGCGCGACAATGTCCCTTGAAGCACTAAAGCAGTGGGTCAAAAATGCATTAGAATTTGACTTTTTGCTTTTAAATGATGAGTGTTATAGTGAGATTTATAGCAGTGAAAAGCCCACTTCTATTCTAGAAGCTAGTGTTGCAGTGGGAAATACACATTTTAGAAATATCTTAAGTTTAAATTCCATTTCTAAACGTTCTAGTGCGCCCGGACTTAGAAGTGGCTTTATTGCCGGAGATTCTGAAGTTTTAAAAGCATATATGCAATACCGCACCTATATAGGTTGTGCTTCTCCCTTGCCATTGCAAAAGGCTGCAAGTGTTGCATGGAGTGACGAAGCGCATACAGAATCTTCGCGCATTGAGTATGCAAAGAATTTAAAGCTTGCTAAAGAGATTCTTTGTAAAAAGATTTCAAACTTGCCGATCCCAAAAGAGACTTTTTATGTATGGCTTCCTGTTAAAGATGACTTAGCCTTTACGCGTAATCTTTTAGAGCAGGAAAATATTTTAGTTTTACCCGGAAGCTTCCTATCACGAACGGATGTGCAAGGTGAGAATCCTGGAAGTAATTTTGTGCGCCTAGCTCTAGTCTATGAGGAAGCGGTGATTAAAGATGCGCTTTTAAGGATCTCTAAGTGGATATAAGTATTAAAAGAATCCACTTTATTGGTATTGGAGGGATTGGAATCTCGGCTCTTGCGAAGTTTTTACGCGCACAAGGTGTGGAGATTAGCGGTTCTGATGTGGTAGAGGGGAGCGTAACAAAAGAGTTAAAAGCAATGGGGATAAAAGTTAGCATTCCTCATACCAAAGAAGCTATTTGTGGGCAGGATTTAGTGATTCACTCTGCAATTATCAAAGAAGATAATATTGAAGTCCAAGAAGCTCATTTGCAAAATATACCCGTTCTCTCACGGAAGGAATCTCTAAAGATGATTTTGGGAAACAAAGAAGTTTTTGCTGTTGCAGGGGCGCATGGAAAAAGCACAACAACAGCAATATTAAGTGCGATTTTAAAAGATGCAAGTGCGCTAATTGGCGCAGAGAGTAAAGAATTTAAGTCTAATGCACGTGCATTAAGTGGCAATCGCGTAGTATTTGAAGCTGATGAATCTGATAAAAGCTTTTTAGAATGCAATCCCACTTGTGCAATTGTAACTAACGCAGAACCAGAGCATATGGAGACTTACGAGCATGATTTAGCGCAGTTTTATCAAGCCTATGAAAGCTTTTTACATCTTGCAAAAATTTGTATTATTAATGCTGAAGATTCCTTTTTGGGTGCATTAGAAGGCTTAGATAATGTTTGTCGCTTCTATCCTAGTAAGGATTTGCATAATGTGCATTATGTTATAGAAAATGGTATGCCAAAGACGCAATTTACACTTGTAAATAATAGTAAAGATTATGGCACTTTTAGTGTGTATGGCTTAGGTGAGCATATTGCCATTGACGCAGCACTTGCTATTTTAGCTGCTTCTCAAATTCTTCCTTTAAATGAGATTAGAGAAAATATCCAAAATTATTGCGGAATCAAAAAGCGCTTTGATATTTTAACAGAGGGAGAATGCGTAATTATTGATGATTATGCACATCATCCTACAGAAATTACCACTACGTTAAAAGCACTTAAAAAATATCAAGAGCTAATGGGTGCAAAGCAATTAGTAGCTATTTGGCAACCGCATAAATATTCACGTATTAAGGATAATTTAGAAGGTTTTATTTCTTGTTTTGAGGGTGTGGATTCTTTGGTAATTTTACCTGTGTATGCTGTGGGGGAAGATGCTATTGCCATGGATTTCACCAAGCTTTTTGCGCGGTATAATCCCATTTTTGCTGATGATGTGAAGCGCAAGGGTAATTCCCTATGCCTATTTAAAGATAGTAAGCAAATTGCGTGTTTAGACGAGGGAATTTTAGTGGGTTTTAATGCAGGAAATCTCACCTATGCGCTAAGAGGTGGAATCTAAATGTTACGTTTTATTCTTATTGTAGCACTTGTCGTTATTCTGTTTGTTGTGCTTATTCAACTTTTAGCAAAGTATAATGTCATTAGTTACAAAATGCGCATTAGTATTGGAATTGCATTGCTAGTTTTTTCTATTGGTATTGGAATTTTTACACATAATCAAGATAAAAATGAAGCACATCTTATACAGCTTACCCAAACTTTCTTGCAAGGTAAAGCATTACAATGTCAAGTTGGTACAAAAACCTTAGAAGTGAGCAACAAAACTTTTAATTTTATTAGCGGAACACTCACGTTAATGGGCAAGGAAGAGAGTGAATATAAGCACATGACAATTCCATTAAAAGCTTGCAACACAAAAGAATCTTAAAAGATGCAAAAGAGCCTTAAAGCACTTGATTTACAGGATTATTGTAAAAGTTTTGAAAGCTTTTTAGCGCGCCCAAAAGAGCTATTTTTGCAAGGCGATGCTAAAGTGCATTTGCGTTATATAAATGCTCTTGAAACATTAATTTTTACACCTCCAAAAGAAGTAAAAAATCTCCAGCATCAGCTTGCATTGCTTAAAAAATTTGGTTTTTTAAAGTTAGATGAAATCTTTGAGTTTGTCAAAATTATCCGCTATTTTCTTTACTTAAAAAGTCTAAAATGCGAGGGAATCTTAGGAGAGTGGTTTTCTAGTATCCAAATCCCAGAGCAGATTCTACCTATTGTAAAATCTTTCTTAGAAGATGGGAGATTAAAAAGTGGCATTTATTTAGAATTGGATTCCATAAATGCTGACCTTGAACGCCTAAAGCATGAGATTTCTCAGCAACTATTCCATACACTAAACCAAAATAAACTCTCTGCTTATTTAGTAGATAAGCAAATCCACTTAATTAACGATGAGGAATGCTTGCTTTTAAAAGCAGGATTCCACCATATTCTAAAAGGGCAGATTTTAGATCGCTCTGCTTCAGGTTTCTTTTATGTGTTCCCTCAAAATATCGCAAATTTAAAAGACAAATATGGCGCATTAAAAAATCAAAGAGAATCCTATCTTTTCGAAATTTGTCGTGAAATTTCAAGCATTTTTACTAAGCATTTATTATTTTTAAAATTTATCAACAAAGAGTTTGACCGCTTTGATTCCTATCAAGCACGTCTAAATTTTGCTAAGGCTAAAAACTTAGAATTCTTAGCTCCAAAATTAAATACTACAGAGATTATCCTAGATTCCTTCAGTCACCCAGCCTTGAAAAACCCAAAACCCATTACCTTGCATTTTAAAGGGCAAATTTTAATGATAACTGGTGTGAATGCTGGAGGAAAAACAATGCTCCTAAAATCTATTTTAAGCGTAGTTTTTCTCTCAAAATACCTAATTCCGCTTCCAATCAATGCTGCAAAATCTAGTGTTGGTAATTTCAAGCACCTAGATTTCATTTTTGAAGACCCTCAAAATAGTAAAAACGATATTTCTACTTTTGGGGGTAGAATGCTAGAATTTAGTCAGATTCTAAAGCAAAGAGATGGAATCATTGGTGTTGATGAAATTGAGCTAGGCACAGATAGCGATGAAGCCGCAAGTTTGTTTAAAGTTCTGTTAGAATCTCTGATGCAAAAAAATAATAAAATCATCATTACCACGCACCATAAGCGTTTAGCTGCCCTAATGGCTAGTAATTCAAAAGTTCAACTCCTAGCGGCTCTTTTTGACAAAGAACGTCAAATGCCAACTTTTAGTTTTTTAGATGGGACAATTGGCAAGAGTTATGCCTTTGAAACTGCATTGCGCTATGGAATCTCAAAAGAGCTAATCCATAGTGCAAAAACTCTTTATGGTGAAGATAAAGAGAAGTTAAATGCACTCATTGAAAACGCCTCACGTCTTGAAATGCAACTTAAACAAGAAATTACAAGCGCACAGAAAAAAAGTGAGATTTTAGAACAAAAAATACAGAATCTAAAAGACAAAGAAATAACTCTGCAAGAACGTTTTAACAAACTGCAAAACTCCCTAGAATCTGCTTATTTGGATGCTATTAATGCTGCTAAAATGGCGATAAAAGAAAAAAACACAAGCGACATTCATAGAGCAATGCATTATGCAAACACACTTCTAAATAAGGCAAAAGTAATACAACAGGATTCCGCTTCTAGTGATTTCACACCTAAGGATTTCACAGCTTTCATTCAAGGAACACGTGTAAAATACCGCAATATGTGTGGTGTGATTTTAAGCTCAAATAAACAAGGTGCATTAGTGGAATTAGAATCAGGAATGAAAATTAAAGCACATTTTAGTGAATTAAAATTAAGCAGGAATGTTCCAAGCGCACCTGTAACAAAGATTGATATTAAAGCTCCACAAAGTCTCTCTCCGGTATTAGATTTGCATGGAATGCGTGCAGAGGAAGCTTTAGAAGCCCTTGATACATTTATTTCAAATAGCCTAATTGCTGGTTTTGATGAAGTGCTAATTTACCATGGAATTGGAACAGGACGTCTCTCAAGTGTAGTGAGAGATTTTCTAAAAACACATCCAAAAGTCTTAGAATTTCAAGATGCTCCACCAAAAGCTGGTGGTTTTGGTGCAAAAATTGTGAAGATTTAATCTTTTTATTATGATTTATGCTCACTCTTAAGCTCTAGTCTTTTAGAATTTATCATTTGATTTTTTCAAGTTTTCTTGCATATTGTCTGGGGAGTAATTTTTTAGAAATAACCCTTATACTTATACATTAATTCTATTTCTTAAAATAGGTAATTTGTATGTTGGGAATGAAATATGCTAGAATTTGCTTTAATAAAAAAGATTTTTTTAAGTGGTAAAAGCGTTAAATATATTTATAAGGACAATAATGCAGACAATGAGTTTTGTTAAATTTAAAACCCCTATTAAGGTGGGAGATTATCTTGTGCTAAGGGAGATTTTACAAGAAGATATAGAAATCACTTTTGTTGATGATTTTTATGGTGTAGAGTTTTTTAATCTCTTGCGTAAATGTGCGGGGGGGGGGGGGCATTCTTGTAGCTTTTAATATAGATTTAGTAGATTATGATTTTAAATCTATCCAAAAAGTTATTCTAGCAGAGCAAAATAGCTATTTTGCTTTTTGTAACCCCTATGAGAAAGTTAAGACTTCTGTATTTTTTAAGTTAGTGTGTTTAGATAATTTTCCTCGTTATGCAGTAGAATATGCGTATAAAAATCGTATCATTGATAGACAGGCACGCAATCAAATGCATTCTAAATGGAATCTTGCTTATAAAACGCAATTTTATGAAGATAGGAGATTGTATAATCTTTCTTCGCAATGGAATGTGGTTAAAGATTCTTTTTTTGAGTATCCAAAAACGATTTGGATAGCGTTGTTAAATATTTGCAATACAAATTGTTTATTTTGTCATTGGTTTGGTTTTAGTTTGAGTAAAACTTTACGCAATGATTATTTTAAGACGGATAAAAAAATTGCTGATGCACAAGTTGAAAAAATTTTACAATACGCGGGTAAAGCAAAGGCAAAGTGTATTTTTTCGGGTCCGGGAGAACCACTTTTAGATGATAGGCTAGAGAGTTTTGTTAAACGTTCTAAAGAGTATGGAGTGGAATCAGTAGAGATTGCCACAAATGGGGTTTTGCTAACACCACAGAAGTTTTTACGGCTAGTAGAAGCAGGGGCGAATTCTTGGGAGATTAGCGTGTGCTTTACAAAAGAGACCTATGCGCAGTGTGAAGAAAATTTTTTTGAAAGTTTTAAAAAACGTTTAATAGAAATCACTAAACTTATTGAAAGCTTAAAAATTCCTTTGTTTGTGCGTTTTGCTATTATTTATGAAGAGCATAGAATGCCAGAAATGTTAGAGTTTTGGAATCGTATTACAAAGCTTTCTAATCGTATTAGTGTAAGTGTTGATTGTTATGCAGAAAGTGGGCAATTTGTAGATTCAAATCATACTGAAGAGATTAGAATAAGGCAAGAGAGGCATATTTGTAGTGCCCCTTTTGCGAATCTTTATGTGTTTCCAAGTGGAGATGTTGGGCATTGTGCGCATCAAAGGCATTATTTAGGTAGGGAAGATACCAAGAAGTTTTGCATAGGGAACGTATATCAGCAGGATTTAGAAGAGATATGGAATGGAGTAGCGCATAAGAGCTTTTGTCAATCGCATAGAAAAAAGGATTTCACTTCGCAATTAACTGTATTATGCGATTCTTGTAATGCTTGGTGGAATGAACTTGAAGGATAGAATTTAGGAGTGCCTAGCCTTGACAAAGCAGTGTTAAAGAGGTATAATTGCGATTCTTTTTTGCAAAGTCGGGGCGTGGCGCAGTCTGGTTAGCGCACTTGGTTTGGGACCAAGGGGTCGAAGGTTCGAATCCTTTCGCCCCGACCATTTCCTTATTTATCTTCTATGGTGGGCGTAGCTCAGTCGGTTAGAGCATCAGATTGTGGTCCTGAGGGTCGTGGGTTCGATTCCCATCGCCCACCCCATATTTAATTTTAGAATCCATAATACGTTAAATAACTTTATATCTCATACACAGAGATATTTTGATTCTTTAAAACTGATAAATCTCTTAAGGCTTATTTCTGTTTTTTGCGCCATAGGTAAATGTATATGTAGATTCCAACACTCACAAGAAGAATCAGGGCAATGGTAATAAGATGTAAATATTCTTTTAAAATTGCCTCATTTTGCCCTAGAAAATAGCCAAGAGCTGTTAGAATAATAACCCAAATTCCAGCTCCTAAACTTGTATAAAAGCAAAAAAGCGGTAAAGACATTTTGCCAAGTCCTGCTGGAAGTGAGATATATTGTCTAACTACTGGAATTAAACGTCCGCTAAATGTGGAGATATGTCCGTGTTTGTCAAAGAAGTTTTCCATTTTGACCATTGTTTTTTCATTAAAAAAGAAATATTTTCCCCATTTTATGAGCAATTCACGCCCAAAATATAGAGCTAGATAGTAATTTAGTAATGCGCCACCAAGTGAGCCTAATATTCCACAAAGAATTGCGATAAAGAAATTTATCTCTCCTTGATGAGCTAAAAATCCTGCTGGAATCATCACGACTTCACTAGGGAAAGGAATAAAACTGCTTTCTAAAAACATCATAAAAAAGATTCCAAAATATCCAAAAGCACTTACGGATTCCACGATAAAATCAATAATTGTGTGCAAAATTTCCTCACAAAAATTTAAAAATTAAACAGCATTATAACTAAATATAGGTTATAATCCCAAAATTTTGGAGAAAGGAGAGATAGTGGCAAAGGATAAGAAATGTCCAGCTTGTGATTGCCCACAAGGTGTTCCGTTATGGCTTGGGACCTACGGCGATATGGTTACGCTGATTTTAACATTTTTTATTCTATTGCTTTCAATGGCAACTTTTGATACGCAAAGAATCGCACAAGCAGTAGGGTCGTTAGAAGGTTCTCTTGCTGTGCTTGAAAAAGGTTCTCAAAGCCAAATCAATCCTCCAGCCCCCATTAAGGCAACACCCATTGAAACAGAAGTGGAAATGGATAATGTTGTGAATATTTTTGGAAGTTTAATTACGGATTACAATGAAGTTAATCGTATTTCAAATGGTCCTAGTGTAGAGCTTGAAGAAGCGGAAAGAGGCGTGATTATTAGGATTCCAGAAGAGTTACTTTTTGCCACAGGGAGTGCGCAGCTCACTAATCCTAGTGGAATTGCATTTTTAAAGCGCTTAAGTTTAGAACTTTTAAGAATGCCAAAAGAAGTGCTTATTAAGGCAATAGGGCATACAGATAATGTGCCAATGCGTAAAAATGCAGTGTTTGAGGATAATTTAGAGCTTTCTGTTGCGCGTGGGGTGAATGTGGCGGATTTACTTCTTAAACAAGGCTTACAGAAAGAACGCATTTTAGGAGGCGGGGAAGGTGAATTTTCACCTATTGCTAACAATGATATTCCAGCATTGCGTGCGAAAAATCGTCGTGTGGATTTGTATGTGTATAGTATTGGTGAGGATTTATCTAGTGTGATTGGTGATATTGCTAAGATTAAGCCTTGAAGGTTGGTAATGAAGCAAAATATGAAATCCGAAAGCATGCAAGATTTCACAAATGCACAAAACACAATAGATTTACTTTTTGAAGGTGCTATTAGATTTAAAGAGGAGAATTTTCTAGCCTATAAAGAACTTTTTGAGAATCTAAAAGAAGGACAAAACCCTCATACGCTTTTTGTAGGTTGTGCGGACTCTAGGGTTGTGCCAAATCTCATTACAAATACATTGCCCGGAGAATTATTTGTGGTGCGTAATATTGCAAATATCGTGCCTCCTTATCGTGAAGTAGAGGAATATTTAGCTACGACTTCTGCGATTGAATACGCACTTGAGGAACTAAAGGTAGAGAATATTATCATTTGTGGACATTCGCATTGTGGAGGTTGTGCAGCATTGTATGAAGATGGGCATTTTGAGAGTATGCCCAATGTCAAAAATTGGTTAAAGCTAATTGCATCAGTAAAAGAGCAGGTTTTAGCTCTAAAGCCAAAAAATAATGCAATGCGGGCGTATTTGACAGAGCAGATTAATATTGAAAAACAAATTGTGAATCTTTTTACTTACCCAAAAGTTAAGGAAAAATACCTTGCACGTACTCTTAAAATTTATGGTTGGCATTACATTATTGAGAGCGGAGAAGTGTATAATTATGACTTTAAAATGCATGAGTTTAATTTATTGAAAGGTTAGAAATGGTTATTATTGCAGGACCTTGTGTTATAGAAGAACAAGAGATTTTAGAAGAAATTGCGGAGTCTTTAGAGCCTTTAGCGAAAAATCCTAAGATTGATTTTTATTTTAAAGCAAGTTTTGATAAGGCAAATCGCACAAGTTTAGAATCCTACCGCGGACCGGGCTTAGAAAAAGGGTTAGCATCTTTAGCGGAGGTCAAAAAGAAATTTGGTTATAAGCTTCTTACCGACATTCACGAAAGTTATCAGGCTAAGCCTGTGGCAGAAGTCGTGGATATCATACAAATTCCAGCATTTTTATGTCGGCAGACGGATTTGATTGTTGCAGCGGCTAAAACAAAAGCAACCCTAAATATCAAAAAAGGGCAATTTATGAGTCCCCAAGATATGCAGTATTCTGTATTAAAAGCCCTAAAAACTCGGAATCCAAATGCGCAAAATGTAGATTTTAAAAGCGCACAGGAGTATAAAATCTGTCTTACAGAGCGAGGGAATAGCTTTGGTTATGGAAATTTAGTTGTGGATATGCGCTCATTAGCAATTATGCGTTCTTTTGCTCCTGTGATTTTTGATGCAACACATGCGGTGCAAATGCCCGGTGGTTTAAAGGGAAAAAGTGGAGGTGATAGCTCTTTTGCTCCCCTTTTAGCGCGTGCAGCAGCCGCTGTAGGGATTGATGGATTATTTGCCGAAGTACATACAAATCCTAAAAATGCTCTAAGTGATGGTCCAAATATGCTCACACCGCAAATGCTTTTAAAACTTAGCGAAGAGATTTTAGCAATTAGCAATATTATAAATAAAGGATAGCAATGCAAGTAATTGAAGGAAGTTTGTCCCTAATTGGTGATGAGAAAATTGCAATTATTTCAAGCCGTTTTAATCATTTGATTACTGATAGATTAGTAGAAGGTGCTAGGGATTGTTTTTTACGACATGGCGGAAGAGATGAGAATCTTTCACATATTCTAGTTCCAGGTGCATTTGAAATTCCTTTTGTGTTAGAAAAAGTGTTAGCGCAAGGTGATTTTGACGGGGTTTGTTGCTTAGGGGCTATCATTCGTGGTTCTACACCACATTTTGACTATGTAAGTGCTGAAGCTACAAAAGGCATTGCAAATGTAACGGTACGCTATGGAGCAGCAGTAACTTTTGGTGTGCTAACAACAGATAGTATTGAACAAGCTATTGAACGTGCTGGAACAAAGGCTGGAAATAAGGGCTTTGAATCAATGGTTGGGCTTATTGAGCTGATTAACCTTTATAGAAAGCTTGGTGTGTAAATGGCAACGCGTACGCAAGCTAGGGAAGTCGTTGCACAGCTTCTATATGCTTATGGAAGCGGAAATGACAAAATTGCAAACTTTATGGAAGAAATTCTAAATGAACAAAAGATTAAAAATGCCCAAAGTGTATTTGCAAAAACGTTGTTTAATGGTGTTTTGGAATATTTAGAAGAAATTGATTTACGCATTAAACATCAGATTGAAAACTGGGATTTTGAACGCATTGGTGATATGGAACGTGCAATTTTGCGCTTAGGTGTGTATGAAATTATTTTTAGCCAAATAGATAAAGCAATTGTTATCAATGAAGCCTTAGAGATTACAAAAAATTTCAGCAATGAGGCTTCTACAAAATTTATTAATGGAATCTTAGATGGGATTGCAAAAAATGCAACAATAAGCGTGGAATCTCTAAAAGAAGCATTAGAGGAAGCGCAAAGACAAAAACAAGTGCAAATTGCAGAGAGTGCTAAAAGTGTGCAATATACAAAACAAGAGAAATCTAAAGTCCTAAAAGATAAAAAGAATTCCACAAAGCATGGTTTTCAAAATAGGAGTGCAAAGCCAAAAGGGTTTAAGGTTAAGAATTTTAAGAATAAAGAATCCAAAATTGTTAAAAATCCCAAAAAAAGTGATTCTCAACAATCAAGCTTTAAAATTTCTAAAAAAGATTCCCTATTGAAAAAGGCAGAGAAATGAAGCTTTGTGTTGCATTAGATTTACCAAGCAAGGAGGAGAATTTAGAGCTTCTAGAATCCCTAAAAGATGTAGAGGGAGTTTGGATAAAGGTGGGTTTAAGGAGCTTTATCCGAGATGGTTCAACTTTTTTAGAAGAGATTAAGGCAGTTAATCCGCTTTTTAAAGTCTTTTTGGATTTAAAACTTTATGATATTCCAAACACAATGGGAGATAGCGCAGAATCTATTGCTATGCTTAATGTAGATATGCTAACAATCCACGCAAGCAGTGGCAAGGAAGCAATGCTAGAAGTGATGGAGCGGTTAAAAACAATTCCAAATCCGCCACTTGTTATGGCAGTAACTGCACTAACAAGTTTTAATAAAGAAAGTTTTTTTGAAATCTACCATACAGGGCTTGAAACACAAGTGTTAGAGTTTGCTAAAATGGCAAAAGAATGTGGTGTGAATGGTGTGGTTTGTTCTTGTTCAGAATCTTTGATGATAAAGGAGCAATTAGGCGATGATTTTTTAACGCTAACGCCTGCAATCCGCCCTTTTGGTGAGAATAGTGGCGATCAAAAGCGTGTGGCAACCTTGCAAGATGCAAAGGAAGCAAAAAGTGATTTTATCGTGGTAGGACGCCCAATTTACGAAGCGGAAAATCCAAAAAGAGTTGCAGAAGCAATCTTGCAAAATTTATAAGCAAAATCTGCGGAGTTTTTGAAAGTTTTTGTGGCTTTATTGGGTGCTTACAAGTATGATTAGAGTGAGTTAATAATGAGAAAAGAGCATTCCAAAAGCAGATTATCATTGTAATAACTAGAGCAAATGAAAAAGTTAGGAAGTTTTATAAAGCCTTATATGTTTGTCTAAAAAATAGGTAAAGTTTGTTTGGGTTGCTTGGTGCAAGTAATAGAGTTAATTAGTCTTAGCTTAAAACCAAACCTTTTAGAGCTTGG
This sequence comes from Helicobacter turcicus, assembly GCF_019711685.1. Classification (GTDB taxonomy): domain Bacteria; phylum Campylobacterota; class Campylobacteria; order Campylobacterales; family Helicobacteraceae; genus Helicobacter_D; species Helicobacter_D turcicus. Next base: position 35,014 of record NZ_JAIGYQ010000002.1, read on the forward strand.
ATGCTTCCTTGAAACAATATGTTCTTTAAAATTCTAAAAATTTCTATTGATAATATTTATTATTTAATAATTCTATGTTATAATACAGAATTATTAAATTTTTAAGGAGTATTTAATGCGACAATACGAAACATACAAATGTCAAAAATGTGGCAATGAAGTGGAAGTTCAAAATGTTGGTGGTGGAACACTTACCTGTTGTGGTGAAGCAATGGCTTGTGTAACACAAGATTTAACTGCTGTTAATTTAATGAAAGCTTTTGCTGGGGAATCAATGGCGCGCAATAAGTATGATTTATTTGCCGATGTAGCAGAAGAGGAGGGCTGGCATGCAGTGGCTAGGCATTTTAGAGAAGCTGCAGAGAATGAGAAGTGGCATGCAAGGGCGGAGTTTAAAGCGTATCATAAAATTGTTGATGGAAAAGAGCTTGAAATTACGTCTAAAAACTTGCTAAGTGCAGCAGAGGGTGAGAATTACGAACATACAATAATGTATCCAAACTTTGCAAAAATTGCCGAAGAAGAGGGGAGAAAAGATATTGCGCGTTTATTTAATGCCATTGGTAAGGTTGAAGTTGAGCATGAGCGTGAATATTTAGAGCTTAAAACAATGTTAGATGCAGAAGGCTTCTTTGAAAGCAGTAATGAAGAAGTGTGGGTTTGTGAAGTGTGCGGACATATTCATCGTGGTAAGAAGGCTCCGGGTGCTTGTCCTTTATGCAAGGCTTCAAAAGAGTATTTTAAGCGTGAGTTTTTAGGATAGTTTTTAAAGTCTAGAGCAGTTGTGCTTTAGACAACCTTATATCTTCTGATAGACAACTTTTTGTAAACACGTTAAGAGTTGAAATTCAAAACTTCCATTTCTATAGGATTCTTAAAGTTTTACAATTCCTCATATTTGCTTTATGTTTTTGGAATTTTTTAGCAATTTTTAGTTATAGTTTAGTGCTTTTAAGCATAACAAAAATTTACTTTTAAAGGATTGGCTATGACTATTGGTACAAACTATGGCTATGACGCATTTTCTGTTGCTCAAGGTGGAATTAACTCAAATGTTCAGAAAGCTACACTAGAGAGTTCTAATGTCGATTTAACTACGCAAATGACAGAACAAATCGTAGGGCAAAACGGCGTAGAAGCAAACGTACAAAGTGTTAAAACCGCAGATTCTACTATGCAAACTTTGCTTGATATTAAAGCTTAAAAAGGCAGTTTATGGTGGATTATGGGATTGACTATTGGGGAAAAGACGATTTTATTATTGAAGATGGGCAAGTAAAGGTTAATTATAAAAGTAAGCCAGCACTCATTGATATAGTGAAAAAAGTGCGTGAAGATGGGTATCGAGGACCTTTACTTGTGCGCTTTCCCCATTTGATGAAAAAGCAAGTGGAAAAGATTTTTACAAATTTTGAATCTTCTATTAAAGAACACCACTACAAAGGGCGTTTTAAGGCTGTTTTTCCTATCAAAGTCAATCATTATCCTAATTTCATTCTACCTTTAATGAAGCAAAATACAGACCGTTGCTATGGGCTAGAGGCAGGGAGCAAGTCAGAGCTAATTATTGCAATGGCTTATACAAATGAGTGTGCTCCTATTACGGTTAATGGATTTAAAGATAAGGAGATGATTTCTCTAGGTTTTATTGCAGCGAAAATGGGGCATGATATTACGCTAACCATTGAGGGATTAAACGAGCTTGAAACGATTATTGAGGTAGCAAAAACGCTTGGTAAGCCCTATCCGAACATTGGACTTAGAATTCGTTTGCATAGCACTGGAATTGGAATTTGGGCGAAAAGTGGAGGGATTAATTCTAAATTTGGTTTGACTGCAACGGAGCTTGTAGAAGCCATTTCACTCTTGCGAAAAAACAAGCTTCTAGATAAATTTACAATGATTCATTTTCATATTGGAAGTCAAATTAGCGATATTGCTCCACTTAAAAAAGCATTACGTGAGGCAGGAAATATTTATGCAGAACTCCGAAAAATGGGAGCGAAAAATCTAAATAATGTGAATATCGGTGGAGGTTTAGCCGTAGAATATGCGCAGCATGAAAATAAACAGAATCGGAACTACACATTAGCGGAGTTTAGCGGAAATGTTGTTTTTACGCTAAAAGAGATTGCGAAGAATAAAAAAGAGCCAGAACCAGATATTTTTATAGAATCAGGGCGCTATGTATCTGCTAGCCACGCAGTGCTTATCTCTCCTGTTCTTGAGTTGTTTTCACAAGAATATGATGAAAAAGCATTGCATTTAAAAGAAAAAAATCCCCCTCTTGTTGAAGAATTATTAGACCTATATAACACGATTAATGAGCGTTATGCGATTGAATATCTGCACGATAGTTTAGAGCATATGGAATCTCTTTTGACACTTTTTGATTTGGGTTATATTGATTTACAAGATAGAAGCAATACAGAAGTTTTGGTGCATTTAATCATTAAAAAAGTGATTAAGATATTAAAACATAAAAACCACAGCGATATTATTAGAATCCAAGAGCAAGTTCAAGAGCGCTATTTGCTAAATTGTAGTTTTTTTCAGAGTTTGCCAGATTATTGGGGGCTTTCTCAAAGCTTTCCAGTAATTCCTCTTGATAGATTAAACAAGCGTCCAACACGTAGTGCAAGTCTTTGGGATATTACTTGTGATAGTGATGGGGAAATAACTTTTGATAAAAATGCTCCACTATTTTTGCATGACATTGATGTGAATAAAGAGGAGTATTTTTTAGGATTCTTTTTAGTAGGGGCGTATCAAGAAGTGCTTGGAATGCGCCATAATCTTTTTACACACCCAACGGAATTTAGTGTTGTTTTTGATGAGGAAGATGGGGGTTATAGCATAGAGAATCTTTTAGAAGCCCAGACAATTTTGGATGTTTTAGAAGATTTAGATTATGATACAAAAGAGATTGAGCGTTTTTTAAAACAACGTTTAGATGAGAGTGAGGAGATTCCAGAAGAAGCAAAAAAAGAAGTTTTAGGGCAGCTTTATGTAATGTTAAGCGAGAATGGGTACTTAAGAACAGTATTTAAAAGTGAAGGGGAAATGCTTTGAATTATGCCACGACACTCTTTGGCACTATTAAAGAGGATTTTGCAGTGATTTTAGAAAAAGATCCGGCAATTAATTCTAAAGTGGAATTGTTTTTTAACTATCCCGGTCTAATTGCTCTTGTGCATTATCGAGTGGCACATAAGCTCTACATAAAAGGTTTTAGAGTGTTAGCAAGAATAATTATGGGGATTATTCAGTGGATAACAAATGTGGATATTCATCCTGCATGTAAGATTGGACATCGTGTGTTTATTGACCATGGAGTGGGTGTTGTGATTGGCGAGACAGCAGAAGTGGGAAATGAAGTAACGATTTATCAAGGAGTGAGTTTAGGTGGAGTGAGTTTAGAGCGAGTGAAGCGCCATCCAACAATTGAGGACTTTGTGATTATCGGTGCTGGGGCAAAAGTACTTGGAAATATAGTTGTAGGAGCGCACTCAAAGATTGGAGCAAACTCTGTGGTGATTCGTCATGTCCCACCAAACTCCACTGCTGTTGGGATTCCAGCAAGAAATATCATAAAGGGAATGAGTGATGATTTAAATAAGATTCCAGATGTTTCTTATCAATTTTTTGCTTATCTAAAAAAGAGGTTAGATTTGTTAGAATCTCAAATACAAAAGGACGGAGAGTATGCAGAAGCATTGAAGAGGTTAGAAGATTTGTATAGTGAGTTTTTAAAAGTTAGGAATTGATAATTTGGGTAGTGATTTAAAAAAGGAGTGATGATGATTGAATGGAGCGATTCTTATAGTGTGCATAATGCACATATTGACGCACAGCATAAAAAGCTTTTTGAATTAGCTAAACAAGCATATATTATGCTAAATCATCAAGTAACGCCAGGCGAAATTCGTGAAATTTTAGCAGAGTTTTGTAATTATATTAAAGAGCATTTTAGCGATGAAGAACAATATATGGAAAAAATTGGTTATCCTGAGATTGCTAATCATAAGAAAATTCATAATGAGCTTACAAAGAGCTTGGTTATGCTAATTAAGAATGTAAAAAATGTTAATGATATGAAAGAGAAGTTGCATATTATTGCAAAAAAATGGCTTTTGGATCATATTTTAAAAGAAGATATGAAAATTGAGAAATTTCGTCGCAGTATGCTTACAGGACAAAATTCTGAAACAACAGAAGAGGGGATTGAAGTGGCAGCAGAAGTGTATTATTATGGTTGTTCTTGTTCTGGTAAGCTTCATGATGTTCCACTGGATATTCACAGGCGTATTCAAAAGGGTGAGAAATTCCGTTGTAAAGCTTGCAAACAAGATATTAAATGTGTAAAAGTGCAAAAGATTCTCTAAAATTAAGAGATTTTGTAGTAGAATCCTTGCTTCAAATTTTTAATCACGTTTTAGAGTGAAATCGCAAATAAAGGAATCAAATGTTAGATGAAAAAGAGCTTGGCGAATATACTTTAATGGCGAATTCCTTGCGATTCTTGTGTGCAGATATGGTGCAAAGTGCAAATAGCGGACACCCAGGTGCACCGATGGGATTGGCAGATATTGCAGTTGTGCTTGGGTATCATATTAGATTAAATCCAAGCAATCCACAATGGATTAATCGTGATAGATTAGTTTTTAGTGGCGGACATGCAAGTGCGCTTGTGTATTCTCTCTTGCATTTATGGGGTTTTGATGTAAGTTTGGAGGATTTGAAAAGCTTTAGAAAATTTGGTTCCAAAACTCCAGGACACCCAGAGTATAAGCACACTCCCGGAGTTGAGATAACAACAGGACCACTAGGGCAGGGTGTGGCAAATGCGGTAGGTTTTGCAATGGCAGGCAAACTTGCTAGTAATTTATTGGGTAAAGATTTGATTAATCATAAAGTGTATTGTTTATGTGGCGATGGGGATTTGGAAGAGGGAATCTCTTATGAGGCTTGCTCACTTGCAGGACATCATAATCTTGACAATCTAATTGTAATTTATGATTCTAATGATATTACAATTGAAGGGGATTGTAATGTTGCTTGGAGTGAGAATGTAAATGCACGTTTTGAAGCACAAAATTGGGAGATTTTGAGTGTTGATGGGCATAATTTCCTAGAAATTGACAAAGCATTAGAGCGAGCAAAGAGCGCAAGTAAGCCTGTGCTAATTATTGCTAAAACACAAATTGCTAAGGGTTCACAAAGTCTTTGTGGCTCGCATAAAGCACATGGTGCTCCACTAGGTGATGAAGAGATTGCAATTTCTAAAGAAAAGTTAGGTTTTAATCCAGAAGCTAAGTTTTTTATCCCAAACACTTCTGCTTTACGCTTTAAAAACACCGCAGAACTAGGTGCATTAGCAAATCATGCTTGGCAAAAAACTTTAGAGCAAAGTGATAAAAAAGCACTTTTAGAGAAAATGTTAAAACCAGATTTTTCAAGCATTGAATATCCGAATTTTGCACAAGAGGATAAGATGGCAACGCGTGTGAGCAATGGAATGGTTTTAAATGCGATTGCTAAGACGTTGCCCGGATTTATTGGTGGAAGTGCGGATTTAGCGCCTTCAAACAATACAGAGCTTAAAGGTTTGGGTGATTTTCCAAAGGGACGCAATTTTCACTTTGGAATCCGCGAACATGCAATGGGGGCAATTAGCAATGCGCTTTCAAATTATGGATTGTTTTTACCCTTTTGCGCGACATTTTTTGTTTTTAGCGATTACATGACGCCAAGTGTGCGTGTGGCAAGTCTTATGCGCTCTAAAGTGTTTTATATTTGGACGCATGATAGTATTGGTGTGGGTGAAGATGGAGCGACACACGAACCTATTGAGCAATTAAGCCATTTTCGTGCAATGCCAAATTTAAATGTTTTTCGTCCATGCGATGGCTTTGAAAACATTGCATGTTGGCAAGTAGCTTTAGAGCTAGAAGCACCAAGTGCATTTGTGCTAAGTCGTCAAAATTTACCATTGCTGCAAAGTGTGCGCAAAGAAGATGTGCTAAAGGGTGCATATATTAAAAAGGATTCCAACAACATACAGCTTACATTGCTTGCAACAGGAAGTGAAGTGGAGCTTGCGCTAAGAAGTGCGCAAATCTTAGAGAACGAGGGAATTGCTACGCGTGTGGTGAGTGTGCCTTGCTATGATTTATTTTTGCAACAAGATAAAGCCTATAAGGATTCCTTGTTGCAAGGCAAGGTATTAGCTATTGAAGCAAGCAGGGGAATTGAGTGGTATGCCTTTGCTGATGCAGTAGTTGGAATGCAAGGTTTTGGGGCAAGCGGTAAAGGTGATGCACTCTTTAAACATTTTGGTTTTAGTGTAGAAAATATTACAGAAGTAGCAAAAAGCTTAATAAAATAGTTTTAAAAAATGGAGACTTTATATCTATTTTCTAGCACACGTTCTATGAAGTGCTTTTTTGCGCAAAATTACGCAGAGAGTTTTTTACCTGCTACAAAGAGTATAGGTGAGTTTTTGGAGTTTGTATTGCGTGTGGAAGGGAAGCGCAAGATTCCAAACTATTTAAGGCAGTATTATCTTTATAAGGCAATTAGTGCGACAGATACGCAAAAGCTTGGTGAGTTTGCGAAGAATTTCACGCAGTTTTTGCAAAATTCTAGTTTTTTTTTGAAGTTTTATGATGAATTGTGTGCAGAATGTGTAGAGATTAGGGAGTTAGAGAAGCTTGATATTTATGCCTTTTATGATGACCATATTCAAGTATTGGAATCTGTTTTTAGGGCATACCAAAAACTTTTAGAGAAACACCATTTTTTTGACCACTATTTTTTGCAAAATTATGCGATTACTTTTGAGCTTTTAGCAGAGTTTTCGCAAATTGTAATACAAATAGATGGCTTTTTGACGCGCTTTGAGGTAAAAATTTTTAAAGAAATTTCAAAACAAATTCCTATTTCCTTTCTCTTAAGAATTGACACATTTAATCAAGATTACTATCAAAAGCTTTTTTCTCTAACTTTAGAATTTGGTGCATATACTATCGTGCTAGGACAGGGTAGTTTTAGTATCACAGATTTTAAAGAAATTTTACCAAATGTAAAAAATCTAGAAATTTTGGAGTTTCAAGATAAAATTGCAGAAGTTGGTGGAATCTTTTCTCAAATTGATATTTGGCTAAAACAAGGCGTTTTACCAGAGCAAATTAGTGTGATACTCCCTAATGAAAGTTTTATAGAATATTTAAAGCTTTTTGATAAAGCGAGAAATTTTAACTTTGCAATGGGAGAGAGCTTAAGTGCGCTTAAAATTTATGAAAGATTAGTAGAATCTAAAGAGAATTTTAGCGATTTTGCGAGTTTTGAAGCTTTTTTGATAGAGGAAATAGAGAGTGAGGGTGCTAATGTCTGCAAAAGTGTGCAAGAAACCCTTAGTGAGTTTAAATTCTCCTTGCCTTATTTAGAAAGTCTTGAGGCACGTGAGCAGATTTTGGTGTTTTTGGAGATGTTAAAGGAACAGAGTTTAGATGATGTTGGTGGTGGTCGCATTAGTGTAATGGGGATTTTAGAAACACGTGGAGTGCATTTAGAATATGTGATTATTCCAGAATTTAATGCAAGCAATGTTCCTTCCATTAGCGATAAAGACATTTTTTTAAACACGCAAATCCGAGAAAATGTAGGTTTGCCAACACGCAAAAATAGAGAAAATTTACAAAAACACTATTATGCTACGCTTTTAGATAATGCTAAAGAATCTAGGATTCTATGTTTAAATAATGATGTTACAAAGCCATCACGTTTTTTATTAGAGGATTCCATATTTGGCACGCAAAAACCAAAGAAAACAAGTTTAGCTTATAGTGAATATTTTATAAGCGGTAAGCCGTTAAGCTATAAGGAGCAGCAAATTATTGCACCCTTAGGGGTTGAGAGTTTTAGTGCAACAAGTTTGGAATGTTTTTTAACTTGTAAGCGTAAGTTCTACTACCGCTATATTTTGGGGTTAAAAGCAGAAGCTTTGGAGAGCGTAAATATTGGAAGTAAGATTCATGAGGCATTAAAGGAAGTATATAGTGGAGCCAGAGAATTTGATGAAGATGTTCTGTATAAGAGATTTTGTGAGTGCTTAAGTGTAAGTTTTAATGCTAGAGAACACTTTGAGAGTGAGTTAGCTAAAAAATATTTAAAACGTGTGTTTGCGTTAGAACAAGAGCGATTAAAAGATGGCTGGATTCCAACTTTTTTTGAGAGTGGTTTTAGTTTTGATTTTGGGGGTTTTGCATTAAAAGGACGTATAGATAGAATTGATAAAAAGGGCAATGAACTCTTAGTTTTGGATTATAAATATAAACGTTCATTGAAAGCAGATTCTCTAAATTATGAAAAATCTAGTGATTTTCAGCTCCCTATTTATTATCTTGCTACAAAAACACAGAATCCAAATTGCAATATAGACGCAGGATTTTATGATTTGTATAGTGCAGAGATTGTGAAAGAGAGGGATTTAGCGACAAAGGTTGGTGTGCTAGAAGAGAAGCTAAAGGAGATTAAACAAGGAGCTAAGGAAGTGGATTTCTCCCTCGCCCAAAAACGTAATGCATGTAAATTTTGCGATTTTATTTATCTTTGCAACCGCTACTAACTTTTAAAATGCGCACAACAAAGAGCAAACAAAGACTTATCATTAATGCTTTAAAGGTATAAACAGATTGTGTGTGCATGGCATCAAATGCTACACTTGCGATTCCATCTTCTCCTAGTTTTTGTGCTTCTAAAATATAAGGCGTATAATACATTGTAAATAAAAAAATCAAAATTACGCTGATAAATCCAAGCAGTGGAGCGACTTTTGCTCCATTAACACGTAAGGCTAAAATTTCATAAATGAGAATGAAAAAGGCTAAGGCATTTAGCAAAATATTAAGCTTTACAAAAATGCTTGTCATTAAAATTCCAGATTGAAACACGTTAATATTAAGTTCTGGCACAATACTAGAAGCGCGGAATATCGCAGGTGCGCTAAATGCCCCACTAGAGAGCATAGCACCAAGTGAGACGCCAATTAGCAAGAGATATAAAACAAAACAATAGGGTTGAATTTTGAACAAAATTTGCATTATTTTCCTTTTAAAGTGTAAAATTTGGGAATTATAGCGAAAACTTTTGTGTTACGGAATTACAAATTAAGGAGTGTAAATGCAAGAAAAAGCAATCCGTTGTCCAAATTGTGGAGCAGAAATTGATGTCCAATCTGTCGTTTATCAGCAAATTTATGCACAACTCCAAAGAGAACAACAACAAAAGGCAAAGGACTTTGAGAATGAGATGCAACAAAAGTATAACAAGTATCAAAAAGCCCTTAGCGATTTAAAAAGTAAAGAAGAATCCCTACAAAGTAGCATTGAGAATGGGATTAAACAAGGCTTGCAGCAAGAACGTATTAAAATGCAAGAATCTATTAAAAAAGAAATGCTAACAGAATATCAAGAGGCATTAAATTTAGCGCAAAAAGAATTACAGGAAAAATCTAATCAAGTTAAAGAATTAAATGCCAGTAAAATAGAGATTGAACGTTTAAAACGAGAAAAAAGCGAGATAGAATCTAAAATTAATGCCCAAGCTCAAGAACAACTCACTTTGCAAATGCAAGCCTTTAAAGAAAAAACGCAGCAAGAAATGGAATCTCAACATCTCTTAAAGCTTAAAGAAAAAGACAAGCAACTTGAAGATTTGCAAAAGCAACTCCAAGACGCGCAACGCAAAGCTACTATAAGTTCACAAAAACTTCAAGGTGAAGTGCAAGAGCTTGCCATTGAAGAGTATTTACAAGCACAATTTCCTTTTGATAGCATTACAGGAATTAAAAATGGGCAAAGTGGGGGAGATTGTGTGCAGATTGTGCATACAAGGGAGATACAAAATTGTGGAATAATTTATTATGAAAGTAAGCGCACAAAGTATTTTCAAAGAGAATGGATTGAGAAGTTAAAAAACGATATGCGTCAAAAAGGGGCGGATATTGGTGTGATAGTTACAGAAGTGTTGCCAAAAGAGCTAGAGCGAATGGGATTGCTTGATGGAATTTGGGTGTGTCGTTTTGAAGAATTTAAAGCTTTAGCCTTGATTTTACGTGAGAGTGTGATTAAAGTTTTTTTAGCAAGGAAAACAACAGAAAATAAACAAGATAAAACGCAAATGCTTTATAGCTATCTTACAAGTTCAGAATTTAAAATGCAAATTGAAGCAATTGTGGAGGGTTTTATGCAAATGCAAATAGATTTAGATAAGGAAAAAATTGCAATGCAAAAACTATGGAAACAGCGCGAGAAACAAATCCAAAAAGTGCTAGAGAGCTCCACAAATATGTATGGCGCACTAAAGGGAATTGCAGGAAATGCAATTTCAAACATTAAGGCTTTAGAGTTAGATGCGGATTAATTATTGATGTTTGTGTAGCACTGCTAGGATTCCACCACAGACAATTAAAAGCATTCCAGAAATTACAAGTGCATTTGGGATTTTATCTCCTAATGCGATTCCAGCAAGGGTTGCTAAAAAAATCGTATTATACGAAATTGCGCCAATTATTGGTGGATTACCCATAGTGTATGCTTTTGTAAGATAGATTTGTGCATAAGTTGAAACAAGTCCTAATGCTAGGATAAGCAAAAATTCTTTAAAGTTTGGCATTACAAAGGGTTGAAAAAGGGGGATAGGATAGCTTGTATAAGGCACAATCTGCGTAAGGAGAGGTAAAAGTGTGCCAATAAACATTAAAGAGAGAATAATAACGCGTGAATCATAGAGTTTTGCAAGTTTAGCAATAGAGAGATAAGCAAGTGCTGCTCCAATCCCGCTATAAAGTCCAATACAGACACCAAAAAGCGTTAAACCTGTCCCCTCTGGATTAGAGATGAGTAAAATCCCGCTAAAACCGAGCAAAATTGCAATCCAAGTTTTTAATGTAACTTTGTCATGGATAAAAAGCGCACTAAAGAGTGCTAGAAAAATCGGCGAAGTGTAGGAAAAAGCATATGCAGTTCCAAGAGGCATAATAGACATGTTGTAAAAGTATGCAAGCATAGCACTTCCTCCTGCAAATCCGCGCAATGCTAACACAAAGGGTTTGCCTCCTATTTGTTTTGGGGGACGTAAGAGTAGTGCACCTAGAATCCATAGCAATCCAAAAAGATTCCTAGCAAAAACAATTTCCATAGCAGGTAGAGTTGGTGCTAGAATCTTAACAAGCATCCCCATTGCTGTAAATAACACAGCTGCAAGGAGGATAGCAATGATTGCTTGTTTATCAGAATCCATTTCACGCCTTAAAAAATTTTTGGAATCTTAAAACCTTATATTTAAAAGTAGGGTTAATTTTATAAGGAATTGACAAACAATAAAGTAAAATGCGCCAATTAACAACAAAAGGTAGATAATGGATAAAGTGTATGGAAGTATTGCGATAATAGGGCGACCAAATGCTGGAAAAAGCTCATTGTTTAATCGTTTTTGTAAAGAACGCATTGCGATTACTTCAGAAATTGCTGGCACGACACGTGATGTGAAAAAAGCTAAAATCCTTTTGCAAGATTTACCCTTTTTACTCCTTGATACTGGGGGATTAGACGACAAAGATACACTTTTTGAATGTGTTTGGAGACATGCACACAAAGCTGGGGAGAATGCGGATTTGATTTTGTATCTTGTAGATGGCAAAACACCGCCCGCACAAGAAGATAAAGAAATTTTTTACACATTAGAAAAAAAGAATCCCAATATTTTTTTAGTGATTAATAAAATTGACAATGATAAAGAAAAACAAAATGCATGGGAGTTTATGGAGTTTGGGGTAAAAAATGTGTTTTATATCTCTGTGGCGCATAATCAAGGAATTGCAGAATTAGAACGTGCGATTATTAAGGCACTGCGCAATACGACAATGGAGAGTTTATTAAATACTAAAGATGAAGATTGCTTGGAGGATTTACTAGAGGAAGAAGGAGATTTTGAGGAGGAGATAAAAAATACAGAAGAAGTGATTAATATCGGAATTATCGGGCGTGTGAATGTAGGAAAAAGCTCTCTTTTAAATGCGCTTTTAAAAGAAGAGCGCTCTGTGGTGTCTAATGTGGCAGGAACGACAATTGACCCTGTTGATGAAATCGGAGAAATTAATGGACAAAAAGTAAAATTTGTTGATACTGCTGGAATCCGTAGGCGCGGGAAGATTGAAGGGCTAGAAAAGTTTGCACTAAACCGCACACGCACAATCTTAGAGCGCACAGATATTGCAATTTTAGTCCTTGATGCTTCAAAGCCTTTTGTGGAGCTTGATGAGAAGATTGCAGGGCTTATTGACGAATTTAAGCTAGGTGTTATTGTAGTGTTAAATAAATGGGACATTGCACACAAGGATTTTAAGGGGATTATGGAGGATTTTAAATTACGTTTTAAATTTTTAGAATATGCCCCAATTCTTACCCTCTCGGCGAAAAATGGACGCCATATCCAAAAACTTGAAGAAGAGATTTTAAGGGTGTATGCAAATTTTAGTTTCAGGATTCCAACTGCAAGACTTAATGCTGTGATTAAAGAAGCTACAATGCGCCACCCACTACCAAGCGAGAATGGAAAGATTGTAAAGATTTATTATGCGACGCAATTTAAGAGTAAGCCACCGCAAATTGCACTGATTATGAATCGCCCAAATTCTTTGCATTTTAGCTATAAGCGGTATTTGGTGAATTTCTTGCGTGAGTGCTTTGATTTTAGCGGAACACGTGTGATTTTCATTGCTAGAGGCAAGAATGACTTTGAGGAGCAAGAGAGTTTAAGGACTTAAAGGTGTTTTTAGATTACGTTGTTTCAAGAAAATGCATATGAAGATGAGGTTGAGAGAATTTAAGACTCTTAAAGCCCTTGTGTTAAGAGATTCCAAAGGCAATCTACACTATTAGAATCTAGAAATTCTCCTTGTAAGTCTAGCCACGCTAAAATTTGCCATCTAGCAAAAAGCACACCCTCCATACAGCCTTTGTGTCCGCATACTAAGCCGCGTCCTAAGATAATATTATCCCCTAAAGGAAGTTCGCAAATTAAGCAGCTTTGGAGTGTGTTTTTGCGCCCCTCAAAGTTTAATAATTGTGCATAAAGATTCAAAATACAACGTTTTGGATTCTCTTTTTCAAGACGTTTTGCGCCTTCTTCTAAATGGTCAAAATACAAGCTATCAAGGCTTGTAATATCTCTTAAGTGCGTATTTAGAAGGTGGAGATATTGTTGCCAAAAATAGCGCTTTTGCGTATCTCTCTCCCAAGAAAAAGCTAAATGTAAAGGTTCGCGTAACTTGCCAATCCCGCGCATATCTTTTTCCATAGAAAAATCAATTTTATGTCCTAAATGCACGACACTATGGCGCGCACCATAGAAGCGGTAGAGCGTATAGATTTTCTCCCTTGTTAGAATCCTAACAAGCAAATCCTCATCACGTACACGTGTTGTGCTTAGAATATAGCCTTGCAAATTAAGCCTTGAAATTTTGAGATTTTTTTAGAATCTTAACATAAATAAATCTGTGATGAATTTTGGAGAGTTAAAAAATTTTTTGATTCTAAGTGTTAGTGTAATTTTATAGATTCTGTATTAGAATTCAATTGCAATAAATTTCCATAAAGGCAAGGCAAAATGCACTACTCCCACACATTATTGCAAGATTTTTGCAAAAGCTACAACTCCCTTTATCCCACACAAGAAATGCTTGAGAGTTTTAAAAAATGCTTAAAAGATTACTTACAAGGCATTGAAAAAGCGGTGAAAAACAAAGAGAGCGAAGAGCACCAAAAGAACATTTTGCGCGATTTCTTACAGCAATCTTTTGCATACGAGTGCTATCCAAAGGAGAGGATTGACTTAGTCATTTCTGAAGATGCACTACCAAAAGTGATTTTTGAGACCAAGCGTCTAGGTGCGCCAAAAAATGAATTTATGCGGGGGAGGGGGTGTAATTCTAATCTAGAATCTAAAGCCTTTTATGAATCCATACTTTACTACTTGCGCGAGTCTATCACACACCAAAACAACAACATCACTTTCATTATCCTAACCGATATGCGCGAGTTTTACCTCATAGACGCGCGCGAATACACTCAATTTGAGAGGGACAAAGAGATTGTAAAAGCCTTTAAAAACTGCGAAAACAAAGAGGGGAATAACACAAGCACGGACGCCTTTTACAAAGCCTTAGAGTCGCTCTTACCACGCATTGATTCCACGCTCAAATACACATATTTTTGCATGGATTGGGGCATTTTAGATTCCACAAACCCCACAAACAGCCAAACTCTAGCCAACAGCCAAGCCACGACAAACACGAAAGCCCCCGCACACACCACAAATCTTGCCCTGCTCTATCAAGTCTTAAGCCCAGCACTGCTACTAAAGCACAAAAGCTATCTTGATGCAAACACTCTAAATCAGGGCTTTTATGATGAGTTACTTTATATTTTAGGACTAGAGGAGGAGAAACAAAGTGGCAAAGTGCTAATTCTACCAAGCAAGAGCAAAAACACCTTGCTAGATTCTATTTGCAATGCCTTTAAGCTCACACCACAAGAAGATTTTGAAACCATTTTTGCCTTGCTTACCATTTGGAACAACCGCCTTTTATTCCTAAGGCTTTTAGAATCCATGCTCCTAAGCTTTAAGCATATTTCTAAGCCCTTTTTAGATTTAGAAGTATTAAAGGACTTTCAAGCTCTAAACACGCTCTTTTTTGATGTGTTAGCTAGATTTGAAGAGAGTAGAGATAACACTTTGTCGCAATCCCTAAAATCTATCCCTTATCTTAACTCCAGCCTTTTTGAAAAAACTCCTCTTGAAGGAGAGGGCAAAGAAATCAAATTTCTAGAATCTAAGCCCTTAAGTGTGTATAAAGATTCCATTCTCTACAAAGACCACAGCCTAAAACAAAAGCTCAAGCTTAAAGACAAAACATCAACCCTGCCGCTTTTAGAATATCTCTTTGCCTTCCTCCACGCTTATAATTTCACCACCACCGCACAAGATATCCAAAACCACACCAAAACAAATTACGATAAACTCATTAACTCCGCTGTTTTAGGGCTTGTTTTTGAAAAGCTAAATGGCTACAAAGAGGGTAGTTTTTATACGCCTAGCTTTATTACAAGCTACATGTGCAAACAATCTTTGCAAAAAGTGGTATTAGAGAAGTTTAACACCGCTAAAAATTGGGAGTGTGAGAATCTAGAGGAGCTAAAAATAAGCCTTGATAAATTCACCACAAGCAAAGAAAACTACAAGGAAGCAAATGCGATTTTTGACTCCATTCACATTTGCGACCCAGCTGTTGGAAGCGGACACTTCCTAGTCTCTGCCCTTAATGCGCTGATTTTACTGAAATTTGAGCTTAGGATTCTCTGTGATGAAAACTATGAGCGCATTAAGGACATTAGCCTAGAAATAATCCGCGATGAACTAGTGCTAAGGGATTCTAATAACACACTTTTTGCCTACACGCTCCCTTCTCATGAAAATATAGAATCCCATAAGATTCAAAAAGCCCTCTTTCACACTAAACGCACACTTATAGAATCTTGCCTCTTTGGCGTGGATATTAACCCAAACTCGTGCGAGATTACCAAACTAAGGCTTTGGATTGAGCTTTTAAAGTCAAGTTTTTATAAAGATATAGAAAACAAACGTTTAGAAACCCTGCCAAATATTGATATAAACATCAAGTGTGGGAATAGTTTGGTGAGTTATTTTGACATACAAACAAGCCTTGCACATTACCCTAATATCAAACAAAAAATCAATGCATATAAAAAGGCGGTAGAAAACTACAAAGAGGGATTTTACACTGATAAAAACGCAATTGATAAGCAAATCAGAGATTTGCATCAAGCCTTTAAGAATTTTTGCTTAAGGGATAAATTCAAAACGCAAATCAAAACCTTTGAAGCAAAATGCGAAAAATATTCCTCTAAATATGGGAACTATCTCGCACAAGATGACAAAGATTTAATGTTTTATGTAGCTCAAAGAATGTTTATTAGCGAATTTGATGAACAAGAAGCCAAAAAGGCATTTGATGAGCTAAGATTGGAATATGCAAATATTTTTAACTTAGAATCCAACAAGCCTTTTGAATGGCGTTTTGCATTTCCTGAAGTGCTAGATAGCAATGGCGACTTTTTGGGCTTTGATTTAATTATTGGGAATCCGCCGTATATACGTCAAGAAGACATCAAGCATTTAAAGCCACAATTACAAAAAGCCTTTAGTATCTACAAAGGCACAAGCGATATTTACACCTACTTTTATGAGCAAGGCTATAAGCTTCTAAAAAACAATGGAATCCTAAGCTTTATCACAAGCAACAAATGGTGCAGAGCGGGGTATGGTGAGCCTTTGAGAGCATTTTTGCTTGAGAATACCACACTTTTAGAATATGTGGATTTTAATGGCATAAAGGTCTTTGATAGTGCTACTGTGGATACAAGTGTTTTAAATTTCACAAAGGCTAAAGCCTCAAAAAAGCATGCGCTAAACTTTGCAAAGCTTGGAGAGTATGACACCAAAAGCAAACAAGATTTAAAAGAAGTGCTAGAGTATGATAAAATCCCTCAATCCTCCTTAAGTGTAGAATCTTTCACCTTTAGTGATGCCAAACTCTCCGCTTTGAAGGAAAAGATAGAAAAAATCGGCACGCCGCTAAAGGATTGGGATATAAGTATAAATTATGGAATCAAAACAGGCTATAACGAAGCCTTTATCATTGATAGCATAAGAAGAGAAGAGATACTCAATGCATGTGATGATAGTAAGGCAAGCTTAAAGCCTTATCCGCTAAGTGAATACGACCCAAACCTCACAATAGACTAGATATTAAGTCTTATATAAGTATTTATATTATATAATCCCTTCCAAAGCCTACCTTAATCCCCCGCAGTATTGCACATTACTTAATTCGGTGCAATCAGGGATTAAGGTAGGTTTTTTAGTTTAGTGGGGTTATTGTGAAAAAAGTAGCAATTTTTATTGATTGGGAAAATCTACGTTTAGATATTCATAATATTCAACGAACGCACAAAGAGCGAAAAAATATTACTTTCAACTACAATGATGTATCAAACATATCTTTTTTGATTAAGCAATTTATTGATGCAAACGAGGAAATAAGCAAAATATTCTTTTATACCGCTTTACCATTATCAGAGGAGGAGATTAATAAAGAATTAGACAGATACAAGAAAAAGAATCCTGAAATATTTAAAAAATTCCTTGAATATAAGAAAGATAAAAGTCGCTCTATGAAAGAAATTCGACAAAAGATTCATTATTTTATTAAGCATATTGCGTTTGAGGATTATTTTGCTGTGCGATTAGGAGAGTTAAAAGTATCAGGTTTTGATGATAGTGGGAAGCCTATTATTAATCAAAAACAAGTTGATATGCTCTTAGGGCTTGATATATCTCATATTGCCTATGAAAAATTAGCAGATAGAGTAATAATATTTTGCAAAGATACGGACATTATCCCAGCCTTAAAATGTGCTAGGATAAATGGTTTAGAGGTAATCATTGCAAGTATCAAAGAGGGATATAAAATTGCTGATAAACTCAAAAAACATAGTGATAGGATAAGAGAAAAAAGCCTCCTTGATATTTCTAATAATCTCTCTCAAAGGACTTCACAATGAAAGACCTACAATCAAGAATAGATAGAGAAAAAGGCGTGATTTACTTAACCGAAAGAGAGCGCACCGCACAGCTACTTAAGCCGATTTTGAGAGGGAGGGATATTAAGAGATATAGCTATGAGTGGGCGGGATTGTGGATAATAGGCACTTTTCCAGCATTAAAACTTAATATTGAATACTATCCAGCTGTGAAAAATTATCTTTTAACTTTTGGCAAACGACTTGAGCAAAGCGGAGAAAAAAATATTGACGGAATTAGAGGAAATAACGCGAGAAAAAAGACTTCTAATAAATGGTTTGAAACGCAAGATAACATTGCGTATTACCACGAATTTGCTAAACCCAAAATCGTATATAGTGAAATCGTGCGTGAGCCACAATTTTACCTAGATAATGGTGAGTTTAAATTTGGGGCATTTTATGCGGAGGCGACAAGCTTTATTTTAAGCGCAAATTGTCAAACTGAAGATTCCTCTTGTCAAACTGAACGCAGCGAAGAATCTCTTAACAAAAAATCTAAGAGATGTTCGCTACCGCTCAACATGACAAAGCTACAATATGAAGGCAAGATAATTTATCCAGAAACTACACAAAGCGTTAATTTTGTGCTTGATAAAATGGGATATTTTTTAGACAAAACTGCCTTTATGATTAAGGGGGAAAATTTAGTATATCTTAACGCTGTCCTTGCTTCAAAAACTAGCTTTTGGTATCTAAAGCATATTTGTAGCACACTTGGGGCAAGTGGCTTTTCTATGAGCAAAATCTTTGTAGAAAAACTCCCTGTGGTAGAGACGCACAAGATAGATTCTAAACTTTTAAGCGAGATTGAAAATCTTGCAAGTGAGATTTTAACTTCTAAGACCAACGCACAAGTGGAAGCAGTTGAGATGAGAAATTGTGGTTTTCAAGCACGAAACAAGGGAGTTTACCCACAAGCGGTAATGACCGAAGTTGAGAGCGAAGAATCCGCAATTTATCGCTCAAATGCAACACTAAAAGAGTTAGAATCTCGCCTTGATGCTTTGATTTACCAAGCGTATGGATTAAATAAGAGTGAAATAGCCTTAATAGAATCTGAATTTAACAATAAAGAGAGAGAGAGAACAGAAATAATTGAGAATCTTTATCATTTATGGGAGATTAATGCTACGCAATATCAAGGCAAAATTATTTGGGCGGAGATGACAGACACGCCTTGTTTTATATACGATACCAAAGGATTTTATATCAACCAAACTTGCTATTTTATCCCACGAGATGATGAGTATTTATGTGCGATTCTTAATTCAAAACTGATTTATTTTTATATGAAACAAATTGCTTCAAGTCTAGGTGATGGGGCGTTTCGGTGGATAAAGCAGTTTATAGAAAAACTCCCTGTGATAGAGCAAAACAAAGAAAATAAGCAAAAGATTGCAGACATTAAATCTTTAGCCACTCAAATCATTGCTTTAAAGCAAAATGGACAGGACATAAGCGCACTAGATTCCAAACTTGAGGCGATGATTTATAGACTTTATAATTTAAATGAAAACGAAATAGCCTTGATAGAATCTACTTATACTAGCGGGGGGGGGGGTAGAGATAAATCTCTATCTTAGGACATTTGCAAGGTTTTTCACACAGCAAACAAGCGATTCTATCTCTGCGGATTTTTCACATGCGTATTGCGGGAAAATTATATGGAATAGGATTTCAAATGAGCTTTGCTTCTCTTATGATGAAGCTGGATATTATGTGCTTGATTCTATGTTTATGATAACAAGTCCTAACGGATTAATGATGAAGTATCTTTTAGCAACTCTTAATTCTAGTATTGCAAAACATTGGATTAAGAATAATGCTGCGACTTTAGGCAATGGGATATATGGGGCAAAGATTTATATAGAAAAGCTCCCAATCCCTAAAATCACAGAATCTAATCGTTATTTAGTAGATTCTATCATTGCTTTAGTAGAGGAGATTCTAAGCCTTAAGGCTTGTCATGCTGAATCTTCACCTTGTCATTCTGAGGTGTTAGCCGAAGAATCTCTAGGCAAAGAACCTCAACAAACCAAAAGAGATATTTCGGCTTTTGCTACGCAAAAACCTCAATATGACAAAAATAATTCCACCTTTGACACAACCGCATTAGAATCCCAAATTGATAAATTAGTCTATAAGCTCTACAAGCTAAATGATGAAGAAATAAAAATCATCAAAATAAGCTAAAAATTTATTGTCATTATGTTAAAATGTAAAGACAATAAGAACAAAAGAGCAAACAATGAAAGATTTAAAATGGTTGAGGTTTGGTATTTTACGCAAAAAAGATTCTAATACGAATATATACATTGATGGGTTTTTAGAAGGCTATGTAAATGGATTTACTGCTACACCATCACCTGTCATACCCAAAAAATATGGACAAATTGCACAAGAGATTCAACAAAAACAAATGCAAACCCACAAGCAAATCAATACGAATCACCAAAAACAAAGAATAAGTCTCAAAAATGAATAAAAAACCTGCAAGAAAAGATAGTCATTCTAACAATACAAATCCACAAAATCAACTTAATATCCAAAACAATATTTTTATGGAAAATGAGCTTAATGCCATAGGAAAACTCCCCGAACCTCTAGCAAACCGTGCTCTTGCTTTGCTCGAAAAAACAGCCGAACACAAAATGCAAATGGATAAAGAAATCATTGAGATAGAAAAACAAGAACAAAAGAATAGGACGAGTAGTATGCGTTGGTTTTATGGTTTGCAAAGTTTAGGAGCTATAACAGCATTTATTGTTATCATTGGGAGTTTAGGATTTGGCGTATATCTTGCTATAAATAATGTGAATGCTTGGCTTTCTTTTGCTTGCATCATCCCTGCAATTATTACTTCCGTTGTCAAACTAGGAAACATTAAAAATCATAGGTAAATCGTAAATTCTATCATCGCCTTAGTAGAGGAGATTCTTACAATCAAGGATTCTTGTCATTCTGACCTTTTGCAAAAAGCGAAGAATCTCAATTGATAAATTAGTCTATAAGCTCTACAAGCTAAATGATGAAGAAATAAAGATAATAAAGTTTGCAAATTGAAAAATAAAGATATGAAAAAATGGAGTTAAAACTCCACTAGTCCAATTGTAGGAGAACTTGCAGTTGCATAGGGTTTTTTAGGGATTCTGCCTGCAAGGTAACTAGCTCTTCCTGCGCGCACTGCATCACACATTGCCTGTGCCATTAAAATAGGATTTTTAGCCTGTGCAATAGCGGTGTTTGTTAGCACAGCGTCCGCACCAAGCTCCATAGCAATTGCTGCATCTGAAGCGCAACCTACACCCGCATCAACAATAACAGGCACTTTTATGGTTTCTTTAATAAAGGCAATGTTGTAGCGGTTTTGGATTCCAAGTCCGCTACCAATTGGTGCAGCAAGAGGCATAACCGCACTAGCTCCAGCATCTTCAAGCTTTTTTGCAAGAATGGGGTCATCGTTGGTGTATGCTAACACGCAAAAGCCATCTTTTGCTAGTGTTTCACAAGCCTTGAGCGTTTCTATCGTGTCTGGGTAAAGTGTTTTTTGTGTATCGCCGATGATTTCAAGCTTGATAAAATTTATCCCTGTGGCTTCTCTAGTTAGACGAAAGAGCGTGATTGCCTCTTCTGCTTTTGTGCAGCCTGCAGAGTTTGGGAGAAACTGAACATTACTATCTTTGAAGTAATCTAGTAAATTTTCTTCATTGGGATTTGTGATATTGACGCGACGCACGGCAACAGTTATCATTTCTGCCTTTGCAGCAATTGTCGCATCAAAAGTAGTTTGAAAATCTTTGTATTTACCACTACCGACAATTAAGCGACTCTGAAATGTTTTATTGCCTATTTTTAGGGGGCTATCAGGAGTTTGCATAGGAATCCTTTTTTAAATTTTAGTCTAAATGTAGCGGATTTGCTCAATTAAATCAAGGGGATTTAGTGAAAAATTATGCGATGTTTTTAAAAAAGATTCCGCACAGAAACTCTGCATTAAAACCCCATTAATTGCGGAATCTAAAGGGTTATAACCTTGTGCTAAAAGTCCGCTAATCATTCCTGCTAACACATCCCCACTTCCACCTTTTGCTAAAGTGTTGTTGCCAAAGGGATTAATATAGAGATTTTCTGCGTGCGCAATTATAGTGTTTGCACCTTTTAGGACAAGTGTAGTGCTAGGATATGCGCGTGAGAATTCTAACGTAAAAGAGATTCTATCTTTTTGTAAATCTTGCGTGGAGATTTTGGCAAGATTTAGCGCATTTAGAATTTGTGTAAATTCCTTAGGGTGTGGGGTTAGAATGCAGTTTGGATTCGTATCTAGTAGGGTTGTAAAGGAGTTATTGTAGAAAATATCCGCATCCAAAAGTAAAGGGATATTTTGCAAGTGCGGTAGATAATGCTCTAGTGGAAAATCCCTACCTAGTCCCATTCCAAGCGCAATTGCCGTTGTGTTGTGTGGAATCTCTTTTGTGTGCATTAGACTAAAGGGAAGATTTGGGATTTGATTTTCTTGTAATGTGCTAACTAACGCTGCTCCGCTTCTTAGCGCACTTAGCGCACATAAAATCCCAGCACCACTTCTTTTGCCTAAAAACACGCATAAATGTCCAAAATCGCCTTTGTGCGTGTTTTGGTGCTTTCGTTTTGGAAGTTTGCAATCGTTGCGCTCTAGTAGTTTTATTGTAGAATTTTGGTTAAAAATATTCTCGCTTATCCCTAAATTAAGGAGTTTTACCTCTCCGATGAAGTCTTTTGCTAAATCACTAAAAAGAGCATATTTTAGAGCACCCATTGTCAGTGTAAAATCAGCTTTAAAAGCAATATTAATGTTTCCGTCATTCACGATTCCGCTATTTTGGATTCCACTTGGAATATCACAAGCAATTTTCAAGGCGTTTTTCTGGTTTAATGTTTCTAAAAGAGTGCAAAACTCTGCATTTAATGCTCCCTTAAATCCAGCACCAAAGAGTCCATCAATGATAATATCAAACTCTCCTTCTAGCTGTTCTAAAAACTTAATATGCGCAGAGGAATCACTCTTTGTAATCGCCCTTAAACGTTCTAGTTGTGCGATACATAGGGGACTTTTTGCGCTAAGTGGTAATAGCACACTTAAGTGGCAAATTCCATAAAGCATTCTTGCAAGAGCTAGGCAGTCTGCACCATTATCTCCACTTCCACAAACAAGCAGAATTTTGGAATTTGGGTTAAGTTTAGGGAGCAAAAACTCTAACATTCCTCTTGCTGCATTTTCCATTAGAATTTCACTTGAGAGTTTAAATTCTGCGTTTGCGCGCCTATCAAGTGTGCGTGTGTCCAAAAAGAGATTTTTCATCTGTTTCCTTAAAAATCTAGTAAAAATCCATACTCTCTAAATATCACTAAGTAAGCCACTTTATGATAATTAATGTGTTTTTTAGATTCTAGTATTTGAAATTATAAAAACCTTAAAAGTTTTTATGAAAATTCACTTCCTGCAATAATACACAATAGCAGGAGGAATATTTCCATAAACAAGTTTTGAGGTTTTAATCTCGCTAAAATTTGCATAAAGTTTTTTGGTAAATTTTCTTTTTGCTAGAGTTGGTAAAACATAAAGAAAAGTTGATAGATAAGCCCCGCGCTTAAGATTTTTATGGATTAGGGCTAATAACTCATCTTGTTCCTCGTTTTTAAGTATTGTCCAAGGAATGCCGCTAATCACTAAATCAACAGCGTTTAAACCTCTCTTTTCTAGCATTTGCGCTAAAAATTTCGCATTGCAAACTTCACAATCAAGATTTGTAAATTTGCTTAAAAGTTCTTTAGCCATCAAAGGATTTTGTTCTATAGCAAAAAATAATGCATCTTGAGGTTTTTCTTTTAGGATTAATTGCGTAAATGAACCTGTTCCAGCTCCTATTTCTACGATACTTTTAGCGTTTTCTAAGCCCACATCTTTAATCATGGCTCTAGCAAGTTTTTGTGAGCTAGCGCACAAAGCACCTGTCGATTTGTTTTTGATAAATTCTTTAAGAAAAATGGTTTTTGGTTTTGAGTATCGAGTCCATACCATATAGATGCCCTTTTGCTTCAATACGTAGTGAAGTTCAACAGCTTATGTGTTTTTAAGTTTAAAATTTTCTTTTGGGTTAGGGAGTGCATTTACGCCCTATTTATATTTAAATTGCATATGTAAATATACCAAAAAAAGCTTGAAATAAACAATAAGCTAAGAAAGATTAAAGCGGATAAAAGGGAGAATTTTGGATTTAATTTAGTTTAAGGTTTTACTTTGCGATTTTTGATTTTATGTTGTGTGTTAGTCTTTGTTGGGTGTTCTGATAACATGGAATCTAAAAAGGATTCTAATGTAGAATCTAATAAAACTTCTTTGGAATCCAAAAACTTAGATGAAAAAGAAGTTTTAGAAGCACTAGAGACACCTTTGCAAAAGGAGCTAAAAAGGAGTTTAAAAGGGCATTTAGATTCCTTAAGTGAAGAGCTGCATTCTAAAACTTTAGAGAATTTGCAGTTTGAAAATACGGGTGCTAAGCAGCACTTTAGGCAATTTGAAAGTTTTGGGCAAAGCAATTTTGAAGTCAATGTTAATAGTCCTAGTCTGCATTTGCAAAAAGCATATATTTTACAACAAACACAAATTGAGAAATTGCGCCAAAAAAATGATGAAATTGGCAAGTGATTTAAGAAATTTACATGATTATTAAGTAAGTTTTGACTAGAATTCCGAACTTTAATTATTATTAAAATAAAGGCAAAGCAAATGGCAAAGCGCGTTTTAGTTAAGTATTCAGGGGAGGCGTTGGCTGGTGAGAGTGGCTTTGGAATTGAAAGTAAAATTTTAGATTATTTAGCAAGTGAGATTAAAACGCTTGTGGAAAATGGCATTGAAGTTGGAATCGTAATTGGTGGTGGGAATTTCGTGCGTGGTGTGAGTGCTTCAAAGGGAGGATTGATTCGTCGCACAAGTGGAGACCATATGGGAATGTTAGCAACCGTAATTAATGGTGTAGCAATGCAAGAAGCATTGGAGTATTATGGTATTGATGTGCGTGTGCAAAGTGCGCTAGAGATTAAAGAAGTATGTGAGAGCTACATTAATCGTCGTGCAATTAGACATTTAGAAAAGGGACGTGTTGTGATTTTTGTTGCAGGCACTGGGAATCCGTTTTTTACTACAGATACGGCAGCGACACTGCGCGCAGTAGAAATTGAAGCGGAGATGATTATTAAAGCTACAAAGGTTGATGGTGTGTATGATAAAGATCCCGCGAAGTTTAGTGATGCGGTAATGCTAGAGAAAATTAGCTATGAACAGGCTTTGAGAGATGATATTAAGGTGATGGATGATACTTCTATCGCACTTGCAAAGGACAATAATCTTCCTATTGTGGTTTGCAATATGTTGCGCGCTGGGAATTTGTTAAAGGTCATTCAAGGTGATTTTGGCGCAGTGTGCTCAAAAGTATTCGGCTAATAAGTTTATAAAAGGAAAAGAATAATGAGAATTGAAAAAATTGCTTCAGCGGCGTTAGATAGAGTTAATGGGGATAGATATTTATTATCAAATATTTTATTTACAAGAATTGATGAGCTAAGTCGTGGTGCAAAACCACTTGTAAATAAAGATGTGAAAGTGGATAAACTCTCCGATATTGCTTTACTTGAAGTAGCAGAAGGAAAAATTGGCTTAGACAAAATTGAAGAGGTTCAAAACTAAGAATTTTTTAAGAAGTAGATTAAGGTAGAGTTTGAAGTTTTTAGAGCAAATTGCAGAGATTTCTAGTCCAAAAGCGGCATTGGAGTTATTGTATTCTATGGTGGAGATGACACCAAATATCCAAAACGCAATTACTTTTGCAACAGAAGCACATAAATTGCAAAAGCGCAAAAGCGGAGAACCTTATATTGTGCATCCGTTACTTGTGGCATGTATTGTTTCGTATTTTGGCGGAGATGAAGAAATGGTGTGTGCTGCACTACTTCATGATGTGGTGGAAGATACGGATTATACGCTTGAGGATGTAAGACGTGATTATGGTGAAGATGTGGTATCTTTAGTTGATGGTCTAACCAAAATTGTAGCAATTCGCGCAGAAGAGTTTCCCTCCTCACATTCTAATGAAAAGCTAGTTGTTGCGGCTCTAAGCTTTAGAAAAATGCTCATTACTTCAGTCAAAGATGTGCGTGTGCTTGTAGTAAAGCTTTGTGATAGATTACATAATATGCTGACACTTGATGCGCTTGCTTCAAATAAACAACGTAGAATTTCAGAAGAAACACTTGTTGTCTATGCTCCTATTGCCCATAGACTTGGGATTTCCTCGCTTAAAAATGAGTTAGAGGATAGAAGTTTTTACTATATTTTTCCACAAGATTATCGCAAAATTGACACATATTTTCAAAGTCATAAACAAACAATTCAATTAAAACTTAATGCCTTTATTCAAAAGGTCAAAAAAAGCTTGATTCAAGGTGGAGTTCCAGAGGGGGATTTTACGATTGCAAGTCGTGTGAAAAGGCATTATTCTATTTATCTAAAAATGCAACGCAAAGGAATCTCAATTGATGAGGTGTTAGATTTACTAGCAATTCGTGTGATTGTGAAATCTCCGCTAGAGTGCTATCGTGTGCTTGGAATCTTGCATTTGCGTTTTAAGCCCATTATGTCGCGTTTTAAAGACTATATAGCTTTACCTAAAGAGAATGGTTACCAAACAATTCATAGCACACTTTTTGACGATTCTGCGATTTTTGAAGTGCAAATTCGCACAGAGGATATGCATAAGAGCGCAGAATATGGAATTGCAGCGCATTGGAAATACAAAACCGGTGGTAATAGCGGTCCTAGCCTTGATTGGCTTAATAAATTGCAGTTCCAAAACAACTCTGTCGAGGAGTTTTACGAGCTTGTGAAAAACGATTTGTATAGAGAAGATATTGTGGTGTTTTCTCCCGATGGTGATAATTATTCCTTGCCTATTGGTGCAGTAGTGCTTGACTTTGCTTATGCAGTGCATACAGAAGTTGGGAATCGCGCAAAAGAAGCTTATGTTAATAATCAAAAAACTTCACTCTTAACAACACTTAAAAGTGGTGATATTGTCAAAATTATTACCGCAAAAGATACGATTTTGCGCTGTTCTTGGATGGATGCAGTAAAAACTTCGCGCGCAAAAAGTCAATTAAAGATGAATTGTGCTAGCAGGATTAAGGAGATTGAGCGCAAAAGTGCAATTAATATCATTGCTACAATCTTTGGGAAGAGCGCAGAAGAGATTGAAAATTATGTCGTGCAAAATAATCTTGAAGATTTGGTGTATCGCGCAACGACAGATATTAGTTATCTTAAAGATATTAAGAATCGTATTAAGAATGACTATCGTCAAAATGCTGGGTTTTTGGAACAGATTAAAATTAGAATCCTAAAATTAAAAGAGTTGCATTTTGATAACCTTGTGATTCAAACAAACCATACAATTAATCAAGCAGTGTTTGATTATTGTTGTCATCCAAAGTTTGGGGATTCCATTATTGCTTTTAAAAGTGGTTCTAAAGCTTTTGTGCATCATAAACTTTGCGATAGAGCGTATTTGGAAATCCAAAAGGGCGTTAAAATGCTCTATGTAGATTGGCTAGAAGATAAGCTTCAGGCTTATAAATTAATTGTGGCATTGGAGAATCAAAAGGGCGTGTTAGCGAACTTTTTGACATTTTTAGCAAAGCACGATATTAATGTGCTAGGCGTGGAGTTAGGTTCGCAAAAAAGCACTTATGCGACACATTGTGAGTTGCGCTTTGAAAGCAATATTTCAGACTTAAAAGCAATTAGAAGCTTGCTTGGCAGTAACTATAAAATTATTGATGTGTATGCGCTAAAAGACGCGTATGCAAGTTAAGGGAGAGAAAATGTGTGTGGAATCCAAAATCAATGAAGCTTTAGCAGAGATTAAACGCGGTGTGCAGGAGATTATTGGATTTGATTATATTAAAGAACTCGTAGTAAGGTATTTTAAAGAGGGCAAAACTTACACCATTAAAGCAGGATTTGATCCAACGGCTCCAGATTTGCATTTAGGACACACTGTGCTTTTGCAAAAGTTAGCAACCTTTCAAAAATATGGCGCAAAAGTATTTTTTCTCATTGGTGATTTTACAGGAATGATTGGCGATCCATCTGGTAAAAGTGAGACTAGAAAGCCTCTAAGTAAAGAGCAAGTTTTACAAAATGCTAAAACTTATGAAGAGCAAGTTTATAAAGTGCTTGATTCTTCTAAAATGGAGATTGTGTTTAACTCTAAATGGTTAGATTCTTTAGGGACGCGCGGAATGATTGAGCTTGCAGCAAAATTTTCAGTTGCAAGAATGCTAGAACGTGATGATTTTGAAAAACGTTTTAAAGCGCAAAACCCAATTAGTATTGTAGAGTTTTTTTATCCGCTTTTGCAAGGTTATGATTCAGTGGCTCTAAATTGTGATATTGAGTTTGGTGGCACAGACCAGAAGTTTAATTTACTTATGGGTCGTCATTTGCAACGCGCGTATGGGCTAGAAAAAGAGCAGTCTGTTGTGATGGTGCCATTGCTTGAGGGCTTAGATGGTGTGCAGAAAATGAGTAAAAGCCTTGGAAATTATGTAGGCATCACGCAAGAGCCAAAGGAAATGTTTGGACGTCTTTTGAGCATTTCAGATTCCTTAATGTGGCGCTATTATGAGCTTTTAAGCACAAAAAGCCTACAAGAGATTGAAGCACTAAAACAAGGTGTAGGAAATGGAGAGTTGCACCCAAAAGCAGTGAAAGAAGATTTAGCCCTAGAGATTATCACACGTTATTATGATAGAGATGCTGCAATTGCGGCAAAGGAAGAGTTTGCAAGAGTTTTTAGTAAAGACGAGTTACCAAGTGATATGCTAACATTTATAAAAGAAAAAGGAATTTGGATTGCACAATTGACACAAGAGTGTGGATTATGCAGTTCTAATTCTGAAGCATTACGTGCAATTAAACAAGGTGCTTTAAAGTTAAATGGTCAAAAAGTAGAGGATTCTAAGTTAAATTTGCAAGAGGGCGAATATGTCTTGCAGGTTGGAAAACGCAAGTTTGTAAAAGTGATTATTAAATAAAAGGAAATTTATGCCAAATACGACACTAAAACCCATAAAAATCGGTAAATACACAATTGAGATTCCTATTTTTCAAGGGGGAATGGGAGTTGGGATTAGTTGGGATAAACTTGCAGGAAGTGTCTCAAAAACAGGAGCTATGGGGATCGTGTCGTGTGTGGGGACTGGGTATTATCAAAAAAGTGCATTTATCCAAAAAGCAGTCAAGAATCGCCCATTTGATACGTTAAATTTCTATTCTAAGGAATCCTTGTTTGAGATTTTTAAAAATGCTAGAAAAATTTGTGGCGAGAATCCATTAGGTGCGAATATCCTTTATGCGATTAATGAGTATGGGCGTGTGGTAAGGGACGCGTGTGAAGCAGGTGCTAATGCGATTATTACAGGGGCTGGATTGCCCACAAATATGCCCGAATTTACAAGTAATTTTCCAAATGTCGCACTCATTCCAATTGTTTCATCAGCTAAAGCATTAAAGATTCTATGTAAGCGTTGGGAAGGGCGCTATAAAAGGATTCCAGATGCAGTTATTGTAGAGGGTCCTTTAAGTGGTGGGCATCAAGGGGTGAGCTATGAGGACTGCTTTAAGCCAGAACATCAGCTAGAGGCGGTTGTGCCTGAAGTGCTAGAAGAGAGTAAGAAATGGGGGGAGATTCCACTTATTGCTGCAGGAGGGATTTGGGATAGAAAAGATATTGATAGCATTATGCAGCTTGGGGCAAGTGGTGTGCAAATGGGGACTCGCTTTTTGGGTGCTAAAGAATGTGATGCAAGCTTTTATAACACGCTTATGCCAAAAGTAAAAAAAGAGGACATTGAATTGATTAAATCTCCAGTTGGTTACCCAGCACGTGCAGTTGTTACGGGTGTAATTAAGGGATTAAGAGAGGGTAGGTTGCCTAAGATTGCTTGTATTAGTAATTGCGTTGCTCCTTGCCATAGGGGCGAAGAGGCAAAGAAAGTGGGTTATTGCATTGCAGATGGTTTAGGTGATGGTTATTTGGGCGATTCAGAAAATGGCTTGTATTTCACTGGGGCAAATGGATATAGAATTGAAAAAATCCAAAGCGTGCAAGAAATCATTAATGAATTAAGTCAATGATACGTCTGATTATTGCGTTTTGCTTATGTTCTACACTGCTTTTAGCAGATTTGAAAATTACAGCTGTTAAGCAGCTACAAGATGGAATCGCACTAGATTTTAATACAAATATTAAAAAGAATGCTTTTAAGCGCTTTGTATTAGAAAATAAAGATGCAATTCGTTATGTGTATGATATTAACGCAGAGCTCTTGGGTTCTGCAAGAGTGTTTGATTTTCAAGATAATGCAAGCATTAAAATCGCACAAAATTCTAAGGAGAAAGTGCGTCTTGTTATTGCGCTTCCAAAGCGAGCAGAGATTGATTTAGATGTTGAAAAAAAGCGTGCAAACTTTAGGATTCCAAACCTAAAGATGCAAACAGATAGCATTTCCATTGCTGCATTGTTTGATAGAAAAGCCACGCAAAAGGTGGAATCTAGAATTAATAAAACACCACAAAAAATAGCTACGACAAAAGGTAAGATTATTGTTGTAGATCCAGGTCATGGCGGTAAGGATTGTGGGGCGATTGGTGTGGAGAAAGTGTGTGAGAAAGCCATAGTGCTAAAGATTGGCAAATATTTGAGTGATGAGCTTAGGAAACGTGGTTATAGGGTGTATATGACACGGCAAAAAGATGTGTTTATTGGATTACGTCAAAGAACGACTTTTGCAAATAATAAAAATGCAGATTTGTTTATTTCTATCCATGCTAATGCAATTGCGGAGAATAAGGCGAAGTTTGAGGGGGTTGAGAGCTATTTTCTTTCTACTGCAAGAAGTGAACGCGCTAAGAAAGTGGCGGCTTTAGAAAATAAAGATGATACAGAAGTGATGAATTATTTCTCCAAACAATCCTTTTTAAATACACTAAACACACAAAGAATTGTAGCTTCTAATAAGCTTGCTATTGACATCCAATACGGAATACTTCAAGAATTGCGTCAAAAGTATAAAGGTATTATAGATGGTGGTGTGCGTGAGGGACCTTTTTGGGTGCTTGTGGGTGCGCTTATGCCTTCTGTGCTTTTAGAAGTGGGCTACATTACTCACCCAACAGAGGGTAAGCGCATTAATCAAAGTGCTTACCAAAAAGCACTTGCACTAGGAATTGCTGATGGTGTGGATGGGTATTTCCAAAAAAATCCATAAAGGTTAAAGAATGCGTAAAATTACTATCCCATATTTAGTTTTTACCTCTTTGTATTTTGTGTTAGCACTTTTTACGATTCTAATGTTAGTTTTAACGAGCTGTTTTGATGAGTTTGGGCAAATGTTTCGTCTAACTACGCAACCTTTTGGGGTATATTTTGATATTGGAATCGTTTTATTAACTTGTAGTGTGATTGTAGCGATTTTTAATATTGTGCGTATTTATATTAGCCATCTACCAAAGCTGTATAGCGTTGCTATTGGGGTTGTGCTGTGCGGTTTTTTATTCTTGCTTTATAGTGAGATGTTTTTGCTAGAGCGCGTGTTTTTAGATATTTTCTCTCTTGAGGACTCCATTGCTCTAAATAATGAAAATATTTTTTATAAAAATGCATATCAAATCATCACGGATTATTTATTCTATTGCTTTTTTATCCTGCTTCCCTTTATTGCGTATCTTATTAATTTAAGTTTTGACAAAAGTGCTATTGGAAAGGTTTTGCAATTGACTCAGCCGAGTTTTAATGTAATGATTTGTGCGCTTTTTGGTTTTGCAATTACACCATTTTTTAAAAGTGGAATGTATGGCTATGTGGATTTAGGATTATTTTGCTTAGGACTTTATTTTGTGGGGCATTACTGCTTTAAACGTTATAGTAGTATAGATTCCTATGAATATTTTAATGTGTTTTTATTGCTTGTGGTGTTCCTTGTAATGCTCTTTGGAGATTTTAAGTTTGTCAATGGAGAATCATATTTTGAGGTGCGCAAAGTATTTTATATCTTAGTATTATTTGGTTGGAGTAATAGTTGGATGATGAAGCTAACAACCAAAAGAAAAACATAAAAGGAGAAGATATGCAAAAACCTTATTTAAAAGAGTTTCCAAATGCAGAAGGATTTTTTGGGAGCTTTGGTGGAAGTTTCGTGCCAAGTGCAATTAAAAAGGCAATGGATGAAATTAACATAGCTTATGATTTAATTGCGAAAAATAGTGATTTTATTACGGAATTGCGCAAAATTAGGAAGCATTTTCAAGGTCGTCCTACACCAATTTACTTTGCGCACAACTTAACAAAAAAATACGGTGGAGCTGGGATTTATCTAAAGCGAGAGGATTTAAATCACACAGGAGCGCATAAATTAAATCATTGTATGGGTGAGGCACTTTTAGCAAAATTTATGGGCAAAAGAAAACTTATCGCAGAAACTGGAGCTGGACAACATGGTGTAGCTCTAGCAACGGCTGCAGCGTATTTTGGGCTAGAGTGTGAAATTCATATGGGTGAAGTGGATATTGCAAAAGAGCATCCAAATGTTATTAGAATGAAGATTTTAGGGGCTAAGGTTGTGCCTGTTAGCTTTGGCGCAAAAACACTAAAAGAAGCTGTGGATTCTGCATTTGAAGCATATTTGAAAGATTTGGATAACTCTATTTATGCTATTGGCTCTGTAGTTGGTCCTCATCCTTTTCCTAAAATGGTGCGTGATTTTCAAGCCATTGTCGGTGTGGAATCTAGGGAGCAGTTTTTAGAAATGACGGGAGAGTTGCCAGATATTGTAACAGCTTGCTTAGGTGGAGGAAGTAATGCGATGGGGATTTTTAGTGGGTTTATCGATGATCCTGTTGAGCTTGTTAGCGTTGAGCCATTAGGGCTAGGTAGTAAGCTTGGGCAGCATGCAGCAAGTCTTAGTTATGGAAGCGAGGGTGTGATGCACGGATTTAACTCTATAATGTTAAAAGACAAAAATGGTGAACCAGCACCTGTGTATAGCGTGGCAAGCGGGCTTGATTATCCAAGTGTGGGACCAGAACATGCATATTTAAAGAGTATTAAGCGCACAAAAACTGCGACAATTTTGGACAAAGAAGCCATTAATGCGTTTTTTGAGTTAAGCAGGAATGAAGGGATTATTCCAGCAATTGAATCTAGTCATGCTGTTGCCTATGCGCTAAAAATTGCTCCAGAACTAAAGGGTAAAAAGATTCTAATTAATCTTAGCGGCAGAGGGGATAAGGATATTGATTTTGTCGTAGAAAAATATGGTTATGGGGAATTAGTTTGAAATTAGGTCAAAGTTAGAGTCAAGAAATTAAGGCTTTCCTTTATGCAAAG
The DNA here is from genome assembly GCF_019711685.1 of Helicobacter turcicus. Classification (GTDB taxonomy): domain Bacteria; phylum Campylobacterota; class Campylobacteria; order Campylobacterales; family Helicobacteraceae; genus Helicobacter_D; species Helicobacter_D turcicus. Next base: position 68,222 of record NZ_JAIGYQ010000002.1, read on the forward strand.
GAAAGCAAAAAATTAATAGAGGGCTTTAAAAAAATAGAATCTAAATTTAGATAAGTTAATCAAGCAAGAAAAGTTCTAGCGGATATTTCTTTCCAAAATCTTTTAAATCCAAATATGCGCGCACCTTTAGTAATTCATTATCCAGATGCGTTTTTAAACGTTCTCTTGCTTCTTCTAGCATTTCAAGTTCTAGTAGAACATAAAAATACGCGACTTCAGCCTTTTCATCTTGGGTTGCTAATTCTTCAAATAAACCTACCCAACTTTCAGGTTCATAGCATTCTTTCATCTTTTGAGCAAGCAATAAATAGTCTTGCTTGCTATACCCTACTTCTGCACAAAGTTGAGCAATTTCTTTATTGCTAAAGTCTATTTTCTTTGCATAGCACATTTCAAGGATTATGTTTGTAATATCTTTATTGAGTTTTACTGCACCAACAAAGCGCTTAATATCTTTTAGATTGTCGCTTTCAAGGAGCTTTTTTAGGGCTGCACGTTTGTATGTTTCATCGAAGTTCGCACGTTTTAGCACTTCTGTAGCAAACTTCTCATCATGTTGGATTTGGTTAAGTGTGTTTTGGCGCACAAAAGGTGATTTATCATTAGGATTAAACTTTTTTAAATTAACATATTCTCCGCGCTTTAAATCTCCTAAAAGCTCAATAAGTTCATCTATTCTAGCTTCGCCACTTTTTAGTGCAACCCCTTCTTTAACATCAAAGGTTAGGTTATTTAGTAAAATAGAGAGGGATTTATAGCGATTCATTGTGGGTTGCTTGAGTGTGGAATTTTTCCCTAGAAGTTGATTTTCTAGTTGCTCAAGCAGGATTTTATAGTCGTTTTTATATTTTGTACGTTTGCGCCACATTCTGTATGTGCCACCTGCTTCCAAAAACACAACGATAATAAAAAATGCAACAACAGGTAAAATATACCAAATAGCCACAGGTAAAGTGATGCTTCTTGTGCTAAATGGGAGCATAAAAGTGTAGCTTTCTCCACTTAAGCTATAAACATAAAGTCCTAAGAGCACAATAAAGACAAATAATGCACCAATGTAATACTTAAATTTCATATTAATCCTTTGAATTTTTTTCTACAATTTCTCGGCATACTATACAATATTTTGCATGTGGTTTTGCTTTTAAGCGCTCTTTTGCAATGGGCTCATCGCACATTTCACAGACTCCATAAGTGTCTTGTTCGATTTTTGTAAGGGCAGAATCAATGTATTCAAGTTCTGTGTTATGGTTTGTAAAAATTGAGCTATCTAGAGTGTTTTTCATATGCATTGCAACATGGTCAGCCTCATCAAAGGATAAACCACGTATATTTTCCATAGATTTGCAATGCTCTAGATTGTTATCTAGGATTGCTTGGCGCTTTTGTAGTAATACCTTTTTAAAGTTTTCCAATTCCTCTTGTCGCATCTGTTTCCCTTTATTTATGATATGGATGATTATTGAGTAAGCAAAATGCACGATAAATTTGTTCGCTTAACACCACTTTAGTAATCTTGTGACTAAATGTCAATGGTGAGAGTGAGATTTGTGTATTACAATTTTGGGTAAAATTTTCTTCAAGCCCATAAGCTCCGCCGATAAAAAATGCAACTTCTCCCTTATCTTGTAAGATTTTTGCAAAAGCAAAGGAATCCAAAGTTCTAGCATTTGGTGTTAGAGCAATTTTGTAAGTGTTTTGCTTTAAAACTTTTAAAAAAGCCTGTGTATAGGATTTTTGTGCTTCAAGTGGTTCTTGTTTTTGACTCTCTTTAATGTGTTTGGAGAAGAGGTTAATAAACTCTATCTTTGCCCCAAAGTTTGCACAAAGGGTAGCAAATTCATTACAAAGCGTAGTGCTTAAATCTTTATTATTTTTTGCAATATAATAGATATTAACTTTTATCATAGGATTTTTATGCTTGGGCTGTAAAATACTCCAATATTTGAGCAATGGTTTTTTTCATATCTTTGCGTTGGACAATCATATCAATAAGTCCATGCTCAAGTAGAAATTCCGCAGTTTGGAATCCTTGTGGTAAATCTGTGCCAATAGTTTGTTTAATCACCCTTGCTCCTGCAAAACCAATCATTGCACCAGGTTCTGCCATAATCACATCGCCCAAAAACGCAAAGGATGCGCTCACTCCTCCCATTGTTGGATCGCTTAGCACGGAGATAAAAGGTAACCCCGCTTGACTTAGTGCATTAAGCGCGGCAGAAGTCTTTGCCATTTGCATTAAGGAATAAGTGGATTCTTGCATTCTAGCACCACCGCTAGTGCTAACGATAATAAGTCCTTGTTTTTTTTCTATGGCTCTTGCAATGGCACGTACGATTTTTTCTCCTTCAACAGAAGCAAGTGAGCCACCCATAAAACTAAAATCAAAAAGGGCAATTTGCGCACTAATTCCATTTATTGTGCATTCTCCACTTACAATAGAACTCGGTCGTCCGCATTTGCTAGCATTTTCTTCAACACGTTTTTTGTAACTTTTTTTATCTACGAAACCTAGCGGATCGTTTGGGCTTAGCTCTTTATCAAACTCTATGAAGCTACCTTCATCACACATTAAAGTGATTCTATCTTGCAGATTAATACGCATATGAAAGTTACATTTTGGGCAGGTGTAGTGTTGGGTAATAATTTCTTTGTAATACATTAGCGCATTACAACTAGGACATTTAATCCAATGGCTTGGAGCTTCCTTTGGCAAGGCTCTTTCATCTTTTGTAAAGTTCTTAAAAAAATCTGCAAACCCCATTGTGCTTCCTCGTATAAGTCTTACTAAATGCAATACTTTTGTAATTTTGTAAAAACAGCTAGAATTATATAAAATTATCCATCAATTTTCACTAAAGACGATAAAAAATGCAGATTCTAACAAAAGATACAAGTGTAACACTCTATAATGCTCACTTTGATGAGGCTTACCATAATGTAAATGATGGAGCCTTGCAAGAAACACTTCATAAGCATATTCTGCCTGTTTTATATCTAAAAAAAGAGGTCAAAGTTCTCAATGTGCTAGATATTTGTTTTGGGCTTGGGTTTAATATTTTAGGCTTACATTATGCGATAAAACAATGGGGGTTTAGCGGAGTAGTGTGTGTGGATTCTTTAGAGCTAGAGCTTGTGAGTGATTTGTGCCAACATCCCTATCCTAAGGAATTTGGAACTGCAAAAGCAATGGTTAGTGCATTAGCAAAAGAATCCGCATTTAAACAAGGGGATTTTAGTGTGGCATTGCATTTAGGTGATGCAAGAGAGATTTTAAGAGATTTTTTAAAAGAGGTTAAGAAAGGTAAGATAGCAAAATACAATGTGATTTTTCAAGATCCTTTTAGTCCTTTAAAGAATCATCATTTATGGACTTTTGAATATTTTAAAACTTTATATACGTTAAGCAGTGATGATGTGATAATTACCACTTATAGTCATAATTCTTGTATGCTTTATTCTGCATTTTTAGCAGGATTCCACTCTTTTAAATTAGTGCAAAAAAATGTGCGTGATTCTGTAATTTTTGCTAAAACACAAACACTACCAAAAATAGATTTGGAGTTTGTGGAGAGGGTGATTAAGATTGATATAGAGCATAAGGTCAAAACAAATACAAACCTAAAAGGTTTGTATGATTGAAGTTAAAGCGAGAAAATCCTTGCTTTTTAGTGCGTATCTTTCCAAATTTTGCGCTTCCATAGGTATGCAATTACACCCATAAATACCATAAAGATTACAAGTTTATAGCCTAGAGACTCTCTTTCTTCTTTTTTGCTATCACCCACAGATTCCATATAAGTGATCACTTGATGTTCTGCAGTTTTTGTTAAACCAACGCGTGGCATTGCAGTCCCCGGAAGAATTTTTTGTGGATCGTTGATGAAGTTGTGGAGATATTCCATATTGCGACTACGAATCATCATGGATAAATCTGGAACTTTTGTGCCTAGATAAGTTGTTACTCCGCCATCTGCTTGCCATTTATCATAGCGCACATTGTGGCAACGACCACAAGCGTCAATAAAGATTTCTTTATTGCTTAGCTCTTTTGGCGCAATGCTTTGGAGATAGGCAACCATGTCGGCAATTTCTTTATCGCTCATCCAATTGTATGATGGCATTGGATGTGTGCCATTGTATTTATGTGTTTGTTTTGTTGAAACTGCTATATCTTTAATGACGTTAGAAAGGAAATTTTTCTCATAAATTAACCCAGCAGAAGATAAATCCGGTGGTAATACTCCATACGCTGCAACAGCATCTTCTGGGGCAAATGGAGATTCTAATCCTTCAGTTTTAATAGAATGGCAAGCTGTGCAGTTTGCACTTACTAGCTCTTTACCATTTGCAATGTTGCCTTCACTTGTTTCAAGAGGCTTTAAATCTGCAAAGGTATAGTCTGCTGGAGCAATCTTTGGATACATTTGTCCATGTGCAAAAGGTTCAACTCCCCAATAAATAATTCCCGTAATGACTACAACAATAATTAATGCTAAGAATTCTTTCATACCAATCTCCTTCTTAAGCTTGCTTTTTATCTTCAATTTTAGTGATGATTGGCAAGAATACAAATAACAACACTAAGAATGCAATTGTTGCCACAAAGCCAATGTAAGCATTAGCTCCCGTTGGAGGAAGTTTTCCCCAAATTGTTAGGATAATCATATCTGCAACTAATAACCAATAGAAAATCATAAAGCCCGGACGCTTGTGTGCTGGTGCAACAACTTTACTGCGATCTAACCATGGCAGTAGGATAAATACAACATTTGCGATTCCAAATGCGATAAGCCCTAAATCTGCACTGAAGAAAAATCCACGTAAAATCTCATAACTCCATAAGAAATACCATTCAGGATAAATGTGTGGAGGTGTTTTTAGATGGTCTGCTGGGTCAAAGTTAATAGGGTCTAGTGCAAAGCTATAATGGTAACAAGTGAGGTAGAATAAAATCGCTAAGAAGAAGCTTGCTACAAAGAAATCTTTGGATAAAAACATTGGCCAAAACGGAATCACTTTGGATTCTTTTTTGTTGCCTGCTTTAAATTTCTCTGCTTCTGCTTCAAAATCAATCTCTTCGCCATACATATTATTAACATGTGGGATTCTTAAAGAATAAAAATGCACAGCAATAACAAGCATAATCACAACCGGAAGCAATACAACATGTAACATAAAGAATCTTGTTAGTGTTGCATCCGCAACGATGAAGTTTCCACGAATCCATACAACTAACTCAGGACCAATTACAGGGATTCCACCAAATAAGTTTGTAATAACTGCTGCTGCCCAATAACTCATTTGTCCCCAAGGCAACATGTAGCCACTAAATGCCTCTGCGGAGAATAAACCAAAGAGAATCATACCAGTTACCCAAATCATCTCACGTCCTTGTTTGTAAGAACCATAATAAATTGCTACAAACATGTGGATATAAATGATTAAGAAACAAACAGAAGCACTCACTGCATGTAAATGTCGCCAAAGCCAACCATAAGCCACTTCCTGCATAATGGTGTAATTTACGCTATCAAATGCAAGTTTAGTATCTGGCTTGTAATACATTAGTAAGAATAACCCAGAAACTACCAAAAGTGTAAATAAAATCACCAAAATAACACCCATTGCCCATAGGAAATTGATATTTTTTGGAATCCAATATTCTGTCATTAAAACTTTCATTAAAGGCTTAACCGCTAACCTTTGATCTAGCCAATCAATAATGCCATTTGCTTTTTGAATTTGTGCCATACGCTACTCCTTATGCTTTGCCGACGAGTTTTTGGTATTCTGGACCCTCTTCGCCTAGCACCAATTTTGTTCCATCAATTTTAAAAGGTGGAATCTTCATTGGGGCTGGAGGTGGACCAAAAACTTGTCTTCCACACGCATCAAAGCGACCGCCGTGGCAAGCGCAGTGAAATTCTGTAGAGTTAGAATCATAAGAAGGGATACAGCCTAAGTGTGTGCAGATTTGAATCCCAACACTAAAGCTTGACTCCCCAACAACTACATCTCTTTGTTCGCATTGTTGCATTGCTGCAGTTTTTCTAATCACATATACAGGAGTGCCTCTATACTCAACTTGACGATACTCTCCTTCTTGCATACTGCTTAGATCAACGGTTGTAAATCCAGCTGAAACAACACTTGGTAATGGATCCCAAGAAGACTTCATTGCTACCAATGATGCACCAACACCAACAGCTGCAACAGCCCCAAGAGTCATACCAAGGAAATCTCTACGATTGACATTTTCTGCCATCATTTCCTCCTAAAAAAGTATAAATCTTAAAGTAAAAGCGTTAAAAAACGCTTAATTCTAGCAGAAGGAAACTTTATTTTTAGAAAAGTAAGTAAATTTTTCACAAAAAAATAAAAAATGTTTCAAAAATGCAAACATTATATTGCGTTAGAGGCTCCATAATTCTTGGGTTAATTTTTAAGTGGGAGTTGTGCTACAATTGTGCGTAAATTTCTAAAGATTTTAGGAGGGGGTGATGGCGCAAACTGCGCAAAAGTCTAAAGGTGATTTAAAAACACTTGGAATCCCAAAATTATTTTTTTCTTATTTTTTACCCGCACTTATCGCAATGCTTGCACTCTCTAGTTATTCTACTATCGATGGAATCTTTGTCGGTAAAAAACTTGGCGAAAATGCTCTTGCTGCAATTGGAATTGCGTGGCCTATCTTTCCTGTGTTAATCGCCTTTGAATTGCTCTTTAGTGTGGGTGGAGCAACAATGGCTTCTTATTTTTTAGGGCGCAATAAAGCATTGCATGCAAGAGTTGTTTTTAGTTCTGTGTTTTACTTTGCTCTAATTACTAGTGTGTTTGGCGGAGTCGTATTATTTGTTTTTAGCAATTCCATTGCTTTAATGTTAGGAAGTAGTGTGCAACTTTTGCCTTATGTGAAAGACTATACTGAAGTCATTTATTTAGGGGCTTTTATTATTGTCTTGCATCCTATGCTAGATATTTTTGCAATCAATGACAAACAACCTGTTTTAGCAATGGCGGCAATGGTGGCTGGTGCATTTTCTAATATTGTATTAAATTATATATTTTTATTTGTTTTGGAACTTGGAATTGCAAGTAGCGCCTTAGCTACACTTCTAGGACATGGCATTGGAATGTGTATTTTAATCCAGCATTTTTTACGTAAAAAAGGTGATTTATTTTTGGTGCGCTCCTTTAATATCTATGCGCTCTTAAATGCCACAAAAAACGGAATCCCACAAAGCAGTTCAGAAGTTAGCGTGAGTGTAATGATGTTAGTTTTTAATCACACAATTTCAAGCATTGCAGGAGATAGGGGACTTGCTATTTATAGCGTGATTATGTATATTGGAATCATACCTTTTACGATTCTTTTATCAATGGCACAGGGTGTGCAACCTATTGCAAGTTTTAATTATGGAGCAAAACTAATGGAACGTGTGATAGGGATTTTTAAATTTGGTCTATTTTTTAGTTTGATAGGTGGAATCGTGTTATATGGGTTGTTTTATGTGTGTTCCCCATATCTTGTGAGTTGGTTTTTGCCTGATGATATTGCAGTACGTGATGTAAATTTGCTAAAGGATACACAAGATTCTATTCGGTTGTATTTTTTAGGCTACGCGCTTTTGGGGGTAAATATTGTAAGTGCTATATTTTTTCAATCTATCCAAAGAACACTTAGCTCTTTTGTGATTACGTTTGCCTATACGCTTGTGTTTGCACTACTTTTTGTAGGGATTTTGCCAAATTTTTATGGTTTTGTTGGTGTAATGCTTTCTTATCCCTTGGGGATTTTATGCGCGACTTTTGTTGTAGGTGGAGTTGTGCTGTATGAGCGCAAAAAAGGAATCTTGAAAAATATTTGAATGCAAGACTTAAAACAATAAACTAAATAGCATAAATCAAAAAGTAGTAAGTTTTTTAAGAGTAATATTCGCTCCATAAAGATTATAGAGTTAATCTTTAAATTTAGATTCTTATAGAAAGGCTTTCATGGGAACAAGAAAAGAACATGATTTTATTGGTGAATTAGAAATCTCTGATGATGTTTATTATGGGGTGCAGACTTTTAGAGCACTTGAGAATTTTCAAATGAGCGGAAGAAAACTAAAAGATTATCCTTTCTTTGTCAAGGCATTTGCGCAAATTAAAAAAGCAGCAATACTTGCTAACAAAGAAGTAGGCGTTTTAGATGCAGACAAAGCAGATGTATTAGTAAAAGCGTGCGATAGACTAATCGCTGGCGAGTTTATTGAGCAGTTTGTTGTAGATATGATTCAAGGTGGTGCTGGAACTTCAACGAATATGAATGTCAATGAAGTGCTTACAAATATTGCACTAGAGAGTATGGGACACAAGAAGGGCGAATATCAATATCTTCACCCAAATGACCATACAAATTTAGGGCAATCTACAAATGATACTTACCCAAGCTCAATTAAAGTGGCGACATATACGAAATTAGGTGATTTGCTAAAAGCTATGGAAGAGCTAAAAAGTGAGCTTGAGATCAAAGCAGAAGAATATAAAGATATGATTAAAATGGGTAGAACAGAGCTTGAAGATGCTGTGCCTACGACTTTAGGTAATACTTTTAACGCATTTGCTACTTATATTAAGACGGATATTGAGAGATTGACTTATGCAAGAAGCGTAGTAGAAACTCTAAATATGGGTGCAACAGCTATTGGAACAGGAATTAACTGCCATCCTGATTATAAAAATATTGTCGAGAAAAAACTTAATGAAATCACGGGGGGTAATTTCAAGCCCGCAGAAAACTTAATTGCCGCAACACAAGATACAGCAGATTTTGTGTTTGTAAGTGGCGCGCTAAAAACAGCAGCAGTGAGATTAAATAAAATTGCAAACGATATGCGTTTAATGAATTCTGGTCCAAGATGCGGTTTGGGGGAAATTAATTTACCTAAAATGCAACCTGGAAGTTCAATAATGCCGGGTAAGGTTAATCCTGTGATTTGTGAAGTCGTGCAAGAAGCTTGCTATGAAGTCATCGGAAATGACACAACAATTATGCTTTGTAGCGAGAGGGGAGAATTTGAACTTAATGCAGTAGAACCAGGAATTGCGTATGCGCTGTTTAATTCTTTGGTGCTTTTAGAAAATGCTATGAAAACTTTAGCGCAAAAAGCAGTAAAACATTTAACAGCAAATGCAGAAGCTTGCAAGCAATCTGTGCTTAACTCTATTGGAATCGTAACTGCATTTAACCCAGTGTTAGGCTATGAAAAATCTGCTAGCATTGCAAAAGAAGCATTACAAACAGGTAAAGCAGTGGGTGATATTTGTTTGGAGAGAGGATATTTACCAAAAGAAGAGATTGATAAAATTTTAGACCCTAAAAATATGCTAAATCCGCAAATGAAGAAAAAAAGAGACGCTTAAGTCTTAAGAAAAATTAAAAAGTAAGGAAAAATAATGGATATCATGTTAATACTTCAGATAATCGTTCTGCTTGGAGCGATTTTTGTAGGTATCCGTCTAGGTGGAATTGGAGTTGGTTATGCCGGAGGTATTGGAGTTGTTATTTTGGGTTTAGCATTAGGAATGAAGCCCGGTAGCATTCCATGGGATGTTATTTTGATTATTATGTCAGTTATTGCTGCAATTTCAGCAATGCAACTTGCGGGAGGCTTAGATTATTTGGTGCAAATTGCAGAGAAAATTCTGCGTTCAAATCCAAAATATATCAATTATCTTGCCCCAACTGTTACTTATTTTTTGACGGTTTTAGCAGGGACAGGACACACAGCATTTTCAATGATTCCTGTTATTGTAGAAGTAGCAAAAGAACAAAACATTAAACCATCAGCCCCGCTTTCCATTGCTGTTGTAGCTAGTCAAATTGCAATTACCGCAAGCCCTGTTAGTGCGGCTGTTGTTTATATGACAGGTGTCTTAGAGCCTTTAGGGTGGAGTTATCCGCTACTGCTTGGAATTTGGATTCCAACAACATTTATTGGTTGTATGCTAACAGCGTTTGTTGTTACAATATTCTCAAATCTTGATTTAAGCAAAGATCCTGTGTATCAAGAAAGATTAGCACAAGGTTTGGTTAAACCAGCAGTTGGCGCACAAAATATGGGATTAAAAGAGGGTGCAAAACTTTCTGTTGGAATCTTTTTAATCGGAGTTTTATTTGTTGTTTTATACGCAACAGCAATTTCAAAAATTGGTGGAGAGGCGGTATTAATTGAAAATGTGATTGTTCCTAGAGATGCAGCAATTATGAGCTTTATGCTAGCAGTTGCAACATTAATCGTAATTTTCTGCAAAGTTGAAACTAGTAAAATTGCCGATACAAGCGTGTTTAAATCTGGTATGGTTGCTTGTGTGTGTGTTCTTGGCGTTGCTTGGCTTGGAAATACATTTGTAGGTGGATATACAAATGAAATTAAAGATTTAGCAGGAAACTGGGTGCAACAAGTTCCTTCGTTGTTAGCTGTTATTTTCTTCTTTGCAGCAACGCTTCTTTATTCTCAAGCAGCAACTGCAAAAGCAATTACTCCTGTTGTTGTCGCGGCACTTGGAATCACAGCAGCAAATCCCGGGGATTCCTATATGCTTGTAGCTTCATTTGCGGCAGTTTCTGCGCTTTTTGTTCTTCCAACTTATCCTACACTTCTAGGAGCGGTCCAAATGGACGATACGGGTTCTACAAGACTTGGTAAATACATTTTTAATCACGCCTTTTTAATTCCGGGCGTCTTAGCTATCGCATTTTCTGTTGCTTTAGGCTTTGTAGCGACTGCATTATTTTAATTAGACTTCCTGCAAGTGCAGGAAGTTTTGTCTCTATTTTTTAGATTCCTTTTTAATATTTTTCTGGTTTAAATCTTTTGATTTTAAAGAATTAGGATATTTGCAAGCTTGACAAAGAGATTCAATACGCGCATTGTTTTTAAATCCATTAATTAAATCTATTCTACGTTTAGATTCTAAGATTTCTCTAAAGTTTTGCGTTTTTATGTCTCCTAGTGTGATTTCTCCTTTAGTATCAAAACAACAAGGAACAACGCGTCCATCGCATAAGATTCCAAGTTGCTTACTAGCCCCATAACAAAAGCCTCTTGTATGTTTTATTGTATTTTCTGTATCCACCCATTCAAAAAAAGGTGCACCAATCAAGTGGATTTTATAGGAAAGGCGAGTTTTAAGAGGAGAGATAGAGGATAAGTTAAAATGCTTCTGCAAAGTTTCATAAATAGTTGCATTGCATTTTGGTGCTTTGAAGTTGCTATTTAGATTCCATAATCTTAAATTGATAAACTTCTCACTTTGTTTTGCTTGGTGTTTTTGACAGAGTTCTAAGACTTTTTGCAAATATGATTCTAACAGCATTGGTTGTTTTTGATAGAGTATGCTAGTTAGCGAGATATTGATTTGATGCACATTTGGATATTCAAGTAAAAGTGCAATGTTTTGAGGATTTAAAAAGAATCCGCTTGTGGTAATATCAAGCTTTAAATCCTTTGCGGAATCCAAATAATCTTTTAGATTATTTATGCTTAGTGGGTCTCCTAGAATGTGCAAGGAACAGAGCTTTGTGTAAGGAGAAATCTCTTGTGAGATTTTATTAAAAAGCTCTAATGGCATTATTTTCTTTGCTTCTTTTTTAGGTGTGCAAAAGCTACAATGCAAACCACAAAAATTTGTAATTTCTACAAAGATTTTTTCAAACTCCTTGTAAGTCTTACTCATTGCGCAAAACTTGCAACGGATCTATTTGTGTTGCCTTTTTTGCTGGATAATAAGAAGATAAAAATACAATCACAAAAGAGCCAATTAAAATCGCTCCTAAGTCAATAAGTGAGAGGTCTAGTGGGAGTTTATCACTTCCATAAACATCTGCGGGGAGTGAGATGATTGGAAAATTTGCAAGTGCAAATAAAATAATTGCCGCTAAAAATGCACCAACTAGAATTCCGCTAACACCAATTACATTTCCTAAATAAAGAAAAGTTTTTTTAATTTCTTTAGTGCTTGCACCCATTGTTAAAAGTAGAGCAATTTCTTTGCGTCGATTCATCACGGTCATTAAAAGTGAGCTAATAATATTAAGAGAAGCCACTAAAATAATCAACATAAGCACGATAAACAATGCACGTTTTTCTAACTCTAAGGCGGCGAAGAAGTTACCATTTTGTTCCCACCAACCTACAAAATGCATATAAGGATATTTTTCTTTTAGAGCAATAATATCTTTTTGAGGATTTTTAGAATAAATATGGATTCCATCATACACACCTTGTGGCATTGTTTTAATTGTTTGCAAAGCTTCTAAGGTTGTGTAAATGTAACCTTTATCATAAGCAATAAGCCCAGAGTTAAACACGCCCACTACTTCAAAGCGTTTCATTGTAGGAGTTAGATTAATAGCTGTTGGGCTAAATTGTGTGAAAATAAGCAGTAAATTAGAATTAAAGCGTAGGCGAAACTGCTCTTTAAGGGTTTTGCCGATAATGATTTGAAAAGGTTCTGGCTTGTATGTCTCACCGAGTCTTTCTTTAAAAGTGTGTTGTGTAGAGAGTAGAGCTTCATTAAATACAGGATTTATCGCACTCTCGCGCTCAAAATCTACGCCAAAAACCATTGCTCCTTCAATACTTTCATTTGCTTTTGAGAGTGCTTGTATTTGGATAAAAGGGCTAAATTTTAGGTGTTTGAAGTTTTTTTCTAAATCCATTAAAAGTTCTTCATTAGGACGATTAAAACTAGCACTTACCATAGTTATAGGGTAGTTCATAATAAATAATTTGCGTTCAAATTCCTTATCAAAGCCATTCATAAGTGCCATTGCAACAATAAGCACCATTACGCCAATGCTGACTCCTAAAAACGCTAGAATCGCTGTAATAGAGATAAAAGGTTGTGTTTTATTAAAGCGCAAATAACGACGTATAAGGTAGGAAACTAGACTTTGTTTTAGCATTAGTTCTTAGACTTTCTTGCTAATTCGCCACTTTTTGGTCCGCTCTTTCCACAGCAATCCTTATATTTTCTGCCACTTCCGCAAGGGCAAGGTTCATTGCGCACTGGTTTGCTTTTGAAAAGGGGTGCTTTTGGTTGTGTAGCTTGCACACCTTTTGTGGAATTTGAGAGTTTTTGTCGTGCTGCTTTGGTTTGTTCTGTGTCATCTGTGGCACTTAGTTGGACTTTTTGAAGCATCTTAATTGCTGTATATTTAATCTGTGCAGCAAGTTCAACAAAAAGATTGTAACTTTCTTTTTTATACTCTACTAAGGGGTCTTTTTGATTGTATCCGCGCAATCCGATTCCAGTTTTTAGATTATCCATCACATACAAATGTTCGCGCCATAAGTTGTCTAGCGTTTGGAGATATACAAGTTTTTCAATCTCACTACGTACTTTTGGATTAATGTGTTGCATTTTAACTTCATAATCATGGATTAGAATCTCTTCAATATACTTTTCAAAGTTGTTATTTGTTTTGAAGGATTCCTTTAAACTCTCTTGGTTTAATGTAATATTGAAATCTTCTTTAGCTTGAGCGCAAAGTAGTTCTAGGTTATCATCATCGTTGAAGACTTCACATTTTTCAAGTAGCATCACAATAGAATCTTGGCGATTCTCAATGATTTTGTGAGAAATGCTATAATTTGGGTCTAATAATTCATTGCGCACACGATAAATAGCTTTCCTTTGTTCATTTGCAACATCATCATATTCTAACAAATGCTTTCTTGCTTCAAAGTGCATAGATTCTACTTTTTTTTGTGCATTTTCTACTGAACGTGTAACAAGCTTAGATTCGATATGTTCTCCCTCATCAAGCCCTAGTTTATCCATAATACCCTTAATTTTATCACTTCCAAAAATACGCAATAAGGAATCCTCTAAGCTTAGATAAAATTGGCTAGTTCCCGGGTCGCCTTGTCTCCCGCTACGTCCTCTTAATTGATTATCAATCCTTCTTGATTCATGACGTTCCGTTCCTATGATATAAAGCCCCCCTAATGTACGCACTTCATCATCAATTTTAATATCCACACCACGTCCAGCCATATTTGTAGCAATGGTTACTGCGCCCTTTCTTCCTGCGTCCTTAATGATTTCAGCTTCTTTTGCGTGTTGTTTTGCATTAAGCACAGAGTGTGGAATCCTCTCTTTTTGAAGAAGCTCGTGGATTTTTTCGCTTTTTTCAATGGAAGCAGTTCCCACAAGAATTGGTTGTCCATTTTTGTGAAGTTCTATAATTTTTTGGGTAAGTGCTTTAAATTTCTCTGCTTCTGTTTTATAGATTAAATCGTTCAAATCCTTGCGTTTAACTGGAATATTTGTAGGAATGGAAATCACATCAAGATTGTAAATTTGTAAAAACTCACTTGCTTCAGTTTGCGCTGTTCCTGTCATTCCAGCTAGTTTTTCATAGAGTCTAAAATAGTTTTGATAGGTAATATCTGCTAACGTTTGGGATTCTTCTTTAATTGTTACCCCTTCTTTAGCTTCTAAGGCTTGATGTAAGCCCTCACTAAAGCGTCTTCCCTCACTTAGTCTCCCTGTAAATTCATCAACAATGACAACTTCACCATCACGTAAGACATAATCTTTGTCAATTTTAAAAAGCTTATTTGCCTTTAGAGCTTGATCAAGATGGTGAGCTAAAATCGCATTTTCAATGCTATAGAGATTGTCAATTTTAAAGAGTTTTTCTGTCTCGTTGATTCCCTCTTCAGTTAGTATTATGGTGCGATTTTTTTCATCTATGGTGTAGTGTATTTCTTCTTTGAGTTTTAAAGCAACATTATTAGCAAGTTTGTAGTTATCTAGAGTGCGATTTGTTGGACCAGAAATAACTAAAGGTGTACGTGCTTCGTCAATTAAGATAGAATCTACTTCATCTACAATGGCAAAATGGTGGTATTTTTGCACCTTTTGGTTGTAGTCGTATTTCATATTGTCACGCAAATAATCAAAACCAAATTCGTTGTTTGTGCCATAAACAATATCACAAGAATATTGTGTTAAGCGGTCTGCTTCATCGTAATTTCCACTAAGGATAATTCCAACAGAATAGCCAAGGAATTCATAAAGTGGTCGCATAAGCTCCGCGTCTCTTTGTGCTAGATAATCATTAACAGTTACAATATGCACACTTTTGCCAACCATCGCATTTAAGCACACAGGCAATGTAGCAACAAGCGTTTTTCCTTCCCCTGTTTTCATCTCGGCAATTTTGCCCTCATGCAAGACTATACCGCCGATTAGCTGCACATCAAAATGGCGCATGTTTAACACTCTTTTGCTCACTTCTCTCGTAATTGCAAAGGAATCATAAAGGATTTTATTGAGTATAGATTTTGGATTATCAGCATTTTGAACTTGCTCTTTTAGCGACTTAAAGGCTTCTTGAAGTTCTGTGTTGCCTAAGTTTTGGTATTTTTCTTCAAGGGCATTAATTTTGCGGATTTCTTTACGATAGTGTCCTACTAAGCGATCGTTTTTATTGCTGAAAATCTTTTTTGCAAACTCTAAAATCATATCTAACCTTTGACTAATTTGGGAAAATTCAAATTTATTTGAGTAAATTAAAGGCTGAATTTTAGCATAAATGCTATGTTACTTAGATAAAATACAGCAAAGATTTTATGCAAACAAAGGAAAAAGTATGGTTTTTGTAGATGCTTGCTTTAAAAGACACACGCCTTATACGCCGGTTTGGTTTATGCGTCAAGCTGGGAGATATTTAAGCGAATACAAAGAAGTGCGCAAACAGGCTGGAGATTTTCTCTCTCTTTGTAAAGATCCAAAACTCTCCTCAAAAGTAACCTTGCAACCTGTGGATATTTTGAATGTAGATGCTGCGATTTTATTTAGTGATATTTTGGTGATTCCGCTTGAAATGGGAATGGATTTAGGGTTTTTTGCAGGGGAGGGTCCAAAGTTTGCAAATCCCATTGAGAGCGCGCAAGATCTAGCAAAACTTAGTGAAAATGCCTATGAAAAACTAAATTATGTCTATGATACTATTGCCCTAACGCGTCAAAATCTGGCTCAAGACAAAGCACTTATTGGTTTTTGTGGTGCGTCTTGGACGCTTGCGACTTATATGATTGAAGGAGAAGGAAGCAAAACTTATCTAAAATCAAAAAAAATGCTTTACCAAAATCCAAAATTTTTACATCAAATTTTACAAAAAATTACCCATAATCTAAAAAATTATTTGGAATTCCAAATAAAAGCGGGAGTAAATGCTGTGATGGTTTTTGACTCTTGGGCAAGCGCGTTAGAAGAGAGTGCATATTTAGAATTTGGTTGGAAATATTGCAAAGAGATTGCGGATTTTATTAAGGGCAAGTATCCACACATTCCTGTGATTTTATTTCCTAAAGGTATCTCCGGATTTTTAGATAGAATTGATGGAAATTTTGATGTTTTTGGTGTGGATTGGAGCACACCTTTAGTTTTAGCAAAAGAAAAACTAGGCGCAAAATACACATTGCAAGGAAATTTAGAGCCATGCAGAATCTATGTAAGGGATTCTATGCTAGAGGGAGCAAAAGAGATTCTAGATTTAATGCAAGGAAGTGCGCATATCTTTAACCTAGGGCATGGAATGTTGCCAGATTTACCACGTGAGAATGCTATTGCTCTTGTAGAATTTATCCACAATTATAAATGCGTTTAAATCCACCTTGCTTAAACGCTCCACAAGAGTGCCACTTGAGAATAGATTTGAGTAAAAAATAAACATTTTTGATAGGTTTTTCAAAAAGAAACATAGAATATTCTCAAAATTTAAGTTTTTATTCTTTTGATTATTAGGATAAAAATATATAATAGCTACGCTTAGTTTAAGAATTTTTCAGGGAGTTTTTATGAACAAGATTTTAAGTATGGCTGTATGGGCGGTTGTTGCCTTTATCGGTGCTTGGGGTTTTGGTGTTTTGGCACTTCATAAGGGGGAACAAATCTCAGCAGTGTGGATTGTTGTTGCGGCAGTTTGTATCTACGCAATTGGCTATCGTTTTTATTCAAAATACATTGCAGAAGGGGTTTTAGGATTAGATGACAATCGTGCAACACCTGCTTTGACGCAAAATGATGGACGTGATTTTGTGCCGACAAATAAAATCGTCCTCTTTGGGCATCATTTTGCAGCTATTGCTGGAGCGGGTCCGCTTGTTGGTCCTATTCTTGCAGCACAAATGGGGTATCTACCCGGTATGATTTGGATTGTTGTCGGAGTTGTGTTGGCTGGAGCTGTGCATGACTTTACGGTGCTTTTTGTTTCAATGCGTCGTAATGGAAAGTCGCTAGGTGAGATTATTAAGTTGGAGCTTGGTAGTGGCGTGGGAAGTATTGCGATGATTGGAATATTGGGAATTATGATGTTAATTATTGCAATTTTAGCTTTAGTTGTAGTCAATGCTCTTGCGGAATCTCCATGGGGGCTATTTACGATTGCTATGACAATTCCTATTGCAATTTATATGGGAATCCATATGCGCTTTTTACGACCAGGTAAGATTGGCGAGGCAAGCATCATTGGCTTTGTGCTTCTCATTTTATCACTTTATTATGGGCAAGTGGTAGCAGAGAATCCTGTATTAGCTGAAATTTTTACTTTAAGCCCTGTAACACTTACTTATACTATGATTGGTTATGGTTTTGTTGCAGCAATTTTACCTGTTTGGTTCTTGCTTGCACCAAGGGATTATCTAAGCACATTTTTAAAAATCGGCGTTATCGTTTTAATGGCTGCTGGAATCTTATTTGTAGCACCCAATATTCAATTTCCTGCCACAACAAAATTTATAGATGGTAGCGGTCCTGTTTTTAGCGGACAACTCTTTCCATTCTTGTTTATCACCATTGCTTGCGGGGCTATTAGCGGATTCCATGCATTGATTTCAAGTGGAACAACGCCAAAAATGCTAGAGAGAGAATCCCATGCTAGAATGGTAGGTTATGGCTCAATGGTTATGGAATCTGCAGTCGCTGTTATGGCATTAATTGCAGCTTGTATTTTAACCCCGGGTTTATATTTTTCTATTAATGTTGCTCCTGCTGGACTTGGAACAATGGGTATTACAGATGTCGCTCAAGCAGCACAGGTTGCAGCACAGACGATTAGTAGCTTTGGCTTTGTAATAACTCCAGAAGAAATTCTAGGTATGGCAAATAACATTGGAGAAAATAGTATTTTAAGTAGAACAGGTGGTGCGCCAACATTTGCAATTGGTCTAGCAATGATTATATCGGAGATTCCGATTTTTAATCAAGGTTCTATGGCATTTTGGTACCATTTTGCAATTCTATTTGAAGCGTTATTTATCCTAACAGCCGTGGATGCAGGGACTAGAGCAGGGCGCTTTATGGTGCAAGATGTCTTAGGAAATGTGTATAAGCCAATTGGCAATATCCACTCAATGTTTTGGGGAGTGATTGCAACTCTGATCTGTGTTATAGGCTGGGGATATATTCTTTATCAAGGTGTTACAGACCCTCAAGGTGGTGTGAAATCACTTTGGACGCTCTTTGGTGTTTCTAATCAAATGTTAGCAGGTATGGCATTGTTGCTTGTGGTTGCAGTACTCTTTAAAATGGGTAAAGCTAAACAGGCATGGGTTGTAATCCTTCCTGCTGCTTGGGTTTTAATTTCAACGCTTTATGCTGGAATCTTAAAGTTGCTTCCTGCAAATGGAGAGAGAATTCACGATGCAGTCAGCCACATCGCACTTTGGCAAATCAATAGTGCAAAAGCCGCAACAGCGACAGATCCAGCTTTGGCGGAAAGGTTTGCTACAATTGCTACAAATAATTTGGTTAATGCAGGTTTGTGTGCGTTTTTTATGTTTGTAACTTGTTTGGTTTTAATCCAAACCATTAGAATCTGCATTAAATGCACAAAAGGCGAAAATACGATTCCACTTGCAGAATCCCCATATTTAAAGGCAAGTGATTATGAAGGACAAGTTGTTGCACATTAGTTTTTAATCTAAGGGGAATTTTCTCTTAGATTAAAAGTTTAGTGCTAAAAAAGTGGCATACTCACTTCTAAATATTTTAGAAATCTTATAAAATATATTCTGTATCTACAATAGGTGTAATTTAAAAAAATAGCAGATTAATTTTTAATCTCTAATATGAAATCAAGTAAGAAAGTTATTTCATAAAAATATTAGTTACAATAGGCTTGGTGCTACTTTTTAAAAAATTTGTGTTTATAGTAAAAACGATGCGGAGAAAGTAATAGAGTAATTGATATTGGTTAATAATTGCTAGATTGTTCTAGTAAAGAGAGATTGTTAAGATCATAAAAAGCAATGAAGTTATATGTAGCTAAAAACTATAACGAAGCAAAACACTCATAAAATTCCTTTGCATTGTGCTACTAAACTACATATTGCAATCTGTCTTATTTTATAAAATCTCTAGTTTTATTAGAATTTTAATTATAAATTTTTACAATTCTTAGCTAAGGATAATTTATGCAAAGAATGGTTTTATATTTAAAAATGCTCTATAAAAAATCCGATCGCTTTTTTCATTTGCTTGTTGGAATGCCAAGTTATGATAAATACTTGGAGCACTTTAAGAAAAATCATCCCGATGAGATTCCAAAATCTCAAAAGGAGTTTTTTAAAGAAGCCATGGAAGCAAAGTATGGTGCTGGGCGCAATAAATGCTGATAGGGAAAGCCATAAGGTTTATGGATACAAACTTCTAGCATTGATATTGCAATTCTGATTTTAAACTTGATAAATGGAATCTTGATGCCAAAACGCTATGATAAAATCCTCGCGATTCTAAATAAGCGACCACTTAGCGAGAATGAGCTTTTGAGTTTATTAACACCAGTAGCTGGGCTATTTGGTGATATTGAAAGTGAGCTTGAAATTTTTAAAAATAGTGGAATCCCTATTGAAATAGCACATAATAATATCTACTTTCGTCCAAAAATTACACCTATCATAAAAGAAACCTTTTGCATTGTGGATATTGAGACAAATGGGCATAATCCCTATATTCACGCACCTATTGAAATTGGTGCGCTTAAAGTGCGTGGTGGAGAAATTATTGATAGCTTTGAATCTTTTGTGTATAACATTGAGATTCCAGAATACATTACAAAAATCACTGGCATCAATGCGCAAATGTTAGAAAATGCTCCAAGGCTTACAAATGTGCTAGAGAAATTTAAGCTATTTTTGGGGGATAGCATTTTTGTGGCACATAATGTAGATTTTGATTATAACTTTCTTAGTCAATCCCTAGAGAGATGTGGCTTTGGATATTTGTATAATCCACGCCTTTGCACTCTTAAACTTGCACAAAGCACATTGGAATCACCTCGCTATTCTCTAGGTTTCTTAAACGAATTCTTGGGCATTAACCATCAAGATTTGCATCGTGCTTTGCGGGATTCTAAAACTGCATGGGAAGTCTTTAAAATCGCGTTAAAAAAGATTCCACAAAATCTTTACACAAGTAAGGATTTGCTAGAATTTGTCAAAAATACGCCAAAGGTTAAGTATGCGAAAGCAAAAAATGCAGAGTCAATCTACACAGAGTCTAAAAAAGAAGAATCCCAAAAGGGTAACACGTTCTAGTTTTTTAACTTGTAATTATCCGCAGTGTTTTAGGAATATTCCAAGCCCTTGTTATGTGCTTGAAGAAGAGAAGTTTGAGAACAATTTACAACTTTTAGATTCTGTGCAAAAGCGTAGCGGAGCAAAGGTTTTATTAGCACTAAAAGGCTATGCATTATGGAGAAGCTTTGAATTAGCAAAGAGATATTTAAGTGGCATAACAGCAAGTGGAATCTATGAAGCGCGGCTTGGCTATGAAGAATTTGGTAAAGAAGTAACGACTTTTAGCCCTTCTTATAAATTAGAAGAAATGCGTGAATTAGTGCAAATTTCAAACCATATTATTTTTAATTCTTTTGCCCAGTGGCAAACTTTTAAGGATTTAATTGATACGCAAAATGCTTTAAGGGAACGTAAAGGAGTTGCTAAGATTGAGGTAGGATTGCGCGTAAATCCAAAGTATAGTGAAGTAACTCCGAAAATTTATAATCCTTGTGTGGAGGGTTCTAGGCTTGGGATTATTCCAAAAGAGTTTAAAAAAGGCGTGAAAAAATATGGTTTAGAGGGGGTTAGCGGATTACATTTTCATACACATTGTGAGCAAAATAGTGATGCACTAAAGCGCACTCTAAAGCACTTTGTGGAGCATTTTGGTGCGTATATTCCGCAAATGCATTGGATAAACTTTGGCGGAGGACATCATATTACTCGTAAAGATTATGATGTGGATTTGCTCGTTAAAATTATCAAAAATTTTAGGAAAAAATATAAAACAGAAGTGTATTTAGAACCCGGTGAAGCGGTTGGTTGGCAGTGTGGATTCTTACTTGGTAGTGTGGTGGATATTGTAAAAAATGGAATGGATATTGCGATTTTAGATGTGAGTGCAGCAACGCATATGCCAGATTGTCTTGAAATGCCTTATCGCCCAAATGTACGTAATAGCTATGCTGCAAAGGCATATTTTAAAAAGGGTAAATTGCGTTTGAAGGGTGAGAAATTATATAGCTATCGTTTTGGTGGTCCTACTTGTCTAGCAGGTGATGTGATTGGGGATTATAGTTTCAAAGCTCCCTTAGAGATTGGCGATAGATTGATTTTTGAGGATATGGTGCATTATACGATTGTGAAAAACAATACATTTAATGGTGTTCCGCTTCCTAGTATCGGAGTAATTAGGAAGAATGGGAGTTTTGAGCTTTTTAAATCTTATTCTTATGAGGATTACAAGCACCGCAATAGTTAGCGGTGTCCTAAGCCAAACGTAAGTGCTTTATCTAACAGTGTTTTGCGTGCTGGATTTAGGGTTTTAAAACGGCGTTCAATTTCTAAAATCAGCTTTGCATTGACATTTTTATGTGCAGTTAAAATTGCAACAAATTCTAAATCAAAATCGTCACACTCGTCCATATAGCGTTCGTAAAACTTGCAAGCAGTTTGAGAGTGCTTACTAAGAGATTCTAGAGTGTTGTCTTTTGCCTTTAGAAGCTCTAGGAGTTCTTGTGCATTTGGAATTTTTGTTTGAGGGGTATTGGAATTTTTTTTTGTTTTGCTATTCCATAAAGCAAAACCAAATGCAATAAGAAGCAGCACACACACAAAAAGTATTGTAATTAAAATCCAACTTTGCATAAGCAACCTTTGAAATTGCAAATTATAGCGGATTTTTATAGTTTTTTGCTGACAATGCGTTATAATCTTATGATTAATTGTTAAGGAGATTTGTTATGAATCAAGCAGAATTTAAAGCAAAAGTTGAAGCAATCCAAAGCAGTTCAAATTATAAACAGCCCATTGGTTTTGGAATCTGTTTTGCTGATGTCGGTGTGGTAAGTAATAAGGTATTACAGGCAACTTATCCTGTGCTAAATTGGGGTGAGAATTTTGGAAGTTATGCGATTTTTTCTGCATTGCGTGAAGAATGCGAGGTGCTTGAGGATAGTGCAAGTGAATTAGTGTTAGGAATTACAGAAGAATTTGTGGTTAAAGCCTTAGAGGACTTTGCGCCATTTATTGCTCAAACACAAGCAAATCCAAACGTACATAAAAATGTTGCTGTGGTATTAGAATTACAACGCGCTTTGCAAGAAGATAGAATCTATACAGAAAATGGGGATTTTCGTTATAGATTTTGTGCTATTTATGAAGATGTGCAATGCAAAAGTGTAGAATCAGCATACATGAAGTTACTTGCGCTTTCTCTTGGTAAAGCACCTCTTAGAAGTTTGTATTTAGACGGAATTTTTGGATTACTTAGTAATGTTGCATGGAGTGGCAATGTGCCTTATGAGCTAGACTGGTTAAGAGAGAATGAAATCGCACTAAAAATGCGCGGAGAGTTTCCAGCTATTGACTTTGTGGATAAATTTCCGCGCTATTTAATGCAAGTGATTCCACAATATGATAATATCCGCCTACTTGATACTGCAAAAACGCGTTTTGGGGCATATCTTGGTAAAGGTGGTTATACGCAAATGCCCGGAGCTAGCTATGTGAATTTTAATGCAGGGGCAATGGGTGCTTGTATGAATGAGGGTCGCATTAGTTCAAGTGTGATTGTGGGTGAAGGTAGCGATGTTGGCGGGGGTGCTAGCATTTTAGGAGTATTAAGTGGTGGCAATAGTGATCCAATTAGTATTGGTAAAAATTGCCTTTTGGGAGTAAATAGCTCAACAGGGATTTCTCTAGGTGATGGTTGTATTGTAGATGGCGGAATTGCAGTGCTTGCTGGGACTGTGTTTAAAATCACAGAAGAGGAAGCAAAAAAACTTGCAGAGATTAATCCAAGTTTTGTGGTGAATGCAACAGGGCTTTATAAAGGGAGAGATTTATCGGGTAAAAATGGTGTGCATTTTAGACAAAATGCACAAACAGGAGAGATGATTGCATTTCGTTCTAATCGTAAGATAGAGTTAAACGCAGCACTGCATTAGAAGCTGGAATCCTTTTTGGATTCCTTAAACTTTTTTAATTTTAATTTCTCTTTTTGTCGTAATAATATCTCCCTTAAAGCCATTTTGTATGAGGTATTCTATAACTTCTTCTTCATAAAGTGGTGTTACGATTAAGATTGCTTCAATATTATCTAAGTATTCTTTTTGTGGAGGAAATATTTTAATATCTGAATTTTGTAAAAATTTATTATGTTTTATTGTATCTAAATCAAAGCAGTTTTTAATTTTCTCTAAAGAGTTTTGGTTTAAAAAGTTTAGCATTGTATTTCCATGAGCTCCCGCGCCATAAATAGCGACAGAGTTATAATTTTCTAATACGGAGTTTATTTGTTGGATTTGATGTGAGAACGTGTCATTAAAGTCATAAAGTTTAAATTTTAAATGCTTTTTTTTGAAGAATAATCCCATGTGCTGGTCACTATGAGTTAGAATCTTTTTAATAAAAGTGCATCCTAGTTTTTCAAGCGTGTTAATTAAGACATTTTCTTGATAATATCCACAATGATCATTGAAAATTTCATAGAATCTGTTGTGCTGTATGAATTCATCAATATTTGGAACCTCTATATAAAGAATCCCCCCATATTCTAAAAGCTTAACAACATCTTCTAAGAAAGCTTTTGGGGTGTGAATATGTTCAAGTAGATGTCTAAATATAATGCAGTTGATAGGTTTGGTAATTTTTTGTTTAATGGTGTCGTAGCTAAAAAATCTTTAATATGTTCTAGATTTTTTATTTGACCAATTTCTAGAGAGGATAAAGAAGGGTCTATGGAATACATAAAGTTTATATGATTGATTAGTGCAAATATTAAGTCTCCACGACCAGGAGCAATTTCAATGCAATTGGAATTTTTGGGGATAATCCTTAAAATTTCATCACTTATGTTTTTAATATTTGCAGACATGTTTTTTGAAACGGCTTTGCGTGGAATATAGTTTTCGTATTCTTTATAAGAGGTTGTAGGATTAAAAGAGCTATTAAATAGGTATCCACAATGATTGCATTGTGTTAATGTGATTGTTTTATCGCCTCTACCATATTTGGTATGTTTTATCTTGCCCCCCCCCCCTTATTTTCTGTGAAAGAGTGAATAGACACATAACCTGCTAATGTAAAAGCATCTTTAAGTTGAAAAAGACTATTTTTGCTTTGTATGTTTTGATAACATAATGGACAAACCATTTTAATTCCTTTTTTGTTGAGATTTGGAATTATAGTATTTTTTAGCTATACATTAAATCTAAAGTGCATTATATCGCCATCCTTGACGATATAATCTTTTCCTTCAACGCGCATCGCGCCAGCTTCTTTTGCTTTTGCTTCTCCGTTGTATTTGATAAAGTCCTCATAAGCAATAACCTCCGCACGAATGAAGCCTTTTTCAAAATCTTTATGAATCACTCCTGCTGCAACTGGAGCTTTATCTCCTTTGTGGATTGTCCAAGCACGTACTTCTTTGATTCCTGCTGTAAAATAGCTAATTAGCCCAAGCTTTTGGAATCCTAAACGAATAATTGTGTCTAAACCACTCTCTTGCACACCTAAATCCTTTAAAAATTCCGCTACTTCTTCATCGCTTAATCCCACTAGCTCTTCTTCAATTTTAGAGCAGAGTTTAATGACTTCTGCGCCTTGTTTAGAAGCATATTTTCTAAGTGTGGTAACAAAGGCATTATCAACACTCAAGCTTTCTTCATCAACATTTGCACCATAAATTATTTCTTTGTTGGTTAAAAAACGCAATTCTTTATCTAAAAGCAAAAAATAGCCATTAGTCTTATCATTAAATGTGCGCACAGCATTCCCGTCTTCTATGTGTTTTAAAAGAGTTTGCGCGACTTCAAGTTGAGCTTTTGCTTCCCTTTCTGTTCCGCTTTTTGCACTCTTTATAAGTTTTTCCACGCGCTTTTGGAGTGTTTGCATATCAGCAATTAATAGCTCTGTTTCAATAATTTCCACATCACGCAAAGGGTCAATGCTACCCTCTACATGCGTAATGTTGGAATCCTCAAAACAACGGATAATTTGCAAAATTACTTCAGTTTCTTTAATGTTTGCCAGAAATTGATTGCCAAGACCTTCACCCTTACTAGCACCCTTTACAAGTCCTGCAATATCCACAAATTCTACAACTGAATGTTGAATTTTTTGTGGATTGACGATTTTTGCTAGTGCATCAAGGCGCATATCTGGCACGGACACTATAGCCTTATTTGGCTCTATGGTGCAAAAAGGATAGTTTGCAGATTGTGCATTTTGTGTTTTTGTTAATGCATTAAAGGTTGTGGATTTTCCAACATTTGGGAGTCCTACAATACCAATGGATAAGCCCATATCAATCCTTTATTTTATGTTTGATAAATTCTACAATAGAGCGCACACTAGCACCTGTAGCTCCAAAGGGATTTACGCCCCATGCTTTTTCTACATAAGCAGGTCCTGCAATATCAAGGTGTAGCCATTTTTGTTGCAATTCTTGTGCGACAAACTCACCTAAAAACATACCTGCGCTAATTGCACTTCCATAGCGACTTGAAGGGATATTGCAAAGATCTGCTACATCAGAGTTGAATAATTTGCGCAAATACGGGTTAAAAGGCAGGGTTGCGCTAAGCTCACCCGCACTAAAGGCGATTTTATTAAAAGATTCTGCTAATTTTGCATTGTATCCCATAACACCAATGCTATAATCTCCAAGAGCCACCACACAAGCCCCCGTTAGCGTAGCAATATCAAGCAGAAAGTCCGGCTTTAAATCACTTGCATAGCTTAGGCAGTCTGCTAACACTAAACGCCCTTCAGCATCAGTGTTGCGCACTTCAATGCTCTTTTTATTGCGCGCAATTAAAATATCATCGGGTTTATATGCATTCCCACCAATCATATTTTCTGCTAACCCTAAGATTCCATGCACTTCGGCATTAAGCTCTAGCCTTGCTACGGCTTCTAGGATTCCAAGCACTGCGCAAGCCCCACTTTTGTCAGCTTTCATTGTTGTCATATAGTCTCCGGGTTTTAGGCTAAGCCCTCCAGAATCATAAGTTAAACCTTTACCAACAAGTGCAATTTTTGGAATCTTTTTGCCACTGGCATTTTTTGGCTTATAGGTTAGATGCACGAGATAAGGAGCATTTGAACTTGCCTTTGCCACAGCTAAAAACGCACCCATTTTTTCTTTTTCTAAGAATTTTTGTTCATAGACCATGCATGTAATTCCTAGTTCTTTTGCTTTTTTTGTAGCCATGTTAGCAACATATTCTGGCGTAGCAATTGCTGGGGGAGTGTTAATGATTTCGCGCACAGCATTAATGCTTATACAAATATGTTCTACTTCTGTGATTACAGCTTGTAAGGCTCTAGATTCTATTGTTTTAGAGTGTAAATAAATGGTTTTTAGTTTGCTTTGGGATTTTTTGCTTTTGTAGGTCTCAAAGCTATAATCTCCTAAAAATAGCCCTTCACACACTTCCTTTGCGCTCTGTAAATCTTCTATGCAAATGCTAGCTGTGGCGATATTTAGTTTTTTAATGGTTGGAATTGCATTTGCAATCGCATCACGTAATGCGTTTGGAAAAGGATAATTATAGCTATCCACACCGATAAAAATTTGCTCACCAATAAAGCAAACACCTTCACCCTTGTAGTCTCTAAGTGCTAACGCATCTTTTTGCGTCTTTGTTAGATTCTTTGGCAACTTTTTATTAAAAACTAATACAATCTCTAAATCACTTTTTTTGTCATTTGTTAGAATTTTCATTTGTATCTCCCATTATCTTTTTTTCAACTTTTGATGTAACTCTGTGTAAATAATAATAGATTCCACTGCCTAAAATTATCGCAAATGGAATCGCAACATAATAATGCTCTTTTGCATAATGCACGATTGCTAAAAGCTCCTCCCCAAAATAATATGCTAAAACTATCGTAATTGCCGCCCAAACAAGCGCACTAATAAGATTGATAAAGGCAAAGGTTTTTGCACTATAACGGGTCACCCCAATACTCATAGGAATTACTGTGCGCATTCCATAAAGATAGCGTTGCACAAAAATAATTGGCCAACCATAACGTTGTAATAATAAGTGAGCAAGGGCAAATTTTCTACGTTGCGTTTGCAATTTTTTGTAAATAAATTGCTTATTGTAACGTCCAATATAAAAATACACTTGGTCTCCGACAAATCCTCCAAGTCCAGCAACAACAACAGCAATGGGAATTGTCATATGTCCTGTGTGGCACATAATTCCAGCCATTATAAGCCCAAGTTCTCCCTCTAATGTACTCCAAATAAATAAAATAACATAGCCATAATCTTGTAACCATTGTGTAAATAACTCTTCCATAACCCTATTCTGCCTGCATTAAATTAAAGGTGAAATTTTAACAAAAATTTGCTTAATTACTCTAACCCTTCGCCTTCTTGTGGGATATTATATTTTTTGAGCGTAAAATAATTTGCGTCAATGTAATAAATATTTTCTAGCCCTTTTTGAACAAGTTGTGATCCAAAGTCTGCTGCAGTTGCACCACTATGGCAGTAAAGTAGAATCTTTTTTTGTGGATTTTCTTGTGCAATATAGGCAATGCGCTGCAAGGATTCAATATTTAGAGCACCTTTGATGTGGCTGATTAGAAAATATCCCTTTGAACGCAAATCAATCACAATAAAATCATCGCTATCAAGGGAGTTTAGGGAGATAGGTTTGGCTAGACTTTTGTTTTTGATATACATTTTATGCCTTTATCTGCCAAAATTAGCTAGAATAAAAAAATGATTTATTATATCACAAAAACAAATCCAGATTTAACGTATTTTCCTTTTGATGAACGTGTTTGGATTCTACCTTTAATCACTCTACAAACACAATTTGCAAAGGATATTGAGCAAAAGTTAAAAGCAAGTGATAGTTTAATATTCACTTCTAAAAATGCAATTTATGCGTTTAATGAAAATTTGGAATCCTTAGATAATGGCACTGCATTAAAAGAGCTTTGGGCGCGTTTGCCAAATTTTGTCATTGGGCAAGGGAGCGCAAATGCTTTAAAAGACTTGGGGATAGAGGCGAGTTTTATTGCTTCTAGTGCGTATGGAGAGATTTTTGCACAAGAGCTAATCCCTCATCTTAAGAAAAAAAATCCTTTATTCTTGCGTGCAAAAAAAATTGCTTCAAAACTTCCAGAAATCTTAAGAGAAAATGGAATTGCTTTAGAAGAAGTGATTGTTTATAAGAACACACCTAATTTTTTAGAAAATCCACCAAAATTACAAAAAGATTCCATTATTATTTTTAGCGCACCCTCACACATTAAAGCATTTTTACTAAACTTTCGTTGGGAGAGTAGCTTTTATGCGTTGTGTATTGGAAAAAGCACAAGTGCGGCTGCAAGGGAGCTTTTAAAGGGCTTTGGCACACTTAAGATTTTGCAATCACCAAAGCCAGATTTTAGCAGTGTATTAGAATTTGCATTAAGTTTGCAAGGAGACTTTTAGAGTTAGAGAGATTTAGAGTTTTTAAGTGTTTTAGATTCTGCATTTTTTAGTGCTTTTGCATAGCAGAGAATCTCTGGGCGGTATTCAAAATGCATTGTGTCATAATGCCACCAACGCCCACCCCAAATAAAGCCCTCTTCTTCAAAGATTTGGACGATGATTGCAGGAATTTGTGCAATGTCTTGATTTAACGCTTTTTGCTTGATGTCCCAAAGCCAGTAACGTGATTTTGCAACATTAATGTCAATTGCGATTCCAAAGCTGTGTGCACTTAAGCGATTTGTGTTTGCGATTTTGCGCCATTTGTATGTTCCGCCGATATTTTCTAAATATGTTAAAAGTTTTGGATTTTCTTTTGCGACTTGAATTAAGCGGTCTTTTACGCGCTTGAGTGCTGCGTATGCGCCATTTTGACTATTAAATAAAAGTTGGCTTCCATCCATCCATGTTAAAGGCTTTAAATGCGATTCTACATTTTTTTGATTTTCTCCATAAAGACTAGCTAAAAATGCATAATCATGAATGCGTGTGCTGTCTTTAAAAGGTTCTAAAGTGCGGAATCCTAAAGGGTAGGCATAGGCAAAACTATCTGCTAGATTGCCTGTGCGCAAGGCATTTTCGTAATCTTGCATATTATTGTGTTTTGGGATTTTGGTAAGCTCCCACAAAATATCCTTATAAGTCATACGATTTTGCTCAATAAAAAGTATTGGATAACTTTCTTTTAGGCATTGAAGTGCAAGATTAGGGTTTGCAAATGTGTAACTTAAAGAGCTAAAAAGAGTGAGAAAAAGAAACTTATAAAACAAATTTCACCCTAGAATCTTTTTGCAATGCTTGAAAAATCAAATCTCTCTCTTCTTGATTTTCTACTTCTATTGCGATATTTATGCTGTGGTATTTTCCACCGCTACTTTCCTTTCCTGGTGTGTGGATAAATTCTTTATTGATATTTTCTAGTGCTGCTAAATGTAGAGTTTGTTTATCCAGACCAATAATTCTATAATGCCAAGTGCAAGGGTATTGGATTTGGTTATTTGTTGCATTTTCTTCCATAAAAATCCTTACTAAAGTGATTTAAAAATATTTTCTGCCCAAAGTGGAATTTTTGTAATTTTCTGTGTTTTTACATCTAAACAAACAAGCGTTAATTGCGCTCTAAACACTTCTTTATCTTGCAGATAAATATTTTGAGCAAGTTTTAATGAAGCACTTTTTTGCGCAATTAGCTTAGTTTTAACTTCCAAAATATCACCTAGTTTTGCTGGATATAAAAATTCAATGTGCATATCCTTAACCACAAATCCAATTCCATCATTTAAGGGTGGAATCCCTGCTTGAAAAAAAACTTCAGAGCGTGCCCTCTCACAAAATTTTAAATAATTTGAGTGATACACGATTCCGCCACAATCTGTATCCTCATAAAATACACGAATTTGCATTGTGATTCCTTTTTAAGTTAATCTATTGTTAAAATTAATTTTAGAAATTTTTGAAGTTCCATACTTTTTAAGGCAGGATACAAAAAGATTCCAAAAATCTATTCTACAAAAATTCTAGTAGAATCTTTTGTATTATAAGGCTCAATTTCTCCAATAATCTCTGCAGATTCTATACCTTTATCTTGTAATGCTTTACAAAGGTCTTTAGCCTTAGCTTTACTAAGGGCGAAAACAAGCCCTCCAGAAGTTTGTGCATCATAGAGTAAAATCTCTAAGTTTTTGTATTTTGCGCTTTTATTTAGGCTAAATTTACACAAGTGTTCTATTGCTTTTTGATTACCACAACTTCCTCCAGGAATAATACCATCATGCGCAAAGGGAATTGCCTCCTCTATAAGAGGAATTGCATTGCTATTTATGCGGATATTAATGCTAGGATTTAGCATCTCACTTAAATGCCCTAAAAGTCCAAACCCTGTAATGTCTGTGCAAGCGTGGATTTCAAACTCACTTGCAATCTCGCAGGCATAGCGATTAAGGGTCGTCATAATCTTAGAGATTTTTTCTTGTGTGTTGGGATTGAGTAGATTTGCCTTTAGTGCAGTGGTTAAAACTCCTATTCCAATAGGTTTTGTAAGGATTAGTGCATCGCCTATTTTTGCTCCATTGTTGCGCCAAATTTTATTAGGATTGATAATTCCGCTCACACTTAAGCCATATTTTTGCTCACTATCAACTACTGTGTGTCCGCCTACAAGAGCCCCTCTTGCTTCCTTAATCTTAGATAATCCTCCCTCTAAAATTGCGCGTGCATAGTGTTTTGGGATTCTACACATATCCCACATCATTAGATTAAGTGCGCAAGTTACTACACCGCCCATTGCATAGACGTCACTTAGTGCATTTGCTGCAGCAATCTGCCCATAGACAAAGGGATCATTGACTACAGGAGTGATAAAGTCTGCTGTCTGTACAAGTGCTAAAGTAGGGCTTAAGCGATAGACACCAGCATCTTCACTGCCTCTAAAATCAACTAAAATATCGGAATTTACATTATTACATAGTGAGTTTGCAATATGTGAGAGGTCTTCCAGACCTACTTTGCCCGCTCAACCAGCAACTTTAACGAAATTTGTTATTTTGATTGGCTCTTCCACTGCTTCTACCTTTAATGTTAGCTCTATGCACAAATTAGTGTTTTTTAGATTCTGTATTTTGTAGTTTTGTTTGTGCGATTCTATCATATTTCTTGTGATTTTAGTTTTGAGCCTTACTATATTTTTGGCTTGTTTTGGTAGAATGGGCTGCTTATTTTGTATATTAAGCAGTGCAAATCTACACAAGAAACCCACACATAAGGAAAACCTATGGAGCTACTAATTTTAGAGCCTTTTTATAGTATTGCACTTTTTAGTATTGGAATCCTAACAGGAATCTTAGCGGGATTCTTTGGTATTGGTGGTGGGGCAATTCTAGTGCCACTTGTAATAATGTTAGGACATGATATAAAAATCGCTATTGGAATCTCTATTATGCAGATGATTTTTTCATCAGTCTATGGCTCTTATGTGAATTATAAGCATAAGTTATTAGATATAAAAGATGGAATTTATGTAGGGATTGGTGGGCTTGTAGGAGCTGCATTTAGTGGATTTGTGGTTGATTATGTGGCTTCTAAAACGTTAGAAATTGTTTTTAGTCTTTTTATTGTGTATTCTTTTGTAAAACTTTTTAAGGCTAGTGCTTATGGTGGTAAGAAGCGCATAGGGGAGGGCGTGGCTTCTAAATTATTTTTGGTGCTTTGTGGGTGCTTTGTGGGTGTGTTTGCTATCTCGCTTGGTATTGGTGGAGGTATGATGTTAGCACCTCTTTTGACGTATTATTTAGGATATAGCAGTAAGCAGATTATTCCCTTGTCTTTATTTTTTGTGATTTTCTCTTCTATCTCTGGTTTTGCTTCCTTAGCATTACATGGTTATGCAAGCTTTAAAGAGGGAGTGATTGTGGGAATTGCGTCTTTAATTGGTGTAAGGATTGGAATCTTTATGCTCTCTAAAATTGATGCTAAAAAGCATAAGGCAACACTACTTATTATGTATGCTGTTGTGCTTAGCATAATGTTTAAAAAAATGTTTTTTAATTAGATTTTGGATTCTTCTCCCTCTTCATACATTGCATCTTTTTGCTCTTCAATTGCTTTTAAAGCAAGATTTGAGAGAATCACTGCGCTTTCTTCGTGATTGTTGATTACTCCATAAAGTCCCATTCCTTTTAATGTTTCTTCTAGATTGTCATCATCAGTTTGAACAATAATTCTAATGTGATAGGAAATATCCATTATATGGTGGCACGCCTGTGTGATAGCATTTGTAGATTCTACGCACAAGATTACCGCAGTGGAATTTTGTGCTTCTACTTCTTTAAAAATCATCTTGTCTGTGATATTTCCATAGACAATATTAATTCCATCCTTTTGGGCATCTTTTACGCGGTCGTAATTGGACTCTATAACTAGTATGTTAATATTGCAACCCTCTAAAAATTTCACTACTTTTTTGCCTAAGAGTCCATATCCACATACAATAACTTCATTAAAAGCCATCTCTTTTGGCGTGCTAAATGTATTGTCTTTGTTACGTATTCGCGTTGGAATTTGAAGTAAGCGAAGCATAAAATTTGTGCAAGTATCTAAGCGTTCTAGTATAAAAGGTGTGGCAACCATTGAAAAAATCACCATTAAGGTTAGGAATTGGTAGATGTCATGTGGGGTAAATTTTACTAGAGATTCCTGCCCAAAAATCCAGCTTAAGATTCCGCCATCAAGCTTTAAATTAAGAATCTTATGTTGGCTTGCAAGTAGAAAAATTGCAAAGGAAAATTCTCCGATTTGAGAAAGAGAGAGTGCGACGCGCATACCGATTCTAGCACCCCTAAATATGCTCAAAAAAACAAACATTATAAGTGTCTTTACTAGAAGTATTAGCGCACATAAAATTAACACAATAATAAAATATTTTACAGCAAAAACTACATCTACTTGCATTCCAATAGTGATGAAAAACACGCCGAGTAATAAATCTCTAAAATAGACCAAAACGCTTGCTACTTGATATTTAAATGGTGAATTTGACACAATCATTCCAGCCAAAAACGCACCAAGAGAGAGCGAGAATCCAAAATATTTGCTCAAATACGCAGAGCCTAGCACAATTAAAAATACCGTTCCTACGAAGATTTCATCAGTTTTCATTTTTGCGCTAGAGCGTAGAGCAATCCTTGCTAAAAAGCGTCCTGGTAGAATTAAGAGTAGAAGCACTGCTAAAGCAGATATTCCCGTGTTTAATAGCATTTCTCCCATGCTCAAACTTGTATCACTTAAAAGTTTAATGATAAGTAAAATGGGAATTACAGCAATATCTTGAAACACCAAAATCCCAACAGAAGCTTCACCATAAGACGTTCTAGTGGCATCAATTTCATTTAAATGCTTTAAAACAATCGCTGTTGATGATAGGCTTACAGCACTTGCAATAATCACAGAAGTGTTAAAATCAAAGCGCAACAAAAAATGGCAAATTGCAAAAAATGCCACAATAGAGATTCCAATTTGTAATCCTCCAAAGAGCAATACTTCCTGTTTCATTTGTGTGATTTTTTTAAAGCTAAAATCAAGCCCAATCATAAACATTAAAAACACGATTCCAAGTTCAGCGGCTTCATTTAAATCCACAGAATCTTCTAAGCGGAATCCAAAAATATAAGTTGTCAGTGTTCCTGTAACAATATACCCAATAATTGCAGGAATCTTTAAGCGATTTAATACGATACCAGAGACCACAGCCATTGCCAAGACGCAAATTATTATGAATAGTGGATCGATGGGATTCTCCTTAAAAAATAGGAATTATATAGTATTTGTTGGGGCAAATCAACAAACATTAATTTTATATAGGAATTGTTTTATTTGCTTAATCTTTTTTGTTATGCTTCCGAACAAATTTTAAAAGGAATTGTATGGAAACAATTGGTTTATTCTATGGAAGTGATAGTGGAACAACGCAGAAAACTGCGCAAAACATTGCAAAATATTTAGGAAATGTAGAATTGCATGATGTTGCAAAAAGCACTAAAGAGACTTTAAAGACGTACAAGAATTTAATTTTAGCCACTCCAACCTATGGAGCAGGGAATTTGCAAGGAGATTGGGAGGAATTTTTAGGTAAGCTAGATTCTAGTGATTTTGCAAACAAGACCATAGCACTTGTAGGTTTAGGAGATCAAGAGAGTTACGAATACACATTTTGTAATGGTTTGTATTTTCTTTATGCCCTAGCACATAAGGAGGGGAAAATCATTGGACAAACATCACTTGATGGCTATTCTTATGCGGATTCTAAAGCAATTGTGGATAACGTATTTGTGGGGCTAATTATTGATGAAGTCAATCAAGAAGAACTCACGCAAGAACGTATCCAAAATTGGTGCGATTCCATAAAGGTTGCTTTTTAAGGGTAATGTGGAATTTTAGATTCCGCATTTGAAATTTTTAGATTAAAGATTCAAAATTTTTCAGTTTTTATTTAAAATAATTGTAAAAATTATATTTATAAAAATTGATAAAAATTTAGAATTTTTTTAAAAATTTTTAAAAATAAAAATATTAAGATTGCTATTCTCCATTAAAAATCAAAGCAATAGAATTCACACAATGACGAGTGTTTTTCTCTGTAAAACCTTCTCCAAAAAAGATATGTCCAAGATGTCCGCCACATTTAGCACAAATAATTTCTGTGCGCCTACCATCAGCGTCTAGTTGTTCTTTTATCGCACCTTGAATGCACGCATCAAAGCTAGGCCATCCACAGCCGCTGTGAAATTTACTTGTAGATTCGTATAAAGGCGTATTGCATTGTTTGCAGACATACACTCCTTTTTTAAAGAAATTTTCGTATTCTCCGCTAAATGGTGCTTCTGTACCTTTGTGTAAAATGACTCTTTGTTCTTCTGTGTTGAGTGGATTATACATTAGCAATTCCTTTTGCTTAAGAATTTTTTGCAAAAACTCTTCTAAATTAAATTTTTTGCGTTGATTTTCTGTAAAAATATGCACTATAATATCACCCAAATCCACAACAATCCATTCAGGATTTTCATCATCAATATGATAAAAACTTTCTCCTTTTTCTTTGAGAGGTTTTTTAAGGGCATCTAGAAGTGCTAATGCGTGGCGATCAATAAGTGCGGTTGTAATCACAACAAAATCCACAAAATAATCTGTCTCACTAAGGTTAAAAACCTCAATGTTTTCAGCTTTTTTATCCTCCAAAATTTGGCAGATTTCTTGCACTAATGCTTTTCTATTTTCTTGCAATTTGCTTCCTTTATCACAGATTCCAAAATTGTGTGTGGAATCCAATCTTTTAGTGCCGCGCATTTCCCAATCTCTAGCATTTGACGCAATTGTGTCGCACTAATTAGAATTTCTTGAAATTTTAATGTTGCGTAATTTTTGGGGATTGCGTAGCCATTGCGTGGAATTATAACAAATTCTATATTTTTTTCTAGCCATGTAAATTCCGCCCATTTGGGCAAGGATTCCACATTATCCGCGCCTAAAAGTAAAAAATACCGCGCCTCATTCCCAAAATCATAGGAATCCAAAATATACTTTAGTGTCTTAAAAGTCGGTGTGGGTGCATCTTGGCGCACTTCAAAATCTAGCACTTTAATCTTGCTTTTTTCACTTTGCATACTCTCTACTAATTGCTCTAGCCATGTTAGACGTACTTTTGGGGAGAAATAAAATGCACTTTTAAAAGGATTTAAAAAGCTAGGCACGACAAAAAGCATATCAAGTTTAAGTTGTAAAATAGCACTTTTTATAATTTCTAAATGTCCATTGTGTGGAGGATCAAAAGAGCCTCCAAAGATTCCAATGCGCTTTTGCATACACTGCCTTTTTTTGGTTAAAATTCTAGCAAAAAGAGTGTGCAATGGAAATACTAATTTGGCTGTTTGTTCTAGCTTTTGGAGCAAGTTTTGGTGCATTTGCAAATGTCTTAATTTATAGAATTCCACGTAATCTTAGTATTTTTATTCCAAACTCTTTTTGTCCTAAGTGTAAAACACCTCTTTCTTGGAGTGATAAAATTCCACTTTTTAGTTTTCTTTTATTAAAAACAAAATGCCGCTATTGCAACTCTAGGATTCCAACTTTTTACTTCTTAAGTGAGCTTTTTGGTGGGTTGCTTGCGCTCTTTTGCTACGCATATTTTTTTACCACACCAAGCGCATTAGCACTCTTTTTTCTTGTGCTTGTCTTTTATGCGCTAAGTGCGATTGATGTGCATTTTTTAGCCATTCCAGACTCGCTAAACTTCCTAGCATTAGCTCTTAGCTTAATCTTTGCATTTTTTTATTACAATGAATTATGGATTTCTTGCATTATTTGTCTAAGTTTCATCGGTTTTGCCACGTTTTTGCGTTTATTTGTCAGTTTCCTAGTAGGTAAAGAAACATTAGGGGAGGGTGATTTGTTACTTTTTGGCACAATAGGTTGCGCACTTGGCGTATTTTATGGCGCTATGGCAATTTTTATTTCTGCCTTGTATGCACTAGTTTTTTTGCTTGTAATGCGTCTATTTTGGGGATATAAAAACATTGCTATCCCCTTTATTCCCTTTTTATTTTTGGGGTTTTTAAGTGCATTTGCGTGGCAAATAGTATAAAATACACGCATTTTAAACAAAAGGAATGCCATGCTAAAGCTTGAAGAGAAGGAATTTTTATTAAACTCTATCCGCGTTATTTATGACTATCCACAACCTGGAATCATATTTCGCGACATTACAACACTTATCAATAACAAACAAGCCTTTAGTTTAACTATAAACCACCTAAAAGAGCGTTATATAGGTTATAACTTAGATTTCATTGCTGGTATTGAGTCTCGAGGCTTTATTTTTGGGACAGCACTTGCTTATGCTCTAAATATTGGCTTTGTGCCAATTCGTAAAAAAGGAAAACTCCCCTATACAACCATTTCAGAAAAATATGCATTAGAATACGGGTTTAGCGAGATTGAAATCCATATTGATGCTTTTAAAGACACACAAAAAGAGATTCCAAATGTTTTGTTGATTGACGATTTAATTGCTACGGGTGGAACGGCGCTTGCAGCAGCAAATCTCATTAAGCAAGCAGGTGCGCAGTGTGTAGAGTCTTGTTTTATTATTAATCTTAAAGATTTACAAGGCGCAAAAGCAATGCGTGAGCGCACACAAGTATATAGTTTGTTAGATTTATAACTAATTTTTTACTTTTGGGGCTTTGAGATAAATACAACTAGGCTTTAGTGCTTATTGTGCGTTCTATTGTGGCACACATTTGTTTTGTTGCATCCATAGCACATTCTTTTTGTAAATCTGTGCTAACTTGTGCAATTTTATCCTCTAAAAGCTCCAAGCACTCCCACAGCACTTCACAAAAAAGATTCTGCTCTAAACATAAAAATCCAAGTCCCTTTTCTTCAATAAACTTTGCATTATAATATTGATGGTTTCTAGCTGCGTAAGGATAAGGCACAAAGAGTGCTGGTAAGCCATTTGCACACAATTCCCATAGCGAACTAGCCCCAGCTCTACACACTGCAAAATCACAAAGCGCATACACGCTAGGCATTTCTTTACAAAAGCTAAAGACCACGACATCAACGCTATTTATGGAATCCAATTCCACGCAATGCACTTTCTGCTGCATTTCTGATTCTAGCTCTGTCTTATCAAGCACGCCAACGCTTAAGCCTTCATTAATATACTCCTCCACCACACGCACAAAATCTGCTTTACCGCTTTGGTGGAATACCCTAATTCCACGTCTTTTTAGTTCTTCTGCCACACCTATGGCAAAGGCATTAATTGCCCTTGCCCCTTGTGAGCCACCCATAAATAGCACATTCTTAATTGCATTTCTAACTCTAGCTTTTTTAAAAAATACTTCCATTATCGGATAAAATTTAATTGGAGAACTCTCTAAATACGAGGAGAAAAACACCTTTGCAAAGGGTTTTAAAATCTTGTTTAGTCGTCCAATCTCTGCGTTTTGCTCATGGATAATAAGTGGAATCCTAAGCAAACATGCTCCAAAAGCTGCAGGAGCTGCAGAATATCCCCCAACAGATAGCACGAAATCAGGCTTAAATTCCTTTAAGATTCTACATGCTTCCTTTAGCGCACATCCTTGTTTCCAAAGTGCTTTTAAGAATCCAATTCCACGTTTATTTACAACCCCGCTTGTTTCTAAAAACCATTTTTTATTCAAATGCGTTTCATTTTCAAAATACATTTTATCCGCTCCACTACTAGAGCCGATAAATACACATACATATCCACGTGCTATAAACGCATACAAAAATGTTCTAGCCACGCTTAAATGCCCACCAGTGCCACCACCAGTAATTACAACACGCATTAAAATCCTTTGAGTTAAAATAAGGGATAACAAAATAAAATTCACAAATTATACCAATTATCGCAAAAATGTAACAACTTAGCCTAAAAGTTAAAAATTTTTATCCTTTTTTTGTAAAAACAGGGTAAAAAAAATGCTAATATATTGTCAAATCCATGAAAATTTAAGGAATCCAAAATGAATAATTTAGAAAATGTTTTTGACATCAAATCCCTAACGATGTCAATTCTAATGACTCCAGCTGTTGCGAATTTCAAAGGGCGTGTGCATGGTGGCGACCTCCTCAAGCTTCTAGACCAAGTTGCCTATGCTTGTGCCTCTCGCTATTGTGGGAATTATTGCGTAACACTTTCTGTTGATAGTGTGAATTTTAAATATCCCATTGAAGTAGGCTCACTTGTAACTTTTCTAGCATCTGTAAATTATACGGGAAATAGCTCACTAGAAGTTGGAATCAAAGTTATTGCTGAAGATATTCACAAGCGCACCGTAATGCACACAAACAGCGCATATTTTAATATGGTGTGTGTAGATAGTAATGGTAAGCCCACAAAAGTTCCACCGCTAGAGCCAAAAACAGATATAGAAAAGCGTCGCTTTGAAAACGCTAAAAAACGCAAAGCAAATCGCATAGAGCTAACAAAAAAATAAATCTAGCTCTTTAACTCTCATTTGTGCGTTTAATCTGCTATAATTTATCTTTTTGGAGAAGTTATGCAAAAGCAGCAAAAGCAAAACGCACAAGAAAATCACAATTCTACCCATTTAGATTCCCCAGCAAACTTAACGTTTAAGCATGATATTATCAAATACAAATTTACGCAGTTTTGCAAGCAAAATACCCATGCCATCGCACTTTTGTTAAAAGCACTTTTGCAAGGTGCGAAGCATTACCCAAAAGCAACTTTAGAACAAGCATTTTTGCAAGGACATTGTGCAACAGAATCCAAATCTGATTCCATTGATACTACATTAAAAACTAGTAGTGGCAAGGATTCTATGAATAGTATTGCAAAAACTTCTAGTGATGGCATTAAAGAAAATCCCATAAATGCA
Organism: Helicobacter turcicus; assembly: GCF_019711685.1. GTDB lineage: Bacteria > Campylobacterota > Campylobacteria > Campylobacterales > Helicobacteraceae > Helicobacter_D > Helicobacter_D turcicus. Next base: position 108,220 of record NZ_JAIGYQ010000002.1, read on the forward strand.
AAATCCAATACTACAACTCCAAAAAAACCAGCCCCATTAAACCTAGAAGGATAGTTGTGCGGTTTCATATCGTTTTGCATCAGCCACGCATTCCACAAAACACAGGCAACATCGGAAGACTTTGCTTTGCAAGTAATACCATTTTACACCTTATTCATCCTCTTGGCTTTTCTCTTGCACAAAAAGAACTAAAACGCGCTGGTATGGATTATTGGAGAGATTTAGAAGTCTATGAGTATCTAAACGTAGAATCTTTTTTTAAAGCCCACCCCATTTTAGATTCCACTTCTAAAGAAACAAATCTCTTACCACATTTTTTTCTAACAACCAAAACTAAAGTCCCTTACTACACTGCTTCTATGCAACAAGGTGCATATCTTCATTTTGGTCGCGAAGATGCTGGATTGCCACAAGAGCTTCTTAGTGCGAATTTCAAGCATTGCTTCACAATTCCTATGCAAAATAATGCTCGCAGTCTAAATCTCGCTACAAGTGTTGGAATCGTTTTGTATGAAGGAATCCGTCAAGCCACGCTTTGCTAAATTTCATCAAAGATTTAATGTAAATGTTATCAAGTTTCATTTTTAAAAATACATTTCTATTACACCGCTAAAGCTGATACATATATCTACATCATAATTCCAGAAAATGCTTTAAGCTTAATCTGTAAATCTTAGGATGCAATAAACTAAGAAAAATTTCTGATTTATCTAGTTTAGCCCCAGCTCTTTTGCTAGGAATTTTCCTGTATGGCTTCCTGTTTTTTTATAACGTTTTGCAACTCTCTCTGGTGAGCCATTATCTACTACCAAGCCTCCATTGTTTCCGCCCTCAGGTCCAATATCTACAATGAAATCTGCATTTTTTATCATATCAAGATTATGCTCAATTACAATCACGCTATTGCCTAAATCTGTTAAATGGTGTAACACACGCACAAGTTTATCAACATCGGCAAAGTGTAAGCCTGTGGTTGGTTCATCTAAAATGTAAAGTGTTTTGCCTGTGTCCTTGCGACTTAGCTCTTTTGCAAGTTTGATTCTTTGAGCTTCCCCACCACTTAGAGTAATAGCATTTTGTCCTAGTGTGATGTAGCCTAGCCCTACATCTTGGAGTGTTTTTAGCTTTTGATAAATCTTTGGAATTTTAGAGAAAAATTCACATGCCTCATCAACGCTAAGAGTTAGCACTTCAGCAATATTTTTGCCTTTATAAGTGATTTCTAGGGTTTGTGCGTTGTAACGTGTGCCATTACATGCATCGCATTTAACCATAATATCAGGCAAAAAGTGCATTTCAATCTTTATTTCACCCTCACCCATACATTTTTCGCAACGTCCACCTTTAACATTAAAGCTAAAACGTCCGATTCCATAATTGCGGATTTGTGCTTCTTTTGTTTGCATAAAGATAGCTCTAATCTCGTCCATTGCCCCTGTATAAGTAGCAGGATTTGAACGTGGAGTGCGTCCTATTGGGCTTTGGTCAAGGTAAATTACTTTATCAAGTTTTTCTAAGCCTAAGATCTCCACGCCATCAACTTTTTTTACCTTTTTGCTATTATTTAGTAGCTCTTGAGCAACAGGAAGGAGGGTTTGTAAAATCAGTGAGCTTTTTCCGCTTCCGCTAACGCCTGTAATGCAGACAAAATTTCCCAAAGGCAGACGCACATTTAGATTTTGGATATTGTTAATATTAACGTTGCGGATTTCAATCCACTCTCTTTGTACTCTTCGCACAAAATATTCAATCTTTTTTTCTCCATTTAGATATTGTGCAGTTTGTGTTTTGCTTTTTAGCAATTGCGTAAGATTCCCACTAAAAACAATCTTTCCACCAAATTTTCCAGCACCTGGTCCAACATCTACAATAAAATCAGCATGTTCTATGGTTTCTTTATCATGTTCTACGACAATTACGGAATTTCCCTTTTGTTGTAAGCTTCTTAGGGTTTTGATAAGTTTTAGTGTGTCTCTCTCATGCAGCCCAATGCTAGGCTCATCTAGCACATACATCACTCCTGTTAGTCCGCTACCTATTTGACTTGCTATTCTAATGCGTTGGGATTCCCCGCCACTAATGCTTCTTGCATCACGTCCAAGACTCAAATACCCTAAACCTACATCATAAAGAAAATAAAGGCGCTCACAAATCTCTTTTAAAATTGGTTCTGCAATCATTTTCTCTTGTGTATTTAGGTGGGAGAAACTTTTAGGATTTGCAAAGAATCCGTAGCATTCTTCAATGGAGAAATCTAACAAATCCCCAATATTTTTATTTGAAACTTTTACGGCTAGACTTTGAGGTAGCAAGCGATGTCCGTTGCATGCTTCGCAAGTTTTTTCACTCATATAATCGCCTAAATCTTTGTTATCTTTAAACATATCATAAGCAATGGCAATCACTCCAGCCCAAGGGCGTTTAAGCTTCGTGCTTTTCCAGCTAAACTCCACTTCATCACTACTTCCATAGAGAATGAGTTTTTGTTGATGTTCTTCTAAATCTTCAAAACAAGCTTTTGGATTAATGAAATTTGCAAGGCAAAAGGCACGAAAAAGCTCGTTATAGTAGCTTTTGTTAAAGCCGTAGATGATTTTGATTCCACCTTCTGCTAATGGCAAACTTTTATTAATGACTTTTTTGGTGTCAATAGTATAGCGGATTCCTAATCCATCGCACTTTGGACAAGCACCTTTGGGGGAGTTAAATGAAAAACTAAGAGGTTCTAATGGAGTAAAAGAAACTTTGCAATCAAAACAAGCTAAATGCTCGCTAAAATGCACAAGTTCTGGTTTTTCTTTGTCAGCATTTAAGATTTCAATTTCTACTTCCCCATAGGATTCTTTTAGGGCTTTTTCAATGGCTTGTGCGATTCTGTCTTTATTGTCTGCTTTTACTACAACACGATCAATAACGACTTTAATTGTGTGTTTTTTTGTTTTTGCAAGACTCACTTCTTCATCTAAGCGCACCAAAACACCATTAATTTGCGCTCTGATATAACCTTTTTGACGCAGGGATTCTAATTTATCATTAAATGCCCCTTTCTTTTCACGAATAATCGGAGAGAGAATTAAAATTTTGGAATGTTCCTTGATTTTTAGCACTTCGGTAATGATGTCACTTGCGTGCATTTTGGAGATGGGTTTGCCACATAAATGGCAGTGTTGCACACCAATACGAGCAAAAAGTAAGCGGAAGTAATCATAAATTTCTGTGATTGTGCCAACGGTTGAGCGCGGGTTTTTACTGGTCGTTTTTTGGTCAATAGCAATAGCTGGGGTTAGTCCCTCTATCTTATCTACATTTGGCTTACCGATTTTGTCCAAAAACTGCCTAGCATAGCTTGAGAGAGATTCTATATAGCGACGTTGTCCCTCCGCATAAAGTGTATCAAAAGCTAGTGTGCTTTTTCCGCTTCCGCTCAAACCTGTTAGCACAACAAGCTTATTTTTAGGAATGTTAAGATTAATATTTTTAAGATTGTTTTCTCTGGCGTTTGTGATGATGATATGGTCAAGTGGAGAGTCCAAAACAAGCCTTTAATGTGAAATAAATCGGTGATTATAACAAAAAAAGCCAAGAAATCTCTTATGGATGTATGGTTAATTATAGGTTAGTAAAACTTAAGATATAATTGCGAAAATTTATTTTTGGAGGAGATTTTATGTTGCTTTTTACTCCAGGTCCAACGCCTGTCCCAGAATTTGTTCGTGTGGCAATGAGTGAGCCTACGATTCATCATCGCACACCAGAATTTGAAGAGATTTTCGCTAGAACACGTACACTCTTAAAGGAAGTGATTGGTTTGCCTGAAGTGCTAATGCTTGCAAGCTCTGGCAGTGGAGCAATGGAAGCTTGTGTAACTTCATTGTGTGCAAGAAAATTATTAAGTGTTAATAGCGGAAAATTTGGAGAGAGATTTGGCAAGATTGCTAAGGCGTTTAAGATTCCTAATGTTGAAATTAAGAATCCTTGGGATATTCCAGTAAGTTTAGAACAAGTTACTTATGCACTAAAGGCGAATCCTGATATTGATGCGTTTTGCATTCAAGCTTGTGAGAGTGCAGGAGGGCTAAGACATCCTTATGAAGTGCTTGCAAAGGCGGTAAAAGAGTATAATCCAGAAATTATGGTGATTGTTGATGGAATTACAGCAGTGGGAGTTGAAGAACTTGATGTAAGGTATGTAGATGCGCTAATTGGTGGCTCACAAAAGGCTTTTATGTTGCCACCGGGATTAAGTCTTATTGGGCTTAGTCAAAAAGCAATCGATAAAATACAAGAACGTGATGTAGGATTTTATTTTAATTTAAAAACAGAGCTTAAAAATCAAGTTAAAAATACAACAGCATGGACAGCACCAACGACTATCATTATCGGACTCTGTGCATTTTTAGAAAAGGCAAAGGAAATCGGCTATGATACGATTTATCATCAAACAAAAGCACGTTCTATAGCGTGTGATGCAGCAATGGAGGGTATTGGACTAAAGATTTACCCCACAATTTCTGCTTTGAGTATGACTTGTGTGTATCATGAACAAAGTGATACGATTAGAAAAGTGTTAAAAAATACTTATAATGTAAATATTGCCGGTGGGCAAGATGATTTAAAAGGAAAGATTTTTAGAATCAACCATATGGGAATCATTGATATTAGTGAGATTTCTTGGGTGGTCAATGCAGTGGAATTAAGTCTTGATGTGCTTGGAATCCATAAGTTTAATGGACTGGCAAATCAGATTTTTATGGAACAATATTTTAAGGTTTTAGAGCAGTAACAAACAATGAAGATTTTAGTAACAGGAACAGCAGGGTTTATTGGGTCGTTTCTTGCAAAGAGATTATTAGAACGTGGAGATGAGGTTATAGGATTAGATTGTATTAATGATTACTATGATGTGCGCATTAAGTATGGACGCTTGGAGAATGTTGGAATCACACAAGGGAGTATTGCGTATAATGCTTTAGTGCAGAGTTTAAAATATCCAAATTATCGCTTTGTTAAGTTGAGTTTAGAGGATAGAGAGAATCTTTTTAAACTCTTTAAAGATGAGAAGTTTGATAAAGTTTGTAATCTTGCCGCACAAGCTGGAGTGCGCTACTCTTTGGTAAATCCTTATGCGTATATAGAGAGCAATATTGTGGGTTTTGTGAATATACTAGAAGCGTGCAGACACCACGATATTAAGCATTTAGCCTATGCTTCAAGTTCTTCAGTGTATGGATTAAATGAAAATATGCCTTTTAGCACAAGTGATAATGTGGATCATCCTATTAGCCTTTATGCAGCAAGTAAAAAGAGCAATGAGTTAATGGCACACACTTATTCCTATCTTTTTGGGCTTCCAACGACAGGTTTGCGATTCTTTACGGTCTATGGTCCTTGGGGGCGTCCGGATATGGCATTGTTTTTATTTACAAAGGCGATTTTAGAGGGTAGACCTATTGATGTGTTTAACCATGGAGAAATGCTAAGGGATTTTACTTATATAGATGATATTGTAGAAGGTGTTGTGTGTGTGATTGATAATAACGCAGAGCCAAATGCGGAGTGGAGTGGAAAAGCTCCAGATTTGCATAGTTCAAAAGCACCCTATAAGATTTATAATATCGGTAACAATAACCCTGTACGTTTAATGGATTTTATTGAAGCAATTGAAAAAGAACTTGGAGTTCAAGCACAAAAAAATATGCTTCCTCTACAACCCGGAGATGTGCCAGCCACTTATGCAAATGTTGATGACCTCGTGCGTGAGCTTGGTTATAAACCAAACACTAGCATCCAAATAGGAATCAAAAATTTTGTAACGTGGTATAGAGACTTCTTTAAAGTTTAAGATTCTAATGTGTAAGCGTTAAAATCTTAACAAAAACTAGCTTTTCAAAAAACTCTCTAAAAACTCATGGTGTAGCACGGGTGTGAATTCTAAAACTTGATAGGTTGCAGCACCGTTTTGCGCAAAAGGGTCGTATTTAAAAAATGTCTCTGCCGACTCTTTAGAATCAAATTTTCCAATTATGACTCCACCTACTCTTGGATTTTGTGGTCCGCTAGCTAACAAATGTCCGCTCTCATAGCCTTTTTTTAAGAATGCTCGATGATCTTGTAAAATACTTTCAATCGTGTCTAGTGGCTTTGTGTAAGTGACTAAAATCACAAATAAATTTTTCATTATAAACTCCTTATTGTAATTACATTCCTTTTTTAGCTTCTTCTAGGCGCTCTTTTTCAGAGATGTTTTGTGCGAGATTATCCCAACGCAACTTTGCTCCACCTAAAATATGGAAGTGCAAATATGGAATCTCTTGTCCGCCATCAATACCCACATTGCTAATAATGCGGTAACCACTTTTATCAAGCCCTAAAAGCCTAGCAACTTCTTGAATGAAATTTGTTAATCCTACCATTTCTTGAGGATTTAATTCTTGAAAATCTTTTGCAAATTTTTTAGGAATTGCTAAAACATGCACAGGAGCTTTGGGCGCAATATCGTGAAATGCTAAAAAATCATCGTTTTCTAACACTTTGTTGCAAGGAATCTCTCCTTTAATAATTTTTTCAAACACACTCATTTTCTAACCTTTTTTGTTGTATTGAATTTCTGTAATTTTACCTAAAATATTAAGCAAAGTAAAAATATTTTTTAATACAATACTCACTATTACTTCATAAGAGCAGGAAAACAATGGAAGCTATATTTTCTAGGATTGATAATGCGCAAACAACAACGGAACTAGAAGAAATCCGTATTTTGGTAATGGGAAAAAAGGGAAGTTTAACTGCAAAGTTTGCGGAACTAAAAAATTGTGATGGGGAGATTAAAAAGACGCTTGCAAAAGAGTTAAACACTTTAAAAATACGTTTTGAAAAAGCCTTAGCAGATAAGAAAGAAGTGTTAAATCTAAAAGAGTTAGAAGCAAAGTTAAATGCAGAGAAGATTGATGTTTCGCTCTTTAACTCTAGTAGTTTAAAAGGTGCTAATCACCCTGTAATGTTGATGTTAGACAGAATTGTAGAGTATTTTTTAGGAATGAATTTCGCATTAAAAATGGGTCCTTTAGTAGAAGATGATTTTCACAATTTTGAAGCGCTAAATTTACCCAAATATCACCCTGCAAGAGATATGCAGGATACATTTTATTTTAAAGATGGTAAGTTGTTGCGTACGCACACTTCGCCAGTGCAGATTCGCGCAATGGAATCTGAACAACCACCTATCCGTATGATTTGTCCAGGGAGTGTGTTTCGGTGTGATTATGATTTGACGCATACTCCAATGTTTCACCAAGTAGAGGGCTTGGTTGTTGAAAAAGGTAAAGATTCTGTGAGTTTTGCGCATTTGAAATTCATCTTAGAAGATTTTTTGCAATATATGTTTGGTGATGTGAATGTCCGATTTCGCTCTAGCTTCTTTCCTTTTACAGAACCTAGTGCAGAAGTGGATATGAGTTGTATTTTTTGTAAGGGTGAGGGCTGTCGTGTATGTTCGCATACTGGTTGGTTAGAAGTGCTAGGATGTGGCGTTGTAGATGATAATGTTTTTAGGGCTGTGGGTTATGAGAATGTGAGCGGATATGCTTTTGGGTTAGGCGTGGAGCGCTTTGCCATGCTTGCATATAGTGTGCCAGATTTAAGGGCATTTTTTGAGAGTGATTTAAGAATTTTGGAGCAATTTAAATGATTTTTACACGCAGTATTTTAAGCCATATTTTGTCGCTAGAGAATATCACTAGTGCGATGATGTATAGCACTTTGAATAAGATTGGATTAGAAGTGGAATCTTTTTGTGCTGTGGTCGCGCCAAAGAGAGTGGTTGTTGGAAAAATTTTGGAGTGTCAAAAACATCCAGATGCTACGAAACTAAATGTTACACAGGTGGCAATTGGTGGTGTGGAAGGTGCGTATGAAACGCGTCAAATCGTGTGTGGCGCTCCAAATGCACGAAAGGGAATTTATGTTGCTGTTGCTTTAGAAGGGGCAGAGCTACCAAATGTTACCATTAAAAAAGCAGTGCTTAGGGGTATAGAGAGTTGCGGAATGCTTTGCTCAACCACAGAGCTAGGATTTCCAAAGGTGAATGATGGAATCGTAGAACTAGATTCTAGCATTGGTGAGTTAGTCGTCGGTAAGGAACTTAGCGAATATCCTATGTTTAATGATGAGGTGTATGAGATTTCTATTACACCCAATCGTGGGGATTGTATGAGTCTTATGGGGATTGCTAGGGATTTAAGTGTGGCATTTGAACTTGAATTAAAACCACTAAATCCGCCAAAAGTCTCTGATAATGCTCCAGGAATTGGGCGTGTGTTGCAAATTGTAGCAAATAATAAACATGATGCTTCCTTGCTCTTTCAGGCAATAGAGGCAAAGCCTAGCACATTGCCATTATGCGTAAATTTGCTTTTAGGATATAATGGAATCTTAGAGAATGCTTGGCTAAAAGATGCACTAAGTTTTAGCACACTCTTTAGTGGTGTGATTTTAAATGCTTATCCACAAAGTTTCTGTCAGCTTGATGGGCAAAAAGTGGTTTTGACACTTAAAAAAGATGAGTTTGGATTAGAGAGCATTTATTATGAAAATGAGAAGCTATCTACTATTGGTGTGAATCTTTGCACTCATGTAAGTAAGGAAGCTTATGTGAAAGAAAGAGAATTTATTGTGCTTGAGGCAAGCTATATTGCTCCAGAAATCATTGCACAAAAAGTAATGGAAACAAAGGCAAAAGTGGATACTAAGGTGTTTCAGCGATCATCTCGTGGGAGTTGTACGGATTTAAAAGTCGGACTCTCTGTGCTTTCTAGTTTGCTTTTGGGAGAAGATGGGATTTTATATACAGATACTCAAGAGCTTATTGAAATGCAACCAAAGAATCCAATCACAATTGATTTGGAGCTAATAGAACACATTATTGGAGCAAACGTGGAGAAGCTAAGGGTGGTGAATATCCTAAAAAGGCTTGATTTTGGTGTGGAGATTACAAGTGATGAAAATTTTATCATTGCAAAACCGCCATTATTTCGTCATGATATTGTTAGTTTGCAAGATGTAGCCGAGGAGATTATCCGCTTTTATGGAATTGATAATGTGCCTAGCACACCACTTTCTTTTGTGCAAAAGCATCAAAATGGAGATGCTTCAAGAGAATATTATTTTAAAAGAAAAATTGCACAAAAAGCCATTGGAGTAGGGTTTAATGAAGCGGTGCATTTTATTTTTGAAGAGAGAGAGAAGCTTCAAAATTATGGATTTGAAGTCCTTAATGAAGTACTAGATTTGTTAAATCCTATCACACAAGAACTCAATACTTTGCGTAGCACACTTTTGCTTGGACTTTTAAGAGCTGTGGAGCGCAATTGCAATAATGGTTTTAATGCAGTGAGTCTTTTTGAGATTGGTGCTGTGTATAATAAAAAGCGCGAACAAGGCACAAGTTTAGCGTTTATCCAAAGTGGGTTGCTTTGTGAGGAACGCTATCCTAATACAAAGGGGGTTAAAGGGAGTTTTTTTGGGTTCTGTGATAGAATCGCACGTGTGATTGGGGGATTTAATGTAGAACCATTAGAGAGCAAGATTAAACTCTTTCATAGTGGGCAGTGCGCGAAGATTATTCAAAAAAATAAAGAAGTTGGATTAATTGCAACATTGCATCCTAAAGTTGCTGAGGAATTTAGACTAAGTGAAACTTACCTCTGTGAGCTAAATATGGAATTATTAAGTGAAGAGATTCCACAAGTGCAGATGTATTCAAAATTTCAAAAAACGCAACGTGATTTAAGTGTAGTGCTTAGTAAAAGTATTCCTTATTATAAAATTAGAGAATGTATTGAGGGCTTGAAAATTCCTAGTATTATAGGATTTTATCCTCTTGATATTTATGAGGATTCCACTTTGCAAGATAAGATTAGTTTAACGATTCGTTTTGCTTTGCAATCTGATGTTAAAACGCTTGAGGAAAAAGATATTAATGTGGCAATGGAGATTGTGCTAGATGGACTTAAAAAAACTTTTGGAGTGGAATTGCGATGAAGCTAGAAGTTAGTAAAACACGAGGGTTTAAGCTAGATACGGACAAAATTGCTCCTGATAAATCTATTTCACACCGCTGTGTGATGTTTGCATTACTAAGTGATAAGCCAAGCTTCGTGCGTAACTACTTAGAAGGCGAGGATACTCTAGATACTCTAGAGATTGCGAAAAAACTAGGTTTAAAAGCTGAAAAACAAAATGGCGGGTTGTTGCTAACACCTCCAAGTAGCATTTGTGAGCCAAATACGATTCTATATTGTGGTAATGCTGGGACAGCAATTCGCCTGTATCTTGGGCTTTTGAGTGCACAAAATGGAATCTTTATTTTAAGTGGTGATATGTATTTAAATAAGCGTCCTATGAAACGTGTGGTTGATCCTCTAAGAAGCATTGGTGCGGAGATTTTGGGTAGAAGTGGAGGAAATTTTGCTCCTTTAGTTGTGGTAGGAAATCCTAAATTAAAGTCTTTTTGCTACACAAGCAAGATTGCAAGCGCACAGGTAAAATCTGCTATGCTTTTAAGTGCGCTTTTTGCCGATGGTGAGAGTATTTACAGGGAATATGAGTTAAGTCGCGATCATACTGAAAAAATGCTTCTTGGAATGGGTGCGCAGATAGAATCGAAAGTGGAAGAAAATGGTGCAGTAGAGATTAAAATACAGCCGCTAAGTGGTAAATTAGAACCTTTAAATTTAGAGGTTCCAGCGGATCCTTCTAGTGCATTTTTCTTTGCTATTGGGGTTGCAATCACTCCAAATGCTAGTGGAATCTTACGCAATGTGTTATTAAATAAAACGCGTATTGAAGCTTTTAGAGTTTTAGAAAAAATGGGAGTGGAAGTTACTTATAAAGAGACTTCTAGGACTTATGAAAGTGTTGGTGATATTTATATTAAAGCACCACAATCCCTGCAGGCTGTGCAACTTAGTGAAAGAATTTCTTGGTTAATTGATGAGATTCCAGCCCTTGCTATTGTAATGGCTTGTGCAGAGGGAGAGAGCATAGTGAGGAATGCAGGGGAATTGCGTGTTAAGGAAACTGATAGAATCAAGGCTATAGTGGAAAATCTTAAGCTTTGTGGAATTGAAGCAGAAGAATTCTTAGATGGATTCCGTATTCAAGGTGGAGAGTTTAAAAGAGCTTGTGTGCGTAGCTTTGGCGATCATAGAATTGCTATGAGTTTTGCAATTGCTGGGTTAAGAAGCGGAATGGAGATTGAGAATGCTGAGTATATTAATGTTTCTTTTCCAAATTTTTTAGAAATTCTTAGCTCAATTACACAAATTTGCCAAAAAGGGTGAATGTGGAAGTAAAATTAGCAAAAAACTATGGATTTTGTTTTGGTGTGAAACGTGCTATTGAATTAGCAGAGAAAAAGCCAAATGGCATTACGCTTGGACCATTAATTCATAATGCAAAAGAAATTAATCGTTTAAAAGAAAATTTTAATGTTATAGTTAATGAAGATATTCAGGCAATTCCTAAAGATGCAGAAGTGATTATTCGCACACATGGAATTCCAAAACAGGATTTACAAACGCTTAAAGAAAAAACTAAAAATATCACCGACGCGACTTGTCCTTATGTAACAAAACCGCAAAAAATCTGTGAGGATATGAGTGCAAAAGGCTATCAGATTGTAATTTTTGGGGATATGAAACACCCAGAAGTTAAGGGTGTGATGAGTTATTGCAGTAATAATCCATTGGTGGTAGAGGACTTGGAATCGCTAAAAGGAGCGAAGTTGCGCGATAAAGTTGCTTTAGTCTCTCAAACCACAAAAAATATTAATTTATTTTTAGAAATTGCTAATTATCTTATTAGTCATTGCTCGGAGTGTAGAGTATTTAATACGATTTGTAATGCGACATTTGACAATCAAGATTCTGCAAGGAATTTGGCAAAAGAAGTAGATGTGATGGTGATTGTTGGTGGTAAAAACTCCTCAAATACAAAGCAACTTTATAATATCTCTAAGGAATACTGCAAGGATTGCTATTTAATAGAAGACTTTTTAGAATTGGATTCTAAATGGTTTGTGGGTAAGCATTTATGTGGAGTTACTGCTGGTGCTTCCACTCCTAATTGGATTATTGATAAAGTTGTCAATGCGATTAAAAACTATTAATTTTATACTTTTAAAAGGCTAGATTGACTAGAATTTTAAGATTTATTTTTTTAAAAAGGGCATAATAGATGGCTGTTGTAGGAATTAACACAGAAGAGTTAGAAAAGATTGTGATTGATGAGAATGAAGACTTTGCTTTGATGTTTGAGCAGTTTGAAAAAAAAGAAAGTGAGCATGTTTCGGAAGGAAATATCGTTGCAATTGAAAATAATCAGGTAATTATTGCGGTTCCAGGAGAGAAAAAAGAGGGTGTCATAGCACTCGATGAGATTTTGGATGCACAAGGGAATTTGCTGTTTAAAGTGGGTGATACTCTGCCAATTATTATTATGGGAAGACGCAATGAACAACCAATAGTTTCCTATAAAAAAGCAATTCGCAGGGAAAAGGTGCGCCAATATATCCAAAGTCTGGGCAATGACTACAAAGATAAAATTATAGAAGGCACTATCGTTAGACGTAATAAGGGTGGTTATGTTGTTGAGAGTGGGGACATTGAGTTTTTTATGCCAAAGTTTGCCGCCGCACTTAAAGAGGGTAGCAAGGTTGAAGGAAAGAAAATTAAAGCTTGCATTGTTAATGTAAAACCAGAAGAGGATAGCATTGTCATTTCACGCAAACGCCTATTTGAGCTTGAAAATACAATAAAAAAAGATGCCGTGGATAATCTTTTGAAAGAAGAAGGAATCTTAGAGGGTAAGGTAAAGAAAATTACAAGCTTTGGAATGTTTGTTGATGTCAATGGCGTGGAAGGTTTGGTGCATTATACAGAAATTAGTTATAAAGGACCTGTTAATCCCTCTAAACTTTACAAAGAAGAGGATGTAGTGCCCATCAAAGTCCTAAGCTATGATAAAGATAAGCGACGTTTAGCACTTTCTATAAAGGCAACAGCAGAAGATCCGTGGAAAGAAGTAGAAAATGAACTTGAAGTGGGTGATGCGATTAAGGTTACAGTTAGTAATATTGAGCCTTATGGGGTGTTTGTGGATTTAGGAAACGATATTGAAGGGTTTTTGCATATCTCTGAGATATCTTGGAATAAAAATATTCAAAACCCAGAAGAATTCTTGAAAGTTGGACAAGAAATTGATGTAGAAGTGATTGAGATTGATCCAAAAGATCGTCGTCTAAGAGTTTCTCTGAAAAAATTACTAGATAAGCCATTTGAACAATTTGCAAAAAAACACAAAGAAGGTGAAGTGTTAAAAGGTGTTGTTGCGACTTTAACAGATTTTGGGGCGTTTATTAAACTAGATGGAATTGATGGACTATTGCACAATGAAGATGCGTATTGGAATAAAAATGAAAAATGCAAAGATTTAATGAAAATTGGTGAGAACATTGAGGTGAAAATTGCTAAAATTGACCGCCAAAAAGAGCGCATTTCTCTAACTCGTAAAGGATTAATTGCTTCTCCGGTAGATGCATTTGCAAAAAAATACTCAATAGATGATGCTGTGGTGGGGACTGTTAGAGATATCAAAGATTTTGGCGTGTTTATTAAAATCTATGATGAAATGGATGCGCTAATTCGCAATGAAGATTTAGCTCCACTTAAAAAAGAAGAAATCAAAATTGGTGATAAAATTAATGGCGTGATTTCTTTAATTGATACGCAAAATAATAGAATCCGTGTTTCTGTTCGTCGTTTAGAGAGACAAAAAGAAAGAACAAATCTTAAGAATTTTAACGATAATGCAAGTGATAAGATGACATTGGGAGATATTATTAAGGATCAAATTTCTTAAAACTAGGAGTTTAGCTCTATGCAAATAAGGTTGTTAATTGGCATTTTTTCAATCTTTACTTGCATATTGTTGTTTATTTTGATTCGTAACTATATTGGTGCAATGAATATCTACGAGCTTCCAGAGATTGGACCATACGAGCTTGCTAAGCCCACTGATTTACAACATTCTCCCTCTCCTGATTGGCTAAATCGCCTCTCTGGACAGAATGAGCGTGAATTTATTTATCCAGCTTCTGAATTGCAAGTGAAGCTTTTGTATGCAAATAGTGTCAAAAAAAGCACAAAAGAAGTCTTTAGGGTTTCAGTAGGCGTGATTAATGACTATCAGTTTTTTTGTATTAATCAAGTCTTTGGGGCGCATAACATTGAATATTCTTACTATAAAATTGGTGAAAATATTTGGCTAGTTGTTGCCACAGAAGATGAAAATTATTTGCGCAGTGTTTTGGATAAATTGAAGCATTACGCAATCAATTATACTTTATCTAAAACTTAAAAATGGAGGAGCTAATGTCAAAATATACAATCATTGTTTGTGACCATATTCATCGAAGTGGTTTGGATTTGTTAGCAAAAGATTCTGAAGTGACGCTATTAAATTTAGCGGATTTACCAAAAGATGAACTAAAGAGAGAGTTATACAAAGCAGATGTGGCAATCACTAGAAGCTCTACGGAAGTGAATATTGATTTTTTGGATTCTGCATCTAAATTGCGTGCTGTGGTACGTGCTGGTGTTGGTGTGGATAATGTAGATATTGAAAATTCCAGCAAAAGAGGTGTCGTAGTGATGAATGTGCCAACAGCAAATACCATCGCTGCTGTGGAGCTAACCTGTGCGCATATTCTAAGCGCGATTCGCAATTTTCCAGATGTTAATACACAATTAAAAGTAGAACGCAAGTGGAAGCGCGAAGATTGGTATGGCACAGAACTTAAAGGTAAGAAGTTAGGAATCATTGGGTTTGGAAATATTGGAAGTCGTGTTGGAAAGCGTATGAAAGCTTTTGAGATGGAGGTCATTGCTTATGATCCTTATATCAATCCCACTAAAGCCACAGATATTGGAATTGCCTATACAAGAAACTTTGATGATATTTTAAGTTGTGATATTATCACAATCCACACGCCAAAAAATAAAGAAACAATTAATATGATCGACACACCACAAATTGCAAAAATGAAAGATGGAGTGATTTTGATTAACTGCGCACGTGGTGGGTTATACAATGAAGATGCATTGGAAGTGGCATTGAAGTCTAAAAAGGTAAGATGGGCTGGGATTGACGTCTTTACAAAAGAGCCTGCAACTAGTAATAAACTTCTAGATGCAAAGAATATTTATGTAACACCGCATATTGGGGCGAACACACTAGAATCACAAGAAAAAATTGCAGTCCAAGCAGCCCAAGCAGCACTTGAAGCAGCGCGTGGTTCAAGTTTTCCTAATGCGTTAAACTTGCCGATTAAAGAAAACGAATTGCCAAGTTTTATGAAAGCATATTTAGAGCTTATGCAAAAAATGGCATTTTTTGCCATTCAAGTCAATAAAGATGAAGTCCGATCTGTTACGCTTGAAGCTGAAGGGGAGATTAAAGAATATCTTTCTTCGCTTTCAACTTTTGCGCTTGTTGGGATTCTAAATGCGACAGTTGGCGATAAAGTGAATTATGTTAATGCACCTTATGTTGCACAAGAGAGAGGGATTGAAATAAAACTTGATGGTAAGGAATCCAAAGGGATCTATAAAAATCAAATCAAACTAACACTCCTCACACAAAAAGGTACATTTAGTGTAAGTGGAACGGTGTTTAATGAAAACACCCCAAAAATTGTTAATATTAACAATTTTGCCCTTGATATTGAGCCAAAAGGTAAAATGATTCTCTTTAGAAATAATGATACGCCTGGTGTTATCGGATTTATAGGGACAACTTTAGCAAAACACAATATTAATATTGCAGACTTCCGATTAGGACGCTATGGTAAAGAAGCTTTAGCTCTTATTGTGGTTGATGATGCAGTCTCACAAAATGTGCTTGATGAGCTATCTAGTTTGGAAGATTGCATTTCTATAAAATACGCTGTTTTATAATCTCCATAAGTCCTTTTTGGGCTTATATTCCTCTAGTTTTAATAATTTTATTTTTCTTTGGACGCCACTTGCATAACCATTTATTGTGCCATTTGCGCTAATGACTCTGTGACAGGGGATAAGGATTGCAATAGGATTGTGATGATTTGCGCCTCCTATAGCGCGTGCTGATTTTGGTTTGCCTAGTGTTTTTGCGACCTCTCCATAGCTTAGAGTTTCTCCATAAGGAATTGTGCGTAAAATTTTCCAAACACTTTGTTGAAATGTTGTGCCTTTTGGATTTAGTGGTAGCGTGAAAGTTTTGCGCATTTTGGAAAAATATTCTTGGAGTTGTGAAAAAGTAGCAAGGGTTAATTGGCTTTGGATTAAAGAGTGTTGCACTAGGATATTTTGAATACTTTGTGTAGAATGCCATTCTGTCAAAGAATTATCAATACAAGAAGCATTAAATACGGAATCCAAAAAGCGAACCTCTAAAATCACTTCCCCATCATCAATCACTAGAATTTTTCCTAGTGGAGAATTTTGGATTCCTCCATACTGCATTATTTAAACCAATTTTTAATTTTATCCATTAAGCCTTCATGGCAGGAAATTGGCTTAGAGTTCTCATAGCCAAAAGATTTGTGGAGTTGTGTTAGAAGTTCTAGTTGGCTTTCGTCTAGCTTTTCTGGATAAATGATATTGACAACAGCAATAAAATTTCCTTTCTTGCCACTATTGACGCTCTTAACCCCTTCTCCATAAAATACAAATTGTTGCTTATCTTTTACGCCAACTGGAATTTTTAGATCTAATTCTTTAGTGAGTGCTGGAATTTTTATGTTTCCACCAAGCATTACAAGAGTGAAAAATACTGGCACTTCAAGATAAATGTCATTATGGTGGCGAATGAAATGCGCATCTTCTTTAGCAAAAATCTCCAAATACAAATCCCCTCGTGTGCCATCTGGCATTTTATTTCCATGTCCTTGTATGCGGATTTGATTGTTACTATCCACTCCCTCTGGAATCTTAACTTCAAATTTTTCTTTCTCTTCTTGAAATCCTTTTCCAGAGCATTTCTCGCATTTCTCTGTCATCATCTGTCCGCTTCCATGGCATTTGGAACAAGTTTGAGCAAAGGTCATAAAGCCTTGTGAAAATGTCTCTCTGCCACTTCCTTTGCAAGTATTGCAAGTGGTAGTTTTACCATCTTTTGCGCCACTTCCTTTGCACGGAGAACATGCGCTTTTATAGGAGATTTCAATTTCTTTTTTGCATCCAAAAACCGCTTCTTCAAAGCTTAGTTCAAGCTCCATTGCTAAATCACGCGGATATTTATCACTTCTTCTTTGTTTTGAAGTGCCACCAAACCCTCCAAAACCACCACCAAAGACAGAGTTGAAAATATCAAAAATACTACCTTCCATATCGCTAAAACCAAAGCCACTAGATTCTAAACCTTTTTTGCCATAAGCGTCATAGATTTGACGTTTTTCTTTATCGCTTAACACTTGATAAGCTTCATTAACTTTTTTGAACATATCTTCGGCGTTTTTATCATCAGGATTTCTATCTGGATGATATTTGAGTGCCATTTTGCGGTATGCTTTTTTTACTTCTTCGCCACTTGCTGTGCGCTCAATTTCTAGGATTTCATAGTAATCAAACTCTTCCAATAATAACTCCTAAATTTAATGCAAAATAAAATTCTGCCATTATATCGTAATAAAGTTTTATAAGTGGTTAAATTTTGCCTTTTATAAAGATATCGTTTGCTTGTAACAATTTATAAATTCTTAATCATAACTTATTTATAATTATTAATATAGTTTAGTTTTGGTGACAGGCAAATGAAATCTTATCCTGAAAATTTTGCAAAACTTGTGGAATCATTAGAGAGGATTCCAAGCGTTGGGCGAAAATCAGCAATGCGTTTGGCGTATTTTTTGGCATTTGAGGATAAATTTAGTGCTTTGCAAGTGGCGCATAATATTGAGTGTTGTGTCCATGAGTTACGCACTTGCGAAGAATGTGGGGGGATCACAAATCAAGCAGTGTGTGAGATTTGTTTAGATTCCACACGCAATAATGGAGAGCTCTGCATTGTGGCAAATCCTAGGGAGATTTTTTTACTAGAGGAGAGCGGAGAGTTTTTTGGGAAGTATTTTGTGCTTAATAGTCTTGAGAATTTTAATTTAAAGCAGTTGGAGCAGAGTATTACAAAATTTGGGATAAAAGAGATTATTTTTGCATTTAGTCCATCACTTGGAAGTGATAGTGTAATGTTATATTTGGAAGATAAATTAGAGAGTTTTGGTTTGCGATTTACCAAAATTGCTCAAGGTGTTCCAACAGGAGTAAGCTTAGAGAATGTGGATCAGCTCTCCATTATTCGAGCTTTGCAGTCACGCGTGAAGATTTAAAGGAGAGAGAGTGTTAGAGATTATTAATAATTTAAATGTGTATATTGTTGCCATTGGTGTGATTTTATTTGCAAGTGTGTATGCGAGTAAGATTTCAGAAAAAATTGGATTACCTTTATTATTGATTTTTCTAATTTTAGGGATGCTTTTAGGTAGTGATGGAATCGTAGGAATCAAGTTCGATAACACGTTGCTAGCGCAAGCTGTGGGTTCTATTGCACTTATTTTTATTTTGTATAGCGGTGGGCTTGATACACATTGGGAACAGATTAAGCCTGTGGTGGTTAGCGGTGTGATGTTAGCAACATTAGGTGTTTTAGTTACAGCAATTATTCTTGCTGGATTTTTTTACTCTATGTGGGAAGTAACACTTTTAGAAGCATTATTGCTTGGCTCTATTGTTTCCTCAACAGATGCAGCAGCGGTTTTTATGGTGCTTCGTTCTCGGGAAATAAAATTAAAGAATAATATTAAACCTCTTTTAGAGTTGGAATCTGGAAGCAATGATCCTATGGCAATTTTTCTAACTATTACTGTATTACAACTAATTGTAATGCAAGGGAGCGCAACTATATGGGAATGGCTTATGCAGTTTGTAGGGCAGTTTGCCATTGGTGGGGCGATTGGACTTTTGTGTGGATATGTGTTTCCAAAAATTTGCTCTAAAGCAAATATTTCACAACCAGGGCTTTATCCTCTTATTAGTATTGCGTGGTTATTTATGGTTTTTGGACTCTCTGCATTACTTGGAGGCAATGGCTATTTGAGTATTTATATTGCAGGAATTATGACAAATCGCTTTGCTTTTCCTTATAAATCGCATATTATTGCTTTTCATGATGCGATTGCGTGGATGATGCAAATTGTGGTGTTTTTAGTGCTTGGATTACTTGTGTTTCCTTCGCAGTTGCCAGATGTCGCTTTGCAGGCTTTAGCACTTGTATTTGTGCTAATGTTTATTGCGCGTCCATTGGGTGTTTTTACCTCCCTTGCAAAAAGTCGCTATGGAAATAAAGAAAAGTTATTTATCTCTTGGGTAGGTTTGCGTGGAGCAGTTCCTATTATCTTAGCAACCTATCCCTTTGTGTATCATTTAGAGCAATCGCAATTTATCTTTAATGTGGTGTTTTTTATGGTGTTTATTTCTGTGTTGGTGCAAGGAATGACATTAGGGGTTGTGGCGAGGACTTTAGGGATTGTGGAAAATCAAAATACGGAATCCAAAAAGGATTCTTAAATTTTAAAGATTGTCTTTAAAAATAAATTCACTTGGCTCACTAGATATGAAATCATAACCTAGCAAGGCGACGTGGTGTGCGTGGAGTAAAATACGACTTGAGGGCTTTCCTCCATAGAGAACATCGCCGATGATTGGGTGTTTGATGTGGGCTAAGTGGGCACGAATTTGATGTGTTTTTCCTGTTTTTATTTGCACATTTAGTTTTGTTTTTTTGCCAAAGATTTCAAGGGGTGTGATATGCGTAATAGCCCTTTGTCCTTCTTTGGTCTTGCTAACACTTACTTTAGCGCACTTGCCTTTTTTAATAATCAAGGGTGCTGTAATCTCACACTCTTCATCTAAGATTCCTTCTACAATGGCGGTGTATTGTTTTAAAACTTGGAATTGCTTAAAGGCTTCTTTAGCTTCTAGGTGAAAGGGGCTATTATCTTTAACTAGCAATAAGATTCCGCTTGTTTCTTTGTCTAAGCGATGTAAAAGTGTCCATTGTGGATAGTTTTTAGCAACTTCTTCGCTTGTCAAAAAGGCTGGTTTTTCAAGGGCTAAAATATTCTTATCTTGAAAAATTTCTTTAATGCTTTGGATTTGTTGAATGCTAAAGCGTGTGTTTGGGGCAAGGAGACCTCGTGCAATTAAGATTTTTTTACCCTTAATACTTACTAATCCTTTGTCTATGAGGCTCTTTGCTTCATTATTAGAAATATTTTCTTGTAGAGCTAGAAGTTTGTAAGCTTTTTGGGTATTTTTTGGAGTCTTTGGGGATTGTGCTTGTTTGTTGGAGGTTTTTTTAAAACTTTGTTTGGAATCCCTTTTTATATTCTTGGGTATTTTCTTAGATAGGATACTTTTTTGAGTTTTTGGGAGTTTATTGGATTGCATTAAGATTCCTTTATGCTTTGAATGATTTTTGTAATATCAAGATTTTGCGTGATATAAGAGTTTTTTAGTGGGTTTTGTAAAACTTTTGTAAGTGCTTCTATTTCACAAATTACGCAGTTTTTTATGCTGGAGAATAATGCTTCTTGATTAAAAATATAAGGACCGCTAATTAACTTTGTGTGAAAATAGGCAGGTTCAATAGGATTATGTCCACCGATATTTGGCAGAAAACTTCCACCTAAAATCACGGTATCTGCTATTGCATAGAGATTATTGAGTTCTCCTAGAGAATCCAATAGAATAAAAGGAGCATTTAGTGCATTTTGTATGCCTTGTGCAGAGGTTTTTTGTAATAATGGGAGATTATTGGTTGTTAAAATTTTGTTTAATTTTTGTTCAACTTCTAAAAAACGTTCTGGATGACGTGGAGCAAAAAGAAAATGAGGTGTATTTTTGGGTAAATTTTGATGAGAGTTTTTTTCTGTATTTTGTGCAATGCATTGTGAAGTTGGTCTTGTATTTTTTTTAAAAAAGGATTCTAAAATACTTTTTAAAATTAACACTTCTTCACTTTGATTATTTTTGCCATGTGTGCTAGCAATTACCCATAAAGGCGTATTAAGGGCGGTATAGTGTGTACTAACTTGTGGGATTTCGGCTAATTTTAGGTTTCCAAAAACTTCCACATTTTGAGCTCCTAAAGATTCTAAGCGTTCTTTGTCAGTTTGACTTTGACAAAACACTTTTTGGATAGTGCTAAAAAGTCTTGTGTAAAAAAAACAGAATCGTAAATAGCGTGGATAGGAACGTGTGGAGATTCTAGCATTTATTAGCAGTGTTTTTGCTCCCTTTAAATGTGCGCAAAATAGGGGCATTAGCCAGAGTTCAGCTTCTGTTAGAGTTAAGCTAATGATTTCTTTGCCTTTTAACCAAAAAGGAATAAAGCTCTCAAAGGGCAAATAGGTAATGGTGCAGTTTGGATAAAGTTTGTTTGCAAGTGTGAAACCTGTTTGTGTGGTTGTGGTGAGTAGAATTTTTTGATTCGCTGCTAGGGAGTTTTCAAGAGTGCTAATAATATTTTGTAAGGATCTTACTTCGCCAAAGGAGCAGGCGTGAATCCAATAATATCTCCCCTTTGGTAAAAGTGCGGGAATAAAAAAACGCTTTTTTAAAGAAGTGTTGTATTTTTGCTTAAAACTTAAAAAAAAGAGAAATGGCAAGGCGCAAAAGTGTGCCACACACATTAGAATATAATAGCCATAAACCATACATTAAGGGATTAATTTTCAACTTGATTGTATAAGATTCTGCCACAATGTGGGCAAGTGGTGATGTCATCTGAGCGGATTACATCAGAGTAGATCTTGTCATTTAAGCGAATGAAGCAACCTCCACAAGCTTGGCGTGTAACAGGAACAACACTTGTGTTTTTTGCCCATTTGCGGATTTTCTCATAAAAAGAGATAATCTTTCTGTCCATTTTGCTAACAAGTCCTTCTTTTTGGGTGAAGACTTTTTTTTGTGCATCTTTGACTTTTTGTACTTCTACTTCTACTTTTTGTGCCACTTCTTTTTGGTTTTCTTTTAATGCTTTAATGTTGTCTTCTAGCTCTTTTAGAGCTTCTTTTTTATTGTCTAATATCCCATTTAATCGCGCAATTTCTTCATTGGCAAAGGTAATTTGTTCTTTTGCTAATTCTTCTTCTAGGCTTAGAGCTTTGCTTTCCTTTTCAGTTTTGATCAATTTTGTTTTATTAGCGATTTCTTCAAGTTTTAGTGATAAATCCTCTAAGTGATTTTCATTTTTTTGAATTGAGAGTGAAATGTCGCGAGAAGTGACGTTTAACTCCTCTGCTTGGTTGTTTAGTTTGGCTTCTTCTTCTTCCATAGTGGTTAGTTCTTTTTTAGCTTCTTTAATGCGCGGTTCAAAAGAATCAATTTCTTTATCTAAGTTTGCGATTTCTATTAACTGGCTTAAATGTTTATTCATTAACAGCTCCAAAGGTAAATTATTTAGACAAAATTAAAGGGATTTTGTGAATTTGAAATTATAGCTTTATAGCCATGATTTGTCAAAATCTGGGACAAAATTTCCCCAAAATAGCACTCTAATTCATAATGCCCGCAGTCAATGATATTGATCCCTAGAGCTTGTGCTTCCATTGCTTCATGGTATTTCACATCGCCAGTAATTAGGCAATCCATCTCACTTAGTTCTCCAACAAAGCTTCCACCACTTCCAGTAATTAAGGCAACTCTTTGAGGTTTTTTAAAATTACCTTGAGTGAATTTTAAAAAGGGAATCGTAAATTTTTCTTTTATGTGTTTTAGGAGTGAATCTATGGAATCATTCCAAAGAAAACGCACTGCAAAATTTTCTTTCTCATAAGTCCTAATGCCTAACTTTTCACGTACAACATAATCACCAAAATGTGTTTTATCAAAGTTTGTGTGCATTGCGATGAGTTGAATCTCTTTTTTTATTGCACACTCTAGCAGTTTGGCGGGATATTGTGTAAAGTTTAGAGATTTTAGTGGAGAGAAAATCAAAGGGTGGTGTGTGATAAGTAGTGAATTAGATTCCAACTTTTCTAGGATTTCTAAAGTTGCTTCAAGACTAAGGTAGATTTGACGAAACTCCGCATTTGGTGCGCCTAGAATTAGTCCGGAGTTGTCCCACTTTTCTTGTAATGCAAAAGGGCTAATGGAATCTAAAATTTCTAAAAGCTCAAAAGTTTGCATTTGTTAATTTTTATTCTCTCGAGTTTTTTCTAAGCGCTCTTGACGCAGAGTTTCTTGCTCTTTGTAAAGCATTGCGCAAGCTTTTGCAAGTTCGCGAATCTTTAGAATATAGTTTTGACGCTCGGTTGCAGAAATTGCCTTTCTTGCATCAAGCACATTAAAGAGATGACTTGCAAACATCACGCAATCATATGCCGGTAATGGTAATCCAGCCTCAAGTGCGCAATTGCCTTCTTGTTGCATTTTAGTAAAAAACTCAAAAAGCATTGTTGTATCTGCTATTTCAAAATTGTATTTTGAAAATTCATACTCTCCTTCTAAATGCACATCTGCATAAGTATAATTTAGATTCCATTTAATATCAAATACATTTTCCACACCTTGTAGATACATTGCTAAGCGCTCTGTTCCATAGGTAATCTCCACTGCCACTGGGTCGCACGCAATTCCACCAACTTGTTGAAAATAGGTAAATTGTGTTACCTCCATTCCATCAAGCCATACTTCCCAGCCTAACCCCCAAGCACCAAGTGTTGGGGATTCCCAATTATCTTCAATAAAGCGCACATCATGGTCTTTTAGATTTAAGCCTAAATATTCTAAGCTTTTTAAATAAAGTTCTTGGATATTATTTGGACTAGGTTTAATCAAAACTTGGAATTGATAGTAGCTTCCTAATCTATTTGGATTTTCTCCATAGCGTCCATCTGTTGGTCTACGTGAAGGAGCTACATAAGCCACGCTCCAAGGTTTAGAATCTAAACTTCTAAGAAGTGTTGCAGGATGAAATGTCCCAGCTCCTGCAGGAATATCATAAGGTTGGATAATAAGGCAACCTTGCTTATGCCAAAATTCTTGCAATCTTAAAAGTAGGTCAGAAAAATAAAGCATTATAAATCCTTATAACCATTGTAAAATAGTATCAAGCAATTCTTCTTTGTTGATTACTTTATTATGGATTTCTTTTTGATTAAATAAAGAATTAATTTGTTTAGGAATTGGAATTTTATAATTTTTAGAAATTGTTTCAAGGGCTTCTTTGTCGCTCAAATTGCCTAAATCTAATGCTTTTGCAAGTGTTGGAGCAAATTTTGTCCATTCTGCTGTGGAGCAAAGCACACATTTTGCGTGTGGGTATTTGATTTGGATAGTCTCATAAGCCTTGATTCCACAAGCAGTGTGTGGGTCAATAATATAGCCTTGTTTAGCATATTTTTTGATTGTTTCTAGACAGAAATTATCGTCGCAACTTGTTGCACTAAAATAACTTTGCACCCAAATTAGTTCCTCTTTATTTAAGGTAAATTTGCCGATTTGCTCTAAGGATTCCATAAATTCTTTTGTGCGATAGGAATCAAAAAGTGCAAAGAGTACTCGTTCAACATTGGAGCTTTTTAAAATATCCATTGCAGGAGAGTAAGTTTTCTTTAGGGATTTATTAGAAATATCATATATGCCAGTGTTGATAAATTCTGTTAGGATATTATTGGAGTTTGATGCAATCCAAATGCGCTCAATTGGAAAACCCATAAGTTTAGCATAAAATGCACCAAGTGCGTTACCAAAATTTCCGCTAGGCACGATAGTGTGGATTTTTTCATTATTAATTTTATAGATTTGCAAACTCGCATAAATATGGTAGATAATCTGAAAAGCGATTCTACCAAAATTCACACTATTTGCTGCGCTTAGTGAGATGTTTTTAGCTCTTAGAATCGCATTAAAGTGGGAATCTTTTAGCATACTTTTAAGCAAATTTTGCGCATCGTCAAAATCTCCATTGATTCCAAAAACAGCAATATTATCTGCATTAATTGTTGTCATTTGTAAGCGTTGAACATCACTTGTACCACCATTTGGATAAATGCAAACCACTTTAATATTTGGCTGATTTGCAAAACTTTGCAGTGTTGCAGGTCCTGTATCGCCACTAGTTGCTACTAAAATCAAATAATTATGTGCGCTTCTATTTGTGCGCAAAAAACCGCTAAATAGAGAACTAAAGGGTTGCAGAGCCATATCTTTAAAAGCACGTGTAGGACCGCAATAGAGTTTTTGGATATTCAAATATGGTGTTACTGGATACATCGGTGCTGGCGAAGACTTATCGTCAAAGTTTTTATATAGACTTAAAGCCTCACATAAAAGCTCTCTTGGGACATTTAAGCCTAATTTATTAAAGATAATGCGCGTAAGTTCTTCATAACTAAGTCTAGTGAATTCCTTAATTTCGTCTTTGCTAAATTTTGGAAATTCTTCTAATGTGTATAATCCACCATAAGAAGCGCTTGGGCTAAGAATAGCATCTTCAAAAGTAATGCCTAAATCCTCTCCGCCACGAGTGCCTGTAAAATATTGAGTTTGCACACAAATCCTTTATTAAGAAATTGAAAGAAATTTGCGTATTTTATCTTAATCTAGCCTAAATAAGCCTTTAAAAAGGCCAAACTGATTCAAGAAGTTTTGTCCCCCAACCTTTTTCTGTGTTGCGTTTTAATTCACCTTGTGTGTCATACATAATCTTTGCATCAGCAATGAAACGTGATTCAATTGTATTATCACGCGCAATATCATTAGGGCGCACAACACCGCTTATGTGAATGATTTGCTTTTCTCCATTGATAAGAACTTCACGACTCCCCTCAATGAAGTAATTTCCATTTTGAAGCACTTTGATAATACGCGCTGCAATGGTAGTAGAAAATGTTTCTTGACGATTTTGAGAACCTGTGCCTTGAAAAGTGGAAGTATTTTGTCCAGTGGTAACGCCAAAGCTAGTAATATTACCTAGTTTATTTACAAGATTACCAATGCTTTGACTTGGACCTCCAAATGTAACTCTTGGACCTGTGAGTGTCGCACTAGAAGTTTCGTTGAGATTCTTATCAGCATTTGAGCTTGCTTGTGCTGTTTGGTTAATAATAACCGTAACTAAATCGTTTAGTTGCATAGCACGGCGGTCAGAGAATAAGAGATTGTCTCCCCTTCCAAAGATGCTTCCGGGATTTCCAAAATTGTCCTCCTCTTCCTTAGGTGGTAATTCTTCAACATAGGCTGGTGGCTTGAAAGAGATTTTTGGCTCTGTTGTAGCACAAGCAGTAAAAAAAGTTGCCACTCCAAAGCTAAAGCATACAATAAATAAAGCGTTTAGAGATTTTGGATTTTCCATTATAATTCCTTTTAGCACTTCCTTGTGCAAATTTATAGAGAATTTAAGCAAAGAGTATTCCAAAATGAAAGATTTAGAGAAAAAAGGAATTAAATACATAACGATGCGGAATCTAAAACACAGGTTGGATTACGTTTTTGTCATTGACTTTTGAAATGGAATATTCGCTATTATAAACTTCTTTTAAAATTTGGGGTGTGATAATGGATTGTGTCTCACCGGAGGCAATAATCTCTCCGTTTTTTAATACAAGTGTGCGGTTTGCAAACCATAGCAGATGATTAGGATCATGACTACAAGCAATCACAAGTTTTCCAAGATTTGAGACTTTTTTTAGGATTCTCCAAATGGAGATTTGATTATGAAAATCTAGTGCGCTAGTGGGCTCATCTAAAATCATAATTGGTGCATTTTGAGCTAGAGAACGTGCAATGAGTGTAAGTTGTCGTTGTCCTCCACTTAATGAAGTAACAGGACGCTCTGCAATATCTAAGATACCTAGTAGTTCCATTGCTTCATATGCGGAACCGTAATCCGCTTTTTTTAGTCCAAAGATTCCACCCATATGCGGAGATCTTCCCATTAAAACAATCTCTTTGACACTAAAAGGAAAAGGTGGTTTGTGTTCTTGAGGGACATAGGCAATGAGTTTTGCCATTTTTGCTGTGGTAATAGAGTGATAATTTTCGCCATTAATGAAAATATTACAGGATGCAGGTTTAAGCAGAGCCATTATGCATTTTAAAAAAGTCGTCTTGCCACTACCATTTGGTCCCATTAAACCCCAAAGTTCGCCAGCTTTTGCTTTAAAAGAAATATTTTTTAAGATATGATTATTCTCGTAATAAAAGCTTAAATTCTCAATCTTTAGCATTTTTTAGCCTTTTTAAGCAAATAAACGTCCACTTTTTGCACGCAAAATCCAAATCAAAAATGGCGCACCAATGATAGAAGTAATAATTCCAATGGGAATTTCACCCATTGTTAGCGTTCTTGCTATGGTATCGCAAATTAGCAGGTAAATTGCACCACAAAGAGAAGAAATAGGAATCACAAAACGATTATCAGGTCCTACAAGTAGTCTTGCAGCATGGGGCATCATTAGTCCAACCCACGCAATAATTCCTACGCTTGAGACACAAATTGCAGTCATTAAAGTGGCGGTAATAATAAATAGAGTTTTATATTTATCAGGATTAATACCTAAGCTTTTGGATTCCTCATCACCAATGGAGAGTAGGTTTAGCTTCCATGCAAAAATCCATGCAATAACAAAGCAGAACAAAATAACAATGGTATTAATGTAAATATCACTCCAGCTAGCATGGTAAAGTCCACCCATCATCCAAAAGGTGATTTCGCGTAGCTGTGTATCTTCAGAGAGATATTTCAAAATAGAAACAAGTGCAGAAAATACAGAACCAATAATGACTCCAGATAGCACAAGTCCTATGGTGTTTATCTCACCTTTTTGACGTGCAAGCGTGTAGGCAATTACCACAGCAAGAAGTGCAAAAAGAAATGCAGAAATTTGTGTGGGCAAAAAGAGTGCTGGAGAGATAATGGCGAGGGCAGCACCAAAACTAGCTCCAGAAGAAGCTCCTAGAATAAAAGGCTCTACAAGCGGATTTCTAAAGCAGCTTTGATACAATGCACCTGCAGTTGCAAGCGCGATTCCAGCTAGAATTGCCATTAAAATGCGTGGCAAGCGCATATTCCAAACAATCGCCATATCACGTGCAGAGACAGAATCTATATTGTAACCTGTGAGTTTAAAGAGGATGATATTCAAAACGGCTTTTAAAGAAAGTTCGGAGTTTCCAGAAGTGATTGCAAAAAACATTGCTATAAAAAGTGCTACAAGGAGTGTTAAGATAATGATTTTACGTAGGTCGCCTATTGGATTAAAAATCATTATCTATGGTCCAATCTAGTAATTGTTCACTTCTTAGAATTTTTGCAGTATTTTCATCTACATGATATACATCTTGATAGAATTTTAGCGCAAATGTATGCACCTTAATATCCTCAAAAAGATGCGGATAAGAAGCCTTAGCAATAATGAGAATATCAAGTGGATATTCTACGCGCCTAGAGCAGTTCATAGGGCTCCATGGGAGAGCGTACACACGCTTATTTTTAATCGCCTTTAGTTCTTGTAGATTCTGATAATACGGCGCACTTAATAGCTCACTTGCAGGATGATAGCCATTTTGTGTAGGGAGTAAAATGATATCTGGATCAATAGCATAAACTTGCTCACCGCTTAAGATAATATTATTACCTTTGCCACGGAATGCGTTTTTGGCATTAGTAATATTTTCAATGATATGGGATTCTGGAGTTGTGATTCCAGAAGCCATTCCTGAACCCCCTTGCTTTCTGGCGACGGAATTTAATCCAAAATACAGCACATTTGGTTTATCTTTATCTTGAATATTTTTTGTTCGGTTTCTTACGAGTAATTCTGTGGAATGCAGATAATCATAAAGTTTTAATGCTTTTTCTCTTTGTTTAAAGATATCACCAATAACACGTATCTCTTCTTGCATTGTGCTAAGTTCGGCTTTGCCATAATATGTGGGAGAATACAGCACAACAAGTGGAATCCCAAGAGATTCTATCATTGCAATAGTCTTTTCTAGTGCTTTTGGATCGCCACCTCTAAAGTAAGAGCCACCAGAGACTGTGCAATCACCAACTCTTAAAATGACAATTTGTGGGTTTGCTTTTGCTAAAGTTTCGTAGTTTATAATATTACCTTGTGGAGAGTTAAAGCAGGGCAAGTTATCCAGCCAAGGGTGTAAATACTTCATTGTGTGCCATCCCCTAGCGGTATAAGTTTTGCCATCAATACTCTCAAAAGTATATTTATAATCACGTTTCATAGACCAAGAACCAATGGCATTAACCTTATCAATTACACCTAAATGTGTCATTACACCCTCAATAAAGCCATCACTAATTGTTGCTACGCGCTCTAATTTTTCTGGAATTTCTATTTGCTTACCACGCATATCTGTAATTGTGTGTGCATAGGTGGTTATCGCACTAAGAAGTGCAAAAACAAAGAGTTTAAAAAGCTTTTGCATACAGAATCCTTTTTATGAATTTTGACAAGTTTTACAAATGTGCGCATTATTTACAAAAACTAGCGCATTTCTTGCAGTTTGCTCACCACATATTGCACAGGGGATTGCGTCATAGAGACGTGCTTTTGTGGGAAAATCCCTAATTGTTTCTTTAATTAAAAATAAATCCTTAGGTTCTTTGGAGAGGATATAGGTGAGCTTTTCTTCTTTGTTAGAAAATTTTGTGGAATCACAAAATACAAAACGCGCTTTTTTGCCGTTTTTTCTATTGTAGATATTAAAAGCATGTTTGCCTAGGTAGTCAATATGCATAGAGCCTGTGCCAAGTGTTGCTTTTAAAATGATTTGGATAGCATCTACACTACAAGCATCGGTTTCTGATAGACATACGATATCTTCATCCTCTATTGTATTATTAATTTCTAAAACTTCTTTTGCAAACAAAGCGACTTTATAACCAATGGCAAGTCCGGGGCATTTGTGTCCATGAAAGAGGCAAACTTTTTCCCAAAGTGTAGTCTCTATAGTAAATCCTTTTTTTGGAGAATTTTGGTAATTATAATCCTAGTTTTAAAAAAGTTACCTTAAGTGGCAATTATTGCTATTTGCTGTATCAAAAGGGAATATTAAAGGAATATTAAATAAAAGTAAGAGTAAAATTAATAGTCTTGTAGGGTATTTGATCTAGGATATTTTCATAAGGAAACTACTAATAAAGAGAGGGAATCAAATGAATAATTTTTTGCAACATGAGAAAGTTTTTCGTGTCAATAAAGAGGATTTGCGCAAGATTGGGGTGATTATTACCTTTGTATTAGTTATTGTTGTAATGGTAATGCTTGCAAGTGATGATGTAACAGAGCCTCTTCTTTTAGGTTTTGCAGCAATTGTTGGTGGTTATATGGCACTTAATATTGGTGCAAATGATGTGGCAAATAATGTTGGACCCGCAGTGGGTTCAAAAGCCCTTACGATGACCGGAGCCATTGTAATTGCTGCAGTGTGTGAGATTTCTGGGGCTTTGATTGCTGGGGGGGAGGTTGTAGATACTGTGCGTTCTGGGATTATCTCCATGGATTCTATTGGAGATGCAAGAACATTTGTAACGCTAATGTTAGCGGCATTGATTTCTGGAGCAATTTGGTTGCATGCTGCAACTGCTATTGGTGCACCCGTTTCTACAACACATTCTATTGTGGGTGGAATCTTAGGAGCTGGAATCGCAGCAGGTGGCTTTAGTGTGGCAAATTGGGCGGAGCTTGGTAGAATTGCAATGAGTTGGGTGATTTCTCCTGTAAGTGGAGGAGTGATTGCTGCTGCATTATTATTTTTCATTAAAAATGCAATTACTTACAAACAGAACAAAAAAGCAGCCGCAAAACGTGTTGTGCCATACTTAATCGCATTTATGACTTGGGCTTTTAGTTTATATTTAATTGGTAAAGGCTTAAAGAAAATTGTTGCATTAGAACCTGTTTTGGCATTTTCTATTAGTGTTGGAATTGCGGTGGTTGTGTTTTTTATCGTGCGTCCAATTATTGATAAAACATTAGAAAAATTAGACAATAAAAAAGAAGAAATTAACAAGCTATTTACGATTCCACTGATTTTTGCAGCAGCACTTTTAAGTTTTGCACATGGAGCAAATGATGTGGCAAATGCAATTGGACCATTAGCGGCAATTAATGACGCACTAAAAGAAAGCTTTGTGATGGGGGGGAAGGCTAGTGTGCCATTTTGGATTATGCTTTTAGGTGGGCTTGGAATCTCTATTGGGCTTGCACTTTATGGACCAAAGCTAATCCGCACGGTAGGAAGTGAGATTACTGAGCTTGACCAAATTCGTGCTTTTTGTATTGCAATGAGTGCGGCACTTACTGTTTTAATTGCAAGTGAGCTTGGGATGCCAGTAAGCTCTACGCATATTGCTGTTGGAGCTGTATTTGGTGTAGGATTTTTAAGGGAGTATCTAAAGAAACGTTACAAGGAAATGGAGCTTAAGATATTAGAGTCACGCAAGGGTGAGGATGCAGAGAATGTGAAGTTATTTTTGGAGCGATTCCGTAAGTCATCTGTGCGCAAGAAAGCTGCAATGATTAAGAGCATTGATAACAAAAAGGCAAAAAAGGAAGCAAAGGCTTTAGAAAATAAAGAGATTCCAGATTTAAAGAAAAAAGACCAAAAACAATTAAAGAAAGTTTATCAAGAAGAGCTAGTAAAACGCTCTGCAATTAACAAGATTATTGCAGCATGGCTTATTACAGTGCCTATTTCTGCGGTTTTTGGTGCTGTGTGTTATTTCGTGCTTGTAACAATTGGAATGTAATGGAGGTTAATTTAGATTATAAGCGCCCGTTGTATATCATTGGTGATGTACATGGGTGCTATAAGACTTTATGTGCGCTTGTTAAGAAGTTTCCAGAAAAGGAAAACTCTCAAATTGTCTTTGTGGGAGATTTAATTGATAGGGGAATGGAATCTTGTGCGGTTGTGGATTTTGTAATGGAGGGGAAGTATCCTTGTGTGCTTGGAAATCATGAGGAATTAATGCTTGAATATTATAGTTCTGTAACGATGGATAGAGATGGGGTTTGGATGGAAAATGGTGGTCGCGAAACAATTCAAAGTTATGCAAATTATGGGAAAGTGCAACGTTTAAAAGAACATTTAGAGTTTTTTAAAACTTTGCCATTTTGTTTAGAGTTTGCACATAAAGATGAGTTGGGGCGGAATCTTTTTATCTCACATGGTTTTGGGTTGCCTTTTTATAGTAAAAGTGAAGTTTCTCATAAGATATGTTGGAGCAGACTCAAACATTATACATTTTGTGGGGCAAAGTATGAGGAGGAAAAAACACCTGTTTTTAATGTTTTTGGTCATGATGTGCAAAAAGATGGGGTATTATTTACTAAAAATTATGCAGCCATTGATACAGGTTGTGTGTATTATAAAAGACTCTCAAATGCTACACTTAGCGCACTGGAGTGGCCTAGTAAGTGTGTGATTTCACAAAAGTATTGTGGCTAATCTAAGGTGAAGTTTTCTGAAGCATTGCTAGAGTGGTAGATGCGTGTGCCATGGTTTTTGGCAAAATAGAGCATCAAGAGTTTTTGTAATGTTGGTTCAATGCTTGGAGTAAACCATGCGTTGTTGCTAATGGCGATGAGGTTGTTTGGGGAGTTTTTGTAAAACTCGTCTCTTGTGGCTTCATAGCAGATAGCAATTTGGAAATGTTGATTTTTAATCCACGTAGAATTGGGTGCCTTGAAATCTTGTGTCATAAAATCATTTGCCCCATCAAAAAAAGTTTTATTAATCCATTTTGTAAGAGGCGTTGGTAGCGGAATCTTTTCTCCAAAAGGGACTAAAATTAGCTTATGAAACACCTGCATTTCGCCATTTTGAAATAAATATGCGCTATTAAAAAAACGTGTATTCTCTTGTGTGGAATCTTGATAAATTGCTCCAGTTAAAATGGCGATTTCCTTGCTTTCTGCTTTCAATTTTTCCATTAGTGCTGGTTGTAAATTTAAGCTTAGTGGAAAGGCGGTTTCTGGGAGAACAACAAGGTCGTAGCCAGAATTTTTAGCGTCTGCAATGGCATTAAAATTTTGAATTAAAATATTATGGATTTGATTTGTTTGCCAACGTTGATCTTGAGGGATTTCAAAGCGTGTGGTTTTCACCTTTAGTGGTATTGTATTAGAATCGGTTTTTATCTCTGTGTTGTGTGGGAGTAAAAAACAAAGGACACAGAGCCAAATAAGACTTGTTTTGTAAAGTTTTTTATCTAGTAATGCAATGAAAATTATGAGAGCGCAAAGTAGTAAGAAAAGCGTGAATTTAGAGGGAAAAAAATAGCTTTTAGTCAAAACAGATTCCATAATTAACCAGTTAAAGCCAAAAGGGTGAATAAAGCTTGAAGTTGTGAGTGTAAAAAGGCGATAAAAGGGGTTAGCAAAAAAACAAAAGATATAAAAAAGTATGCCATAGATTGCAAAAAACACAAGCCAAACTAGCGGAATAAGATAGGAAAAATTATAGAATCTAAAACTAAAACCGACCCAATAAAACCATAAAACCCCTAAGATTCCTCCACAGATAAATGCTCCTAGACGAGAGAGTTTGAAATATAGAAAAAAGCCAAAAATAGCAAAAATTGTGGAGTAAATGGGGTAGTTTTTTTCTTCTAAAAAATACTCTAAATATATAAAAGCACTTAAAAAAATTGCACACAAAACTCCAAATAGAATTGCATAAGGTTTGCTAGGCGGTATTTTGTGTATTAAAAGTGCTTCAAGAAAATTTACATTGGGTTTGTATTTTGTATTTTTGGAATCTCTTTTGGATTCCATAGACACATTTTTTTGCATTCACACAAAGTTTCCAAAGCTTAGTGGAACTTCTAATTCTATTTTACGCAAATGTGCAATGACTTTTTGTAGCTCATCAATATCTTTGGCTTTGACTCGGATTTCGTTGCCTTGAATTTGTGTGCTGACTTTGAATTTCTCATTTTTAATTGCTGTGTTAATTGCCTTTGTATTTTTGTCATCTAGAGTGTCGTTGAGTTTGTAAGTGATTTTTGTGTTACCTCCACTTGCGGATTCTTCTTTTAGTTCTTTTATGGCTTTTAAGGAAATATTACGTTTAATGAGTTTGGAATCTAAAATGTCTTTAATCGTCTTTGCTTTGTTAGAGCTTGTGGCTAGAATGCTTAAAATCTTGTCTTTTTCATTGAAGTTTAGCTCTTTTGCCTTGTCGTCTTTAAAGTCAAAGCGATTGTTGATTTCTTTTTTTGCCTGTTCTAGTGCATTTTTGAATTCTTGAATATCCACTTTTGCAGAAACATCAAAGCTGTGTTCTTTTACTGCCATTTTTTATCCTTTTTGCGAAAAATCTTAAAAATTGTGCGTAAAACATTGTAACATAAATTTATCTTTATTTTGATTTGTGTAAAATAAGCCTTTATTTATTTTTATAAGGTGTGTAATGGATCTGGATTTTAGCTGGTTTGATGTTGTTGTTGGAGTCTTAATTTTATTTCTCGCAATTCGTGGTGTGATTAATGGGTTTATTCGAGAGTTTTTTGGGTTAGTTGGAATTGTTGGCGGTGTGTATGTGGCTTCTGTGTATGGTGGAAATGTAGGAGCTTGGATTAGTGCAAATATATATGTGTTTAAAAATCCATCCGCAGTGACACTCATTGGCTTTTTGGTGTTGCTTGTTGTGATTTGGGTTGGTGCATTGCTTATTGCTGAAGTGCTTCAAAGGCTAGTTAGTTTAAGCGCATTGAGCATTGTTAATCGTTTGTTGGGCTTTGTTTTTGGAGCTTTGAAAGTTTTTGTAGTTTTTGCAATTATCATCGCAGCACTTACAAATATACAATTTGCTAAAAGTTTTATTGAAAGCAAAACACAAAATAGTTATCTCTATCCAATGTTAAAGAGTACTGGGGATGCGATTATTAAGCTTGATATCGTTCAAGACGCAAAGCCGGCATTAGAGAATCTAGACAAAATGTAGGAAGTGGTGATGTTTGAAAATGACATGTATGTAGAGGGAAGGATTGCAAAAGCTGATGCGTTGCGTGAAATGGGGATTAATCCTTATAGAAATGGAATTGTAAAAGAAATGAGCGCGCAAGAATTTTTGCAAACTTACGCTAACGTGCAGGATTTAGAAGAGAGAAAAGACACAAACAAAAGTGCGCAAATTGCTGGGAGAATTAAATTTATTCGTTTAATGGGTAAGGCTGCGTTTATTAAAATTGAAGATTATAGTGGTGTATTGCAAGTGTATCTTTCTAAAAACGAATTAGGAGAGAATTTTGATGTGTTTAAGAGATACATTGAAGTAGGTGATATTGTAATGGCAAAGGGCTTTCCTTTTGTAACAAAAACTGGAGAATTGAGTTTGCATTCTCTTGAATTCAAGATTCTAACTAAAGCAATTTCACCATTGCCTGAAAAATTCCATGGTTTAGTTGATATTGAGCTACGTTACCGTCAAAGATATTTGGATCTTATTATGAATGCTAAAGTGCGTGATAGCTTTATTTTGCGCTCACGCATTGTTTCTAGTGTGCGAAAATTCTTTGAATCTAAGGGATTTTTAGAGGTTGAAACTCCAATGATGCATCCTATTCCTGGTGGCGCGAATGCAAAACCTTTTGTAACCTACCATAATGCGCTAAATGTCGAGCGTTATCTTAGAATTGCTCCAGAACTTTATTTAAAACGTTTAATCGTTGGGGGATTTGAAGCAGTTTTTGAGATTAATCGTAATTTTAGAAACGAGGGAATGGATCACTCGCACAATCCTGAATTCACAATGATTGAGTTTTATTGGGCATATAAAGATTATAAGGATTTAATTGCCATTACAAAGGAGCTTTTTTATTATTTATTAGAAACGTTAAATTTACCAAAACAGCTAGAATTAAATGGCAACGTCATTGATTTTAGCGTATTTAAAGAGATTGCTTATGTGGATGCACTTGTAGAGATTGGAGGAATCCCTAGAGAAGTTGCGACTAATAAAAGCGCACTATATGAGTATTTGTTAAGTCATAATGTAAAGTTAGAATCCAAAATGGAGCTAGGTAAGCTACAAAGTGAAGCTTTTGATGTGTTTGTAGAAGAGAAGCTTATTAATCCGACGTTTATTACAGATTTTCCAATTGCTATTAGCCCTCTTGCAAGGCGCAATGATGCAAATCCTGACATCGCGGATAGATTTGAGTTGTTTATCGGTGGAAGTGAAATTTCTAATGGATTTAGTGAGCTAAATGACCCATTAGACCAACTAGAACGCTTTAAAGCACAAGTTGTTGCTAAAGAAGCAGGAGATGAAGAGGCACAATATATGGATGAGGATTATATTCTTGCGCTTTCTTATGGAATGCCGCCAACTGCTGGAGAAGGAATTGGAATTGATAGGCTTGTGATGTTGCTAACAGGCAATACAAGCATTAAAGATGTGATTTTATTTCCGGCTTTAAAACCGCAGAAAAAGGAAACTAACGCAAAGGAAAACAAATGAGTTATATTTTAGAACAAACTGATTTAGAGATTTTAGAGCTGATTAATCAAGAGTTAGAACGTCAAAATACACATTTAGAGATGA
This sequence comes from Helicobacter turcicus, assembly GCF_019711685.1. Taxonomy (GTDB): domain Bacteria; phylum Campylobacterota; class Campylobacteria; order Campylobacterales; family Helicobacteraceae; genus Helicobacter_D; species Helicobacter_D turcicus. Next base: position 144,891 of record NZ_JAIGYQ010000002.1, read on the forward strand.
TTGCGAGTGAAAATTTTACCTTTCCTAGCGTTATGGAAGCTATGGGAAGTGTTTTGACAAATAAATATGCTGAGGGTTATCCTTATAAGCGTTATTATGGGGGTTGCGAGTTCGTTGATAAGATTGAAGAAATTGCGATTCATAGAGCAAAAGAGCTTTTTGGTTGTGCTTTTGCAAATGTTCAACCACACGCAGGAAGTCAAGCAAATACTGCTGTATATTCTGCTCTGTTAAAGCCTTACGATAAGATTTTGGGAATGGATTTAAGCCATGGTGGGCATCTGACACATGGCGCAAAAGTCAGTATTACTGGGCAGATGTATCAAAGTTTCTTTTATGGTGTGGAGCTTGATGGGCGAATTAATTATGATAAAGTCGCAGAGATTGCTAAAGCTGTAAAGCCTAATTTAATCGTGTGCGGATTTAGTGCATATTCAAGGGTTCTTGATTTTGCAAAATTTAGGGAGATTGCTGATAGTGTGGGCGCAGTTTTGATGGCAGATGTTGCACATGTTGCAGGACTTGTGGTAGCAGGAGAGTATGCAAATCCTTTTCCTTATGCAGATGTCGTAACAACAACTACGCATAAAACTCTAAGAGGTCCAAGGGGGGGGCTAATCCTAACAAATAATGAAGAATATGCAAAAAAAATTGATAAGGCGGTTTTTCCGGGTATGCAAGGAGGGCCACTTATGCATGTGATTGCTGGAAAAGCAGTGGGCTTTGGGGAGAATCTTAAGCCATCTTGGAGAGAGTATGCAAAGCAAGTTAAAGCTAATGCGAGAGTTTTAGCAAATGTGCTAATGCAAAGAGGATATAAAATTGTAAGCGATGGCACAGATAACCACCTTGTGTTACTATCTTTGCTTGATAAAGAATTTAGCGGAAAGGATGCGGATTTAGCTCTTGGAAATGCAGGAATTACGGTTAATAAAAATACGGTTCCTGGTGAGACTAGAAGTCCATTTGTAACAAGTGGAGTGAGAATTGGCTCCCCAGCACTTACTGCTAGAGGCTTTAAAGAAAAGGAGTTTGACATTGTGGCAAACAAAATTGTAGATGTGTTAGATGATATCCAAAATACTCAAAAACAAGAAAAAATAAAAATGGAATTAAAGGAACTTGCGCTACAATTCCCAGTTTATAACAAAGCAATTTTCTAAAGGAGTGATGCAGTGGTAACTGATATGGATTTAAAATTAATCAAGATGATCACTTCGCATTATTGGGTTAAAGAGCGTGGTTTGGGAACAAAAATACAGCATAATGGGCGAATCTTTTATGACAAGTTTAAAAGGGTAGATGAGCCTATTACTAGGAATCTATTACAAAGCCACTTAAAAAAAGAAATTACCATTGCGCACTCATTAATTAATGCGCAAGATAAGGTTGAAAATATTGTTTTTGATTACAATGGATTTAATGCAGAGCGTTTTTGGCACCGTGCGCAGTTGTTATTGCGTGAGGAGGGTTTCATTAATTTTACTGCTTATGCAACGAAGACCCCCGGACATTTGCATCTGTATGTGCATAAGGGACACACGACTTTTCAAGAAGCTTGTCAATTAGCGAAAATGCTTGGTGCAAAACTTTCACAAAAGATGCCAACAGAGTGGAAAATGTTCCCATCTTTAGACATTCCAAGAAGTTTTAATATTTTAGCTATTCCGTATGAAGTTTACCAAAAAGAACGTGGCGCATCTTGGTCAAGGCATATGTAAAAGGAGAAAAAATGACAGAGTTAGAGCCAAATAAAAAAGAGCAAAGAGAACTAGAATTAGATGATTTGTTAATTAGTAGTAGTGATGATGCTAATGAGCTAAAGAGCAATGGTAGCAAGAAAATAGTATTATTAAGCGCAATAGGTGTGCTTTTATTTGCCATTGTGATTTTGGTAGTGTATATGCTTCAAGGTGATTCTAAAAAGCAAGAATCGCAAATAGAAGCTCAAAGACCACTAGAGCGCATTGAACAACGAACTCCAAATACACAAACGTCGAATATACAAACCAATGATTTTGGGCAAGAGCCAATCCGAGAAAATGCGAATGCAGACGATCAATTTCAAAGAATCATTGAGCAAATCAAAGCTGAACAGGCAAAACAAGGTGTGCAAAATCTTCCGAAAGCACCAGAGTCAAAACAAGTCGCAGAGACAAAAGCTGCGCAACCTGCAGATCCTTTAGCTCCAGCTAAATCACAAACAAAACCTCAAGCCACAAAAGAATCTCCTAAGCAAAATCCAGCGGATTCCTTTAAAAATGTAAAAACAAGTGACCCTTCTATGCAGGGAAGTGAAGCGACAAAAGGATTCTATGTGCAAGTGGGATCTTTTAGTAAGTTTTCACCAAATAAGCAGTTATTGGGGGTAATTGAGTCAAATAAATTGAGCTATCGTATGCAAAAGTCTGGAGACAATAATCGTTTATTGATTGGACCTTTTACTTCAAAACAAGAAGCACAAAGCAAACTTAATGAAATCCGTGAAAAAATTAATAAAGATGCTTTTATTAAGGAGATTAGATAAAAAGCTAAATTTACACCCCCTTGATTTTATCTAACCATTCTTTAAGGGTTTTTTCAAAGCCCTTTGGGAGCCATTTGACAAATTTTAAATCCTTGTTTAAATAACGTTGTTTGACATATCCCCCAAAGTCGTGAGGATAGAGATAGTTTTCGTGGAATTGTTGGATATGGGTTGGAATCTCTTCGTTTGAGTGTTTTTCTACATAGTCTAAAGCTGCATTAATTGCTAGATATGCGCAATTTGATTTTGGGCTAGCGCAGAGATAAATCACACATTGACTAAGGATAATCCTAGCTTCTGGATAGCCTATTTTTGCTACACTTTGCATTGTAGAATTTGCTAGATTTAGAGCATTGGGATTCGCATTTCCGATATCCTCACTTGCTAAAACCACAAGTCTTCTTGCAATGAATTCAGGATTTTCTCCACCTTGAATGAGACAGGCAAGGTAGTAAATTGCCGCATTTTCATCGCTTCCACGGATACTCTTAATCATTGCAGAGATTAGATTATAATGTGTATCTAGCTCACTTGTACCACTTAGAGAAGTTTTGCGTAAAGATCTCAAAAGTTCTATGCTTAAAGGTAGTTGCGTACTTTGTGCGCAATCTAGCAAATTTAGCATTGCTCTTGCATCGCCACCACTAGTTTGTATAAGAAAATCTTGCACTTCTTGACTTAGTGCAAATGGTTCTAAAATTTGCCTTAATTCTTTTGTATTTAGGGGTTTAAATTCAAAAACCATTGAACGTGACCTAATTGCTTGGGTAAGTGCGAAATAAGGATTCTCCGTAGAAGCCCCTAAAATTAGAGCTTGATGGTTTTCCATAATAGGAAGTAGCATTTCTTGTTGTGGTTTATTTAGGCGATGGACCTCATCAATAAAAATCAATGGTTTTTGTAAAGTATTTTGATGATTTTTTAGAATATTACGCAAATCCTCAGACTTAAAATGCGTTGCATTAAACGTATAAAAAGGATAGTCCATAGTTTTTGCGATGAGTATTGCAGCACTAGTTTTACCGCTTCCAGGCGGTCCAAAGAAAAAGGAATGTGGAATCTTGCGTTTAGAGATTAATTGCATAAGGGGAGCATTCTTTCCAAAAAGATGTGTTTGTCCGATAAATTGCTGAAAGTTTTTAGGTCTTTTATTGTATGCTAAGTCTTCCATTTTTTCTCACTTTAAGGATATGTATGACAAAGTTTATTCCCTTGTTTTTAGGAATATTTGCCGCATTTATGGTGCTTTTTATGATGTATGGTTTGGAAAATCCGATTTTTTAAAACATTCTAAAACCTCTAAGACTTCGTTTGGACTATCAACTAATGTTAGCAATTCAAGCTCTACTTTTGAGATTACTCCCTCATCTAAGAGTTTAGTTTCTAGCCATGTAAGGAATCCGCTCCAATAATCTTTTCCGTAGAGAATGATTGGGATTCTTTTGTGCTTGCCTGTGGCAATTTGCACTAAAACTTCGCTAAGTTCATCAAGTGTGCCATAGCCCCCCATTGCAACAATAAATGCTGTGGAATTGTAATTAAATACAAGTTTGCGACTAAAAAAATTTTGAAACTCTAATGGAATCTCCACATAGGGATTCATTTTTTGTTCGTGGGGGAGCTGAATATTTAGTCCGATTGAAAAGATAGAGTCGTTTTTGGATTCTTGCTTATATTGCATTAATCCACGATTTGCTGCTTCCATAATTCCTGGTCCGCCACCTGTCATAATTGAATAGTTGTGCGCTCCTAAAATGTAAGTAAGTTCTTGGATTTTGTGATAGGCTGTGTGCGCACAATCCACGCGAGATCCACCAAAAATTGTGATAATATTCTCTAATTGTTCTAAAGTTTGTAAGCCTTTAGAAATTTCTTCTCTTAGCGTGTCTAAATCCATTATTGTCCTTGTTTAAAACGATGTAAAAGCTCTTGCACATTCTTTTTAATATCTCCTTGCCAAATGCTGCTAATGCACGCTACCATTTGAGCGTCTTTAATTTGTGCAATATTGTCTTTTTGGATTCCACCTATGGCGCACATAGGAAGTCCTAGATTTTTAGCACGTGTGAAAATATTAAGTGGAATTGTCTTTGCGTTAGGCTTTGTGGGAGAGTGAAAGCAAGCACCAAAGGCGATATAGTCAGCACCTACTAGGGCTGCATTTTGTGCTAGATTGAAATCTCCATAACAAGAGACGCCTAGTATTCCATGATAATTCAAGCGAATTTGCGTCAGCTCATCTTTGTTATAAGGAGTGCCATCTTCCTTTTTCCCGATGTGTAGCGCTGGGCTTTTTAATGTTTTTGCAAGCTCAATGCGATCATTTAATACAAAAATAACATTATGTGCATCGCAAAGCTTCATTAAATGTGCGCATAAAGGAGCAAGAGTAGAATCTGGAGTGTTTTTATCGCGAAGTTGAAAGAGTGCAATTCCACCTCTTATTGCGCACTCTAGCATATTTTCTAGTGCGGAGTAGGGGGTTAGTGTTGTGTCACTAATAGCGTAGATTCCATGAAGCATTTTGGCAAACCCTAATCAAAAATGTTTTAAAATTTTATACTTTAATCCATAAAGAGAGTTTGAAATGCTAAAGAGTTTGCATAAGACTTATGAGTTCCATCTACAAGGTGTTGTGCAAGGGGTTGGATTTCGTCCTTTTGTGTATAGAATTGCTAAGGAATGCGGAATCTTTGGCTATGTGCGCAATACAACAGAGGGTGTATTTATCCTAGCACAAGGCACTAAGGAGGCATTGGAATATTTTGAGTGCGCTTTGCAAATTCCACCTAAGGTTGCAAAAATTACTAGAATCTCTAAAAAAGAGATTAAAAATGCAGAATCCTTTTTTGATTTTAGCATTGCACAAAGCATACAAGAGAATGCATTAAGTGCGACAATTCCAGCAGATATCGCATTATGTGATGAGTGCTTAGAAGAAATACGTAATTCTAAGAATCGTCGTTTTAGCTATCCTTTTTGTAGTTGCACAAATTGTGGCGGAAGATATAGTTTAATCCATACTTTACCCTACGATAGAAAAAACACCGCTATGGCAGAATTTGAGATGTGTGAGCATTGTAAAGAGGAATATGAGAATCCTAATTCTAGAAGATTCCATTCAGAAATTAACTGCTGTTATGATTGTGGTCCAAAACTATTTTTTGCGGAGAATTTAGATAAGTTTAAATTTGAAGAGCCAATGGAAGATTCTACTTTATGTAAGAGGTTTGGTGAGGATTTTTTAGAAGAGCCTTTACATAGAGCAGTGAAATCTTTAAAGCAAGGAAAAATTTTAGCTATTAAGGGTATTGGGGGTTATGCCCTAGTATGCAATGGGCTAAATGCAGAAGCAATCGCAACTTTGCGTGTGCGCAAAAACCGACCACAAAAGCCTTTTGCACTAATGTGTAAGGATATGAAAATGGCAGAATCCTATGTGCATTTAAGCGCATTGCAAAAAGAGATTCTAAGCTCTAGTGTTGCGCCAATTTTGCTTACAAAGTCTAAAGATAAAATTTCTTTGCCACTCTTTGAAATTGCGCCAAACCTTGCGACTTTAGGGGTGATTCTCCCTTATGCGCCTTTACATTATTTGCTTTTTGAACAACTTGATTTTCCGCTTATTTTTACGAGTGCTAATTTAAGTGGAGAGCCAATTATTAAGGACTTTTATAGGGTTGTGGAGACTTTAGTTGGTGTGTGCGATGGGGTGCTTTTGTATAATCGTAATATTTTAAATTCTATTGATGATAGTTTGGTGCGCACACTTATACATAATGGTAAGGAGGAAATGCAGATTTTACGTCGTGCGCGTGGTTTTTTGTGCGATATTGCGCTATCTTTTAAAACTCAGCAGGATTTTATCGCATTAGGAGCGCAACAAAAGGCAACCTTTTGTTTAAAAACTAAAAATAAGATTTTGTTAAGTCCGCATTTGGGAGATTTAGAAAATGTTGTAAGTGTGGAGAATTTTTTAAACACGCAAAAGTTATTTTTGACACAATACAAAATTGCCCCTAGAAATTTTGTATTAGATTTGCATCCAAATTATGCTCAAAGAGGTTTTGTAAGTGATATAGATAAAATACAATGCGTGCAACACCATTTTGCACATTTGCTCTCTAATGTTGCAGAAAATGCGATTAATACAAAGGTTTTAGGTGTAATCTTTGATGGAACTGGTTATGGGGAAACTAGTAAAGATAGTGGCAAGACAGGTAAGATTTGGGGTGGAGAGTTTTTTGAGTGGAATCCTAGTGCGCCCCTAGAGTATCAACGTATTGCATATTTTGATGATTTTTCACTTTTGGGCGGGGAGAGAGCAATTAAGGATGTAAGGCGGCTTGGGCTATCTTTGATTTTTGAGAGTTTTGAAGAAGAGTATAAAACACTTGTTTTGCCTTTATTAAGAGAGTTTTCACAAGAGAATTTGGAAATTTTTTATACAATAAGTAAAAAAGTATCCAGAAGTGCAAAAGTTCCTTGTAATAGTGTGGGTAGGCTTTTTGATGGGGTTAGTGCTCTTTGTGGTGTTTGTGCGCAAAGCAGCTATGAGGGTGAAGGGGGAATGGTGTTGGAATCTCTTGCTTTAAGTGCTTTAAAGAGTGTAAAAAACAAAAATTTAGATATGTATATGTACACCATTAAAGAGAGTGTGATTAGTTATCAAGGAATGGTAAGAGAGATTTGCAAGGAATTAGAATGGGGTATGGAAGTGCAAGAAATTGCATTAAAGTTTCATAATACACTTGCAGAGATTATCGCAGAGGTGGCGCAAGACTACACGCACATTGCATTAAGTGGTGGATGTTTTCAAAACGCGCTTTTAACACAACTGGTTTTAGAAAAGCTTAAAAACAAAGTGGTGTATCTTAATAAAGAAATTCCTTGTAATGATGGAGGAATTAGCGTGGGGCAAGCGTATTTTATGAATTTATGCCTTACTTACTCTTAGCGCACTAAAGCTTTGACTTGTTGGCATCATTTCTAGTGTGTTAATGTTAATGTGCTTTGGTAAAGTTGCTACCCAATACACCGCTTCTGCAATGTCTTGTGGTTGAAGTGCATTGCTGCCTTGATAGAGTGCATTAGCGCGTTCTTTGTCTCCTTTAAAGCGCACTAGGGAAAACTCACTCTCTGCAAGTCCGGGCTCTATATCACTAACCCTTACATTTGTGCCTGCTAAATCTGCACGCAACCCTAGTGCAAACTGCCTAACAAAAGCCTTTGTTGCTCCATAGACATTACCTCCTGGATAGGGATATTTTCCTGCAATAGAACCTAGAGTGATGATATGCCCATTTTTGCGCTCTACCATTTGAGGTAACACAAGGTGTGTGAGGTAGCTAAGGGCTGTGATATTAACTTCAATCATTCTCTCCCAGTCGTTAAAGTCGCACATTTGTGCAGGTTCAATGCCTAAAGCAAGTCCTGCATTATTGACTAGTATGTCAATGGTTTTGAAGTCTTTGGGCAGTGTTTCTAGGGATTGTTTTAAGCCTTCTTTATCGCAAACATCACAAGATAGGATTTCACATTGTGGAATCTCTTTTTGCAAGGATTCTAATTTATCTTTACGTCTTGCAAGCGCAATGACTTTATGTGCGTTTTCTCCGAATTTTTTTGCAATGGCTCGCCCAAAACCACTAGATGCCCCTGTTACTAAAACTACCATTATTTATCCTTATTCTTAGATTGAATGCAAGTTAAAATCTTTTGGTAATGTATTTTTAATTCCTCTTCTTTTTGGATCTCTGAATATGGAATCTTGTCCATTTGTGTTTTTGCATTTTCGCAATCTTTAAGTTTAAAATATCCCCATGCAAGAGAATCTAGATAGTAAGGATTGTTAGGGTCTTTTTCTAAAGCCTTTTTGATATATTTTATGCCCTCTCTTACGCGCTCTAGATTGTTAAAATCGTGGTCAATCATTAAATATCCTAAATAATTCCAATATAGGGGTTCATTAGTTTTTTGAGCGGCTTCTTTTAAATCTTTTTCAATCGTTTGGAGATAGATTTTTGTGCGTTTTTTTGTGCTTTCATAAGAGAGCATTGCCTTATAGGCTAGGAAATTAGAATCTTGTGTGTTTTGATAGATCATTTCGGCTTGTTGGATACTTTTTTTTACATTCTTTTGTAAGCGGTAAATTTCAAAGAGTAGGGCATCTCTAGTATTAATATTAGGGTGTTTTAATAAAAAAGATTCTGCTAAATCTAGACGTTTGTTTTTTGCATAAATCTCCAGCACAAAACGTGCGTAATCTTGCAAGTTAGTCTCTTCAAAAAGTAATGTGTAAATACGCGCAGCATCAAAATAGAGTTTGGATTCTAGATAAATTGTAGCAAGTTTATCCCCAATAGGTTTTGTGATTCCATGTGTTTTGATGTGTGTTTCGTATAAGCTAAGTGCGGTTTTGGAATCTTTTAAAAATAATAGGTGTGTTGCTGCAAGTTTATCAAGCAAAAATGGGCTTTGGTTCAAATTGTAGGCGAGTTGCAAGTATTTAGAGGCATTCTTGTAATCTTGACGTAAGAAATATACAGAGGAAATAAGCTCATAGTTTTCGGCATTTTTGTGATAGTTTAAAAGTGTTTTAGCTTCTTTTAAGGCTAAATCAAATTGTTTATTATTTGTTAAAATTCCAACAAGAACGCTACGTACCACTTCATCTTTTGGATATTGCTTTAAAAATGCATATGCTTCTTTTTGAGCTTCTTCAAGTTGATTTTGTGCAACTAAAATCCCTAAAATCTCTTTAAGATAACTTGGGTTTGGGTTAATGGCATAGGCATTAGCGAAAGCCTCTTTTGCGCTTGCATAATTATTTGTATCTAGAGCTGCATAGCCTTGAACAATAAAAATATCTTCAAGATTTTCTACTTCTTTAAATTTAGAATTTTTAAGAATGATAAAATCTTGCTTAAAACAGCCTACAAACCCGATAAATAGTGCAATAGCACTTATAAAAAGAATGGGATATTTATTTTTTAACCACACCAATACATTCCTTTTCTAATTCTTCAAAATGTTCCTTATAATAATCCCAAAAAGGGAAGCTAACGCATTGTTTTGGACGTTTTGGGTAGATTTGGCAGATTCCATCTTTGAAAAACACACAGGAATATATTCCATTGCCCTTTGCTATGTCCAATAAGGAATAGCGATAGCCCACTTTTTTAACATAATTTTGACAAAATGCGTCAAAATCTAATTCTAGAAACTTAGCAATCACTGCAATTTCTTTAGGAGAGACAAAAATATAACCACTCTCACCCGTGCAACATTTTCCGCCACATTCTTCACATTTGTTAGGGTTAAAATGGAATTGAAAATCAGAATGTTCTAGCATTTAATACTCCAAGTATTTGCGTGATGATAGATTGCTTGCACTTCTTGTGTGAAATGCTGCCCCTTTTGTTTGCTTAAATGCGTAAAAAGAGGTGGTTGAATTTCGCACTGGCTTTTGGAATTCTTTCTAGCACGACATAATACCAAAGTTGCACTTTTTTCTACCTTTGGATGCACAAAACGCACACAAATTGGCGGAATCTTAAAAGTATATAATGTGCTAAATAGGCTAAAAATAGCCTTAGCATCGTAACAAAAAATAAATTCTCCTTCAGGTTTTAAGAGTGAATTTACCTTTTTTACGAAATCAAAAAAAGGGAGATTCTCTGCATAGCGTGCGCTAAAAATATCGGAATTTTGGGATTTTATCACGCCATTATGGTAAAAGGGAGGATTGCTTAAAATTACATCAAAAATGTTTGTTTTGGATTTAATAAAATCAAATGTTAAAAAATCCGCACAAATTAACTCTGCACAAATACGGTTTATGCGCAAATTATGTGCGCAGAGTTCTGCCATTTTGGGATTTTTTTCAATCATTGTTAGATTTAGTGATAAATCTCTAGCGCAAAGCATTCCTAGCACCCCACATCCTGCGCCAACTTCTAAAAGTGCATAGCGTTTTTTTAAAAAGGGCATTGCAAAATGGTGTAGAAATAAGGTATCACTATTGTAACAATATCCGTCTTTTGGCTGATAAATTTGCATAGGAATCCTAATGGATTTGCAGTAAAAAAATTGTTTTTTTCTGCAAATTTTTAATCTCTAGGGCTATGGAGTCTTGTGTAGCAGTGTAGTTTAGCTCTAAACCTTCGCGCATGATATTTTGAGAGAATCCATTCGGAATTGTGTGTTTATTTTCTCCACTAAAAATTTCTTGCCCTTTTAAAAGTGCAATAAAGTCTAGCTCTCTAAAAGCATTGCTTCCAAAAAATTTGCGTGTAATGGAATCTTTTGCGTAGCATTGAGTGTTTAGACAAATTTTGTCTTTATAACAATCCATTTTAAGTAACGCTGCCCCTGCGTTAAAAATTTCTAAGCTCGTATAATCTGTATAGGATTTTACAAAACCTAAATCATAAAATTTAAAATCTTTAGTAGAGAAAAAAATTGTTTTGGTTACAGAATCTTGCAGAACACTGGGCGCTTTAGCGCACCCAAATGTAGAAAGTGTTACCCAAATAACACTTAGAATTGTTCGCCAGTTAATACACGATACCATCTTTTTCCATCAAGTTTGAGTTCCATACTCACTTGGCAAAGACCATCTTTATATACGGTTTCTACGATTTCAGCATTGCGGATTACTGCTAATACTTTTGTTTTAACGGTAGAATTTTTTAGCATCATATCACGCACTGTATCTTGTGCATTTACGCGGATTCCATACATTTTTTCACCGATTTGGCGGTAAGCATCTACGATTGCTGCACGTTTTGCTAATGCTAGAGCTTGTGCTGGAGATACTGTAGATTCAGGAGCAACCCCCATGCCAATTGCACTAATTTCAATAATGCTTGAAGGTGTGATAATTGGTGCATTTGGAATCACAATATCATCTCCTCCAACTTCTATCCCTTGCAAATTAGAAGGAGTGTTTGAGTTTCTTCCATAAGAAGATGCATTTTGTGGTCCTGGAGATACGTTTTGGAATCCTGCATTTCCTATTGGGCTTACAGAAGTATTACTTACAGAAGTATTACTTACAGAAGCACTATTTGTTGAATTTACTTGAGCGGCAAATAAACTACTTCCTAAAAGCATTCCTGCTAAAACTAATGAAACTGATGTTTTTGTCATTTCAATCCTTTTTGACATAAGATACTTGTGTATTAAGCAATTGGTGTTCCACTTTTTCCAAAAAGCTTCTTGCGCAGGGATTCTAGCATTTTTTCCATTGCTGTGATATAAAGCTCTCCACATTTTTTCCAAAAGTCTTGCATGTTATTATGAGGAAGATGTAAGGCGGAAAATGCGATTGCATACAGAAAATGGCTTAGAGTTCCTCCAAAAAGTATACTAATAAAAGCATTGCTAAGAAATTCTTTAGTGATTACATCATAGGCTTTATCTAGGACAATAAATAAATCTTGCTTTGAAGAAACTTGCATTTTAAAAATATCATGCATTTTGTTTTTAAAAGCTAGAATTTCAAAAATGTATTTTTGTGTTTCTTTTGTATAGAATCCTTCTTTGTAAGGATCTTTAAAAAGAGATTTAATTTGTTTTAAAGCTGTTTTTTTATTGATTGTTTTGAGTTCAAATTCTTTGTAGTGTGTGGGTTGTGCGCCATTTATTTTAGCACCATCGTTTAAGTTTAAAATATGAAAAGGTTTCAGTGCTTTAAATGCTTCTTCTAAGGCAGCTTTTGAGAGAGAGAATAACGCATCTGAATAAATATCATCGCTAAAATTTCCAGTTACAGGATAGGCGTCTTTTGGAATTTCTGTGTTTTCTTCTCCGTAATAAGAGTTTTTAGCGTGTTTTCTAGAACCTTTTTTGTAGCCACAATCTAGTCCGCATAAAATCACATCACTTCCTAAATAGCTTGCTAATGCTGCTCCAGCATTTCCTACAAGAGGTGCGGTAAATTGCACTTTAAAACGTGGGGCATTTAAGTTTGCAGCACTGCTGCCATCACGTTCAAAGAGATAAAGCTCTTTTGCAATTTCTTTTGCATTTTTATCTAGCACACTTGCAGCAATTAAAGGAATATCATTGAGCGGAGCAGATTTTAAGGCATCTCCTAAATAATCGTGACGTTCAATTTCAATTTGAAAATCAGGCTTGATTCCATAGTTTAATAAGGGTTTTAGTGCGGTCCCACAGCTAAAAATAATCATTTTATTTTTATTTTTTTTAATAAAGGGAAACAAAAAGTCAAGGCTTGGTCCATTTGCTACGACACAAATTGGTGCATTTACACGTTTTGGTTCAATAAGCATTTTTTGGATGGGAAAAGAGAGTTTGTTTGTGATTCCGCGCATTTCATCTTCAAAAGTTCCCCATCCGCGCATAGTTTGAGAATGTATCTCAAAGACAATATCACGCGCGTTCTGCGTTATTGGAGTCTGATAGAATACAAGTTCAAATCGGACAAGAGAAGCACTGATTTTTCGTGTTGAAAAAAAGTTTTGAATGAATTCTTTTTTCATTATACTTTCTAAAAAGATATAGCCAGCTTGATTTTGTGTTTTACTAAAAAGTAGGGAAAAATCTACAAAAAAGCATGCAATCCTAAATAAATCTAGAGATTCTTCAAAGATGAAAAAGTTATGGATTGTTGCGTAGTTTTCAATAAGAATCTGCAAAAAGATTCCACCTCCTAAGCCAAATAAATTTAAACTTGGCAAAAAATCACTAGGCAAATGATAATCAATAATCCCACCATTTTTAAGTGCGTAATTTAAAATATTATCAACTAGCATTTGACTATAGGGAAATTCATCCCCCATAAAAGATGGTTTATCGCCAAAAATACGATTCCATTTTTCGTTAATTGGCGGATTATAAGCACAATCTTCATGAATGTCTAACATAGTAGATTTTCCATTAATGATTGCATACATAAAAGTGTTTTGTTTAAAGTTCAAAATATTAACACCTTCTTGTCCAATGTAGAGTTGGTATTCTTTAGCAGGACTTTGCAAAGCTCTGAAAAGATTGGAATGGTTCGCTGTTTGAAAAAATGCTAAATTATGTTGGAATCGCGCATTACAAAAGGATTCTATTTCTTCTGGAGAGCTATTTTTTAGAACCTCTATAATGCTTTGCTTGGGATTTGTGTGCATTCTTATCCTTAAAATTTATAGATGAGAAATTTTAGCAGAAATTTTTAAAACCTTTTACAAAAGACAAATCATTTAAGTTTTTAAAGTTTATAATTTTGTGTTTTATTTCACACAAAAGGCTGCTTATGCAAGATTATAGAGTTTTCACTGGAAACGCACATAGGGAGTTTTCTAAGTATGTTGCTAGAGTTTTAGATGTTCAAATTTCTCATGCGGAAGTTACACGATTTAGTGATGGGGAAATTAGCATTCGTTTGTGCGAGAGTGTGCGTGGTAAAGATGTTTTTGTAATTCAGCCAACTTGTGCGCCAACAAATGATAATTTAATGGAATTATTAGTGATGGTAGATGCGCTAAAGCGGAGTTCTGCAAAAAGCATTAATGCGATAATGCCTTATTTTGGTTATGCAAGACAAGATAGAAAAGCAGCCCCACGCGTTCCTATAACAGCAAAACTTGTCGCAGATTTACTTCAACGCGCTGGAATTACGCGTTTGATTACAATGGACTTGCATGCAGGGCAGATTCAAGGATTTTTTGATATTCCAGTGGATAATTTGTATGGCTCAATCGTGCTTAAAGAGCATGTTATAGCAAAAAATCTTAAAAATCCTATTGTCGCAAGTCCAGATATTGGAGGTGTTGCGCGTGCTAGATATTTTGCAAAGCTTTTGGGACTTGATATTGTTATCATTGATAAAAGACGTGAAAAAGCAAATGAAAGTGAAGTAATGAATGTGATTGGAAATGTAGAAGATAAAGATGTTATTTTGATTGATGATATGATTGATACAGCGGGAACAATAGTAAAAGCAGCAAGTGCCTTTAAGCAAAAAGGAGCGGCAAGTGTGATTGCTCTTGGCACACATGCCGTATTTAGTGGTCCTGCGTATGAGAGAATCGCAAATAGTGAAATTGATGAGGTGATAGTAACCGATACGATTCCATTACGACAGAGTTGTGAAAAGATTAAAATTTTAAGTGTTGCACCTTTATTTGCAGAAGTAATTAAAAGGATAAATAATGACGAAAGCGTTAATTCTCTTTTTGTGTAAAATTGGTATCATTTTTGGGTTTGGAGCCTCCTTAAATGCGCAAGAGAAGGAGATAATCCAAGCAGTGTTAGAGACGACTTCAGGTAAGATTACTTTAGATTTATTCCCACATGTTGCTCCAAAAGCAGTTGAAAACTTTGTAACACATATTAATAATGGATATTATAATGGAATAATTTTTCATCGTGTAATTCGTCAGTTTATGATTCAAGGAGGAGACCCAACTGGCACAGGGAGAGGAGGAGAATCTATATGGGGAGAGGATTTTGAAGATGAGATTGCAAAGGGATACGCTTTTGATAGAGCTGGGATTTTGGCAATGGCAAATGCAGGGGCTAATACTAATGGTAGTCAATTTTTTATTACAACAACGCGCACTCCGCATTTAAATGGAAAACATACGATTTTTGGTGAAATTAGCAAGCAGTACGAAGCAGAGAGTTTCAAGACATTACGCAAAATAGAATATTCTCCAACAGATTATACAGACAAGCCTATAAAGGAACAAAAAATCTTAAAGGCATATATTCTCGCAAATTAATCTTGTAATCTAAGATTTTGGTCGGAATGCTTGGATAACAGAAGGGTTTGTTTCTAGATATGCTGCCCCAATTAAATCAAGGCAATAAGGCACGGCGGGAAAAACTGCATCTAAGCATTCTCTAATGGATTTTGGTTTGCCTGGGAGATTGATAATTAGACTTTTGTGATAGATTCCAGCACTTTGTCGCGATAGAATTGCTGTTGGGACATATTGTAAGCTAGTTTGACGCATAAGCTCACCAAAACCCGGCAATATCTTGTCACATATGGCTTCTGTTGCTTCTGGCGTTACATCTCTTTTTGCTGGTCCTGTGCCACCTGTTGTTACAATTAAATCACAAGATTCTTTATCTGCAAACGTAATAAGTTGTTCTTTAATTAATTCTAATTCATCAGCAATCACACAATAACTATATGTAAATGGGGTGATAAGATATTCTTGTAGAGTTTCTAAAATTGCTATTCCAGAAATGTCTTCGTAAATTCCAGCACTTGCACGGTCTGAAATGGTTAGGATTCCAATTTTTGCTTGCATTTTTATTCCTTTATGTTGGTGTCAATCCATTTTAAGATTTCTATGGGATTGTTTAAATCCAAAATCTTTAATGGATAAGGTTTTAGGGATTCTTTGGGGATACTAGAATCCATAGCGACAGCCTGGATGAAGGGCAAAAAGCGTTCATCAAAAGAATTTCTAGCTACACAAATTCTAGGAAGAGCAAGTTCTTTTAAGCCTTCTACAAAAAGGTAATCATAAGTATTAAATTGCATCTTTAGGAACTCTATGCTTAATGCTTTATGGAATCGCAAAGTAGTTTGTGTGTTTCCTAATATTGCTACATCAGCTCCACTCTCAAAAAAACGTGCAGAATCTTTACCTTGCATATCAAGCTTTGCTTTATCTTTTGGGTCGTGCTTGATAATGGCAACCCTTTTTGCTTGAGTTGTTAAAAGCAGAGAGAGCTTTTCAATTAATGTTGTTTTGCCACTATTAGAATTTCCTGTAAATGCAACCGCTTTCACTTAAAAAACCTTTGTTGGATCCTATGTTTATGCTTTTAGATTTCGTATTTTTCAAATCCCGCTCTTAGTGGTCATCACTTAGGATTCCGCTATGTGGGAGGTGGTGGCTACGTCCTTTTGCATAAATACGTTGCCCATTTTTTAAGTCGTATTTCCAAATGGGAGCATTGTGTTTAAAGTCTTCAATAAAATTTTCAAAGAGTTCTAGTGTTGCTCGTCTTTGAGAGCTAAAAACTCCCGCCATGTAAGAGCTTTTATGATTTGGCACATCACCTTTTGCATGTGCCATTTTTAAGTGCGCATTAAGTTTTTGTGCTTTTGTGTGCCATGTATTAAACCATTGCTCTAAAAGTGGCGTGTAAATGTCAAAACTTAAACCATCGCAGTCATTTTCAGCACGCACGATTCCTGTAAATATGGCACTTGCTCCAAAATTTCGTAAAGCACCAAAGGTATGCCATTGCGTATAAATTGCTAATGTATCTAGTGCGCCATCAAAAAGTAGTAAAGAGTTAGAATCTTGCACTATCCGCCACACACAGGGGGAAGTAGAGCAATTTTATCACCTTTTTTAATAGGAGTATCTAAAGAGGTAATAATCTCGTTATTTAAAGCAATGGCGCAATCCTTTAGCCATACATTAATTTCTGGAATTGCTTGTAGCTCTTTCTTTAGTGCGTGTAGATTTACAGCATTGCTTGTGTAGGTTTTATTTCCTAAAGGACCTAGAAATTCAACTTTTATCATAAATGCTCCTTGAGTTTTAAAGTAATTCAATGCGTTCTTCTTGCATCTTATAAGGGATTTTTGGCGTAGGCTTTGGAGTGGGATTATGCGTTGGCTTTGGCGCTAATTTTGGAGATTCTTTAGGCAAACGATTAACGGAAATGATTTTGCCTGTTCTTCCATCAACAAAAAATGCAGAATCCTTTGGATATTTTTGCATTTCCCTTTTAAGTGCTTCATCAAAAGGCGTTAAAGGCGTGACTGACACTTGTTTTTTGGGGGGAGATGGAGGGTTTGGAGATACAAAGGTATCGGCATACAAAGTATTTCCAATGAGACTAAGAGCAAGAATACTAACGTTCAAAACTCTCAAAATTGGTTGCATGAGTAATCCTTGAAAAACGAAACTTTGGCTATAATTCTACAATAAACTATGCAAAAAGTAAAGGAATCTTATGTTAGAAATCATAGAAACGCAAAATGCGCCCCAAGCAATTGGTCCTTATTCTCAAGCCATCAGAACACAAGAAATCATTTATACTTCAGGGCAGATTGGATTAACACCGCAAGGAGCGTTGGTAGATGGTATTGAAGCACAAACAAGACAGGTGTTGAATAATTTGAGTGAAGTTCTCAAAGCAGGTGGAAGCAGTTTACAAAATGTTGTAAAAACAACGATTTTTTTAAGCAATATGGACGATTTCGCACTTGTCAATACAATCTATGCGGAATTTTTTGGAGCGCACAAGCCCGCTAGAAGCACGGTAGCGGTAAAAACATTACCTAAAGGTGCTTTGGTGGAGATTGAATGTATTGCGTTAGTAGGATAAATTAAGGATAATTCATTGCATTATTGCGAGATAAGCAATCTATAATTTTGTATCTCAAAGGTTTTGCAATGGAATTTTTTAAAAGGGATTCCATATTTATAGATTGCCACGCAAGTTTAAAAACTTACTCGCAATGACGCAATAACAAGCCACGATTCTATAAGTGGAATCTCTTAAGGACACACGTTAATCTGTCGTTGTGAGGCAAAGTTGAAGCGCGCACAACGAAGTGATACCCATACCCGCTTATCTTGCACACTCATCAGTATTGTATTTGAATCCATATGTTTCTCCTTAGTTTTGAAATTTTAATTTGCAGTATTACGACATATTTTTTTTTAAATAAATATTTAATATACGAATATACTATCGCAATTTGAAATCAAGAGAAAGTTTATTTAATTTTTTTAACAAACCACATAATTAAATGGAATTTAAATGAAATATACAAAACAAGACAAAACAAGAATCTTGCGCATTACTACGCGCACATTGCAAAGATGGAAATACATCGAGCCAAAGCTTTTAATATCATTACTTCAAGTAATCTTAATAAAATTTTAGATAGAATCCCAAGTTTTATTAGTTTTAATAAAAATAACTTCAAATCAAGGACATTGTATTATGTATGCAATTATTAGGAATGGAGGCAAACAATACAAGGTAAAACAAGGCGATATTATTTTGCTAGATTGTTTGAATCTTGAGCCAAAGTCAAAAGTTGAAGTGAAAGAAATTTTAGCCATCTGCGATGGTGATAATGTGAAACTTGGTGCGCCTTATGTAAGTGGTGCGAAAGTTGAGCTTGAAGTTATCAATGAGGGCAGAGGCAAAAAAGTCATTACTTTCAAAAAACGCCGAAGAAAAGATAGTAAAACAAAAAGAGGTTTTAGACGAGACTTTACGCGTGTTCGCGTAGTTACAATTGCGGCTTAAATTGCAACATTTAAGGAGTTGATATGGCACACAAGAAAGGTCAAGGTAGCACCCAGAATAATCGAGATTCTGCGGGACGTCGCTTAGGTGTTAAGAAATTTGGTGGGCAATTTGTGCGTGCGGGCAATATTATCATTCGCCAAAGAGGCACAAAAGTGCATCCCGGAAATAATGTAGGAGTAGGTAAAGATCATACAATTTTTGCGTTAATTGATGGGATTGTCTCTTTTGAGAGAAAAGATAGGAATCGCAAAAAAGTTTCTATTATTCCCACTTCTTAAACTTTCTGTAATTTTAAGATTCCATTATGGAATCTTAAAGGCTTCTAAATATTTTCAAGGTTATTTAATGTTTATTGATAGTGTTGAAATCTTTGTGTCTTCTGGCAAAGGTGGAGAGGGTTCAGTTTCTTTTCGCCGTGAGAAATTTGTCATTAATGGCGGTCCAGATGGTGGCAATGGTGGCAATGGTGGCAATGTATATTTTCAAGTGGATAGAAATACCGATACACTCTCGTATTTTAGAGGACACAAACATTTTAAGGCACAAAATGGGCGTCCGGGTGAAGGACGTAATAAATATGGTAAAAAAGGAGAGGATTTAGTTATTATTGTTCCTCCTGGGACACAAGTCTTTGATAGTAAGAGTGGTGAGCTAATTTTAGATTTGTTAGATGTAACACAAAAGGTGTTATTTTTAGAAGGCGGAAAAGGAGGCTTAGGTAATGTACATTTTAAAAGTGCGACAAACCAGCGTCCAACTTATGCCCAAAAAGGTTTGCCCGGAATTACAAAAACTATTCGCTTGGAGCTTAAGCTTATTGCAGATGTCGGGCTTGTGGGATTTCCAAATGTAGGTAAATCCACTCTTGTTTCTGTGTTATCAAATGCAAGACCAGAAATTGCAAATTATGAATTTACAACTTTAATTCCTAGCCTTGGAATCGTAAATGTGGGAGATTATCAATCTTTCGTGATAGCAGATATTCCCGGAATTATTGGCGGAGCAAGTGAGGGAAAGGGACTTGGAATAGAATTTTTGCGTCATATTGAGCGTACACAATTTTTACTTTTTGTGTTAGATTTAGCAAATTATAGGGATATTCAAGAGCAGTATAAGATATTGCGTTTAGAGGTGGGTAGATTTAGTAAAGAGTTAGAAAATCGTCCTTTTGGAATCATGTTTTCAAAAAGTGATGTGTTAGAGGATGCAGAAAATCTCGTGGAATCTTTTGTTGGGAGTTTAGATTTTAATCTAAAAAAACATACAGAGATTTCGCAATGCTATATTCAAAAAAAAGCCGATGATTTTGGCGGAGAATTTGATTTTGCAAAACCGCTTTTTGCTCTAAGTGTTTCAAGTGTGAGCGGTGCTAATGTGGAATCTTTAAAGCATTTATTATATGCAAGCTTAAAGAAATCTAGAGGATAAAATGCAAAAAAACCAAGAGAAAAATAACAGAATTGTCATTAAAGTTGGTAGCGCGATTTTGGTAGAGAATCAGAGTATTAATTTTGATTGCATTGAAGCTTTAGCGCAGTTAATTGCAAAACTTAGAAGTGTTTATGAGGTGATTTTGGTAAGCTCTGGAGCAGTAGCTGCTGGATACACGGAGATAAAGCTTGACAAAACAAATCTTAGCAATAAACAAGCCTTAGCGGCAATTGGACAGCCCTTGCTTATGCAAATTTATGCAAATGTGTTTGAAAAATATCAAATTACAACTGCGCAAGTATTACTAACAGCATATGATTTTGATTCTAGAAAACATACACAAAATGCGCGCAATGCAATGGAGGTTTTGTTATCAAATCAGGTGTTGCCTATCATTAATGAAAATGATGTGATTGCAACAGGGGAATTGAAATATCTAGGTTTTGGGGATAATGACCAACTTTCTGCGCATGTTGCGCATTTTTTTGATGCACGTTTGCTTGCAATATTAAGTGATATTGATGCATATTTTGAGGCTAATCCCAAAGACTACCCTAATGCAAAAATGAGAAAGGTTGTAACACAAATTTCAGATGATGAACTTTGTGCAGAATTTACACCAAATAATCAGTTTGCCACAGGTGGAATCGTAACAAAACTTAAAGCAGCAAAATTTTTGTTAGATAATCAAAAGGAAATGTTTTTATCCAGTGGTAAGGACTTAAGTGTATTGCACGACTTTCTAATGCATAATATTTACGAAAAAGGCACATTATTTACCACAAATCCATAAATTTAGGAATGAAAATTGCTTTAATCTCCTTAATTGATGATTTAAGGAGATGAAAATGGAATTTTTAAAAGACGATGGATTAGCTTTTTGCAACTTTTTTGATATTAGTGAGATTTCTGTGCAAAAAAAAGGTGATTTTAAAAAAAATGATAAAAGTGGCGTGTATCTAAATGATACCAAAGAAAACGAAAGGGTGATGATTTTATATACTAAAGAGAAGCCACAAAAAACATCTGCGTGATACTAAAGGAAGCAGTTTTTTTAAAAAAAATCACAAAATCCTTGCAATGCCTTTAATTAGCTGAAATTATTGTTATAATGCAAAATTAAACATAGAATTTTGGAGTTTTTAATGATCAAGATTACTGAAAACAGCTTAAGAGATGGACATCAATCTTTATTGGCTACAAGAATGCGCATAGAGGATTTAGTGGAGGCAGCGCAGCTTTTTGAGCAAGTTGGATTCCATAGTGTTGAGGTGTGGGGTGGGGCGACTTATGATACTTGTTTGCGCTATTTAAAAGAAGATCCTTTTGAGCGCCTTGCAACCTTTAAAGAAATATTCAAAAAAACTCCAATCCAAATGCTTTTACGCGGACAAAATCTTATTGGTTATCGCCATTATGCAGATGATGTCGTGCGTGAATTTGTGCGCTTGTCTGCTCAAAATGGTGTGGATATTTTTAGAATTTTCGATGCATTAAATGATATAAGGAATCTTGAAGTCTCTATTGAAGAGGTAAAAAAACAAGGTAAGCATGCGCAAGGGGCGATTTGTTATACAACTTCGCCAGTGCATACGATTAAGAGTTTTGTGGAGTATGGAAAAGAATTAGCCCAAATAGGTTGTGATTCTCTAGCAATTAAAGATATGGCAGGATTAATCACTCCAAACACGACTTTTGAGCTTGTTAAGGCATTAAAAGAAGAGATCGGATTGCCCTTAGCTTTGCACACGCATTCCACAGCAGGATTCGCTTTTGGCTCACATTTAAAAGCAGTTGAAGCAGGTGTAGATATTTTGGACCTTGCAAACTCCGCATTAGCAGAAGGCACAAGCCATCCTTGTACGCAATCAATGGTAGCAACATTGCAAAACACACAATGGGATAGTAAATTGGATTTATCCTTAATGGAAAAAGCCGCAGAGATTTTAAAGCGCAATCGTAGAAAATATAAAAAGTTTGAATCCGAATATAATCAAATTGATACGCGTGTGCTTGTAAGCCAGATTCCGGGTGGTATGATTTCAAATCTAGCAAATCAGCTAAGAGAGCAGAATGCACTAGATAAAATGGACGCGGTTTTACAAGAGATTCCAAATGTGCGTAAAGATTTTGGTTATCCGCCTTTGGTTACACCATCAAGTCAGATTGTAGGCACACAAGCAGTGTTAAATGTCTTAGCACAAACTCGCTACAAAACGCTTACTACGGAATCTAAAAATATTATTAAAGGTTATTATGGCAAAACCCCGGCTCCTATTGATTCTACTTTGATTGAACGTATTAGGCAAGAGGGTGAGGAGATTATCACAGGGCGTCCAGCAGATAAAATTGCTCCTGAATTGCAAAAAGCAAAAGAGGAATCTCAAAGTTTTGCAAAAAGTGAAACAGATGTGATTTCTTATGCGATTTTTGGTGGAATTGCGAAACAATTTTTAGATGAACGCAATGAAAATCGCCTAAGTCCAGAGGCTCTAACAACATTTGAAGGTGGTATGCAAGGTCCTATGCCAAAAGAATTTACCATTAATCTACATGGAGAGACTTATCGCATTAAAATTGAAGGTAGTGGAGAGAAGAACGCAAGTATGCGCCCTTTCTTTGTGCGTGTAGATGGGGACTTAAGAGAAGTTTTGGTGGAATCTGATTCTAAAGAATATAAAAATAGCACTGAAAAATCTGATTCTTTGCCACAAGCAAGTTTGCCTGGACATATCATCTCTCCAATGCCCGGAAATCTAACAAAACTTAAAGTCAAAGTTGGTGATAAAATTAAAGAAGGTGATGTCCTAGCAATTGTTGAAGCAATGAAAATGGAGAACCAAGTCCTAGCAACTGTGGGTGGTGAGATTAAGGAAATTTATGCTAAAGAAGGACAACAAATTAGCGCAAATTTAGCCATTATGCTTGTTGAGTAATGCAAACTCTTAGTGTTACTGAGCTAAATACGCAGATTAAGTGCCTTATTGAAGCGACTTTTGTGCAAGTTAGCGTGAGTGGGGAAGTGAGCAACTTTACGCACCATTCAAGTGGGCATTTATACTTCACTTTAAAAGACAGGGATTCCTCTTTAAAATGCGTGATGTTCCGTGGAAATGCTAATAAACTAAAGTTTAAGATTGAAGAAGGA
Organism: Helicobacter turcicus; assembly: GCF_019711685.1. GTDB lineage: Bacteria > Campylobacterota > Campylobacteria > Campylobacterales > Helicobacteraceae > Helicobacter_D > Helicobacter_D turcicus. The sequence continues at coordinate 168,257 of NZ_JAIGYQ010000002.1, forward strand.
ATGGAGCTAACGTTAGAGGGTGTTATCAGTGTGTATGTTCCGCGTGGAGAATACCAGCTAAATTGCACAAATGCTTATCCAAATGGTGTCGGGGCTTTGCTTTTAGCTTATGAACAACTCAAAGAAGAGTATGAAAGGAAGGGCTATTTTGCAGATAAAAAACCCTTGCCAAAATTCCCTAAAAAAGTTGCACTGCTGACTTCTAGCACTGGAGCTGTGTTACATGATATGCTAAGTGTAGCGAAGAAGCGATGGAATCTTGCTAGATTTGTGTTGCTAAATACACTTGTCCAAGGTGATGGGGCAAAAGAAAGTATTGCAGAGAATATTAAGATTGCAGACGCTTTGGGGGTGGATTGTATTATTATTGCGCGTGGAGGAGGGAGTTTTGAGGATTTATGGGCGTTTAATGAGCCTCTTGTGATTGAAGCAATTCACACTGCTAAGACCCCTATTGTCTCAGCAGTTGGACATGAGCCTGATGTTGTGTTAAGTGATTTTGTGGCGGATTTGCGCGCTCCTACACCTTCTGCTGCGATAGAGTTATTGTTACCAGATCAAAATGAGTGGCTAATGCGCTTAGATACACTACAAGGGGATTTGGATAAATTTTTAATACGGATTTTACAAACAAAGACGCTAAAACTTCAAGGGTTAAGAGAGCAACTAAACCAAAATTCTTTTTTGAATAAAATCATACAATTACAGATGCATTGCAAACAACAAGCCGTGTTTTTAATGCAAAAAATGGAGCATAAGTTAGCTCTATCTTGTTTAATGTTTCAAGCGCCAAGTGTGCAAATTTATCTAAAAATGGAGCAAAAACTAGCACAATTTCAGTCAAAATTAGAATCCCTAAAAGCACAAATGGAATCCAAAAATCCAAAAAACCAAAAAGAAGGCTGTGTTTGCGTGTTAAGTCAAGGAAAAAAGATTAAAAAACTTGCAGATTTAAATTTGGATTCCGTTATAGAATTACAGGATAAAAGTGCGTTGATTAAAGCGCAAGTCAAAGAAGTAGAAACATTAAATAATGTCTAGATAGAATAAAAACACGATTCCTAATAGTATACGATAGATTCCAAAGGGAATAAAATTAAAATAGGAAACAAAATTTAAAAAGAGCTTGATAGCAAGTAAGGCACTAAAAAAAGCAACAATAAACCCCACTCCCAAAATTAAAATGTTCTCAAGGTTTAACACTTCGTGATTTTCATAAAGACTATAAGTGCTTGCTACAATCATTGTAGGCAGTGCAAGTAAAAAGGAAAATTCTGTGGCGACTTTGCGATTGCAACCTAAAAGTAATCCACCAATAATTGTCGCACCACTGCGTGAAGTTCCAGGAATCATTGCTAAAGCTTGAAAAAGCCCAATAAATAAAGCTTGTTTATAAGAGATAGCATTCACATCTGTGGTATGGTATTCTTTTTCTTTGTAATACATCTCTAACACAATAAAAACGATTCCGCCCAAAATGAGCATAATAGATACTGTAATTGGCGCAAAAAGTGCTTTAATATAGGGGTAAAATAGGAATCCTAAAGTCCCAGCAGGTAAAAATCCGATTCCAAGTTTTATCCATAAATGCAAACTCTTTTTGAAAAGCTTTTCAGAAAAGATGAAAATCACTGCTAAAATTGAACCTAGCTGGATTACAACTTCAAAAGTTTTATGAAATGCATCTTGTGGGATACCTAGTAGTTTTGAAGTTAAGATTAAATGTCCTGTTGAAGAGATTGGTAAAAATTCAGTTAAGCCCTCCACGATGCCTAAAATGATTGCATAAAGAAATTCCATAAAATGCCCATAATGTGTAAAAGTGCGCAAATTGTAGCATATTTACACGCTTTTTTTCAAATTTTACAAAACTTTAACAAAGCATTAAAAATAAAATTATAGAATTTAAAATTACCTTATTTGGAGTGATGATGTTTAGACGAATTTTAATTGCAAATCGTGGTGAAATTGCCGTGCGTATTATTAGAGCTTGTAATGATCTAAATATAGAATCTGTAGCAATCTACTCGCATGCAGATAGGGATAGTATGCATGTGAAGATGGCAACACACACTTATGCAATTAGTGAGGATCCTATTAAGGGTTATTTGGATTCAGATTTGATTATTCAAGCAGCAAAAGAGATGGAAGCAGAGGCAATTCATCCGGGTTATGGATTTTTAAGTGAAAATGCTTTGTTTGCAAAAAAAGTCAAGGAAGCTGGGCTTGTGTGGATTGGTCCAGATAGTGAAGTTATTGCTAAAATGGGAGACAAGAATGCTGCTAGAAATTTAATGATTACAAATGGAATTCCTGTTGTTCCGGGAACTGAACCGCTTAATACTCTAAGTTTGTATGAAATCCAAAAAATTGCTCGTAAAATTGGCTATCCAGTGATTTTAAAAGCAAGCAGTGGAGGTGGAGGACGTGGAATCCGTGTTGTTTGGGAAGAAAAAGATTTAGAAAGTTCTTTTGAAGCATGCAAAAGAGAGGCATTGACATTTTTTAAAAATGAAGATGTGTTTATGGAGAAATATATTCAAAATCCACGTCATATTGAGTTTCAGATTTTAGCGGATAATTATGGACATGTAATTCATCTTTTTGAACGTGATTGTTCAATTCAAAGGCGACATCAAAAGCTAATTGAAATTGCTCCTTGTCCTACGATGAGTACAGATTTACGTCGCAGAATGGGGAGTGTGGCAGTGGGTGCTGCAAGGGCTGCGAACTACACAAATGCTGGAACTGTGGAATTTTTAGTTGATGATTATAACAATTTTTATTTTATGGAGATGAATACAAGGATTCAAGTTGAACATGGCGTGACAGAGGAGATTACAGGATTTGATCTTATTGGTCGCCAGATTAGAATCGCAAGCGGCGAGATTTTGGATATTACTCAAAGTGATGTGCATATTCAAGGATTTGCGATTGAAGCTAGAATTAATGCTGAAGATGTGCATAATGATTTCGTGCCAAATCCGGGGAAAATTACGGCATATTATCCCTCTTTGGGTCCTTTTGTGCGTGTGGATAGTTATATTTATAAAGATTTTATAATTCCTCCTTTTTATGACTCTATGGTGGCAAAACTCATCGTACGTGCAACAAGTTATGATTTAGCTGTCAAAAAGCTAAAGCGTGCATTAAATGAATTTAAAATTCGTGGAGTGAAAACTACAATACCATTTTTGATTAATATTTGTAATGACAAAGATTTTAGGCGTGGAAATTTTGACACTTCGTATTTGGAACAGAAGGTGGAAAGCCTAATGCCACAAGAGAGTAGAGATGATAGTGATTTAGTCGCTGCTATCGCAGTTGCATTGACTTGTGGATTAGAAGAGAGTGTTAAATAAATCTAATTTTAAGTAAATTTGCGCTAGAATCGGCGTCTATTTTTAAAAGAGGTTTAAAACAAAAATGAAAAGAACATATCAACCGCATAATACACCGCGTAAGCGCACACATGGTTTTAGAGTAAGAATGCAGACTAAAAATGGTCGTAAGATAATCAACGCTAGACGCGCAAAAGGTAGAAAAAGACTAGCAGTCTAGGTTTGGGATTATGTCTTGGTAACACTGAATACAAAACAAGATTTCGATCGTGTTTATAAGAGTCAAAAGCGATGGCATAATTCTCATTTTATCCTATTTTTTAGAGAAGATGCACGACAAAGAAGAGTTGGATTTTCTGTGTCAAAAAGAGTGGGTAACGCAGTACGTCGTAACCGTATTAAACGTAGGTTACGTGCTATTTATCGAGAGTCTATGCTAGATTTAAGAGGTGGAGATATGGTTTTATTAGCAAAAGATGGGTTAGATAAAGTCGTATATAAAACCTTGCAAAACAGCTACAAATACGCATTGATACGGCTTGATTTAGTTTAAGAAGAAGAAATATGATAAAAATAGCTTGTCTTTTTGCAATTGAGAGTTATCAGTGCTATATCTCTCCGTTGCTAGGAGCGAATTGTCGCTATTATCCTAGTTGTTCAGAATATGCTAAGCAGACATATTTATTCCAAAATCCTTTGATTGCGACTTTAAAAACACTAAGTAGAATTCTAACTTGCAATCAATTTTTTAAAGGAGGCATTGTTTATCCTAGTGCTTTTTTATCCTTACAAGTTAATGTTTTTAAACCCTGTTTAGTGGAATACTGGTTAATCCCTAGCAATACGTTAAATTGTCTTTCTTATAATATTCCAAATAGCACTTTTTTGAAAATTAAACCCCAAATGTTTCAAATCATTAAAAACTATTCAAAGGTTTCTCGTGTTTAACAAAATTGACCAATTAAGTTCTCAAACTAGAATTATGATTGCAGTGGTCTTAGCCCTCATATTTTTCGTGCCTTATAGTTATTTTTACCAACCTAGTCTTGCCGAAAATAATGCAACAAAAATGGAATCTGCTCAAGTTACACAAAATGTTCCAAGCACACCGAATACACAAGATTTGACTACACCAACTAATACAGCAACACTCGCAAATACTAGCGTAGTAAAAGATTCTGCAGTGATTGCAACTATTGAAGCAGAAAGTTTTACTTATAAAATTGACAAGTTAGGTAGAATTATGGCAGTGGAACTAAAAGAGGAAAAATATCGTAAGAATTCCGCACCCCTTTCTCTATTTCTAGATAGTGTAGCAAACCAAAACAATCCAAAGATTTTAGAAATTAGGTTTTCTGATCCTGTGTTAAATAATCAGGCGCTAAATTCTTCTTATATCGCAAGTGTTAGTCATTTAAAACTTGCTGACACTCCACAAAGCTTAACGCTTACTCAAGAGCTAAATGGTTTTAGGGTGCAAAAGATTCTAACTTTCTATCCTAATGGCTATTACAAAGCGACCATTAAAATTCCACAAAACCATGTTTATTTTGTTTCTCCAGGAATGCGTCCAAGCGTGGAAAATGATAAATTTGTCTTTAAAGGCGTGATTGTCAAAAAAGTAGATAATACGATTACTACTATTGAAGATGGAGATGCACAAGGGCAGGAGAATTTCTCTAACGCTAAGATTTTAGCAGCAGTAGATCGTTACTATGCGACACTATTATTTAATGAAAAGGGGTTAAGTGCAACGATTTTAAGCAATGCTGATGAAGACCCAATGCCCTTTATTAGTGGAAATGGTGAGTTAGCACTAGAGGGCTATATTGGTCCAAAGAATTACCGCTTGTTAGAATCTATTAACCCTATTCTAACTGACATTGTGGAATATGGCGTAATTACATTTTTTGCAAAACCATTATTTTTGTTGCTAGAGAAGCTTTATGATTTTTGTGGAAATTGGGGTTGGGCTATTATTTTACTCACGCTTATTGTTAGAATCGTGTTATATCCTTTGACTTACAAGGGAATGGTGTCAATGCAAAAGTTAAAAGACCTTGCTCCAAAAATGAAAGAATTGCAACAAAAATATAAAGGTGAGCCACAAAAACTACAAGTGCATATGATGGATTTATATAAAAAACATGGTGCAAATCCGATGGGTGGATGTTTGCCCTTACTCTTACAAATCCCTGTGTTCTTTGCAATTTATCGTGTTTTGTTTAATGCTATTGAGCTAAAAGGTGCGGATTGGCTATTGTGGATTACAGATTTATCCGTAATGGATCCTTATTACGTGTTGCCAATTTTAATGGGTGCAACAATGTATCTTCAACAGCATTTGACACCAACAGCATTTAGTGATCCCATGCAAGAGAAAATTTTTAAATTTTTGCCTTTAATTTTTACGATTTTCTTTGTCACATTTCCTTCAGGACTTGTGCTTTACTGGTTTGTAAATAATATATTCTCAATCTTGCAGCAACTTTTAATTAATAAATCTTTAGAGCGCAAAAAAGCTAAAGAAATTGCCGAACATAAACATAAAGTATGATAATGAAAAAGATAGAAGCTCAGACTTTAGAAGATGCGTTAATAGTTGCTGCAAAGACATTTAATTGTTCTGTGGTGGATTTGGACTATGAGATTATTCAAAATCCATCTAAAGGATTTTTGGGGCTTGGTAGAAAACAAGCTGTGATTTGCGCACAAGTTAAGAATGCGGAATCTAAAATGCCTGAAAGTCCTCAGAATTATGATTTTGTTAAAACTTTAAAAAAAGATTCTATAAATTGTGAGCAGGCAATAGAATCTAAAAGAGAGATGCAAAAAGAATATGATAAAAAGGGCAAAAAACCTGCATTTACACAAAAGGAATTGCAAGAAATTTCAAAAGTCGTGCAAAAAGAGCTTGATGAGCTTTTAGCAATGTTGCCTTACAAGCTTGATAGTGTTATTGTTGAACCTTATGATGAAAATACATTGTATGTGAAAATTGACGGGGAGGATTCTGCGCTCTTAATTGGAAAAGAAGGTTATCGCTATAAGGCAATTTCATATTTAATATTTAATTGGGTAAATCATATTTATGGTTTAATGATTCGTCTTGAGATTGCCGAATTTTTGCGCAATCAAGAAGAAATGATTGCTAATTATCTCTTACCAACTATTGAGAGCGTAAAATTAACCGGTAAGGCGCAAACGAAGCCTTTAGATGGTGTGTTAGCGCATATTGCTTTAAAGCAACTAAGAGAGCAATTTCCAGATAAATATGTTTCTTTTCGTATAAATAGTGAAGGGGAGCGCTATATTATTATTAACGCTTTTTACCATTCCTAAAAGATGTTAGATAACGATACAATTGTTGCTTCTGCTACAACCTATGGACGTTCTTCTTTAAATGTTTTACGTTTAAGTGGCAAAAATGCGTTATTTATTGCTTCAAAACTCGCCAAATTTGACTTTAAGGATATTGAAAATTTTATTAAACCGCGCATTGCAAAGCTTACTAAGATTTATTTTGAAAATGGTGCGCTTTTGGATGAATGTATAGTGTTATATTTTAAGGCTCCAAATAGTTATACCACAGAAGATGTAATTGAGTTTCAATGTCATGGCGGGAGCTTTATTGCACAAAATGTTTTACAAGAGTGTTTAAAGTTTGGTGCAAGACTTGCAAATCCCGGAGAATTTACAAAGCGTGCATTTTTAGGAGGTCGCATTGATTTATCTCAAGCGCAAGCAGTCGCGAAACTTATTGATTCTCAAAATGCTAATGCACATCAAATGCTAATGCGCCACTTAAAAGGAGAAATGCACGATTTTTGTGAAGATTTGCGCTCAACTCTTATTGGCTTGTTAGCGCATAGCGAAGTGTTTATTGATTATGCAGATGAAGAGTTGCCAAAGGATTTTCTAGAACATTTGGAACAAAAATTGCAAGTAGTTTTAAAAAAACTCAATGCGCTTTTGGAACAATCTCAAAATAAAAGAATGCTCTTTGAGGGTTATAAACTTTGTATTATTGGCAAACCAAATGTTGGGAAAAGCTCTCTTCTTAATGCGCTCTTGCGCAATAATCGCGCCATTGTAAGTGAGATTGCAGGCACAACGCGTGATAGCATTGAGGAAAATTTTTTGCTAGGTGGGCATTTATTGCGTCTTATTGATACTGCTGGGATTAGAGATAGTGAAGATGTAGTTGAAAATGAGGGGATTAAAAGAAGTCTTGAGAGAGCAAATGAGAGCGATTTACTTCTTGCTATTTTTGATAGCTCGTGCCCTTTAAGCAAAGAAGATTTACAAATTATAGAGCTTTTAAAAACTTACAAGCTACAAAAAAAGATTTTAGTTTTAATTAATAAAACAGACTTAACGATGCAGTTAGATTCCAAGCTTTTAGAAGAGTTTAATCCTTTGCTATTAAGTTTGAAAGGAGATTTATATAGTGAGGATTCCTTGCTTGAGCAATTTAAAGCTAAGCTTGAAACACTTTTAGATGCAAATGAAAATATAGAATCGCTTTTGCTAGTTTCTGAATATCAATTCCAAGCGGTGCAAAATTGTATTAATGCGCTAAAAAACTCACTTGAACCTCTTGAAAATGGTGAATTAGAACTCTTTAGCTTTCATTTAAATGAAGCATTAAGCGCAATTGCGTCCATTACCAAACCCTATGAGTATTCTCAAATGCTAGATGTGATGTTTAGTGATTTTTGTTTGGGCAAGTGATTGTATTTATAGATGTCTTTTGAATCGTAAATGGATATGCAAATCCACATACCATTGTAGAAAATCGTAATTAAATTGTTCTGTTTTTTAGAGTAGTGTTTATAGTCGCCATAAATAGAATGGCATTTGCTATTCTACCAATTACCTTCTTGCAAAAGTAGTCACTAAAAAACTTTTTGTAAAAATTCCAACAATTTAAATAATTTTATTCCCTAAAAGAAGTATTATAATTAGCTTCATCACTAATACTAAGAGAAAGACAAAGCAATATAATGCAATTATCGTTTAGTAGTCTAACTATTAGAGAACTTAAAGCTCATGTATTAAATCAAAGAATAACGAGAATATAAATATAAAAACAAATCCAAAATAAGTAAATCCAAGCAATCCTAAACCACCATATTCACTTCTGCTAACCTTCCCATTATACCAAACATCTTGCTATAACCATTATTTACTGCATCCATAAAACTCATATTAACCTCCAAAAATAAAAAGCAGAGAATTATAGAAAAAACAAGGGGCAAACCTGTCAATAAAAATACTTTCCTTTTGTAGTTTAAGTTACTATTTTATTGTAAAAAAATAATAAGAATAATTTTTAGAAAAATAAATAAAAAGGATTGCGGTCATGCTGTTTTTAGTGTAATAACTGCAATGATGATAATAAGGATTCCAATGTAGCCAATGGGTTTTAATCTTTGTTTGAAAAAATACCAGCCACCTATTGTTGTTCCTAAGATTCCAATGCTTCCCCAAAGTGTGTAAGCTATTGCTAGTTTCATTCCTTCTAGACTTAAAGTCAGTAGATAAAATGCAAGCCATACCAATAAAATTGCTAGTAATCCCCATTTAAAATTTCTAAATCCATCAGATTTATTAAGTGCTAGATTTGCAATAATGTCTAAAATTGCAGCCAAAACAACATAAAGCAAGTAGATGTTAAACATTTTCTATCCCAGTTTCTCCTCCGTCTTTTGCTTTTTGCCATGTCTATGGTCTTCTCCTAAATTTACAAGAGTAATTCCAAGAATAGCGAGTGCTAGACCAATGTATTCTTGCGCTTTTAGTGAAGTTCCAAAGATGAAAATAGCAATAATTGTAATAAGGCTAAGCCCAACAATCTCCCAAATTGCGTAAGCAACTCCCACACTAATTGTGCGGATAGAGATAGACATAAAATAATATGCCACACCAATCATTGCAAACATAAAGCCATACATAAAGATTTCATTTCCAACTTGTGAGTAATTCATAACAGAAACACCAAAGACTTCACATATAATCGCAAGTATGAGAAAAACCCACGCTTTTAACATAGCTTCTCCTTAAAAATGCCATAAATAATAAGGATAGATAAAACAAAAAAATGTTAAAATAGGAATAAACTTCATATTATATAGAAAAATTTCAAGAAAAGGCAAATTGCGTGAATAAGAGCTTAGAAGCAGATTTAGATAATCTCTCAAAAACTTATGTGGATTCTCTTGATATTTCTTTAAAAGGTGAAGAGAGTAGCTATCAAATTTATTTTGGAGATTTACCTAAACTCATATTAGATAAAAAAGTGTTAATTGTTACAAATCCAAAAATTGCTGGGTTGCATTTGCAAACACTTTTAGGGCGAGTTCAAGCAAGAGAGGTGTATTGTCATATCATTCCAGATGGTGAGGTTTATAAGAATTTTAAAAGTGTGGAGAGTATTTTGGAAACAGCATTTAATCACCACTTGGATAGAAAGTCCTTAATGATTGCCTTTGGAGGGGGCGTGATTGGGGATATGGTGGGTTTTGCTGCTGGAATCTTTATGCGAGGGATTGACTTTATTCAGATTCCAACAACACTCTTAGCGCAAGTAGATTCTAGTGTTGGAGGGAAAACAGGAATTAATAATGCTTTTGGTAAGAATCTTGTTGGACTTTTTTACCAACCAAAAGCTGTGTATATTAACTCACAATTTTTACGCACTCTTCCACAAAGAGAACTAAGTGCTGGATTTGCAGAAATTATAAAAATGGCTGTATGTTTTGATAGGGAGTTTTTTAAGGTATTAGAAAATCTTAATATTGGTGATGAGTGCGCGCTTTTAGCAGTGATTCAAAAGGCTGTGAGTATTAAAGCTCAAGTTGTTAGAGAAGATGAAAAAGAACAGGGGATTAGAGCGGCACTAAATTATGGGCATACCTTTGGGCATAGTATAGAACTCCAAAGCGGGTATGGCAAATATTTACACGGAGAAGCAGTTGGAATGGGAATGGTGATGGCAAATACCCTTGCACTTGCGCTTGGTCTAATCAATCAAGTAGAGTTTGATGCCATAAAAGCACTACTAGAAAAATTTGGGATTCCAACAAGTTATGCAATTAAAAATGTAGAATCTTTTTATGAAAGCTTTTTTTTAGATAAAAAAAGCCTTAATTCTCGCATTAAATTTGTTCTACCACAGGGCATTGGTGGAGTGTGTTTTAAAGATGATATTCCAAAAGCACTAGTGCTTGATATTTTAAGTGAGTTTGCTTAATGCGTTTTGTAATTTTTGTTTTTCTTTTTGTATGTAGTGTCGCATTCGGTGCGATTGTTGAGGACATCAAAACAATAAAATCTCTAGAATTAGAAATTACCAATGCTAACCGCTTTTTAGAGGATACTAATAATGCATGGATGAAACGTTACTCAAACTACCAATCTTATCAGCAAGTTTTAGCGAATCTAGCGCATACACAAGAGGCAATCACACAACTAGAAAAAAAGCCAAAAACTCTTGCAGTTGAAGATGAGCTAAGTGTCTTAAAGCGGAATCTAACAGCACTACAACAACAAAAAAAAGTGCTAGATATTTACAAGGATTTGCCCTTTAGGGAGCTAACAGAAGCAAAAAAATTAGAGGAAATGCCAAATGTTACTAATCCACTGTTAATTGTGCGTGCATATTCCTATATTCAAAAAGCCGATGAAGAGTTAAAGAATCTAAATACCAATTATAAGAGTTTGCAGAGTAATCTTAAATGGCTAAACCAAAAAGATTCTGCGCTTAAGGGCTTGTTACAAATCTATCAAGCTGAACCTAACAAAAGTGAATTGCTCAATGTGTGTCGCTCAAATTACTGCCTTTTTGCTAATGCAGAAGAGATTGCAAAGGCTTATGCGGAAAATTTAAATGCATTAACTGTTTTAGAGACCACAAAAGAGGTTTTTAATACGACTTTAGAAATTTTTAGCAAGGAGACACAGGAGAACAAAGTGCGCCTAATGGGGCAGGTCAAGGCGCAGTTTTTTAAGGGGATTTATATTGGTATTACAATTTTGGTTCTTATTGGAATTGCTTTTTTTCTAAAACTTGGAGTGCGTAAGTATATTCATGATAATGAGCGCATTTACACGACAAATAAGATTATCAATTTTTTGAATATTACGCTTATTGTGATTACTTTGCTTTTCTCTTACCTTGATAATGTGGGCTATCTTGTTACTGTGCTAGGGTTTGCATCGGCTGGTTTAGCAATTGCTATGAAAGATTTGTTTATGTCTGTGCTTGGCTGGATTGTTATTGTTGTTGGAGGTTCTGTGCATGCAGGGGATAGGATCAAAGTGATTAAAGATGGGGCAGTGTATGTGGGTGATGTGCTAGATATTTCTGTGCTTAGAATTACGCTTTATGAGGATATTACGTTAACAACTTATGCACAAAATCGTCGTGCTGGGAGAATTATTTTTGTGCCAAATAACTTTATCTTCACCGTAATGTTTTCTAATTATACGCATGGCGGAATGAAAACGGTGTGGGATGGGATTGATTTTACCATTACTTTTGATTCCGATCACGCAAGGGCTTGCCATATCGCAAGAGAATGTGCCAGAAAATATGCAAAAGGCTACACAGAAAGCACACGTAAGCAGTTTGCAAAATTGCGTGATAGATTTACTTTGCGCAATACAAATGTAGAACCACGGGTGTTTAGTCTACTAGAACAAAATGGGATTAGAATCTCTGTATGGTATCTTACAAATGCTTATGCGACTTTAGCTTTGCGTAGTAGTATAAGTGCCGAGATTATTAATGAAATTTTACAAGAGCCAAGTATTCAAATTGCATATCCTAGCACAACAGTGTATGAGGGTAAGCGCAAAAAGGAGCATAAAGAGGCGTTTAAAACGGCACGTGTAGGCGATGGTGTTATTCCTCCTACAAATTTTAGCTAGGGATTGTGACGTTGAAACAAAAAGTGTATTTTAAGACTTTTGGGTGTCGGACAAATCTGTTTGATACGCAAGTTATGATTAATGCGCTAAAAGACTTTATACAAACGCCTTATGAAGAGGATAGTGATATTGTGGTTGTGAATTCCTGCACAGTTACAAATGGTGCAGATAGTGGGGTTAGAAATTATATTAATCGTTTGCAAAATGAAGGGAAAAGAGTATATTTTACGGGCTGTGGAGTGCAAACACAGGGGCAAACACTTTTAGAGAAAGGGCTTGTTAGTGGTGTGTTTGGACACTCGCATAAAGAGAGGATTAATGCGCTTTTAAAACAGGAATCCAAGTTTTATTTAAAAGACAATTTAGAAGCACTAGAACAAGAGATTTTAAGCGATTTTGTAGGTAAAAGTCGCGCATTTATTAAAATCCAAGAAGGTTGCGATTTTGTATGCTCGTATTGTATTATCCCTAGTGTACGCGGTAAGGCTAGAAGCTTTTCGCAAGATAAGATTCTAAAGCAAGTGCAAAATTTAATACAAAAAGGATTTAGCGAGTTTATTATTACAGGGACAAATATGGGGAGTTGGGGTAAGGATTTTGGTTTAAATATTGCTACTCTTGTGGAATCTTTGTGCGCAATCTCCTCTTTAAAGCGTCTAAGAATTGGTAGCTTAGAGCCTTCGCAAATTGATGAAAAATTTTTGGAAGTGCTAGAGAATGAAAAGATTGAGCGGCATTTACATATTGCCTTGCAACACACTTCTTCAAAAATGCTAAAAATAATGAATCGCTATAATACTTTTGAAAAAGATTTAAAGCTATTTAATGCACTACGTAATAAGGGTTTTGCATTAGGTAGTGATTTTATTGTTGGACACCCCGGCGAGAGTGAGGAAATATGGAAGGAAGCATTTGAAAATTTTTCACAACTCCCTTTGACGCATTTGCATAGTTTTATTTATTCTCCAAGGGATAATACACCATCTGCCCTTCTTAAAGATAGAATTAATGGAAATGTTGCAAGAGAAAGAAAAAATCAACTTGAAACAAGAGTGAGGGCGAATAATTTGAAGTTTAGAGAAGCATTGTGCGCTAGAAAAATGCCTTTAAATGTGCTAGTTGAAAATGTAACATTGCAAGATTCTATGTCTATTGCACAAGGCTTTGATGAATATTATAATAAAGTGCAAATCTTCTCTAAACAACCTATTTTAAAAGATAGTTGGATAAAGATAGAAAATTTTAACCCAAGAATGGATAAGAATTATGCAGAAATTTAAAGCTTTGTATATTGGAATCCTAGCGATTATCTTAGCTGTGATTCTATTTAGTGCGATGGTTTTAAAACAAGATACACAGCTAATTAGCGCAACAAAATTGCAAAGTTTAATAAAAGAAAACTTGCCAGAAATTGCTACAATTAAAGGAGAATATTTGTATTTTACGCTAGGGAAACAACATTATAAGGTTGCTAAGGAAAGTGTAGATTTACAAGCTTTTGGGCAAAAAGTTCCTTTAGAAATTAAAGAAGAGTGGAGTTTGTGGCGCAATACAATTGAGGTTATTGTAATTTTTGGTGTGGTGTTTATTATACTTTTGTTTGTTCTTGCCTTTAAGCAGAGTAAAGTTGCACAAAATAAACCAAAGCTAAAAGAGGATTCCGTATCTAACACTTCAAATGTCGCAAAATCCCTAGCAAGTGATGCTTTTGCACTGCATCATATTAAGCCTATAACCTCAAATGTGACTTTTGCGGATGTCGCAGGTATTAATGAAGCAAAAAATGAGCTTGAAGAGATTATTGATTATCTAAAATTTCCTAAAAAATACCAAGAATTTGGTGTGAAATTACCAAAGGGAGTTTTGCTAGTTGGTGCCCCAGGTGTTGGAAAAACACTCATTGCAAAGGCGCTTGCTGGAGAAGCAAATGTGCCATTTTTTTACCAAAGTGGAGCAAGTTTTGTGCAAATTTATGTAGGAATGGGTGCAAAAAGAGTGCATGATTTATTTACAAGGGCAAAACTTAGTGCCCCATCAATTATTTTTATTGATGAGATTGACGCAGTGGGTAAAGCGAGGGGTGGAATGCGCAATGATGAAAGAGAAGCAACGCTCAATCAGCTCTTAACGGAAATGGATGGTTTTGAAGATAGTTTTGGTGTAATTGTTATTGGTGCGACAAATAATATGGAATCTCTTGATGAAGCATTATTGCGCAGTGGGAGATTTGATAGAAGAATTTTTGTGGAATTGCCAAATTTAGAAGAACGTATCAAAATTTTAAAGGTGCATACACGCGATAAACGTTGTGATTTTGACTATGAGGAGGTTTCTAAGCTTTGCGTAGGCTTTAGTGGTGCTGCGCTTGCTTCACTCATTAACGAAGCTGCTTTATGCGCAATTAAGAGAGGTTCAGAAGTTATTACCAAAGAGGATATTTTAAATGTACGTGATAAAGTTATGCTAGGAGTGCGCAAGAAGCTAAGTTTTAGCGATAAAGAGCGCGAGATTTTAGCATATTATCAAGCAGCAAAAGCTTTTAGTGCGTATGCTTTAGAAATACCTTTTGAAAAAGCGACTTTAATGAGTGATGGGCTAAAGTATGCTGATAAAGAGTTTTTAAGTCAAAATGAAATGGAGAGTCAAATTAAAATTCATTTATCTGGAATTGCAGCTTTGGAGTTGCTTTTTGAGGAACGCTACTCACATGCAAAAGTGGATTTGGATAAGGCGAAGGTGATTGCGCGTAAAATGGCAGAATCCTATGGGATGGGCGAGTATCTTTTAGGGCGCGAAGAAGATGTCTTAAAAATTTTAGAGAATTGTAAAAATGAACGTTATGGATTTTTTAAAAATTATCGTTCAATTTTGGATTCCATTAAAAGTGCACTTTTGACAAATGAGAAGTTAGAGTTTGCTGAAGTTGGGAAGATAATTAATGCTTGAAGTATTTGGATGAGCGTAATTTTTGGAAAAAAAACAGAGCTGGAATCTTTTAGTATTCTTCAATTTTTATATGGAGATTTTAGTGTTTTTGGAGTGAAAGAGCATTGTAAAGAGGCAGTGGAATTTACATTAAAAACATTAAGAGAAAATAAACGCGTAGAAGCTTTGGTGCTTGTGCATTTAGATTTGAATAGGGGATCTAAAATCGCAAGGTTAGAACCACAAGAAATATCTACAAAACTTTTAAAAAACCTAAAAATAATTCAAAGTTTTGGCACTAAAATTTACTTTTTTTTTAAAAGGCAAAAAAGGATTCCAATCTCTAGTCTAGAAGCATATAAAGATCTTGCAGAAACCGGAATTGTATTTTTATATAAAGCTTAGTATGCTCTATTTTTATAGCATTCTATTTCAATTTCTCTCGCAATTGGATTTGCTTTGCCATTGTTGAAATCTTGAAAATATAATTTAATTTCCACAAAAGTCCCCGGAGTTAAATCTTTAAAAGTTCCGTATTTGTCTATCCCAAATACACCACAATTATCCATATCAATTTCTGTGTTAGGCAAAACCTTGACCACGACACTATCTCCATAAATGGAATCTACTACAATTGTTTTATCTGCAGAGTTTGTTTGTGCAATTGTGCCTTGAAGTTTGAAACTACTTGCTAGACTTGAAACTGCTAATATAGCAATACATAAGGTTATCTTTATAAGACCCATAAAAATTCCTAGTATGCTGTTTTTTTGCATTCAATTTTGTGTGTATGCAAAATTTTTCTTGCAGAGAGCCCACTTCTACAAATATCCTTTAAATGTCCTTTGTAAATACATTTAAGCCTATAAATACCATTCATTTTTATTCCTTTATCAATTTAGTAGGAGAATTTTAATGGACTATTGTTAGCTTTTTGTTAAGATAAAGAATCTACTCATCACTAAAAGTAATAGTTAGAGTGATTTGTCCGCATTCCTACTCTATGCTTTTTGCTTTAGAAATTCCATTTATTTGCCATAATGCTTCTCCATCAAAATTTTGTTAAAATCAGGGAGAGAGACACCTTTTATACTCTTAAGGTGGTTGCATTTTACCAAGACTTTGTTAATATTTCGCTAATTTTATTCAATAAGTAAAGGTTAATTTTGGAATCGGTCATTAAAAAAAATACATTAATGTTAGCACCCTTGGCAGGATACAGTGATTTACCTTTGCGTGAAGTGGCAAAGAAGTTTGGTGCAGATATTACAGTGAGTGAAATGATTAGTGTGCATGCCTTAGCATTTAAAAATAAAAAAACACTCAAAATGGTAGAAAAATCTCCTCTTGAAACACCTTTTGCCTTACAAATTGCAGGTAATGATTTTGGGATTATTAGGCAAGCAGTAGAGTTTTTAAATACGCAAAAAGATAACATTACTATTTTAGATTTTAACTGCGGTTGTCCAGCTCCAAAAGTTTCAAGTCATGGCAGTGGAAGTTCGCTTTTAAAGGATTTAAATAAACTAGTTGAAATTTTAAAACTCATTAGAGAAGTGAGTGAAATTCCCTATTTAAGTGTAAAAGTGCGTTTAGGATTTGACCAAAAGATTCCTTTAGAAATTGCAAAAGCCTTAAATGACGCACCCGTTGATTATGTTGTGGTGCATGGAAGGACAAGGGCAGATGGATACAAAAAGGAACGTATTGATTATGATTCTATTGCTTTGATGAAGTGCAATCTTAAAGTTCCACTTATTGCAAATGGTGAGATTAATAGTGCCAAAAAAAGTCAAGAAGTGCTAGAGCTAACAGGAGCAGATGGAGTAATGATTGGGAGAGCAGCGGTAGAAAAACCTTGGATTTTTGCACAGATTAAAGAGGGGTTTATAGAAGAGAGTGTGGAGCTAAGGGGACGTGTGACGTTGGAACATTTTGAACGTACCATTGATTTTAGGGGGGATTATGGAGCAATTATGTTTCGTAAAAATTTACATGCTTACTCTAAAGGATTAAAGGGTGCAAGCGAATTTAGAAGTAAGGTTAATGTAATTTCTGAACCTATGTTAATGCGTGAAGCCATTGTAGAATTCTTTAATGGCGCAGAGTTTGAAAGTTAAGAATAAATTTTAAAGGCTAAAAATATATTGTTTAAAGGCTAAAATTATGAGGGATTCCAAAACTAAAATTCCGCAAGTGATTAAAATGAATTTTGGATTCCATAGGATTTGAAAAAACGTTTGCCATCCAAAGTGATGCAGTGTTAAAAAAAATACTATAAAACCACTAATGCTCCCGGCAAGAGCAAGTCCCATAGCACCAAAAAATTGCATAAGAATAAGAGAAAATAGTGTGCCAATAGCCAGAGAGATTGCCGAGATTTTTGCTGCTAATATTTGCTGTCCTTTAGAGTAAAGCCATAAAGAAAAAATCTTCGCAAGTCCAAAGGGTAGCAATCCAATAAGATATGCTCCAAATACACTTGAGCAAATTAGCGTATCTGTGCGCATAAATTTTCCACGTTCAAAGAGCAACCAAATAATTTCATTTCTAAGCAAGATTCCACCTAGTGTGCAGATACTAAGCAAGATTAAAAGCAGCCAAAAAGACTTTGTGAGTGTTTTAATTGCTTCATTTTCTTTAGATTCCTTAATGTATTTTGCAACTAGGGGGAAGAGGGCAGTGGAAGTGGCGATCGCAAAAATGGCTAAAGGTAACTGAAAAAGGCGGTTTGCATAGTAAAGATAGGAGATAGAGCCACTAGCTAAAAAAGAAGCTAAAAGTGTGTCAATAAAAGAAGCAATTTGCGCAGTGGAGCTTCCAAGCATTGCAGGAAAAAACTGCTTAAAAAAGTCCTTCACACTAGTATTAATACTAGATTTTCTGTTTTGTTTATGGAGAGAGTTTGCGGAATCTTTTAATTCTCTAAAGCCGCAAAGAAGAAGCTTCAAAAACCCTAAACGATATATCGGGATAAAATGCAAAGCAATCTGAGCAATTCCTCCTGCAAGAACGGCATAACTAAGGATTAATACCGCATCATACGCATTGCTGTTTTGGACTAACAATAAAGCTATAATCATTGCAAGATTCAAAAGGGCAGGAGAATATGCCCAAGCAGTAAAATTACGCTTGTATTGAAGCATTGCTCCAAGAAATGTAACAATAAAGACTAAAAGCAAATACCAAAAGTTAATGGCAACTAAAGGTGCAGTAAGTGTGATAAGCTCATCAGAGAATCCAAAAGCTAGAAGTTTAGTTATAGGCATACTAAAGAGTGTAACAATAAGAGAAAGAAGGAGTAAAATTACACAAAAGATAAGCCCAATTTTAAGTGCAAAACCGCCACGGAAGCGCGCTTTGAAAAATCCGGGCAGAAAGGATTGATTAAATGCACCCTCACCAAAAACACGGCGAAAGAGATTTGGGAGTTTAAAAGCAACAAAAAACATATCACTATAAATTCCAGCTCCAAGGGTATTTGCTGTTAGGAAATCACGGAAAAAACCTAGAATTCTAGAAGTTAGGATTCCGCTAGAGTTGGTAAAAAAGCCTCTTAAAAACATTGTATATCTCTTTTTTGGGTGAAAATCAAAAAATTTAAATTAAACTTATAGCAACATTTGGCTAAAATTGAACGCTTATTTTTACATAAAAGGTTTTAGAGATATGTTAAAAAAAGGTTCGCGTGTATTTCGACCTTATTATATTAATGAATGTGAAGACATTAAATTTGCTATTAAGCAAGTCGCCTCGCAGTATAATCGCGATGCAGATTCCTTTGATTTTGAGCTTCAAGCAATAACGACTTATAAAAAAAATCTTTATGATTATGAATTAGAACAAATTCAACAAGACGTCGTTGATAAGTTTTTACAAAATCGCGATAATATGCTAGAGCCAAATTTAGTGATTTCCCAACGTTATTGTATTCTGATTAAAGAAAAGGAGCGTAAGGAGACGCAGTTTCATTTAAGCACAGATAAGAGTTTTAGCGAAGCTTTTTTGTATTTTCATTCTGGCTTTACTTTTAAAGAAGGAAATTTTGAGAATCTTTATGCGCGAATTAAAAAAGAAAAAGTATGGAATAAGATTCTATGTTTTGATGAAAAGAGTGAAAAGAAAGCATTATTAGATTTTTTGAATACATTATCATATCCGCTTAAAGAAGAAACGCGCTATCTATTAATACGTGGGGTAAATTTAGTTGTTAGCACAGAAGCAAAGTTAAGTTTTAAAAAAGATATTACTGCACAATTTCAAACCGTCTTAGCAAATGAGGTGATTTGTGAGTTTCAAAAGCCATTACAAGGAAAGCCCGGACGTAATATTAGAGGAGATTATATTATCCCACAAGCACCAAAGCAAGAGAAACAAACAAGCCCTTTGAGATACGATTCTGTAAGTATTACTCTTGTGGATTATCCCACTAAGATAGAGTATAGAAGTGCTATTGGAGGACTTTTAGATTATAATGATGATGTGCTAAGTATAGAAGATACGCTTGAGACACAAGAAGTTTCCTTTAAGACCACAGGCTCTCTAATTGGCGCAATTGATAGTGGAGCAGTTATTAATATTACAGAAGCAGATGCGATGAAAGAAGCCTTAGGGCAAGGAATGGAAATTCAAGCAGGAGAGGTTAATATTGAGGGAAATGTCGGCTCTGATGCGATTGTGCATTCTAAAAAAGTGCATATTGGTGGGCTAACACATCAAAGCTCAAAAATCTATGCAGATAATGTAGCAGTAGCAACACATAAGGGGTATATTAAGGGTGAAAATGTCCAAATTGATATGCTAGAAGCTGGAATTGTTGAAGGAAAACGTGTAGAAATTAGTAAAATGTATGGAGGCAAGATTTATGCTGAAGAGATTGTTATTCACACTCTGCATTCTAATGCCTTTTTATATGCTACAAAAAGTATTCACATTGTCCATATGAAAAAAGGAGAGAATAAATTTTTCTTAGCAGCAGATTATAGCCCAAGTAATAAAGAGCGGTATAATGCACTTTTAGCACAAAAAAACAATTGCATTAAAGAGGCGATCCGCTTAACAAAAGAGTTAAAGGTTGAGAGTTTGGAACTCTCAAAACTAAAAGACACAGCCGATGAAGTGCGTAAAGTGCTAATGCAGTATAAAAATACCAAAACCAAGCCACCAAGCTATTTGTTAGAAAAGTTTGAAGCATACCATGCGCGTGTTGTAGCATTGCGTGAAAAAAGAGAAAAGATTAATCAACTAAGTGGAACGTTTAAAAGTGCGCGTGAGGATATTGCAAGGCTAGATGTGCAAACAAAAGATGCAACTATTAGTGTGGATAGTGGCTGGGTGGGCTATAATGAAGTGCATTATACTTTTTATGCACCAAGTCGAGATTTTTTGTGCATTCCAAAGCCTGGAGAGCCTTCAAAAGTGATTTATAAAGACGATAAAATTGAGTTAGTGTTATAAAGGAAAAATGATGATTATTGCAATGGAAGGGGAGATTTTTAGTAAAGAGCCTACGCATATTGGGCTAAAGTGTGCTGGGGTTGTGTATGGAGTGTTTATTTCTATTCAATCTTCTAACCAAATCAAACAAAATGTGGGTGAGAAACTAACTCTACACATTACGCAAATTATTCGTGAAGATGCGCAAATGCTTTTTGGATTTGTGGAGTTGCTAGAAAAAAGTTTATTTGAGCGTCTTATTAAAATTAATGGAGTGGGTCCAAAAGTGGCTATGGCAATCCTCTCTACTTATACACCCCAAACTTTTGCTAAAGTGGTGGAAAATAATGATATAAAATCCATGCAACGTGTGCCCGGAATTGGTCCAAAAAGTGCAGGTAGAATTTTAGTAGAACTCTCTGGTTGGTCGCTAGAGCTTATGCAAGAGAAGAGCGTGAGCTCATCAGAGGATTCTAATTTGCACCAAGTTATCTTAGCCTTAGAGTCCTTAGGATATAAAAATGATGTGATTGCAAAGGCTACAAAAGGACTAGAAAATGATGAGGTAGGCGCAATGGTAAAGGCTGCATTAAAGCGCCTACAAACATTATAAAATAAGGAATCTTTTTTGAGCAAAAAACTGCATTTAATTTCTTTGGGTTGCACGAAAAATTTAGTGGATAGTGAAGTAATGTTAGGGTGTCTAAGCTCTTATGAAAATACGCAAGATGTGAGTGAAGCTGATGTTGTGATTGTTAATACTTGTGGTTTTATTGAAGCAGCAAAGCAAGAGAGCATTCAAACACTTCTGCATGCATTAGAATCCAAAAAAAATGGGGCAATTTTGGTAGCAAGTGGATGTTTGAGTGAACGTTATGCAAAGGAGTTAAAGCAAGAAATTCCAGAGATTGACATTATCACAGGAGTTGGGGATTATGATAAGATTGATGCGATGATTCAAAGACGCAAAAAAGGTGAGGAGATTTGTCAAAGTCGTAAGGGCGTGTTTTTGGCAGATGAGAATAATAAACGTGTGATTAGTGGCTCAAATATCCATGCTTATATTAAGTTATCAGAAGGTTGCAATCAAAAGTGTAGCTTCTGTGCGATTCCCTCTTTTAAGGGCAAGTTGCATTCACGCACTTTAGAATCCACACTAAAAGAAGTGCAAAATTTAGTTAAAAGAGGTTTTAGGGATTTTAGCTTTATTGCACAAGATTCTAGCTCATATATGCGTGATTTAGGTGTCAAAAATGGGCTTGTGGAACTTATTAAAAGGATTGATGCGCTCGTGGAGAATGGGTTAGAGCTTAGAAGTGCTAGGATTTTATATCTTTATCCCTCTACTACCTCAAAGAAGCTAATTCAAGCAATTTGTGATTCTAAAGTGTTTGTGAATTATTTTGATATGCCTTTACAGCATATAAGTAAAAATGTATTAAAGATAATGGGACGCAGTGGAGAGTTTAGAGATTTGCTAGATAGAATGCGAATGGCTTCTAATAGTTTTGTGCGCACAAGTTTTATTATAGGACATCCTGGAGAGAGCGAACAGGATTTTATTGAACTTTGTGAGTTTATTAAAGAGTTTTCATTTGATAGAATGAATCTTTTTGCTTTTTCTAAAGAAGAGGGGACAAAGAGTGCGACAATGGAGCAGATTCCACAAAAGATTATTAATGCACGTTTAAAGGAGATGGATGCAATTTTTACAAAGCAGTATAAGGCAGATTTAAGAGCACTTGTTGGCAGGGAGATTGTGGCGATTATTGAAGGAAAATCACAGGAATCGGAGTATTTTTATAGTGCGCGTGATGTGCGCTTTGCCCCTAGTATTGATGGGGAGATTTTGATTAATGATACAGAGCTTAATGAAGAATTAAAAGCTGGGTATTATAGAGTTAAGATTACAGAAGTGGTGGGAGAAAATGTGATTGGTTGCGTGATTGGATATGCTTAGACTTGAATTTTTAGAGATTTTAAAGGGGAGGAGGAATCTTTTAGGTTTTTCTGGAGGTGTGGATTCCACAGCATTGTATTTTTTGTTGCAACAACATGGAATTATGTTTGATGTGGCGATTGTAGATTATGGTGTGCGTAAGCAATCTAGCTTAGAAGTTAATCGCGCTAAAGCACTTTGTTTTTGGGATAAGAAACGTTGTTTTATTGGGCATTCAGAACCGATTTTTGCAGATTTTGAACATAGGGCGCGCAAGGCACGTTATGTGTTTTTTGAAGAAATTATTAGCACACAGGGTTACCAAAATCTAATTCTTGCTCATCAATTAAATGACGCTTTTGAGTGGTTTTTAATGCAGTTTTGCAAGGGTTCAAGTTTATTAAAAATGCAAGGATGTTATAAGAGACAAGGGATTTTGGATTATTTGGTGGTCAGACCATTGATTAAAAGCACTCGTATGGAGATTTTGAAGTATTTAGAAAGTGAAAAAATCTTTTATTTTGAGGATTTTAGTAATTTAGATTCCAAATTTTTACGCAATACTTTTAGAAAGAATTTTAGTAACCCCTTGCTTACGCACTTCAAAAATGGAATTGCTTTTAGTTTAGAGAAGCTTGGGAGTGAAATTGTAGATGTGGAGTTATTTAGAATCCCATCCTTAGAGCCTTTTTGTATCTTTAGGGAGGGAGGTGTAGAGCAAATAGATAGGGCGTGTAAGCATTGTGGAATTCTTCTTTCTCGCGCACAAAGAGAAATACTAGAAAAGATGCTTAAGAGTAATAGTTTTTCAGTGGTGCTGCAACATAAAGTGAGTGTGGAGAAGTCAGAAGGTAGAATCTTTGTTGCTCCTTTTAAAGTTCATTTAGTTGCAATTCCAAAAGAATTTAAAGAAAAATATCGTAAGCTTAAGATACCAAAACGTTTTCGGAGCTTCTTAGAGAGTGCAAGGGAGAAGGGTAGGCTTGAAGCGGTGTTATCAATTTTAAAGGAGATATGATGGGAAAAATTTTATTATTAAAAAGTGATGTGATTGGAGAGAGTGGTGAGCTTGGAAGAAAGCTTATGCTGAATTTTCTAGGGACGCTCTTAACAATGGAATCCTTGCCAAAGGCAATATATTTGTTGAATCGTTCTGTATTATTAGCCACTAATGATAGTGAGGGCGTAGAGGCATTAAAACGTTTAGAAGCAAAGGGCGTTGCAATTTATTCTTGTCAGACTTGTTTGGGGTATTTTAATGTTCTTGATGTGTTAAAGGTTGGGAGTGTGGGAAATATGCAGAGCACACTTAATGCGCTGTTTAGCGAAAATTCTGTGATTACGTTTTAGAATCCTTTAGCAAGGGGGATAAAAACTCATGGAGTGCATTGAGAGCTTTTTTTGTATCAAGCTTTAAGAGACAATCGCTTTTTTGAGTGTTATTACAACCTGCATTGCCACAAGGCACACATGGCATTTTTTCTTGGTAAATGCGATGTTTTCCTATTTGGATTCCACCTTTTTGGTTTTTAAAAATGGAATCTTGTAACGTATTATCCCAAGGATGCCAGAGTTGTGCAAAACTTGGTCCAAAAAAGGCAAAAGTTGGGATTCCATTTGCAGCACTTAGGTGCATTATAGAGGTATCTACACCAATGAATGCCTTAGCCTTTGTGTTTAGTAAAGCAACTTCTTCTAAAGAGAGATTACCGGCAAAAATGATAGGATTGCTTTGTGTTAAGATTTGTATGGTTTGAATTTTTTGCATTTCATTAGCATTAGGTGCGGCGGTTAATACGCAAGGGATTTGATAAGTTTGTGCGATAAAATCTACAATTTGCGCACAAAAGGAATCTTCTAGGCATTTAAATAGCCAATCACTAAAAAAATGACAATGCACAAATTCTTTTGGTAGATTTTTAAAAGCTTTGGAATCTTTAGCGACTTTAACGCACACGCATTTGCTAAGAATAGGAATCTGGAGTAAGCGTAGGGCATCAAGATTAGATTCTATGATGTGTTGTGGTTTGTGAGAGATTTTATGTGTGTAGATATGTTTTGTCCAAAAACTATGTGGAGTGATTCCAACACGTACTTTAGCACCTGTAAAAAAAGCTGCAAATGCGGCGCGCTCCCCACCTGTAAGCCCTAATACAATATCATATTTTTGTTCCCTTAGGGTAAAAAGCAAGGCAATATCGGACTTTAATCCAACAAAAATTCCTTTAGGACGTTTTAGTAAATATATAGTTCCTAGTAACGTAGTGTCTAGTAATCCTTCTGTGCCTGCATTTACAAGCATATCAATCTGGCAATTTTCTCCAAAATGTGCTTTGAGATTAGGAAATAAGGGGCTAGTTAGTAGCACATCTCCAATTTTGTTTAATATAATGATTAAGACTTTCATAGTTTTTAATGCGTATAGATTTCTGGATATTGGTTTTTAAATTTTTTGTGAAACCATAGCCATTCTTTTGGATTTTCACGGATAATTTTTTCTAAAATATTGCTTTGAAGTTGTGTTAGGGCTTGGATATCTGCTTTTAAATCTTGTGTTTTTTGAAACTCTAGGGGTGGTAGGACTTTTATATGGATTTTGCGGTAATCTTTGGAATATTCTGCAATGCAATGCACGATTTTTGCATCATATTTTAAAGCAAGCAAAGAAGCAATTGGCGTGTGACGGACATTTTTGCCGAAGAATTTTACAAGCAATCCTTCATCTTTAGCTGTGTTTTGGTCAGTTACGATTCCAACAACACCACATTTTTTAAGTGCGCGCACTAGACTAGTAGCCGAACCTTTTTTGTCTAAAATCGCAACATCAAAACGCTCACGCACATATGTAAGGTAGGCATTTACTAACGCACTAGGCGTCATTCTGGCGACTGCGGTTATCGGGTGGTTAAAAGTGCAAGTAAAAGCTGGAGTTGTGTATTCCCAATTACCAAAATGCGCAGTAACAAAGACGATTTTTTCGCCTTTTTCTAAAAGGTCAGCTATAATCTTGGGTTGATCAAAGCTAATGGTGTCTAAAACCTTCTTTTTGCTGCTGACAGAAAGCATAAAAAAAAGTATGCTATTATAGACCAAATTGAGATAATTTGTTTTTAGAATCTCTTGTTTTTGGAGTTTATTTAGTGTGTTATTATAGGCAAAGTTTAGATTATTTAGTAAATCAAATTTGCGTTTGGAATCTAAAATGTATAAGATGTAGGCAATTGCCCTAGCAAGATTTAAGCGCAAGAAATGGGGCATATACAAAAAGCTAAGCCCAAGCATTTTAAGAGAACTAAAAAGAAAGAATTTTTTAAAGCGTAAATGCTTCATAAATTATTCCTTGAAAACGTTTTTGAGAGTGATTTTTCTAAAAGTGATTGTGTAAGCTCAAAAATCGCGCTTGGATCAAGGGTTGCAATGTTGAAATTATTTTTATCATTATTTGTGTTAGCACTTAGGGAGAGGTTTTGTGGGGTGTCTAGGTTAAAACGTTCTCTTGGAGTTGATCCAAAAAGCGTGATAGAAGGGCGTTTTAACGCCCAAGCAAGATGCGTGATTCCAGTGTCTCCACCGATGACTAAGTCCATTTGTGCAACTAAGCTTTTGATTTTTGCTAAATCTAGGCTGTGTATGTGGTAAAATTGTGCATTTTGTGGAATCGTAATTGGTTTTTGGGAGAGAAAAATAGGTGTGTAGCCTTTAGCATTTAGCAATTTTGTGAGTTCTAAAAACTTTTCTAAGGGATAAGTTTTGTTAGGTTTTGAAGTTTCAAGCACACAAAGAATCTTTTTATTTTTGATGCTTGAAATGAAAGGAAATTGAGCAGACTTAAAGCCTAAAAAATCTTTTGGAGATTTTAGAGTCTCAAGACTAGGAATTGGCAAACCAAAAGTACCAAAGGCTAGAGTGGCATTGCGTAAGAGAATGTGGCTAGAATAGGGGATTGCAATGCTTTTAGTATAAAAAAGCTTTGCTAGGGATTCCTTAGGACTTTGGAATCCAAAAATAGATTGTGCATTTAAGGTTTTAGCAATAAGTGCAGATTTTAACAAGCCTTGCATATCAAGTACAATATCAAAGGATTCTGTTTTTAAGGCTTTGTGCATTGCAAGTAAAGTTTTTAAATCTTTTGTTTTTATTGCTTCTTTTAGAGGCAATGGGATTAGCCTATTAATATATGGAGAATCCTCCATAATTGCACTAAATGTGGAGTCTATAATCCAATTAAGATGGAGCGTATAACGTTCTTTTAAGGCATCAAACAAACTTGGTAAAATACTAGCTGTGTGGATAATATCGCCCATAGCACTTAGGCGCACGATCGCTAGGTTAAGCGTTTGAGGCATTACTGCCCCTTAGAGCTTGTGAGTGCAAGCTGTGAAAATGGACTTGGTAGAGGAAGTTTTTTTAGTCTTTCTTGCACGAGATAGGAAATATTTGGGTGTGTGATTTGTAACGTGTAACCATTTAGACTACTAAATAGGATAAAGTGGAAATTGCTAGGGTTTTCATTTTGGCTTAGAATCTCACTTAAGCCTACAAAAAAGCTTAGAGTTTTTAGGATTTGTAAGCTTGGAAGGAGTTCTAAATAAGGCAAGGATTCTGGAATCTTTTTTGATGCATAGCGCACAAGTGTAGCAATAAGTAGGCGTTCTTGGTGTGTTAGTCCATAGCTTAGGGCATTTAATAAGATGTAATCACTATGACTACTTTTTTCGTAGAAATTTAATGCGATTCCTATATTGCAAAGTTCAGCACTAATGCTTAGGTGTTTTTTATAGACTTGCGGAATAAGAGCTAGATTTTCTTGGGTATTAAAAAGACGCATTGCTAGGAGTTTTTGTACATTGGATTGGGAAGTGTTTTTTTGGAATCTATCTTTTAAGTTGCGCACACTGGGGTTAAAATTTGGTGGAAAATGTCCATTTTCATTGCGCAATAAGTCATTTAAAAACACACCTTCTCTTACGCCAACTCCGCTTGTTATGATACTTTGTGCTTCAAAATGCAATAAACTTAAATGGAAGATTAGTGCTCCACCTTGGATCGAATCAATGCGATCCTCTTTTATGCCTAGTTTTGGAAGCTCACTTGGTTTTGCAGAGTAGATTGCACGGAAAAATTCTGCATGGCTGAAAAAGTCGTATTCAAAGGCATGGAGAGTGTCAAGGGGGTATTCAATGCGCTTTTGGATACTTTTACTAAGTGCTCTTGCTGTGCCACCTATTCCAAAAATGCGCTCGTGTTTAAAGTGATTTGGGAGTTTGAGAAGCGCGTTTTGAACGAAGTCTTTTGCACCTTTTAAGTCGCCTTTATCAAAAAAGAGTTCTTTTAGTCGGATAGTGCCAATATCTAGTGAGATTTTGTCAATAATTTTGTGGTTTTCAATGAGTGCGCATTCAGTGCTTCCACCGCCTATATCAATAGTAATTCCACTTGTATAAGGTAGAAGATTTAGTGCGCTTAGTGCTCCAAAATAGGCTTCTTGCTCACCGGTAATAACTTTGATATTTAAACCGATTTTGCGTGCTAGTCTAAGAAAATCTGCTTTATTAGGAGCATCACGTACAGCTGAAGTTGCCACGCATATAATTTTACGCGCTTTATGGATTTTTGCAATTCTTAAGAAGTCTTTTAGTGCGCAAATAGCACGTTCCATTGGGATAGGCTGTAAGTAGCCATTATGCGCATAAGTGGATTCTGAAATCCTAACCTTACTTTTGGCTTCATAAAGCAAATGGAATCCTAAATGGCTTGTCTTTTCAAAAATCGCCATCCGCGCAGAGTTTGAGCCAATGTCTATAATGGCAGTGATTTTCGCCATTTTTTATGTGCTTTTAGTCTTCTTGGTGTATCTGTGAATGCTTGAATTTCAACTCTTCAAGCGTTTCTACATTATCAGGATCTGGAATGATTGCATCCACAGGACATACGGAGAGACAGGCGGGTTCATCGTAAAATCCAAAACACTCTGTGCAACGTTCAGGATCTATGATGTAATAAGGGTCTCCCTCTTCAATTGCCTCATTTGGACACTCTTCGCGACAAGCATCGCATGCAATGCACTCTTCATTAATCATTAATGACATAAATAGCTCCGAAGTTAAAATGAAATGTAGTTTCTAACTAAAAGATTCTAAATTAGTGCTTAAAAATTTGCTTTTTTAGATAATGTATGCATCAAGTGCGCTAATGTGTGAATTAACAGAATCCTTTAGAGTGTTTTGCAAAGTTGAAATAAGGATTTTTTGCTTAGGGATTAGCGGAACAAGAGAGAAGTTTTCATTGAGATTTAGAATGTCTGCTTTTGCAAAAATTGCCTTGGTTAAATCCTCTTTGGATTCTATGTGGAACACACGTTCTAACCCTAGCTTTAACGTGTAATCACTAAGGGCTTTTAACTCTTTTTGTCCTAAGTATTTTGGGTAGAGTATTACACTATCGATTCCATAGACAAGAGCTTCCAAGAGTTGATAGGAATCTAAAATTAAAAAATCATAAATAAGTGGTGTGCGCACATAACGTCTAAGGTATGTCGCAAGTTCTAGAGATTCCACAATAAAGGCTCTAGCATCTTTTTCAAGTTCTTTTGCGCGAAATAAAAAATCTTCATTGTTTGAGTTAGAAAGTGTGTAAATAGAGTTTAGGGATTCTTTACGTTTTAAATCTAGAGGGCGGGGTTGATAGGGTGTATAGGCAAGGCTTCGTCCAAGCCATTGCGCGTCAAAGCTTTGCTTTTTTACTTCAATTACATCTCTAATTTGTGTAATTTTCACACCTTTAAAATCTTGCAAGAAATATTCCTAAAAACTGATTTCTCTAATGTCTGCAATACTTAAAAATTCTTTATAAATGCTTGCGATTAGGTGTTTGCGGTTATTTTTAAAATCTTCGTCTGGAGCATTTACAAGCACTTTATCAAAGAAACGTTCTAAAATTGGGCTTAGGCTAAGCAGAGATTCTATGCGCTTTGTGTAATCGCTTTCCTCAAGTTTGCATTGTTTAAAGCTATTATAGAGTTCAATTTCTTCGCTTGCTAGGAGCTTGTCCTCTTTAATAGAGAGTGTGCTGTTTAAATCCACTTCTTTTGTAATATTCGCAAGACGCTTAAAAGTTTGTGTTAAAAGTTGCTTATCTTGATTTTTTAGGGCATTATCAAGTGCACTTAATTTTTTGAAAATCTGCACTAAATCACGTTCATTTGTGGCTAAAACTGCACGTAAAAGCGATGGGTTAAACTCCAATATGGAATCTAAACGTTCTAAAATAAAAGTTTCTAGCGCATTGGTATTAAAATTTTTGTAATGGACTTTGAGTGTTTCTAAAACCTCTCTTAAGTTAAAAGGTAGGTTAAAATGTAAAATGATTTTAATGATACCATTTGCGGCACGACGTAGGGCAAAGGGATCACTAGAGCTACTTGGGATTTTGCCAACACTAAAAAGCCCTAAAAGATTATCTAGCTTGTAAGCAAGCGCAATGGTAGCACTTATTAGATTTGAAGGTAGGGCACTCTCTTCTGAGTTTGGTAAATATTGCTCTTTTATCGCCACGCCAACACGTTCTTCATAGTGCAATGCTTTAGCATAGTAGTATCCCATAATGCCTTGTAATTCTGTAAATTCATATACCATTTCACTCATCAAATCCGCTTTGCTAAGTAAGCAAGCTTGTTTTAAAATCTCTAAAGTTAGTTCTAAATTTTCCTCCTCTTTTTGCAAAGCTTCTTTAAACAAGTCGCTCAAACTTTGCACGATTAGGCATTCTCGCTCTGTTTTATCCCACATAGTGCCTAAACCCTCAACAAAGGTTACTTCTTTTAATTTTTCTGGCATAAAGCCATTTTTTAAGTCATTATGGTAAAAAAATAGCGCATCTTCTAAGCGCGCACGCAAGACTTTAACATTTCCAGTAATAATTTTTTTTGGATTCTCACTTAAGCTGTTTGAAACTAGAATAAACCCGTTGTGGAGATGCCCATCTTTATAAGTAGCAAAATAGCGTTGATTGACTTTCATTGAAGTGATAATGCAAGGGGCAGGAAGCTCTAAGAAATGTGTGCTAAATTCGCCAAAAAGTGCGGTAGGATATTCAGTAATTGCTACGACTTCTTCAAGTAATTTTGCATCAATTTCTGCTTTGATATTTTGGGTTTTTTCAATCTTAGCAATCGCATTTAGGATTCTACTTTTACGCACATTTTGGTCTAAAATTACACCATTGTTTTCTAAAGTTTGTAAATACGATTCCAAAGAATTTACATCAAAAGGCTCAAAGCTTACATTACGATGCACATAGGTTTGCGCTTTTGCTTCTATTCCATAGAGTTTTAGTGGGACAAGTTTGGAATCTAAAAGGCATAAAATCCAAGAAATTGGGCGAATAAAGGATTCTTTTATATTGCCCCAGCGCATTGTTTTGCCAAAGTTTAGGGATTCTAAAAATTCCTTAATGATTGCCTCTAATAATGTGCTAGATGGGAGTTGTTCTGCATCTTTTTGACAATAGAGAACCTCTTTTCCATTTCTTTGCGTAGTTTGTGCATTTACAGGATTAATGCCACATTTTTTAAAAAACCCTAATGCTGCTGGTGTTAACGTATTGTCTTTATAAGCAAGGCTTAAAGGCGGTCCAAAAAATTCTAAAGTCTCAGCACTTTGGAATTTTGGAAATTCTTTTGTGATGATAACTAAGCGACGAGGCGTGTAATAAAAGTCAAATGCACAATTTAGGCGCTTTGCTTCTAGGATTTTTTGAAACTTATTCTTAATATTTGGTAACTCTGCTAAAAATGGAATTGCTGGTAGTTCTTCTGTGCCAATTTCAAGCAAGAGTGGGCTAGTTTGTAAAGCAGTTGTCATCTGTTTGTTACCTTTTAAAAAATTCCGAGATTGTAACAAAACAAAAACTAAAAAACTCTAAAAGCGATAAAAATTGCAGTTAGTGTTGTATAATTAATTTAGGAAAAAAGTGGGGTTATGAGAGGTTTGTGAATGGAGTGGCTGACACATTGGAATGAAAATTACTCACTTGCAATTCTGTTTTTTGGGCTTCTTGTTTGTTTGGCTTGGGCGGTGATTTATGCACTTGGTCAATATAGACACCTAAGCAAAGAATTAAAAAAAAGTGAAACACTAGTGAATGAGCTTCAAAGTAAGAGAGAAGCAGTTGAGATTCTAAGTAGAGAGCTTGCTAATCACATTGAACAAGAGGTAGCGCAACGTTTAAAGAGTGATTATGCACATAATTATTTGTTTGAGGGTAGTTTAAATGCGATTGTGATTGCCCAAGATGAGGATTTAAAAATTATTAAATGCAATAGTTCAGCTTTTGCGCTTTTTGGTATGGAAATGTTAAATACCAATGTTTTGGAACTTTTTAAGGATACGGAATGCAAGCGTCTTGTTTTAGAAAAAATTGATCAGCTGAAGCATAGTAAATGGTGTCAAAATTTTCGTATGGTTTTACAGAATGCAGAGACTACGATACCGGTTATGGTGTCCATCAACTTTTTAGAATTTGCACAAAAAACAACATTGTATTTTACTTTTATTGATATTTCTGACATAGCAAAACTTGAAGAAGAGTTACAAAATAAGCACCTAATGCTTACCCAAAAAACAAAAGATGAAGAGATGGGAAGAATGTTGGGCAATATTGCACATCAATGGAAACAACCGCTAAATGCACTTTATCTTGTATGTCAGAATCTAAAAGAAATGCGCACTTTAGGAGTTCTTAATGATGCGGAGTTTGAAAAATATTTGCAGATAATGACTGAACAAATCAAATTTATGTCCAATACTATTGATACATTCCGTTCATTTTATATTCCTTCTGAAGATAAAGAAGAGTTTGAAATTTACATTACAATTCAAAATACTTTAGATTTATTTTATAGCATTTTAGATAATAATATTTCTATAAAAATCTTATCTTGTAAGAATAAA
The DNA here is from genome assembly GCF_019711685.1 of Helicobacter turcicus. GTDB lineage: Bacteria > Campylobacterota > Campylobacteria > Campylobacterales > Helicobacteraceae > Helicobacter_D > Helicobacter_D turcicus. Next base: position 200,782 of record NZ_JAIGYQ010000002.1, read on the forward strand.
AAATCTCTTAAAATTTATGCAATTAAAAGTGAGTTCCAAAATATAATAATTATCTTAATAGATAATGCGATTGAGGCAATTAAGGAGCGTTTGAGAGAAAAAAGGATTAAAGAAGGAAAGATTACGATTCGTTGTGCAATGGAAGAAAATATTGCTGGAGCGCGCGTATGCGCACTCTATATCAAAGATAATGGAGGTGGAATTCGTGCAGATATCGCAAGAAAAATTTTTGATAAATTTTTTACTACAAAGCAAAGTGGCACTGGAATTGGACTATCCATGGTGCAGATGCTTTTAGATTCTATGCGGGGCAGAATCTCTTTTATCAATGAAAAAGATGGTGTGGAATTTAAAGTGGAACTACCAATAAGTAATCAAAGCACTCAAGAATTAAATATGAAGCTGTAATTAACGCAAAATTTTGTATTTTTAATGAGTTTTTTAGCGCAGTTTATTATAATAATCTATGGTTTTAGGATTTTTGCGATTTAGGATTCCGCTAACTAGGAGGGAACTATGCTAAAGACTATCCGTTCAAAGATTATTGTAATGATTGTGAGTTTTTTGTTAGTGCTTTTGGCGATGGTGTATTATAATCTGCAAAATGGGTTTGATAGTATCGCTAGAAGTAGCTCCACGAGGGAATTGCACCAACTAAATGAAATGCTAACTCAGGGTTTAGAAGTTGCGATGAATACGGGTGATCCCATAGTGATTAATGGTTTTATTGAGGGCGCAAAAAAAGTTAATGGTATCACAGATTTAGAGATTTTTGTGGCTAAAGATGTTATTGAACTTATGGGTTTGCAAAAGGAATTTACAACAGATCCTGAAATTTTGCGAGTGTTTGAGAGTAAAAAAGAGCTAATTAGGACTTATGAGACAGAGAATGATGAGGGTTTTTTAATGGCAAGTCCAATCCTAGCTGAAGAAGCATGCATAATGTGCCATGCAACTTCACAAGTAGGTGATGTGCTAGGTGTCTCTGAAATGCAAATTTCTGTGCGCACACTAATGGAAGATTCCACTGCAGTGCAAAATAGAATTATTCTTTTAATGGTGGGTGTTGGAGTTATCGCATTATTTTTATTGCTTTTACTCTTTAATCGCTGGGTGTTTTATCCTATTTCAAATCTTACAAGAGTGGCATTTGATTTGTCTCAAGGAGATGGAGATTTAACAAAGTGCTTGCCGGTTAAAAATGAGGATGAGATTACACAAGCAAGCATATATATTAATAGTTTTATTAAAAAAATTAGAAACACTGTGTGTAGCGCAAAAGGCATTAGCCACCAAAACATTACGGAATCTAATCAACTCTTCAATGCATCAAGTGAAATTGATGAACGTATCGGACGTTCCGTAGAGGTTGTAAGAAATAGTGCGCAATTAGGTAAGGAGATAGAAGAAATGTTGAATGCAGCAAAAGATTTAGTGCAACTTAGTGCTAAAGATATTCAAGAATCCTCCAAGCAGTTAGCCGATACTAAAAAGTTATTATTAAAGGTGGCAAATAGTGTGCAAGAAAATGTTAGCACTGAACACAACATTGCCGAACGTTTGGAACAGAGCGCACAAGAAACGGATAAAATCAAAGGCGTTTTAACGATCATAGCAGAAATTGCTGACCAAACAAGTTTGCTTGCATTAAATGCAAACATTGAAGCAGCACGTGCTGGAGAGGCTGGGCGTGGTTTTGCTGTTGTTGCTGATGAAGTTAGAAAGCTTGCAGAACGTACACAAAAGAGCTTAGGAGAGGTAAATGCTGTGGTAAATACAATCATCCAATCCATTACTGATTCTAATAATGCAATGCGTGCGAATGTTCAAAAAATTGTAAGTGTCGCTGATGATTCAATAGAGGGAACAGAAATTTTAGAGACTAGCGCAAAATCACTTGAAACAGCTGTTAATGCCTCTGTGGAAGCACTTGATAAAACAAATACGCTTTTTGAGGCAATGCAAACAATGTTAAAGCAAATTAGCGAAGTGGATAAACTCACAAACGATAATAGCGAAGCAGTGCATATAATTAATACAATCTCAAAAGAGATGGCGCAAAAGGCAAGTATGTTAAATACACAACTTGATTCTTTTAAGTGTTAGGAGATTTTGGGATTTAATTTTTGATTCTAGTTTTATTGTTTTAATTTTAGATTTTAATTTGGATTTAGCTAAAACTTTCCTAGGTTTTAGCTGTGCGCTTTGACTTTAAATTTTATTTCTGCTTTATATTTTTTTGGTTGCATTTTAGATAATTTTTTCATTATAAACTAACTTGCTTTTAAGCAAATGCTAGTTAGAATTCCAAACTTTTTTGTGTAATGATAATTACAAGTTTTTAGTAGTTATCGTTTATAAAATTGATTTTTAGATGAGGAAAACAATGAAAAAAACTACCGCAATATTTTCTAAAATATCTTTAAGTTTAGTTTGTGGGGTATTGCTTTTTACAGGTTGTTTCAAAGAGGATAAAAACGCACAAGCAACACAACAAAATATGGTAATTCCAGTTAGCACTTATAGGATTAAAACTGCAAATGTTCCTGTTAGTTTTGAATTCCCTGCAAAGCTTGAAAGTTTGCAGAGTGTGGATATTTACGCACGTGTTGAGGGGACATTGTTAGAACAACATTTTGTAGAGGGAGGTCTTGTTAAAGAGGGAGATAAGCTTTTTAAAATAGATCCTTCTAAATATCAAGCTTCTTTTAATATGGCACGTGCGCAACTTCTTTCATCTCAAGCGACTTTTAGAGCTGCAAGTCGTGATTGGAAGCGTGCGCAAAAGCTGTTTAAAGAAAATGCACTTAGCCCTAAAGAATACGATTCTGCCCAGTCTGCGTATGAGAGTGCAAATGCAGCAGTCGCAAATGCAAGGGCTAATCTAGATATTGCTAAAATTAACTTAGATTATACCGATGTGATGGCAACTGCAAGTGGAAAAATTAGTATGAAACGTTATGATATTGGTGATTTAGTCGGTGCAGCAGGTGGCAATAATGTGCTAACAACCATTACACAGCTTGACCCAATTTATGCAGAATTTTCAATCCCAAGCAATGATTATTATTTTGTGCGTACACTTAACCAAGAAAATGTAAGTGTGCATTATATTTTACCAGATGGAAATAAGTACGAAAAAGAGGGTAAGATAGATTTTCTTGATAGTGTGATTGATCCTAGCACCGCGACAATTAAGGCGCGCGCACTTGTGGAAAATCCAGAGCATTTATTAGTTCCTGGAGAATTTTCTCGCATTAAATTAGAAGGATTTGTTTTAGAAAATTCCATCATAATTCCACAAAATGCACTTTTGCAAGATTCTAAAGGAAGCTATGTGTTTAAAATTGTTGATGGTAAGGCACAACCTGCTTATATCATCACAGGACACATAATCGGAAATAGTGTAGTGGTAAAGAGTGGGTTAAGCAATAATGATGTGATTATTACAAGTCAGCTAATTAAATTGCGTTCGGGTGCTCCAGTAGCACCAATGCAGCAAAATGGGCAATAAGGAATCATAAAATGTTTTCAAAATTCTTTATTAATCGTCCTGTTTTAGCAATGGTAATGTCTATTATTATTGTGATTGCGGGTTCGCTCTCAATCTTTTCACTTGCTGTGGAAGAATATCCGCAAGTTACCCCTCCTCAAGTTGTTGTGCAGGCAACTTACCCTGGAGCTAGCGCAGAAGTGATTTCAAGTGGTGTAGCAAGTGTTTTGGAAAATAGTATTAATGGGGTTGAGGGAATGTTGTATATGCAATCTTCTTCAACTTCTAGCGGGGTGCTATCTATTAATATTTATTTTACTAATGAAACTGATCCAGACCAAGCAACGATTAATGTAAATAATAGAGTGCAAGCAGTTTTAAGTCAGCTACCCCAAGAAGTGCAAAGAATGGGGGTTACTGTTGAGAAACGTTCTTCTACGATTCTTGCTGTGTATTCTCTCTCTTCAGATACTCCAAGCCATGATGCAGTTTTTATTGCAAATTATGCAACGATTAATATTTTAGATGAGTTAAAAAGGATTCCAGGTGTTGGAGATGCGGCATTGTTTAGCCGTTCGGAATATTCAATGCGTATTTGGCTTGCTCCTGATAAACTGACTAAATATAATTTAACCCCTGCTGAAGTGATTGCAACCGTGCAAGAGCAAAACTCACAATTTGCAGTGGGTGCATTTGGACAAGAACCCATTAGAAAAGATTTAGATTTTACTTATTCTGTAACAACACAGGGGCGCTTTACTAGTGCTGAAGAGTTTGGTGAGATTTTAATTCGCACAAATCCTGATGGTTCTTCTCTACGCTTAAGGGATGTTGCTAAAGTCTCTTTGGGGGCAGAGGATTATAGTGTTAATGCCTTTTATAATGGCAAACCAGCAGTTGCTTTTGGTGTGTTTTTGCAACCTGGAGCAAATGCGCTTAATGTTGCAAAAAGTGTGAGCGCAAAGCTTGAAGAGCTATCTAAAAATTTTCCTGATGGCTTAGAATATGCGATTCCTTATGATACAACAGCATTTGTTAATGTTTCCGTAAAAGAAGTGATCAAAACCTTTATTGAAGCAATTGTGCTTGTTGTGATTGTGATTTATTTCTTTTTACAGAATTTTAGAGCGACAATTATTCCTGTCTTAGCTGTGCCTGTTTCTATTATTGGTGCATTTGCAGGAATGTATATTTTAGGATTCTCTATTAATCTCTTAACGCTTTTTGGCTTGATTCTAGCCATTGGAATTGTAGTTGATGATGCAATTATTGTCATTGAAAATGTTGAACGGCTAATCCATGAGGAAAAGCTTTCTGTTAAAGATGCTACAACAAAAGCAATGGAAGAAATTGCAAGCCCTGTAATTGCCATTGTTTTAGTACTTTCAGCAGTGTTTATTCCTGTTGCGTTTATTGGTGGGTTTGCAGGGGAAATTTATAAGCAATTTGCGATTACTATTGTAATTTCTGTGATTATCTCTGGATTTGTAGCACTGACACTTACCCCAGCACTTTGTGTATCTTTGTTAAAAACAAAAGAGCCTAAGCCTTTTTGGATTGTGAAAAAATTCAATACTTTTTTTGATTGGCTCACACAGCAATTTACGCAAAAAGTAGCACACGCAATTCGCCGTGGCACTTTATATGTAATTTTATTTGTGGGGCTTATTGGAATCACTTATGGTTTATTTACAAGAGTGCCTACTGGGCTTGTGCCTTCAGAAGATAAAGGAGTATTGCTTATTTCCATGAAATTACCTCCTGCAACGGCACTCTCAAAAACTACTGATGTTGCTTCTTTTATGGAGCAAACGGTTAGAAATCATCCTGATACAGAATCCATTATGGCACTTGCAGGATATGATTTGTTATCAAGTGCTGTTAGGACATTTGGGGGGGCTGCGTTTGTGAAGTTAAAAGATTGGGATTTGCGCAAAGGGGATAGCCAACATTCTCAAGCTATTGCAAATACTTTAACAGGGCAACTAATGCGGAATCCTAATGCAATAATTTTTGCATTAAATCCACCACCCATTATGGGACTTAGCTTAACAGATGGTTTTGAAATGTATGTGCAAGATAGAACTGGTGGTTCTATTGAAAATTTGCAAAAATACACACAAGAAATTCTACAAAAGGCAACACAAAGAAAAGAGCTAACAAGTGTTAGAACAACCTTGAGTGCTGATGTGCCACAATATAATGTGCAACTTGATAGACAAAAAGCAAAGTCTTTAGGGATTAATATTAATGATATTTTTTCAACATTGCAGGCAACTTTTGGTTCTTACTATGTGAATGATTTTAATCTTTATGGGAGAACTTATAAGGTCAATATTCAATCCGATAGTGCTTTTAGGGAGAGTCCAGAAGATTTACGTAATGTGTTTGTGCGCTCAAGCAATGGAGATTTAGTTCCAATTAGTGCGCTTGTAACCTTTAAAAGAATCATTGCTCCAGATATTTTAGAAAGATTTAATCTTTTTCCATCGGCTAAGCTAATGGGGGATGCAGCGGCTGGGTATTCTTCAGGAGATGCGCTAAAAGCTATTGAAGAAGTGGCTCAAGAGGTTTTGCCAGAGGGTTATACGATTGCTTGGTCGGGGACTTCTTATCAAGAAAAAGCAAGCAGCAATACAGGTTATCTTGCTTTTGTTTTTGGTTTAATTTTTGTGTTTTTGATTTTAGCAGCGCAATATGAGCGGTGGCTTATGCCAATGGCAGTTTTAACAGCTGTTCCTTTTGCTGTTTTTGGGGCGATTTTTGCCACTTGGCTTAGAGGTTTAAATGCGGATATTTATTTTAATATCGGACTTGTAATGCTGATTGCTCTTTCTGCAAAAAATGCAATTTTGATTATTGAATTTGCAATGCAAGCAAGAGAAGTGGAAGGCAAGGATATTTACGATTCTGCAATTGAGGCAGCTCGCCTTAGATTTCGTCCTATTGTTATGACTTCTTTAGCCTTTACCATAGGAGTTTTGCCTCTTGCAATTAGCACAGGAGCAGGAGCAGCAAGTCGTCATGCAATAGGGACAGGTGTAATTGGAGGTATGATTGCTGCAACATTTATTGCAACTTTCTTTATCCCTTTATTTTATACCTATTTTGCGCGTTTTAGTGAGTTTATTGCGAATTTAAGGGGAAAAAATGAATCCTAAAATTTACAAAGTGAGTTTAAGTATTGCCACAATTTTGGTTTTAGGTTTTAGTGGTTGTTCGCTATCGCCAAAATATTCACAGCCTTTAATTAATGTTCCAGATTCTAAAGAGGTATCACAAAGTACCCAAGCAATGGAAATTAAAGAGAAATGGTGGGAGGATTTTGGTGATGTACATTTAAATGCTTTTGTAGAAGAAGCCTTAGCAAACAATTATGATTTACTTGTTGCAATGGAACGTATAGAGCAAGCACGTGCACAATGGAGCTATGCAAGAAGCGATCGTTATCCTAGCTTAAAAGCGCAAGGTGAGGCAAAGCGGAATCGCAAAAATATTGATTTGGGAAAGAGGGAGAATTATAATGATTTTTCTCTTAGTGCGGTGCTTAGTTTTGAACTTGATTTATGGGGTAGGGTTAGGGATTCTAATAGAAGTGCTTTAGCAAAACTTCTTGCGCTCAAGGCAAATGGAGATATGGTGCGTTTGAGCTTGATTGCAAATGTAATGCAGAGCTACTTTGGTGTCTTAACGTTAAATAATCAAGTGCAAATTTCTCAAAATACGTTAAAGAGTCGCACAGAAAATTATGAATATCGTAAAAAAGAGTTTGAAGCAGGTAAGATTTCAGAGATTGATATGCAACAAGCAAGGTCTGAAATGGCAAACGTTAAAGCGCAGTTACAAAGTCTTTTAATGGAGCAAAATTCTGCACAAAGTGCATTTTTAATCTTATTAGGACGTGATGGTAAGGGTGTGTTTGAAAATAAGATTCCAAACGCACCACAAGCTTTGGTAAATGTTCCTAGCATACAGGCAGGTTTGCCATCAAGTATTTTGCAAAAACGTCCAGATATTGAGGCAGCAGAGCAGAATCTAAAAGCGGCGAATTTTTCTATTGGCGTAGCACGTAGTGCCTATTTTCCAACGATTTCTCTAACTGGACTTTTTGGCTATGCAAGTCCGCAGTTAAATGAGCTTATTAGAACTTCAAATTCTACTTGGAATTTTGGAGGAAACTTCATACAGAATCTTTTAGATTTTGGGCGAACAAGTGCAAATGTGGATTTAGCAAAGTCGCAATATAGAGAAATGTTATTAACTTATGGGCAGACTGTGCGCACAGCATTTGGCGAAGTTAGAGAAAGTTTATTTAATGTGCAAACAACAAGTGAGCGACTAAGTAGTTTAAAAGAACGTGTTGATGCGTTGCAACGCACACTAGAGCTTGCAAATTTACGCTATGCAGAGGGTTATACAAATTACCTTGAAGTCCTAAGTACGCAAGGTGCGCTTTTTGCTGCGGAATTAGAACAAGAAGGTGCGAAACTAGAATCTCTAAGTGCAACAATTGGTTTGTATAAAGCATTTGGTGGTGGCTGGGATAAAAAGAAATTTGAAGAATCTAAACGTTAAGTTTCAGCGTTAAGTTTCTTGGATTTTAGTTTTTAATTTTTAAGGTTGGAATCCTTTTTGGATTCCATATTTTAACTTATGTTAAGGTTGTTTTATAAAGCACTAAACTTAAGTTTAAATTATGAAACTATAAACTTTGCAAAGGTTAATAAATACTAAAAATGCCTTTTATAGTACGCTTAAAGCACCTAGAACAACACTAATAATACAACCTGCTAAAATTGTCGCATATTGGATTCCGCGATTTTTCTTGCTATTAAAGAGTGTAATCATTAAACCTGAGAGATAAAGCAAAATTAAAGTTATTCCAAACCCAATAGCTAACACATCAAAATACCATTTTGCCTTTGCCTTATGGAGCATAATCATATCTCCCATAATAGAACGTTCAAGTGTTCTAATTGTATAAGTAGAATCTGCATTTTTTCTGATACTAGCACTATAATGTGTGCTGCCTATACTTAATGCACCATTTTTAGTTGTTTTTGGGGTTAAGTTTGAAGGAATGCTTAGGTTATTATCTTTTAGATATTGCACAAGTGCATTAATTTCCTCACCTTGCTCTATATTTTGTGTAAGTGTGTAAGTGTGTTCTGTTGCCCAGCTATTTTGATCAAATCCACTAATGTATAGGATTCCAGTAATTGCATACATTAATGCAATGGGCAAGAAGAACAAACTTAGATAAATATGAATGTTGCGAAATTGTTTTGTCATTAAAGACTCCTTTGAAAAATTTTATGGAAGTTTAATTGCAAAATGTGAAGAAAATGTTAATTATTACCCCTTAGTTTGTGAATAATTTGTTAAAATGAATCGTTGATTTTTGAACTTAAGGATTCCTATGCGTTTTGTTGTATCCTTCTTTTTTGTATTGCTGTTTTTTGGAATGTTCGTAAATGCACAAACTTATAGTGGCTTTGCTTTGAGTGCGCAAGGGGAAATTAAATATAGGAATTTTAAGCATTTTGATTATGTTAATCCCAATGCACCAAAAGGAGGACATATTAAACAATACGCACTAGGAAGTTATGATAGTTTTTATAATTTTTTGCCCAAAGGAGTGAGTGTTAAAGGCTTGGGATTGCTTTATGATACTTTAATGGTGCGTTCCTTTGACGAACCAAGTAGCCAATATGGGCTTGTTGCAAGACAAGTGCAGAGGGCAAAGGATAATACTTTTGTAATCTTTCATTTAGATGAAAACGCACACTTTAACGATGGAAAAGAAATTACTGCCTTTGATGTGGAATTTAGTTTTAATACCATTGCAAAAGGAGACAATCCCTCAATGGTACGTTATTATGCAGATGTGAAAGATGTTATAGTAGTGGATAAATACACTGTGCGCTTTAATTTTAAGAACAATAAGAATCGTGAGTTAGCATTAATTTTAGGAGACTTGCCAATTTTACCAAAACACTATTATCAAGCAGTAGATTTTAATGCGAATCTCTTAAGAATTCCACTAGGTAGTGGTCCTTATGTGATAGAATCTTTTGATGCAGGACGCAGTATAACTTATAAGCGTGTGGAGAAGTATTGGGCTAGAAACCACCCAACACGTATAGGGCATTTTAACTTTGATAAAATCACTATTGATTATTACGAGAATGACGCAATTGCCCTAGAGGCTTTTAAGACTGGCAAATATGATTTTAGAGAAGAGATTAATGCAAGGAATTGGACGCTAGGCTATAATGGAATTGCATTAAAAAATCAAGATATTCAAAAGCAGGAGTTTTTACATTTTCTACCAAGCGGAATGCAGGGTTTTGTATTTAATATACGCAAAAATTTTTTTAGCGATAGGTGCGTAAGGGAAGCAATAGGGCTTGCATTTGATTTTGAATGGAGCAATAAGAATCTTTTTTATAATCAATACACACGTACAAAAAGTTTTTTTGAGAATTCAGAATATGCAAGTGTTGGGATTCCACTAGGTGCAGAATTAGAGCTGCTTGAGCCTTTTAGGAGGAGTTTGCCACAAGAGCTTTTTACGCAAAGTTTTTCTTTACCGCAAAGTAAGGGTAATGGAGACAATAGGGAGAATTTAAAAAAAGCACAAGCATTATTAAAAGAGGCTGGGTATAGCCTTAAAAATGGTAAGCTGCAAAAAGATGGAAACCCTTTTGTGTTTGAATTATTGTTTGTTAGCCCAGAAATGGAACGTGTTGTGATTCCTTTTCAGAAAAATTTACAAACTTTAGGGATTGTAATGCAATTGCATAGAGTTGATGTTGCGCAGTATGTTAAGCGTTTGCGCAGTTTTGATTATGATATGATTGTAGGAGTATTTCCTCAAAGTTTATCGCCGGGTAATGAGCAGGCTTTTTTTTGGGGGAGTGAGGTGGCAGAGATAAAGGGGAGTCATAATTATGTCGGAGTAAGAAATAGTGTGGTAGATGCTTTAATCTCTAAGATTATCCAAGCTAAAAATCACAAAGAGTTAGTAATTAGTGTGCGTGCGCTTGATAGAGTGCTATTGTGGGAACATTATGTGATTCCGCATTTTCATACAAAAACTTTTCGTGTAGCATTTTGGAATTTTTTAGAGCATCCAAAAATTACTCCCATTTATGAAGTGGGTTTTGAGACTTGGTGGGTGGATTCTAAAAAGCTAGAAGAGATACAAAAGAAATATCCTAATTTTAGACGATAAGGAAAAGATTGGAAAGCTGTATAAATGGCTTTAAAGCTCGTTTAAAGAAATTGTATTTTATGCTTAAAATTCCCTGACTTTTAATTTTAGGGAGTTTTGTAGAAAAAAGGGTGTAAAATAGGGTGTGCGCGGCTCTTAATATTTTTCTTTTATGTAGATATTTTGAATCCTTAAATTTGCTAGGAATATTAATTATTTTTGACGCATTGTGATTCCAAAAGCTTCTAGAGCATTAAAACAAAATTTAGAAATTTTTGATTTTGTGCTAGATTCTAAAGCAGCTAAAACAACTTGATAGGAATAAAATTTTTAGCTGGGATAGTCCCTAGGGGCTTAAAGTGAATTTATAAAACTTTTTAAAAAGACGCGCTAAAGGGTTGATTTTAATTTATGCTCAATGTGTTAATCATATCTTTAAGCTCCTCATTATACCACTTGCTTCCCCATTTTTCATTGCTTTGAAGCACTTTTTGAAATTTAGGCAAAAGGCTTTGGTAGTTTAAATTGGATTGCAAGATTTCTATCAAATCAGTCGTGCTTAGTGGCAAAATTTTCATTCCTTCAATATGAGCTCTATCGTTTTCAAAATAACAATGTATCCTGCTTCTAAAATCATTCAATACATTTTTATCTAAATAGGGCGCAATAAAGATTGCATAGCTTTGATTTTGCAAATTTGTATTTAAGCTCAAAAGCAAATTTCCTAAATGCCTTGAAACACTTTCCATTTCAGCTCTTCTTTGATTAGTTTTTTCGCTAAGAGTTACTTCTATCATTAGACTATGATTGTCATAAGTATAAACAAAATCTGCATTGCCTCCCACAGCGTGAGATTTTGGTAAAAGAGAGGAATCTAAACTTAAATTTGCTTCAAAAATTCTCTCAATTTTACTATCATCTATGTAATGCCAAGCAATTGCAACGATATATTCAAAAATAGTAGGAACATTCGCCTCTGTGGTTGTTTTTTCTAAAATCTTTGCATCGTTTTTTCTTTCTTCAAAAAGCTTTAAAATTTCTATAATATTTGTTTTTGCGAATTTAGTCTGCAAGAGATTTTTAAGCTTTTCTTTGTCTTGTTTGTCTTTATAATTTTTTATATCTTGTGGTTTTGCAATCCCTAATTCTTTGAAGTATTGCTTAAATTCTTTATCATCAAAATATTCACTTAAAAGATTTTGAGATATAGAATCTTGTGCGATTTTTTCTAGAATTTCTTTATATTTTGAATGCTTTAAAATTATCTTAAAAATAGTATTAAGCTCTACTTTATCATACTGAAATTCAAAAATACCAGTGAGATTTAAATATCTGCGGTTTAAATCTAAGTAGTCATTTAGGTTTGCCTGTATTCTTGCCTTAAAAATAAACTTAAAAAAGTTCTCTCCAAATTCATTCAAGCTTCCATTGTAAAAGTTTATTAAATCTTTTATCTTTTCTTCTTTTTTGCTTTGCCTACTTAAATACGGTAAATATAGTTTTTTAAAATCCAAATAATCATCAGAACTCATAAGCCTTTCTAAAATTTTTGAATCTTTGGAATTTATAAAAGGCAAAAATACTTCTTTTAGGGTTTTGATGATTGCTAAAGCAGTTTTTTCTCCTTTTGCAGTTTTAAAATAATGAGTTTTAAAAATATTTTTATTCAAATCATTTAAAAATAATTTTAAATTATTCTTATAAATAGAATCTTCTTCAAATAAAGTTGAGAATAAATTTTTATTTTTAAGAGATTGAATGAATAGCTCTGTATTTTTAAAATTATTCACAAGAGGTAAAAGTCTAAATATTTCAATATCTAAAGAACCATTAAAAGCTTTAAATACTTCTAAATATTTGACAAATAACGATTCGTTATCAATACAAAGTGTAGTTTTCAAAAAAAGTAAAGAAATTAAATCAATCTGTAAGAAATTATTATTAATTTTATAGCTTTGAGTTTTAATGAGATTTAGTAATTCATAGCCTTCTTTTGTAATGCGTTTTTGTTTTCTCTTGATGAGTTGGTAATCTTCTAATGGAGCGGATTTACTCTTGCATCTTTTGTGCCTAGATACGTGGTTTTGTTTTTAGATTCTAAAAGATTATTTTGTTCTAAAAGTTCTAAATATTTTATTTGTAATTTAGAATCATTAGCCCAAATATCTTCTTTGTGTGCATTAGAAAAAAGATATTCAAATAAAATGAGTTGAGTTTCAAAATTATAAAGCAAATTTTTTACCCTTAAGCTTGTGTTGCCAAAGTAATCATAACGCAGCATATATACTCCTAATAATTTGTGATAAGCACTTCTTGTGATAAAGTATTTTTTGTTTGATAATTGCAGTTAGTGTAATGAAAATTTAGAAAATGGGTTTTTAAATTTGAGTGTTTTTTGAGCCAATTTTGTAAAATTTTATGCTCTTTGCCCTTATGCAAAATCACATTTGACAAGGCAAAGCGAATATTTTTTGCTTGAAGTAAGCTTAAAAATTCTAGCAAATCAAGCTCGTCTTGCAAAGTCCAAGCTTTGTTTTCATTATAGGGAGCGGTAGCGAGAAAATAAGGTGGGTCTATATAAATAAAATCCTTAGAATTTAAGAGGCTTAGATTAAAATCTCTAAAATCTTGATTTGAAATCTTTATATTTTTGATTTGTAAGTTTAAAACAAAACGCTTTAATTTTTTTTTGCATATTAGTGTTAAAATCCCTTTTTCCACAAGGCAAATTAAATACACCTTTGCTATTAAATCTTATTTGATTGTTAAATGCAAAAATGACCAAAACAAAAAAATCAAATATATTTTTATTTTGATTATAACGATTCCTTAGTTGTAAAAACTTATCTTTATTATAAGGAGCTAAACCTTTGCTACTATTGCATTTATAAAAATCATAACCCATTTCTGCAGTATGAGAGAGTTTAAAATCTTTGATAATATGAAAAATTTTCTTAAAAATTATTTCTATATTATGAGTTTGTAAATTTTCATACAATCTTATAAGTTCGCTTAAATTGTCATTTAAGATAATATTTTTAGCTTTTAAGTTTATCCCCACGCTTCCACCTCCGCAAAACAAATCAACTGCCGTGTTAATATCTTTGGGAAAAAGTGGCATTATTTGCCCTAAAAGTTTGAATTTATTGCCTATATAATTAAGGGGGCTAGGGATAAAACCCTCTGCATATAAAAGAGCTTGTCTTATATCTGACATATAAAAATCCTCTCCTTGTGATTCTTAAGCTCACTTTTACCACTGCTAAAAGCTTTATAATCAAATTCATAAACGCAAACTTTACCATATTCTTTTAAGATTTGCACAATTTCTTCATCGTTTATCCTTGCGTTACTCCTTGTATTTGCACCATAAGTATTATTATAAGTAACTACCAAAAACTTAGTAATCAATGCAAGACTTTTAATTAAATCTTTGAAGGCATTTTTGGCATTACTTTTGCAATACTCGCTTAGATTCTCTGGCTTTGGTTTTAGAGCCACGCCATAGAGTTTAGGCTTATGATTTTGCGTTAAAGTCTCAAGTAAATGGTAGAATCTGCTATATTGTCTAGAATTATAAGGTGGGTCAATAAAGGCAACATCAAGCTTTCTTTTTTGTTTGATAAATGCTTTGACTAAGGCATTAGAATCTGTCTTAAAAAGCTCTATTTTTGCCTGTGTTTTTAAAGGTAAAATGAGCTCAAAGCTAAATCTATCCCCTAGGCTTACATTTTTACGATAAGCATCATAATGTCCGCAAGTATTTGCCACCCTATCAGCACTATAAAGCAAACTTGATAGGAGTATGTGGAATTCTTTTGTGTTAATTTTCCTTTGCTTTACAAGTTTATCAAGCTCTTCTCTTACGAAGCCTATATATTTAGAATCATTTAGGCTAAAAAACTTGCCTCCAAAAGCTTGAGAGTAATAATTTTGCTTGAGTGTTTGAGGCTCTAAACTTTGAAAATACTTTTGTAAGCCTAAAAGTTTGCTTTGACTAAATCTTTTTTGCGCGAAAAATCCTTGATAAATTATAAAATTAGATTCCAAAAAATCATTAAGTAGAAAATGGTTAAATTGTGACTTTTGCATAAAAAATGCACTCACTGCACCCGTGCCTGCAAACACATCAAAAAAGCTAAGATTGCTTTGCTTTGTATAATCAAAATGTTCTAAAAGCACCTTGTCAATTTCTTTTAAAAGCTTCGTTTTAGCCCCTGTGTAGCGACGCGAATAAATAGAAAACATCAAATGCCTTTTAAAAAAATTTTTAGATTATAGTATAAAACACATAAGCTTTGTAAATAGCCTTAGGATAGATTTTATGCGGGAGTGGGCGGGGAGTGGGGGAGTTTTGAGTTGTATCAAGTCGCATACAAGGCAAAAGCATTCTAGATTCTAGAATGGCTTAGGTATTAGAACTTTTGGGGCTTGTAGGGGTTTGCCACCTTTTTAGTGTTGGGAATAATTTGGTGCAGTGCGCTTTCATTTGTGCATTGCTCATTCCTGCTTGTGCGCCATATAAAGAACACATTTTTATATATTCTTGCATGGAAACCTTATCTATAAATTCACCATTTTCATAACAATACTTGCAATAATCAAGACTCACGTTTCCGTCTTTCTCTAGCCCCATTTGCTCCTGTGAGCTTAGTGGCATACCGCAACTTTGACATATTTTATTTTGCATAAGAAATCCTTTAAGTTTTGCTTGGGCAGCCGCACTTTTCCTAGCTTGATATAATTTTGACACCGCAGCGATGAAGCAGGGTTGCATTGCCTTAATTGTATTCTTGCTTCTCTAATGCTTGTCTAATCAGCCCCAAGCAATAAGGCAAATCTTCCATACTATCTAATCTTACTTCTACATTTCCATTGCCCCATTTTCCTATATTTGAAACATCTCTTGCTAATCCTCTTGGGTCATCTAACTCATCAAGGTAGATATTTATGCTTAGTTTTAATTCTTTTTGTAAAGGGATAATATTCACAAAATTAGTATCAAGTTTATAGGCAATGTATCGCTTCAAAATTTCTTCTTCTATATTTTCATCAAGCGCGAAAATTTCTCTCCTTAAAGCCTCAAATAATTCTTTTGTTTTACCACTTTGTAAAGGCTTATGGTCTCTCAAAGTATAGGTTTGCTTTTCTTTTTTAGGTTTATAATTTTCTAAAATCTCTTTATCAACCTTAGGATATAACCAAATTTTTAAAGCATCTTTAGCCAATTCTTCTGCCCTTTGTTTAATGGCTTGTTCGTTCCAAGATTCTATATTTTTCAATCCTTGATTTAATCTTAAAGGACTTTCTTTAAAGCCACCTTTCGTATTTTGTTTTTCCTTAAAAGGCTTGTTAGAATATTCGGAGTTATAGCCTGTAAGTGTGAGATTGCCTAAAGTATTTAAGTATTTTTCATGGATTTCTTGCCAATTTTCGCCAAGCTCTTTTTGCCACTCTGTGCTATTATCAATGTTTTGTGGCATAATGTGCTCAAAGGTGTATCCATTTATGCTCACCCTTTCTTTTCTGTCAAGATTTTCTAATCTATCAAAGAAATAGCTTTTCTTGCTAAATTTATAGAAGTCATCTTTATTAATGAGCGCGTCATGGAATTTTGTATCATTTGGGAAGATTGTATTACTTTTTTGGAGACTGAAATATGCCTTAAGGCTTTCAAGATATTGGTCTTTTTTGATATTTTTAGCAAAAGAGGCAAAAGTTTTATTTAGGGCACTTGTAGGGATTCCACAAACTGCCCTTCTTAATACATAGCTTTCTATGAGTTTTAAGATTTCTAAAAAATCATTTTTGCTTAGAGTATTCTCTGTATAATCCCTATAAAGCTCAAGCAAAAGCGGATACGCCACTTCACAATCTAATGCTTTTAGATTCTTAAAGCTACTTTTAAGCTCTTTATCCCCCTCTTTGCCAAAAGCCATAGTGCAATAAAAATGCGCATATATTTGCAAATCAACCAGTAAATCCTCTCGAGTAATGCCTTGATTTTGCCTATACTCTTTAAAATCGTCATAAATCTTATCTAAGTTAGTAATATTGCCCTCATTTTTTATGGTGAGATAATGCCTTACAAAATAATCAAAACTTTGTTTATCTGGCTTGTTTTGCTTTGTTTTGTTAAAATTCTCTCCAAATTCAAGCTCCATAACACGCCAATATTTTTCATAAAATCTGCTTTGCTTATCTGGGGGTAAATCCATTAACATATAATTGCGTATCAAATCGCTTTGAGATAATTTCTTGCCTGTGGAATTCATACTCTCAAAAATCAGTTGCGGGTCGTCTTTGCCCCGCTCTAACGCTACATCAATGATTAAAAGTTTACTGATACCTTTGCAAATAGTTTCTAGTTTGTCTTTGTTTTTTTCTAGCTTTTCTTTAAAAAAATCAAAATTAGCTTGGATTTTGCTTGAGATTTCTTTGGGCTTTGCTTTGTCATTATCTATTAAGGAAATAAGCGTGTCTTTGTCATTTTGCGTAAGGATAAGTTTGTATTTTTCTTCATTTTTGCCATATTGATTAATAAGATAATAATCTCTAATTTCTGCTTGTGAAAATCCCTCAATCTCATCATCTATAATTTCTCTTAAAGCTTCTAAAAGCAGTGTTAAAGTAGTAATCCTTTGTTGTCCATCTATAACTAAGAGCTGATTTATAGAGCTATGATGATAAGTGTTTTCGTGTATATAAATAACAGAGCCTATAAAATGTGCTTTTTTTTCGTTTGTGCCAATTTGCCAAATATCTTGCCATAATTTCTCGCATTGCTCTTCATCCCAACTATAAGTTCTTTGATATATAGGGATAATAAATTGTGTTTTAGGTTCGTGCATAAAATCTAGCATTTTTACCGCTTTTGCCTCCATTTTCTCTCCTTTTTATCATTTCAATCCCACAATTTTATCAAAATTCTTATCATTTCTTTGGGTTTTTACTTTTCTAGGTTTTTTAGGCTTTGGAGTAGGCAGAGTGGGAGCAAGAGTAAGCACGACTTCTTTTAAAACTTCAAGAGATTCTACATCAAGGATATAAGACTCTTTTGCCCCCGGATAAGCAAAGCCAAGCGGCGCGGATTGCAAAATAGGCTTTAGAATCTCGGCGCACTTGACATACAGCACTTCATCGCAGAGTAAGAAAATAGGCTTAGGCACACCGCCCCTATCAATCACATAAATGCAGTATTCCCCAAACATCTTTCTCGCGCTAAAACTATAAGATGTATCCTCTAGCGCGTTTGTAAGATTTTCTAACACAAAATCCTTGAAACTTTCACTTGTTGCCATTGGAATTCCTTTAAAATTTCAAGTTTCTTTTGCAAATAAAAGTTGTTGATTATATGCAAGCATAAGATTTTGTTTGTCTGTGTCATATTTAATATTTGTATTATTTTTACAGCACACTTTATTATCATTAAAGTCTGTAAAAATTGCGTCATTCTCCTCAAAGCTTAAAAGCACATTTGCATTATTATTCTGCGTAATTTGTGCGTGAGAATAGGCGTCAATATAAACAAGATTTTGCCAATTATCAAAGATTTGAAACTCCAAACGATTTTTTGCAAAGCAGAGTGGCACAATATGGTGAAGTTCAAAGCCTTTTGTTTTTGTAATTTTGTGTTGCGTAAAATAATATTGTTTTTGCGCCAAAGAGCGTTTAAGTTTTGCGCTATTGTCATAAATGCCTTCTTTACCTACGCGTATATAAAGTTTTTGCTCTTTTTTGTTCCACTCAAAATATGCCATTTGTGCTAAAAGGGTTAAAATTTGTTGTGTTTCGTTTATCCAATTATGAAAATCCCTTTTTTGTGTCTTATCACCACTAAAATTTAAGGGGTTACAATAGGCTTTTATTTTTTCTATTAAAAGTTTTTGAGAAAATCTGCTTAAAGAGCGAAACTCTTTAATGAATCCTATAATTTCTACGCGCTCATAAATATGAGAATCCAATGTTTGATAAACAAAAGTGCCAAAAAAGAGTAATTCATAGATTGTGAGATAGGGCTTGTTAAGTTCTAATATGATTTGTAAAATCTCTTCACCAAAACCATTCATTAAAGATTCTAAAGCTCTTGTATAAAGAATATTCTGTGTGAAAATATCTTTAGCTGATAATAACTCTATGGCGAGTTGGGTTAAAGCAATATATTTTTTAACTCCATTCTCAAAAGGACTTAAAGCCTTTTTCTTAGCATTAAATCTATTGATTAAACCCATTCTGTGCATATCTACAAAAATATTTTTTCGTAAAGAATCTTGTGTGCAACGTCCAATTTTTGAAGCTATATTATGCGTAAGTTTCGCATACTTTTCTTCTCCATTGATATTTTGAGGTCGCTTACTTAAATCTGTGGTGCGAATTTGCAAATAATTCTCTCCACAAAGACTATAAATTTCTTGCAAAATGATAAGGATTTCTTTTTGTGTGTAACGATTGTGTTGTGAGATTTGCACTCCGCGATAATTTTCACTCTGCACCCTTTTGACTAGAAACTTTATACACTCTTTGCTTGTGTCTATATTTAAAATATCTTGTAAAATCTGTGTCATTTACTCTCCCTTATCTCCAAACTAGAATCCAAATAGCCACTATTCAATTCACAGCCTATGTAATTTCTACCAAATTCTTTAGCTACTTTACTTGTAGTGCCACTTCCAGCAAATAAATCTAATACCAAATCCCCCTCTTTGCTGCTTGCTTTAATCATTCGCTCTATCATTTCTTTTGGTTTTGGTGTTGGGTGGTTAAGCTTTTGTGTTTTGCCATTTAGCTTTTGCTTATGCCTCTGGCTTACTATCTCCCATACATCAGGGCATAGTTTGCCCTTTTTGTTAGGATACCAACGCTTACCATTCTTTAAGATTCCTTTTTCTCTAGCGTGGGCTATTCTTTGGGTAGATTTATAAGGTATTCTCACAGAATCGTAATCAAAATAATAATCCTTAGAATCCATTGTGTAAAACAAAATAGATTCTTGATTATTTACAAATTTCTTTTTTGTGTAACTCAAGCCGTCTTTTTTATACCAAGTAATGAAGTTTTGAAACACCGCCTTACCTTGCAAATAATGCAAAAATAAAGCACAATGATAAGGGGTGTTAAAAATATAAAAACTCCCGCTTTTTTTCATTTTTTGCAACATTAAATCAATCCAAGCAAAACTAAAATCTAAAAATTCTTGCTCACTTTTAAAGCTATCCCAATCCGCCACCTTAAGATTATAAGGTGGGTCAATAATTGCTAAATCTATGCTTTCATTTTCTAAGGATTGTAAAAAGCTAAAGCAGTCTTGTATATAAATTGTATTGAGTTGCAAGGCAGTAGCTTTCATCAAAATAAGTTTGCTTGCAGTTTAGATTCTATCACGCTTTTATAATGCGTGTAGAGTTCATAACCTATATAATTTCTTTTAAGCTCTTTAGCAACTTTTAATGTCGTCCCACTCCCAGCAAATGGGTCTAGCACCACATCGCCCACAAAAGAATAAAGCTTAATGAGGCGATAAGGAATTGCTTCTGGCATAATGGCTGAATGTTTCCCAAAAGCACTATCGCTTTTGTTTGGAATGGGGATATTCCAAATTTGTTTTGTGTATTCTATCCATTCTTCTTGAGTGAGTTTGCTTTGCTCTTTGATTTCTTTTGGAATCTTATTATTTGGTTTGCCATCTTTAACATAAATACTTATAAATTCACTTGTGTTTTGCGCATAAAAATTGCGTGGATAAGGATAGCTTCCAAACATTAGCGATTTTGTTGTATTGGTGCGATTCCAAATATACAAATCAAGTAAATAAAAAGATGTGGATTCTAAAATACTTTGCTGAATATCACTTTGCAAATCAAAAATATGGCGATTGTAATGTGTATTTAGCTGTTTTTTAAGCATAGGCATTAAAGGCACATTAATACAAAGTTTGCCATTTGGCTTAAGCACTCTATGACATTCCATCCAAACTTGCAATAAGCCATTGATGTATTCTTTATAGTTATCAATCGCTCCTAAATCTTCCTTGTTAGATTCTGAATGTTGCGCGTTTTGATAGCCATTTTTGGAGTAGTCTTTGATATTAAAGTAAGGCGGAGAAGTGATGATTAAATCCACGCTAGAATCTTGCAATTCTTGCATTGTGGTGCTAGATTTATAAAAGACTTGGTTATAGGGTTTATAGAGGCTTAAGCTTTGTGTCATTATTTTCTCCGCAACAAAAAATGTATTATACACAATCTAAATAATCAACCTCAATGTAATTAAAAGCTGGGCATTTTTAAAGATTCAAATAAATATATTTAAAGGCTTAAGATTTTCTAGCATAAGCTCTTTTAGATTTTAGAATATCAACCTTGAAAGCCCAGATTATAACTTAATTTGCGCACTAAAATTTTAAAGAAATCCTAAGCTTCAAGGCATAGTTTTTAGTTGATTTTGTATCTCTTTTTCTCCAAGGTATATGCCAATAACCCTTTGCAATGCGCCACCTTCACTTAATTTAATAAGCATATCGCCATTGCCTGTGAGCTTGTCCGCACCTGTTTCATCTAAAATGATTTTAGATTCTGTGCTTTTTCCTACCTTTAGGGCTATGCGACTAGGCACATTGGTGCGCAGGTTTCCACTAAAGGTCGCAGAATCTGGTCTTTGCGTGGCTAAAATAAGATGAATCCTCGCCTCTCTTGCCTTTTGGGCTAATCTTATGAGAAGCGTTTCAATTTCTTTATCTTGCTTTATTAAGTCACTCAACTCATCTACGACTAAAATCTTATAAGGCATACTCTCAAAGCCCTCGCCTTTGGCATTTCTCTCATAACGCGATTCCATTTCTTTAATAAACTTTTCCACGCATTCATTTGTTTCTTGTGTGGTAAAAATCTCTATATTTTTGATATCTTTAAACTCCTTAAAGCTCGCTCCAGCCTTTGGGTCAATGATAGAAATTTCAATATTTTGATTACGCAACAAACACAAAATAATGTTTTTTAAAAGCACACTTTTTCCACTCCCTGTTGTGCCTGCCACAAGCAAATGCGGAGTAGTTTGTAAATCAAAACAAAAAGGCTTTTTATCCACACTCATTCCAGCAAAAATACCAAGTACGTAGTTTTGCTTACTTAAATCCTTTAAGCCTTGTTTAAATTCGTTCAAACCAAGATTGCGCCATTGTTCTTTAGGCTTTGTAATCTGCAAACTATATGCCCTGCTTATGCCCTTAATTTGCTCAATATAAACACTTTCTCCTAGCTCATCATCAAGATAGTGACTTTTGGATTTAAAGGCTTGAATCTTAGTAGAATCCAAAAGTTCAATTTTACAAATATGATGCCGATAGGAATCTTCTTCATTCATTAAGCTAATGCCAATGCCTTGCCTTTTAAAATAATCTTGCAATTTAGAAAAATAGCCTTCATCATTGCTTTTGGGGTTTTCTTTTGTCTGCTTTTCTTGTGTGGGGGATAAATGCAAATTATCTAAACACCATTGATAAAAACAATCACTTAATTTATAAGTATTATCAAGCTCATAAAGTCCCCTTTGGATATAGCGATTTAGAATCTTTAAATATTCTTTTTCATCGCTGAAAATGTCTTTTTTATCTCTATCTAACTCCTCCTTGTGTTTGATATAGAGCATTGAGCGAATGAGTAAATCAAAATCTTCTTTTTTATCCTTGCCTTTGCCTGTGATTTGTTCTAAATGGTATTCTTTGCCTTTATCGCCCTCTAATCTTTTGCGCTCCCAATCTCTAGATTCTAATGGCAAAAAAGGCGCATTTAATGCCCAAGCTAGAGCCACTCTTAAAATAAAATATTTTGGAAATTCATTTTCTTCTTTGAAGCCAAATCCATCTTTTCTTATCCTATTTATCAAAAGCTCTTCGTGGTGATTTGTATTAAAATCTGCCATTTTCTCTCCTTATAAAATCTCTTCTTTTCTTGCATTTTTGATAGTAGCGTGTTTTCTATCTGCTTTATTATCTATCCTATAAAGCTCTGCGAGATAAGGTTTTGCATATTCGTATTCCCTCTCTCCCATTTCTCCGCTATGGGGCAAAATAATCACTTGTGCATTACTTGCGTAATAATTTTGTATAATTCTCGCCCTATTTTCCCTATCTATCCTGCTTAATGGCGTATCAATGATAAGCGGTAGATTAGAGTTTGATAACTTGCTTAAAGCCCAAAAAATCGCAATCGCTAGAATCTGCTTTTGCCCACTGCTTTGATTTTCTATAATGATTTGCTCATCATTTTCATCTTTAAGCTTTATCTCAAAATCCTCACTAATGCTCAATTCCTTGATATTGTCGTTAGGTAAAAGCTTTTGATAATTTTGCAAAATGAGCAAATGTAGTTCATCTCTTAGTGTATTGTTAAGTTTTTTTCTATACTGCTCTATACTTTTTTGCAAAGATTCTAGAATTTTTAGCTTATTATCAATGCGTTCTGTATTGATCTTTTGTTTTAAGGAATCAATCTCTCTATCAAGTTGTTCTTTTTGTATTTCTAAATGTCTTAAGCTTATTTTGATATCTTCTTTTTTCTGTTCCTCTTGGGACTTTTCACTCTCTAATGCACCCATTTCCTCTTTGAGTGCCTTTTGTTTTTCTCTTGTGCTATCATCACTGCTTAGCACATCTATATCATTTTTAACTTGCATGAGTTTATTTTTTGTGCTTTTTATATCTTTTATATCTTGTGCCAAACTTACATTTTCAAGCCTTACTAAAGATTCTCTTAAACAAGGTAGCATATTATGCATGATAAAAGAATTGCTAAATCCTTTGTGTTCTAGTCTATTTGGAAATTTATCCATAATATCTTCTATGCTTTTTATATCAAGCACTTTAAAGATTTCACTATTTTCAAGCTCTGCATTCATAAATGCTTTAAATTCAGGCAAAAGCCTTTTAAATACTTCAATATCACTTGCGGACTTACTTGATTGCAATTTTTGTATTTCTGCCTTCAAATCTTGTAAAAGCACTTCATTGCTCACAAAAATCACACTTTTTATGCTTTCTTTTAATCGCTCTTTTAAAGAAACAAGTTCCTTATCAAGCTCATTTTTTTCACTAATAAGCTCTGCTTGCTCTTTGCTAGAATCTGCGCTTAGTTTTTCAATCTTTTTTTGTATTTGCCTTATTTGATGAGCCTTTTGCTCAATAAAATATTCAATATTTTTAAGTCGCTCTTTGTTGTAGTTTAAGTTTCTCTCACATTTTTTTCTATCTTGCATTGCATTTTCAAGCGTGTTCCGTTGTTCTTTATTTTCCTGTTCATTTTTTATTAAGTCTTCTCTATGATTTTGAATCTGTTTAATGAGCGTATCTAAAGGCTTAATTTGCAGTATTTCCTCAATTTTTCCTTGAAATTCTTCGCGTAAATTATTACTAAGCTCTCCTAATTCCTCGCCGTCAAAAAAGAAAAATTCTGTCAAATTTGGAGGCAAAATCGTATCGATTCTCTCTTGTGCTTTTTCATCTTTTAAAGTTTCTCTATCAAGATTCAATGTTAATTCTTCCTCAATCTCTCCATAGACATTTTTAAAAGTGCGGGTGAGAGTGAAATTTTTATCTCCCAAAGTCCCCTCAAAAGAGACAAAAAACTCCTCTAAACCCTCTTTTATCGCTGCTTTATTTAAGATTCCAGCCCAAGAGTTTGAATCCCCTCTAAGCAGTTTTTTAGCAGATAGAATACGAGGCGCAAACCTTTTAATGACATTTGGAATCTCCGCCTCTTTCACGCCCACACCCAAAAAAAGCAATTTCGCACAGCGGATAAAGCTCGTTTTACCAAAGCCATTATTGCCATAAATGCAGTAGAGATTCCTGCCCTCACACTTTTTAAATTCCACTTCTACTTGTCCATAGTAAGCAAAAAGATTGCAAATGGTGATTTTTGAAATAAACATTATGCCTCCCTTTGCTTGCTTGTTTTATCCTCTACAAGCTTTTTTATCTCTTCTTTTATCTTGTTTGAAGCATTATTTTTGCCCCTTGAACCTGTGGTATTATAAATATCAATACAAGTGCCAATGAGATTCTCAAGCTCTTTAGAATCCACCTCATCATTTGCGACCTCTGCTAAAAGCTCCTTGTGTAAAACCTTGCTTTTCTCTAAGTTCTCATCTTTCATTCTGCCTACCTCCTGTGCGAGTTGTATTGCTTTGTTTTCAAAATCAAAGTCTTTACTCCATTGCTTTTGTATGGCATCAATCTGCGCATCTGAAATCAGCCAACTACCGCCATTTTGCATAAATTCCCGCTCCACTTGCAAAAGCTTGCTTAGAATCTCTATGCGAATATGGCTTAGAAATGGTCCTAATCCCCCGACTTTATACACCGCCTTGCCATCGCGTTTGTAGTCCGCCCTCGCATTGCAATCCTCCCTTAAATCTTTAATGTAATTCCTAAATGCATTCAAAGCTTTAAGATTCTCCTCGCCTGATTCTATAAACCCTTGCATTGATTTATCCTCATTTACCACCGTGCATACCCAGCAGCCAAATCGTGAGCCACCACAACTGCTTTGACTTAAATCCGTGATGAATTGACACTCCTCGCCACTTGCCTTAGCATAGAGTGAAAATAGCTCGCTATGGTCTTTCTCCCATAGAGGCTTGTGCGTGCTAAGATACGCCCAGACTTCATCAGTGCTCCATTCTGCTATGGGCGAAAAGGTAAGGGTGTTTGGAAAGTCGTGATGTTGCGAGTAGCCCTCTTCGTTTAAGATGCGCTTTTCTATGGATTTTTTACGATTGCTAGATTCTGCTTTTCTTGAGCCTAGTATCAAAAGCGCCGAGCCATATTTTTGCGTGATTTTAGCAATCTCTGCTTTGGCTGGAGTGATTTTAAGCCTATCGGTGCACCACCTAAAAGTCCTCGTTGGGCTAGGGTAGCCCTTACCAATGAGATTTACCCAAAAGTCATCTTTAAGCGTTGGGCTTACTTGCAAGATTTCAAAAGGGATTTTGTTTTCTTTAGCGTGCGTATTAATAGAATCTATTACTTCTTTTAAAAATCTATCAATATGCGGGGCTTCTACAAGCGTATTTGAGGCGATAGCATAGGTTTGCCGCCTTTGGCTTTGTGGTAAAGATACAAGCATTTCATAGACAAGTTGCAACACACAAGTAGAATCTTTACCCCCGCTAAAAGCCACAACCCAAGTGCGTTTTGAGGCGAGGAATTTGCTCTTTAGCGATTCTAAAGTAGAGCAAATGTGTGAGCTTTTAGGATTTTGCGAATTTGAGATAGGGCTAAAGCCATTGTCAAAGGCTTCCATTATTCCACAATCTAAATAGTAAATGGTATTTAAGGGGTAAAGTGAGAGAAAGTTTTGGTTTTGGCTTAAGCTTTGGGCTAGGGCTTTAGATTTTTTAGCACTAAAGCAAAGGATTAAAAGAGGCTTAGAACTATTGCCCCCCCCCCTAAATGCGCTAAAAATTCTATGATTTCTTTTTCATTTTGTGCGTGGAGTGAGCCTTGTAAATGCGCACTTAAAAAGGCTTGAGTGCTACGAATATCAAAGAGGTGAAAGGAAGCCAAGCCCATTTTTTGCAACAAAGACAGAGATAAGGCTTTAAGTATGATATTTTTCATTATTTGCCTCGTGTTTTCTCATTCTCTCACTTTTCCCTCTGTATTTTAGCCTATAAAGTGCTTTGAAGGCGCGTATTATACTATTAATTAGCTTATGTATTATTTAGCATATAATTTAGATTAAATTTGTCTTTGTCATATTTGCTAGTGAGGGTGAAATTGATTGCACGAGCGTTAGCAAAATATCTTAATTTTTTGTCATTCTGAGCGTAGCGAAGAATCTAATGAGATATTTCGCATTTTTCAAATGCTCAATATGACAAACTTATTTTTACCCAAAAAATTCTTTGATAGTTTAATTAAAGCATTAAGCTATATTCTCAAGTTCCTCGACTATTGCATCAATTTGTGTTCTTAAAGCTACTTGAGTTTTTAGCATCTCTTTAATCTGCGCATTAAGAAAGGCTATATCAATCACTTCTTTCGTATCCTTTGCCTCTACATAGCTAGAAACGCTTAGATTGTAGTCATTCTTAACAATCTGCTCTTTTGGCACGAGCGCACTTAAAAACGATTCATTATCCCTTGCCTTGTAGGTTTTTAAAATCTTTTCTAGATTCTGCGGTGAAAGCATATTTTTATTCGTTACTTTGATAAATTCCTCTTGGGCATTGATGAATAAAACCTTATCGTCCCTCTTATTTCTTCGTAATACCAAGATACACACCGCAATGCCTGTGCCAAAGAAAAGATTAGGCGCAAGAGCTATCACGCAATCAACGAAATTTTCCTCTATCAAATACTTTCTTATATCCCGCTCCGCACCGCTTCTATACATCACACCCGGGAAGCAGACAATTGCCGCAGAGCCTTTCTCACTAAGCCAAGAGAGAGTGTGCATTACAAAAGCTAAATCAGCCTTTGATTCAGGAGCTAAACCCCCCGCCTTAGAAAACCGTTCATCATTAATTAAAAGTGCATTGCTTTTGCCTTCCCATTTGATACTATAAGGAGGATTGCTAACGATTGCGTCAAAGGGTTCGGTTTGTTTGTGCTTTTCATCAGGCTTTGTTAAAGTATCGCCGTGTGCTATATCAAAACACGTCCATTCCACATTATGCAATAGCATATTCATTCTTGCAAGGTTATAAGTGGTGATATTGATTTCTTGTCCAAAATAACCTAATTTCGGGTCTTTTTTCAAAATCTTTTTATATTGCAAGAGTAGTGATCCACTTCCACATGCTGGATCATAGACCTTATTAGGCTTAGCGTTATTGCAAAGTGTGATTTCAACTAAAAGTCTGCTTACTTCTTGAGGGGTGAAAAACTCCCCGCCACTTTTCCCCGCATTGCTTGCATACATTTTCATTAAATACTCATACGCATCGCCAAAGACATCAATTTCATTTTCATTATAATGTAGCTCTAAATCCTTAATGGCTCGCATTATGCTTAAAATTTTTTTATTGCGCTCACTATTGGAGTTACCAAGCTTATTAGAATATAAATCCATATCTGCAAAAAGCCCCTCAAACTGCCTAGAGCTTTCATAATTTTTGCTATTTGCTTGGATTTCCTTAAAATATCCGCTTAAAGTCTCATTGAGTTTCTCTAAATCAGCATTTTTAAGCACATTTGAAAACAAAGCGCTAGGTTTGATAAAAAATCCATAGGCGTTTAATATAGTCTCCTTGCCATTTTCTGCCTCCTCATCGCTTAGGGCTTCATAGTCTGTATTGTGTAATTCATCAATGCTATTTTTGAGCTTCTCACTGATAAAGTAATAAAACAAAAATCCCAAAACATAGCTTTTGAAGTCCCAGCCATCGACACTTCCTCTTAAGTCATTTGCGATTTTCCATATTGTTTTATGGAGTTCCTCTCTTTGTTCTACGCTTTTCATTGTTTTCTCCTTTGTGTTATTGGTTTATTTGTGGGTTAAGGATTCTATTTAACTTCCTGTATTTTATTTATAAATATCGCCTCTAGATTCTGCATCATATGCATAGATAATAATCTCCTTTTCTTTTATTTCATAAAGGATTCTATATTTGCCAATCCTTAAGCGATAGCGATTTTGTGTGCCTTGCAGTCTTTTAGTATCCTACGTGTTTGCGTAAGGATTTTGTGCGATTTGCTCTAGTGCGTTGATGACTTTAGGGGCTAAGTCGCGGTGCTTTTGTAGGAATTTCTTTACTTCCTTGCTATATCCTAAGGAATAATTCATTTGATTCCAAGCTCCCTTTTAAGCTCTTCGTGGCTTATTATTTCACCTCTCTCTAGCTCTTTTATAGCTTTTTTATAGGCTCTCTTGTTTGCCTCTGTCTCAATAGTGTCTGGGTCTATTTCGCTACTTACGCTAAAGGGAATCTCACCAGTTTTAAGCACCTTTGCGGCAAACATTCTAAAGGCTGTGCCTAAATCTAGCCCCATATCCTTAAGCATTATTTCTAAAATCTCTTTATCACTGCTATCCATTCTAAATTGCACAACTGAAGTCATTTTCTATCCTTTTGTATGGTTTTGAATGGCTATTATACTTTATTTAGAGTAAATCCTGCCTTTTGTCATCACGCCCCCCTTGTCATTCCAAAACTCATTTTGTCATACTAAGACACCCTTTATCATTCTTGAGCTCCCCCTCCCTGTCATTCTGAGTGTAAGCGAAGAATCCCCCTTTTTTGTCATATTTGCTAGTGAGGATTCCACTAGCAAATATGACAACATTAATTTTAAATTTGTATTTTATGCAATGCAATGTATTAAATACCAACCGATAGAACACGCAAGACAATATATACAGACTTATTCACAATTTAAAATCCCCCTCCGCACAAAAAGAGAACTTAGAAACTCCACATTCTCGCTCGCTTCATGGTGTGAGAAAAAGAGAGAAAAGGAAGCAAGTTGGCAAACCATAAAATGTGCGCGTTTAAATCTCTTTTTAAGTTTTTTGGCATTTAATAGGCTTTGGTAGCATTGATTTCAAAAAGTGGAGTAAGGGGAGGAATGTTGGAATCTAAAATGCAATTTGAAGATATTTTGTTACAAAAAGTTACAGATTCATAGGAATAATTGTGTGTATTTTGCGGGTTTTTACTATGATTTTGTTTAAGACTACTACCATAAAAACTAAAAATTCTAAAAGTGCAAATGCTTTCATAAAAGGATTATATAAGTTTCTTTAAAAAAGTAAAATTTATTTTATATGTGTTAATTTTAAGTTTTAAAATCAAAATAAAACTCTTTGCAAATGGGAATTGGGTTATGCAAGGAAAAGCCTAAATTTATCAAGAAAAAGTAATAGGTAAGGGAGGATAAGTTGCGGTTTTTAGTGATTTTTCTGTGTTTGTTTGGGGGAGAACTTTTTGCATGTAAGGAACGTGTGTT
>NZ_JAIGYQ010000020.1 GCF_019711685.1 Helicobacter turcicus
TTATGCCTCATAGAATCACAGAAAGGGGTCAAAAATCGTTTTTAATCGTTTAGGGGTAGTTTGGTATTGTTTTTGGTTTAAAATTGATTTATGGGCTTAATTTTTTAAAAAATGAAAAACACCAAGAGAAAGAGCGGCACAGGCAAAGAGATAGGGGAATGAGTAGATAAAACAGACATAAATTATAAAATATTAGTCTATTTAAGTTATTTTTGGTATAATTTTGTGTGGTGAAGTTGAATTCCTTAGTGAATTAGGACTTCACTAAGGGAAATTTGCTTCGCCGAAAGGAGGAAGTCAAATTGAAAATCATCGTAATTATAGCATTAATTTGCATAATTGCAACCCCTGCTTTATAGCTTAGGTTGTTTAGGCTAGGCGGGCAAACACGCCTAGCCCTTATGCGATGATACCCCTTGTTTGCTAATAAACTAGAGAACTTTAAGAGATGAAAACACAAACAAAATCAATCAAAAAACGAGCAAATAAGGCTATTGTAACGCAAGACAATCGCTTCATATACGCTAAATACGATATGAATGCTAATGAGATGAAATTCTTTATGTGGATTGTAGCCCAACTTAACAGCCAAAAAGAGCAATTATTTCAAGTGTGCGAGATTCCATTAAGTGAGATTTTTCAAGTGTGGCAGTGGGGAGAAACAAGCGAGGGTTATAATTATGTGCGAGACCTTTGCTATTCTATGGCAAAAAAGGCTTATGTAGAGGATTTTAAGCTACTTGATGAAAAAACAATGAAAGAAAAAAGCGTATTCCAAGCTATGCCACTTTTTAAATTTATTAGGTATGAACAAGGGCAAAGCTATGTAACTTATCAACTCAACGACAGCCTTACAGAATATCTACTTGACTTAAAACGAGATTTTACACAGCTCAAATTTAGTGATATTCAGCAAATGAAATCCGCATACAGCATAAGAATCTACAATATGCTTGTATGCGAACTCAAACAAAACCGCCAAAGCTTGAAAATGAATCTTGCAGTATTACAGAATATCCTAGAAGTGCCTAAAAGCTTACAGGATTGGCAAGGATTTCAAAGGCGAGTTTTAGCTCAAGCCAAAAAAGACATTAATGCAAAATCTAATCTCATTTTGCTTGATATAAAAACATTTAAAACAGGGCGTAAAATTACAGATTTAGAATTTATATTTGACTATAAAAACAACGATAAGCGCATACAAAGAGACAAAGAAAAACAAGATAGCTTTAACGAAGCTCTTATAAAGGCAATAGAATCTTATGCTGGTAAAAGTATTTATTTTAAAGACTATGGAGAATTGATATACAGAAATTGGCAATGGGAAAATAATGATAAAAAGCGTATATTTGCAGTCTTTACACGCAAGAGTGATGAAAAGCTCATTTGCTTCTTAGTTAAAAATTTTAAAGATATTAATGCCCTACAAAAAGCAAAAGACAAAGCAGAGGAAATGTTTTACCTAGATACTGAAGCAGTAAAAGCGGGATTAGAGTTTAAAAAGAAACTAGAGCAAGGGAGCTTATTTAATCTTAACTCCCTTTTATCCCCTAAAAAATAGGTCTATCCATTAAAGCTCCCCTATTTCGTTGATTTATTAGATTCCATTGATTTTATCAAAAACAAAGTGCAAAAAATTATTGTGGCTAGACTGAAACCAACTAAGATTAATCCATTAATCATTCTATTTCCTCCAATTCCCTTAATCTCTTATTGTGTGCTATTAATACAAGCACAAATACTGAAGCTAGTGATATTAAAATCACTATCCCAATAAACACTTTTATAAGAGTGAGATTTTCTAAGTTTGCTACTGCATACCCCAATACACCGAATATTGATGTAAGAAATAATATGGCGAATACTCTTAATGTGCCTATTTGTTCTTTTATGCTGTCTCTCTTGCTCATAAAGTCATTATAGCATAGATGCTTTAAATCACACAAAAGGCAGGGGCAAAGCCCCCAAAGCGTTTAGAGTTTTAACCTAAATTCAAACTCTATGGAGAGTATTTTGAGTTTTAGGTATAATTCTCTAAAGCGTTTCTGTTTCTTTTTCATAGAAACGCCTTTATAGTGATTTTAGCCGAGCCTTGTTGGTTGCCTAACTTGGTTCGGCTTTTTTATTGTATCTAAATTGGCATATTATTGGTTATTTACAAACTCTCTAGTGTTTAATAAATACCTTGAATCTTTTGTGCAATCCATTCGTTTGCTTTTTGTAGATTTTTAAATGAAAGCTTAAAATCTTTTTTTATTTTTTCATCATAGCAAATTAGCTTATTTGTTTCATTGTCAAAATCTTTGATTATGGCAATAATTAATTTTTGTTTGGAATCGTAAAAAGAAATTTCAACTCCCTTGTAATTTTTAAATTCTTGTTTTGCTAAAATTTAATAAATGACATTTGACATTTCTTTTGTCGTTTATTTGGCGTAAAAAATGTCTGTTTTAGATATATTTTTGGCGTAAAAAATGTCTGTTTTAGATATATTTTTGGCGTAAAAAATGTCTGTTTTGGCGTAAAAAATGTCTGTTTTCGCAAAATCTACCCCCCACAAGTGCCGAAAAATAGGGCTTAAATTTTTGAAAAAGTGGACGTAAACAAGAATAAACAAGATATTATATTAAACAAGAGAAAATAGAATAAATGTCGTTGTAAATTAAATTTGCCCTTTATACCCCTTGCCGACATCCTATCCACTAGCTAATACGCGCTCCTAAAAGATATAGAAAAGAATTTTAAAAAGAATAAAAAAGAATCGCAAAGCAAAAAACTTGCAAAAACTGAAACGAAACTTAATAGAAAGTTTTGCTTTTTTGTCTTTTTGTTTTACTCAAAAACTTGCAAAATTTTTTCTTAGGTATAATTCTCTAAAGCGTTTCTGTTTCTTTTTCATAGAAACGCCTTTATAGTGATTTTAGCCGAGCCTTGTTGGTTGCCTAACTTGGTTCGGCTTTTTTATTGTATCTAAATTGGCATATTATTGGTTATTTACAAACTCTCTAGTGTTTAATAAATACCTTGAATCTTTTGTGCAATCCATTCGTTTGCTTTTTGTAGATTTTTAAATGAAAGCTTAAAATCTTTTTTTATTTTTTCATCATAGCAAATTAGCTTATTTGTTTCATTGTCAAAATCTTTGATTATGGCAATAATTAATTTTTGTTTGGAATCGTAAAAAGAAATTTCAACTCCCTTGTAATTTTTAAATTCTTGTTTTGCTTCATAGTCTGCACTTGTAGGAATGTGATTTTTTATGTTTTCTGCGATTCTTGCTTCTGCTTGTGCTTCTAGTTCCTCTTGCACTTGTTCGGGAGTGAAGTCAAAGCGAATTGCTGTAACTTTGTTCCCGCCTTTTTTGATTTTTTTATAAGTGAGATTTTGAAAAGGGATTCTCTTGCCAAAGTCAAAAAGATTTTGTTCTTGTGTTAGCTCTCTAAGGGCTGGTTTTAAAATTCTTTGGTCAATATTGCACATTTCATAATCACTTGGAATGTCTAAAATATCCTTAAATTCTTTAAAATCCCATTGCGCCCACCCTGTTTGCCTGTATTGCTTTAACAAGCGATAAAGCGTTTTAGTATATTTTCCACTAAGTGCGATAAATTCTGCAAGTTCAAAGCGGGTGAAGTTTGCGGTGATTTGATTAACTAAGTAAGAAAATGCAGGATTTACTTGCAATTCTACACGAGACAAGGTTTTAGTAGCTTTCCACTCCCAAATTGTAAATTTTTGGAATAGATTAATAATTTCTGTTCCGATTTCATCTTGGTTTTCAATGAGTATTTTAAAATCTGCTTTGAAAAATTTATCTTTCAAAATTACAAGTATGTTGCCTAAATCTTTATGTGTGAGATTTTCTGTGCTAAACTTTAAAAGCTCTTGTGGTGTAAATTCTATTAATTCTCCCTTTGGATTATCCCTAATTTTAGCAATAATCCCCATTAATATATTTTGCTCTTGTTCTGTGAAGCTCGGTAACTTGATTTTATTAAAGTCATTATGATACTTAACTATTTCTTGCATTGTAGATTCCTTGTTGTTTCTGCAAACAAGGGCGTAATACTGCGATAAGGGCTAGGCGTGTTTGCTTAACCTAGCCTATAACGCCACCTACCTAAAAGGCGGGTGTTATAATTAAGCATAGCAATATTATAATTGCAAATGCTATAATTATAAAGCGATTCATAATTTTGTTACCTCCTTTCGGAGCTACAAATTACCCTTAGTGGAGCGCAAATCCACTAAGGATTCAATAACTCCACAATCAATATTATACAATACTTTAATAACATTGTCAAATATTTGTTATTTATACTATTTAAAATAGTAGTCTCTAAACATTGTATTTGACGATTTTTTTAACGATTAAAATAACAAAATATTTATTTGTTATTGATACTCTCCTAATTTGTTATTGATACTCTCCTAATTTGTTATTGATACTCTCCTAATTTGTTATTGATACTCTCCTAATTTGTTATTGATACTCTCCTAATTTGTTATTGATACTCTCCTAATTTGTTATTGATACTCTCGCAAAGAACCCCTTTAAAATATCGTAAAATGCGAGGTTATCCCCCCCTCCTCGCGCGCGCGTATAAAAAATATTAAAAGAATTTAAAAGATCTTAAAAAGGGTCAGCTTTGCAAAAAACTTGCA
>NZ_JAIGYQ010000021.1 GCF_019711685.1 Helicobacter turcicus
TCTATCCTTTTATAAAGTCCAAAACACCCCATACAAAAAACAACAAAAACCCCCAAAACCAACACCCCAAACTCAAGTGCCACTTCGCGCATAAAAAGCAGACTCCAACTCACAAAGGGCAATTGTGTATCTAATCCGCTAAATAGCACTTCAAATTGTGGTAAAACAAAAAGTGTTATCCCTAAGAATACGCAAACCATCACAAAAAATACCACACTAGGATAGAGCATAACCTTTGTTAAAATTTTTTGATTTTTCTGTGTGTTTTTAAGACGTAAAATCACAAGTTCCACAACTTCTAATAAGAGATTTGTCTTTTGTCCAACAAGTAGCATCGCACAAATAAAATCCGAAAAACCCGCTTCCTTAAAGCTCTGTGCTAGATTTTTTCCAGAATTTAGTGCAAATAATGCCTTTTGGAATCGCAATCTTAGTGTTTTATTTCTGCAGTGGTTTTGGATATTTTCTAATAGGATTTGCAAAGGTAGCTGCGCTTTTAACCCAAGCTTTAATGCATAAAATGCACCTAGTAAATCCTTTAGACTAACACTTCTTTGAAACTCCCAAATGCTTGTCTTTGGTGTGATTGATAGCACAACAACATGTTTTAAATTCTGCTCTAGCTGTGCTTGTGAAGAGGCACTAAAAACCTTTGTGTAAATCTTGCCTTGACTTTTGTATTTAACAATAAAGCGCATTTTTTACCACACGATACACTTCACATTCATCTGTAATGCCACGCTCTATAAGCACTCTTGCTTTTTGCTCTAGTGTGAAATTTTGTGTAGCAGATTGTAAAATTTCTAGCATTTGCATTTTTGAGATTTTCCCTTTTATAAAATGCTCCAAATCCCTAGAAGAGAGCACCACTTCAACAATAGCAATCCTTCCAAAATAGCCTGTATAATTGCATTTTGCGCAACCCTTTGGAATCCATTTTGCATCTATCTTTTCCTTGCAATCACACAGCTTTCTAAGTAATCTTTGCGCTAGGATTCCGCTTAAACTCTGTGTAATAAAATGCGCCTCTACCCCCATATCTAATAAGCGCACAATAGAATCTAATGCGTCATTTGTGTGCAATGTGGCAAATACCAAATGTCCGGTAAATGCTGCTTGAATTGCAAGTTGAAGACTTGCTTTATCACGCACTTCGCCTAAGCTTATCACATCAGGATCTTGACGTAGGACATTGCGCAACACACTCACAAACTCTACTTCCTTGCTTATTGCAACTTGATTAATATGCTCTAAGCGATACTCCACAGGGTCTTCAAGCGTGATGATTTTTAAATTTCTCTCCTTTAAAATATTTAAGATTCCATACATTGTTGTGCTTTTTCCGCTACCTGTTGGACCTGTGATTAGAACCAATCCAAAGGGGAGCATAGCTAGAGTTTGAATCTGTGCTAACTCTGCCTCTCCAAAGCCTAAAGCCTCTAGGGGCATTAGTGTTTTATGTTTATCTAAAATCCTAATGACAATAGATTCCCCTTGAACTAAAGGAAGTGTAGAAACACGAAAATCAAAACCTCTCTTAAGCCCATTATTGCTTATTAATTCTAAACCAAAACGTCCATCTTGAGGAAGTTTTGCTTCTGTGAGATTTAAATGTGCTAGTAATTTTATACTAGCACTCATAGGCAAAAACACCCAAGATTCTAGGCAAAATTTCTCCACTAAAACCCCATCAATACGGAATCTAATGCGCATATTTTGCACATCAAACTCCAAATGCACATCACTTGCACGTTCTAAAACAGCCCTTTGGAGTATGAAATACACCAACTCTTGCACACTAGATTTTCCCTCTTGTAAGCCATATTCTTTGGAATCTAATTTGATTTCTTGCTGAATTTTTTCTAACAAATTTTGTAGAGTTTCTTTTTGTTCTGCCTCTTGTAAATGTATTAAAAATTTGGATTCTGTAATCTCTGTAAATTCTAGTATGAAGGATTGAAAAAGATTCCGTAATGTGTCTTTATGGGGATTTTTCTCGCTCTTTAAGAGTGCAATGTGCAAACACCTCTCACTCTCTTTTAAAACCACTGCTCCAAAATAGCGCATTTGCTCACTATTTAGCCTCAAATTCTCTCGCCTTTGCGCATCTGTTCTAGCAATTCTAAAAGCATATGGTTAGAATTTTGCAGTAAAAAATTTTGCAAAATTAAGATTGCTTCATTTTTGTTTCCCTCCAAATACAAAGCCTTAGCAAAAATCTCCCAACTCTCAATATTCTTTGGGTTATCTTGATTGATCTCTAAGGCGAGTGTTTTTGCTGTTGTGTAGTCTTGATTATGCATTGCAAGACGTGCAAGATGCAAACTCCTTTGTTTTGGTGCTTTTTGCGTGCTTGTAAGCAGAATTTTTGGTGTTTGCTCTAAAGGGGTTGTAACATTTGGCTTTGGTGGAGTATTTAAGCTTAAATATTGCGTGGCAACATAGCCATTTGCAATATGTAAAAATCCATTTTCTACACCAAAATACATACACACTTTTTCACCCTTTTGAAGAGTTTGCAAAATTTTTGCCTGCATATTTGGGTTTTGGCGCACATTAAGCACATTTGCTTGCACATAAAAACAAGGCTTTTGCGCACTTTTGCTTTGCAGATGTTTTGCTTCTAATTTGTAAGCTTTCAAAAAAAATTCCATAATCAAAACCAAAGCCCCCAAACCCATACAAAACACAGCAATGCGTAACATTACTGCTCTCCTGCTAATGTGTATCCTAAACTTGCTAGACTTAGCTCCTCCTCTTCTTTAATAATGCGCGGTGTGATGATAAAGACAATTTCTTCAGTGGTCATAGAATCTTGTGCGTAAGAGAAGAGGGGCTTAATAAGCGGAATATCTCCTAAGAGTGGAATCTTATTGTTCTCTTTAGCATGGTTTTGTGCAATGAGTCCTCCTAAAATGACTTTTTGGTTATTTTTAACCTTAACAATAGAGCTTAATTGATTAGTAGTAAGATTTGGAGGTGTATCAAAGGCGTTTGGGGCAATTTTTGTCTGCAAATCTTTAGTTTTTGTTATGGAGGGATTGACCTTTAACATAATAGAATCCTCAAACACTAAGGGCGTAATATCTAAAAGCACACCCGCAAAAATGCTTGGGTATTCATTGTTTGTATTTGTAAGCGTGGTTTGGGCATTTGTATTTTGATAAATGCTACTCTTTTTATAACGTAAAATATCGCCTACGCTAATCATTGCGGGTTGATTATTAAGCGTTAGCACCTTAGGGTTTGAAATGGATTGCACTTGCCCATAACCTTTTAAAAACTCTACAATACGATTTAAGCTAAGCCCCGCTGAAAAAATATTAAGCCCATAGCGCACACTATTTTTGCCACTACCTCCTACAAGATTTAACCCACTTGTATTGCCAACAACTCCATTCCCTCCAAAACTTGCTCCCTCACTAAAGGGAGGAATTGTGAGGTTTTGTAGATTATATAAGGAATCCCAATTAATCCCCATTGTTTTTGTATTGCTATGGCGCACACTTAGGATTTGCACATCAATAAGCACTTGTTTTTGTAGCCTTGTATGCAAGGCTTGAATATAGGATTCTACCTTTTGTAGCGACTTTTTATCACCATTTACGCTAATTAGCCCAGCACCTTTGTTGATAATCACTTGCCCATTGTTTTCACTCTCTCCAAGAAGTGCTAAAATCTCTGCATTAATATGTTCCCAAAAATTGAATCCGTCTTCGCTTGTAATCACAATTCCAGATTGACTTACCCTATCTTGGAGATTCTCTGTTGGGCTTTGGTTTTCTTCATTATTAATAGAAACTGCTGTGTTGCTAATCCCTTGACGATTTGTGCTAAGATAATTTATCTTGAAAGTTTTTGTTTTTTGTAGGCTTAAATGCAATACATCTCCGCTAAAATCATAATGCAAATTTGCTGCACTAAAGAGCAATTCTAGGATAAAATCCAAATCTTTATCCCTAATATTGACTATTGATAATTTTTGTCCCAAATGCGATTGCACTTCTGCTTCATTCCAAACCACGCTAAAATGGCATACATTTGAAAACTCACTCAAAATCTCCTGCACACTCACTGCATATTCTTGCACACTTAGATTAAACACACGTTCCTTACATGCAAAAAGTTCTCCCCCAAACAAACACAGAAAAATCACTAAAAACCGCAACTTATCCTCCCTTACCTATTACTTTTTCTTGATAAATTTAGGCTTTTCCTTGCATAACC
>NZ_JAIGYQ010000022.1 GCF_019711685.1 Helicobacter turcicus
CTGTGCATTATGACACTTATAAAATTGTAAGAAAACCTGCAACCAAACAAGCCTTTGAAAATGCAATTCATGCTCCAATTCTCTTTAAACAATATGGAGATTCTAAATTCTCTAGCGGGGGGGGGGGCATTTATGTGCAAGTGCAATTTACAGAACAACCCCAAAACAAAAATGAAGTGCAAGATATGTTAGATTTCTATCGTCCCTATAAACTCAATCAAATTAGTGTGAATAAGATGTTTATTGTCTTTGATGGTGGGAATAAGCATGTGGGAGTGGATTTTACTCCTAGTCCTTATGAGATAGGCACTTGTAAATCTTATGGGTCTTATATGGTGCAGACTAATGGGAGTGTTGTTGGATGCTGTGGGGAGCTTTATTTCTACCCCAAACTTCGCGATAAGATTCCAAATATTTTTGAAACAAGCCTAGAGGAATGCAAAAAACAATCTGACTTTCTCTATCTTAATGACGCAACATTTATAAATTATTGCAAAAACTGCTCCATATACTCCATAGACAATGATGATAAGCTTGAGAGGAGATTTATTGAATCAGGCTATTTTGCAATCCAACATACTTTGATGACAAGATATTTTGTAGTCCCTGAATACTTAAGCAGTATTCCAGAAGATGTGCTACTTTTTATGTATGAAAACAATATGGTAAGTGCAATAAAGAATTTCAAAAAGGAATAAAAGGAATGCAATGTGCGGAATCTTAGGCTGTGTTTATAAGGATTATGATGCAAATGCACGTGCTAAATTCGTGCAAAGTTTGCAACTTTTAGCACATCGTGGTCCTGATTTTCAAGATTTCGTGCAGAGTGATAATCTCTTCTTAGGGCATACCCGCTTAAGCATTTTAGATTTAGATATGCGCTCTAATCAGCCTATGTCTTATAAAGACAAATACACGCTTATTTTTAATGGTGAAATTTATAATTATAAAGAGTTAAAAGAGGAATTGTATCATCAAGGATATAGATTCCAAACACAAGGCGATACAGAGGTTTTGTTGTGCGCTTATGACTTTTGGGGGGAGGCTTGTGTAGAGCATTGTAATGGAATGTGGGCTTTTGCGCTTTTGGATAAGGTAAAAAAACAAATTTTTTGTAGTAGGGATAGGTTTGGAGAAAAGCCTTTTTTCTACTATGAAGATACGCAAAAACTAGTTTTTGCTTCAGAGATTAAGGCGATTTTGCCTTACTTGAAAGAGAGGAGGGCAAATATCCCAGCCATGATTCCTTTTATTGTGCGTCAAAATGTGGATTGCTATTTAAATGAGACTTTCTTTAAAGGAATCTACCGCTTAAATCCTAGTGAAAATTTAGTGATAGATTTAAACACCCTCTCCTTGTCTAAAACATCTTATTACACAATCAATAAGCAAGAGATTTCAAGTCCTAATCCTGCATTGAAAGTTAGAGAGATTTTAGAGGATTCCATAAGATTGCGTTTAAGGAGTGATGTAAAAATTGGCGGATGTTTAAGTGGTGGGCTAGATAGTTCATGCTTAAACGCACTTATTGCAAAATCGTATTCAAATCCTAAAGATTTCCTAGCCATTCATGCAAAATCTAGCTTACAAGACAATGATGAAAGCGCGTATGCAAAAGAGGTCGCTAAGCATTTAGGGATTGAACTTTGTGTGATTGAACCTAGCAAAAAAGAGTTTTTAGAATCCTTAGAGCAAGTCATAAGGGTGCAAGATGAACCCTTTGGCAGCACTTCAATTTATATGCAATATTTTGTTATGCAAAAGGCTAGGGAATTGGGCATTAAAGTCATGTTTGATGGGCAGGGGGCTGATGAGATTTTTTTAGGCTATGAGCATTATTTTCAATACATTTATAAGACATTTAAAGATGCAAATAAAGAAGAAGAGTTTTTTAAGGATTTGAAAAATTTTAGGTATTCTAAAGAAATGATTAAGGAATCCCTAGAGCGCGTGGAGAATGTAAGAGCAGCATTTGATAGGGCAAAAATGGGTGGTGTGAGAGAGAAATATTTAGACTTTGCGCAATTTAAAGAAATCTATAACTACACGTCTTTTTATGCATTTAATGTGCGAGAGATTTATAAGAATAACTTACAATCTTTATTACGTTTTGAGGATAGAGATTCTATGGCATTTGGAGTGGAATCGCGTTTGCCCTATTTGGATTATAGACTAGTAGATTATGTGTTAGCACTACCTATTTCTGTGAAATTTCAAAAAGGGTATTTGAAATTCCTCTTAAGAGAGGCTTGCAAGGATATATTGCCTCAAAATATCCTTTGGAGGTATAACAAACTAGGGTTTGAATCTCCGCAAAAGCTTTGGCTACAAGAAGATAAGGAAATGTTAGAGGCAATCAATCAATCCAAGCTTTTAAAGGAAATTTTTACCACCATTACAATTAAAGAGAAAGGTTATTTGTGGCGGCTCTTTAATATTGCTAAATGGGAAGAAATTTATCAAGTGGAATTATAGTGGGATAAAGGAGTTTTTTTATGTTTATTCTTAATCTAATGGTTACTTCAAAATGCAATTATACTTGTAGAATGTGTCCTTTTCATGGGAATGGGTATAGTGAGGATTACTTTAAAGAACGTTTTGATTGGCAGTGTGACATGTCCTTAAAAGAAATTGAAACAATTCTACAAAAAGCAAAAGATTATGGAGTAAAGACTATTGACTTTACTCCAAATGGAGAATTCTTTACTTATAAAAATTGGAGAGAAGTTTTAGCCCTAACACAAAAATATAAAATGCAAGCTACCACAACAACAAATGGAGGCTTACTCCAAGAACAAGATATAAAAGACGCAGTAGATTTAGGACTTTGTGCAGTAACTATTAGTATAGATTCTGTGCATTATGACACTTATAAAATTGTAAGAAAACCTGCAACTAAACAAGCCTTTGAAAATGCAATTCATGCTCCAATTCTCTTTAAACAATATGGAGATTCTAAATTCTCTAGCGGGGGGGGGGGGCATTTATGTGCAAGTGCAATTTACAGAACAACCCCAAAACAAAAATGAAGTGCAAGATATGTTAGATTTCTATCGTCCCTATAAACTC
Organism: Helicobacter turcicus; assembly: GCF_019711685.1. Lineage (GTDB taxonomy): Bacteria > Campylobacterota > Campylobacteria > Campylobacterales > Helicobacteraceae > Helicobacter_D > Helicobacter_D turcicus. Next base: position 3,070 of record NZ_JAIGYQ010000022.1, read on the forward strand.
AATCAAATTAGTGTGAATAAGATGTCCATTTACCATGAGGGCGGGAGTGTTTTAATGGATAATTTAAAAGGCAAAGATTATGAAGTCGGCACTTGTAGTGCTTATGGGGCATATATCGTTTTAACTGATGGGAGCGTGGTAGGCTGTTGCGATGAAGTGCATATTTATCCCAAACTTCGCGATAAGATTCCAAATATTTTTGAAACAAGCCTAGAGGAATGCAAAAAACAATCTGACTTTCTCTATCTTAATGACGCAACATTTATCAATTATTGTAAAAACTGCTCCTTGTATGATTTTTTTGATTTAAATGCTACGGCAAAAAAGTCTATCAATAATGGATATTTAGAGATTTCTTCTAAGGTGCAAACAAGATATTTTGTAGTCCCTGAATACTTAAGCAGTATTCCAGAAGATGTGCTACTTTTTATGTATGAAAACAATATGGTAAGTGCAATCAAGAATTTTAAAAAAGGTTTATCTCATGGAACAGATGTCAATTAAAGTAACAAATAAATGTAACTATGCTTGTGATATGTGCCATTTTTTTGGTAGTGAATATGTGGAGGATTATTTTGGCAATCGTCCAGAGTTTAATAAAGACATGTCCTTAAAAGAAATTGAAACAATTCTACAAAAAGCAAAAGATTATGGAGTAAAGACTATTGACTTTACTCCAAATGGAGAATTCTTTACTTATAAAAATTGGAGAGAAGTTTTAGCCC
>NZ_JAIGYQ010000023.1 GCF_019711685.1 Helicobacter turcicus
CACAATTGCCCTTTGTGAGTTGGAGTCTGCTTTTTATGCGCGAAGTGGCACTTGAGTTTGGGGTGTTGGTTTTGGGGGTTTTTGTTGTTTTTTGTATGGGGTGTTTTGGACTTTATAAAAGGATAGAACTTTTAAGGCGATGGATAGATTTTTGGGTGTTAAAGATTCCATTTTTAGGGAGAGTGCTAAGGGATTTTGAAAGGGTGCAATTTCTATTAAGTTTCTTTTGGTTGTATCGTTCTAAGATTCCCTTGCAAGAAGCTTTGGAGATTTCTACAAAATCCTTACATAATGCGTATTTAGCACACAAAGGAAGTGGAATCTTTAATAAAGTTTCACAAGGAGTGGAGATAAAAGAAGCACTTGGGGTAATGTTTGAGGGCTTTGGGGAACAATTGCTAAGTGGAACATATAATGAGATTGGTTTTTTAGAAAGTCTTGAAGTTTTACTAGAGTTGTATGAAGAAGAGTTCCAAACACATAGCGAGGCACTTTTAGCGGCGATTGAACCGCTAATGGTTTTAGCACTTGGAGTGCTTGTTTTATGGCTTGCACTTGGAATCTTTCTGCCTCTTTGGGAACTTCCATTACACATACAAGATGTGTAAATTTTAAGTTATTTTTGAAAAACTAATATGAGAAAATCTGCTAAATCGTTTGCATCAAGGATTTTTTGAATGGGGTTTGAGAGTTGTGAGAGTTTCTCATAAAGGGCTTTGTTTTTATCAAAATCTTTAAAACTATGTAAAAGGTCCATAAAACCTTGTCCAAAAGCCCATTTACCAACGACTTTAAGTTGCCCCCCCCCCCCTAATATTTTTAAAGCTTTTTCGCTAAAAATATTAAGATGAAAAGGAGGGATTAAATGTCTATACACTTTATCACTAGCTAAGGCATTCACATAGCTTGATAGGCTAGGGTGTCTTGGCACTTCTATAACAAGTAGAGCATTTTTTTGCATATTTTGTGCGAAAAATTCTAAAACTTGTTTAGGATTGCTTAAATGCTCTAAAACATTAAAAAAAGTAATGATTCCTGCATTTTTTATGGTTTCAAGCAAGGATTTATCGCAATTTTGTATGTCTAAAAATCCTTGCTTAACATAATCCCCCTTTAGCTTTTCATTAGAAAACTGCAGAAGCTTTAAATCAGATTCATAACCTACAACCTCATAGCCCAAAGCCTTAGCGGCATAGAGATTTTCTCCTCCACCGCTTCCAATATCAAGCCAAAGTTTATTCTCGCAATTCTTGGCAATTTCATCAATAAACCCTACCTTAGGCTTTGCTATGTGTTCTAATCTTTTAGTAAAAAGCGCGTCGCTTAAATAGCACTCAAAGGCACTTTCTTTACCATCATTGGTATAAAGCTTTTTTAAATCTTTAAGAGGATTGCTTAAAAAAAGGTTTTGACAATTTTGACATTCTTTATAAATAAATGCATAAATCTTTGCAAATTCTACCACTTCCTCACTCTCACAGATAGGACAAGCCTTTAGAGACTCTTTTTCTTCTTTAGCAAATTTCTTTGCCTTTTGCTTAGCATTTTTGCTTTGCATTTTAAGCCATTGCGGTGTTCTTAATATAGCTTTGTTATCAAAAGCTTTGCCGTATTTTTCTAGCATTCTTGCTCCTTTAAAATTTGTTCAGCCCTTTTTAAATCCGCTATTTCATCTATATCTAAAGAACTTTTTTTATCCATTAAGAAATAGCTTGTTTGCTCGGCTAAAAAGCTGGGATTTTTAAGAAAATTTTCACTTTTGCCTAAATAAATCGCTCCATTTGCCATAAAAACTTCAGGCAATTCTTGTCTTGGAGTAAAAGGAAATGCATCGTTGCAAATTCCTTTTAAAAATCCCTCTTGATTTAATACAAAAGCCTTTAAAATCTCTCTATCATAAGCACAAACGCTGATTAAAGCCTTTGTTTTGTCGTTTTTAAATTTTAAATAAGCCGCATCAATATGCAAAGCCTCTCTTAAAGGTGAAGTGGCTTGTAAAAGCACAAATTCCTCAAAATTTTGAAAATTTTCTAAGCAATGCTTGAGGACTTCATTACTTCTTGAATTATCTTGTGCAAATTCTAAAGGTCTTTTAAGTGCTATGACATTTTGACTTTTAGCATATTGTAAAATCTCCTCATCTTCACTACTAATGACAATCTCATCAACACATTTTGCTTCTTTTGCTGCCTTGATTGTGTAGTAAAGCAAAGGCTTATTGTTTAAAAGAGCTAAATTCTTTCTTTTTATACCTTTGCTTCCACCTCTTGCTGGAATAATAGCTAGTAACATTTTTTCTCCTTTTGTTTTTCTCTCCATTCTCTTTTTATTCTAGGCACATCTATAAAGATGTATTTTATTATGCCCCCCCCCCACACATTCTTATATGCTTTTAAAAAAGCATTGCCAAGTTTATAACTTAAATGTTCTTTGAATCTTAAAGCTTCTTTATAATCAGAATAAGATTCTAAAGGAGGAAGTTTTAATGCAG
>NZ_JAIGYQ010000024.1 GCF_019711685.1 Helicobacter turcicus
TTATGCCTCATAGAATCACAGAAAGGGGTCAAAAATCGTTTTTAATCGTTTAGGGGTAGTTTGGTATTGTTTTTGGTTTAAAATTGATTTATGGGCTTAATTTTTTAAAAAATGAAAAACACCAAGAAAAAAGTGCGCAAATTTTTGTCGGAGCTGTGAAAAAATTATAATGCTTTTTAAAGAATGCAGGATAAGGGTAGTAGTTCTAAAAAGTATATATTTTTTAAAAACTACTACCCACCTGCTCTGCCGAGAGCTCTTTAAAGTATTTTTGCTTTTTGATTGTTTGTTTTTGGTAAAAAACTTGTTTTAAAAAGTAAAAATAGCCAAGTTTTTGCAAGGCAAAAAACAAAAGTTTTGCAAAACTTTTGTGGCAGAATATATTTTGATTTTGTAAAAAACTTTTTTAAGCCTTATTAATGCTAAAAGGCAAGGGAGAACCCTCGCCGCCCTAGAGTTTTAACCTAAACTCAAATTCTAATAACAGAATCCTAATTTTTAGGTATAATTCTCTAAAGCGTTTCGGTTTTTCTCTCATTTGAAACGCCTTATAGCAAATTTGCCGAGCCTTGAAATTTTACTTTTCTTGGTTCGGCTTTTTTATTGTATCTAAATTGGCATATTATTGGTTATTTACAAACTCTCTAGTGTTTAATAAATACCTTGAATCTTTTGTGCAATCCATTCGTTTGCTTTTTGTAGATTTTTAAATGAAAGCTTAAAATCTTTTTTTATTTTTTCATCATAGCAAATTAGCTTATTTGTTTCATTGTCAAAATCTTTGATTATGGCAATAATTAATTTTTGTTTGGAATCGTAAAAAGAAATTTCAACTCCCTTGTAATTTTTAAATTCTTGTTTTGCTTCATAGTCTGCACTTGTAGGAATGTGATTTTTTATGTTTTCTGCGATTCTTGCTTCTGCTTGTGCTTCTAGTTCCTCTTGCACTTGTTCGGGAGTGAAGTCAAAGCGAATTGCAATCACATTACCCCCGCGCCCTCGCCCCTTGCCCTTAATTTTGGTGTAGCTTAAATCTTTGAATGGGATTCTTTTTGTGTCAAATAGATTGCGTTCTGCTGTTAGCTCTCTAAGGGCTGGTTTTAGGATTCTTTGGTCAATATCAATTTGTTTGTAATTCTCTGGAATGTCTAAAATATCCTTAAATTCTTTAAAATCCCATTGCACCCACCCTGTTTGCCTGTATTGCTTTAACAAGCGATAAAGCGTTTTAGTATATTTTCCACTAAGTGCGATAAATTCTGCAAGTTCAAAGCGGGTGAAGTTTGCGGTCAGTTGTTCTACTAAATAAGCAAATATTTCGTTAATTTCAATTTTAATTCCTGTTAATGTTTTTTTGTTGTCGTTGTTTAAAAAGAATATCGTGTATTCTTTGAAAAGATTATAAGTAGTCTGTGCGCTTTCATTCTCGTTAATTTTTCTTATTGTTGTAAAGTCTGCTTTAAAAAATTTTTCTCCCAACGTTTTAGCATAATTAAACAATTCTGCATTTGTAGGATTTTTATCACTTACAAAATTGCGCAACTCATTTGCGCTAAATTCGCACTTACTATTGTTTTTGATTTTTACCAACATTCCAAATAATAAATTTTGCTCTAGCTCTGTGAAGCTCGGTAACTTAATTTTATTAAAATCATTATGATATTTAACTATTTCTTGCATTGTAGAATCCCTTTTTTATCGTCAAGAAACAGGGGAACAAGTCCCCTAAGCTCACTTAGTTACTCTTACCTTTATTTTCCAACCGAAAAGGCTAAATTTCAGGTATAATTTCACCAAAGGCTTTTTGCTATGTTTAAAAAACATAGTAATTCCTTATGACGATTTTGCCGAACCTTGAAAATTTTACTTTTCTTGGTTCGGCTTTTTTATTATACTATATTTTGATTATAAAATAAATATTTGTCGTTTTAATACTCGCAATTTGTCGTTTTAATACTCGCAATTTGTCGTTTTAATACTCGCAATTTGTCGTTTTAATACTCGCAATTTGTCGTTTTAATACTCGCAATTTGTCGTTTTAATACTCGCAATTTGTCGTTTTAATACTCGCAAAGAACCCCTTTAAAATATCGTAAAATGCGAGGTTATCCCCCCCTCCTCGCGCGCGCGTATAAAAAATATTAAAAGAATTTAAAAGATCTTAAAAAGGGTCAGCTTTGCAAAAAACTTGCA
>NZ_JAIGYQ010000025.1 GCF_019711685.1 Helicobacter turcicus
CGTGTGGCGCAAACTTTCTTGCGTGTGGCGCAAACTTTCTTGCGTGTGGCGCAAAGTCTTGCTTTAAGTTTTGCTGTAAAATATTATTGTATAATAGATTAAAAATCTCATAAATATCGGCATTAATGTCATTTAAGCTAAAATTAGTTTATTTTTTTAAGTTTATCTGTTTTTTTATTTAAGGTTTTATTTTAAACTTAAAGTTGCAAAAATTTTGCAAATAATTTGCATTTATATGTTGAAAGTTTGTAAAAATTTCGCAAATAATTTTTGTTATAATTTATTTAAAAAGTGTTTAAGGTTATCTTGAAACCTTAAGTAAAATTAGAATGCTTATAAATGGTATTTAAATGAGAAATAAAGCATTTTGTTAAATTATAGTATGTTGATATTGATTTTGTATTGTTTTTCTTTTTATGGCTAATTTCTGATTTATTTTGGTATGGTTAAATTTTAGAGATGATTTTTACAATTATTTATGTGGAAATGATTATTTGATTTTTTTAACAAAGAAAAGAAAATGTCTTTATTTTTTAAATCCCTAAAAATAGGGCTTTATCTTATTTTTTATTTAAAATTTTGTTAGCTCTGCTAACATTTTTTTAAGTATATCTAACAAAATTTATTTAAGTTTCAAAATAACCTTAAATGGAAAATAAAATTTTTTAGTAAAAAGCTAACATTTTTTATCATAAAGCATTAATTTTGTTAGTAAAAATGTTACAATTTTGAATTAGAAAATGTTGGGAGTAGTGGAGTATGAAACAAGAAGTTTTATTTAATAATGAATTGGATACTAAGGCTAATAGTGGGGAAGTTGTAGAAAATCTTTTCTCACAGACAGGAGCTTATGTTAATTTCGGAGAGGTTGATGTTCGCAAGGGGCATTTAGTTAAGAAAATTAAAAGTCAAAAGCAAGATGATTTTGTTAAATTATTCGCAGATAGCGTTTATGTCATTTCCAATTTGACAGGCTCAGAAATTAAAGTTTTTTGGTCTTTGTTAATGATGATGAATTATAAAAATATTATCATATTGAGTAGTGATTTGAGAAAAAGAATGTCCGCTATATTAGGAGTTACGCATTCTGCGATTACACAAAATTTGCAATCTCTTATTAAAAAAAATATTATAGTTCATTTAGACCCTGAAGTTATGACCAATGAAGCTAGAGCGGAATTTAATATTTTTCCTTGCGATAAAAAAGCTTATTTGGTAAATCCTGATATTGTTGGCAGGGGCAGTTTCAGAGATTTAGCAAAGATTAGACAAATTATAGTTAAGGAATGGGATTTTGATAAATTTGAATATATAGAAACATTAAACAATCAATTTGAGTATAATGGTTTAAATGAAGTTCTAAAAAAACCATAAGAGCATAAAATTGATAAAATTAATATTGAAAATAAGCCAGATTCAACAGAAATAGAAGTGTTGGTTTCAGAAAAAGAACAAAAAATGCAGAATCAATTAATGATGGTTTTGATGGCAATAGAGCATTGGAACAAAAGACAGAAAATAAATCCCTATACAATCTTAATGATTCATTTGAAAAAATGAGAGAAATGATTAAAAAAGAAAAAAAAGATTTCGCTAGCAAAGAAAGAAATATTAGAGAAATGGCTGAACTTTTAAAAAGGGAACTATTAAAGAATGGTATGTTTGAACAATGTGATGAATTGGTTAAAGAGCTAAATAGTATGATGGAGTGATTATGTTTATTTTTGTTCTTGGTTTTTGTCTCGTGGTGGCTATTTGTGGTTCTATATTTGGTTTTGGCTTCATTTGGGCAATAACTGATTATGGCAATATGAATAAGAAAAATGAATTTAAAGTTTTGAAATATTTTGCGTTGTTACCTTTTGTTATAATTTGTTTAAAAGCGTTGTAGGAGATTTTATTGAGAACAGAATATTTTAATTTTGGAAAGATTTTTATATTGATTTTATTGTCTTTTTCCACTTGGGCTTTTGGGGGAAAT
>NZ_JAIGYQ010000026.1 GCF_019711685.1 Helicobacter turcicus
TTTCGTTAAATAAAATATTAAATTCGCGCAAAAAATCAAGCTTGTAAATTCCACTTTGATTCATACACCAAGTTTGTGTAAGCACTTTTGCTCCCTGTTTTTCATAAGAGATAATGCTTCCATAAAAACTCTCCTCATAGGCTGTTGGGCTAAGCGTGAATTCTCTTTGTTCTTTGTCTTCAAAGCTTAAAATATCCCCTTTTAAAACTTCAACCCCTTTTTCTTTAGCCAAAGCATACAGCCTCTCATACATATTAGCCTTGATATAATCATCACTCTCTACGATTCCTAAATACTCTCCCTTTGCAGCTTTTATTCCTAGATTCATTTGGTAGCCATAGGATTTTTTATCAGATACAATAACTTTTAGTCTTGTATCTTTTTTCTCTAGCCCTTGTAAGTATTCTAAAGTCCCATCACTAGAGTTTGCATCTACGCATAAAATCTCAATGTCTTGCAAAGTTTGGTTAAGCACACTTTGGAGGCATTCTTGTATGTAAGACATGGAGTTTAAAGAAGGGATAACAATAGAGACTTTAGGATACATTTGCCACCTCAAAGCTACTAGTATTTTTGTTTTTTACAAACGCACACTGCTCTTTTGCAAAACTCTTAAGAGATTCCACATTTAAGATTACTTGATTTTGCTGCAATAAAAGCATTCTCACACAAGCTCCCTCTTAACTAGCTCTAAAGCTGCCTTAATCACATCTTGCATATCGTAGTAGCGATACTCTCCAAGCCTTCCACCAAAAATTAAGTTTTTTTCCTCTTTTGCTAGGTCTTGGTATTTTGCATAAAGTGCTTGATTTTTTGTATCGTTGATAGGATAATAAGGCTCTTTGGTCTTATCCCAATTTTGTGGGTATTCTTTAGAAATAATCGTGTTTTTTTGTGTGCCAAACTCAAAATGCTTATGCTCAATAATCCTAGTATAAGGAGTTTCTGCATCGGTAAAATTCACCACAGCAACCCCTTGATAATTTGCACATTCTAAAAGCTCTTCTTCAAACTGCAAAGAGCGGTATTCTAAAGTCCCTAGCACATAGTCAAAATATGCATCAATCGTGCCTGTAAAAAGAATCTTTTTAGCCTTTTTACTCAATTCTTTTTTGTTTGTTAAAAAATCTGTGTTTAAAAGCACTTCACAATTTTTTAAGAGTTTTTCAAAAATAGGAGTGTAACCACCCTTTGGGATTCCTTGATAAGGGTCATTAAAGTAATTATTATCATAGATAAACCTTACAGGAATTCTTTTTATGATAGAAGCAGGCAAGTCTTTACAATCTCTGCCCCATTGCTTTTTTGTATAGCCTTTAATGAATTTTTCATACACATCAACACCCACAAGTGCTATGGCGTGTTCTTCTAAGTTTCTAGGCGCACCCTTTAGAGAATCTAGGGCTGCTTTTTTTTGGGATTGTATGATTTCTTGTGCTTCTTTTGGAGTAGAGATTCCCCAAAGCTTAGAGAAAGTGTTCATATTAAAAGGAAGGTTATAAATTTCGCCTTTGAAATTTGCTATGGGAGAATTAATAAAATGGTTAAATGTGCAAAATTCTTGCATATAATCCCAAATCTGCTTAGAATCTGTGCGAAAAATATGCGCTCCGTAAGCGTGGATATTGATATTTTCTTTCAGTTTTGTATAGCAATTTCCACCAATATGATTGCGTCTTTCTATAACAAGGCATTTTTTACCTCTTTTGTTTGCTTCATAGGCAAAGATACTGCCAAATAAACCACTCCCAACAATACAATAATCAAACACTCTAATCCTTCTCTTTATGCAGGCTTATTAAAACCTTTGTTCATTTTTATTTACTATTGAAAATTGCACTTTTCAAATTTTTTAAGCGGTTGTTGCAGGGTTATTCAAGGGGGGTGTTATGT
>NZ_JAIGYQ010000027.1 GCF_019711685.1 Helicobacter turcicus
TTGCAATAGCAAGTCTTGCTTGGATAAATTCAAAGAATTTATTGGGAAGGGCAAAATATCCATTGTAATTTGTAGGTTGTAGGATATAAAAACCTATATCATATTGTGTGCTAAAGGGGATAATCTCCTCAAAAGAAACAGGAGGAAGTATTCTTGTATTTTTAGTGTGCTTAACTTTAGATTCTAACATTTTAAAATATTCTGTATCTGCTGTTTGCACTAGCATTAAATCTAAGGAGAATCTAGAATCTAAATAGTGCATTGTGTTAATCATATCTTCAATCCCTCTCTCCTTACTTGCCATTCCATGATAGATGAGTTTGATTTCTTGGGACTCTTGGGCAAATAATAGGGGGGGGGGGCATAATACTTGGCTGCTGAAGTGATAACATCACATTTAATGCCATAGTTTTTTGTATATTCTTGTGCGATTCCCTCACAAATGCTATAAACATAATCTGCTTGTTTTAGGTAGGTTTGGCAAAGATAATGCTTATAAGGAGCGAAATAAAACTTCCACCAAAAGTAATTTTCAAACTCCCTTGGCGCATACTCATGCATATTGACAATCACTTTTGCATTTTTTTTGTATTTTAGCGCAAGGGGAATTGACTCTTCATTATGCGCTAATATCACATCAAAAGAATGTTCTCTTAGGTATTTTTCTGCTTCCTTAACTTGCGGGAGATTCCAATACACTCTCTCATACTGCCTAAATAGCAAGAAAAAACGTTGCACAAGCTTTTTTTTCCAATCCCATTTGGGTTTGTTTATCACAAAAAATTGCACACTTTTGCGCATACAATCCACATAGCCTAGCCCAAAAAGCTGGTATTTTCCTTGTAATAAATCATACTCTCGCCTAACACGTGGCTGGATTTTATGATTATGAAAATGCAAAATTAAAAGCTTTTGCAAAAAACTACCCCGCAACTTTTTCTAAGAGTGCAAGGATTTTCTCCCCCTCTTTTTCTGCATTAAGAATTCTAGCTGTTTTGTTTGCGTTTTCTTTATATTTAAGTATGTCTTGTTTGGTAAGTTTATTTAATTCTTGTGCCATAGATTGTGGCGTGAAATCTTTTGCAATGATTCCTAAATGGTATTCTTTAACATATCTTGCCATTTCTGGACTTGGTCCTATTGCAATAGCAAGTCTTGCTTGGATAAATTCAAAAAATTTATTGGGGAGGCACATTTTAAGGTTATAAGTCGTAGGTGGCACAAGAAAAATTCCTATATCATATTGTGCGCTAAAGGGGATAATCTCTTCAAAAGAAACAATAGGAAGCATTCGGACATTATCTAAGTCTTTTGCCATAGCTTCTAATTGTGCAAAATATTCTTTATGATAAGTTGGCACGAGCATTAAATCTAAGGAGAATCTAGAATCCACATAGCGCATCATTTCTATCATATTTTGGATACACCTATCAGGAGAAGCCATTCCATGATGGATAAGCTTGATTTTTTTAGAATCAACAAAATGCGTTGGAAAACTTGTCCAATCTAACTCTTTCATAATAACTCCTCTTCTTAAAATTTTCTCCCCTTCTCTAAAGGGTAAAATTTGACTTCCTCTACACAAAAAATGGATCTAAATATTTATCTTTTAAAGTATGCAAATTATCATTATTTTGATAATCTTTATAGCTTTTAATAGGAGTTTGCATAATCTCCTCCCATTCCTCTTTTGAGAGTTG
>NZ_JAIGYQ010000028.1 GCF_019711685.1 Helicobacter turcicus
ATGAGGAGATGCGTAAGGTTGTGGGGGGAATTCGATATCTTGGCACAAATTATGGTTACACCTATGTTACTATGCCACTTAGTAATAATTACAATGCAAATATAAGACCACAGACAAATAATCAAGCTATTTATTCAAATGCGTTTATGAAATGGTATAGACGCTAGGAGAATCGGTCATGATAGGAATAGGCAATAAATATAACTATATCGGGTTAGATAATACTTTATCTCAAGCAGTGTATTCTGCTTTTTCTGTTAATTTTAACGCACAAGAAGCAAGTGCTGATAAGATTGCAATTAGCAACATTAAAGTTAGAAAAGAAGAGACATCTGGTCATTCTAATAATGTTTATTTTAGAGACCCATTAAATAACGCTTATGTAAAAGTAGGCTTGAGTGATGAAAATCTAAATAAACTACAAAATGTCTTTGGCAAGGATTCCATAAAGAAAGATGAAGAGGGTAATGTTTTATTAAAAGGAGAAGCAGAAAGATTTGTGAGTGGTTGGTTTGGAGATATAGCTTATAAAAGAGGCTATGTAAGAGCTGATGCTAATCAAGATGGGAATTTAGACATAGAAGAAAGAAAGAATACAAATTCCTTTACGCTTGGGTTAATGGGTATGGCAAAAGGCAGCAATGTCGTATTTTTAGGCAATGATCAAACCTATGTAAAATTTACAGAACTGCCATTAGGCAATGGTGAGAGACTTGAGCGCATGTCTTCTAGCTCCATAGAGGAAGAGCTCAATAGAACGATTGCACGTGATGGGGATTCTGATGGTTTAATTCAGAGGGTACAAGTTTGGGGAAGCAGAAATAATTATGCACAACATTTAGATAAACTTGCAGATTATTATGAAAAAAATCCAGGTATTACCCTACCCTCTATTGACGAAGTCTTTGGTTTCTTAAAAGAAATGGATGAAGATTTAAAAGAAATGCTAAAAAAAGAGCTTGAAAAAGTAGGCATAGAAACTAAAGATATCCGTGCAGATATGTCTGCAAAAGAAATACTAAAAAAGCTTATGGAAAATAAAGAGAGCACTAAAGAATCTTTAGAAAATCAAGAGCTATCAGAAGAATATTCCACTTTTCAACAAATCCAAGATTTAACTAAACTAGATAAAGACACTTTAGAAAGAAACTTAGCAAACAATCCAACTTTTGAAGAAGATATTATTAGTATTGTTGAAGAGCTTGTAAAAAATGTTGATGCAAACTATTCTAAAAGCACATTAGATTCTGCAACAAGAATTTTAGATGTTAGTGTGTAAGAATACTCTATTTTACAAACACTCCTAAAGGGCTTGTTCTAGCCCCCTTGGTATTCTTACCTTAGCATTTAAATTTCCTTTAATAATGCATTTATCTCCTAACTTCCTAAAGTTTTGTCTGTTTGTAACTTTATATGTGTAAAAAAGCTTACTTGGAATCTATCCATCGCCTTAAAAGCTCTATCCTTTTATAAAGTCCAAAACACCCCATACAAAAAACAACAAAAACCCCCAAAACCAACACCCCAAACTCAAGTGCCACTTCGCGCATAAAAAGCAGACTCCAACTCACAAAGGGCAATTGTG
>NZ_JAIGYQ010000029.1 GCF_019711685.1 Helicobacter turcicus
TGTAATATTCGTATTGTTTGCGTCTGGCTACTAATTCTTTTTCTAATTCTTTTTCTAATTCTGTAAATTTATCCAAGATTGCAACAATTGCATTTTGCACTTCTAGAGGGGGGAGGGGAATGGGGAAATTCCACAAGTATCCTTTATCAAGTTTAGGCATAGAAGCACCATAGAGATGTTTTTGTAAATCATTTTGACGACTTTTTAAAAAGTAAAAGATAAATTTTAAATTTAAATTGTCATATTTGCTAGTGAGGGTGAAATCCTCACAGATTGCACGAGGTAAAGCTCTTTTGTCATATTGAGGCGAAGCCGAAATATCTCTTACTTTAGAATCCTTAAGAGATTCTTCGGCTAACGCCTCAGAATGACAAGGAGCGGGGGGTTCTTCGCAATGCTTAGAATCACAAGGGGCAAAATCAGAATGACAAAATTCGCACAGGGTAGCCACAAAGCACACATCAGTAGCCCAAAAGGGATTTTCTTGCCACGATACAAATCCAGCACTTCCAGCTCTTGCAATAGTAATGCCTTTTAAAAAATTATAATCTTTAAAATATCCTGTTGGCACTACACCGCCACCTATAACAGGATATTTTTCATTTGCGTTCATCATAGATTTTATGATTCTATCCCCAGCCCTCAAATGACAAATCTCACAAAGCGGCTTATACTCCACTTTTTCATATTTTAAGAATCTTAAAAGTTCTTTTGTTTGCATATTAACCTCTAAACATCTTATAGATTTTGCTTCTATGATTTATATCCACTACTATGATGATAAGTTCATATTCTTGTATCTTGCAAATTAGTCTATAATCGCCCACGCGATAACGCCAATAATTTTTAAGATTCCCGCTTAAAGCCTTGCCAAAATCTCTAGGATTCTCTAAGTTTTCAATCTTTTTAAGGTATTTTAGAATCTGTATTTGTGCGGATTTTGTGAGGGCTAGAAATTCTTTTTCTGCTTTGGCTTCAAATTTCACCTGCATTAAGTTTTGCCTTTTTTGCCAAATCCTCTAGTGTTATCAACGAAGTGCCGCTAAGCAGTCGCTTCTCTGCAAGTTGCGCACTTTTATAATCCTCCAAGTCCTCTAAATAATTTGCTAATGCCTTTGTGATAATCGTTTCTGCTGGGTCTTTGGTGCTTTTTTGTGCGCGATGAAGCAAGGTTTGTGCTTCTTGTGATAGGGTGATATTCATTGCTTTCCTTTTCCTTTGTTTATTATTATAACAGATTCCCCAAAGGCTTATACTCCACTTTTTCATATTTTAAAAATTCTAAAAGTTCTTTTGTTTGCATCGTTTTACCTTTAGTTAATACTTTGCTTTTTAAGAAGTAAAAACAAGGCTTTGACTTTATAAAGTAAGAATCTTTCATTAAGAGCCTTAAAGATTCTAGTTA
>NZ_JAIGYQ010000003.1 GCF_019711685.1 Helicobacter turcicus
ACATCAAGCATATTGTTTAAGACTTTCTTTAATTCAATGAGTTGAGGATTATGAGGATTTTCTATGATTCTAGCACTCAAATCTCCACTCTCTACTGCTTTTGCAGTTTGGGCAGATTGGGTGATGGCTAGGGAGTCTTGTTTAAGCCCTTCTTCAATATTTTGGATATTTGCATTAATTTCTTTTGTCATTGTTCCAAATTCGTCTTTAGAATTTAAAGTAATGAGCGTTGTATTTGCAGAGCTATTATTGACAAAACTGAAGAAATTGCGCAAATTTGTTTGCACGACTTGCACGCTTGAGGCAAGATTATTATAAAAAGCCAAAAGAAGCGGAATTATAATTACAAGAAGCGCACAACCGCCAAATACCAATGCTTTTAAAAGCATTGCGTTAATACCCCCAACGATGTTGCGAGAAATTTCCCCTGTATGTGTAGCAAGTGTGTCTATATAGACTCCAGTAGATAACCAAATATTATTTGTATTTGGAATCATTGTAGCATAACCAATCTTTTGTGCGCTCCCAAGTGTCCCATCTAGTAAAGGTTTTGAAAAAGTAAAATATACAAATTTTGTTTCTTTATCTTGTGTCTTAGCACTCTCAAAAAGCTCACGCACATAATACACGCCATTAGTATCTTTTGCTTCATATAATGATTTTCCAAGCAAATCCTTTCGCGTTGGATGTGCCACTGGAATATGCTCTTTGTAGGCAAAATAATATCCGCTCTTGTCATCTTCAAAGCGGAAATTCTCAATTCCTTTAGCAATAATTTGAATTTGTGTTTTTTCATCAAGACCGCGTACAAATTCTCCTAAAGTGTATGCTAAAGAATCCGTAGCAAGTTTTAGCTTTTGCTCAACCTCTTGCTTTACACTATCGTGAATTGCAATGTGTGTGTCAGAAATAATATTTTTTTCAAAATATATGACAACCCCAATAGCTACAACAATCCCAGCTAACATACCAAGAGCCAACACCATAATTTTTGTTTTAAGTGATAAATTTTTATACATTTGGAATTCCTTATTTTAAATAAAAATAAAAAGCGTTACTATATTTTATTTGCTTATATTTCTCTTAAACTACACAAATACCGAGATTTATTGCTTGAAAAAATAATGCAATAAAATAAAATTTTTATCCAAAGTAACTTAAACTGCTTTTGCCAAAACGTTTAGTTTTTATGTGCGCAAATGTATTAATTTTTTCTGGAATTATAAGTTTGGAGTGATGCTCTAAAACAATTAAACTAAAAACATTAGAATCTAAATTTTCTATCATCTTAAAGCATTTCACATAAATATCATCCATATTCTCACGTATATCAAAAGGAGGGTCAATATAACCAATACATGGCGCATTTATTGTTTGTAAAGCCGTAGAATATGCGTTAAAAGTATCGCCAAAGATAAGCTTGTAAAGATTTTGACAAATATTTGCAAGATTAGATTCCAACACTGCAAAAGATTTTTTATTGCGTTCAAAAAACATAGCAAACTTTGCGCCACGACTTAGTGCTTCAATTCCAATACTTCCACTTCCAGCAAAAAACTCCACAAAGTTTGCCCCCACAATATCCGCACTTAACGTATTAAAAAGCGATTCTTTTAAAATCGCTTTTGATGCACGTGTTACTTCCAAAGGAGCCATTTGTAAATTTCGCCCTTTGTAGATTCCACCAATTACCTTTAAGGTTGGGCTTTTAGAAGTTAAAATCTTAGCCACGATTTTCCTTGAAATGTTCTAAGATTGTTATTTCAATCTCTTTTGCATAACGTTTTAAAATCTCCTCAATTTTTGCGCTTAAATCACTTGAAAACGTGGAATCTAAATTTTCTCTCTCTAGCACAATGGAATCTAAAGATTCTGCAATGCTCGCACTTGTATGGTTTAGCGCCTTAATGTCTTCTATCTCTCTTTCTGCGCTAAGGCTTTCATTTTTTCCACCCTTTAGCAGATGGTAAAAAGACTCCAACTCTTTGAGCAAAAGTTCCTTAGTAAAGGGAATCTTTAACTGCGCTCCTTCCATATCGCCGATTAAAAACACGGGTTTTTGGGATTCTACATGTTGTGTTGCCACAACAAAATCGCACATTTTATAGCTTGTTAGATATTCTTTTAAATACATCTCTAAACTTCTATCTAACAATAAGGAATCACAAATTAACGCAACTTTCATTCTATTTCCTTAAAAACTAGCAATTGATTAGAAATTATAGCGGAATCTCTGTTAGATTTTTGACTTTTTATCTGACTTTACTTTGCCCAAAAATTCCATATTTTAGAATCTTTTTGCTATAATGAAAAAATTTTTAATCAATTTTAGGAGAAAATGATGAAAATAATGATAATCCAAGGACCAAACCTAAATATGTTAGGTGTGCGCGACCCTCGTATTTATGGACCTGTAAAGCTTGAAACAATCCATGAAAATATCCAAACTCAAGCACAGCAAATGGGCGTGGAAGTGAGCTTTTTTCAAAGTAATTTTGAAGGGGAAATTGTAGATAAAATCCAAGAATGCTTTGGGCAATTTGATGGAATCATTATTAACCCAGCAGCCTATTCTCACACTTCCATAGCAATTCGTGATGCAATTGCAGCAGTGAATATTCCAGCTATTGAGGTGCATATTAGCAACATTCACGCAAGAGAAAAATTCCGACAAGAGAGCTTAACAGCAGCTGTTTGCTCTGGAGTTATTGCAGGATTTGGACCACTAGGATACCATTTAGCACTAAATGGGCTAATACAAATTCTTAGTGAGCTAAATGCAGTCAGAAATGCGCGCAAACAAGCAGCGCAAGAGCAAATGCAAACTGAAGCTAAATTAGAACAACCACAAGAATAATCCATTAAGGAGGGCATTATGAATAACTTTATGATAAGAGATGAAAACGCTCTTTACTTTGAAGTAGGATATAGTTGTGATAATGCCTTATTTATCGCTTTTGGAGATAACGGATATTTTCTCACTGATGGACGTTATGAAACTGAAGCTAAAGAAAATCTAAAACACGACAAATACGTGATTTCACTTATTGTTAGCCGCGACCTAATTCGTTCTGCACGTGCAATCTTAAAAAAGCACGAAAAATCCACACTCATTTACAATCCTCAAGAATTTTCTGTCTTTTTCTTTGAACGTTTAAAGAATAATATTAAGATAAATTTCATACCAAAACCAAATTTTCACCAAGAAAAAAGAATGGTAAAAACTGCCGATGAAATTGCGCTTTTAGAGCATTCACAGCGTCTAAACTTTAAAGCCTTTATGCAATTTGCAAAATTCCTTAATAAAAAAGGCAAAGATTCCACAGAATCCTTTTTGCACTACAAAGCACAAGGTTTTTTGAGCAAAAAAGGAGTGTATGATTTAAGTTTTAATCCTATTGTTGGAATCAATGGTAATGCTGCTAAACCTCACGCTCTTCCAAGCAACGATAAGCTTCACAAGGGGGATTTGCTGCTTTTTGACGCTGGGCTTAAATATAAACGTTACTGCTCTGATATGACGCGCACAGGGTTTTTGGGTAAAAATGGAATCTCTTTTTGCAAAGAGCAACGCTTTTTGGATTCTACACTTCAAAAGATTTATGATGTTGTTTTAAAAGCTCAAGAAGTAGCAATCAAAGGTGCAAAGCCCGGAATGTTAGCTAGTGAAGTGGATACATCAGCACGTAATGTGATTGAAAAAGCTGGCTTTGGAAAATATTTTGTGCATTCTACTGGACATGGAATCGGACTAGATATTCACGAACTTCCAAACATTTCACCTCGCTCTAAAATTATCTTACAAGAAGGAATGGTTTTTTCCATTGAGCCTGGAATTTATATCCCTAATTACTATGGCGTACGTATTGAAGACTTAGTTGTTTTGGAATCTAAAGGGGCACGCATCATCGGAGAGACTTCTTAAAATGTTAGCAAATGCGATGCTATCTGATAATGATTTTACAAAAATACCTACTAAAACACGTTTTAAAAGTAAGCATTACTATGGAGCAAAAACATATATACAAAAACCTCTAAGCAAGGATTTAATAGAGTTTATTCCTGCCACAAATTACCCAAAATTACAGAATCCAAAATTTAAAACTGCTAAAATCCCGCGCTTCACACAGGTGCGCAAACCTAACCCCTACCATCTCTTTAAGGCTTATAATAAACTAAAGGATTCCGTGATTTTAGGAGTTGGGGCAAATTGTGGAGAGTCTTTAGTACGTTTTTGGAAGCTTTTAAAAAGACTCTCTTGTAAAAATGTTATAATTGCTACTTCACCGATTTTAAAAAACCCAGCCTTTGGCTACACAGAGCAGCCTGATTTCTACAATAAAATCATTTGGCTAAAGACAAGGCTAGGGATTGCGGATTTTTGGAGCTTTTGTGCATATTTGGAGCGATATTTTGGAAGAGAACGTAAGCGCCCTTTTAAAAATGCACCACGTACACTAGACCTAGACATTATTGCTTTTAAGGGTAAGCACATTATACTAGGGGATTTAGAGATTCCACACAGGGCATGGAGTGAGCGTCAAAGCGTTTGGATTCCACTTACACATTGCAATTAAAGTTTGGAGAATGCTATGAAATTATTTACTTTTACCGCAGAAACTGGGGCGCAAGCACTCGCAGAAGCTAAGAGAGAACTTGGCGATGAGTTTTCTATTATCGCACAAAAAAAGCTAAGTGATGGTAAATATGAAGTTTCCGTAGCAATTAGCGAAGAAGATTTAAAACAAGCTAAAACAAAACAGCAACAAGAGGAATCAAAACCCAAGACAAACAACATTGCTGAACGTCTAGAACGCATTGCTCAAAAAGAGATTGAACGCAAACGCATTGCACAAAGTATGCCAACCTTGCCTGAAGATGTGTCTTTACAACTCTCTGATGCAGTGCGCCAGATTTCACAAATTGCAGGCGTAGAGTCAAAAGCTCCCGCAAAATCTCCTTATGGCACACAAAAAGCTACACCAAAAGAGCCTGAACAAGCCCAATCTCCAAAACAGATAGAATTTAAAAAAGAGGATTCTAAAGATTCTAAACCTCAAAATAAAAAAGAAGCTCAATCTGATGATTTGCGTGCTATCCGTGGTGAGATTGATCGTTTAAATGATAAATTAAAACTTATCCAAAATATGTTTTGGGAGGAACGTGGTCCAAAGAGTGATGGACTCATTATTCCCCATGAGTTTGCCGAGATTTATAGAATCACAAAAGCAAGTGGAATGGCAAAAGAGCATTTGGAAAAGATTATGCAACTTACCTTAGAATTAATGCCCATTAAAATGCGTGAAAATTCTGTGCTTATCAAACGCTACTTTAGGGAAGTTTTGCGCAAAATGGTAGTTGCAAGGACTGAAAATCTAAGTAGCAATGCAAAAAATATTATAATGCTTGTTGGTCCAACAGGCGTAGGCAAAACAACAACCCTAGCTAAACTTGCCGCACGTTACTCACGCTTATTAAATAAAAACTACAAAGTTGGAATCATAACACTAGATACTTACAGAATTGGTGCAGTAGATCAACTCATGTTTTATGCAAAGAAAATGAAACTAAGCATTGATACGGTGGTAGATACAGAAGAGTTTGTTAATGCGCTAGATTCTCTAAAGTATTGTGATTATATTTTAATTGATACAGTAGGAAGCTCCCAACATGATAGAGCAAAATTAGAATCTCTAAAAAGCTTTGTTAATGCTGACCCAAACGCAAAAATTGATGTTAGTTTAGTGATGAGTGCCACAACGAAATATGAGGATTTAAAGGATATTTACCACACATTCTCAATGCTTGGAATTGATACGTTAGTTTTCACAAAACTTGATGAAACACATAGTTATGGTAATATATTTTCTCTCATTTATGAAACAAAAAAACCTGTAAGCTACTTCTCCATAGGGCAAGAAGTGCCAAATGATTTAAATGTTGCGACTAGCGATTTTTTGATTGACTGCTTACTAGATGGGCTTATTAAATGAAAAATCAAGCTGCGGAATTAGAACTCCTTATTGATTCTAAAAAAGCAACTAGCACAAATTTTATTACCATAACAAGCGGAAAAGGTGGCGTTGGCAAATCCACATTTAGCGCAAATCTAGCTTATAAACTTTGGCAACTTGGTTTTAAAGTTGGAATCTTTGATGCAGATATTGGACTTGCGAATTTAGATATTATGTTTGGGGTACGTTGTGAAAAAAATCTCTTGCATGTGTTAAAAAACCAAGCAAATCTAAGAGATATTATTGTGCCAATTGAGCATGGGCTATATCTTATCCCCGGAGATTCTGGCACAGATATTTTTCGCTATAAGAGCGAATTTATGTTTGAAACGTTTATTGAGGATTCCGCGCTTTTAGATAGCCTTGATTTCGTCATTATTGACACTGGAGCTGGTATTGGCGAATACACACAGACTTTTTTAAAAAATAGTGATGAAGCCATTGTAATTACGATTCCAGACCCTGCGGCAATTACTGATGCGTATGCGACAATCAAACTTGCAGCAAATTACAAAGAGCGTATTTTTATGCTGATTAATATGGCAAAAAATAACGATGAAGCGCAAATGATTTTTCAAAAAGTGCAAAAAATCGCCCAAAGTAACATTAGTAATATCAAGCTTGAATATATCGGCAAGCTTACAAAAGCGACTTTGATTAACTATTACAGCAAAAATCGTGGAATCTTTGTGAAAGAAGAGCCAAATGCAACGTCCTCAATGGAAGTAGAAGAGGTTGCAAGAGCGTTAGCAAAAAAAATGGAACGGAATGTGCTAGTGCAAGAAGACAAAAGATTTGGAAAGTTCCTAAAAAAGATTCTTGGTCATTTTTAGGAAGTGTAAGGAAACAGAATGCCTTTGAAAATGGATAATTTCTTAAGTTTTGCAATTGTCAATGGATTTTTTATTGGACTTTTATTATCTTTTTTAAAATTTGATGACCCTGCGATGATTGTTGCTGGGACACTTGTCTCTACAATGGGATTCTATCTTATTACCCTTGTTAGTGTATCTCTCTTTGTGCGCTTTGTGAATACACATGAAAACACAAGTAAAAAGAATGCCTACAATGCACTTTTAGAGGAATATATTGATGAGTTTGATAAACGCGAAAAGGCTACAAACAAAATTCGTGGATTTTTACGCACAATGGAAAAAACAATGCGTGAAGAAGAGGAAGAAGAGGATTTACGCACAAAATCAAATAAAATAGGAAAAGAAACTTATGCCGATGACTTCTAATGGCTACCAAAGTGCGCTTAAACGTAGTCAAGACTCCCTAGCTCTAGATTATCTCCCAGCCTTAAAGGCGATGGCTTATCGCTTAAAGGAACGTTTACCTGCAAGTGTGGATTTTTCTGATTTAATTTCCATTGGCACAGAGGAATTAATCAAGCTTGCGCGCAAATACGATAGCAGTCTAAATGATTCCTTTTGGGGCTATGCAAGACCGCGTGTGCAAGGAGCAATGCTAGATTATTTGCGCTCTTTAGATCCGCTCTCACGCAATATGCGCACTTTAATAAAGCGCATTGACAAAGCAATTTCAACCTATTACAACGAGCATCAAGAAGAGCCAGATAATGCGTATTTAAGCAAGGTTTTAGGGGAGAGCGAAGAGAAAATCAAAGAAGCAAGAGTTGCAAGTGAAATTTATAATGTAATGCCAATAGATGAGCAACTAGGCAAACAAGAAGAAACTCTAGAGAGCATTGAGAGAGAAGAATTAATTGCTGTAATTTCACAGGTTTTAGAACATGCAACACCCAATGAACAGCTCGTTGTGCAATTGTATTACTACGAAGAGCTAAGTTTTAAGGAGATTAGCCAAGTGCTAGAGGTGAGTGAAGCTAGGGTTTCTCAACTCCACAGGGCAGTGATTAGAAAGGTGCGACAATACCTTGAAGAAAGGGGGCTAGATGGCTGATATATTAAGTCAAGAAGAAATTGATGCGCTATTAGAAGTTGTAGATGATGAAAGCGGAGAGCAAGAGACATTAGAAAAGCCTGCTGTTGTTCAGCAAAGACAAATTACGCTTTATGATTTCAAGCGTCCAAATCGCGTTAGCAAAGAGCAACTCCGTGCATTTCGTGGAATCCATGATAAAATGGCAAGAAGTCTATCAAGTCAAATCTCTGCAATTATGCGTTCTATTGTTGAGATTCAGCTCCACAGCGTGGATCAAATGACTTATGGGGAATTTCTAATGAGTTTGCCAAGTCCCACAAGCTTCAATGTGTTTTCTATGAAGCCATTAGATGGAACAGGTGTTTTAGAGATTAACCCTAGCATTGCATTTCCAATGATTGATAGACTCTTAGGTGGTAAAGGCGACCCTTATGAATCTACAAGGGAGTTTAGCGATATTGAGTTAAACTTGTTAGACACAATTTTGCGCCAAATGATGCAAAACCTCAAAGAAGCGTGGGGTCCCATTACAGAGATTTTTCCAACCGTTGACGTAAAAGAATCAAGCCCAAATGTTGTGCAAATCGTCGCACAAAATGAAATTGTTATTATGGTGGTTATGGAGATTATCATTGGGCATAGTAGCGGTATGATGAACCTGTGCTACCCTGTTATCTCCCTAGAATCTGTGCTATCCCGTCTTGCAAGTAGAGATATTATGCTAAGTGAAACAAGTGCGAAAAAATCAAGAAATAAAGAACTTCAAGCACTCTTAGGGGGAGCAAAAGTTAATGTTGCGGCAATTCTTGGAGAAACAAAACTTTCCATGCATGAAATTCTTGATTTAGAAGTGGGCGATATTGTACGTTTAGACCGCCCTGCTGATGATACTGTAATTATTAATGTAGATGGTAGAGAGAAGTTTTTAGCTGGTATTGGATTGCACCGCTACCGCAAGACGATTGAAGTTAAAGAGATGATTAAAACAGAAAAAGACCAAGTCAAAGAAATCCTAGAAATGCTTGAAGTGCAACGCAAATCTAGAGCAAACGAGCTTGAGGAGGAGTAGAAAATGCTAAATGATTTTTTAAAACTAATTATTCAAGAAACAACTGCTACCATAGAAGGCTTATTAGGACAAGCACCAGAAGTTAGCCACATTGATGCTCAAGATGGTAAAAGTGATTCCATAAAACCCCCTATGGCTAAGATTGATATAAACACTGATGATGGTGCAAGTCTAGCATTTTTTATCTCCCCTAAGGTTGCAACTGCACTTGCTGATATGATGCTAGGAGGAGAGGGGGAGAGCAAAGAAGCAATGGACGCTGATGATTTAGATGCGACAAAAGAAATTGCTTCTAATATTTTTGGTGCGATTTCTACTTCTCTTGGAGGGCAAAAGGAGCTTCCAAAGCTTAGCTTTACATTAAGCAATATTAACTTTATCCCAGATGGGGATTTAGGGCTTGCAAATTACAGCGGATTTTATACTTTTTCTTTTAATATTGGCTCTGTGCAGGATTATTTATATTTTGCCTTTTCTAGCGCATTTGAAAACCATTTTAATCCAAATGCCGCTGCAAGCCCTACCCCTTTAGCAGAAACTTCAAATAGTGGCGATAGTCCAGCAAAAGTAGAGCTTAATAATGCTGAAATGAAAAATATGGCAATGCTTTTAGATGTGCGTTTGCAAGTAAAAGTTAGAATCGGACAAAAAAAAATGCTTCTTAAAGATGTGATTGCTATGGATATTGGAAGTGTTGTAGAGCTTAATCAACTCGCAAATGACCCTTTAGAAGTGCTTGTAGATGATAAAGTTATCGCAAAAGGGGAAGTTGTCATTGTAGATGGAAACTTTGGAATCCAAATCACAGAAATTGCCCCTAAAAAAGATAGAATTGACCAATTGTTATAGGAACTTCTATGCTATTTAGCTCATATATTTTTATTTTTGTCTTTTTGCCTATAATGCTTATAGGTTTTTATGGCTTAAGGTTTTTTAATCAAAACTTTCTTGCTAAACTTTTCTTAATACTTGGGAGTTTATTTTTCTATGCTTTTTGGGAAGTAAAATACCTTGCGCTTTTGTTGCTTTCTATCTTTGTTAATTATGGAATTGCAACACTTATTTTAAATAATTTTACACCATTAGAGCGGGGGGGGGGCAGAATAATAGTAAAAGAATAATCTATCTTTATGGTGGAATCTTTTTTAATCTTGCCTTACTTGGCTTTTTTAAATACACAGATTTCTTTTTAGAAAATTTCAATCTTGTTTCAAATCTTTTGCATTTTAATTTTAATATCCCTTTGCCTCATATTTTATTGCCTCTTGCGATTTCGTTTTTTACTTTTCAACAAATTGCTTTTTTGGTGGATTGTT
The DNA here is from genome assembly GCF_019711685.1 of Helicobacter turcicus. Lineage (GTDB taxonomy): Bacteria > Campylobacterota > Campylobacteria > Campylobacterales > Helicobacteraceae > Helicobacter_D > Helicobacter_D turcicus. Next base: position 10,308 of record NZ_JAIGYQ010000003.1, read on the forward strand.
ATAAAAGAGTTAGCGTTAGTGATTTAGAAGAGAATCATAATTTTAACTTTTTAAAGCGGGTTCAAATAGATTTTTTAGATTATTGTTTATTTGTTAGTTTTTTTCCACAGCTTATTGCAGGACCTATTGTGCATCATAAAGAGATGATGCCGCAATTTAAACTCTTATTTAAGATGCCTTCTGTGCAATGGGATAAGATTGCTAAGGGTGTGTTTATTTTCTCCATAGGTTTGTTTAAAAAAGTCTTTATTGCTGATAGTTTTGCAAAATGGGCAAACAATGGTTTTCGTATTGTAGAAAAAGGAGAGTTTTTAAATTTCTTTGAATCTTGGGTTACCTCACTCTCTTATACTTTTCAACTTTACTTTGATTTTAGTGGGTATTGCGATATGGCAATAGGCTTAGGATTACTTTTTGGAATCCTTTTGCCCATTAACTTTAGCTCTCCCTATAAAGCTCACAATATTACAGACTTTTGGAGAAAATGGCATATTACATTAGGAAGATTTTTAAAAGATTATCTCTATATCCCTTTAGGTGGCAATAGAGGCTCTAAGCTTCTAACGTTTAGAAACCTCTTTTTTGTTGCATTTTTAAGCGGAGTATGGCATGGGGCTGGATTTGGTTTTATTATTTGGGGAGCTTTACAAGGGATTGCTATGTGTTTGCACAGAGCTTATGGATATGTTTTAGAGAGCTTAAATCTAGCACAAAGTGCATTTTTACAAAGCCGTTTTTATAAAGTTTTTTGCTGGTTTATGACTTTTAATTTTTTAAACATCACTTGGGTGTTTTTTAGAGCAGAGAATTTACAAGGTGCGCTTAATTTATTACAAGGAATGTTTGGGATTGTATGGGTGGAATTACCACACAAAGCAAGACATATACCACGACTTCTAGAGAATCTTGATGGAAGAAATGAAACGTTATTCTTTTTAGTTTTTGCATTTATGATTTGTTTGTGTGCAAAAAATAGCATTGATGGCTTACAAGATTTTAGAGCCTCTTGGAAAAATGTCGTATTTGCAGGGTTTTTACTCTTTGTCTCCGTAGCAACTCTTAGCATAACTCCTTATGTAGAATTTATTTATTTTAATTTTTAGGGTTTTTTATGAGTAATTTTAAATTTGTCATTTATACATTAGTATTCTCTGTTTTCTTAACCTTTCTATCTTTAGGTTTTATGTATCTTTATGACCCCTTACAGATTTTTCACAAAAGTTATTTTAAAGAGGCAAGATTCTTTAATGAGACGCGTTTAGCAGCTAGGGGGATAATAGCGCACTATGATTTTGATTCTTATATACTAGGCACTTCTATGCTACAAAATACTTCCGCTAAAGAAGCTAGTGAGAAATTAGGGGGCAATTTTGTTAATATTTCTCCAGCAAATAGTAGTATCAAAGAGAGGGCGATTATCTTGGACTATCTTTTTGAACATAAAAAGCCAAAAGCTATTATCTATTCCTTAGATGGCTTTAGTGATATTGTGAAAACTGAAACAAATTTTAAAGTGCTTTATGACAAGTCTTTCATTAATGATTTTGGAGCCTATTTAAATGATAGGTTTATTCTTTGTCTCTTAACATTTAGTAGAAAAGAAAAATGTATTGGTGAGGAAGATTTAGAAACGCACTTGCAGTGGATTAAGGAAGAAAAACATTTGCAAGTATTTGGAGGTTTTGAAAATTGGGTGAAGTTTATTCCTAATATTTTCAAAGAACAAAAAGAACTTAAAAATTTTATACAAGGAAAACCCATAGAAGTAGAATTTAATCCAAATAAAATAGACATTAGCAAACAACAAAAATTTATAGAATCTTATACCTTATCTTTTATAAAGAGTAATCCTAATACAAATTTTCATCTCATTTTACCTCCTTATTCAAGACTTAAGTTTAAGATAGACAGCAATGCTTTTATAGAGCGTAAAAAATTATGCATTTGGTTACTGCACCAAACAAAAGATTTAAAAAATGTTACCATTTATGGTTTTGACACTTTAGATTATCCAGATTCTATTGCAAACTATATAGACCTTATCCATTATGCAAACGATATGAATTCCCTACAACTTGATGCAATACAAAATAAAACTCATATCTTAACACTAAATAATGTTGAATCCTATTTTAATGCTTTAGAGCAAAAAATAAGAAATTACGACTTAACCCCGTTAATTGACATTGCTAAAAATATGCAAAGCATAGAAAACACAAAGGAGTAAGCCTTTTTATTAAGCCTTTTTAGCTACAATTGTGGCTATGGATGACAGAATCAAGGCATTTATTGCAGAGCAACACTTACTTTCTCTTAGTGTGATTGATAGCACAGATAGTGCGCACTTAGGTATTTATACCGCAAGTTGCTACTATGTATTTTTCTCTTCAAATTTGAGCCTATGTTTCAAAAGTGATTCTAGTTCTAAACACATAAAATTAGCTTATGTTAATCCAAGCGTTGGTGTAACAATTGCTCAGGATTCTAACATTCTAGCAAACATAAAAGGTGCGCAAATTCAAGCACGATTCCGTGATTCTTCGCAAGAAGAGCAAAATGCTTACTACAAAAAATTTCCCTTTGCAAAACTTGGGGGAGGAGTAGTTTTTGCCCTTGATATTTGCTTTGCTAAATACACAAACAATCAACTTTTATTGCAAGAAAAATTAACATATACTAAGGAGTAAAATGAAAAAGGTTTTATTATTGATGAGTGGCGGCGTGGATTCTAGCTATTGTGCCTATCTTTTACAAAAACAAGGTTATTTAGTGCATGGAGTGTATTTAAAGCTCCATGATAAAGAAGAAAAGCACATATATTTTATTCGCAATATCCAAAAATGCGCAGAACATTTAAACATAGAATATTCTATCATTGATGAGAGAGGGCTTTTTAAGGCAAAAGTTTATGATTATTTTGTGGAATCTTACAAAAAAGGCTTGACTCCAAATCCTTGTGCAATGTGCAATCCTTTTGTAAAATTTGGAATCGCATTTGATTTAGCTGATAAAATGGGATTTGATTATGTTGCAACAGGACATTATGCACAGATTAAAGAGAATAAAATTGCACAAGGTGCAGATATGCATAAAGACCAAAGCTATTTTCTCTTTGGATTAAAACAAGAATGGATTTCTCGCATTATTTTTCCACTTGGAGATAAAATTAAAGAGGAGATTAAGCCCATAGCCTTAAAAGAACTCTCTTGGCTTGGCACATTAGAGACATATAAGGATTCTCAAGAGATTTGCTTTGTAGAAAATTCTTATATTGATGTGCTAAAGAAGCATTATAAAACAGAATCTAAAGGCGATGTGTTAGATACACAAGGCAATGTTATTGGCACACATAAGGGCTATATGCAATATACCATTGGCAAACGCAAAGGATTTGAAATCAAAGGTGCGCTAACCCCTCATTATGTGTTAAAAATCAACCCACAAGACAACACCATTGTAGTAGGAGATAAGGAAGCTTTGGCTGTAAAAGAAGTGCGCGCAGTTAATTTTTCTTTACCTAAAGAGTATTTTAAAGGGGACAATATTTTAGAGTGCGAAGTGAAAATCCGCTACAAAAGCAATAAGGCAAAGGCTAAGGTTGAGTTGGTTAAAGAAGAGCAAAAAGAGGTGATTGTCGCGCATTTAGAAGAGCCTGTTTATGGCGTGGCAAGCGGACAAGCTCTTGTGTTATATGACGGACATAAAGTGCTTGGTGGAGGTTTTATTCTTTAAAAGCTCTAGGATAAAATGTATTTAAAAAGCAGTGGAAGGATTTTAAGGTATTCTTATGTGTGAAGAGCAGAGCTAAAGAGTGCTAGAGAGGGAGTGCTAGAGAGATAGTAAGAGTAAAAGAATTTAAAATAAAATAGAGATAAAACAAGGTAATCGTAGAGTGATTATAGCATTTGATAATTTTTATTGACAAATAAAAATAATTTTTGTAGTATAAGTAGCTTTTTGACAAGATAAAATTTTAGTAAGTTTAAGGAAAAATAAATGTTTGAAAAGTTGTTAAAGGATAATAACCTAAAAATCACTCCACAACGTCTTGCAATTTTAAAAGAAATCCAAAAATTTGGACATATTGGCATTGATGAGATTTATGAAAATATTAAAGAAAGCAATCCTTCAATGTCTCTAGCAACTGTGTATAAAAATCTTACCTTTATGCAAGAGGCAAAGATTGTTGATGAGGTGAAGCTCCCTAACCAAAAACAACGTTACGAGCTTGTTAAAAATCCACATATCCACCTTGTGTGTGAGAAGTGTGGGAGTATCACAGATATGGAATTGGAACGTCCTATTGATGCGCTTAAAAAAACTTGCGCGGAGGCTTCACATTTTAAGATTAAAGAAACTTCTATTGCGATGATTGGGGTTTGTCCGCATTGTCAAGATTAATTTTGTTTTAGAATTTTGTATTTTAGTTCTGCAAAATTCCAATCCTCTAGTGTGTCAATATCTTGCACTTGTGATTGTGGCAAGATGAAGCTAAAAGAATTTTCAAAAATATTTTCTTTTTCTTTCCAAATTTCTGCACGTGCGAAATAAAACTGCCCTGCATCGTGATAGACCTTTTTTAAATCTTGTGAACGTTTTGCAAAATACTCTTTAAATAGCATTTTATTTTTATTCTCTGTGATTGTAAAAGCGCGGAATGGGGAGTAATCGTATTCTACAACACTAAAGCAATAGCAATCTTGCGCATTTTTCTGCGCTAAAAGAAAGGCATTTTTTAATGTGTTAAAATCTAATAGCGGGGCTGTGGCATATAAACAACACACCCAAGATTCTGTATTTATGGAATCTATGACGTGCAAAATCACTTCTCTAGTAGCAGTGTAATCATCGCTTAAGGATTCTGGTCGTTTGAGTGGAGTTGCGCCTAATGTTTTTGCATATTCTAAAATTTCTGTATCATCGCTTGAAACAATAACTTTAGAAAAGATTTCACTTTTAAGGGCATTTTCTACGCTATAAGCAAGAATTGGCTTACCACAAAAGTCTTTTAAATTTTTGCGTAAAATCCGTTTGCTCCCTCCACGTGCTGGAATCACGCAAATACAATCTTGCATTTTATGCCTTTTTGCACACAGATTCTTTTAAAAGAGAAATCACTTTTTGTTGCTCTTGTTGATTTAAAGTTGGAAAAAGAGGAAGCGTAATGACGTGTTTGTAATAGGATTCTGCATTTTTAAAATCCCCTTTTTTGAATCCAAAGCGTGCGTAAAAGGGTTGTAGATGAATTGGGATATAATGCACTTGCACACCAATGCCCGCATTTCGTAGCTTTTCAAAAAGAGCTTTTTGTTTGATTCCACTTTTTTTATTTAAAACAATCACATAGAGATGAAATGCGCTGTAATTGTATGATTGCACAAAAGGCAAGGTGAGTTCTAAGTCGCACAGGTTTTCATTATAGATTTTAGCTAAAGCATTGCGCTTTTTTACATAGCCCTCAAGACGTGTTAATTGTGAGAGTCCAAGTGCAGCGTGAAGCTCACTTAAACGATAATTGAAGCCTATGATTTGTTGTTCATAATACCAAGCTCCTTGTTTTTTGCACTCAAAGTCATCGGGGTCTTTTGTGATTCCATGATTCTTTAACAACTGCATTTTTTTTGCATATTTTGGGGAATTTGTTGTTGCGATTCCACCTTCTGCTGCGGTGATGATTTTAACAGGATGTAGGCTAAAAATGGTAATGTCGCTAAAGGCGCAACAGCCAATAGGATAAGTGCGATAGCTTCCACCAAGTGCGTGCGAAGCGTCTTCTATAATCTTAAAATTATATTTTTGTGCAAGCTTGAAAATGTGCTCCATCTCACAACTTTGCCCGGCAAAATGCACGACGACAAGCACTTTAGGAAGTTTGTGTTTTTTTGTGTGTTTAAGCTTTGTGCTTAGTGCATCTACATCTAGATTGTAAGTTTTAGGATCAATATCCACAAAATCTACTTTTGCTTCACAATAGATTCCGCAATTTGCACTTGCTACAAAACTATTTGTGCTAGTCCATAGCCAATCCCCTCTACGTAATCCAAGTGCGAGGGCAGCACAATGCAAAGCAGAAGTGGCACTATTAAAACTTACACCAAATTTTGCTTTGACTTTTTTTGCAACCTCTTCCTCAAGTTCTTGCGCCTTTGGTCCTTGTGTGATAAGAGGAGATTTTAGAGTCTCCATAACTGCTTGAATATCGGAATCTAAAATTTCTTGTTTGCCATAAGGTATCATAGTAGCTCCAAAAGTTCTTGTCGGCTTAACCATTGTGAGTTTGTGCCAGAATCATAAGAAAATCCGCGAGGCACTAATTCTCCTACTTCTCCAAGTGCATTTTTACTAAAGTCTGTTAAAAAGCTAAATTGAATGGTTGGGGCGATGACATAATGGTCGCTAAAGGCATAGGTGATATGGCTATCATCGCTAGGGCACATTGTCTCATGGATTTTCTCTCCGGGTCGGATTCCAATGATTTTGTGAGGGAGGTTAGGAGCTAGTGCTTTTGCAACTTCTGTAATTTTCATTGAAGGAATCTTAGGCACAAAGGTTTCTCCTCCTTGCATTCTTGAAAAGTTTTTTAACACAAAATCCACACCTTGTTGTAAGGTAATCATAAAACGTGTCATTTCAGGGTCGGTAATGGGAAGTTCTTTTGCGCCATTCTCAATACATTTTTGAAAAAAAGGAATCACAGAGCCGCGCGAACAAATTACATTTCCATAGCGCACAACAGAAAAGCGTGTTTTGCGCATTCCTGCGATGTTGTTTGCAGCGATGAATAGCTTATCGCTTGCAAGTTTTGTTGTGCCATATAAATTAATGGGATTTGCCGCTTTGTCTGTAGAGAGAGCAATCACCTTATCCACTCCATTTGTGAGGGCTGCGCTAATGACATTTTGTGCGCCATTAATATTTGTCTTAATGCACTCCATAGGATTGTATTCTGCTGCTGGGACTTGTTTAAGGGCTGCGGCATGGATAATGTAGTCAATGCCAAGCGTGGCTTCCTTTAAACGTGCTTCATCACGTACATCGCCTAGAAAATAGCGCATACATGGGGCATTATAAGTTTGCGCCATTTCGTATTGTTTCAATTCATCTCGGGAGAAAATCACGATTTTCTTAGGCTTGTAACGTTGTAGAAGTGTTTGTGTATAACGCTTACCAAAACTTCCTGTCCCTCCTGTGATAAGAATGTTTTTGCCATTAAACATTTATGAATCCTTTGCGAAAAATAGGCTTTTATTATAGCAAGTAATCTCTTTATTAATTTAAGGTTTTGTAAAATAAAATTTTAATCAAGATTTGTCAAATTACATTAGGAGCGTGGTTTTGAAAAAAATATGTGTTTTCCTATTGTTTTGCTTTGTTTTTGCATATGGGGAGAGTGGGCTAGATTCCACTTTGCCTTCTGCACCACAAGACTTAAAAATGCTTTTGCAAAATGCGCAAAAAAATCTGCTCTTACACGCAAAAAATACGGAATCACAAGCATTAAAAGAAGAGAAAAAGGCACTTTATGGAGAATATTTGCCAAAAGTTGCTCTAGGCTATGCCTATCAAAACACTTTAAATCCTGATATTTTCTATCCAGAACGTGTAGATGGTGCGTTTTTAGAGGCGCAGTGGCTACTCTTTGATGGATTAAAAAGAGAGGGTAAATTAGAGATTGCAGAGTATAAAATTAAAGCTAAGGAATCCCAAAGTAAAAGCACAAAAGATCAATTAGAGCTAAAAATCATTAAAGAGTATTTTAGCGCTCTAAGCGCACAGAGTAAGCTAAATGCACTCAAACATCAGCAAAAAGAATTGCAAGAGAGTATTGTAAAGTATGAGAAATTCTATGCTGTTGGGCTTGCGGCATTAGATACGCTAGAGGCTATAAAAGCACAAAATTACCAAAACTCTTACACAATAGAATCTGTGAAGTTAGCATACAAAGCGCATTTAGAGCAACTCTCTTTGCTAAGTGGCACACAAGTAACTACGCTTAATGTGCGCACAAAACTCCAAGATGTATCTCTAGATACACCCCAAGTAGCAAGAGAGGATTTGCAAGCGAATTTTTATGCAACAAAGGCAATAGAGAGCGCAAAATCGCAATACACTTATTTACCAACCATTGCGCTAACTAACCGCTACATACGTTATAATTACCATAATCGCAATATTCCCCTACTCCCTTTTAATATCCCCCTAGAAGATCCAAACTATCAAAATATTTTTGGAATTTCAGTGAGTTTTACGCTCTTTGATAGTTTTGCAACACTTAGAGCAAGGGAGAGTGCGCGCCTAAATGCACTGGCTGCAAACTTTGAGTATGCGTATTTAAAGGATATGCAAAATAAAGAGCTAATCATCGCAAAAGAAGCACTAAGAAGCGCAAAAGAAAAAATCACTTGGGCGCAATCAAGCGTGAAATCCGCTTCTGTTACGTATTCTTATGCAAAAGAGAAATTTAACGCACAACTTATTGACTACACGCAGTATTTAAATGCACTTACTACACTTCTAAACGCCCAGAGCTTTTATGATGAGGCGCGCTTTGATTATGAGATTAAAAAGGCGGAATTTCTTTATAAAAATGGGAATGCTTTAGTGCAGTTTGTGAATTAGCTAATAGAATGTAAAAATTTTTTAGAGCATACTTTTATTTGAAGTGGTTTAAAAGATAAATCACCCTAAATTTAAACAAAAAAGCATAGGAAATTTTTAAGAGAAAAGCACTACAATGCGCTTAGTGATAAGGCTAGAATTTAGCATTTTTAAGGAAGGGCTTTTGAAAACTTGGATTTGTGGTATTGTTAGTGTTATGATGCTAACACTTGGGCTTAAGGCGGAATCACAAATAGAGATACAAAGAGACGCACAAGAGGTAGAACAAAAAGAAGTCTATGCGACATTTGAAGTGCAGGCAGTGCAAAGCGCACTTTTAGCACTTAGTGCAAATGGAGTTGTGGATAAGGTTTATGTAGATGTAGGCAGTGTCGTTAAAAAGGGTGATAAACTGCTGGAATTAAGAGCAAAAGACCTTAGAGAAAATACGGAGGTAGCAAGAGCGAATTTAGAGGCATTAAGGACAAAGCATAGTTTTCTCTCAAGGCAGTTTAAACGTTATGAAAAGTCTAAAGATGCACTAGATTTAAACGCATTTGAGAAGATTAAAGCCGAATATAAGGTAAGTGTTTTTGAGCTTAAACGTGCAGAAGCAAATTACGCACTCCAAAAGGAATTGTTAGATAACACAATTTTATATGCACCTTTTAGCGGAGTGATTACTCAAAAGTTTGTGGAAGTAGGCGATGGTGTGGGGGCGATTTCAAGCAAGGCATTTGCGTTAGAATCGTTAGAGAAAAAAGCGATTATTCGCTTTGATTCGCGTTATTTTGGGGCGGTGCAAAAAGGTGATACTTTTGTGTATAAAGTTGTTGGTGTGTTGCAAGACTCTAAACTCACTCTCCATAAAATCTATCCTAGTATTGATAAAAACACAAAAAAGGCAACAGCGGAGAGTTTTCTTAAAGACTCCAAGATTCCTTCTGGAGTTTTTGGCGATGGAATGATTTTACTCTCGCCTAAAAAATCTAACCAAAAATCAAAGAGAGTGCTTTGATGTCAAAGTTTGCCATTACGCATCCAATTAGTGCTTTGATGTTTGTGCTTGCTCTTGTGTTTTTTGGGAGTGATGCGCTAAGACGTCTTAGTGTGTCACTCTATCCTAATGTAGATGTACCTGTAATTACGATTACAACAATCTATCCGGGGGCAAATCCTGAGATTGTGGAGGGGAAAGTTACAGACAGGATTGAAGAGGCAGTAAGCGGAATTGAATCCTTAAAGAAAATTACTTCTACAAGTGCGGATAGTGTGAGTATTGTTGTTGTTGAGTTTGAGCTAGAAAAGGATATTAATGTTGCCGCAAATGATGTGCGTGATAAGGTTTCTACTCTTAGCTTTGGGAGTGAAGTGAAATCGCCCATTATTGAGAAGTTTGATGTGGGAGGAGCACCGATTATTTCGTTATTTATCACATCAAAAACTCCGATACAAAACACAAAAGAGCTTTTAGATTTAAATCTGCATGTAGATTTAAATATTAAGCCTCTTATTCAACGTATTAAGGGGGTGGGCAAGGTAAATTTAGTAGGGTATTTAGAGAGAGAGATTAAGATTAGTCCAAATCCTAGTGCGCTTAATAAATATAATCTTAGCTTTAGCGATATTGCGCGCGCAATTAATGCACAAAACATTGAAATTGATGGAGGACGCTTAATTTCTAAGGAGAAAGAGTGGAAAATCCTAACAAAAGCTGATGCGATAAGCGTGCAAGATTTAGGAAATATCATTATTGCTCAAGGCATTAAACTAAGTGATATTGCGTTAATTTTGGATTCCACAAAAGAGCAGAGGAGTTTTTCAAATCTTGCCACACCGCAAGGAAGCAATAGTGGAATTTTGCTAGAAGTGCAGAAAATCACAGGGGCAAATGAGATTGAGATTGCAAATTCTATTAAGGCAGTTTTACCAGAGTTAGAGGCAATGCATCAAAAGTATGATTTGCATCTTGTACGTGATACGACAAATTATATTAAAGATTCCATTCGTGCAGTGGAGTTTGATTTGATTTTAGGAGCATTTTTAGCAGTGTTTGTAGTGCTTGTATTTTTGCGTAATTCTCGTATTACCTTTGTTGCTAGTCTTAGCATTCCTACTTCCATAATGGGTGTTTTTGCGCTGATGTATGCCTTTGGTATGACACTAAATCTTGCGACAATGATTGCCATAACTCTTGCAATTGGAATCATTATTGATGATGCAATTGTGGTGATTGAGAATATTTATAAGAAAATTGAAAATGGAGAGGAGCGCAAGAGCGCAGCATATAATGGGGTAAAAGAGATTGGATTTGCGCTTGTGGCGATTTCTTGTATGCTGCTTGCTGTGTTTATTCCTATTGCAAATATGAGTGGAGTAACAGGGAGATTTTTCACTTCTTTTGGGATTACGTTAGTTGGGGCAATTGTGATTTCTTATATTGTAGTGATTACTTTTATTCCAATGCTAAGTGCGCGTGTTGTAGATTCTCAAGCAGTGAATGGGAGATTTTACCTTTGGAGTGAGAAGTATTTTAAAGCCTTAGAGCAGTTTTATATAGCTACGTTACAATGGGTGCTAAATCATAAAGCAATTGTTATAGGTGGAATCTTAAGTGTGTTTGTAGCATCTTTGTTTTTGGTAACGCGCTTAGGGATTGAATTTTTGCCATCAGAGGATAAGGCGGAGTTTGATATTAAGCTTACAAGCAAACCTGGAATCTCGCTAGAAGAGATGCAGCATCAAACTTTGGAGATTCAAGAGTATTTGCAAGGCTTGAGTGAAGTGGAATATAGTATTCTAAATATTGGCTTTACAGCAGAGCAAAAGGTCTATGAAGCAAAGATATATGTGCGTTTAAGCCCTTATAATAAGCGTGAACGTTCTCTTAAAGACATTATAGAATCCTTACGGGAACATTACAAGCCTTTTGGAGAGCGCTTTAAAATGGAAATTGCTATTATTGAGATTCCACAAATTAGCTTAGGAGAGGACGACTCACCTTTGCAGTTAGCCATTTATGCACAAAATCCAAGTGCTCTTGCAAGGAGTGTAGAAAAAATTCAGAATCTAATGGAACAAAGTGGAAAATACCGCGATATTCACACGGACATCAAAGCAAAAACGCCTCAAATCCGACTTAAGATAAATCGTGCTTTAGCTGCACAATATGGTTTTAGCGCTAAAGAAATTGCTCTAGCGTTAAATAGTGCCTTTAGTGGAGCGCAAGAAATCTCGTATTATCGTGAAAATGGCAAGGAATATAATATTGTGCTACTAAGCCCTAAAAAAGATTCTATTGTAGATATTAGCTATCTTAGCCTTAGAAATCCGCAGGGACAAAATGTGTTTTTAGATGGGCTTGTAGAGATTGAGGAAGTGGGGGCTGTAACGAATATTAAACGTTATGATAGGCAACGTAGTGTGATGGTGTATGCAAATTTAAGCAATGGTGTAAGCTTAGGCGAGGGGACAAGTTTTTTAGAACAAAATAAGGAGCAATGGCTAGAAGAGGGAGTGCATTATAAGATTGAGGGTTATGCAAAATATATGCAAGAAACCAATGCTGCATTTGTAGTAGCAATGGTATCTGCTTTGTTTTTGATTTATTTTATTTTAGCGTCTTTATACGAATCGCTTCTGCAACCTGTGATTATTATGATGACTTTACCTTTGAGCTTTACGGGGGCTTTTTTGGCATTGTTTTTAAGTGGAGCAAGTTTGAGTCTTTTTAGCATTATGGGTCTTATGCTTTTAATGGGGCTTGTTGGCAAAAACGCAACGTTAATTATTGATGTGGCAAATGGGAAGCATGAAGAGGGAATGGATATTGATAGTGCGATTTTACATGCTGGCGCACTTAGGTTGCGTCCGATTTTAATGACAACGATTGCTATGGTATTTGGAATGTTGCCTTTAGCACTTGCTGGAGGGGCTGGAAGCGGAATAAAGTCGCCGATGGGGATTGCAATGATTGGGGGCTTATTGCTTGCAATGGTGTTGAGTTTATTGCTTGTTCCTGCTTTTTATAAGATTTTAGCTCCGCTTGATATGCGTTTGCGCAAATGGTATGCTTAAATCCTAAACAAGTAAAGGCGTTTTACTCTCATAGAAAAAAGAGCTAGAAAAGCTTAGTAGAAATGGAGAGATTACTTTTGTAAATTTTTGTGAGTTTAAGTCATTTTTTAATGAGATTAGCAAATTTCATTCTATCTTTATGTTCTAAGCATTTTTTGAATGCCTTGAGATTATCGCTGTTAAGTCCATTATTTTTAGCAATTTTCTCCACTGAATTTAAAGCACTATCAATATCTTTTAGAATCTCTTTAAGCTCTTCTGAATCTGTGTTGAATTTTCCTTTAATTTTATCAAAAAGCATAAGGTCTGTTAAACTTTCATTTGCTATAAAATTGAGAGCGTGGTATTGTTTATGTGGTTCTATAAATTCGGGTGTTAAATCATACGCTGGAGAAAGTATCCATTTGCCATCTTTAAGCAATAAGCCATGATTTCTTAAATGGTCATCAGTATTTGCAAAAAAAGCATTAAAGAGCATTCTTTTAAAGAGTTTTTTGCGTTCTGTTTGCTCTAATTTTTTAGCAATATCTACATAGCTTTTTTGGGCATTTATACCCTCATTTTCACTTACATTTAAAAGTGTCATTGCAGATTTAAAAGGGATTCTAGTGCCATTTTCTCTATCAAAGCGCTTAATTAGTAAAACTTCTGCATTGTTTTTAGAAAAAATTTTAGCCTCAACAACATCAATTTTGCAAATTTTGGCTAAATCAAGCAGAGTTTTTTCAAGGCGGACAAGTTGTTTATCCTCATCTTTTAAGGATTGAAATTTAGCGATATAAAGTTCATTATCTTTTAGAATACTAGCTTTAGGTCTAGCCCCGCCCAAACTTCCGCTAGGATGTAACAATCTTTGAATGTCAAGTTCTCTACTTTCGCCTTTTTCTATGAGTCTTGCACTCTCAATGAGTTCATTGATAAAAAAGAGTTTGGGAATGTCATTGCTTGCTGATACGAATTGATGATTTTGTTTTACTCTTAATGCACCGATTCTAAAATAATCACTTACGCCTATTAAATACTCAGCTTTACTAAGTTCTCTAGCTTTGGCTCTTTTTTGTATCATTCGCCCCACCTATTGGGACATATATCGCAAAATGAGGGAAAAAGATGAGGAGAAAAAAATTGCTCATTAGATAAAGGCAAAGAATCATCAAGTGAGAATCCATTTTCAAGCCAAGTGTTATCATAGCTAAAAGCATAGCTTTCATTTCTGCCTTTTGTGAAAACTCTTAAGTCTCCAACTTTAGTTTCATTGCAAAAAATTTCTAGCGTTTGCATTTATTTTATCCCTTGAGTGTTTTTAAATCCAAGCAGGAAAGCTCTAGGAGATAGACTGATCTGCTTTAGCATTAGCCTTATCATCAAGTATAGCATATTTAATTTATGAAAAATACTCTAATACATTTGGGATTCTAAAATTACTGCAAAGGTCTATTTTAAAAAACCTCATATAAGGAGTTTGCCTTAGCCATCCATTCCTCTAATTCTTCCCATTTTTTATCTTGAATGAGAGTTTTAGCAAAAGCTAACTCTTGCTCAAAGCAATCTAGGGATCTTAAGAGTTCCTCTCTATTTTGTTTAGAAATATCACTCCACATTCTAGGGGAGCTTTTTGCGATTCTTACCATACTTTTAAAGCCTCCTCCTGCGAGAGCTAGAATATCTGTTGGGTTTTGTTGAGAGAGCACAGTGTTTGCAATAGCGTAGCTAATGATATGCGGTAAGTGGCTAATAAATGCAGCGTGGTTATCGTGAGCTTTAGAATCCATTTTGATAATGTGCATTTTTAGAGCAACAAAGATTTCTTTTGCTATTTCTACTTGCAACTCCCCGCTTTTTTCTAAATCGGTTAGGACTACGATGTGGTGTGGCAAAAGCTCTTTAAATGCAGCTTTTGGTCCAAAATTTTCCGTTCCGCTCATTGGGTGAGCGCATACGAAGTTTTTACGAATAGATTTTGGAATACTTGTTGCAATTAAGTGCTTTGTGCTTCCTAAATCAATAATGGTGCAATGGGGGGCAACTCCGATAAGTTCTGGAAGCAAATGCAAAATTGCCTCCACAGGCGTGGCTAAAAAAATCACATCGCAATGTTTAATTTCTTCTAAGCTAACGCCCTCATCTACGAGTCCTAAAGAGAGTGCTTGTTGCAAATGGACAGGATTGTTATCTAACCCTACGATTTCTTTAAACATTTTTGTTTCTTTTAATGCTAATCCTAAAGAGCCTCCAATTAATCCTAATCCAATGATTCCTGCTTGCATATTTTGCCTTATATTGTAGAAATTTTTGGTTGAATTATAATATTTTTAACTATGTTTTTATTTACAAAAGGTTAGAATCGCAGAATTTTTAAGAGTAATAGAAAATCTGAAACAAATTCCAATTGTGAGGCTATTTGTAATGCGTCTTCCTAAATCCTTATCGCTTTTAATTCCATTAACCCTATTTTTTTCTATGGGTGCGGATGCCACAGACTTACCAACAATCAAAGAAGTGCGTTATGAAGGGTTAAACTACATTTCCCCACTCATTGCTAATGAGATCGCAAAAGTGCAAGTGGGCAAACCTTTGGATATTAACCGAGTGGATGCTTCTGTGCGGGATTTTTATGCGCAAGGGTATTTTAAAGACATTTGGATTACAGAAGAGGAAGGGATTTTAACTTACCATTTCATAGAAAAGCCTGTGATTGCAAGTTTGATTATTAGCGGGTATGGAGCAGGTAAAGAGCAGCAACAGCTAGATAAAGAGATCGGATTGAAAAAAGGTGATGTGTATGATGAAAATAAAATTGCAAGTGTGCGTCGCCAAATTGTTAGATTACTTGAAACGCAAGGTTTTTATAATAGCGTTGTTGAGGTAAAAACAGAGGAAATTACTACAAATGCACTTAAAGTTACTCTAGAGATTAATAAGGGTGAAAACATTATTATTCAAAAAGCAAATTATTATGGGAGAGATAATATCTCTATATCACGTATTGAAGCCGCAACAGCAAATAAAGAAAAAGATTTTATCGGTTGGATGTGGGGATTTAACAATGGAAAATTGCAAATTAATGAGCTAGAAGCTGATAGCTTAAGAATTCGTGATGTGTATTTGCAAAAAGGATATTTGGACGCAGATGTTAGTGCGCCTTTTTTAAAGACAGATTTTACGACTTATGATGCTGTTTTGGATTACCATATTAATGAGGGTGAACGTTATAGGGTTTCTGAAGTAGAAATCATTCTTGAAGAAGATGTTATTGAGCTAGAAAAGCTTTATGATGAGCTTAAACTTGAAAAGGGAAAAGTTTATAATGTTTCTAAAATGCGACAAGATATAGAATCTATCCGCTATAAAATTGGAGATTTGGGTTATGCTTTTGTGCGCGTAACTCCTGATTTAGACAAAAAACAAGAAAGCGGAGAAGTTAGGCTTATTTATTATGTGCAGCCGGGTGGAAAGGTGCGCGTAAAAGATGTTGTTATCTCTGGAAATAGTAAGACGCTTGATAGGGTTGTGCGCAGAAATATTTTATTAGCACCGGGCGAAGAGTATATGATGAGTAAAATTAAACGCTCTAAAAATATGCTTATGCGAACAGGAAGTTTTGAAAGTGTTGATATCCAAGAAGAGCGCGTAGATGAAGAAAATATAAACTTGCTTGTTAAAGTTAAAGAGGGCAAAACAGGAGAATTTGCGTTTGGTGTGGGGTATGGAAGTTATGATGGTTTAATGGGAAGTGTTTCTATAAAAGATAGAAATATTTTTGGAACGGGATTAACTGCAGGAGTGTATTTGGATAAGAGCGAGGTCTCCACAGCGTATCGCTTAAATCTCTTTAATCCAGCAGTGTTTGATAGCGAATATTCCTTAGGGACTGATGTTTATAAAAGCGACTATGAAAATTACGACTATAAAGAAACTTCCACAGGATTTAGCGTTGTTGGAGGAAGAAATATTTGGGAAGATTTAGATTTGACACTTGGATATACCTATCAAAAAACTAAATTAAGTAATTTTAATAGCAAAGAGTTAGAGGATCTTTATCGTAGATATTATTATTCTGGGACTTATGTAAAATCTTCTGTAATCCCCGGATTTAGCTATGATAATACAGATGCGTATCTTTTTGCTAAAAATGGGATTAGGGTACTTGGAAACATAGAGTATGCTGGGGTTGGTGGAGATGCAGAGTTTATTAAATATTACGGAAGTTACAATTATTATAAATCTATTGAAGAATGGGTGGATATTGACTTAATTTTTAGATACCGTGCAAGAGCGGGTTATGTGCAAAGTGAGGGATACTTGCCAATTAGTGAAAAATTTTATTTAGGAGGTATTAATAGTGTGCGTGGATATGAGAGTCGCTCTATTACACCAAGAGATAAATTTGGTTTAAGAATCGGAGGTAAGCAGTTTTTTTATAATACCGTGGAGTTAAGTTATAATCCTTTTGAAATTGCGCAAATGCGTTTTACAGGATTTTATGACTATGGAATGATTGGAAATCGTAATGTTAATGATATGAAACGTAGTTCTGTTGGTGTAGGGATTGAGTGGATTTCTCCAATTGGCGTGGTTAATTTTATATTCCCTTATGCTCTGGATAAAAAAAGAGGGGATGAAACTTCTTCTTTTGAATTTTCAATGGGGCAAAGATTCTAATGTCTAAGTCTTTACAAGAAGTTTTTGCTAGAAATTCTAGAGAACAAAACGCAATTGTTAAAACAAAATTACCACGTGTAAATGCAGATGAGATTCTGTATTTAATGCGTCATGCTTCGTTAAAAGAAATTGGGGAACGTGCTTTAGGGATTAAACGCAAGTTGCATCCAGATAATATCACAACTTTTGTGGTGGATAGGAATATTAATTATACAAATATTTGTTGGGTGGATTGCAAGTTTTGTGCTTTTAAGAGACGTATTAACGAAGAGGATACTTATATTCTAAGCTTTGAGGAAATTGATAAAAAGATTGAAGAGCTTCTTGCTATTGGTGGCACACAGATTCTTTTTCAAGGTGGTGTTCATCCTAATTTAAAGGTTGAATGGTATGAGGATTTAGTTAGCCATATTGCTAAGAAATATCCACAAATTACTATACATGGATTCTCTGCTATTGAGATTAACTATATCGCAAAAGTTTCTAAAATTTCTATTGCTGAAGTTTTAAGACGTTTGCAAAAATGTGGGCTATCTTCCATTCCGGGTGCTGGAGCTGAAATTTTAAGTGATAGAGTGCGTGATGTGATTGCACCTAAAAAATTGGATTCTAGTGAATGGATTGCTGTACATAAAGAAGCGCATAAGCTTGGCATTAAAAGCACGGCGACAATGATGTTTGGTAGCGTGGAGAGTGATGAGGATATTATTGAGCATTGGGAGAAAATCCGTAATCTACAAGATGAAACAAATGGTTTTAGAGCGTTTATTTTATGGAGTTTTCAGCCAGCATTTACGCCTTTGCAAAAAGAAATGCCAGATTTACACAAGGCTTCCTCTAATTGCTATTTGCGCTTGCTTGCTTGTAGTAGAATTTTTTTGGATAATTTTCAAAATATTCAGAGCAGTTGGGTTACACAAGGTTCATATATCGGGCAATTAGCACTACTTTTTGGAGCAAATGACTTAGGTAGCACGATGATGGAAGAAAATGTCGTAGCAGCTGCTGGAGCTAAAAATTCCATGAATCAACAAGAGATGGTAAATTTAATCCGTGATGTGGGCGAGATTCCAGCTAAGCGCGACACAGCATATAGTATTTTGGAGCAATTTTGAGAAAAGTATTTGTAATTTTATTTAGTTTTTTTGTGATAAAGGGGGCTTTGATGGCAATTGAGATGAAAAGCTTACAAGTTAATGGTGTTAAGATTCCAGTGGTTTTTGAACGCAATACGCGGTTGCCACTTTTTTATGTGCAGCTTGTATTTAAGGGCGCTGGAGGTGTTAGTAATGGCAAGAATTTGGGACTAGCAGATATTACAAGCACACTATTAAATGAAGGCACAAAATCACTAGGAGTAACGAAATTTTCTGCTAAATTAGAAGAAAAAGCACTTTCTTTAAGTGTTGGAAGTGGTTTAGAAACGTTAAGTTTTACACTTAGTGGAATGCAAAGTATGCAAAAGGACGGAATCGGATTTTTAAAAGATTTGCTCCAAAATCCAAACTTCACACAAGTTGCGCTTGATAAGGTCAAAGAAAATGCACTAATTGCGATTTTGGAGAAAGAGAGCGATTATGATTATCAAGCAAACCGCTTATTGCAATCACTTCTTTTTAAAGGCACTGCGTTGGAATATCCTCTAAATGGAACACAAGATTCCATTGCAAAGATTAGTTTAAATGATGTGGAAAAGTTTTATAAAAGTTATGTAAATTTGGAATCGCTAATTTTAGTTGTGGGTGGAGATGTAGAATTTAGCGTGATTTCTAAGGAATTAGAAGGAGCTTTAAGTAAGCTTCCAAAGGGTAAAAAGCAAGAGATTACAAAAAGGGAAGCAAACGATTCTAAAGCTTATAAGCGTATGTTAAAGGACACACAACAAGCTTATATTTATTTTGGTGCGCCTTTAAAAGTAGAGAATTTGCAAAAAGAATTAGCCTATATTAAGGTGGCTTCCTTTGTGTTAGGTGGGGGTGGATTTGGTAGTCGTATGATGGAAGAAGTGCGCGTAAAAAGAGGACTTGCATATTCTGCAGTCATGCGTCTTAGTGCGACAAATCGGCAGTTTTGCGCACTAGGCTATTTGCAAACGAGTTTGAAAAACGAGAGAGAAGCGCAAAAAATCGTGGTAGAAGTGGTGAATGATTTCGTAAAAAATGGAATCACACAAGAAGAATTAGACGAAGCAAAACGTTATTTGCTAGGCAGTGAGCCACTGCGCAATGAAACACTATCCCAGCGCTTAAGCACAGCGTATATGAACTACTATGATGGGCTTCCTTTAGATTTTAACACACAAGTGCTAAAAGAAATTTCTGCACTTAAACTTAGTGATGTTAATGCCTACATTAAGGCACATAGTGAGATAAAAGATTTAACCTTTGCCGTAGTGAGTGCTGATACAGATAAATAATGGCATTAGAGTTTTGGCAAAAGTATGGCAAAACACCTTTTGAGGCAATGTTGCAAGCCTTGCCAAAGGGCTATACCAATACATTTTTAAGTGAGCATTTAGAGGCTAATGAAAATGCAGTTTTAGAAGTTGAGATTCTAAATTTTAGATTTGCAAATCCGGCACGTGTATTGTGTTATTCTCCG
Organism: Helicobacter turcicus; assembly: GCF_019711685.1. GTDB lineage: Bacteria > Campylobacterota > Campylobacteria > Campylobacterales > Helicobacteraceae > Helicobacter_D > Helicobacter_D turcicus. Next base: position 30,246 of record NZ_JAIGYQ010000003.1, read on the forward strand.
AAGTTTGAGTGTGAATTAGAGCTTGTGATTTTTCATCCAAAACCCTACCATAAAAACCAATTTAAACCCAAAACAACGCTCATTGTTAGCGGAAAACTCCAAAAATATGGAATCGCATTCTCTCTTGTCCAACCAAAAGTGCTAAAAACAATTAATTCTATCGTGCTAAACTTTGGCACAACTGCTAGTAGAGAGCGCTCATTTAGGGATTTTGGGGAATCTGTGACGTTAAAGCCTTTAAAAGTTTTTTATCCTAATGTCCCGCCTTTGATTTTAGAATCCCTTTATCGCATTTATCATCCAGATTTTGCGTATTTGAAGGAGTTTAATGTAAATGGAGGTTATTTTGGACATTATTTAGAGGCAATAAAATTTATGGAAGTGTATGAGTATATGCGTCTTTTACGCGAAAAAAAACGTCATTTTAGGGCGATTAAAGTGCTAAATGGCGACATAGAAGAATGGATAGAATCCTTACCCTTTGCACTCACGCAAGGGCAAAGAGATGCAATAAATGCCATTAGAGAGTCCTTAAAAAGCGAAATTGCTACAAGACGTGTGATTGTCGGGGATGTGGGTTGTGGCAAAACAATAGTGATTTTAGCCTCTGTGTTAATTGCGTATCCTAGTAAAAGTGTGTTGATGGCTCCAACTTCTGTGTTAGCAAAGCAACTTTTTGATGAGGCAAAGAAGTTTTTACCAAAAGCACTAAAAGTGGGATTGCTAACCCAAAATAGTAAAGTAGGCAATTTGCAAGATTGCGATTTTTTAATTGGCACACATGCACTATTGTATCAAGATTTGAGTGATAGAGTTTTAGTGATGATTGATGAGCAGCACCGCTTTGGAACAGCACAAAGAACCGCGTTAGAGAAAATGTTCAGTGTGGAATTACACAAGGCACATATTTTGCAGTTTTCTGCGACCCCCATTCCACGCACACAAGCAATGATTGAGTCAAATTTTTTAGATTTTAGTTTCATTAAAGACACGCCTTTTAAGAAAGATATTACAACACGTATTATCCATAAAAGTGATTTTAAGGATTTGCTAACACATATTAATGCAGAGATTCAAAAAGGAAATCAAATTATTATCGTGTATCCTTTAGTGGAGGAGAGTGAAACACTAAATTACACAGCACTAAAAGATGGCGAGGAATTTTGGAAAAAACGTTTTAAAGCAGTGTATAGCACGCACGGCAAGGATAAAAATAAAGAAAACGTGTTGGAGGAATTTAGAGAAAAAGGTGGAATTTTGCTTACTACAACGGTTATTGAAGTTGGAATCTCCTTTTCTAATTTAAGCACGATTGTTATTGTAGGGGCGGAGCGTTTAGGGCTTGCGACACTGCACCAGTTGCGCGGGAGAGTAAGCCGTAATGGTTTAAAGGGATATTGTTTTTTATTTACCAAACAAAATTCCACACAACGTTTAGAGAAATTTGCAAAGACGCAAAATGGCTTTGAAATTGCACAACTTGATTTAGAATATCGTAATAGCGGGGATTTACTAAGTGGAACAAACCAAAGCGGTAAGCAGTTTTGTTGGGTAGATTTAAGTAGAGATGAGAGAATTATAAAGTTGGCAAAAGAAGCATTAGTAAAAATGCTATAATCTAGATTTGATAAAACGTAAGGAGGTATTAATGTATTTAGAAAATCCTGTTTTTAATGCACGTTATATAGAACCTAATATTTCATGGTATGTAAGTTATTTTAGAGGGAATCGTGGAATTGCTAGAGTGTGGAGAGAGCCGATAACTTGGGTTTTAAAAAAATTTTTTTTGAAATCTTATTTTCAAAAAAGAGTCGCACAGGGCAAGGTGGATATTCCTTATCTTGAGCTTGTTTTAACCACAAAATGCACTTTGCGCTGTGAATCTTGCAATAATTTAATGCAATATTTTTCCTCTAAAAATCAATACACCTGCACTTTAGAAGGGATTTTGGAGAGCTTAGATTGTTTGTTGGAGAATGTTGAAAGTATCCAACGCTTACGCATTATTGGCGGAGAACCTTTAATGTTTAAGGACTTGCCACAATTAGTAGCTGCACTAGAGCAAAGAGAAAAAGTACGTTCCTTTGATGTGCTAACAAATGGCACTATTGGTTTCAAAGAGGCATTGTTGCAAGAAATTAAAAAAGCTAAAAAATTCCGTAAAGTCAGTATTTCTGACTATTCCAATGCTCCAAATCTTAAGATTCCGTTAAAACAAGAGAGTATTTTTAAATCCCTTAAAGCGTATAAAATTCCTTATTCTTTTTTGACAGGCGGCATTTGGTATAAGGTGGAAAAGATTTATAAAAGAAATCGCACAAAAGAGGGGATTATCGCAAATTTTCATGCCTGTGGAATGTCTTGTGTGAGTTTAATGAGTGGCGATGTGAGGAAAAATCAAAGTAAGGTTAAGGCGGGGGGGGGGGGCTATTTTTGTTTGTCCAATTGCAAGCTCTTTGTCTAAATTAAAAGGGATAGAGGAATTTAGTGGAGATTATATCGCTCTAGAAAAAGGGGACTTAAGGGATAGGATTTTTAGTTTCTATGCGCAAGATTTTTTTAAGTCTTGTGATTATTGTCAGGATTGGTCTAAACCTAAAGAGAATATTCCAGCGGCAATCCAAGCAGATAGTGTCCTAGAAATTGGAGAAGATAGAGATTAGCCTCTATCCTTTAAGCCTAATTTTTCAATCAAGCTTGCATAGCGTTTGAAATCTGTGCGTCTTAGGTAACTTAGCAAACCCTTTCTTTGAGAGACAAGCTTTCTAAGCCCTAAACGGCTTGAGTGGTCTTTTTTATTTATTTTTAAATGCTCCGTTAAGGATTTAATTCTATCGCTAAGTAGCGCAACTTGAACTTCTGTGGAACCTGTGTCTTTAGGATTTCTAGCAAAAGCAGAAACAATTTCTCTTTTTTTCGCCGAATCTTGAGCCATTGGTGACCTCCTGATTGGTATAAAATTAAAGGTGAGAATTCTAGCATAAAAAAGTAAAAAATCCGCTAAGATTATGTAAATTTATTGATTTTATAGGGCAAAAACTATTAGAATTACAGATTAATTCTCGCATTTTGGAGTAGATTTGGCAACAGCAGAGAAAAAAACTTCGCTTCTTAGTAAAGTTGCACCCTTTTTAGGTTTTTTGACAGGCTCAAAAGATTTAACGGTTGTCTTTTTTATTGTTGCGATTCTCGCTATTATCATTGTTCCTCTTCCTAGTGCATTGTTGGATTTTTTTCTAGCAATTTCTATTGCCCTCTCTGCCCTTATCATTCTTATTGCTCTGTATGTAAAAAAACCTACGGATTTTTCCGCCTTTCCTACGCTTTTGCTTATCATTACACTTTTTAGGCTTTCTTTAAATATTGCTACAACAAGAATGATTCTAAGTAATGGACATATGGGACCTGGAGCGGTGAGTGATATTATCACAGCATTTGGGCAGTTTGTTGTGGGTGGAAATTATGTGATTGGAATCATTTTGTTTATTATCCTAGTGATTATTAACTTTATGGTTGTAACAAATGGTTCTACAAGGGTTTCAGAAGTAAAGGCAAGATTCACACTTGATGCAATGCCGGGTAAGCAAATGGCAATTGACGCGGATTTAAACTCTGGAATCATTGGACAAGAAGAGGCAAAGGCAAGACGTGATGCACTAGCAGCAGAAGCCGATTTTTATGGCTCAATGGATGGTGCTAACAAATTCGTAAAAGGCGATGCCATTGCTGGAATTATCATTACTCTAATTAATATCATCGGAGGATTTTTAATTGGTGTTTTTCAACGTGATATGACTTTAGCAGATGCTGCGGAAACTTTTACGATTCTAACAATTGGTGATGGGCTAGTCTCTCAACTGCCTGCATTGATTGTTTCTACTGCAACAGGTATTATTGTAACGCGCTTTAGCAAAGAGGGGGATAATTTTGCCTCTGGGATTATAGATCAGCTCATTAATGAGTCTAAGACGTTATTAATTGTGGGTTGTATTTTGTTGCTTTTTGCAATGGTGCCGGGTTTGCCAACACTTTCTTTAGGTTTTGTAGGTTTGCTTTTCTTAGCCCTTGCTTTATTATTAAGCAAACAAAAAGAAGGTGAAGTTTGGAAATATGTGGAATCTCTTTTGAAAAAAATCAAAAAAGAGGATAAAACAAAACTTGATGGTGAAATTGATATAGAAAATTTGCCACAGCGCAAGAGCGCACAACAAGCCGCTGCAAAAGCCGCACAACAACCATCAAAAGAGAATGAGGAGGAGCGTAAAAAACGTGATGAAGCAGAGATTGATAATGCACTGAAGGTAAAAATTTTGCGTGTGGGGCTTGGGTATCAGCTCATTAAATTTGCAGACCCTGCACAAGGGGGAGAGCTTGTAAATAAAATCCGTCAAATCCGTAAAGCTATGGCAACAGAATATGGAATCTTAGTGCCTATGGTGCATTTGCGCGATGACTTGAATTTACCGCCTGATGAGTATCAAATTTTACTCAAAGAAATTGAGATTGGACATGGGAAAATTATGGTGGATAAATATCTTGCTATTGCCTCTAGCGGTTTTGTGGGCGAACTACAAGATGGAATACCAACAAAAGAGCCTGTTTTTGGGCTAGATGCGTATTGGATTGGTGAGGATAGAAAAGAAGATGCAATTATTGAGGGTTACACGATTATTGATGGTGCAACAGTGATTAGCACACATATTCAAGAGCTTATTAAACGTCATGCTGAAGAGCTCTTAACGCGTCAAGAAGTGTATAATTTAATTGGGAAGTTAGGACAGGATTATCCTGTGCTTGCTGAAGAGATTAAAGGCGTTGGCATAGGAACAATCCAACATATTTTAAAAGAGTTGTTGCATGAGCAGATTCCTATTAAAGATATGTTGAGTATTGCAGAGGCAATTGCTGATGGTTATTCTGCGTATAAAGGAGATTTGTCATCACTTACAGAATATGTGCGTGCGTGTTTAAGACGTCTTATTACACATAATTTTCAAAGTGATGATGGAACTCTGCGCTATTTTATTCTCTCGCCAACACTTGAGCAATTCCTATTAGAACGTTTACCAGATGGGCAAAAAATGGGACAACGTTTGCGTTTGAGTCCGACAGAATCGCAAAGTTTGCTTGATGCTATTGAAGTTGCTCGCCAAAAGGGTGTTTCTTTGGGAGCGGTGCCTACGATTATTGGCGGGATTCCAATGGTGCTTAGAAAGCCGCTTGCAACATTTATAGAGCAGTATGGACGTGCGCGCGATATGGTTGCTTTGAGTGTAGCAGAGATTGATTACCAAACAAAATACGAAGTGCTAGGTGCAGTGGATTTCGCAGTTTAATAAGGGTAGAGTATGGAAGTGTATCATTTATCTCATATTGATTTAGACGGCTATGGCTGTCAAATGGTGAGTAATGAGTTTTATAAGAGTGCATTTAAGGATTGTGGTTTGCATTACTTTAATGCAAATTATGGTAGGGAAGTGGGTGAGCGCTTAGAGCAAATTTATAAAAGAATCAAGGCTCAAAATATCGGGAGCAAGGCACATATTTTAGTGAGTGATTTAAATCTAACGCTTGAAGAGTGTGAGAAGTTAGCACAAGTTGTGTTAGAGCTTAATCTTAGCGGATTTAGTGTAACTTTTGAGCTATTAGACCATCATAAAAGCGGTCAAGAATGTGCGCAAAAATACGTTTGGTATGTGTTAGATACGAAGCGTTGTGCGACAAAAATCGTGTATGATACCCTCTTAGAACGTTATGGAATTTGTGATTCCATAAAAGCTTGGTTAGAACCTATGGTAGAGATGATAAATAGTATTGATTTGTGGCTAGAGGATACGACTTTCTTTGAGTTTGGAAAGGTTGCAATGCGACTAATTGTGGAAGCAAAGGAATTAAATCGCTTTATGTTTGATGATGAAGATAGGGAGTATAAACTTGCTTTATTGCGTGAATCTGTGCAGTTTTTATCCAAAAGCAATGGACATATTTTATTAGATAATGCAGTTTTGGAGATGAAAAAACGTTTTTTAAAAGGGAGTTTGCTAAGTGATACGCTTGATAATCTTATCTCAAAATACCAAAGTGAGCTTTTAGCACAAAAAGCGGAATCATGTAGCGTGTGTTGGGGAAAATATCGGGGATTTTTGAGTTATAGTATCGGGAATATTTCAGTATTAGCGAATCTGTTTTTAAAAAATAATCCGCAATTTGATTTTTTTGTGGATGTGAGTGCTAGGGGAAATGTGAGTTTGCGTGCGAATAATGCGTGCGATGTGAGTCTTTTAGCAAAGGAATGCTTTAATGGTGGTGGGCATCCAAATGCTAGTGGAGGAAAGATTGAAGGTTTTAAAGAAAGCTTTGTGTATGCGGATATTAAAGCAAGTGTGCAAGGGCTTTTAGAAACTTTAGATTAGGAGGAATTATGGAGAAAATTAAAGAACTAGAAGAAGAGATTGAGGAATTATCCATTCAGCTTAGTGATATGCTATGTGTAGCTTTGATTTTAAGTGGAGCAAAGGAAGAGAGTATTCAAGACGCGTTAGATGCGTATATTAACAATCTTGATGATGAAAGTGTTGAATATGGCGTTAAGGAGATTTTGCAAAATATTGCAAATCTAAAAACTACACACCCAAAGTTGTTTCATAAAGATAAAACGTGCAAGTAAAACGTATTGCGATTTTATTTAGTGGTAGGGGAAGCAACTTAGAGACATTGATTAAGGCACTTCATAACCAATGCTTTTGTGTGCAAGATGAGGTTTTTTGCGGCACTAGTGAATTTGTCATTGGGGGGATTAATCATAAGTTTTTAAGAGTGGATTCCACAAGCACTTATGAACAAAGAGAATGCTTTAGAGTGGAAGTTGTGTTAGCCCTTAGCAATAAAAAGGACGCTTATGGATTAGTACGTGCTAAGAATCTTGGGATAAAAACGCAAGTTTTAGAGAGTGTTGCATTTAAAGAGCGTGTGGAGTTTGATAAGAATCTAGTAGAGATTTTAAAGCCCTTAGAGCTAGATTTATGTGTGTTAGCTGGGTTTATGCGGATTTTAACGCCACTTTTTACTCACTCTCTTAAAGCAGTCAATATTCACCCCTCACTTTTGCCTCTTTTTAAAGGAGCGCATGGAATTGTAGAATCCTACCATAGTGCGATGAAACTAGGCGGGGTTAGTGTGCATTTTGTCAATGATGAGCTAGATGGTGGTGAGCTTATCGCACAAGGTGTGGTTGTAAAAAGAAATGGAGAGAGTTTGGAATCCTATGAAGCGCGTGTGCATAAGCTAGAGCATTATTTGTATCCTTTAGCAGTGCTAGAGGCACTTAAAGGTTAAACTTATAATAAAGCTTTAAGATGTGGGATTCCTCTAGCATTTTTGGGTCTATCTTTTGTGTATCAAAACCTAACTTTTTAAATTCGCTTAAGGGAATAAAACCTTCTGGAGGAAGAGTTTGTTTTCTGGATTGTTTAATGTAGGGAAAATGGTATTGGCATAATTCTGAGCGGTAATAATTCGTATTTTTTGAGCGCATTTCTTCAATGAGACATCCATCAAGCATTAAAGGAAGAAAAGAAACAAATTTATTTCTCAATAAGGGTTGGTCTTTTGCTTCATGGAGTTTATCAACAAAAACTTCATCTTTATAAATATGAAAATTAATTCTAGAAAGATAGAGGAGGTCATGGGCTTTTTGTGGAAGATAAAATTGTTTATAAAGTTTTTTAGCATCATAAATATGATCAACATCAAGTTTAATAAACCATTCGCCTTTAGGAATCTTTGCAAGGACATATTCATAGTATTTATAGAGTTTATTGTGTTCGCTTTTGTGGGGGGGGGGGGATATTTGTATTTCATAAGGGTATTTTACAGGCAAGAAAGAAGGATGTTTTGCGCAAAAGTCTAAGATAATCTCTTCGCTCCCATCTGTGCAGTCATTATATCCAATAACCCCTCTTTGAATGGCTGGTAGTAGAGATTCAAGACTGAATGCAAGAGTATGGACTTCGTTTTTCACACGAATGTAGCCCCAAGGATTTAGACGTGATTTAGGATTTTTGGAATCGGGGTCAAAATCAAAAAATCCATGATGTGTTTTATGCTGAGGGGGGGGGGTATTTATAGAGATATTTTTATTTGTTTGAATAAAATCCTCATTACTGCTTGCGTTAATTTTGCTTAAAACATCAGTAGGTATATAGGAATCAAGTGCTTCTCTAGGGACAAATATATGCTTATCGCAAATTTTCTTTCGGAGTTCCCTCTTTTTTATTCTATCAAAAATAAAAGCAGAGAGAAATTCCGCACAAATCCTTCTTAAATAAAATTCAAACATTTTAAACCTTAGTGTGTATTTGGTATGGTAGAATAGAAAATAAAATTATAGCACAAAGAGTGCTTTGGTGAAGTTCTAGGCTCAATGGACTTTTATAAAAATAAATTAAGATTTTAAAAATTGATTTAGGAATATAGAAAAACTAAAGCACCAAGATGAAAAATGATAAGCTTAAATTGTAGGAATTAATATGAATCTCCCAAAAATTAGTGTTTGTATCATTGCCAAAAATGCAGAATCCACTTTAAAGGAATGTTTGGAGTCTTTGACGTGTTTTGATGAAATTGTCTTAGTGGATAATAACAGCACAGATAGCACGCAACAAATTGTTAAAGAATTTCATAAAACATATAAGAATCTTAAAGTCTTTGAGAGTGCATTTATCGGCTTTGGTGCGCTTAAAAATCTCGCAATCTCAAAAGCAAGTAATGCTTGGATTTTTAGTATTGATGCTGATGAGGTGTTTGATAAAAGTGCGCTTTTGGAACTTGCAACGTTAGAGTGGAGTGAAAATTTAGTGCTTTTAATGCCTAGAAAAAATCTTTATCGTAAGGAATGGATAAAGGCTTGTGGCTGGTATCCTGATTTTGTGCATAGGATTTTTAATAAAACACATACGCAATTTAATGTAAATCTCGTGCATGAGAGCTTAGAAATCACTAAAGACACACAAGTTGTGAGATTAAAAAACGGGCTTTTGCACTATGCATATAATGATATGGAGACACTGATTGCAAAAATGCAGCATTATTCAACATTATGGGCTAAGCAAAATCTTCATAAAAAGCATAGTTCTATGGCAACTAGCATTATCCATGGGGGCTTTAAATTTATGCGGGATTATTGTATAAAAAAGGGCTTTTTGTATGGATATAAGGGGTTTATTATTAGCCTTTGTAATGGGCTTGGGGCATTTTTTAAATACGCAAAACTTTATGAAATGCAATGCGTAAAAAGTGTGAGTTTAATCATCACAACTTACAATCAAAAAGAGCGCTTAGCACTTGTTTTGGATTCTGTAAAACAACTAGAAGTTTTGCCTAATGAAGTGTTGGTTGCTGATGATGGAAGCAAGGAAGACACAAAAGAATTAATAGAATCTTATGCAAGAGATTTTCCATGCACTCTTAAGCACATTTGGCAAGAAGACAAAGGATTCCGCGCAAGTGCGATAAGAAATAGGGCAGTTGAGGCAGCAAATGGGGATTATATCATTATGGTAGATGGGGATATGGTGTTAGAATCGCATTTTATTAAAGACCATTTGTATTTTGCAAAACCAAAGAGGCTTTTGCAAGGTTCAAGAGCACTTTTAGATTCTGTGCAGACAAGAGATGTATTAGAGGGGGGGATTTGCAAGGTTTATGATTATAGGGGTTTTAAATCTAGACGTTTTGGGTGGTTATCGTATTTGCTCTGTGTAACTTCGGGCATTAGAAAAGATTTTTTTAAAAAGAATGATTTTATCAAGGGGACTAGAAGCTGTAATATGAGCTTTTATAGACAGGATTACTTGGAGATTGGTGGGTTTAATGAGAATTTCATAGGCTGGGGGAGAGAGGATTCTGAATTTGTGGCGCGATTTTTATTTAATGGTGGAGAGCTTAGGAGGCTAAAGTTTGGAGGAATCGCTTACCATTTGTGGCATTTAGAAAACAATAAAGAGATGTTGGAATCTAACCATCAAATTTATTTACAGACAATAAGGGAGCAAAAGACACAATGGAAGATAGAAAAATTCTTTTAACCATTGGCGATATTACCATTAAAGGCGGAGCAGAACGTGTAGTGGTCAATCTCGCTAATGTGTTTGTAAGGGGGGGGGTATGATGTTGAGATTCTAAGCTTTTATAAGGGAGGAGAAAGAGAATCTTATGCGCTAGATTCTAGGGTGAAGTTGCGTTATTTAAATCAGATCTCTATGGATAATAAGCGCAAGAGCCTTTTATACAGGCTTTTTTACAAGATTATTGAGAGCTATTGGCTAAATGCAAATTATAAGGACAAGGATTTTATGCTTTTTAATAATTCTCCGCATTTTCCGTTGTTTAAGCACAAGAATACGCACTATGTGAAGGTTATGCACACAATTTCTAAAGGGAGGTATTTAAGCCGTTATAATTCCTTTGATACTTTAATACTTGTCTCAAGCGGGGAGCTAGAGTTTTGGCAAAAACATCATAAAAATGTGGTTGTGATTCCAAATTTCTTGTCAAATATCCCAGAGGAGCGCACAGATTATGCGCAAAAATGTGTGTTAGCCATTGGGCGAATGACAGATGATGACGAGAAAGGCTTTAAGCGGCTGCTAGAGATTTGGAATCTTGTGTGTCAAAAGCAAAAGGATTGGAAGTTGCGCTTGATAGGAGAGGGAGAGAGTAGGGGTGCAATTGAAGCTAAGATTAGGGAGTTGCATTTAGAGGATTTTGTGAGTTTGGGAAATTTTACAGATAGGATTAGTGAGGAATATTTAAAATCTAGCATTTATTGCTTGACTTCTTATAGAGAGAGTTTTGGTATGGTGTTGGTTGAGTCCGCATCTTTTGGGCTTCCTTGTGTGGCTTTTGATGTTAAAACAGGACCTAGGGACATCATAGAGGATAAAAGAAGCGGATTTTTGATTTTAGATGGGGATTTGGAAGAATATGCAAGAGCTTTAACGGATTTAATGGAGAGTGAAAATTTAAGAAAACAAATGGGAGAGAGTGCAAAAGCAAGGGTTAAAGAGAAGTTTTCTAGGGAAGTTGTCATAGAAAAGTGGGAGAGGCTTTTTAAATCTTTTGATTAAATTTTTGCGTATTAAAACTTTCAAAATTCCTTTTGATTTTAAGTGCCTTTAGAAGCACACTTAAGGCACCTTTTTTGTGTTTTCTTGCATAGAGGATTGTCTCGCCTAAAATACAGCATAGTCCAAATAACTCTTGTGGAACCTCTACGTTTAGATTCTTATCATTTTGTGGTGTTTTAATGAGTGCTTTTAGGGCAAAATACCCAGTTAGCTTTGAGGAGAGTTCAAGCACTTTAAAACCTAAAGAAGCAAAATGCAGATATTCTTTAATTGTATTTTTTGACTCTAGGAGTTCTTGGCTAAAGCTTGGTGTTTTTTTAGCATAATGCCACCAAAACGTATTAATATTTTCTCCCTTGCTATCTACATAGCTTTGCAAAAATTTCCATGGTTTTTCGCCATAATGGATAATTTTTGGATTTCTATAACTCTCCATAAATTCCGCTCTAGTGCAGTTTAAGCGGTGCTTTTTCTCATCTTTGCAAATGCTTATGCAAAAGCTAATGGAAGAAAAATTATAAGCAATGGGAAGTTTTAAGAGCTTATCTTGCGGGATTGTGGCATTTAATAAATCTTGATCAGCAGCTTTAATGTAATAGCATTTTTTAGCAAGTGTTTCGCATTGTTCTTGGATTTTGTGTTTGCGGTAGGAGTTTGTATTGATGAGTAAGAATCCGGCGTTAAAATAATTATCATCAAAATTAAAAATAACGTTTTTGCCATTTTCTTTGTATTTGATTTTACGTTTTTTTGTCCCGGGATCATTGATGGCTGCTAGGATATTGTCTTTTAAATCTATGGCAAAAAGCTCTCTTAAATCACAAAGGCAGAGCATATCAGAATCTAAATAGAGGCATTTTGCAACAGAAGATTTTAGAAAAGAATCTAACCTTAAGCGATAATAGGTGAGATAATTGCTGTGTGCAGAACCAGAGATTGGGAAGCTTGCAAATGCATCATCGGTCATAATGTGGATTAGAATTTCGCAAGGATAGATGGAATTTAGGGTGTTTTGGAGTTGTTTAAGTTTGTTTTGCGTTGCTTTAGAGATTGCATTGCTTAGAATGTGGAAGACATAGCCCTCTTGTTGTTCCTCTTTAGATAAGGTGTTAAAATCCCTATTTTTATAAGTGCTAAAGGAGCTGTTATTGGGAGCTTGGAAGCCTTCTTTTTGACAAAAGTCTTTAAAATTTAGTTTTGTGTTGGTGTTATGAATAATACTAGTGATTAAGACAGCGGTGTATTTGATATAGTTTTCATCTGCACTAAAGAGGATATGAAACATTGGAATCCTTTTTTTGAAATTATAATAATTTACTATAAATTTCAAATTATAGTGTTCTTAGTTTCTTGGCAAACCAAGCCCAAGCAAATATTGCACTTTGTGATTTAAAAATATTGTGGTAATTTGTTTTTGCAAATATATACTATAATTTCGCAAACTAAGTGAAGCTATATTTGTAAAAAAAGATAAATTATAAAATTATGCTAAAATGTTGGCTTTTTTAAAGGAGTGCTGTGTGGAGCAAGTGGGTGATGTGCAAGTAGGTGATGTGAAGGTTTCTATCATTATTCCTGTTTATAACACAGAAAAATACATTGCAGAAGCTTTAGAATCTTGCATTAATCAAACTTTACAAGAAATTGAAATTATCGTAGTAGATGATTGTGGAAGTGATAGAAGCATAGAGATAGCACAAGAATATGCAAATAAGGATTCTAGGATTAAAATCATCAAAAATGTAGAAAATCAAAAGTTAATGTTAGCGCGCTTTGAGGGGGCTAAAGTTGCAAAAGCGGATTATTATGTTTTTGGATTCTGATGATTTTTTGGAACTAAATGCGTGTGAAATTGCTTATTGTGCCTCTAAAGAAGGCTATTACGATCTTGTGAGTTTTGGATCTTATTCTTGGAGAGAGAGAGGGGGGGGGGTAGAAAAAAGTAAGCCCTTTATTGCTTATGGATATCAAAGCTTTCAGGCTTTAAGTATTTTTCAAAATGGTATTATGGGCTTAAAAATATGCATTGGAATATTTTTGGTAGATTAATTAAAAAAGAGATTTATGATTTAAGTTTGGAGTGTCTTGGTGTTGCGAATACAAAAGAAAAAATTAACTATGCAGAAGATGTATTGGTAAGCTTTGCGATTTTTAATCATTGCAAGACTTTTTGTTTCTTGTCAGAGATTTTGTATTATTATCGTTACAATGCAGAATCTATTTCACGATGCAAGTCTTTAGAAAATCTTAAACGCAATGCAAATGATTTTCTTAAGGTTATAAAAATTATGCAGAATTTCATTGCACATAACACTTGCGATAAAAGATTGGCAAAGGTTTTTGTTTCACAAGCAAAACACGAATATGGCATCTTAAATTATCATATAAGAGAGAGGGGGGGGGGTATTTGTATATTTGGGATAAGTTTATTTATGCAATCTATCGTAGGCTTTATGTAATAAGGCGCAAGATTAGAGTGAAATTTGGTTTGTAATGTAAATAAAGAGGTTTGGTAATGCAAGAGAATCAAAAAAAGGAATACAATGAAAATATTATTAACTCTTGAAGACATGAGTCGGGGGGGGGGGCAGAACGCGTAGTTGCAAATCTTGCTAACGCATTTATACAAAGAGATTGTGAAGTCTGTGTTTATAGCATATATCCTAGCAAGAAGGGAAAAAAGGGCGATTTGCCATATAGCTACCATGAAAATATCAAATGTTATTTTAGTTTTGGTTACAACTTTATCAGCCTTAGAAAACCTAAAAGCAGTATGGAAAAAATTTTTCGTGAAATCTTGCGTATTTTTATCCAACCCATAAACGCATTTATAAAATGGAAAAAAATTAATGATTTCAAAAAGCTTGTTGCCTCATTTAAGCCAGATTTTATAATTCATAATGCGCCGACAGATATATTAGACAAAATTACAAAAGATAAAATGGGAAGCATGAAAGTGGTGCATAATTGTTTTGATATCTATAAAAATTGGGATATAAAATTGGGGAATTTTCAAAATATTATCCTATTAACCTCTCAAGAAATCAATAGATTTCAAGAGGAATATCCCAAAAGTAATTTTTATGTGATTCCAAATTTTTTGCCAGAGATTCCAAAAACTCATGCGGAATATTCGCAAAAGATTGTGCTTGGTGTTGGTAGATTAGAGGAGCAAAAATGTTTCTCCCGCCTTATTGATATTTGGAGTTTTGTAATGCAAGAGGATGCTCTTAAAGAGTGGAAACTGCATATTGTCGGAGATGGACACTTAAAGCCACAAATTGAAGCAAAAATAGAGGCTTTAGGGCTTTGTAATTCTGTTGTTTTAAAGCCATTTACCAAAGAAATAGAAAAAGAATATTTAAACGCGAGTATTTATGTAATGAGTAGTCTTTTTGAGGGTTTGCCTATGGTATTATTAGAAGCAAGTTCTTTTGGGCTTCCTTGTGTGGCTTTTGATGTTAAAACAGGACCTAGAGACGTCATAGAGGATAAAAGAAACGGATTTTTGATTGAGGATAATGCTTGTTGGGAATTTGCAGAAAAATTAAAATTTTTAATGCAAGATAGAAATTTAAGAGAAGCTATGGGGAGAGAATCTAAAAGGATTACAAAAGAAAAATTTAGCAAAGAAATAATAATGCAACAATGGATAGAGTTGTTTGCTAAAATAAAAAAGGAGAAAAAGAATGCAGACTAAATGTATTTTGTGTGGTGGGAAGAGTAATCTTTTAGAAAAAGTGTCTAAACAAATTATAAAGAATCTTTATTTAGAGCGATTTAGCATTGATATTGATAGATTCATGCCTGATGATTTATATTATTATTCTTGTGAAGAATGTGATTTAAGGTTTTTTACAAATTTAGATGGAAGTTTTCCCGGTGGAGATGAAGCTTTTTATAATGTTTTAAATAAGCTAGATTGGTATTATTCTTTAGAAAAATCAGAGTATGAGTATGTAAAAACTTTTATAAATGAGGATTCTAAAGTATTAGAAGTTGGTTGTGGAAAAGCAGCATTTTGTGAATATCTACCAAATGGTGCTAAGAAAAATTATGTAGGATTAGAATTTAGCACAGACGCAATTAAACAGGCACAATCAAGAGGCATCTCTATCAAACAAGCCTTTGTTGAAGACTATGCAGAGAGTGGGGGGGGGGCAATTTGATAGGGTTTGTAGCTTTCAAGTTTTAGAACATGTGAGCAATCCTTATAGTTTTTTAAACGCTCAAATTAAATGTCTTAAGAAAGGTGGACTTCTTTTTGTCGCTGTCCCAAGTGAAGAGGGCTTTATGCGTTATGTTTCAAATGAAATTTTAAATTGTCCGCCACATCATGTTTCTAGATACACAGATAAGGCTCTACATAAAATTGCAGAAATTTTCCAGCTAGAATTCGTAGAAATTTGGCATGAACCTTCCAATCTTACGAAAACTAATTGGCAGAGAATGATTTTTGAAGCACGGGAATTTATTAAAAATGACAAATTAGTTTTAAGAGATGAGAAATATGAAGGAATCATGAAAATCAAATGTATTCGTCGTTTAATGCATAGCTTTAACAAAAGATGGGCAAAATTCATAAATGTCAAAGTTCCAAATGACTATGGACATACTGTTGTTGCGGTATATAAAAAGAAGTTCTAAATTCCGCCACTCCTTTTGTCAAAATTATAGAAAATATGCTAAGATGTCGGCTTTTAAAATCTTGAAATATATTTAGAGAGATTTAGATCTCTTAAGGTAGCAAATCCAATGAAAACCATTCTTGTTGTTTTAGGCACTAGACCTGAAGCTATAAAGCTAGCTCCTGTAATTTTAGAATTGCGCAATAATTCTGAATTTAAAGTTTTGGTTTGCAATACAGAACAACAAAAAGAGCTATCAAGGCAAACATTGGGGTATTTTGGAATTTGTGCCGATTTTAGCTTGGGTGTTATGCATCCAAATCAAACTTTAGCAGGTGTGCAGGCGCGAATTTTAGATTCCTTATGGGGGATTTACCAAAGCAATTCTATTGATGCTACGATTATACAAGGTGATACAATGTCTGTATTTTGTGGTGCTTTGGTCAGTTTTTATAACAAGATTCCGATTTTTCATGTTGAGGCTGGATTAAGAAGCTATGATAATTTTGAGCCTTTTCCAGAAGAAGCTATAAGACAAATGGTTGCGCGCATTGTAGATTTGCACTTTGTCCCAACACAAAAGGCTTATGAGGCTTTAGTAAAAGAGAATATCGCTAAAGATAAAATCTATATAACAGGAAATACAAGTATTGATGCTCTAAGACAGCTATCTAAGAGTGTATTAGAGCGGGGGGGGGGGGGCAAAAAACACTCAATTTACTTGGAATACGTTTAAATAATAAGCTAGTCTTCATCACAACACACCGCAGAGAAAATTTCGGGGAGAGATTACAAAGTATCCTCTTAAGCGTTAAAAAATTAGCACAAGAATTTTTAGACCATCAATTTGTTTTTCCCGTGCATCCAAATCCAAATGTGCAAAGTAAAGTTTTTGATTATTTAAAAGGGTTATCAAATGTTATTTTGACTAGCCCATTGGATTATCCAGAGACAATTTGTTTAATAAAATGCGCAAAATTGATATTGACAGATTCTGGTGGCATTCAAGAAGAAGCCCCTGCTTTTGGAAATCCTGTATTGGTTATGCGCTATGAAACTGAGCGAACAGAAGGCATTGAAGCAGGATTTGCTAAATTAGTTGGAACAGAACCGGATAGAATCTTAAAAGAGGCACACAAGATTTTGCGCTTAGATAAAGATAAAACACGACTTGATAGCAGTAGGAATCCTTATGGGGATGGATATGCGGCACTTAAGATACATTCTATTATTAAAAATTTTAAGGGGAGAAAATGAAAAAATTGTTCAAAAAATTATTACGAAAATACAAAAAAATTTTTATTTTTTCAAAAGAAGAATACGATTTAGTATTAGATTTCTTTTTAAATTATCAAGGATTTAGAACATTGTATGATTGCTCTATGCAAACCAAATTAGATATTGAAAAATGCAAAGAATATAAAAAAAGGCTTTATAAAGAGAGAAAGCTTGGAATGTATTACTTCAAAGAGGGTGCAGATCCTCAACCTTTCATGTTTGAATATATTAAAAAAACGATTCCTAATTTTTCTTATGCTTCACACATAGCAGAAGTTGGTCCGGGCAAATTTCCGATAATTTCTGATAAAAAATATAGCAATTGGGTAGGGATTGACTACAATTTTCAAGATAACGTTATGTATGGTGGGGGGGGGGTGATAGACTTTAATGGCAGGATTTTTGAAATAGATAATTACCCTACTAAAAATATTCATCAAGGTTCATGGGAGAGTTTATTGGAAATACCAGCAATGCAAGATAGGTTAAATACATTTGATTTTGTTATGGGCTCACATTCCTATGAGCATGTTTTTGAGCCAATAAAGTCTTTGGATAATGCAGCAAAGCTACTAAAACCAAATGGTTATCTTATTCTTTTTGTGCCAGATGGTTTTTCAGACGAACCCGCAAGCAGGGAAGAGCCAACGCATACATTGTTTTTAGTCCCTGATATGATAAAAGAATTTTTTAGATATTGCGGAAAATATAAAAATCTTAAAATTGAAGTCTTTAGACCAAATTACGATTATGTGATTACTGCGCAAAAGGCATAGGAGATTAGAATGGAACATGAAATATTTCTAGATAAAGAGTTTGATAAGATTTGGAATAAAATTGAAAATAAGGAAAATTTCGTTTTATTGCGATATGGTGATGGTGAGCGGGGAATTATGTGCGGAAAAAAGTTTATAGCACAAGAAGGATGGCAATCCCCCTCTTATGTTTCTAAGCTTGGGGAGGCTTTACTCTCTACGTTAATTTTAGAGGATGAAAAAGTTTTTTATGGGATTTCTTGTCCTTGTTGTGATCCTAGCTCATATTATTGGTATTCAACAAGGATAAAAAATAAAAACATTACATTTGCTAATTTTTTTGTAAATGCAAATTACAAGAAGTTTAAAGAGAAGTTTTCAACTTTGCACACAGATGCAATACTTATTGCAAATCACAGGGCAAAAAATCGTAAAATAGGAGATTTGAATATTTTAAAGCATTATGAAGTAGGTGATGATTGTATTGCTTTTTGGGAAAATGACGCACAAAAAATGCTAGAACAAATCAAAAAGGATTTTGGGCATAGAAATGATTTATTATATGTTGTTGCAGCAGGTCCTATGAGTGAGCCTATTATTGTGGATTTGTATAAAAATAACCCAAATAATTGCTATATAGATTTTGGTTCTGCTATTGATATATATATATATATATATCATACTAGACCTTATATGGATGCAACAAGTGATTATGCTAAAAGGATTTGTGCCATGTATGACCCTAAAATAACTCATTTTGATGTTAGTGTGATTTTAACAGCATATAAAAAACCACAAAGCTTAAGAATCCAATTAGAGGCTATAAGAAATCAGAGCGTTAAACCAAAGGAAATATTATTATTCCAAGATGGAATAGGGGGGGGGGGATTATAAAATTGTTTTTGATAAAGAATTTTTAGAGAATTTTGATGCTGTGCAAATTTGTGATAAAAACTATGGAGTATGGGAGAGATTTAATTTCGCAAGAAAAAATGCAAAATCAAAATATGTTTGTATTTTTGATGACGATGCGATTCCGGGTCCTAGGTGGCTAGAGAATTGCTTAACACAAATGCACAAAGAGGAAGGACTCTATGGCACTGCAGGAATCGTTTTAACAGAACCTAAAGGCTATCCTTATGGTGGTGAGTTCTTTAGAGTAGGATGGGATGGAAATTTAGATTATACAGCAAGGGTGGATTTCGTCGGTCATAGCTGGTTTTTGAAAAAAGATTGGATTGATGATTTATTTTTAAATACCGAGAAATATCAGGCTTTTAAAATAGTTGGTGAGGATATTACGTTATCTTACAAGTTAAAACAAAAAGGTATCAATACTTTTGTGCCTCCGCACCCTAAGAATGATCATCAATTGTGGGGTTCGTCTAGACAATATGCAATGGAGTTTGGAACAGATAGTAATGGAATATCAATGAATCCTAAAAATTTAGAGAAAATGAACTCTTTTATGCAAGAAATTCTAAAAGACGGATTTGTTCCCATTAAACAAGAAGATCCTAAAGCCTGCGCTAAGATGCTAAGAGATATAAGAAAGGGACAGAAGCTACAATTGCGCCTTTTATTACGTTTTTTGCTGCAAGGGATTTTTTCCATAAAGAATTCTAATGATAAAAAATGTAAAATCATTCGGATTTTTGGGATAAGATTTAAAATTAAGAGAACAAAACAAAGTCGCTAAAGCTAAAATTTTTAGTTTATATTCTTAGATTTTTTAGAATCAGATAATCACTCCGCCACAGCGCATGCTCTAGTTTCGCGGATAACGCTAACTTTGACTTCGCCGGGATATTGCAAACTAGATTCTATATCTTTTGCAATCTCTCTTGCTAAGAGGTAGGCTTCATCGTCGCTAATATCCTCTGATTTTACAATCACACGCACTTCTCGCCCAGAATTTATAGCATAAGCGTGTAAAACACCCATTTTAGAAGTGGCGATTTTTTCCATTTCACTAACGCGTCTTAGGTAGTTCTCTAGCACTTCTCGTCTTGCTCCCGGTCGTGCTGCTGAGAGTGCATCGGCTGCGCAAACCGCAGCTGCTTCAATGCTTTTAATCTCTTCATCGCCATGGTGGGATAGAATCGCATTTAAAACTTCCGCAGGTTCATTGTAACGTCTTGCAATTTCTGCGCCAAGCTCTACATGTGTGCCTTTAAAGTCGTGTGTACGTGATTTGCCAATGTCATGCAATAATCCAGCCCTTGTAGCAAGTAGGCAATCCCCTCCAAGCTCCGCTGCAATGATTCCTGCTAGGTTTGCAACTTCTATGGAGTGTGCAAGTGCATTTTGCCCATAGCTTGCACGATAGCGAAGCCTCCCGATGAGTTTTTTTACCTCCGGATGGATTCCACTAATCCCTAAATCTAACACCACGCGTTCGCCCTCTTTATAAATATTTTCTTCAAATTCATTAAAACAACGTTGGTAAATCTCTTCAATACGTGCAGGTTGGACTCTGCCATCTTCAAGCAAACGATTAATTGTTTCTACTGCAATTGCGCGACGATAAAGATTATGAGAGCTTACAATAATAACATTTGGCGTATCATCAATGATAATATCCACGCCACAAATCATTTCTAGAGTTTTGATATTACGTCCTTCTTTTCCGATGATACGCGCCTTTAAATCATCGCTTGGCAGGGCAATGCTTTGGATAAGACGTTCTGCTGCAAACTCTCCTGCAAAACGTGAAGTTGCCATTGCCAGAATGTAATTTGCCCTTCCCTTAGCGGTTTCCTTTGCTTGTGTTTCTTGTTCTCTTATAAGCTTTGCAGCTTCTAATTTGGATTCTTCTTTAATACGTTCTAAAAACATTTGCTTAGCTTCACTTTTTGTGAGATTTGCCACTTTGGAGAGATTTTGTGTAAGTTCTTCAAGTTTTGTGTTGTAGGCTGTTTTTAGTTTTTTTAGTGATTCTTGCTCTTTAAAAAGCGCGTTGCGATCTTTGTGTAATAAGTGCTTTTCATGTTCAATCTTGCAAGCTTCTTTTTCTAATTTTTGGGATTGTGCAAGTTTTTCTTTTTCAAAAAGCAGTAAATTTGCCTCATGTTCTTTTAGGATTCTATTGCTTTCTCTATCAGAGCGGAGCTTTGCTTCTAGCTCAATATCTTTTGCTTTCATTTTTGATTCTTGTAGTAATTTTTCTGCTTCGTATTCTATTGCTTTTGCTTTTGCGTTAGCTTGTTCAATTTGGACTTCTAATTTTGCGTGTGAGAGTTTGCGTGAAATGAGATAACTACCTCCACCCGCGACTAGAGCGGAGAGAATAGAACTTGTGAGAACCCATATTACCATTATTCATATCCTTAAATCTTAAGCAGGCAAAAGGAGTAATAAAAGTATTTGCTTGTAAATCATAAGATTGTGTGATAACGCATTGCGTGAGATTTAATGCACGACATATAAAAATTGTTTGCGGTTTTGTCTTTAGAGTGCTAAAAAATCTATCATACATCCCTTTGCCAAACCCTATGCGTCTAAATGTTTTATCTATTCCAATTACAGGGACAATTGCATAATCCAATCTTGAAATTTTAAAAGATGAATTAGAGGATTCAAAAACCCCAAAAGCCCTTTTTTGTATTGGAAGTCTATATTTTACAATTTTAAAACTGATACCCTGCATAAAAGGTAAAAAAATTTGTATCTTTTTTTGTAATTTGTAAAAGTGTAAAAGCTTTCTTATGTCAAATTCAATAGGCAAAGGATAGTAAAATAAAATAGTAATGGGACGTTTGCCTTTGTGTTTGGAGAGCAAGTGTTTAAGATGTATTTTTAGGAAACTTTGGATTCTATAATCTAGCCATATTGTATTGTTTTTTTGAGAAATTTTTGTGAGATTATCTTTGAAAACTTTACGATAATTTGACTTTAAATTAGACATTTTTTCTCTTTGTAAAAGCGTAAAATAGTGTGAAAAACACGCCACATTGTAACAAAAATAACAAAAAGTGTAAGAGATAAATTTGCGATTCTTTTTGTGTGATGTTTTTGGATTCTAGTAACGTATAGAATACAAAAGCGATTCCAAGCCCTAGTAAATAGCCAATTTGTTTGCGTTTATCAAGGCTTGAGAGTAACGTATTTTTTGCAAAAATTAGTGTTTCAGCCCTCCCTAAATAATCTCCAAAAATAAAGGTAATTTGATAGAGACAATACACTAAAAGTGCCCCAAAAAAAGTATTTGGAAAAAGTAAATACGTTAGAATATAGCAAAATGGAATCAGCTCAATGCCTAAGAGAATCACTTTATAGGGCTTTTCTTTTAGGATTTTTGCATATAAAAATGTTAAAAACCACGCACCAATGGCAAGTGCGATTCCACCTATGGAGTAGATTTTTGGACTTAAGGGCGCGTAGATAATAAACACACTCCCCAAAGAGCAGCCCAAAAACAAAGCGTTTAGCAACTTATACCAAAGGTAGAATCGTAAATGAATAGTGCGCATTACCAAGTGTATTTCACTCCACCGCCAAAAGTGCGCTCAAATTCATAGGGATAATATGCTCCGCTTACGACAATTGCATTTTTGTGATTGGTTAAGTTATTCACATAGGCATACACTTCAAAATTTTTAAAAGTATAACTTGCATTAAGATTGAGACTTTGGTAGTTTGGGGCTTTATTTTTTGTGTTGTCAAAGTCATTGTAATCATGCATTTTTGAGCCAAATTTATAATGCACACCTAGATTTAAATTTGTAAGGGGTAAGTAGTTTAAACTAGTAGTAAAGGTGTGCTTAGAGACGCCCGGAATCTCTTTGCCTCTGTATTCATTGCTTCTAATTTCTGCATCTACATAGGCATAGCTTAAGCTAGAATAAAACGATGTGCTAAATTGCGTGGTAAATTGTAATTCTCCGCCAATCCTTTGTGTTTTGCCTAAGCTTTGGTTTGTGGTTACTCCTGTAAGCTTGTTAAATCCATAAAAGGCTTCATCTTTTCCTTGAATGACAAATACGTTCCCATTAATTGTATGGATTCCAAAGATTCCTTTTGCGCCAATTTGATAAGTATCAAATGTCGCCACATCAATATATGGGTTTGCAATAGGGGTGAAACTTATGGGATTATAATAGAGCATCCAATCCACATTTGGCACATTAAAACTACGTGCATAAGAGGCATAAAGTGAGATTTGTCTATTTAATGCGTATTGATAGCCTAGCTCACCGCCTAAGAGATTGTCTTGCTCACTATAAGTGCCACTTTGTTTTGTGATAATACGTTGTGTTGAGATTCCAGCATTTAAGGTAGAATCCCCCAAGTATTTTTCGCCATTACCATAGATAAGCATTGTATTGACTTCTGCTTTTTGTCCGGAATTTTGACGCTCATTTGTGCGTAATTCTCCGCCGATTTCCGCCATAAAGGAATCGTTTTTAAACTGCGCGTTAAAATCTCCAAAAAGCCCTTTACCCTCGTATTTGGAATCAAAATTAATATAGCGGCTTGTATTACGACTTCCGCCGATATTGACATCTGTTGTGATTCCTGAATCACTAAAGCTTGTAAAACCTGTGGAATAAGTTAAGTCCCAGCGATTTTGGTGCGTGTGTCCATTGCCCGGAAGCTTTGGATTATTCTCAAAAGTTTCTTTAGGGATAGGGTTTGCGTATTTGATTGCGTATTTCGCGTAGTTTAGATTAGCTTTTAGAAGCAAATCATTGCTAGGGTAAAGAAATGCTGTGATTCCGCCATTTTTATTGTAACTGCCACTTTTTTCATCGCTTAAATTGCTCAAGTAGCGGTCGCCTTGTGTGTGTTGGTATTGTCCATACACTCCAATGTTCAAAGTGTCTCTCACGGTGCGTGCAAAAAATTGTGAATTTAACGTGTCATAGCTTGCATAGCTTAGGTCTAGAGCACCACCACTTTTGCGGGTTGTTGTGATTTTTAGGATTCCACTTACTGCGCCATTTCCGTATTTTGTCGTGCCTTTTCCACGGATAATTTCTATTTTTTGGATAGAATCTAGCGGAATGCCACTAAGAGAAATGGGAGCAGAATCAACATTGTCAAGTCGGATTCCATCTACAATAATAGCAAGGTTTTTATGCCCATTTTGCCCAAAGCCACGCAAGTCAATGTTTTGTGTGTAAGGGTTGCCATAATTGGAGCGGATTGTGAGTAGAGAATTTGCATTTAAGAAGTCGTAGATATTTTGAGCATTGGAGAGAGCAATACTCTGTGCATCAAACTCTTCTTTAAAATCCGCATTCTCCACAAACTCTTCGGCATGGATTACAGAAAGTTTTAGATTCTTGTTTGCAGAATCAGATTTTTCAAGCATTGCAGTATTTTGACTTTGTGCAAGTAATGAAGCATTCAATGCCAAGATTGCTGCAAGTGAAAAATACTTCTTTCTAAATCCTTTTGGATAAAGATTTTTTGTGGTTTTTTTCATTGCGATAAACTCCTTAGTTTTTGTCGGATGTCGCCACATTTACTTATTTTGGATCTCATAAATAAAAAGTTTTAGAATTCCTTAAATAATGCATGTAAGCTTCACACCAACAGGGTAAAATTATAACAAATTTTTAAAAAAGTATTGACAATAAAAGTAAAAAATAGTAGAATCCCAACTCATTTTTAGTTTTATAAAATGTGCTGGCGTAGCTCAGTTGGTAGAGCAGCTGCCTTGTAAGCAGCAGGCCGGGGGTTCGAGTCCCTTTGCCAGCTCCATATAATTGACTAAATTTTTTCAGTGTTTGACCAGTTTTTATTGATAAATTTTGGGGTGAGATACTCAAGTGGCCAACGAGGGCAGACTGTAAATCTGCTGTCTCCGACTTCCGTGGTTCGAATCCACGTCTCACCACCATAAGCCATGCGGGAGTAGCTCAGTTGGCTAGAGCATCAGCCTTCCAAGCTGAGGGTCGCGGGTTCGAGCCCCGTTTCCCGCTCCATACTGGGAGCTGATTCTACAATTTTCTTTAAATTAATCAGCAGAACACTATTTATTTTATGTATTTTTATTGGATTTCATTTAAGGTTTATGCCCATATAGCTCAGTGGCAGAGCACTTCCTTGGTAAGGAAGAGGTCGGCGGTTCAATCCCGCTTATGGGCTCCAGTTTTTCAAAGGTTGCGCAGTTTTTAAGTGTGTAAATTTGTGCAAAAGGTATGATGGAATTGTAGAAAATGTACGATTCTTAATTTTAAAATTGGCAAAAATAGTGTAGAATACCCGCTATTTTAAACTTAAAATTATTAGGAGAGGCTTATGGCTAAGGAAAAATTCAACAGAGGAAACAAACCTCATGTAAATGTTGGGACAATCGGGCATGTTGACCACGGCAAGACAACTCTGAGTGCTGCAATTTCTGCTGTTCTATCGCAAAAAGGTCTAGCAGAGTTAAAAGATTACGACAACATTGATAATGCCCCAGAAGAAAAAGAACGTGGTATTACAATTGCTACTTCCCACATTGAGTATGAAACAGAAAAAAGGCATTATGCGCATGTGGATTGTCCAGGACACGCTGACTATGTTAAAAATATGATTACAGGTGCTGCACAAATGGACGGAGCGATTCTTGTTGTTTCTGCAGCAGATGGTCCTATGCCGCAAACAAGAGAGCATATTCTGCTATCTCGCCAAGTTGGCGTTCCCTACATTGTAGTATTTATGAATAAACAAGATATGGTTGATGATCCGGAGTTGCTAGAGCTTGTAGAAATGGAAATTAGAGAATTGTTATCAAGCTATGAATTCCCGGGCGATGATACTCCAGTTATCGCAGGTTCTGCGCTTAAAGCTCTTGAAGAAGCAAAAGCTGGTAACCTAGGCGAGTGGAGTGAGAAAATTATGAAGCTTATGGATGCGGTAGATGACTATATTCCAACACCGGTGCGTGAAACAGATAAAACTTTCTTAATGCCAATTGAAGATGTGTTCTCAATTGCTGGTCGCGGGACGGTTGTTACAGGAAGAATTGAGAGAGGTATTGTAAAAGTTGGTGATGAAATTGAAATCGTAGGTATCCGTGATACGCAAAAAACAACAGTAACTGGCGTTGAGATGTTTAGAAAAGAACTTGATCAAGGTGAAGCTGGGGATAATGTTGGTGTTCTTCTAAGAGGAACAAAGAAAGAAGAGGTAGAAAGAGGTATGGTTTTATGTAAGCCTGGCTCAATCACTCCACACAAAAAATTTGAAGGTGAAATTTATGTCCTTTCAAAAGACGAAGGCGGAAGACATACCCCATTCTTCAATGGTTACAGACCGCAATTTTATGTAAGAACAACAGACATCACAGGTTCTATCCAATTGCCAGATGGCGTAGAAATGGTAATGCCGGGTGATAATATTAAAATTACAGTTGAGTTAATCAATCCAATTGCGCTTGAAGATGGAACACGTTTTGCAATCCGTGAGGGTGGTAGAACTGTTGGTGCGGGCGTTGTTACTAAGATTATTGAATAGGTTTACCAAATGGCTAAAGGTAATCGTGTAAAAATCGGACTTAAATGTTCTGAATGTGGTGATATTAATTATAGCACAATGAAAAATGCTAAGACTACCACAGAAAAACTGGAGCTTAAAAAGTTCTGCCCAAGACTAAATAAACATACAATTCATAAAGAAGTAAAACTAAAAAGCTAAGTGTTGCAGGGGGGTTTCTCCTCTGTTTTAGCATATTATAGGTCAGTAGCTCCAATGGTAGAGCGTCGGTCTCCAAAACCGAGTGATGGGGGTTCGAGTCCCTCCTGACCTGCCATTTTGGAATAAAGAGAGACAAATTTAGCAGATGAAAAAATTAGTTACCTATTATAGACTATCCAAAGAAGAATTATCCAAGGTTATTTTTCCTACAAAAGAACAAGTAAGAAATGCTTTTATTTCCGTGATTCTTGTTGTGACGGTCATTGCTCTATTTTTAGCGTTAGCAGATTTCATTCTTGGCAGTTTTGTTTCTAGTATTTTATAAGTTAGGATTTGTTTATGGCGTTGTATTGGTATGCAATTCAGACATATTTTGGTAGTGAACAAGCTGTAAAGCGCGGAATTGAGAATCTCGTAAGAGAACATCACTTAGAAGAAAGAATCACAGATATTGTTGTTCCTACAGAAGATATTATTGAAGTAAAAAACAACAAGAAAAAAATCAGTGAGCGTAGTCTTTATCCCGGATATGTTTTTGTAAAAGTTGATCTAGATACAGCCTTATGGCATACCATTCAATCTTTACCTAAAGTGAGTCGTTTTATTGGAGAATCCAAAAAACCAACACCACTAAGTGAAGCAGATATTAATCATATTATTGAAAAAGTGCAGAATCGTGCAGCTCCAAAACCAAAGATTATCTTTGAAGCAGGGGAAGTTGTAAGAATTATTGAAGGACCTTTTGCAAATTTTACAGGCACTGTTGAAGAATATGATATGGAGCATCGTAAGTTAAAGCTTAATGTTTCAATTTTTGGTCGTAGCACACCCATTGAGATACTTTATTCACAAGTGGAAAAAATAGTTTAACAACTAAAAACAAGGATAAGTTATGGCAAAGAAAATTATTGGCGAACTTAAGCTTCAAATTCCTGCAGGAAAAGCAAATCCATCTCCTCCTGTAGGTCCGGCACTAGGTCAACGTGGTGTGAATATTATGGAGTTTTGCAAAGCGTTTAATGAGAAAACAAAAGATATGGGAAATTTTAATATTCCTGTTATCATCACAGTTTATCAAGATAAGAGCTTTACATTTATTACCAAAAAACCACCCGTAACGGATTTAATTAAAAAAGCTGCTGGAATCCAAAAAGGTTCAGACAATCCTTTGAAAAACAAAGTGGGCAAACTTACAAAAGCTCAAGTTTTGGATATTGTTAAAACTAAAATGGATGATTTGAATGCTAATACAGAAGAAGCGGCAATCAAAATTATTGAAGGAAGTGCTCGTAGTATGGGCATTGAAGTTGTAGATTAAAAAGACGCGTTGGAGTATAGAAATGGCAAAAAAATTAACAAAAAGAATGCAAAATCTTCTTAGTAAGGTAGATTGCACAAAAATATACGATATTACAACCGCTTCTGCAACGGTTAAGTCTTTAGCATCGGCTAAGTTTGACGAAACGGTTGAAGTTGCGTTGAGTTTAGGTGTAGATCCAAGACATGCAGACCAAATGATTCGCGGGGCAGTTGTGTTGCCAAATGGAACAGGTAAAAGTGTGCGTGTAGCAGTTTTTGCAAAAGGTGCGAAAGCCGATGAAGCAAAAGCAGCAGGAGCAGATGTTGTCGGTGATGATGACTTAGCGGAGCAAATTAAAAATGGTGATTTGAATTTTGATATGGTCATTGCAACACCTGATATGATGGCTTTGGTGGGTAAAGTAGGTAGAATATTAGGACCAAAAGGTCTAATGCCAAACCCAAAAACAGGCACTGTAACAATGGAGATTTCAAAGGCTGTAAGCAATGCAAAAAGTGGACAAGTGAATTACCGCGTAGATAAAAAAGGAATCATTCACGCTCCAGTTGGTAAAGCAAGTTTTGATGCGAAAAAGCTTGAAGAAAATATCATTGCTCTTGTGAAAAATATCAATAAACAAAAACCAGCAAGTGCAAAAGGCAAATATATTAAAAATGCAACATTAGCCCTAACAATGAGTCCATCTTTAACACTAGATACTCAAGAGCTAATTGATATGAAATAATTTATTCTTGTTTTTATCTTAGACTAATGACTATAGGGGCTTTAAGCTTAAAATTTACCCTGTATAAGTCTTTCGTCTGAAAGGAGGTTAATGATGACAAAAGCAGAAAAGACTGCTCTGATTGAAAATCTTACTGCAGAATTTAAAGCATCAAATGCGATTATTGTTTGCGACTATAAAGGTTTAACTGTTAAAGAATTGGAGACTTTAAGAGCAAACGCAAGAGAACAAAATGCAAAAGTTCAAGTGATTAAAAATACGCTTGCATCTATTGCATTAAAAAATTCTAGCGTTGAGGGATTGGAGCTAAAAGAGAACAATATTTTTGTTTGGAGCGAAGATCAAATCTCTCTAGCAAAAGTAGTTAGCAAATTCTCGGGTTCTGTGGGTGGCAAATTGGTAATCAAAAATGGTTGCTTAGAAGGCGAAGTTGTGGATGCAAAACATATTGAAGCTGTTTCAAAATTACCATCCAAAGAAGAGCTTATTGGTATGTTGTTGTCCGTTTGGACTGCTCCTGCTCGTTATTTTGTTACAGGGTTGGATAATTTACGCAAAGAAAAAGAAGCGCAATAAAAATTAGGAGAAAATTATGGCAATTTCAAAAGAAGATGTATTAGAATATATCGGTAACCTTTCAGTTATGGAACTCTCAGAACTCGTAAAAGCTTTTGAAGAGAAATTTGGTGTATCCGCAGCACCAACGGTTGTTGCAGGTGCTGTTGCTGGTGGTGGAGCAGCTGTTGCTGAAGAAAAAACTGAGTTTGATATTATCCTTACAGATAGCGGCGATAAGAAAATCAATGTTATTAAAGTTGTAAGAGAGGTAACAGGGCTTGGACTAAAAGAAGCAAAAGATGCAGTTGAGAAGACTCCATTTACCGTTAAAGAAGGCGTTAAAAAAGAAGACGCTGATGCAATTAAAGCAAAATTTGAAGAAGCTGGTGCAAAAGTCGATATTAAATAATTTTGGGGGCTTTTTATGTCCCCTATTTTCATTTTTCTTCCAAAATTCTACATTTATTATAGAGGTAAAATATGCCAGTGAGTTTAAAATCCGGAAATAGATTGAGAGTTGATTTTACAAAGATTCCTCAAAATGTTGCAGTGCCTAATCTGCTTCAATTACAAAGAAATAGTTATGATAATTTTTTGATGACAAGTGATACAAATGAATCTGGACTTGAAAAAGTATTCAAGTCCATTTTTCCAATCCATGATGCACAAAATAGAATCAGTTTAGAATATGCAGGTTGTGAGTTTGGAAAACCACGCTACACCGTTAGAGAGGCTATGGAGAGAGGCTTAACATATTCAATTCCATTAAAAATTAAAATCCGTTTAGTGCTTTGGGAGAGAGATGAGAAAACAGGTGAAAAGTTAGGCGTTAAGGACATTAAAGAACAAAGTATTTTTGTGCGTGAGATTCCATTAATGACAGAGCGCACAAGTTTTATTATTAATGGTGTTGAGAGAGTTGTTGTTAATCAGCTTCATAGGAGTCCTGGTGTAATATTCAAAGAAGAAGAATCTTCAAGCGTATCTAACAAGTTGGTTTATACGGGACAGATTATCCCAGATCGTGGTTCTTGGCTGTATTTTGAATACGATGCAAAAGACACACTTTTTGTGCGGGTGAATAAGCGAAGAAAAGTGCCTGTTACAATTTTATTTAGAGCACTTGGTTATTCAAGACAAGACATTTTAAAAATGTTTTATCCTCTATTGGATATTAAATTTAAAGGTGGAAAATATTTGATTCCATTTGACCCAGAAGAATTTGTTGGGCGCGTGGAGTTTGACATTAAAGATTCAAAAGGGAATCTAATTATTGCTGCAGGTAAGCGACTGACAGCTAAAAAAGCAAAAAGCTTAAAAGAAGAAAAACTTAATATGATTGAGTATCCATCAGAGATTTTAGTCAATCGTCATTTGGCAGAGCCTATTGTGGATAAAGTAAGTGGTGAAGTGCTTTTTGATGCGCTAACGCTAATGGATGAGAGTAAGCTTAAAAAGCTCGTTGAGCTTGGTATTAATGACTTTGTGATTGCAAATGATTTAGCTTTGGGTGTGGATGCATCTATTATTAACGCATTTGTTGCAGATGCAGAATCGCTAAAGTTATTAAGGCAAACAGAAAAGATTGATAATGAAAATGATTTGGCAATGATTCGTATTTACAAGGTGATGCGTCCAGGTGAGCCTGTTACAAAAGAAGCAGCAAAACAATTTATACAGCAGCTTTTCTTTGACCCAGAACGTTATGACTTAACACGTGTTGGACGCATGAAAATGAACCATAAGCTTGATATTGGTGTGCCAGATTATGTAACTGTGCTAACACACGAAGATGTGATTAAAACTGTGCGTTACCTAATGCGTGTGAAAAATGGACAAGGAAGAATTGACGATCGTGATCACTTAGGAAATCGTAGAATCCGTGCAATTGGGGAACTTTTAGCAAATGAATTGCATACGGGTCTTGTTAAAATGCAAAAGGCAATCCGTGATAAACTTACAACTATTGGAACAGGTTTAGAAGAGATAATGCCTCACGATTTGGTCAATTCTAAAATGATTACAGGAACAATTTTGGAATTTTTCACAGGTGGGCAACTTTCACAATTTATGGACCAAACGAATCCACTTTCAGAAGTTACACACAAAAGAAGATTATCTGCGCTTGGTGAGGGAGGTTTAGTAAAAGAACGTGCAGGTTTTGAAGTGCGTGATGTGCATCCTACGCATTATGGAAGAATCTGTCCTATTGAAACTCCAGAAGGACAAAATATTGGTTTAATTAATACGCTTTCCACTTATGCAAAAGTTAATGAGTTAGGTTTTATTGAAGCACCATATCGCAAAGTTGTTGATGGTAAAGTTACTGATGAAATTGTATATTTGACTGCAACACAAGAAGAAGGGGCAGTTATTGCTCCAGCAAGCACGATCTTGACTAATAATCAGACAATTAAAGAAGAAATGATTGAAGTTAGAAAAGATGGTGAGATTATTTTAATGGAATCTAAAAAAGTGGATTTGATTGACCTTAGTCCTAGAATGGTTGTTGGGGTTGCGGCGAGTTTGATTCCATTTCTAGAACACGATGATGCTAACCGAGCGTTAATGGGCTCAAACATGCAACGTCAAGCAGTGCCATTGCTCAATCCAGATGCTCCAGTTGTTGGAACAGGGATTGAGAAAATTGTTTCACGTGATTCTTGGGAAGCAACAAAAGCTGTGCGTAGTGGAATTGTAGAGAAGGTGGATGCAAAAAATATCTACATCTTAGGCGAAGATGAAAATGGTGCATTTATTGACCACTACTCCTTGCAAAAAAATTTAAGAACAAATCAAAACACTTCTTTCTCACAAAATCCTATTGTAAAAGCTGGAGAGCAAGTGGAGGTTGGGCAAGTTATTGCCGATGGTCCAAATATGGACCAAGGTGAGTTAGCACTAGGAAAAAATATCCGCGTAGCCTTTATGCCATGGAATGGATATAACTTTGAAGATGCCATTGTTGTGAGTGAGAAGCTTATCCGCAACGATGCTTTTACTTCTATTCATATTTATGAAAAAGAAATTGAAGCAAGAGAATTAAAACATGGCGTTGAGGAAATCACGCGTGATATTCCAAACATTAGAGAAGAAGAGTTAGCGCATCTTGATGAAAGTGGAATCGTAAAAATTGGGACTTATGTAACAGGCGGAATGATTCTTGTTGGAAAAGCATCGCCAAAAGGAGAGGTTAAGCCTACGCCAGAAGAGAGGTTATTGCGTGCAATCTTTGGAGAAAAAGCAGGACATGTGGTTAATAAATCCTTGTATTGCCCCCCAAGCTTAGAGGGGACTGTTGTTGATGTGAAAATCTTTACAAAAAAGGGTTATGACAAAGACAAAAGAGCTATTGCTGCTTATGAAGAGGAAAAATCTCGCTTAGACTTAGAGCATCATGATAAGCTCTTAATGCTAGATAGAGAGGAGTCCTTACGCATTAGTTCCATTCTTTCTAAAGAAAAGCTAACAAGTGCAGCAAAAGTTGGCGATAAAGAATACAAGAAAGGCAGTGTGATTCCAAAAGCAGATTTAGAAAATGTCAATCGTTTTGCAATGGGAACGTTGATTAAAAGTTATTCAAAAGAGATTCAAAATATCTATGACACATTAAAAGCAAATTTCTTAGAGCAGAAGAAAAATTTAAGCCAAGAGCATGAAGAGAAATTATCTATCATTGAAAAAGATGATATTTTACCAAGTGGCGTAGTCAAGCTTGTGAAAATTTATGTGGCAACAAAACGTAAGCTAAAAGTTGGGGATAAAATGGCTGGGCGTCATGGAAATAAAGGTATTGTGTCTAATATTGTGCCAGAAGTGGATATGCCTTATACAAAAGATGGACGTCCAGTAGAGATTGTTCTAAATCCTCTAGGCGTCCCAAGTCGTATGAATATCGGACAGATTCTAGAAGTGCATTTGGGACTTGTTGGTAAAAGTTTAGGGGAGCAAATTGCGAGTATTTTTGAGCAAGAAAAAGACAAATGGATTGTGGCATTGCGCTCTAAAATGTTAGAAATCGCAGAAAATTCTAGTATGAAATCCGCAAAAGCATTCTTAGAAAAGCTTGATGATGAATCCTTATTAAATTTTGCAAGAGATTGGAGTCATGGTGTTAAGTTTGCGACACCTGTATTTGAAGGAGTTAATGCGCAAGAGTTTGAAAAACTTTTTGCCTTAGCAAAAATTGATACAGATGGCAAAACAGAGCTTTATGATGGGCGCACAGGTGAAAAGATGATGGAGCGCGTAAATGTGGGCTATATGTATATGCTAAAACTCCATCACTTAGTTGATGAGAAAGTGCATGCAAGAAGCACAGGTCCTTATTCTCTAGTTACGCAACAACCAGTGGGTGGTAAAGCACTTTTTGGTGGGCAGAGATTTGGGGAAATGGAGGTTTGGGCACTTGAAGCCTATGGTGCTGCACATACACTTAAGGAAATGCTTACTATTAAATCTGATGATGTTGAAGGCAGGGTAAAAGCATACAAGGCAATCACAAGGGGTGAGGCAGTTAAAGAATCCGAGATTCCGGAAACTTTCTATGTTTTAACCAAAGAATTGCAAAGCTTGGCACTTGATGTAAATGTCTTTGCAAAAAATAAAGAAGGCGTAGATGAAGCAGTTGTTATTAAAGAAGATAATCGCCCAAGCGATTTTAATGCATTTCAATTGCTACTTGCAAGCCCAGAAAAAATTAGAAGTTGGAGTCATGGGGAAGTTAAAAAACCTGAAACTATCAACTACCGCACGTTAAAACCAGAACGTGATGGATTATTCTGCGCAAAAATCTTTGGTCCAGTAAGGGATTATGAGTGTCTTTGCGGAAAATACAAAAAAATGCGCTATAAGGGCGTTGTGTGTGAGAAATGTGGGGTTGAGGTTACAAGTTCTAAAGTGCGTCGTTCTCGTATGGGACATATTGAGTTAATTACGCCAGTAGCACATATTTGGTATGTTAATTCCTTGCCAAGTAGAATCGGAACGCTTTTAGGTGTGAAAATGAAAGACCTAGAACGTGTGCTTTATTACGAAGCATATATTGTTAAGCAAGCAGGGGAGGCATATTATGATAATGAAAGCACAAAGCCTGTTGCAAAATACGATGTTCTCAATGAGGAGCAATACCAAAGCCTAGCGCAAAGATTTGATCACACAGGATTTGTGGCACAAATGGGTGGTGAAGCTGTTAAGGAATTGCTTGAGGGCTTAGATTTGGTGGATTTGATTGCTGAACTTAAAGAAGCAATTAAATCAACAAATTCTGAAGCAAAGAAAAAGACAATCATTAAACGTCTTAAAGTTGTGGAAAGTTTTGTTGTTTCTGGCGGACAGAATCGTCCTGAATGGATGATGCTAACTGTGCTTCCTGTGCTTCCACCTGATTTAAGACCACTTGTTGCTCTAGATGGCGGAAAATTTGCAGTAAGTGATGTGAACGATTTGTATCGCCGCGTGATTAATCGCAACCAAAGATTAAAGCGCTTAATTGAGCTTGATGCACCAGAAATTATTGTGCGTAACGAAAAAAGAATGTTGCAAGAATCTGTGGATGCCCTCTTTGATAATGGTAGAAATGCAAATGCGGTAAAAGGAGCGAATAAACGCCCATTGAAATCACTTTCTGAAATTATTAAAGGAAAGCAAGGGCGATTCCGCCAAAATTTACTTGGAAAACGTGTTGATTTTTCTGGACGTTCTGTAATTGTTGTGGGACCAAATTTAAGAATGGATCAATGTGGATTGCCAAAGAATATGGCACTAGAGCTATTTAAACCACACATTCTAGCAAAGCTTGAAGAAAAAGGTTATGCGACAACACTAAAGCAAGCCAAAAAAATGATTGAACAAAAAAGCAATGAAGTGTGGGAGTGTTTGCAAGAAATTGTTGCAAATTATCCCGTAATGCTAAATCGTGCTCCAACATTGCATAAGCAGTCCATTCAAGCATTCCATCCAAAACTTATTGATGGAAAGGCAATTCAGTTACACCCCTTAGTGTGTGCGGCATTTAATGCGGACTTTGATGGCGACCAAATGGCAGTGCATGTGCCACTTTCTCAAGAAGCAATTGCAGAGTGTAAGCTATTAATGTTAAGCTCAATGAATATTTTGCTCCCAGCAAGCGGTAAAGCAGTAACCGTTCCTAGCCAAGATATGGTCTTAGGGCTGTATTACTTATCTTTAGAGAAAGATGATTCTAAAGGTGAGCATAAGCTATTCTCAAACATCGATCAAATCTATATTGCGCTTGAAGCGGGTGTGGTAGAGGTTAGCTCTAAGGTGCGCGCGTATGTAGAAGATAGAATCATAAATACGACAATTGGTAGAATGATTTTAAAATCTATTTTGCCCGATTTTGTGCCAATACATTTGTGGAATAAGGTGCTTAAGAAAAAAGATATTGCAACATTGATTGACTATGTTTATAAAGAGGGCGGAGTTGGAATCACAGCAAGTTTCTTGGATAATCTTAAGAATCTAGGCTTTAAATATGCAACAAAAGCTGGAATATCAATTTCAGCTGATGATATTATCGTTCCAGATAGTAAAAATAAAGTTGTGGAGGGTGCTAAGAAAAAGGTTAAAGATATTCAAGCGCAGTTTGGTGCAGGTCTATTAACTGAGCAAGAACGTTATAATAAAATTATTGATGTGTGGATAGATACTAACAATGCATTAGGTAATGAGATGATGAAGCTTATTGAAAACGATAAAGAGGGCTTTAACTCTATTTATATGATGGCAGATTCTGGAGCTAGGGGTAGTGCAGGACAAATTAGACAGCTCTCTGCAATGCGTGGTTTGATGGCAAAGCCAGATGGAACGATTATTGAAACACCAATTACTTCAAATTTTAAAGAAGGATTAAATGTGTTAGAGTATTTCATCTCTACACACGGAGCAAGAAAAGGACTTGCAGATACTGCGCTTAAAACTGCAAATGCGGGTTATCTAACAAGAAAGCTTATTGATGTAAGCCAAAATGTTAAGGTCGTAATGGACGATTGTGGCACGAATGAAGGTGTTGAAATTACAGATATTACGGTAGGTAGTGAGCTTATTGAGCCACTAGAGGAAAGAATTTTTGGACGTGTGATTGCTGAGAGTATTATAGATCCAATTACTAATGAGATTTTAATTAGTGATGGCACATTGATTGATGAAGAGAAAGCGCGCAAAGTTAAAGAAGCGGGTGTTAAATCAGTAATTATTCGTACGCCCGTAACTTGTAAAGCAGAAAAAGGTGTGTGTGCAAAATGCTATGGTTTAAATCTAGGCGAATCAAAAATCTCTAAAATCGGAGAAGCTGTGGGGGTTGTTGCTGCGCAGTCTATTGGAGAACCCGGAACACAGCTTACCCTTAGGACATTTCATATTGGAGGAACAGCAAGTAGAAGTCAAGAGGAGCGACAAGTTATTACAGATAAAGAGGGATTCATTCGTTATTATAATGTTAAAACTTATAAGAATCGTGATGGCAAAACAATTGTTTCTAATCGTAGAAATGCGGCAATCTTGCTTGTGGAACCAAAAATTAAAGCACCATTTGAGGGCGAGTTAAAAGTTGATGTTGTTCATGATGAAGTGATTGTCTCTGTGATTGGCAAGAAAGAAACTGCAAAATACACACTTAGAAAGTCTGATGTTGCTAAGCCAAATGAACTTGCAGGAGTTACAGGGAAAATTGAGGGTAAATTTTATATCCCATACCCCAATGGACATTATGTACGTGATGAGGGCAGTATTGTAGATATTATTAAAGATAGTTGGAATATTCCTAATCGTATTGCATATGCAAGTGAGCTAAAAGTTGAAGATAATGCGCCAATTACACAAAAAATCTTTGCTAAAGATGAGGGAATTGTGAAGTATTATTACTTGCAAGGAGATCATTTAGAACGTTACCATGGAGTCAAAAAAGGTGATAAAGTGACTGAAAAGGGCTTGTTTGCTGTGATTGCTGATGTATATGACCAAGAAGCAGCACGTCACTATATTGCAAGGGATTCCATTATTGAAGTAGAAGACAATCAAAGTGTGGGTAAAAATACCTTAATTGCAAAACCACAAAGTGATGAACATATTGTTATTGCAGATTGGGATCCGTATTCTAACCCAATTATTGCAGAAGAGGCAGGAGTGATTAAGTTTGAAGATATTGTCCCTGGCGTAACGGTTTCTGAACAAACCGATGAGCTAACTGGACAAACAAGGTTAGTGGTGAATGAGTATATTGCCAGCGCATTTAAGCCAACGCTTGTGCTCTCCACTGCAAAAGGTGGATTAATCCGCTATGCGTTAGACCCAAAAACAGCAATCTTTGTTGTAGATGGGGCAAAAGTAGAAATGGCAGATATTTTAGCAAAAACACCAAAAGCACTTGTTAAATCTAAGGATATCACTGGAGGTCTTCCAAGAGTTTCTGAACTTTTTGAGGCGAGAAAGCCAAAAGATCCAGCAGTGCTTGCAGAAATTGATGGAATCGTAAGCTTTGGAAAGCCAGTGCGCGGTAAGGAGAAAATCATTGTTACAGCAAATGATGGCAGGGTTGCGGAGTATTTGATTGATAAGTCAAAACAGATTTTAGTGCATGATGGTGAATTTGTCCATGCAGGAGAGGCAATCACCGATGGTGTAGTCGCTAGTCAAGATATTTTACGCATTGGTGGGGAAAAAGAGCTTTATAAGTATATTGTTAGTGAAGTGCAACAAGTGTATCGTCGTCAAGGGGTTAGCATCGCGGATAAACATATTGAAATTATTGTGTCCCAAATGTTGCGCCAAGTTAGAATCTATGATAGCGGTAATACAAAGTTTATTGAAGGTGATATTGTTAGTAAGCGCCACTTTAGAGAAGAGAATGCACGCATTATCAAAATGGGTGGAATCCCAGCAATTGCAGAACCAATGCTTTTAGGTATCACGCGTGCGGCAATTGGAAGTGATTCTGTGATTTCAGCAGCATCATTCCAGGAAACGACAAAGGTTCTAACAGAAGCAAGTATCGCAGCAAAAGTGGATCACTTAGAAGATTTGAAAGAAAATATTGTTTTAGGACGTATGATTCCAGTTGGAACGGGGATTTACAAAGGGAAAAAAGTTAAGATTAAAGAAACCAACCTTTGAAGCATTACAGAAAAGGTAGAGGTTATTAAGGTTATTTAAACCTTAATTTAAGTGAGAATAAAGTGTGTTTTGCATATAATCCGCTTCATTTTCTCTATTAAAATTTTTCAGGAAGGAATAAAAGTGCCAACGATTAATCAGTTGATTAGAAAAGAGCGAAAAAAAGTTATTAAAAAATCAAAATCACCAGCTTTGGTTGTTTGCCCTCAAAGGAGAGGAGTTTGTACGCGTGTTTATACAACAACGCCTAAAAAACCTAACTCCGCCTTAAGAAAAGTAGCAAAGGTTAGATTGACAAGTGGATTTGAAGTCATTAGCTATATCCCGGGTGAGGGACATAACTTGCAGGAGCACTCTATTGTGCTAATCCGTGGTGGAAGGGTAAAAGACTTGCCCGGTGTTAAGTATCATATTATTCGTGGTGCGCTAGATACGGCAGGCGTTGCAAAGCGAACAGTTTCACGCAGTAAGTATGGAGCAAAAAAAGCAAAGGGCGATGCAGGAGGTAAGAAATAATGAGAAGAAGAAAAGCCCCACAAAGAGAAGTGTTGGGAGATCCAATTCATAACAATATCGTTGTAACAAAATTTATTAACAAAATGATGTATGATGGCAAAAAAAGCGTTGCAGAAAAAATTATTTATGCAACATTTGATAAAATTGAAGAGAAAACAAAAGAAAAAGGTATTGAAGTCTTTGAAAAAGCTTTGGAGAAAGTTAAACCACTTGTAGAAGTAAGAAGTAGAAGAGTGGGTGGAGCGACTTACCAAGTGCCCGTTGAAGTTCGCCCAGCAAGACAGCAATCTTTATCTATCCGCTGGTTGTTAGATTCTGCTAGAAAGAGGAATGAACGTACAATGATTGAAAGATTAGCAAATGAGCTAATTGATGCTGCAAATGAACGTGGTGCAGCATTTAAAAAGAAGGAAGATGTACATAAAATGGCAGAAGCTAATAAAGCATTCGCACACTATCGTTGGTAAATTATGCTTTTAGGGGGTTTGTATAATTCCCTAAAAAGCTCTCTACTCACAAAAATCTCAAATTACTTATCCTAAAGGATTCAAATATGGCAAGAAAAACCCCATTAAATAAAATTAGAAATATCGGAATTGCAGCGCATATTGATGCAGGAAAAACAACAACTTCTGAGCGCATTTTGTTCTATACAGGTGTGAGTCACAAAATTGGTGAGGTCCATGATGGTGCTGCAACAATGGACTGGATGGAGCAAGAAAAAGAACGCGGAATCACAATTACTTCTGCCGCGACAACTTGTTTTTGGAAAGACTATCAAATTAATCTAATTGACACCCCAGGGCATGTGGATTTTACGATTGAAGTTGAACGTTCAATGCGCGTTTTAGATGGTGCTGTTGCGGTATTTTGTTCTGTAGGTGGTGTGCAACCTCAAAGTGAAACAGTTTGGAGACAAGCAAATAAATATGGCGTTCCAAGAATTGTATTTGTAAATAAGATGGATAGGATTGGTGCGAATTTCTACAATGTAGAGTCTCAAATTGCAACAAGATTGAAAGCTAGACCAGTGCCAATTGTAATTCCAATTGGAGCAGAAGATAACTTCAAGGGTGTTGTGGATCTTGTAAATATGAAAGCTTATGTGTGGAATGATGAGTCAATGGGTGCGAAATACGATATTGAGGAGATTCCAGCGGAGCTGATGGATAAAGCGCAGGAATATCGCGAAAAATTACTTGAAGCAGTAGCAGAACAAGATGAAACAATGATGGAAAAATACTTAGGAGGTGAAGAGTTAAGTATTGAAGAAATCAAAGCAGGAATTAAGAAAGCTTGTTTAGCAATGGAAATGATTCCAATGTTATGTGGTTCAAGCTTTAAAAACAAGGGTGTGCAAACATTACTTGACGCTGTTGTTGAATATCTACCAGCACCAACAGAAGTTGCAGACATTCGCGGTGTAGATCCAAAAGATGAAGAAAAAGAAATTAGCGTAAAATCTACCGATAATGGTGAGTTTGCAGGGCTTGCATTTAAGATTATGACAGACCCATTTGTAGGACAACTAACATTCGTGCGTGTTTATCGTGGAAGTTTAGAATCTGGAAGCTATGTGATTAATTCTACAAAAGGCAAAAAAGAACGTGTGGGTAGATTACTTAAAATGCACTCTAATAAAAGAGAAGATATTAAGGAAGTTTATGCGGGTGAAATCTGCGCATTTGTGGGTTTAAAAGAGACTTTAACGGGCGACACACTATGTTCTGAAAAAGATCCTGTTATTTTAGAGAGAATGGAGTTCCCAGATCCGGTAATCTCCATTGCTGTTGAGCCAAAAACAAAAGCAGATCAAGAAAAAATGGCGCTTGCACTTGCAAAACTTGCTGAAGAGGATCCAAGTTTTAGAGTGCATACAGATGAAGAATCTGGGCAAACAATCATCTCTGGTATGGGTGAACTTCACTTAGAAATCATCGTAGATAGATTAAAACGTGAGTTTAAAGTAGAAGCGGAAGTTGGACAGCCACAGGTTGCTTTCCGTGAAACGATTCGTCAAAGTGTTGAGCAAGAGTGTAAATACGCAAAACAATCTGGCGGTCGCGGACAATATGGTCATGTCTTTATTAAACTTGAGCCACAAGAGCCGGGTAAAGGTTATGAGTTTGTCAATAATATTAGTGGTGGTGTGATTCCAAAAGAATATATACCGGCAGTTGATAAAGGGATTCAAGAAGCAATGCAAAATGGTGTGCTTGCAGGTTATCCAGTTGTGGATTTTAAAGTTACACTATTTGATGGTAGTTACCATGATGTGGATTCTTCTGAAATGGCATTTAAAATTGCGGGTTCTATGGCATTTAAAGACGCATGCAGAAAGGCTGGAGCAGTTTTGTTAGAACCTATGATGAAAGTTGAAGTTGAAGTTCCAGAAGAGTATATGGGAGATGTGATTGGTGATTTAAATAGAAGACGTGGGCAAATTAACTCTATGGATGATAGAATGGGTTTAAAAATTGTTAATGCTTTTGTCCCACTTGCTGAAATGTTTGGTTATTCCACAGATTTGCGTTCCGCAACACAAGGGCGTGGAACATATACAATGGAATTTGACCATTATGGTGAAGTGCCAAGCAATATTTCTAAAGAAATTATGGAAAAACGTAATGGTTAATTAGCCCCTTTAAAAAAAGGGGGGCTTATAATGTTTTGCGCACTGCTTTTGTAGCCTCTATCATATTTTTAAGACTGGGTTTAACTTCTTCCCATTTTCTAGTTTTCAATCCGCAATCGGGGTTAATCCATAATTGTTCTTTTGGCAATACTTCTAAGAGAGATAGAATCTGTTTTTTAATTTCTTCTACACTTGGAATCCTAGGACTATGGATATCATAAACTCCCGGTCCAATTTCATTTTGATAACCCTGTGATTTAAAAACTTTAAGCAATTTGTTTCCACTGCGTGCAGTTTCAATGCTGATTACATCAGCATCCATGTCTTCAATGGTTTTAATAATGTCATTAAATTCACTATAACACATATGTGTATGGATTTGTGTTTGTGGTTTTGCAATAGCAGTGGCAAGTTTGAAGGATTCTAGCGCCCAACGCTCATATTCCAAGACATTCTCAATCCTTAATGGATAGCCTTCTTTAAATGCCGCTTCATCAACTTGAATAATGAGGATTCCATTATTTTGCAAGGCATCAATTTCATCTCTTAAGGCAAGTGCAAGTTGCTTACAAATCACAGAGCGCTCTAAATCGTCACGTACAAAGCTCCAATTTAGAATCGTAACAGGACCCGTTAGCATACCTTTGATGCGTTTTTTTGTTAGGCTTTGCGCATACAATGTCCATTGTAATGTTATATCTTCCAATCTTGCAATGTCGCCATAAATAATAGGGGGTTTAACGCATCGGCTTCCATAGCTCTGCACCCAAGCATTTTGACTAAAGACAAAGCCTCTTAGGCGCTCACCAAAATACTCCACCATATCGTTGCGTTCTGGTTCTCCATGCACTAAAACATCTAAGCCTATTTCTTCTTGAAAGCGCACACAATCTCTGATGTAATCTTGGATTCCACTTTCATAGATTTCTTTGGAAATTGCACCACTTTTATAATTTCTTCTTAAAGCCCTTAATTCTGGAGTTTGTGGAAAAGAACCGATAGTTGTTGTGGCTAAAGTTGGATAATTTAGTGTCTCTCTTTGGATTTTTATTCTATCGTTAAATGGCAAAGCGCGCGTTGTGATGGTTTGTTCTTTTAGACGCTCTTGCACATTTGCATTGTGGATTTTTGTTGCATTTTTTCGTGTTTTGTTAATGGTAATATTTTGTTCCCATTTTGTCTTATTGTTAGGAGAAATTCCATTCCTAAATACAGAATCTAAAAGTTCTAATTCTGTAATTTTTTCTTTTGCAAAACATAGCCATGACAAAGTCTCTTTATCCATTTTTGTCTCACTTTCTGTGCTAAAAGGCAAGTGTAAAAGTGAGCAGCTGCTACTTAGCACAATGCGTTCGTGTGGAATCTTTTTTGCGATATTTTGCAAAAGAGCAAGTTTGGATTCCAAATTTGCTACCCAAACATTGCGTCCATCAATAATTCCAGCAAATAGCACCTTATCACTCTTTGCAAGGATTTCAAGGCTTTGTAGATTTTTCTCTCCATAAACAAAATCCAAACCGATTCCATAAATATTTGTTTGCACTAGTGTTTCTGTTAGCTCCTTGCTGTGTTCAAAAAATGTGCTAACAATAATTTTAATTCCAAGTGCATTCACTGCATTATAAAATTCAATTACAGAATCTTGCGAGATTCCGAGTTTTTCTAATGGTGTCCATCCTTTTACAAACACAGGTTCGCTAAATTCAATCACAAGCTCACCTTTTAATTCTTGGACAAGGTTCTTAATTAAGTTTAAATACGTCTCTTTAACTTTTTTAAATACCGCCTTAATTTCACCATTTGTAATTTTGCTTAATGCAAAAAAAGTAAAAAATCCTATCAGGCTAATCTTTGGACGGAATCCAAAAGCAATTGCTTCTTTGTAAGATTCTTTAATAAAATTTGTATTCAATATGTATTTATAATTTATATCAAGCTCTGGGACAACATAATGGTAATTTGTATTAAACCATTTTGTCATTTCAAGAGCTTTTAGATTCTTATTACCACGAGCCATTGCAAAATAACAATCTAATCCTTGCAATCCTTCATAAGCCTTAGGAATCGCACCAAGTGCAAAGGCAAGATCTAGCATATTATCATACAAACTAAAATCATTCACACATACATAATCTAGGGATTTTTGTAATTCCCAATGTTCCTTTTTAAGTGCGCTTGCACATGCTAATAATTCTGATTCTAAACTCTCTTTAGCCCAGTAAGATTCCAAAGCCTTTTTGAGTTCTCTATTCTTTCCAATTCTAGGAAAACCTAAAATATTTAACGCCATTTGTGTCCTTTAAATTTAAAATTAAGGATGCAATATTAACAAAATTAATTAATAAATACAATATGTATTTATTAATTTAAAATTGTAGATTCCATAAGGATTATGATTATATTTTAGTAAAGCGGAGAAAAATAAGATGACAAATGGAATCCATTGCTAAATAAATCAAGACAGACGAAAAGCAAAGCAGTTTATTTTTGTGATTTTGTATTAAAGTTGATAGTATGCAAAGGATTGGTGCAGTGATGCAAAACTAGTTTATAAAAACCCAACTACAAAGGCATTTTTATGTTTTCTAAGTTATTTATAAAGTTTTGGGTCTTTGCTGGTGCTAGAAAAATTATGGGAAAGAGTGGCCGGGAGAGAGGGATTCGAACCCCCGGAGGTGTGACCCTCAACGGTTTTCAAGACCGCCGCTTTCGACCACTCAGCCATCTCCCGATAAAAATAAAAAATTGGAGGCGACACCCAGATTTGAACTGGGGAATCAGAGCTTTGCAGGCTCCTGCCTTACCACTTGGCTATGTCGCCACCTAAGTGGTGCCCGGGGCCGGACTTGAACCGGCACGGACACAATGTCCGAGGGATTTTAAGTCCCTTGTGTCTACCATTTCACCACCCGGGCTTGTGTTATTAGAATTTACTCTTATAATTTTCAAAATGGAGCGGGAGACGGGGATCGAACCCGCGGCCCCAACCTTGGCAAGGTTATGCTCTACCACTGAGCTACTCCCGCATGTGCATAAGTGAGCGTGAAATTATAGCGATGCTTTAATAAAAAATCAAGGGATTTTTAAAATAATGTGTTAAAGATTGATTCTAATTTCAATATGTGTTTTGTAAGTTTGCTGCAAGCCTAATTAAGTGCCTAAGTGCTTAAGTATAAATAGGGAAAATTGTAAGAAATTTGGTATAATTTTTGTTTTTTAAGAGGTAAGGAATATAATGCAATTAGCTTGGTTTGGAATCTTATTTAGTGCGTGTTTGTTGATATTTGCTGGTTGTGAAGAAAGCACACAAGAGATAACAACAGAGGCGACAATGCCAGAAAAGAAACAAAAACTTTTAGAGAATTTGACACTACAAGCAAACAATGGTGAGACTTTGGTGATTAATCAAAAGGGACAAAAAGGGCAGAATGAGTTTGCTTTTCTAGAATCAAAGTCAAGTGTTTTGGAAGATTTGAGTGTTACAGATGTAAATGGAGTAAAGAGCATTAAAATTTTGGTATTTTTTACGACTTGGTGCGACCCTTGCAAAGGAATTTTGCCACATTTAGAAAATCTCAAAAATCAATTTGGAGATAA
This sequence comes from Helicobacter turcicus, assembly GCF_019711685.1. GTDB lineage: Bacteria > Campylobacterota > Campylobacteria > Campylobacterales > Helicobacteraceae > Helicobacter_D > Helicobacter_D turcicus. The sequence goes on from NZ_JAIGYQ010000003.1 coordinate 75,147, forward strand.
GATTGCGTTTTTTGGGATCCCTATTGATGATCTAGTAGGAGAGATGGAGAATTTTAAAGGCGCGGTGCAAGTTTTTAGTGAGGAAAATATGCTTAATATACCACTTATCTTAGATGAAAATCGTGTAGAGCTTTTTAGGACACTTGGTGGAATAGAGGGTGTGCCATTAATTGCGATGTATAGAGAAAATGGAGAGTATATTATTCACTATTTAGGAGCGGTTCCAGAGGAGATGATAGAATTTGATTTATCCCAAAACTTACAGAATCTAGAGGAACGACAAGAGCTGCAGAATTTTAAAGAGAAGGTGCAGTAATGTTTGGAATCTTTAAAAAAACGTTAGAAAAGACTACGCAAAATATTCGCGATTTGTTTCCTAAAACACAGAAAAAAATCAGCAAGGAAGTATTAGAGGAAATTTTAATTGCAACAGATATGGATTATGAGTTAGTAGAAATGATTTTATCTCCTTTAGGTGATGAGATTAGTAAAAATGAGCTAGAAGTTGCTTTATTGCGTTTATTTCGTGGAGAGAGCTATTATGATAAAGTTCAAGCTAAAGAGATTAATGCAAAACCTTGTGTGGATTTGATTGTAGGTGTTAATGGCGCAGGGAAGACAACAACAATTGCTAAGTTAGCGCATTTATATCAATCACAAGGAAAAAGTGTGGTTTTGGGTGCTGGAGATACTTTTAGGGCTGCAGCTATTGAGCAGATAAAACTTTGGGGACAGAGATTAGGAATTCCAGTAATTGCTTCACAAATGGGGCATGACCCATCGGCTGTGGCATTTGATACAATAACTTCAGCGGTAGCAAAAAACCTTGATATTGCGATTATTGATACAGCTGGGCGTTTGCATAATCAGAGTAATTTACAACAAGAGCTTCAAAAAATTATGCGCATTTGTGATAAGGCAAAAGAGGGTGCGCCACATCGCAAAATTTTGGTTTTAGATGGCACACAAGGCACTTCAAGTTTAGAACAAGCTAGGATTTTTAGTCAAACTCTAGGGGGCGTAGATGGTGTGATTATCACTAAGCTTGATGGCACAAGTAAAGGGGGGGCGATTTTTAGCATGATTTATGTTTTACGCACTCCAATTCTCTATATTGGCGTAGGTGAGAGAGCGGAGGATTTGGTTGCTTTTGATGAAAATCGTTATATCCAAACAATTTTAGATTCCATATTTACCGATTAAATGGCAAAAAAAAAGATACAAGTTTTTGAATGCCAACATTGTGGATTTCAAAGTTCTAAATGGCTTGGGAAATGCTCTAATTGTGGAGCTTGGGAGAGCTTTTTAGAATTAAAAGAAGAGCAAATTGAAGCCTTTAAGAGTTTAGCGACTAAAAGTGTGAAAGTTACACCCATTACAGAAGTGCAAAGAGAAGAGTTTGTGCGCTTTAGCTCTGGGGAGAGTGAGCTTGATATTGTGCTAGGGGGTGGAATCGTTCTTGGGGGAATGTATCTTGTTGGTGGGAGTCCTGGTGTTGGGAAATCCACGCTACTTCTAAAAATCGCAAGTAATTTAGCAAAGAGTGGTAAGGAAATTCTATATGTTAGCGGAGAGGAGAGTGCTTCGCAAATTAAGCTAAGAGCAGAGCGATTAAACGCGTTGGACAAGAATCTTTATTTGTTGAATGCAATTAAATTAGAAGAAATTTTAGTGGCAATTAAAAGCAAAGATTATAGCCTAGTTGTGATTGATAGTATTCAAACACTTTATAGTGAGGGGATTACTTCAAGTCCGGGAAGTGTTTCGCAAGTGCGTGAGGTAACTTTTGAGCTAATGCGTCTTGCAAAAGAATATGGAATTTGCGTGTTTATCATTGGGCATATTACAAAAGATGGCGCGATTGCAGGTCCTAGGATTTTGGAGCACATGGTAGATTGTGTGTTATATTTTGAAGGGGATTCTAGTCGTGAATTGCGCTTTTTGCGTGGATTTAAGAATCGTTTTGGCAACACAAGCGAAATTGGAATTTTTGAAATGCAAAGCAATGGTTTAGTGGGCGCAAAAGAAGCTTCTAAAATCTTTTTCTCAAAAAAAACTTCGAGTCCAGGAAGTGCGTTAAGTGTTGTTATGGAGGGTTCTCGAGCACTTGTTTTAGAAGTGCAAGCGTTGGTTAGTGATTGTGCTTATGGTGTTCCAAAACGTGCTTGCACAGGATTTGATTCTAACCGCTTAAATATGATTTTAGCCCTTTTAGAGCGTAAATTAGAAATCCCTCTTAATCGCTACGATGTGTTTATTAATATTACAGGTGGGATTAAAATCTTAGAAACAGCGGCGGATTTAGCCATTGTTGCAGCAATTTTATCAAGTTTTAGAAATCGTGCTTTATCTAATTCTAGCGTGTTTATTGGAGAGGTGAGTTTAGTAGGAGATGTACGTGATGTGCCAAACACAGAACAAAGGTTAAAAGAGGCAATCTCACTTGGAATCACACATGCCATCGTGCCTAAGAAGATTAAACAAGATTTAACAATCAAGTGTTTTTGTGTGCAGGAGGTTACAAAAATCATTGATTGGATGTAGGGATAAAATCTTCTAGAACCTCTTCTTGCATAATGTAGGCAATTTCTAAGGTGAAAGTCTGATTTATGCGTTGATTTACAATCACAATAGGTGAGGTGAAAAATCCGTTAGGATAGAGTTGATAGCGTAAGTTTAGCTGTATTGTATCACTTAAGCCTTCACATAAAAGAGTGTTGAAATCTTGTGTTTTTAGTAAATCTTTAAAGGCATTAAATTCTAAAAGTAAGATTCCTTCTTTATTAGCATAGCCTATACCTTGTTGCCAGAACTCTACTTTGGCTTTTATGGGTTTGTTTAGCATAGAGTAGTTGCAAATAAAACTTGGAATCGTGCAATCCCCAACCTTTAATAATCCACTTAATATGCGGTAATGTTGCACTTTACGCTTAATAATTTGGTAAGGTTTTTGCGTTTGCTCTAATTGTGTGCGGGTTTGAAAGTTTTTAAGGCGCAAAGCGGGGAGATTTCTTGTTTCTTTTGGGAGATTTAGGACGGAGAGTAGTTCTAAGGGACGCTTTTGTGATTTTTTGCGTTGAGCTTCTAGAGCATAGAGACAGCCGCAATAATTTTGGCGATAAAGATTAGTATCTCTAGCAAGTTTGTTTTGGAGTTGTGTCCCTCCGTTGCTTCTCACATCAATAGACAAAAAGGCAAGATGATGCTTATTGGCAATTGTTTCACCTTGAGCAAAAAGTTCCTCTTGGGATTTCATAGGGCTTGCAAGTAGAGTTGTTGTAAATTCTACGCAATGAGATTCTAGTGCAACTTGTGCGCTCCTTTCTAATCTAAAATCAAAGCAATAGCTACAACGTTTTCCTTTTTCTGGAGCATTCTCTAAGCCCTTGCTGCCCTCTAACCACTCTGCAAGATTGTATTCCCCCTCAATAAGAGGAATCTTAAGTTGCGCACAACTGCGTTTCACATCAAAAAGGCGCATTTGGTATTCTTCAAAGGGGTGGATGTTAGGATTATAGAAAAAGCCACAAAAGTTTTTATTGGGGTATTTTTCTTGAAGTTGGGTTAAAAAGTGATGGCTATCCACGCTACAACAAATGTGCACTAAAGTAGTGTTTTGATTAGTGAAGTCATAGGGAATCTTGGACATTATTTTGCCTTTTTTGTGGAATAGAATCTTATAAACCATTTGCTTATGGATTTGCAACTAGAATAAGATTATCCAAAGTCTTTTTAATACAAATCTTAAAATGTTTTATATGGTATTGGTATTTGCTCTTCCATCTTTTATTAACACAATAATAAGTGAAAGGATTGTTAAAATTTCCACAAGGATAGCGGATAACATCATAATAAGGATAAAAAGCAATTATACGTTTTGCCATTATATCTGCTAGGCTTATATTGCCTGTTGATGGGCTTATAATGCAATCAAAGATTTTTGTTAATTCAATTAAGTCAAAAATATCACTCCCATTGTGATAAACAAAAATATTTTTTAATTGATAAGCAGGGGAAGTTTTGTTGCCGTAAGTTGTCCAAATAAATAAAAATTGTGGATAGATTAATGCAAACTCTAAGAGAAGTTCCCACCAATCTTGTTCTTTTAGATTGTAATTTGAATCTGCAGAGTGGCAATATGCATTGATGTTAATGATTTTGGAATATTTTTGAATCTCTAAAGGGCATAAAATATTTTTTATTTTATTTTGGTTTTCTTTTTTTGTGTGTAGGGCAATTTCATGAAAGTCGCATAAATGGATATTGGAGTCATAGTGTTTTTCATCAATTGCCCGAATTAGTCGTAAATAACGTTCTCTATCTGCTTGTTTCCAGCGATTTGTTGGAAGAATTTTAAATTTTCGTGCAATAAGGTTGTGCAAATGCCAAAAGGTAATGACCTTATCTATATTTGCCTTTTTCAAAAGTTTAATAATATCTGTTTTTGGGTTTGCTAGAATAAAAAAGTTTAAGTTAGTAGATTGTAAAAAAGTATGCAAGGATTGTTCATTGAGAATTGTAATGTTTGTGGTAAAGTTGGAATTTTTAGCAAATTGCTCTCCTTTATGGGTTGTTAGAAAAGTAATCTCTGCATTGGGATAAAGTTTGCAGAGGGCGAATAAAGCAGGTAATAATACGCAAATATCACCTATTGCGTTATAATTCCCATAAAAGGCTATTTTCATATTATTTTCTCCTTTTGTCTGCGTATGTTTTATAGAATGATTTGGACTTCATTTTCTAGAGTGATTTTAGATTCTGTATAAACTTTTTCTTTTGCTAGTTGAATTAAATCTAAGGCTTCCTCAAAACTAGAATTTCCGAGATTGACTAAAAAATTAGCATGGATTGGACTAAACATTAAGCTTTTGTTTTTACCAAATTTTACACCTTTTAAGCCCACATTTTCTATTAATGCACCTGCAAAATTGCCTTTAGGATTCTTGAAGCAACTCCCAAAACTAGGCTCTTTTGGTTGATTTTGGCGCATTTTAGTGAAGGTTTCTACAAGGCTAGAGTTAAAATTTGCCTGTTTTTTAAAAATTCCTGCAAATATTAGCCCTGAAATTGCGCTATTACGATAGGTTAGCCCCAGCGATTCCACACTTTTAAAACAAAGTTTAGTATTAGAATCTAGCATTAGAATTCCTTGTAGAACATCTTTAATTGCGTAAGTTTTTAGTCCTGCGTTCATTTTAATGATTCCACCGATACTTCCGGGAAGTTTGGATAAAATCTCAAAACCGAATAGATTCTTGCATTTAGCATAAGAAAATAGCCTGCCACTAGGTGTTGCTGCGCCTACTTCTAAGCAATCCCCTAAGTCTTTAATATAATCAAACTTCTTGCTTAGGGTGATGAGGTTTTTTGCGTTTGGAGAGATTAGGAGGTTATTTGCTTTGCCAACAATGTTAATAGGTGTGCCACTTTGCAAAAACATATCATAGTCTTCTAGGGATTCTATGAAGTTTAAAGGCTGGATAGCACCGATTTTAACACTAGTGTAGTGTGAGAAGTCAATAGTTTTTTGTAACATTAAAACAAAAAAGTTGGCATCATGTTAAAAATACGCGTTGTGAAATCTATTAGCATATTTAACATCCAAGGCATTGTAAAGATAATAACAGCAATGACAGCTAGGATTTTTGGCACAAAAGTAAGTGTCATTTCATTAATTTGCGTGGTGGCTTGAAAAATACTAATCATAAGCCCAACTATAAGCCCAACAAGTAGCATTGGAAGCGATAGAATCAATGTAATTTTATAAGTTTCAATGGCGAGATTCATTAACTGCGCTTCCATAAATTTTCCCTTATTTTTTACTTGATAGAGTCCCAAATCATCTCTGCTTTGCCATCTTTTTCCTCAACTGCTGCTAACCCCATAATGTTATAACCGCAATCCACATAATGAATCTCTCCTGTAACAGCACTTGCAAGCGGAGAGAGTAGATACATTGCAGAGCTTCCAACCTCTTCTATTCCAACATTTTTGCGTAAAGGAGCATTTGCCTCATTCCATTTTAAAATGAATCTAAAATCCCCGATTCCACTTGCTGCAAGTGTTCTAATTGGTCCAGCAGAAATAGCATTGACACGGATACCCTTTGGTCCTAAATCATGTGCTAAATAACGTACGCTAGATTCTAATGCAGCTTTTGCAACACCCATTACATTATAATGTGCTATGTGTTTAACTGCACCTAAGTAACTAAGTGTCAAAATAGAAGCATTTTCATTTAATACCGGCTCCAGTTCACGACAAAGCTCAATAAGAGAATACACAGAAACTTCCATTGCGACATTGAAAGCTTCTTTGGAAGTGTCTAGGAAGTTACCATCTAGTGCTTCTTTTGGAGCAAACGCTACGCTATGGACAAGAAAATCAAGCTTACCAAAGTCTTTTTGAATGTGTTCTCTTAAACTTGCAAAATGCTCTTTTTTGCTTACATCAAGTGCATACACATACGCGCCGCTACCTATTTCTTCGGCAATTGGACGCACACGCTTTTGGATTTGCTCATTCATATAAGTTAGCGCAATGGTTGCGCCTTGAGCTTTACAAGCTTTTGTGATTCCATATGCAATAGATTTATTGTTTGCTACACCGACAATTAACCCTTTTTTTCCTTCCATAATCATAATTTAGCCTTTAAAACGAATTTTCTAAAATTTTGCAAAAGCTTTGAATCTCCCAGCTTGCACTTCCAACAAGCACACCATCAACACCATCTAAGCTTAGGATTTCACTCACATTTTGTGGTTTCACACTTCCGCCATAAAGAAGCGGAATTTTACCTAATTTTTGCTTTAAGCGCGTGTGGATTTGCGTGATTTCTTCTAAAGTCGCGCTAATTCCACTACCAATTGCCCAAATAGGTTCGTAAGCGATAATTAGCTTAGGATAGTCTAAGGCAATACCTTTTAATTGTGATTCCAAAAACACTAAGGTAGAATCTAAGCCCTTATTTTTAGTTTCTAAACTCTCGCCAATGCAGTAAAAAATCTCAAAATCTTGCCTTGCGAAATAAGCAAACTTTTGTGCGCAAAACTCTTGAGATTCTCCTAGAATCTCGCGTCTCTCACTATGTCCAATTAATAAAGATTGAATTTGAAATTCATGGAGTTGCTCTAAACCGATTTCACCAGTAAAAGAGCCACATTGTGTAAAATAAGCATTTTGCGCACCGATTGAGAAATGCTTAAAAGTATTGTCTAAAAGTGCGGTTGTTGGGGGGAAAATGGTGATTTTATTAGGATTTTTCTGTGTGTTTAAAAAAGATTCTAATGTTGTGCAAAACTCTTGTGTACTTCTTCTTGTGTGGTTAGTTTTAAAATTACTAGCAATGATTTTCATTAAGGATTCCTAGAGTTTATTTTGGTTGGGCATTATAGCAGAAGTTTTTCTAGGAGTTTGATGAATACCTATGTGTATTTACCTGCGAACAGACCAAAACAAAGTCTGGAATTATAATCCACAAGTAAGGAAGTTAAGAGAATAGAGAGGAATCTCTCAATTGGATTTAGTATTGGATATTGGTATAAAATCTGTAGCTTTTAATTGTAAAAATAACAAATATGGCAAACATTTTAATCTAGAACATCTTTAAAATTTCAAAAAGATTAAAGGTTTCTATTGTAGATTTTTGAATATAAGTATTGAGAATTGTATGGAGTTAGTGGTTGGTAGTGCTATAATTTTAAAAATTTTAACACATTTAGAGAGTTGTTATGTTTTTGGAAAAAGCAAAAAAAGAACTCGGATTAATTTTTACTTGGAATCAAAGTGATAGGTCGTGGCAAATGCCTTTCTTTGCTGCGCTTGGTGTGGCTGTAATTTTGTTTGTTGCAACTCTTTTTGGTCGTCCTAATTTTGGACTGGTTTCTGTTATTGGGGCAATGATTTTTTTGTATGTGCCTGATACTCCCATTTATCACAAAATGATTTTAAGTATGACGTGTGCATTTGGAATCACTGTGTCTTTCACGCTAGGGCTTGTGGGGCAGAGTTTTCCGCAACTTATTCCGCTCATTGTTTTTGGTGTAACACTTGTGAGCGCACAGGTTGTGCGGTATTTTAGTATAGGCGCACCGGGATTTTTCTTTTTTACTTTTGCTACGATTCTTGGGACTTATATTCCCTTTGAAGTGGCGGATTATCCTATGGCAATTGGTCTTGTTGCGCTTGGGACGATGGTTGCAAACATTATGGTATTGTTGTATTCTTTAAGTGTTATTTATATTTTTAAGCATACTATTAAACCCATTCCAAAGGTCGGAGAGCTCGGTTTTGGAGTGATTGTGATTGACCCTATAATTATTGCTTCTTTTGTTGGGTTTGCTATGTTTTTGCAAAGTCATTTGGAGCTAGATCGTGGATATTGGGTTGGGATTAGTTGTGCTGCGGTGATGACAGCAGTTACTTTTAAGCAGATTTGGATTAAGCAACTCCAAAGGATTCTAGGCACGATTGCTGGGGTAAGTTTGGCTTATTTTTTGCTACATTTTACATTTAGTCCGATTGAATTTGCACTTTTAATGATGATTTTAATGTTTTTTGCAGAATACACCGTAGTGCGTAATTATGCGTTATCAATGGTATTTTTAACTCCCTATTCTACTTATTTAGCAGAAGTTAGTAATTTTATGCAATATAATCCAGATGTGATTATTCAAGCTAGAGTTTTGGACATCATCATAGGAAGTATTATTGGATTAATTGGCGGAGCATTTATGCATTGGGGGACGTTGCGTAGAGTTTTGGAATGCATTGCAAGGAAAATTGTTTTTAAGTGGATTGGTGCGGAGTAAATTGGAATCCTATCTATTTTAAAATTCTAGGCAGGGTAATTCCTTTTTGTCTTTGATACTTGCCCTTTTTATCTTTATAGCTCACTTCGCAATCCCTATCACCTTCTAAAAATAACACTTGTGCAATTCCTTCATTGGCATAAATTTTAGCAGGCAAGGGCGTTGTGTTTGAAATCTCAATGGTAATATGTCCTTCAAATTCTGGTTCAAAAGGTGTAACATTGACAATAATTCCACATCTTGCATAGGTGCTTTTACCAAGACAAATTGCTAAAATATTGCGTGGAATCTTAAAATACTCCACTGTTCTAGCAAGCGCAAAAGAATTTGGTGGCACAATGCACACATCTCCTACAAAATCCACGACATTTGCCGCATCAAAATTTTTTGGATCTACAACCATTGCATTAATATTTGTAAAAATTTTAAATTCATTACTTACTCTAATGTCATAGCCATAACTAGAAAGCCCATAGCTGACCACACCTTTGCCCACTTGATTCTCACAAAATGGCATAATCATTGTGTGTTCTATCGCCATTTTTCTAATCCAAGTATCTTCTTTTAAACCCATTTTATTCCTTGCTAAGTGATTATTTTATTTAAATGTGATATTATAACAGATTAAAGAGTGATTCTACTCCATACAAGGCACTTAAAGGCGCTTAGCTTTTGGGAATGCTAGATTAAACTTCAAAAAGGCTTTAGAAATGGATTTTAAAGATATTAAAGAACTCATCAAAATCTTTGATGCAAGCACTCTAAATCGTCTAAGCATTACACAAGATACGACTAAAATTAAATTAGAAAAAGGCGCAGGTAGAGAGAGTGCGCCTACTTTAGTTGCACAAACAACGTCAGCTCCAACTCAAGCTACACAAAGCCTTCCACAGGTAGCACCTGTTGCTTCTGCGTTAGCTCCAGCAGCGCCAAGTGGTGATACGATTAATTCCCCAATGGTTGGGACATTTTACCGCTGCCCTAGTCCAAATGCCCCAGCTTATGTTAATGTTGGTGATAAGGTAAAAAAAGGACAAACATTAGGGATTATTGAAGCGATGAAAATTATGAATGAAATTGAAGCGGAATTTGATTGTAAGATTGTGGAGATCATTCCAAACGATGCGCAACCTGTGGAATACAACTCTCCTTTATTTGTTGTGGAGAGACTCTAATGCCTTTGCAAAAAGAAATTAATACCATTTTAATTGCAAATCGTGGCGAAATTGCTCTAAGGGCAATTCGCACGATTAAAGAAATGGGAAAAAAAGCAATTGCTGTGTATTCTACGGCAGATAAAGATGCGCATTATTTAGACTTAGCAGATGCAAAAGTGTGCATTGGTGGAGATAAATCTAGTGAGAGTTATCTTAATATTCCAGCAATTATTTCTGCCGCGGAGCTTTTCAAAGCTGATGCGATTTTTCCCGGATACGGATTTTTGAGTGAAAATCAAAATTTTGTTGAGATTTGTAACCACCATGAGATAGAATTTATCGGTCCAACACCAGATGTCATGGCACTAATGAGTGATAAAAGCAAGGCAAAGGAAGTGATGAAAAATGCTGGAGTTCCAGTAATTCCCGGGAGTGATGGCGCAGTGGAATCCAAAGAGCAAGCTATTAAGCTTGCTAAAGAAATTGGCTACCCAGTAATTTTAAAAGCAGCAGCAGGTGGTGGTGGGCGCGGAATGCGTATTGTAGAATGCGAAGAGAATATGTTCAATGCTTATTTAGCAGCGGAATCTGAAGCCATTAGTGCATTTGGTGATGGCACAATTTATATGGAGAAGTTTATTGATAAGCCAAAGCATGTTGAAGTGCAAATTATCGCCGATAAACATGGTAATGTTTTACATATTGGTGAGAGAGATTGTTCGCTTCAAAGACGTCATCAAAAACTCATTGAGGAATCCCCTGCGCCAACACTGAAGCCAAAAACGCGTGAAAAATTGTTAAAAACTGCCATTACTGCGACAAAAGCAATTAAATATGTAGGGGCAGGAACTTATGAGTTTTTGTTAGATTCTAATCAGAATTTCTATTTTATGGAGATGAACACAAGATTGCAGGTTGAACATCCAGTGAGTGAGCTAGTAAGTGGCTTAGACATTATTGAGTTAATGGTTAAAGTGGCTGAAGGTAAAGAACTTCCAAAACAAGATTCTATAAGCTTTAGCGGGTGTGCAATGGAGTGTAGAATTACAGCAGAGGATCCTGTGAAATTCTATCCCTCTGCAGGGAAAATCACAAAGTGGATTGCTCCAGGTGGCAATAATGTGCGCATTGATAGCCATGCTTATGCGGGCTATGTTGTGCCGATGTTTTATGATTCTATGATTGGGAAGCTTATTGTTTGGGGACGCAATCGGGATGAAGCAATTGTTAGAATGGCACGTGCCTTAGATGAGTTTTGCGTAGAAGGTATTAAAACAACCATTGCATTTCATAAAGAAATGATGAAAAATGACGATTTTAAAAGAGGCGTTGTCCATACTAAGTATTTGGAGCAAAAAAATGACTAGTGGTTCTGTGAAAAGAGGCATAAAGTGGAACAAAAAATGCTTGTATCTCTTGGAAGTCGCAAGGATGCAAATTAAACTAAAATCAAGGAGATGAAAATGAAAATCGGGAATTCACAAAGCACAAATGAAAGTTTGATTAGCTTAAATAAAGCAAAAGAAGAGGAAAAAGACGCATTAAAGAAAATCTCTTCCCAGCGTCCTATTGATGCTACAGATGGTGCAAGTTTAGCAATTGCCAATGCGCTTTTAGCACAAGCAAATTCAATGAGTCAAGGTGTGAGAAATGCAAATGACGCTCTAGGTGTTATGCAAATTGCCGATGCGACGCTTTCAAATATTACAGATTCTGCAATTCGTATGAATGAACTCTCTGTTGCACTTGGAAATCCAGCACTAAATAGCGACCAAAGAGCAATGATTCAAAGTGAAGCAAATGCGCTTACACAATCTATGCAAGATGCAACAAGTCAAGCTATTTTTAATGGTAAGAATGTGTTTGGTGGGCAGATGAGCTTTGTAACAGGCAGTGGCACAGCAAGCATTAATATGCAAGCGCCAAATGTCGCAGATTTAAGCGTGAATAACCAGCAAAGCATTTTGGGCTTTATTGAGAGAGTAAATATGGAACGTGCAAATATTGGCTCTGCGATGAATGGAATCCAATCTGGTATTAATGCAAGCATGAACACAATTGTGAATTTGAAAACCGCTGAGGGTGGCTTAATGAAAGATGATGTGGCAGAAAACTATAATCAGCTAAATAGCGCAAAACTAAAAGAAAATGCAACGCTTTATGCAAGTTCTTTTAACACACAATACCTACAAAGTCGTTTAGACGCATTGCTTGGTTAATCTTTATCAAGCAGAGGGGGGATTCTTCTAAATTCCCCTTTCCCCCGAATCTCACTAGAAGAAGTGAATTAATCCTAACATTGCTCCCACACCCAAACAAATAAGCGAAATACCCCAAACCCAAAAGAAGCTTTTACTAATATGTTCTTTAATGCTAACTCCACTGATTCCGCAACCCAAAAGAGTTGCGGGGACAACAGGAGAAATGAAAGTCGCACAATTTCTAGCGACAACCATAATAATTGCGATACTCATTGGGTCGATTCCTAGCGCAGAAGTGATTCCAACAACAATGGGCATAATGCCAAAAAAGTAGGAATCTGTGCAGAAAATCAAAGCCATAGGAACAGCACTAATTCCTACGATAAGAGGAATTAGGATTAAAGCCCAATCAGGTAAAATCTCCAAAATCACATTTGCCATTACTTTCATAATTCCTGTTTTATCAAAAACACCAATAAGGATTCCAGCTCCAAAAAGTGTTGTTGCCATTAAAATTGCACTTTTAGAGTATTTATCAATGAGTTTTTGTGCAACCTCTAGCTTGGGATAATTAATAAATAAAGCAAAGCAGAATCCAAGCATAAATAAAAAATAGCTCGGAAAAATATTTGCAATTAGAAGCACTAAAATACTTAAGAGCAGGAGAATATTTAAAAAGAATCTATTGCTTGTGTGGTGCTCACCAAGTTCTAGTTGGTGAAAATTCTCATTGCCTAAAATATTCCCAGCTCCTCTTTTGATTTCTTGTCTTGCTAGGAGAATCGCAACACCTAGAGCTAATAAAAGCCCTGTGATTTGAATTGGAATGAGTTGATGCCAAATCTCATTTGCTTCTGTATTGATAATAGTTGCTGCGCGCAATGTAGGACCACCCCAAGGAAGGAGATTCATCACTCCAAGTGAAGCCGCCATAATCGTCATTAATGTTGTTTTGCGCATTCCTAGTTTTTCATAAATGGGTAGCATAGCGGGAATTACGATTAAAAAGCTAGATGCTCCAGATCCGTCTAAATGTGCAACAACAGAGATGATCACCGTTAAAATACAAATGCTATACACATTGTTTTTGCTAAATTTTAGCAAATAATTAATCATTGCATTAAAAACCCCCGCTTCATTTAAAAGCCCAAAAAACAAAATCGCAAAAATAAATAAAACCGCTGTGGAGCTTACGCTATTGATTCCTTGCCGAATAAAATATTTGAGTGCATCAAAATCAAAAATAGGATTTTCCATTTTCGCAAAATATGCAATGTCAAACTTTTCTTTTAAGAGACTTCCGATTCCTAGATGAAAATTTATTTCTAACAAAACAAGCAAAATTGCGCTAATACCAGAAACGACAATGAACGCAACAGATGGGGTTGTTTTGTCTGTTAGAAGAAGATAGACGATTAAAATAAGTGAAGCAAAGCCCACAAAAGCGAGAAAAAATTCCATAAAATATCCTTTTGGAGAAAACTAGCTATAATAATAGCAAACAAATAGATAGAATCGCAAATTCAATATTTTGTAAAGAAAGAGAAATGTTTGTATCGTCAAAATGCAATGCAAGGATTCTAAATTTCAAGGAGATATTATGTTTTTTAGCAAATATTCCGCAAGTGGCAATGATTTTATTATTACGCATATTTTTGGTATGCAACCCCACGGATTTGATAAACTTGCACAAAGGATTTGTAATCGTCACCAAGGAGTTGGAGCAGATGGTTTGATTATCTTAAAACCACACTTGGAATATGATTTTGAATGGGAATTTTATAATTGTGATGGCAGTGTGGCGCAAATGTGCGGCAATGGAAGTCGTGTAGCAGCAATGTATGCGTATCATTTAGGAATTGCAGGTGTCAAACAGAGATTCCTAACTCTTGCAGGTGTGATTGATACGACCATAGAAAACGAAGAAGTGGAAAGTGCGTTAAGCGGAGTAAAGGTGTTACAAGAAAGTATTTGTGAGTTTGGCAATACTTGGGCATTAATTGACACTGGAGTGCCGCATTTAGTGTGTGAGAAAAAGGGTGAATTAGGCAAGGAGGATCTGCGCTTTTTGCGCCATAAATATAATGCGAATGTCAATATTGCTACCATAGAGAAAGATAGAGTCATTGCGCGCACCTTTGAACGCGGGGTAGAAGATGAAACGTTAGCTTGTGGAACAGGAATGGCAGCAATGTTTTATTATTTGCTTTCTGCTAATAAGATTCCAAATCCTTGCCTTTTTAATCCTGCAAGCAAAGAGGATTTGTTTCTAAGAGAATACCAACAGAGACTTTATCTCAAAGGGAAAGTGCATAAAATCTGTGATTTTGTGTATTAATTTGTGTTTTTAAATGTTTTTGTAGCTAAGTCTTAAAAGCATTAATGAGAATAAACGCCCAAATCCTTAAGCATAATTTTTAATCTGTTGCTTTGTGCTACTTTTATTTCTAAATTTACATGGGCTTCAACTTGTATTAGTATTCTTCATAAAAGCTAAAAATCAAAAAGGTAAATAATGCAAAACCTAACAAAAAGCAATTTTTTAAGTAAAAATTTAATGCTCTAAAGTGTTAAGATGTGCTTTAAAAGGTATTTTTAGGTTTTTTAAGAGTCCTTTTGTCTATGCTTTAAAATTGCTTTATGTAAAACTAGAATTTTTGTGGATAATGTCATTTGTCTAGTAGAGCAAGGTTGGTATTAAGTATTAATTCGCAATTCTTATGAGTATTTTGTAAATTTGGGTAAAAGTGTATTTCCCAAAAGAGCGGTTCTTGATGGGCGACTAAGCATTTTTAAGCTATAAAAGAGTTGAAATTCTAAAGTGTCTTTAGACAGGATTCCAAACGCTTAAAACCTAAGTCAATTTCTGCTTTTGTAATGGTGAGGCTAGGTAAAAAACGTGCCGTGTTTTTGCCACTTTTTAGCACTAAAACACCATGGTTAAAAGCACTCTGCAAAAATGTATTTAGTGTTTCTGCATCTTTTACTCTAAGCCCACGCATAAGCCCTAAGCCAACTTCCTCCGTGAAAATTGCATAATGTTTTTTTTGTAAGTCTTGGAGTTTTTGTGAAAAGTATGTGATTGTTTTATTTAGTTCCCCGCTTACTTTAAGTGCGCTTAGAATCTCTAGCACCTCTAAAGCAGCACTTGTGGATAAGAAGTTTCCACCAAATGTGCTTCCATGGTCGCTTGGAGAGAAAATATCTTTTAGATTTGTTAGCACTGCTCCAATTGGCACTCCTCCAGCAAGTCCTTTTGCAGTGGTGATAACATCAGGAGTGATCCCATACACTTGGGAGGCAAAAAGCTCTCCGCTGCGGTAAATCCCTGTTTGGACTTCATCTACCATTAAAAGAACGTTTTTTTCTTTTAGAAATTTAGCTAGATTTTGCACTTCTTTCTTGTCAAATGGTGTGATTCCTCCTTCTCCTTGCACAAGTTCTAAAAGCACAGCACAAGTTACATTGCTAATTTTGTTTGGAATATCGCTTAAATCTTTTGCATACACAAATCCATCGGGAAAAGGACCAAAATAGTTGTGCATGTTGTTTTGTCCTGTGGCTTTTAGAGTGCTTATAGTGCGTCCATGAAAGGAGGAATCTAAAGTAATGATTTGGTAACGTTTTAATTCTCCATTAATCTCACCAAACTTTCTAGCAATCTTTAGCGCACCTTCATTTGCTTCTGCTCCAGAGTTTGCAAAAAACACACGCATATCATAACCACTAAGTTCTACAAGTTTTTTAGCAAGTTTTGCTTGTGGCTCTATAAGATAGAGATTTGATGTGTGGATTAGGTTTTGTGCTTGTTTATAAAGTGCTTTGCTTAAGCGTTTATTGCCGTGTCCCACGCTACATACAGCAATTCCCGAGCCAAAGTCAATATAATCCTTGCCATCTTCATCAAATAAGTGCGCACCACTTCCACGCACGAAATGCACATAATTGCGTGCGTAGGTGTGTAAAACATAGTCTAAATCCATTTGTTTTAGAGTTTGTGCGTCCATTAATTAGCCTTCATTAAAGAAATTTTAAACATTTTACCAACTTAAAGTTTTAGTAAGACTTACAAAAACTTTAATTTTCTAATATAAATTTTTCTAAGGAATTTATATAAAAGCGTTATAATTTCTCAAACTTTAGGTAAAAGGAATCGCAAATGGATAAATCACAAGAAATTGAGTTTATTTTTACATTAATATGTGAGCAATTAGATGCTGTTGCACCGCAGATTTGTCCCCTATTTGTAGCATTAAAAGATGGAAAGGACACGAACTTAGATGCGCTTAGCGCAGAGGATATTTCAAGTCTTATTAAAGCTTTCACTCTCTACCATTTGCTTTTAAATATCGTTGATGAGCGTTATTATCTAAGCAGGATAAAAAAAGGTGCGATTTTAGAGACTATTGCTGAACTTAGGGCGCAAAAATATGACGATGCAGATATTCAAGCCGTGCTTAAAAAAATCCGATTCTATCCTGTATTTACCGCACATCCCACAGAATCCTTGCGCAGGACATTTTTAGAGAGCTACCATGAGATGAGTGATGACTTAGAAACGTGGTTTAAGCTAGGAGATAAAAATGCTAAAGAGCATTTGAAATATCGCCTAAATTTGTTGTGGAATAGCCATATTGTCCGCAGTGAAAAGATAGAAGTGCTTTTTGAGTTAGATAATTTGCTTTATTTTATGGAAAGTTCAATTTTAAGAAGTGGTGCTAATGTGCTAAAAGAAGTGCAAGAAGCATTAAGTGAGCTAGGAGATAAAGAAGAATTAAAAAAATCCCCTATTCGTCTTGGAAGTTGGATAGGGGGTGATAGGGATGGGAATCCTTATGTTACAAATGCTGTAATGCTAGAAGTGATGAAACGTCAACATGAGACGATTATCCATCAGTATTTAAAACGTATTGATAAGCTAGGTCGTGAGTTATCTATTGCTCAAGAATTCATCAAGCCATCCCGCGCACTTTTAGAGAGTTTAGAGGTGGAAAAAGAACATTTAGATACTATGGCAAAAAAGCTTTTTTTGCAAGAACCATTCCGTGCGAAACTCACTTGTATGCGACAAAAGCTTCAAAACAGAATTCTCGCACTAAATTTGCCTCAAGCTTCGCTTAATGAAAATAAAATTTATATGTATGCGAATTCTAAAGAGTTTATTAAAGATATTGATATGATGATAGAATCCCTTGATAAGCGCAGTAGCATTTATTTAAAAGAACTAAAAAATCTAGCCCTTCTAGCTGGATTCCATCTTATGCAACTAGATTTTCGTCAGCATAGAGATGTGTTTTGGAATGCGCTTGCAGAGATTTTTTCGCATTTGGGATATGTGCAAGGGGATTTGTTGCTTTTGCCAGAGAGTGAGCGCACAAGGGTGTTAAACGTTGCTCTTAAAGCACCACTGCTAGATTTAAACACACTCTATGGCAAACTAAGTGTGCAGACACAAGAGATGATTCTAGCTTTTGTGAATTTCAAATGGGCAAAAGATAGGATTAGTGATAATATTATGGATTCTTGCATTATTTCAATGTGTCAAAGTGCAAATGATTTACTCTGTGTGCTGTGGTTTGCAAAGCAAAGTGGCTTGTGGTGTAAGGGCAAGAAAACACGCATTTCTATTTCACCTCTTTTTGAAACCATTGGTGATTTGGAGCTTGCACCTAGAATCTTGCGTGAATTATGCGCAAATCCACATTATGCAGAATACCTACAATCACACAAAAATTATCAAGAAATTATGATTGGCTATTCTGATTCTAGCAAAGATGGTGGAATCTTTGCTAGTAATTACTCACTAAAGCAAGCTATTAAAAATTTGATTTTGTTAGAAGATGAGCTAAAGATTAAATTTAGATTATTCCATGGACGTGGTGGAAGTGTGAGTCGTGGGGGAGGTGCGCTAGAAGATGCGCTACTTTCATCACCAACAAATAGTGTCGCTGGATTTTTGAAGACCACAGAGCAAGGTGAGGTGATTAGTGGAAAGTATTTAAATCCCAAAAAGGCAGAATCAAGCTTTGATAGTGCGCTTGCAACTTTGCTTAAGAAGTCTGTGTATGATAAGTTTGGAATGGAGATTAAGCAGGGTATGGATTTTGAATCAATTTTGCAAAAGATTAGCGCAGAATCTTATAAGACTTACCGCAAGCTTGTGTATGAAACAGAAGGGTTTATTGTGTATTTTAAAAGTGCTACACCCATTTATTTTATTCAGCAGTTGAATATCGGATCACGTCCTAGTAAGCGTAAAGATACGCAAAATGTGGAGGATTTGCGTGCGATTCCATGGGTGTTTGCTTGGACGCAAAATCGTGCAATTATCCCCGCGTGGTATGGGCTTGGAAGTGGTTTGGATGCGGCATTTAGAGAGTGTGGAGATAGGGGGGTTTTAAGGCGGTGTTATCAAGAGAATTTGTTCTTTAAAACTACCATTGATAATATTTCACAAGCTTTTTTGAAAGTGGATTTGGAGATTGCAGAACATTATAATGCCTTTGTGGAGGATGTGAATTTGCGCAAGGAAATTTGGGGTATGATTGAGACAGAGTATCATCGCACTTTAGAGTGGTTATTGTATGTTCGCAATGAGAAGTATTTGCTAGAGAGTGAGAAGTTAGTGCGAGAATCTATTTTACTAAGAAAGCCATTTTTAACGCGTTTAAGTTTCTTTCAGCTTTATCTAATGCGTGCTTATAGGGAAGCGCGTTATCCTGAGCAAAAGGAACGTATCGCAAAACAAATTGTTACAACAATTGTTGGAATTGCGCAAGGGATTAAAAATACAGGGTGATTTTATTTGCGCATAAATGAATGCAAAATTTCTTGTTTAAGAGCTGTAAATTGTTTTAAATAGACTACAATTGCGGCTTTGAAAGTTTTCAATTTAAGAAAGGAATTTTTATGGATTATGCGTTTTTTAGCCATTTTTTGCAACTCTCTAGCCCACAAATTCTGATGATTTTAGCAGTTCTTTTTGGAATCTTTTTTATTATCAAAAAAATGTATGCTAAGCAAATTAGCTTTTCTTTAAGAATGCTTTTTGCTCTTTGTGTTGGGCTTTTCTTGGGCTTTGTTTTGCAGTATTTAGCGGATTATCCTAGTGTAAATGAGGCAAGGGAAATTCTTTGGTATGCAGAAGCGAAGCATTGGTTTGGGTTTTTTAGTGCAGTGTTTGTAGCGTTTATTAAAATGCTAGTGATTCCATTGATATTTGCTTGTATTATAAAGGTTATTATAGAAATTGATAAAGATATGAAAATTTCCTCTTTGCTTGGTGTTAGTCTTTTTTGGATACTTTTTAGCACAGCCTTAGCTGCAATTATAGGCTTAAGTTTAGCAGTTGTGTTTGATTTAGGAAAAAATGTAGTTTTAGATGAAGGGGCAAGACAAATTAGAGAAATCACAACATTAACAAGTATCCTACAAAATCTAATTCCTAGCAATATCATTAATGCTATGAGTAAAGAAAATATCATTGCCATAGTGATTTTTGCTTTTTTGATTGGAATTTGCGCAAAACATATTAGCAAGAAAGAAGAGTATGAAAAATCTTTTGAGAGTTTTAAAAATAGCGTTAAAACTTTCTATGCCATTATGATGGAAATGACCGGAATAGTGATTCACTTTATGCCTTATGCTGTGGTGTGTATGATGGCAAATGTTATTTTGAGTAATGGTTTTGAGGCGATTAAGACGGCGGGGATTTTTATTATTTTGACTTATGTAGCAATGTTTGTAATGTTTGGAGTGCATTTTGTGTTGCTACTCTCTCAAGGGTTAAACCCTTTTATTTATATCAAAAAAGCCTTTCCTGTTTTGCTTTTTGCTTTTAGTTCGCGTTCAAGCGTGGCAACTTTGCCGCTTAATATTTCTACTTTGCAAGATAAATTTGGAGTTTCATCAGCGGTGGCTAATTTCGTTGCAAGTATTGGCACAACAACTGGACTTAATGGTTGTGCGGGATATTTTCCTGCAATGGCTGCAGTGTTGGTTGCAAGTTTATTGGGAGTGGAAATTGATTTTAGCTTTGCTTTAATGATCGTTTTAGTTGCAGTGCTTGGCTCACTTGGAATTGCTGGAGTGCCCGGAAGTGCTACAATGGCTGCTTCTATTATGCTTGCAGGAATTGGTTTTGGAGAAAATTTTATGCTACTTAGCCTTGTTTTAGCAGTGGATCCTATTGTGGATATGGCGCGCACAGCAAGTAATGTTTCAGGAGCCATGACTTCCGCACTTTGCACAGCAAAAAATCTTAAAGCATTGGATAAAAATATCTATAAGAGTTAAGCTTAAATAGGGATTATTCTTTGTGTGAAATGTGCAGATATTCTATTGCGGAATCTTGTTATGGGTTCTGCTAGAATTTGCTTTAAATCTCTAGTGTTTTTGTGCTACAAAGCTGTATTTACCATATTTTTCAAGAATTTTTTGTAAGGATTCTATATTTTCTTGTAAATAAGGGTAATAGTTTTACTTTTTCGCTTTGCAGTGTTTGTTGCTCTGCATTCCTTGCAAATTTGCCTTTTGATAGTATTAGCGACTTTGCATGGTGGCTAAAAATTTTTTGGTTGTTGTTTTTATATCTGATTGTCCTTTGTCTTGCTTTTTGCCAAATTCTACAATGTATTTTTTAGCTAAGGTTGAGCTTATTTTGCACCAGTTTGCACTATTTACAAGTGCTAAATCTTTAATCGCCGATAAACTCACCAATAATAACTTTATTTGGGAGTTATCTTAATATGCTCTTAGAAAGTATAAATTGACTGCGCACTTGAAAAATAGCGTTTGCATAGGTTAGAATTGTGGGTTTAAAAGGAGTGAAAATGTATGCGGATTCTGCCTTAAGCCTTGTTGTGCCTGTTGTGGTGATTGTTTTAGTATTTATCACAAGACGCGTGGTGTTATCCCTCTTTATTGGAATCGTAATTGCAGGAATTATGCTTGAATATAGTATTTTAGGCATTTTTGGCTATGTATCCCAAAGAATTTCTTCTGTGTTTTATAGTGATGGAGAGGTGCAAAGTTCGGCAATTTATGTCTTTGGATTTTTGGTAATGCTTGGTGTTTTAACAGAGCTTATGAAATGCTCTGGCGGGATTTCTGCATTTGTAACATGGGCTAGATGCAAAGTGAATAGTCCTAGAAGTTCAGAGTTTTTAGCATTTATTGCTGGGATTGTGATTTTTATTGACGATTATTTCAATGCATTAAGTGTTGGGCAAATTGCGCGTCCTCTTAATGATGTCAATCATTCAAGTCGTGAGCGTTTAGCATATATTATTGATTCTACCTCCGCTCCTATTTGTATTTTAATGCCAATTTCAAGTTGGGGGGCTTATATTTTGGGGATTATGGGGGGTATTTTTGGGGCAGATAAAAGTTTTAATGTGTTAGCTAATAGTATTGCTGGGAATTTTTATGCATGGTTTGCTCTGCTTGGAGTGTTTTTGACAATTCTTTGGCAAATAAATTTGCCTCAAATGGTGAAATACCAAAATATTGATGTGCAGGAGTTTGAAGAGATAAAAGAACACAATGGTGGGAATATATGGCTTTTGCTCTTACCACTTGGTGCATTATTCGTGTTTGTAGGATTTTTTATTTTTTATAGTGGATATAGTGTGGTTAGAAATTTTGATTTAATTGCAATGCTATCGGAGGCACAAACAGGTTTTGCTCTCTTTTGGGGTGGAGCTTGTGCGCTTTTTGTGGCTGTGGTGTTAGCGTTTAATAGAATCTCTTTGTGCGAGTATGGACTAATCCTTAAAGATGGCTTTTTGTTAATGCTGCCTGCAAATTTGATTCTCATTTTTGCATGGGCTATTGGACCTGTGATTAAGGGCGATTTGCAAACAGGAGTGTATCTTGCAAACATAAGCAAGGATATTTTAAGCAGTGGCGCACTATCTCCTTACATTGCAATTCCGCTGATTTTATTTATCGCTTCTAGTTTTATCGCATTTTGCACAGGGACTAGCTGGGGGACATTTGCAATTATGCTTCCCATTGGAGCGGGAATTGCATTAAGCAATGATGTGGATCTAAACCTTGCGGTGTGCGCAGTGCTTTCTGGTGCTGTTTATGGAGACCATGCATCGCCAATTTCTGATACGACGATTCTATCAGCCACAGGAGCGGGTTGCTCCGTGCATAGCCATTTTGCTACACAATTTCCTTATGCAACAAGTGTTGCCTTTATTGCTCTGCTTTCTTTTGGAGTTGCCGGTTATTTTGAGAGTTTGCTTGTGGGATATATTTTTGGAATCCCGGCTTTAATTGTCCTATTTTGGTTGTATAAAAGAGCCTTTAGAAAGAATGTCCTAAATTTATGAGCGGTTTATATATTCTTGTGCTTCTGTGCTAAAAGGGGCGTAAAAGGGCAAGACTTTTAACATATCACCTTCTTTTATCTCTGTAAGATCGGAATCTAAAATAACAAGTGCATCGCTCTGTGCCATTGGTGTAACTTCTCCAGAGCCGTATTTTCCATTTTTTATAAAGCTTACACAATCTTTTTCAATTTTCGCTAAAAGTGCTTCTGTTCGTGCTTTTTTCTTCAGGGAAGTTTTTGCCTTTAGGGTAATGTAGTTTGGATAATATGCGTTTGCGCCACTTAGTTCTTGCAAAAAAGGAAGGATTAGCACTCTAAGCATTACATTACCAGCTAAGGGATTTCCCGGAAGTGCAATGATAAATTTCTCTTTTAAATGTGCTATCATAATGGGTTTTCCTGGTTTTATATCTACGCCATCAACAAGGAGTGTTGCGCCATTTTGCTCTAAAGCTTTGCGCATAAAGTCTGCTTCACCTTTACTTGCGCCTCCTGTGGTAAAAATCACATCATTTGAGCTTTGCAGTGCACCATTTATCGCACTAAGATTATCTTTTAAAATTCCACAATATTTGCTATTAAAATGCAAAGAGTGTAAAGTGCTTTGCACCATTGTGGCATTAGAATTATAAATTTGATAGGAGTTCGCCTCTTCCCAAGGCTCTTTTAGTTCATTGCCACTTGTGAAAATCGCAATGCTTAAAGGCATAAATACATGCACATTGCTAATTCCTTGTGTGGCAAGAAGTGTAAGTGTGTCGCAACTAAGCTGTGTGCCACGCATTAGAAGTAAAGAATTTTGTAAAACTTCCTCACCTTCTCTTCTAATGTTTGCAAAAGACTTTAAATCTTTTGGTGCTGTGATTTGCGTGGTGTTACCAAAGCCCCCCTCAATGCTTTCAAAAGGCACAACACAATTAGCACCCTGTGGAATCTTAGCTCCCGTCATAATCTTCGCACATGCTCTAGGTTCTAGTGTAACTGCTTTGCTATCTCCTGCAAAAATGCTTGTTTGGATTTTTAAAATCTTGTTAGCATCTTTAACATTTAGAGCATAGCCGTCCATTGCGCTATTATCAAAGCTTGGCAAAGATTTTTGCGCATAAATGTCTTGGGCTAGGATTCTATTTTGAGCTTGCAAAAGGGGCAAAATCTCGGTGCTTTGGTTTGTATTTTTATATGCTTTAGCAACATCGTGTAGGATTGTTTTAGCTTCTTGTAAAGTTTGCATGGGATTCCTTTAAGATTGAAGTTGTCGCAATTGGAGATATTTTTGCGCAATTTTTTGCGCAGTTTGCGGGATTAAGCTTGGAGAAATTTCTAAAAAGCTTAGGCTTAAAAGCTCTCTTGCTTGGGATTCTGTGTAACCCATTAAACGTAAGACAAAAGAGGGTTGGCTAAAGCCAAATAGACATTCCTGCCCATTGATAATATGGATTCCATCAAAAATCAGGCTTTGGATAAGATTTCTAGCTTTTATGCCTTTTAGTCCTAAACATAAGGTGTTTGGGGGTGTTTGGTAGAAATAATAACACTGCTCATTTAAGTTTGCTTGGAGGCTGTGAAAAAAGCTTTGAGAGAGATCTTGTGTGTTAGCTTTAGTGTGTTGATTTAGAATCGCTTCTTTAAAGGTTGCGTAGAGATTTTGGATTTCCAAATAAATACTAGGGATTCCATAAAAGCTTGTGTTGTGGGATGCTAAGATTCCAAAAGGGCGCATAATACCTAGATTTTCACCATTTAAAAGGAATATATCTGCCTTAGGCAAAGGGAGATTTAAAGGGATTGTATAGCTAATATCTATAATTTTTAGTGCATTTTCTGGCAGGGATTCTAGAGTATTTTGGGTTAGAATGTCTTCGTTAATCTGTGGCAAAATAAAGCAGTCTGCTCCCTTATTGTGTGCCTCTTTAATCTGCGATTCTGTGATATAACCAAGCGTGGAATCAGGAAGTAAGGGGATAATATTGTTTTCATCTCCTAAAAGTAAATAGGCTTGATATAAGAGATTGTGGCTGCTTAGAGCAAGGGCAATTTTGTAGTGCATGGAGAGAGTGTGCAAAAGAAAATAAAAAGATTCTACGTTAAAACTAAAAGGGCGCGCAATTTGAGTGTTTAAAAGGGCGCAGAGTTCTGCATTATCTTGACGGATTTTTTGCAAATGTGTGGGAGTTATGGCTTGGTAGTTTGGAGTGTGTGTGGAGAATAGGTGTGCATTAAGCATTGAATTTAACTTGGGATTTTGGAGGTTATCTAGCATTGTATTCCTTTTGCTTATTTTAGCGTGCGTTTGCCATTATTGTTTTGTATATCACTAAAGCTATCAAGATAATCAAGATAGGTGATGAGATATTTGCGACTTAAATTAAGGTGTTTTTTGAAATTATTAATATCCAAATATCCCTCTTTTGCAATGATAGAACGCATAAGCTCTAAAAGCTTAGTTAAATGTTCAGTGCAGATAAAAAGCTTATGGCTTAGGCGTAAAATCTTTTTTTCCCGTGTTAAACGTTTAAAAATCATATCGCCACTTTTTCTATCAATATCTAGGCTATCATAGAGATTATAAGGTGCAATCGGTTCGTAGTCTTGGCTGTGTAAGGTGTTGTAAATCGTGACGTAGAGATAGTTTTCCACATCTTGTGCGTCCCCTAAATTTGCAGAGTTTTCAGGGGCTACAAAAAAGGATTCCACCCTATGCAATGCTTTTTGCTCTAAAAGTTCATTGAGCACATCTAATGCAAATCTCTCAGCAATAAAGCTTTGTTTTTGGCTTAGAAGTGCAGCACTTAGCAGTGCATTTGGATTTTTGGTTAAAATATTTGCAATCACGTCTTTTACAAGCTCCCTAGCAGTCTTTGGATAGGCAATTAATTCTTTTTCACACACAAAGCAATGTGGAATCTCTCTGGCAATTTCTAGTGCTTTGCTTTGTGAAATCCTAAAGCGCTGTATTGCACTAATTAGTCCAAAACCTCTTTTGTGTGCTTGGAGTAAAATATTAAATGCTCCTTTAAAGTCGCCATTGCTTAGAAGTTTTAGATATTCCAGTTTTTGGGATTTTTTCATCGGATCTACGATTGGACTTAGGATTCTGCCTCCCCCTAGTGTTTTGTTGTCATCACGCAAAATAAAACGTTCATCAAAAATGCTAAAAAGCAGAGTTTTGGTTTTTAACGTGGCAAATTTTTTGTTAGAATCCAACAACAGCACACGACAATTCGTACGTAGTGCTCCTAGATACAGCATTACCTCGCTATTGTGTTCTATATTCTCAAAGCTTTCTAGCTCCACTTCAACTTTATCAAATCCACGCAAATAGCCCTTTTTGGTTAGCAAATCACCCCGTTTAAGATTGTGATGCGAGATTCCACCTAGATTGATTGCTACACGTGCTCCATTGTGTGCGATTTCTGTATTTTTGCCATGGCTTTGGAGGTTTTTAATGCTAAAATTTTGTTCTAATTGAGCGCACCATATTTTATCTTGTAAGCTTAAATCTCCGTCCATTAGTGTGCCGCTAACGACACAACCAGAGCCTTTAAGCGTAAAAACTCTATCAATGTAATAGCGAAAAAATCCTAAATTGACGTGTTCTTTTTTAGGGAGTGAAAAAAGCGTGTTTTTAATTGCTACAATGCTGTTTTTATCGTGGATAGAAGCACTTAAAATGCGGTATTGCAAACCTTTAAAACTAGAAAAAAGTGCGGTAATTTCTTCCTTGCGCCCATCTAACACAGAATTTCCCACTAAATCACATTTGCTAAGAACGACAATATATTGCGTGATTCCTAGCAAATACGCAATTCTTAAGTGTTCTATGGTTTGTGGCATTATGCCCTCATTTGCAGCTATTACAAGCATTGCATAATCAATTCCAAAAGCCCCAGCAATCATGTTTTTTACAAGTTTTTCATGACCTGGAACATCAATAAAAGCAATATTTTTCTCGCCTTGTGTGAGATTTGAAAAGCTCAAATCTAGTGTGATTCCACGTTCTTTTTCAGCTATGGTGCTATCTCCCCAAAAGCCATTGAGTGCGGCAATTAGGCTAGTTTTTCCATGGTCAATATGCCCCATTGTGCCAATAATTAGATTTGTGTGCATAGTGTTCCTTTATAGGAGAGCTTTTAGAGATTCCACAATGCGCGTAAAATCGCTTTTAAAAAGCGTGCGCATATCCAAAATGAGTGCAGAGTTTTCTAAACGTGCAATGATTCCATAGCGGCGAAAATGCTGTTCAAGCTTTGTTTCATCAAGCTTTAGAACACTTAAATCTTTAGCAAAAATCGCCACGCCAAAAGATTCTAAATAATGGCTTGGCATTGCCCCTCCGCCACTATAACTTTTGGTTGCAATAATTTGAGGATTAAAATTAGGCGGAATCTGTGCTGCTAGTTCTTGTGCTAGAGCATGCAGGGATTCTTTGTCTCTTAGAAGCATCTGTGCAGTTGGAATCACTTTTATATTTCCCTTAAGATATGCGCTAAGTGTTGCCTCAAGGGCGGCAATAGTGAATTTATCCACTCGCAACATTCTTAAAAGCTGGTTTTGTTTAAGTTTGTCTATGAGTGCTTTTTTCCCAAAGATAATCCCAGCTTGTGCGCCCCCTATAAGCTTATCTCCACTAAAACTTACAAGACTTGGATTTAGTGCGGAAATTGTTTCTAAAGATGGTTCATATCCTGTAAATACGGAATCCAAAACACTAAAATAACCACTCCCTAAATCGTAATAATCAATAAGATTGTATTTACGTGCAAGTTTTACGAGCTCATTAAATCCTACTTCTTCGCTAAAGCCCTCAATTGCATAGTTAGATTTATGTGCCTTAAAGAGCATTGCACTATTTTCACTAATAGCTTCTTGATAGTCTTTAAAATGCGTTTTATTTGTTGTGCCAACTTCGTGTAAAATAGCACCAGAGTCTTCCATAACACGTGGAATCCGAAAACTTCCACCAATCTCAATTAATTCACCACGAGATACAATTACTTCTTTGCCTTTAGCAAAAGTGTTTAGGATTAAAAACACAGCCGCAGCATTATTATTAACAACAAGCACATCTTCTGCGCCTAAAAGAGCTTTAAATTGCCCTTGTAAATGGATATAGCGCTCTCCTCGTGAACCTTTTTGAAGGTTGTATTCTAGGTTATTGTATTGGGTTAAAATGGGTTTGATTTCCTCTAAAATTTCCTCTGAAAATATGCTACGTCCTAAGTTTGTATGCACGACGATTCCAGTGGCGTTAATTAGCGGCTTTAAAGACTTTTGTGTTGCATTTTGGTATGTTGCTACAATGCGCTTTACACAAGTGCTAAAGTCCAGCAAAACCCCACCTTCTAGCAACTCTTGACGATAGGCGTCTAAAAACTCTAAAGTTATGCGCTTTAAAAGACTTGGATTTACCATTTTAAGTTCCGCATTTAGTGCATTTAGAAGTTTATCTGTTTTTGGGATATGTTGTAAAGAATCTTGCAAGGAATCTCGCAAGTGGTCTTGAATGTCTTTTTGGCTCTCTTGTTGCATAAAACACTCTCTTTTTAGGCATTTAATTTGGTAAAAGGTAGCGCATTATTGCTTTATTTTCTGTGAATTTATAAGTTTTTTGATGAGTTTTGCTATAATTTTTACCATTTTAAAATGTAAGGAATTTGCGATGAAAAAAATTCTGTTTGCCGTTGATGGAACGTCATCTTGTCAAAAGGCAGCGCAGTTTGTGGTGAATTTTTTTGGAGATAGAGAGGATTGCGCAATTAGCATTATCCATGTAAAAACGCCTATTATGCTTTATGGAGAGGCGGCACTTGCAGCGTATGAAGAGATTGAGAAAAAAGAAAATGCAGAGAGTGATAAGCTACTAGAAGATTTTAGTGCAATTTTTACAAATAAAGGTGTCAATGTGAGTCAAAAGCTTTTGGAGGGTGAAGCAGTTACAGAAGTGCTAAATTATGCAAAAGATTTTGATTTGCTAGTAATTGGGCAGAGTGAAGAAAACTTTTGGAACAAGATTTTTTCTTCTAATCAAAACGACTTTTCTGAAAAATCTCCGATTCCAATTTTAATAGTGAAGTAATATGGAATCTATTCTAGGGCTTACCTAGAATAGAAATTCTTTTGAAGTTGAAGCGAATTCTAGTTTTAGGATTTAACTTTATAGAATCTGATTTAACTTTTATTCAACTTGTGCTTAGAGTTTTGCAATTTTTTCTGTAATAACGCTTCCCATACGCTCACAACTGCAGACTTCTTTTGCTCCATAGTTTGCAATATCTTTTGTGCGAAACCCTTCTTTAAGCGTTTCTTCAATGGCACTATCAATTGCTGTGGCTGCTTGTGTTTGCCCTAAAGAGTAACGAAGCATCATTGCTGCACTTGCAATTGTTGCAATAGGATTTGCAATTCCTAGTCCTGCAATATCTGGCGCACTTCCATGGATTGGTTCATAAATTGCCGCTTTTCCTCCAATAGATGCACTAGGAAGTAACCCGATAGAGCCACTTAGCATACTTGCCTCATCGCTTAGAATATCACCAAAAAGATTGCCTGTTAAAATGACATCAAACTGCTTAGGATTGCGAATTAGTTGCATTGCTGTATTATCCACATACATGTGTGTTAATTCCACTTGCGGATATTCTTTTGCCACCTCACTAACAACTTCACGCCATAGCTGGCTAACATCAAGCACATTTGCCTTATCTACAGAGCAGACTTTTTTACTACGTTTCATTGCTGCGCTAAAGGCGGTGTGTGCAATGCGTTTAACCTCATCAACACTATAAACCATCGTGTTAAATCCTCTATCTTTATCACGCCCCTTTGGTGTGCCAAAATAGATTCCACCAATTAGCTCACGCACTACAAGAATATCTACGCCTTTGATAACTTCTGGCTTGAGTGTGCTAGCTTCTACAAGTTCGTCATAAACTTTAGCCGGACGGAAGTTCGCAAAAACTTCTAAACTTTTTCTTAAATGCAATAATCCACTCTCAGGACGCAATTCTCTAGGGAGATTATCCCATTTTTCTCCACCAATTGCACCAAACAACGTAGCATCTGCCTTTAAGCAACCCTCAATAGTTTCTTGCGGCAAAGGAGAGCCTGTTAAATCATAAGCGATTCCACCCATTAAAAAATCTTCAAATTCTAAGTTAAAGTTAAATTTCTCCGCAATAACTTTTAAAATTTTTAGTGCTTCATTAATGATTTCAGGTCCGATTCCATCACCCTTAATCACGGCAATTTTATAAGTTTGCATTGTTGTCTCCTAGCTTATTTTTTGCATAAGGGATTAACCCTCCGCTTTCTAATAGCTCTAGCATAAAAGGGGGAATTGCAGTAAATGTGTAGCTACAATTTTGTGTATGGTTTTTAATTGTGCCATCTTTTAAGTCAATTTCTAAAATATCGCCCTCATTAATGGAATCTGCTTCTTTAATCTCTAAAATTGGCAACCCTGTATTAAAGGCATTGCGATAAAAAATGCGTGCATAACTTTTTGCAATGACCGCACTAATACCCGCCGCTTTAATTGCCACAGGTGCGTGCTCACGGCTTGATCCACAGCCAAAATTCTCTCCTGCAACGATAATATCGCCTTGTGTAATTAAATCCACAAACCCATTTCTTGCATCTTCCATTAAATGTGAAGCTAAGATTGCAGAATCGGTTGTGTTTAAGTAACGTGCAGCAATAATTAAGTCTGTATCAATGTTATCCCCAAATTTCCAAGCTTTAGCTTTTTTAATTGCTTTCATATTTTTCCTTAATCTGTGTAAGGCTTGAGTTTTGAGCCATCCCAATACCAATCTTTACTAAAAAGTGCTTTCTTGCAAGATTCTGGCACTTTTAAGAAAAATACTCTTTGCGCTTCTATGTCGTTTGATATTAGAGAGTGTTCTATTCCTAAGATTAAGTTTTCTGGTGTAACCTTGACATTCTCTACCAAAATATCACGCGTTTCTTGATTAATAATTGTCATTTTCTCTCCTTGTGCAAGGCATTATAGCAAAAGAATTTTTCAAAACTTTTTAAAAATGGCTTAAGATTCATAGAGATTCCACATTCGCAAATTATTGACAATCGTTATATATTATAATATAATTCGGTTTATTTTCGCAAAAACAAATTTGGTGTTGGAGTGTGGAATTTGCAAGTAAAAGGGCGCATTTGGATTAAGGAGCAAGATAAAAACTTTCTAGGACATGGAAAGATTGAGCTACTAGAACGTATTGTAAAAAGTGGTTCTATTTCAAAAGCTGCAAAAGAAATGAAAATGAGTTATAAGGCGGCTTGGGATAGCATAGATTTAATGAATAAGGTGGCAAGTGAACCTCTTGTAATGCGTGTAACAGGCGGTAAAGGTGGTGGCGGAACTCAAGTTACGCAAAAAGGCTTAGAGGCAATTCGGATTTTTCGAGAAATGGAGAGAATTTCAGAGGAGCTTTACACTCTTTTTGAGGGAGATTTAGAGACTTGGGATTCTATGCTTGGCAAAACAAAAGAATCCATCAATGAAGTAAGGAGAAACGTCTTGTTAAAAACTAGTGCAAGAAATCAACTTTTAGGAGAGATTTTAGAGATTAAAGAAGGAGCTGTGAATGCTGAAGTAACACTAAAAATCAAAGAGAATATGCAAATTGTTAGCGCAATAACTCTGCATTCTTTAAAAGAGTTAGGTTTAAAAGTGGGAATGCAGGCTTATGCACTAATTAAAGCAAATTGGATTGTGATTTTCACGCAAGAACCAAAAGGAATCTCACTACGTAATTGTCTCTGTGGAGAAATAAGCACCTTAAAAGAGGGTGCAGTCAATGCTGAAGTTCGTATCAATTGTAATGGAGTAGAGCTAAGTGCTGTGGTAACAGAGGATTCTAAAGAAACTCTTACATTAAAAATTGGACAACAAGTGTGGTTTGGCTTTAAGGCAAACAATGTAATTTTAGGAATTTAAGGAGAAAAAATGTTGAATAAAATTAAAAAAGCAGTTATGGTTGGAATTTGTGGTGTGTTTTTTAGTATTAATGCACAAGCAGAAGAGATAAAAGTCCTAGCAGCAGCTTCTCTAAAGTATGTGCTTGAGGAGATTAAGGGCGATTTTTTAGCAGATAAGAAGGGCGATAGTATTGCAATTTCTTATATCTCTAGCGGCAAGGCGTATGCACAGATTAAAAATGGTTCACCTACGCATTTATTTGTTGCAGCAGATGTTAGTTATCCTGCAAAACTTTATGCAGAGAAATTAGCCCCTAGCAAGGAAGAGATTTATGCAAAGGGAAAATTGGTGTTTTGGAGCAATGATACAAACTTCAAAGTTAAAGAGTTTGGGGATATTTTGAATCCAAAAATTACACATATTGCAATCCCAAATCCTAAAGTTGCACCTTATGGTCGGGCTTCAATGGAAGCATTAGAGGCAACAAAAATGCTAGAAAAAGTGCAAAATAAATTTGTAACAGGAGAGAGCATAGGAGCAGCTACAACTTATGTGGAATCCAAAAATGCAGAAGTAGGTTTTACAGCTTTATCAATGCTAGGAGAGAGTGGAATTAACACGCCAACAATGAGTTTTGTTGCTATTGATGAGAAGCTTTATAAGCCCATTGAACAAGCTCTTGTGATTACAAATTATGGAAAAGATTCTAAACTTGCTAAAGATTTCAAAGAGTATATTTTAAGCAAAAGCGCAAAAGAAAAATTTGTAAAGTTTGGATATAGTGTTGAATAGACTTAAAGGAACGTTTGTATATTTTAGCGCACAAGAGGGCATTTTACGCCTTTATGTGCGCTTAAGTGGAGGAAGTGGTTTTAAAAATACAGAATCGCAAATGCTTAGTGTGCTATTGCTGGAGAATTCCGTATTTTTAGAGCCATTTTTAAATAAAACCTTAGAAATAGGTTTTAAAGAAAGTAATGTGATTGTAGGGTTAGAGTTAAAAGGTGTGCATAATACTTTTAAGAGTGAGATTTTAGGGATAGAGATGGACACACTTTTTGCAAGACTTGTGTTAAAAACTGATGTTATATCTAATGTAATTACAGCATTATGCCCACTAGATTTTGTCGCACAAAATGTTCTTAAAAAGGGCGATTGTGTGGAGTGGCATATCCCTGAAAATGCTGTAATGTTGTATGTATAATGCAAAATTTTGAGAGTTTTTTTATCACAATGCTCTTAACGCTAAAAGTGGCGTTGATTACGACATTTGTGTTGCTATTTCTTGCGATTCCACTTGCATATTTTCTAGCTTTTAATAAAAGCAAAATCACACCCATTTTAGAAGCAATTGTCTCAATGCCTTTAGTGCTTCCTCCTAGTGTTTTAGGATTTTATTTGCTTATTACCTTCAGTCCGCAAAGTGTTTTAGGGAAGTTTTTGTTAGAGACATTTAATTTAAAGCTTGTTTTTAGTTTTGAGGGATTGGTTGTAGGGTCGGTGATTTTTTCACTTCCTTTTATGGTGAATCCGATTCAAGCAGGATTTTCTTCTTTGCCAAAATCACTTTTTGAAGCGGCTCTAACGCTTGGAAAAAGTCGTGTAAAGATTCTTTGTTTTGTGCTATTGCCTAATATTTCGCGCTCTTTACTTGTTGGGGTTGTAGTAACTTTTGCGCACACTATTGGTGAGTTTGGAGTTGTGATGATGATTGGGGGGAATATTGAAGGCGTTACGCGTGTAGCAAGTATTGCAATTTATGATGAAGTAGAATCTCTAAATTACGTTCTAGCACATCAATATGCTTTGAGTTTATTTGTCATAACATTTTCTATTTTGCTTTTGACATTTTATTTAAATAAAAGAGACGTGAAGTGATTGTTTTAGACATTCAAAAGCGTCTTTTAAGCGCACAAGGGGAGATTGTGCTAAAGGTGAATTATGCTTTTAAAGAGCAGGATTTAATTACGCTTTTTGGTAAAAGTGGAGCAGGAAAAACAACGATTTTGCGCATTTTAGCAGGGTTAGTAGAACCAGATTTTGGGCGTGTGCAAGTAGGAGATACATTATGGTTTGAGCGCACAAAAGGAGCTAGTAAGCCCTCTATTAATCTTCCTCCTCAAAAGCGTTCTATTGGCTTTGTATTTCAAGATTATGCCCTATTTCCAAATATGAGTGTGGAGGAGAATCTGTATTTTGCCTTGCCAAAGGGAGTGGATAAGAAAAAGGTTGCAGAGTTATTAGAGATTACAGAATTGCAAGCTTTAGCAAAGCAAAAACCTAATGTGTTAAGTGGCGGACAGCAACAACGTGTTGCATTGGCTAGAGCATTAGTTAGAAGTCCAGAGATTTTACTTTTAGATGAGCCATTTTCTGCTTTGGATTCTATGATGGCGTATAAACTTCAAAAGGAATTACTAAAGATTCATCATCATTTTAATCTAACTACATTTCTAGTTAGCCATAATTTTAGTGAAGTGTTTTTTCTCTCAAATTTTGTGCTTTGCATTGAAAAAGGGCGCATAGCAAAGCAAGGAAGTCCAAGCAGTGTATTTTTAGAAGATATGCCAAGTGGGAAGTTCCGCCATAGTGGAGTGGTGCTAGAGATTAAAAAGAGCGGACTAGTGTATATTTTAAGTGTGCTAATTGGTAATGAAATCGCACAAATCACTGCACAAGAAGAGGAAGTGCGGAATCTAAAGAGTGGCGATTCTGTAATTCTTGCTTCTAAAGCGTGGAATCCGGTAGTGGCGCAGATTAAGAATCTCTAATGATCTAGCGCACAGATTAGTGTAGAACAAAAAGACATTAAGTGTTGCAATTGATAAAAGTTTGTGTGAAAATCAAAAAGCTTTAAAATTTGCTAACAGCTCTTTTCTAAGTAAAAGCTATAAAGATTTATAATGTTATTGCAAAATGTATGTTAATTTTAAGGATAAAAAGATAAGCTTTAACGCGTTTTTTCTTAAAGTGCTTACTTGTCAGACTTTTTGTGCAAGTTTTTAAGTAAGCAAGTTTAAACTCTAAATTTATCCTCATACAATGCGTTTAGAATCTCTGCAACGCGTGTGAAATATTTTATGTTTTTATGGTAGCTTTATTAAAAAATGCTACAATTTTAGAATTTTTTAATCCAAAATTAAGTCCGAGGTAGAAATGCTACATTATCAGAATTTGCGTCAGCTAATTTTTCGTTTTGACCCAGAAGTTGCGCATAGTGTTGTGGAGTTTGTTTGCGCCCTTGCCCCAAAGATTCCAGCTCTGCTTCCTTTTCTTTCTAAAAAATTTTGTTTTAATGATCCTCTTTTATCTCAAGAAATTGATGGAATGCGCTTTTATAACCCTGTTGGGCTCGCTGCTGGGTTTGATAAAAACGCTACAATGGTAGAAACACTTTGTGCATTGGGATTCTCACATTTAGAACTAGGTGCTCTAACGCCACTTGCTCAAAGCGGAAATGAAAAACCTCGCCTTTGGCGCCACACTAACGAAGAATCTATCCAAAATGCTATGGGTTTTAATAATGATGGTGCAAATGCAGTGAGTATGCGCTTAGATAAGTGCTATCCTTTTGTGCTACCGCTTGGAATAAACATTGGAAAAAATAAATTAACCTCTCAAGAAAATGCGATTGAGGATTACATAGCATTAGCTAAGACTTTTTCACAAAATTCGGATTATTTAAGTGTAAATATCTCATCACCAAACACACCCAATTTGCGTGATTTACAAAATGAAGCCTTTATTAAAGAACTCTTTAGTGCATTGTGTGAAATCTATAAAAAGCCAATTTACCTAAAAATCTCTCCAGATTTAAGTATTGATAGTGCGCTAAATTTGGTTGAGTGTGCCATGGATTTTGGAGCAAAAGGAATTATTGCTACAAACACAACATTAGATTATTCTCTTGTGGCAAATCCAAAGGAAAAAGGCGGAATCTCAGGCAAAGTTTTAGCACCAAAAAGCCGTGAAATGCTAAAACAAATCGCCCTAACCTTGAAAGCAAAAAAGCGTAAGGCAACACTAATTAGCGTAGGCGGAATCGCAGATGCTAAAGAGGCTTATTTGCGTATTAGACTTGGGGCGAGTCTTGTGCAAGTCTTTAGTGCAATGATTTTTAAAGGACCAAGTTTAGTTAAGTGTATTAATAGAGATTTGAAAGATCATTTAGAACGTGATGGGTTTAATCACATTAGTGAGGCTGTAGGTGTGGATTTATGAGAGTGTTACGTGTAATTTTTGCAATTTTTTGTGTGGAAATATTTTTTGTAGGAGTTTTGATGGCAGAGGATGGAGTAGTAAAATCTGTGCTTCCAAAGCATTATAAAAACGTGTTGAAAAATGGCTTAGAAGTGGTGATTATCCCTTTAAAAAACCAAAGCGGTGTGATTACAACTGATGTGTTTTACAAGGTGGGTAGTCGTAATGAAGTCATGGGAAAAAGCGGAATTGCGCATATGTTGGAACACTTAAACTTCAAATCCACAAAGAATCTAAAAGCAGGTGAATTTGATAAAATTATTAAAGGCTTTGGCGGAGCGACAAATGCTTCTACGGGCTTTGATTACACGCATTATTACATAAAATCTAGCACACAAAATTTAGATAAATCCTTAGAGCTTTTTGCAGAGCTCATGCAAAATCTAAGTTTAAAAGATTCTGAATTCCAACCAGAGCGCAATGTTGTAGCAGAAGAGCGTTTGTGGAGAACAGATAATAATCCTATGGGATATTTATATTTTAGACTTTTTAATACCGCTTTTGTATATCACCCTTACCATTGGACACCTATTGGCTTTATGGACGATATTAAAAATTGGACTATTGAGGATATTAGGGAATTCCATAGTGTTTATTATCAGCCACAAAATGCTGCTGTGGTGATTGTTGGCGATGTTGATGAAAAACAAGCTTTAAAAGCGGTTAAAAGGCATTTTGAAGGAATCAAGAATACAAAAGAGATTCCACAATCTGTTTATATGCAAGAGCCAAAACAAGATGGGCAAAGGCGTGCGCAAATCCACAGACAAACAGAGATCGAAGTGTTAGCACTTGGCTATAAGATTCCACCTTTTAATCACAAAGACCAAATTGCACTTAATGCACTTAGTGAAATTCTAAGTGGGGGAAAAAGTAGTCAGCTCGTGCGCGAAATTGTAGATAAAAAGCGTTTAGCCACAGAAGTCTATGCGTATAATATGGATTTAGTAGATGATGGGCTTTTTATCTTTATGGGGATTGCAAATGTTGGAGTGAGTCTAGAGAGCTTAGAAAAGGCGATTTTACAAGAGATTGAGAAAATTAAGCAAGGTAAGATTAAAGAAAAAGATTTGCAAAAAGTTAAAACAAATATGCGTGCGAACTTTTTATACGAATTAGAATCTAGTAGTGGTGTGGCAAATCTCTTTGGAAGCTATATTGCACGTGGTGATTTGGAGAGTTTGTTGCATTTCGAAGAGGCATTTGAGAATCTCTCTTTAAAAGATGTTGTAGAAGTTGCACAAAAGTATTTTACGTCAAATAATGCAACAATTTTAACTCTAACAAAATAAGGAAGTTTATGCAGGTAAAAAATCCAGCTGAAGGTGCAATGACGGCACTAATAACGCCTTTTAAAAACGGAGAGCTTGATTTAGAAAATTATGCGAGTTTGATTCAACGGCAAATTCGCCATGGTATTGATGCTGTTGTGCCAGTTGGCACGACAGGGGAGAGTGCTACACTAAGCCATAAAGAGCATAAGGAATGTATTGAAGTGGCAGTAAGTGTGTGCAAGGAGTATTCTAATGTCAAAGTTCTAGCAGGAGCTGGAAGTAACTCTACCCAAGAAGCCATTGAGCTTGCAAAATTTGCGCAAAGCTGTGGTGCAGATGCGATTTTATGTGTAACCCCTTATTATAATAAACCCTCACAAGAAGGTTTGTTTGCGCATTATAAAGCCGTTGCAAGTGCTGTTGAGATTCCATTGATGCTTTATAATGTTCCAGGACGCACAGGGGTGAATTTGGAAACAGCGACAATTTTGCGTCTATTTAATGCAGTGCCAAATATTTATGGAGTAAAAGAAGCAAGTGGCAGTATTGAGAAAGTCATTGATTTAAATGCGCAAGCGGAGGGTTTGTGTATTGCAAGTGGTGAAGATGCAATTAACTATCCTATTCTAGGCTGTGGTGGGAGAGGTGTGATTTCTGTAACTTCTAATCTCTTGCCGAATAAAATTGCAAGTCTTACCCATGCACTTTTAAAAGAACAAAATTACACCTTAGCAAAGAGCTTAAATAATGAACTCTATGCAATTAATAAGGCACTTTTCATAGAGAGTAATCCGATTCCAATTAAAGCGGCAATGTATCTAAGCGGACTTTTAAAAAGTTTGGAATATCGCTTGCCATTAGTGGAACCAAGTCCAAAAAATATGCAACTTTTAGAAAAAATTTTAAAACAATATGAGGTGGCTAAATGATGGAAAACTTCAAAGGAAAAACATTAGTTATCAGTGGTGCGACAAGGGGAATTGGGAAGGCAATTTTGTATCGTTTTGCACAAAATGGTGTGGATATTGCCTTCACTTATAATAAGAACGAAGAAGAAGCCCAAAAAATCATCGCAGATGTGGAATCTAAATACGGAATAAAAGCAAAGGCATATCCGCTAAATGTGCTTGAACCAGAGACTTACAAGGATTTATTTGTAAAAATTGATGAAGAGTTTGACCGCGTGGATTTTTTCATTAGCAATGCAATTATTTATGGCAAAAGTGTTGTAGGAGGATTTGCACCCTTTATGCGCTTAAAGCCAAAGGGGCTTAATAATATTTATACAGCAACGGTGCTTGCCTTTGTTGTCGGCGCACAAGAAGCAGCTAAGAGAATGCAAAAAGTAGGCGGTGGAAGCATCATCTCACTAAGCTCTACTGGGAATCTAGTGTATATGCCAAACTATGCAGGACATGGAAATTCTAAAAACGCAGTAGAGACAATGGTAAAATATGCTGCAATGGAGCTTGGAGAGTTTAATATCCGTGTTAATGCTGTAAGTGGTGGTCCAATTGATACTGATGCTCTAAAGGCTTTTCCGGATTATGCAGAGATTAAAGCCGCAGTGGAATCCCAAAGCCCACTTAATCGTATGGGAGAGCCAAACGATATTGCTGGAGCTTGTTTGTTTTTGTGCGATAGTAACTCTAGTGCGTGGCTAACAGGACAGACAATTGTGATTGATGGAGGAACAAGTTTTAAATAGGCAAAATGGTATGCTAAAGTTAGAATCCTTACCAAATTTTTTGACAATTTTGCGCATAGCTTTGTCCTTTTTGCTTTTAGTTATTATTCTTTATGGAAATTGGATTCTTCCGCCTCCTATTCACCCAACTTGGATTAATTATTTTGCTTGTTTGGTATTTTGCATAGCAAGCATTACGGATTTTTTTGATGGATTTATTGCACGCACTTTTAATGTGGGAAGTGTCTTTGGTGAGATTTTTGACCCCTTAGCTGATAAACTTTTAATGCTGGGAGCATTCATTGGATTATTAGTTTTGGGACGTGCAGATGCGTGGGCTGTGTTTTTAATTTTAAGCAGAGAATTTTTTATTACTGGATTGCGTGTGGTTGTTGCAAGCAAGGGGGTAAAAGTTGCCGCTTCAAATTTAGGCAAATACAAAACCGGTTTGCAAATCACAGCAATTGCATTTTTGCTAATGGATTATTCCTTTGGAAATCTCACTTTGTGGCTTGCAGTGCTTTTGACGCTGTATTCTGGTTATGATTATGTAAAAATGTATGTAAAGGCGCGATAAATGGGTTTTATTGGTTCAATTCTTGTTCTTTCATTTTTGATTTTCTTTCATGAGCTTGGGCATTTTTTAGCAGCAAAGTATTTTGGTGTGAAGGTAGAAGCATTTAGTATTGGTTTTGGTAGGCAACGCATTTGGAAAAAGAAAATTGGTGATACGGAATATTCCCTGCGCCCCATTCCATTAGGAGGATTTGTTCAGCTAAAAGGGCAGAGCGACATAGACCCAAAGCTTCGTAATAGTGATATAGATAGCCTATATGGAATTGCACATTGGAAGCGCTTAGTAATTTTAGCAGCGGGTTCGTTTTTTAATCTTTTGCTAGCCTTTTTGCTCTTTTTTGCTATTGGATTACTAGGCAAAAACGAGTTAGCTCCGATTGTTGGTAAAGTGGAATCTACTATGCCAGCAGGTTTAGCGGGATTAAAAAGTGGTGATGAGATTATGCTTATTAATGGGAATAAAATCCGCACTTGGGGGAATTTAAGCAATGCAGTCGCAGAATCCACAGGTGCGCTTGAGGTTGTATTTCTACGTGGAAGTAAAGAATATACAACAACAATCACTCCAAAATATGGCGCTTCTAAAAATATCTTTGGAGAAAGTATTCAGCGCCCTTTGCTTGGGATAACTGCTAGCGGTGAAGTGCGTTTGGTATCTTATAATATTTTGGATTCTATCTTGTATGCCTTTAGAGAAACAAAGGAATCTAGTAAGCTAATTTTACAAAGCATTGAAAAAATGTTCTCTGGTGTTGTGCCTTTAAGCGAAGTAGGTGGTGTAGTCTCCATTGTTAGTATTACAAAAAAAGCCACAGAGCTTGGAATTGTAACACTCTTTGCTTTTAGTGCGCTAATTTCAGTTAATCTTGGAATCTTAAATCTACTCCCAATTCCAGCTTTAGATGGCGGACATATCATCTTTACGTTTTATGAGATGATTAGCAAAAGGATTCCGACACAAGAGACACTCTATCGCCTAAGTCTTGCTGGCTGGATTGTGCTTTTGGGGCTTATGGGGCTTGGGTTGTATAATGATATTTTAAGAATCGCAAATGGCACAATGCCATTTTAAAGGAATATCATGCAAACACGTTTAAATCAAAATTTATTAGAAGCCATTGACAGAATTGAGAAAGCAAGAATCGCCACAGATCGTAGGCGTATCGTGCAACTAGTTGCTGTAAGCAAGTATTCTAGCAAAGAGGAAATTGCTACACTCTATACTTGCGGACAAAGAGCATTTGGTGAGAATAAAGTGCAGGACTTGCAACAAAAGGCAAGTGCATTAGAAACATTACCGCTAGAGTGGCATTTTATTGGTGCTTTGCAGAGCAATAAAATTAATGCACTTTTGCATTGGAATCCTTATTTGTTACAAAGCTTACACTCTTTAGAGCTTGCACAAGCCCTACAATTGCGTTTGGAGAGAGAAAATAAAAACCTAAAGGCGTTAATGCAGGTTAATAGTGCAAAAGAGGAGAGTAAGAGTGGTTTTATGCCCGAAGTTGTGTTAGAAATGTATGCGAGGATTCAAGAGGAATGTAGGAATATAAAGCTTTGTGGGCTTATGAGCATTGGAGCGCATACGGAGGAGCGGGCAGTGATTCAGAAAAGTTTTGAGACAACACAGAATCTTTTTGCACAAATTAAAGATGCAGAAATCCTTAGCATGGGAATGAGTGGAGATTTTGAGCTTGCAATCGCCTGTGGGAGCAATTGTGTGCGGCTAGGAAGCACATTGTTTAAGTGATTTGGAAGCTTAAAGTTAAAAAGAATAAAGGTTTTTAATATTTTGTTTAAGGCGTGTTGGTGCTTTTAAGTGGCTATGGGTTGTCTGCTTAAAGATAGAGTAAAGACTCAAAGATCTCCTAGCTAAAAAATGGAATGTAAAAAGAGTTCTAAGAGGCTTTAAAGCTTTTCACTCCCCTAAAAGATTCTGCGTGAAAGTGCGTAAGGATTCTGTAATGGTTTTGGAGTCTTGTGTGCTTTGGCAAAGCTCTGTGATATGACGCACAAAGGCACTGCCGACAACGGCAATTGGCACAATTCCACGCAAACTTTGGATTTGCTCTTTGTTTTGGATTCCAAAACCTAGCGCGATTGGCTTAGTGCAGTTTTCTTTCACAAGTGCAATGTAATCAAGCAAATTTTGGTTAATTGTTGTTGTATCGCCCGTGATTCCATTACGTGCTACAACATACAAAATCTCTCCACTAGCTTTATTTAGAGCACGCATTCGCTTTGGTGTTGTAAATGGCGCAATAAGTGCAATATTTTCAAGTCCTAGTTTTTTGCTATATTTAAAAAGATTCTCATCATTTTGCAAAGAAAAATCAGGAACAATTAATCCATAAACTCCTACTTCCTTAGCCTTTAGTAAAAACTCTCTAATCCCATAACAAAACAAAATATTCCCATAAGTCATAATAAGAAGTTTTGTGTGGCAGTTGTGCGCTTTTAACTTTTCTTGCAATTCTGTAATAAAGCGGAATCCAAAATCTGTATTAAAGCCATTTTTAAGTGCAATTTCGCACGCATTAGCAATTGCGATTCCATCTGCATTTGGGTCGGAGAAAGGAAACTGCACTTCTAAATACTTTGCTCCGCCTAATGCGATTCCAATTGCAGAATCCAAACTCTGTGTAAAACTTGGAAATCCAGCGACAATATGCCCCATTAATGCAATGTCTTTCATTATTTGCTCCTAGTGATTTGTGTTTGGCTTGTTTATTGCTTTTTGCATTGTTTGGATTTCTTGACTTAAAAATGCACTCCAGCGCTCTTGTTGCAAGGCTTTTGCTGTGATGAAAATATCCTTATCGCCTCTCCCTGAAACATTGATTAGAATTTTTTTGTTTTTGACTTCCTTAGCAATTTTCAAAGCTCCAGCTAACGCGTGGCTAGATTCCAATGCAGGAAGAATTCCTTCGTTTTTAGCAAAAAATTGTAGTGCTCTAAGAGCTTCTTCATCGCTTGCACTTACAAAGCGCACACGTTCAATCTCTCTTAAATGCGCAAGTTGAGGACCAATACCTGCATAATCAAGTCCAGCAGAAATTGAATAAGTTTCTAGTAAATTACCATATTTGTCGCTTAAAAAATAGCTTTTATAACCTTGCGCGATTCCAATTTGCGCATTAGCATTATCCATTCTAATGGCATTGTGTTTGCTATCTATTCCACCAGCTTCTACTCCAATAAGCTCTACTTTGCTTTTTAGATAATGGCTAAAAAATCCCATTGCATTGCTTCCCCCGCCCACACAGGCAATCATAATATCTGGATTGCCTTTGAAAAAATGTCGCGTTTGTTTTTTTAATTCTTTGCTAATAATGCTTTGAAACTCACGCACAATATCGGGATAGGGGTAAGGACCAAGCGCACTTCCAAGCACATAAAAAGTATTTTTAGAATCCTTGCTCCATTCTCTTAAGGCTTCATTGACCGCATCTTTTAGTGTTTGTGTGCCACTCTCTACACTTATAACTTTTGCGCCTAGAAGCTCCATATTAAAGACATTTGGAAATTGCCGTTTAATATCGCGCGCTCCCATAAAAATCGTGCATTCAATGCCAAGTTTTGCACACGCAGCTGCTGTAGCAAGTCCATGTTGTCCGGCTCCGGTTTCTGCGATAATACGTGTTTTTCCCATTTTTTTAGCAAGTAGCACTTGCCCAACTGCGTTATTTATTTTGTGTGCACCCGTGTTTGCGAGTCCTTCAAACTTTAGATAAATAGAATTTTCTAGAATCGCACTTGCATTTTTAGCGTAAATTAGTGGTGTTGGGCGTCCAATAAAAGTATTATAAAGTTCTTGCAGTTCTGCTTTAAAGGATTTTGTGCTTAAAATGTTTAAATAGCAATTTTCTAGCTCCTTTAAGGCAGGATATAAAATTTCAGGAACATATTGTCCGCCAAATGCGTGTGTGGCATTTATGTTTTTGCCAAAAAAGCCTTTTTTGGATTTGAGAAATATTTTTTTCATTTGGAAGTCTCTAAATAGTAAAATAATGCGGATTGTAGCGAAAAATAATTAAGAATTAATTTTTAAATTTAAAGTGTGTATAATTTCGCCCAAAATTTTCTTTAAAAGACAAATAATGTTTGAATTTCTAATACAATCTAAAAAACAGGGTGCAAAGGCAAAAATCAAAGTCCAAAAAATCTCCTCTTCTAAACTAACTCCTTTAATGGTGTGTGAGGCTCTAAAAGCTCCAGTGTTGCTAGAATCCGCATTTTTGACAACAGGTAAGGGGAGATTTTCTATTTTAATTACACAAGAAGCCTTTAGAATCATAAAAGAGGATTCTAAATATTTTCTACAAAAAGATTCTAATAAATATCCCTTAAATTCTTTAGATAAAATCTATCATTTTGCTTTGCCAAAGACTCCAAAGTTTCTTAATTTTTTAGAAGCCTTTAGAGCTCTTGCGCCACAGGTTAGTGATGCAACTTTCACAGAGGATTTAAGTTTTTTGCCCTTGCCATTAGGTGGCGTTGGCTATCTAGGCTATGAATTTTTCAGTGAGATTGAGGAAGTGCATTTTTGTAATCCGCCATTATATCAAGCAAGTGAGAATGCTTTTATTTTTGGGCGAGAATTTGTGATTTTTGACCATTTTTATGAAATGCTCTATGCAATAAATGTTGTGTATGAGAAT
The DNA here is from genome assembly GCF_019711685.1 of Helicobacter turcicus. Lineage (GTDB taxonomy): Bacteria > Campylobacterota > Campylobacteria > Campylobacterales > Helicobacteraceae > Helicobacter_D > Helicobacter_D turcicus. The sequence continues at coordinate 119,050 of NZ_JAIGYQ010000003.1, forward strand.
GAAACACAAAACTTTGATTTAGAAGTGTGCAGTAAGAATTTATTAGAAAAGCTAACAAATATTGAAATCCCAAAAAAAGAGAAAAATAGGACTTATCAAACAGCCATTACTTCAAAGGATAAGGAGTCTTATTATACACATATAGTAGGTGCGCTAAGAGGAGAGATTTATAAGGGGAATTTGCTTCAGTGTGTGCCAAGTCAAAGTCTTGAAATTACTAGTGATTTGCCACCTTTGCAAGCCTATGTTAATTTAAGAGCGCATAATCCTAGTCCTTATATGTATTACTTTGATTTTGGGGAATATCACATTATTGGAAGTTCTCCAGAGGTGCTTATTAGGGTGCAAAGTGATAGCAAAAAGGATTCTGTATTGCTTACCACACGTCCAATTGCTGGTACACGTCCGAGGGGAAAAAACGCTCTTGAAGATGCTAAGCTTGAAGTAGAGCTAAAAGAAAATATCAAAGAAAACGCTGAACATTTAATGCTGCTTGATTTGGGACGTAATGACATTGGTAGAGTCGCACTTCCAAATAGTGTGCGTGTTACACAAGAGAAGGTTATAGAAAAATACGCACGTGTAATGCACCTAGTTTCTGAAGTGCAAGGAGAAATGGATTTAAATGCGCATAAAAAGATAGACGCTCTGCTTGCGACATTTCCAGCAGGAACGGTTAGTGGTGCACCAAAGATTCAAGCGATTAAAACCATAGAATCCTTAGAAAGCCATAAACGCGGAATCTACGCAGGAGCGATTGGGTATTTTTCTAAAAACGGAGATATGGATTTTGCAATCACAATTCGCACAGCCGTTTATCAAAATGGTGTGTATTATTTACAAGCTGGTGGCGGTGTGGTGTATGATTCTACCCCAAAAGAGGAATACAAAGAAACACAAAATAAAATGCTCTCTTTAGTGGAGGCGATTATGGGTGAAATGCGAGGAAATGACAATGATACTTTTAATTGATAATTATGATTCCTTTACCTACAACATTTATCAAGCCTTTAGCACACTTGGCTATCCTGTAAAAGTCTTTCGTCATGATAAAACAAGCATTGAGGAAATTAAAGCACTAAATCCTAGCTACATTATCTTAGGTCCTGGACCTAAGGAACCAAAGGATTCCAAACTTAATATTGAGATTGTGCAAAATTTTAAGGGAATCTATCCGATTTTAGGAATTTGCTTAGGACATCAAGCGATTTTAGCAGCCTTTAACGTAGAGATTGTGAATGCTAAGAATATTATCCATGGTAAAGTTGAATCTCTAATTCACAATGAAAAGGGTATATTTCGTCATATTTCGCAAAAAACTCCTATCACACGTTACCACTCACTTGTGGGTAAAAAAGATGCGATTCCAGAGTGCTTTATTATTAGTGCAGTAAGTGAAGATGGGGAGGTTATGGCAGTAGAACATAAGCAATACCATTTAGTAGGATTGCAATTTCACCCAGAATCTATTGGCACAAAAGAGGGCATAAAAATGCTCCAAAACTTCCTACATTATGCAAGAGAGCCAATCCCTGTTAAAGAATATTTGAAAAAGGCTCTAAAACAAGAATCACTAAATTTTCAAGAAAGCTATAATCTTATGGATGAGCTAACAGAAGGAAATCTAAGTGATGCGCAGATTGGGAGTATTCTAACAAGCCTTGAAATTAAGGGTGTAGATGCGTATGAGTTAGCAGGATTTGCTTCAGTATTAAAACAAAAGGCAGTGCGTTTTAGTCCCAAAAAGCAGTTTGCAAAAAACTTTGATATGGTAGGCACTGGGGGTAGTAGTGTGAAAACTTTTAATGTTTCAACGACTTGTGCGCTTCTGTTAGCTTCTGTGGCAAAGGCAGAGAATTTTGGGATTATTAAGCATGGCAATCGTGCAATTACTTCTAAAAGTGGCTCGGCAGATTTACTAAATGTGCTTGGAGTGAATGCAAATATGGAACTTCAAAATGCTTTAAAGGCTTATGAAGAACTTCATTTAACTTTTCTCTTTGCGCAAAGATTCCATGCTGCAATGCGCTTTGCAGCACCAGCGCGGAGTACCTTAGGTTTTAAAACCATGTTTAATCTTATTGGTCCTTTGAGTAATCCTGCTCCTATTTCTCATCAGCTAATTGGCGTGTTTGATAAAGATTACACAGAAATTATGGCAAAGGCATTGCAGATTTTGGGCATTAAGCGTGCAATGGTGGTAAGTGGATTAGATGGCTATGATGAGATTTCGCTGTGCGCACCTACACAAATTACAGAGCTTAAAGAGGGAGAGCTTAAGACTTACATTTTTAATCCTGTTGAGGTGGGGCTAACTTTTGTGCCTTATTCCATGCTAAAAGGGGGTGATGCGCTTGAGAATTTAGCTATTAGTCAAGATATTTTCAATGGCTTAGAATCGCCAAAGCTTGATTTGGTTGCGCTAAATATGGGAGCAGCATTGTATGTGTGTGATTTAGTAGAATCTATTAAAGATGGATTTTTTAGGGCAAAGGAGATCATTAAAAGTGGTGCAGTGTTTGATGTGCTAGAATCTTTTCAGAGCATTAGTAATGCGCGTTTAGAGGGATTTTAATGGTTTTAGAAGCAACACAACAGGAAGTGCCCACGATTTTACAGGAGATTTTGGAAAAGAAAAAAACGCATAAGATTCGCCAAAATAAACGCCTCGTGCCTTTGAATATGCCAAATTTAGGGCAGATTTTTGTGATTGCCGAGATAAAAAGGGCAAGTCCAAGTGCTGGAGAGATTGGAGAGATTTTAGAGCCTAGCGCGTTAGCGGAATCGTATTTACAAGGAGGTGCTGGGGCAATTTCTGTGCTGTGTGAGAGTGATTATTTTCATGGAGATTTGGAGGATTTAAAAGCAGTAAAATGCGCTCATAGTAGTGCTTGTGTGCTAAGAAAAGATTTCATTACAGAGGTGGCGCAGATTAAGGAATCCTATGATTTTGGTGCGGATATGGTGCTATTGATTGCAGCTGTGTTTATGGGGAAAAATAATGCAAATGGCGGTTTTGCGCGCCTTTTGGAGTTGTATAATGCTTCTAAAACGTGGAATCTTATGCCATTAATTGAAGTGCATAATGTCTTAGAATTGGAATTTATTGCGCCTTTAAATGCGCCTTTAATTGGTATAAACTCGCGTAATCTACACACTTTTAGTATTGATAAAATCAGGGCTTATAATCTTTTAGATTGTATAAAATCCAAAACTCCTAAGAGTAAAGTCATTTTTGAATCTTCGTTAAATTGTAGTTTTGATGGCTTTGTGGTGGGAAATTTGGGTTTTGATGGGATTTTGTGTGGTAGTTATCTTGTCCAAAGTCAGAATCCAAAACAAGCCTTAATAACTCTAAAAAGCGCAATGCAAAAAGGGAGAAATAGCACGAATGTGTTTTATAAAAACACTTTTAAGCTTTTAGATTCCACATTAGGATTTATTAAAATTTGTGGAATCACAAATGCTAAAGATGCGCTAATGTGTGCGGAGACTTTGCAAGAACTAAAACAAGAAGGTGTAGAGAAAGTTGGCGCACTTGGATTTATTTTAGAGCCAAAGTCGCCACGTTTTGTGGAGAGTTTAGAAGAAATCTTAAATGCGCTAAAAGATTATCCTAGTGTGCTAAAAATTGCGGTGATTAAAGATGATGTCGCACAAATGCAAAGAGCATTAGCATTGTATCAAAATGGTTATATTGATGCTTTGCAGCTTCATAGTGTGCGCTCTTTAAGCTTTGGTGGGGTGGATTTAAGGGAAGCGGATTTTTCTTATTATGCGGTGGTGAATGTGGAATCCAAAAAGGATTTAGAGAATGAGAGTTTAAGAGATTTGCCAAGTCCTTTTGTGTTGCTAGATTCTAAAAGTGCGCTAGGGGGAGGAAGTGGAGAGTGTATTAATATAGGTGTTCTAGAATCACTGCAAATGCAGTATCTATGTATTGCTGGTGGGGTTGGGGTAGAGAATATTGATGCCTTAAAACACATAGGAGCTAAAATGCTAGATATAAATTCTAGCATTGAAAAGTGTGCAGGCAAAAAAGATAAGGATAAATTGCAAGCCTTAAAGCTTAAGCTTAAAAGTTATCTTTAGGATTAAGGGATTATTAGGGATATTTGCAGAGCAAAACTATAAATGTAGAAAAATCCAAAAGTGCAATCAGAGCTTAAGATTATTTATGGGAAATAGAGAGAATTACTACAAAGGAGATAAATACTCTAGCAAAAGTATTTGTGCTATCAAAGAGGGGTTTAATAAAGGTTTTAAACTTAGAAATAAGGACACTCTTTAAAGTAAATGGATACAAGGTTGTTAAAAAAGTGTAAAAAATTGAAATAATTTTTAAATTTTCTTTTTATAGTTTTTTGCAATTTTTTTAAGCTTGAAAGGGAGAGTAAGAAATGCAATTTTTAAAGGACTTTTTGAAGCTTTTATAAAAGCACTACCAAGAAGATAAGGCAAGTGTGTTTTTGCGACTTGTGCCTCTTTGTAATCTGTATAATATTTAAGCGGAAGCATAGATTTTAAATGTCCTTTTTGTTTTGAGTGGAATCTGTAAATTTCAATAAGTTCCAAACAAAGTTTAAAAAAGTTTTTATGGCTTTTATCGTAGAGAATAATCGCCTCACCAATTTTATAGTTTAGACTATCTTTAATCCTCTTTGCAGCTCCGTAAATTTTGTATTTTTGACTAAGAAAAATTTCGTATTCTTTTTTTAAGTCTTTATGGTTTAAAAAGCTCATTAGATAAGAGTTTTGATTTTTTAAAAAGGATTTTTCTTGTAAAAGTGTGAGTTCTTTGTATTCATCTATAAGGCTTTTATATAACACAATGGGAGGGATTATAAAATCAAAATTATTTTTTTTTGTGGGTTTTTTAAAGTTTATTTGGGGAGGGGGTGTTTTTGCAAGCAATATACCAATTAAGTCAAGAAAGTCAAGGCGGATTGTTTGTTTGTCTATTGTAAGTCCATTGCTCTCTTCGCTTGTTGGCAAAATGTCTTTATTGACATAAAAACAGCATTGTGTGTCAATATTTAAATATTCTCTTTGCAATTCTTGAAAAGAATTAAGAAATCCAAAATTTTTAATGATTTTTTGTGTCTTGTTTTCTATGCTTAAGGAAGTGATGTAAGTAGAGTTTGTAAATTGAGATTGGGGTTTATTCCAAGTGTGTAAGCCTAAAATTTGGTAGTTTAAAAATTCTTTTGGAAAAAATACTTTTTGATTTGTTGGAATTCTTATTGCAGATTCGTGAAAAAATGAATTTCTGTGTTGAATTTGTTGTCCATAATCTGATGGTTTATAGATTGCATATTGTGAATATGTGTGGGGAATATCGCATTTTGATTCTTTAAATAGGGCTAAATGTTTGATAATATTTTTGCCAAGTTCTTGCAACGCAATGGGCATGGGGTGAAATTGATAGGCTTTATCAAATGTATATAAATTATGATTTTGGTAATACAAATCAACATCAATAGAATTAAATCCATAATAGGAACAATTTTGTCTATGCGTTAGATTAATAAGTTGTGATTTTTGATTTGATATATGAATTGGAAGAATTAAAACTACAATTTTTTTGTGGATAGTATAGAGCTTTTCATAAAAGCGATTAATATTATCAAGAATTACATTGGTTGGGGCTAGGCTAAGAAAATCATTAATATTAGATTCTGTAATGACTAATCTTGCGTGCTGTATGGTGTCTTGGTGGCGGATAAGCTCATAAAGATTTTGCAAAGCTCCAGTAAACCCTAGTGCGTAATTGTGTAATCTAATATTTTGTGCTTCAAGACCAATTCTAAGCCCATTTTTAACGACACTATTGCTTCCGCCTAATAATACTATATCCATTAGCCATATCCTTTACTTAATAGCATTATATAGAATTTTTTATAAATGTATTGTTTATACTAGCAATGTGAGTAAATTTAGTTTTATTACATAAAGTGGTAAAAAAGCAATAATTGGCTATACTTTTTTAGAATCAATACTAAAAAAGAGAGTTAATGCAAGAAGAGTGTTGTATAAGAGATGTCTTTTATATCGCAGGTTATGACCCACGAGGGTATAGGCATTATTATTTTTGATTTGTAAATTTTTTAACCTATTGAAATTTTGTTTTTACGCGGTAATGTCAAGTTTTCTTGTTTTTTCTTTTTCTTCTTGTTTTTTCTTTTTTATGTGTTCTAAATGTTCTTTATGTGCTTTTTCCATTTCTTCAAACATTATTGTAAGTGGGTCCTTGTAGTTTTCTTCAAGCTCTTTACCCTCTCTTTTAATTCTTTCTAGTTCTTTTTTGTTTGATTTTAAAAACTCTGCATATTTTTTTCTAAAGGAGTCCATATCAGTTTCCTCTAGTAAAGCAAAATATCCTTTAGTATCAGCAACAATTCCTAGAGTATTTGTTCCATTAAATCCAAGCATTCTTTCAATGTTTTTTGCTTCTTGAACGCTTAAGCTTTTATCAAAGCCTTGCATTTTTCCGCTTATTGTTGTTTCGCCCTCTTGAGTGTAGATATTAGCATTAACAACTGCTACTAAAAGACCGCCTTTTGTAATAGAGCCATCTGCATTTGTATATTTATCGCCATTAGAGTTAAACGCAACTCCTAATTCTTTTCCGCCATGGTGATTATTAAAAATATCGGTAGAGGGAGCAGTTAAAGAAGTATTGAAAAAGAGAGACGATGTTTGTGTTCCTGTGCCATTGTTCCAATTGAAATTAAGCTCCGCATTAACATAATCACTAACGCTCTTGTGGATACTTGTAACTTGCATTGTTTGGTTGTTGTATTCATAACCTTGTGGGAATTTCGCTATTTCATCAAGTGTAAAGCTATTTTTGGCAGTTAGCACATCTTCACCCACAACTTGCGAGAGGACTTTATACGCATTCCCAATTGTTTTAGCTACATCTATACTTTTAAAAGCTCTAAAAATATTACTGGGATTTACCGCCCTAGCTAAACTCTCCATGCTTGATGAGTGGATTTTATAGTCTTCAGGTATCCCAGCGACTTTATTAAACTCTTCTGTAAAGTAGCCATCTTTATCTACCGTGTATCCTAAGACTTTTTTATTAGATGATGATTGTTCTTTTGTTTCAACGTTAGCACTGCTAGAAGCACTAGCATTAGAATTGACATTGTTTTTAATATTTAACGAATAGCCTGTTAAAGAAATGTTAGAGTTTAAAGAGTTTATCATAATTCACACCCACCTATTAAAGAACTTCATTGGAATATCGGTTAAACAAGAATAAACTTAATATTGAGTAACTAATATTCTGCTTAGATCATTACCTATTCTACGCAAAGCTTCACTAGCAATTCCGTTTTTTGCAGTGGCATTTCTAATTTTATAAACCATACGATTTGATATGCCTACAACCATTGCTCCTTTTGTAAAAGTAGGTCGAGAGACTCCAAATAAACCGGGTCTTGTTGTTTTTGTCATAGTTACAGCAATGTATTCGCCTCTATTTTGATTAGCAACAGACATATAATCTCTATAACCTTGTTGATTTACATAAGACCTTGTTGAACAACCAGAGGCAATACCAAATCCACAACTTACTTCATTTCTTAACTCGTAATCAGATAATTCAAGAACAACCCCAATCTGTGAAAATCTTGTATTTCCTATGCTTGAATTTTGAAAGGTAACAAGATTTGAGTGCCTATATCCACCCTTTACCTGCATTTTATCATCAATGTTTAGTTTTGTAACACCTAAACTATTACTTGTAAGCTTACCATTACTCACTAAAGCCAATACATCATCAATAGCCACAGCAGAACTTGCCAATAAAGAACCTAAAGCAACAATACAAAATAGTTTTTTAAACATCGTCATCCCCTTTTCTGCTGTTATTTCTAAAATATTTGAATTTTTTATAACATATTTTTATTTTTAAAGTCAATTTTTTTAATTTTCTATTTTGGAATATTTATTACTTAAAAATGCAAATCAATATTTTTTAGAAAAAGGATTAAAATTGAGAAAAATTTTTCTTACTTTATCAGTTTTAACAAGTTGTCTCTTTGCAAGTGATGAGCTTAACATTGATTCGCTTTTTAAAAAGTAAGTAGGGCTAAGAAGTATCACAAATTTTTCGCTACTTAGCACAGGCAATGCAAACGCATACTCGCTTTATCCAAACATCACTATAGACGGAGATACTACGTTGTGGAATGATACAAAGCAAGTTTTTTTAACACAAACTTTTATTTACACCATAGCTCCTAAGTTTGACATACTTGTATCAGGTGGTGGAAGCTATGCAAGACAGGAATATACAGATGCCTTTACCAATGAGTATTCAAGTCAAAATCGTATAGGTTTTGATAATTTGTGGTTAGGTGTTATTTACACTGGTGATAGCATAGCAGATTTTATTCCTCAGATTAACTTTCAAACAGCCATAGTGCAGAGAGAAAAGGCAGTTAATGATACTAGAAACTTTTACCTTAAATCCCAAAGCATACAAGCAAGTTTAAGAGGATATAGTGACCCTGTGGTGTATAGCATTTATGCTGGGTTTGGATATAACGCAAAAAGAAAATTTAATATTGGCAGGATAGATTACGGACATAGTATTAATGTAGGAGGGGATTTATCCATTGTATTAAGTCCTAAAATTACGCTTGATTTAGGAGCAGAGCAACGTTTTCAAACAAAACAAAAGGTTAATGGGCATCAAACTTCAGAGATTCGCTCTATACCAACACTAAGTATTGGCTCAACTTATAGTTTAAACCAAGATACAGCCATTTCAGTAAATGCAAATTTTGGTGGGAGCTCTGCTGCGCCAGACTCAATATTTGGTCTAACTTTATGGCAGAAATTTTAAAAATTTTATTGATATTTTTTATTGCACCTTCTCTAAAAGCAGATTTTATAGTCAAATCCTACCAAGAACTTAAGAATCAAAGTGTAGTAAGGCAAACTTACGAGCAATCTTGTGGAGCTTCATCACTAGCTACTTTGATAAATCTTATAGATAGTCAAAAGCTTAGTGAGTTAGATTTGCTAAATATAATGAACGAGAAAGAGCTTTACACTGATATGGTAAGTTTTGCGGATTTGGAAAGAGCTGTTATGCGATTGAATTTTAAAAGTGATTCCTTTCGTATTGATAGACTAGTTTTAAACAAGCTTACTAATATTCCCTTGCTTGTTAAAATTGAAAATGACCCAAGATACCCACATTTTGTAGTTATTATCAATTATTGGGGTGATTTTATCAAAGTGTTTGACCCAAACTTTGGAGAGTATATCAGCACCAAAAAAGAGTTTTTTAGCGTATGGGATAAAGATAATCAAGGTGGTTATGTCTTAGTTGTTGTGCCAAAAAAAGAATTTAAAGGCTTTGATTTTAATCTACCCAAAAAACTTGACTTTGAAAAAAGGGTGTTTGGTAGATTTTAATCTATACTATCATTACATCATTGAAAGTTAAAAACAAGTATTACACTATGTGCTTGTTAAAATGTCTTTATGACAAACAGCTATTTGTATGTCCATATCTCTATAATAGAATTTTTTATAAATGTATTGTTTATGCTAGCAATGTGAGTAAATTTAGTTTTATTACATAAAGTGGTAAAAAAGCAATAATTGGCTATACTTTTTTAGAATCAATACTAAAAAAGAGAGTTAATGCAAGAAGAGTGTTGTATAAGAGATGTCTTTTATATCGCAGGTTATGACCCACGAGGGTATAGGCATTATTATTCTATTTTTAAGAGAAATTTAGCGTTACAAAATGATATTCTCTCTTATGATTACCATTTGTCAAAAAGTCAAATTAGCGCAGATAAATATCCATTTTGGGAGATTAGCACACCTAAGACAAAGATTACATACACTTTTTTGAGTTGGAATGATATCGTAAAAAAAAATTGGTCAAATAAGATTAAAGATGCTTTGTTGGATTGTCTTTTTGTCTTTAAAATTTATATTATTACAGGATTTTTTATTAAATTTGGAAAAGAATCTTTTTATCAGTTAATTACTGGGCTTTATCCTTTTTTTTATGTTCTTTTCTGTGTAATTTTTACTCTGTTTTGCGCACTAGGAAGTTTTTTTTATCTTACGAAACATTTTCATATTATTTTTGGGTTTGTTGCTTGTGCTTTGATTTTAGTGAGTTTAACGCAGTTAGCGTTTAGATTAGGAAAAAAGCTTGCGATCTTTTGGATTGCTAGAATTTGTGTCTTTAGTGCCAAGTGGGAGGGTTATAGAGAGACATTATTAAAAGATAGGACTAGTGCTTTTAGCGAAAAAATTTTTCAGCAGTTAAAAAAAAATCAAAATGCGGAACACTATGAACTTTTGTTAATTGCGCATAGTGTTGGGACAATACTTAGTGTTTGTGTGTTAGCAGAAGTGATTAAAAAGTGTGAGGCAGCAGGATTAGATTATACAAAGCTAAAGATTCTAACGCTAGGAGAGTGCATTCCTTTGGTGAGCTTTCATAAGAATGCAATAAGTTTTAAAAAAGATTTAGAATTTGTAGCGCAAAAAAAGATTATTTGGTATGATTTCACTTCTATTATAGATGGGGCTTGTTTTCCGCAAGTAGATTTTCTAAAAACAAGCGGAATTAAGGCAAAATTTACCCCGAAATATTTATCTGCTAAATTCCATACGCTTTATCAACCTAGAGAATATAAAGGCATTAAAAGGGATAAATATAAAGCACATTTTCTATATTTGTTTGCCACGCAGATTAAGGGGAGATATGATTTTTTTGATTTTGTTATCGGCAGTGCAATGCTTGAGAATAAGATAAAATAAGGAGTGTTTATGGGGCAGTGTCCATTCCACCCAAAGCCTTACAAAACAAAAGCTTCTACTCTTGCAACCTTTTTATTTAAGAGAAGGTCTTGGCTAGATGGGTTGTATGAGAGGAGTTATAAAATGATGATGGGTAGAGTTAAAATGCCCGGATTTGATTTATATGTTGTTAATGACCCAGAGCAAGTTAGACGCATTATGGTAGAGGATGTAAAAAATTTTCCTAAGAGTCAGCTTTTACATGAGCTTTTAGAACCTCTCTTAGGCGCAAGTATTTTTACAACCAATGATAAAGTGTGGAAAAAACAAAGAGAACTTTTAAGACCTTCTTTTGAAATGACAAGAGTTTCTAAAGTGTTTAATCTTATGCGTGATGCTACTGATGATATGATGACAAAACTTACAAATTATCAAAATGGTGCGATTGTTGAAGTTGATGAAATAATGACTTTTGTAACTGCTGATGTAATTTTTAGAACAATTTTATCTTCAAAATTAGATGAACAAAAAGGAAAACTTGTTTTAGAAGCATTTGAAACAGTGCAAGAGGAGACCACTAAGACTGCTTTAAGAGAGATGTTTTGTTTTCCCAAATGGCTTTCAAGATTTTTAGGAGAAAATAAAAGACTAAAAGCAGCATCTGTGATTCGTAAAATTCTATCTGATATTATCCAGCCTAGATACAATAATGCGCAAAATGATATAGGTAAGTATGAAGATATTTTATCTTCTTTGTTGCAAGTTGTTGATGCAGAAACTAACCAAAAATTTACATTTGAGGAGATTTTAGACCAAGTCTCTATGCTTTTTTTAGCAGGGCATGAAACAACTGCAAGCTCTTTAACATGGACGCTTTATATTTTAAGCATATCTCCTAAAGAACAGCAAAAGGCTTATGAGGAAATTATCAAAGTTGTAGGCAATGGAGTTTTTGAAATAGAGCATATTAAAGAAATGAAATATGTAGCAAATGTTTTTAAAGAAGCTTTAAGGCTTTATCCACCAGTTGGTTTTTTTGCAAGAGAGACAAGAGAGGATAGGAAAATGAGAGATAAACTTATAAAAAAAGGTTCAGGAGTTGTTGTTGCTCCTTGGCTTATCCATAGACATGAGAAATTTTGGAAGAATCCCCATACGTTTGACCCAACAAGGCATGAAAACAAAGATAATATTAAAAAAGATACTTATATGCCTTTTGGAATGGGAGAGAGAATCTGCATAGGACAGGGGTTTGCTATGCAAGAATCTGTATTAATTCTTGCAAATATTCTTAGAAAATATGAGTTAGAGCTAGAAGAAAATTTTGTTCCTGATATTGTAGGGAGATTGACAATTCGTTCTGCTAATGGAATGCGTATTAAATTTACCAAGAGAGAGCAATGCGAGAAAAATTAGCAGGCACGATTTTACTTTGTGCGCTTGTGCCTTTGGCGGTAATAGGGTACCTTTTTATCGTTATTGTAGGGACATTTGGAAAAACTGCTAGAGTAAGACAAGGTGTAAGGGCGCTTGACAATTTTGTTAATGCGACATTATTTAATGGGTATGCTTGGGAATCTTTGTCCTCTCATGCTTGGAGAGAGAGGCATAAAAAGTGGGCAAAAGTTATTATAAAAATTACAGATTTTTTTGATGAAAACCATTGTGAGAAAGCAAACAAAAGAGAACAGCCTATTATAGATTTAGTTCTTAAAAAAAGACTTACAGAGCAGACAATTGGAAAATAATTATAGCAAGGTAGGGGATTCAATGGTTTGTAAGATTAGCAATGCTAGAATGAAAGAATCAAAAAAGAGAAAAATGGAAACAAATGATTGATGTTGTGCATGCTCTTTTTTTTAGAGAGCTTAAGACTAGGTTTGGAGTCAATAAATACTTGGGATATTTCTGGGTGGTGGGTGAGCCTATGACGGTGGTTTTAGTGATTGCCTCAATAGTTGCTACAATTAGGAAATTTCACCATCAAGTTGTGCCCGATGGAATTTCAATTTTTATGTTTTTAGTCGTTGGTATAATTCCATTTTTTATGTTTAGAAGCATTATTACACAGATATTAAGTGGCATTGGAGCAAATGTGAGGCTTTTTTCTTATAAGCCCATACGCCCAATTCATGTATTTATCGCTAGAGCATTATTGGAATTTTGCATTTATTTTGTGATTTTTGTTTGTGTGATGTTTTTAGCGGGTTGGTTTTTTGGTATGCATGTGATTCCGCAATATGTGTTGGAGGTTATGTTTTCCTTTGTCATGCTAGTTTTATTTGGTTTTGCAATGGGAATGTGTTTTGCGATAGCAGGACATTTTTCTGAACCCATACAAAAGCTTTTTGTATATGCTCATATAATCTTGTATTGGACATCTCTTGTTGTGTTTCCTGTATGGATTGTTCCAAAGCCCATTCTTGAATATCTTTATTATAATCCTTTGTTGCACATTATGGAGCTTTTGAAGTTTCATTTTTTTGAAAATTATCCTTTATTAGATGATTACAATTACTATTACCCGCTGACTTGTTTAGCTGTCATTCTTTTTGTAGGATTGTTTTTTTATTATTTTACTAGAGAAAGGTTAATTGCAACGAGATGATAAAGTTGTTGAATCTGACAAAATCTTACCCTCTAACAAAAGGTGGCAGACATTATGTTTTTAAGGATTTAACCTTTGAATTTCCAGATAATTGTAGTATAGGATTAATGGGTAGAAATGGGGCAGGTAAATCTACACTAATGCAACTTCTTAGCGGATCTTTATTGCCTGATAGAGGCAAGATTATTATTGATAAAAAATTATCATGGCCTTTGGGCTTATCAGGGGCTTTTCAATTTAGTCTTTCTGCAAGGGATAATGTACGTTTTATTTCTAGAGTTTATGGATATAAAAAAGATGCCCTAGAAGAGAAAGTAAAGTTTGTGGAAGAATTTGCAGAAATTGGTAAATTTTTTGATGAACCTATGAAAACTTATTCTGCTGGAATGAGTGCAAGAATTGCTTTTGGATTAAGCATGGCTTTTGATTTTGATTATTATTTAATTGACGAAGCAGGTGCAGTTGGAGACCCAAAGTTTAAGGAAAAAAGTAACAGAGTCTATAAAGAGCGATTGTCTAAATCTAAGGTAATTATGGTTTCACACAATGTAGCAGAGATTAAGCAGTGGTGCGATAAAATCGTGTTTATGCAAGATGGCAAAGCAACCGTTTATGATGATGTAGAGGAAGGCATAGCAGTGTATCAAGGAAAAATTAATGAATAAATTTCTCAAAAGAATTGAAAATTTAGAAATTTTATATTCTTTTAAAGTTGTCATTATTCTGACATTATTGGTTGCATTTTATTATATCTTCATAGCAGCAGATCGTTATGTCAGCGAGAGTATTTTAAGCGTGAAGGCAACCACGCAAAGCACAGGAGAAATTAATGGTTTATCTTCTTTGCTTAATAATGGATCTTTTTCTAATGAAGATATTTTGTTTTTAAAATCCTATATCCATTCACTAGATATGCTAAAGATTTTAGAGGAGAAAATTGATATAAGAAAACTCTATGAAAAACAAAAAATTGATATTTTTTATAGTGCTGCATTAGAATCTAAACAGGAGAGCTTTTTGAAATACTACCAAAGCCGTGTAAAAATATCCCATGGGTTAGGTGATGGTGGTATTTTGCAAGTTAATGTGGAGGGCTTTGATGCAGAAAGTGCATATCTTATTGCCTCAACGATTGTAAAAGAAAGTGAAAAATTTATTAATGAGATTTCCCATAGAGCAGCTAGAGAACAAATGGAATTTGCAGAGAAAGAGCTTTTGCAGTTTAAGCAAAGGTATCAAAAGGCAAAAGAGAATCTTTTGGCTTTTCAAAATAAAAATGGAATCTTTGACCCCTTAAAACAAGCAGAGGGAAGATTAAGTTTGATAGGAAATCTTGAAAGCAAGATTGCTGCAAAGGAGGCAGAGCTTTTAATGATGCAGAGCTATATTAATGAAAGCGCCCCACAAATTGTTACTATTAAAGCGGAGATTACAGCTTTAAAGAAGCAGTTGCGTATAGAAAAAAATAAAATTGCTTCTCCTAAAACATCTCAAAGATTAAATGATCTTGCTGCACAATTTCAAGAGCTTTCCATTGAAGTTACTTTTGCTGAAAATGCTTACACAACAGCTTTAAAAGCCTATGAAACAGCAAGAATTGAAGCATTAAGAAAAATTAAACAAGTTGTTGTAATACAAAGCCCAAGCTTACCGCAAAGCGCAAAATATCCTGAAAAAATCTATAATATCCTTACAGCTTTTATGGTTTTTTCATTGATTTTTGGAATTATTAAGTTTATTAGAATGATTATAGAGGAGCATAGATATTAAAATGAAAAGAATCTTATTCATACTAGTCTTACCTTTGTTAGTGTTTGGTGCAGTAGATGTTTCACAGATGGCAGGTACTCAAGCAAAAGATGAAGTCACAGAAACGAGAGTTAATTCTCAAAAAACTAATTCTATGGGGGAAAATCCAGCAGAAAAAAACGAAGATATAGAAATCAAACTAGAGGAGTCTTTTGTTAGAGTTTTTGGTGAGCATTTATTTAATGGGAATTTTACACAATTTAAACAACATATTTATAATCCTGACTATAAGCTCGCCATTGGGGATAGGGTTAATGTTAAAATTTGGGGGGCTGTGGATTTTTCTAGCACTTTAGTTGTGGATTCACAAGGAAATATTTTCATTCCTATGGTTGGAGCAATTAATCTTTTGGGTGTAAAAAATAGTGCGTTGGTAAAGGTTATTACAAGATCCATTAATAAAGTGTATAAGAGCAATGTTTTTGTTTATGCAGATTTAGATATTTATCAAAATATCTCCGTGTTCGTTACAGGAAATGTTAATAAGCCCGGGCTTTATGAAGGATTAAGTTCAGATTCCATTATTCAATACATAGACAAGGCTGCGGGTATTAATTTAGAGTATGGAAGTTTTAGGGATATACAGATTTTGCGTAATAATCAAGTTGTAAAAAAAGTGGATTTGTATGATTTTTTATTAGATGGAAAGATGGAGCTTTTTCCCTTTAGAGCAGGGGATGTGATTTTAGTTGGCAGTGTGCAAGACTATGTTTTTGTAAAAGGGGATGTGCAAAAGCCTTTTAGGTTTGAATTAGGGAATACGATTCATAATTTATCTGACATTGCTAAAGTAGCGGGTGTAAAGCCTATTGTTACCAATGCAGTTGTAAGAAGCCATAGGCAAGATAGGCAACTTCTAGTGAGTGCGTATGATAAAAAGCAATTTGCAGAAGTGAAGCTTTATGCAGGAGATGAAGTAGAGTTTAGACCAGATTATGTAGCAGAGAATATCAATATTAATATTGAGGGTGAACACAATGGGTTGCGCTCTATTGTCGTAAGAAAAGGGACAACTCTAGCAGATGTTGCAAAGATGATAGTGGCGAATAATCAGTCTGATATTAATGCGTTGCAGGTCTTTAGAAAAAGTGTTGCCATGATGCAACAAGAGCTGATTAGTGCGCAACTTAAAGAGCTTGAAACTTTAGCACTTACAAGTTCCTCTGTGAATGCAGAACAAGCTGCTATTAGAGCAACGCAGGCAAGGACAATTTTAGAGTTTATTGAGCGTGCAAAGCAGGTGGAGCCTAAGGGGCAAATTGTGATTGATGATGTGAGGACATACGCATCTGTGGTGCTTGAAGATGGTGATAGGATTAATGTCCCTAATAAAAATAATTTAGTGATTGTGCAAGGAGAAGTGTCCATACCCGGAGCTTTTGTTTATACGAATGCAAAAGATTTGAAGTATTATATAGAGTTAGCAGGAGGTTATAGCAATAGGGCTGATATTGCTAGAGTTCTTGTTATCAACAATAGTGGAAAAGCTAGTAAATATAATGGCAGATGGAATTATGCTGCGATTAAAGCAGGAGATTCTATTCTAGTTCTTCCAAAGGTAGATACGCAAAATCTGCAAGTTTTTGGAATGCTAACACAGATTTTATATCAAATTGCAATTGCTACAAATGTTGTTTTGAAAATGTAGGGTGAGATGAGAATCCATGGATAAAAATCCAATAGAACTTTCTGTTATTATTCCCTTTGGGTTAAGTGCGGAGAGGCTTTTTATCCAAGAGAGAATTATCCAAAAAGCCCTTGCATTTAAATCTTGCCAGAATATTGAGTTTATTTTCGTGGAAGGTTATTCTTCTTTGGAAAATGATTTAAGAGAAATTATTGAGAAAAATGGGCATAGGTATTTAAAAGATAAAAATCAAGTCAAATATTTCTCTCAAGGACAATGCAGAAATCTTGGAGCTTCTTTTGCAAGAGCTGATGTTTTGATGTTTTTAGACGTTGATTGTTATGTCTCACAAGCCTCTTTTGATAAGATTATAAATCTTATGGAAATCAAAAATATTGCTAGGAATTTAAATCAGTTTTTTGTTTTGCCCGTGATTTATTTAACCAAAGAAGGTAGTGATTTTATTAAGCATCAAGACAAACAAAAATGGGATATCTTGATACAAGAGGATTTAATAAGTGGTCAATTAAACTTCATCCAGTATTTTTCATTAGTTTCAAGCTCTATTATTATTAACCGCTATAAGTTTTTAATGCTTGGTGGGAATGATGATACATTTGTTGGACATAGTTATGAAGACCATGATTTTTTTGCGCGATTACTTTTTTCAGCAGTAAAATTTGAAAAAATGCCAAAAAATCTCTGTTTTGATGAAGGTTGGTGGAATTTAAGAACATTTAAGGGATTTAGAGCTTGGTTTTCTCTAAAGGGTTATGAAATGAGTTTTTATGGCATTTATATGTATCATTTCTATCACGAAAGCCCAAATCAAAATGGATATCTATCAAGAAGACAAGAAAATAAAGGTTTATTTTATAAACATTTAAAACAATTACAAACACATAAAATTTCCCCATTATACACTAGGGATTTTGGCGAGAAAAGAATTTTGCTTTTAGTTTCAAAAGAAAAAACCCTCTTAAATGTTATTGTTGGGGTGTTGCCCTATTTAGGTCATGTCATTTGTGCAAGAGAGGAAGAATTTTTTAGCTCTGATACATTTGAAGAAAAAGTTTTTATGCAATATTTACAAGAAAATCGTATTGATAAAATTTTCTTTCCAAACCCTTATGGCAAACCTAAGAGATTAGAAATCTATAATTTTGTTAAAAGACAAAATATTCCTTTTATCTGTTTTGATAGGGGTGCATTACCTGATAGTTGGTTTTTTGATGAAAATGGATTTAACTGGGATTCTATAACATACCATGAAAAAAATTGGAATCAACCCTTAGGGGATAAGGAGATTGCAGAATGCAAAGAGTATATAGATTCTATCCTTAATGGGGAAGTTTTTTTGGAGGAGCAAGGCAAAAGGAATCTTACAGCTTTAAAGGAGCAATTTACAATATCAGGAAAGACTATTGTGTTTGTCCCATTGCAAGTTGTAAGTGATAGCGTTGTGCAGTATTTTACCTATGAGCCATTTTCGTATGAGGGTTTTTTGGATATTCTTGATAATCTTGCAGAAAAACTTAAAGAAACACATCTATTTTTACTAAAAAAACATCCTTTAACCAAGCATTTAGAATATCAGTTTAAAAACTTAACACTTGTTAGAGAGGATACAAATATTATTGATTTATTGACAATTAGCGATGTTGTCGTAACTCTAAATTCTGGAGTTGGTGTCTATGCTATGATGATGCGTAAGCCTTGTATATGTTGTGCAAATGCCTTTTATCATTTTTGTGGAATCAACTATCAAGCTAAGAGCGCGGAAGATTTATTGCATCTTTTAAGAAGCGATTTGCGTGTTGATTATGATAAGGTTATTTTATTTATTCATTTCTTAAGGAATCGGTTTTATAGCTATGGAAAATCTAGTTATAAGAAAACATACAAAAGAGGAAGGTTTTATAATAAAGTTTATGCAATAGAGTATTATAAAATTAGAATCGGTCTTAAAAGCTATTTGGATTTAGCTTCTATTGACAAAGTAGAGTATAGTTTAAAAGCCATGCTTTATAAGCCATATATTCATGAGATTAAAGGAGGATTTTTGGTTTGGCTATTTGCGTTGGTTATGCCAAGCTACTTGCAAGCTAAAATTTCTCATACAAGACTTTATAAACTTTTTAAAAAGTTAGCGTATAACCCTAGAGATTTTTTTAAGGATTCAAAATTTTTTCAAAGATGGTTTCCAAAAATTACAGCAAGAATTTGATGGATTATATTTGTGCCTGAAGCCTTAAAATTTAAGTGGGTAATTGGGGCTAAGGTATGAATTTTGCCTTATGGTGTAGAGGTAGAAATGTTTAAAGGATATGCTTTTTATTGCAATAATGTATTGCAAATTTTTGATAAAAGAGTTTTTAGGGGTTGGGGAAGGAAGCGCACAGGATTGTTTGCGTCTTTTTGTGCGAGTAAGTTTAATGGAAGCCTTGAGCTTCTAGAAGATGGTTTTTTGCGCTCTTTGGATTTGGGTGTTGAAAATAGTCCTAGTTTTTCTCTCGTTAAAGATGATATTGGAATCTATTATGATGCAACAAGCGAAAGTAAATTAGAGAGAATTTTAAACACTTATGAATTTGACAATAAGCTTTTAGCCGATGCAAACTTGGCTATGGAGTGCATTAAAAAAGAGAAACTTAGTAAATATAAC
The DNA here is from genome assembly GCF_019711685.1 of Helicobacter turcicus. Lineage (GTDB taxonomy): Bacteria > Campylobacterota > Campylobacteria > Campylobacterales > Helicobacteraceae > Helicobacter_D > Helicobacter_D turcicus. Next base: position 138,547 of record NZ_JAIGYQ010000003.1, read on the forward strand.
AACAATCTCTCCCTCCCTAAAGATTTTTTTTCAGAGAATAAAAAACGTGTTTTAGTGATTACTCAAGTAGCAAATGATATGTCTTTGCAATATGGCTTGGCAAAGAGTTTTTCTACTTTGGACATCATTAATGATGCTATAAAAGAAAATCCGCAGAGTAAAATTTATATTAAAATTCACCCCGATGTCTTAAGCGGAAAAAAACAAAGCGATATAGAGATAAAAGAGATTCCAAAAGAATGTGTGTTATTAGAAGAGAATTATAATCCCATAGAGCTTTTAGAGCATTTTGAAAAGGTTTATACTAAGACTTCTGGTATGGGGTTTGAAGCTTTGATGGTGGGTTGCGAGTGTGTTTGCTATGGTATGCCATTTTATGCAGGTTGGGGACTAACACAAGATAAGTTAGTTTGTGAGCGGAGAATAAGAAAAAGAACGCTTAAAGAAGTTTTTGCAGCAAGTTATATACTTTATAGTGAGTATTTTAATCCTTATTTGGAGCAAAAAAGCGATATTTTTGACACTATTAATACTTTGGCAAAATATAAAAAAATAGAGCAGATAAATTCTGGAAATTTATATTTTCTTGGTTTTTTAATGTGGAAGAGATGGTTTATGAAGCCATTTTTTAGGGCTAAAAATAATAAAATAATTTTCTTAAACTCTTTAAATGCCTTAAGAAAATATCAATTAAATCAAGAAGACAAATTTTTTATATGGGGCAAAAAATACACTAAGCAAACATTGATTGCTGTATTGCAGGAGTTAGGTATTAATGCAGCTGAAATTTATTTGGTTGAAGATGGTTTTTTGCGCTCTATATCTTTGGGATCTGATTTGACAAGACCTTTTTCTTTGATTGTTGATAGCAAAGGATTATATGTTGATCCAAGTTTGCCTAGTGATCTTGAGGAGATTCTACAATGCTATGTTTTTGATGCTAGGCTAAAAAAACGTGCAAAGTCTCTTATAGAGAATATAGTGCGTCATAAATTTTCAAAGTATAATGCTATGTGGCACAAAGAATTAAGGATTAACACGTATAAAAAGATCATATTAATCCTAGCACAAGTAGAAGATGATGCTTCAATTATTCTTGGTGGAATGGGATATACAACATTAACATTATTGCAGAAAGTAAGAGAGAATAATCCTGGTGCTTATATTGTTTATAAGCCACATCCTGATGTTTTAAGCGGAAATCGCAAAGGACTAAAAGAGAAAGAGGTTATTTTAAAGTATTGCGATTGTATTTTGGAGAATGTGAGCATAGATAGCGCGATAGCAGTTTGCGATGAAGTGCATACAATCACTTCTACAGGAGGATTTGACGCACTTTTGAGGGGTAAAAAAGTTTTTGTTTATGGTATGCCATTTTATGCAGGTTGGGGACTAACACAAGATGAACATAAAATAACAAGACGCACAAGAACATTAAGTCTTGAAGAGTTAGTCGCTGGAGTATTGATAGTTTATCCTAGATACATTCATCCTAAAAATAAAAATTTATGTGAAGTTGAGGTTACTTTAGATATAATGTTAAAAATGCAGAAAGATTATTTTTCTAAGTTTCATTTGAGATTCTTTGTGGATCTTAGAACTTTTATCTTGAGAAAAACAAGAAGAGTAGCGGAGTTTATCTTAAAAAAATGGATTTAAGACATCAGTTAAAACAATTTTCTAAAAAAAATATTGTATTGTTGCAAGGTCCTGTTGGGAATTTTTTTCATAAGATTTCAAAATGTCTTGTAGAATCCGCAGAATCCAATGTTTATAAAATAAATTTCAATGGAGGAGATTTTTTTTTTTATCCTTTTAAAAGCATAAATTATCGCGGGAATATAGCGCACCTTGAAGAGTTTTATAGAGATACATTTCGAGAGAAAAATATTCAAGTTGTGATTATGTTTAACGATTGCAGAAAAATTCATGAGATTGCCGTTAAGGTTGCTAAAGAAATGGGGATTGAAATTTGGATTTTTGAAGAGGGCTATATTCGTCCAAATTTCATTACTTTTGAAAAAGACGGCGTTAATGCTAACTCAACACTCCCTAGAGATAAAAGTTTTTATTTGAATAGTCATTTAAAAAAGTTTGAATCTAAAATGTTTCCGAGCACTTTTTCAAAGATGGCTTTTTCTGCGTTTCTTTATTGGCTATTTGCATTCTTATTGGGGTGGTATTTTGATAATAGCACACACCACAGAAGCTTAAAGCTCTTTGATTTTTTACCTTGGATTTTGTCTTTGTGTAGAAAACATAAATATAAATTTACAGAAAAAAGTCTAAATGCAAAAATTTTATCTCTTAAACAAAAGTATTTTTTGGCAATTCTACAAGTGCATAATGACACGCAAATTTCTCATCACTACAACAAAACAATTGAAAGATTCATAGAGGAGACAATATTGTCTTTTGCAAATCATGCAAAGGCAAAGTCTTATTTGGTTTTTAAACATCATCCTATGGATAGAGGGTATAAAAATTACGCGAAGTTGATAGAGGATTTAAGCTTGAAATTTAATGTAGAGGGAAGGATTTTGTATGTGCATGATTTGCACTTGCCTACACTTTTGGTGAATGCTAGGGGCTGCGTGGTGGTTAATAGTACGGTTGGTTTATCCGCACTTCATCATAATTGCCCATTAAAAGTAGTAGGAAAAGCTTTTTATGATATTGAAGGGCTGACTTATCAAGGAGATCTGCATTCTTTTTGGAAAAAATGTCGCACATATAAGCCAATTCCAATATTACAGACAAGATTTAGAAATTATGTTATTTGTAAAACTCAAATCAATGGAAGCTTTTGGAATACTTCTAATATCTGTTAAATATAGAGAAGAAATGCCCCTCTTTTGGAGTGGCATTAGTAGGCTCTAGGGTAGCATTTCCATTCAATCTCTTTTGCAGTGAGTTGCATATTTTGCGGAAGTCCAGTAGATGGGTTGATAGCTTCAGCATTGCTTTGATTGTAAGCATTGTATCCACCATAAGGCACAGCTTCTACTTTGACAAATTTTCCAACGGTTAAATCTCTAAAACTACCATATATATCTTGCCCAAATGCACCGCAGTCATCTCCTTTAATTTCAGTATAAGGTAAGACTTGAACTACTAGCTGACCACCTGGACCTGAGAGTGTAATTGTTTTTTTGACTTGATCTACTGCTGAAATTTGCCCATGCACATCAAAATCATAATCTGCCATTGCTGAAGTTGAGAAAATTGCCGCCACCACTAATGTTCCAAATAATTTTAAGGTTTTCATTTTTGCTCCTTTTGTAAATTTGCAAATGCAATTATAAAAACCCTTTGTTAATAAAATGTGAAGATATTGCTAAATTTTTGTTAATTAAGTCCTAACAAGTAATCAACCTTGTAAATAAAGTCCTCTTCACTCTTTAAGCCTTGCGCTAGAATTAGGTATTTGCCACTAATAATAAAGCTTGGCACACCTTGAAATCTTGCATATTCAACAGCACTTTGCCAAGTCTTTAATAGTGCTTGCGTGTCTGTGCGCTTTAGTGTAGTGTTAAATGTTTCTTGTGTGATCTCTGCGGCTTCTAAGCCATGGGCAATAAAGGATTCTGCATTAATAAAACGTTTTTTTTGTTGGAAGTTTGCACTAAAATAGGAATCCAAAGCACGTTTGAAGCGAGAATTGGAATCTTTTGGTGATAGATTTTGTGCTTTATCTAGGCTTAGGCTAACAGCAAGGACTTCAGAAGCCTGTGCGCTAAAGGGTGCACCTGTAATAATGTGATAGGGGATAAACTCCACTTCTTTTGATAAAACACCAAAGAGATTTGGTAAGATTTTATTCATACTAGCACAATGTGGACAACCGACATTAAAGATTTCTATAATAGAATTTTTAGGCACATTCAATGGGTTATCTAAGATAATGTAATCACGTTCTTCTTTTGGGGATTCTGCATAGAGAAATTGAGTGCTCAATACAAGAGAAAAGAGTAGCGAGAGTGTGTATTTTAGGAGTGTTTGCATATTAGGATTCCTTTGTAAAAATTTAGCACATTATAGCAGAAGGTTTTAAAAGTATCGTTTAATATTTGTTAGTGTTTTTTGTGTATAATTTAGCTCTAAATTTTTTGTAAGGATTTGACAATGAAAAAATTTCTACTTGTTTCAAGTTTGGTGGCAGCTCTTAGTTTTCCAGCTTTAGCAGCTCCGTATGCCATAGATGTAACAAATTCAAAAGTTGGCTTTAGTGTAAAGCATATAAAAATCACAAAAGTAGATGGCGTGTTTAAAAATTTTAGTGCAAACATTGACTATGATACTGCGACAAAAAGTTTTAAAACGCTTGAGGGGGAGATTGATATGACCTCCGTTGATACTCAAAATGAAAAACGTGATGCGCATTTGCAAGCTTCAGATATGTTTGACGCACAAAAATTTCCTAAAATGTTCTTTAAAATGACAAAATATGAAGCAGGGAAGATTTATGGGGATTTAACAATTAAAGATGTAACAAAGCCAGTGGTGCTAACAAGCAAAGAAACACTAAAAGGTAATGCGCTTGAAGTGAGTGCGCAAGCTAGGATAAAACGTTCTGAGTTTGGATTAGAGTGGGGAAGCGTTTTTAAAGATAATGCTGTGAGTGATGAGGTAGATATCTCTTTAAATTTAAAAGCTAACGCGCAGTAAGTTTTAAAGTTTTAAAAGTGAAATCCATTTTTGGATTCCGCTTTTAGCTTTTGCAATCTTGTTAAATCTATCCTAACCTCCTTTTTTAAGCTTTCCGTTAATCTCTTGTAAGTTGTACAAATTTTATGAATTTTGATTTTTAGTCTTGTCTAAAGTTGTTTTAAAGTCGCAGTTCTCTATAATCAAAAAATTTTTTTGTAGGAGTTTTTAAGTGAAAAAAGCGGTTTTAGTCTTGTCTTTAGTGTGTGGAATGTTGGCAAGTATCTTGCAAGCAGAAAATGTGAAAATCGGAATCGTATTACCAATTAGTGGGGCAGTGGGTGGTTTTGGAGAGTTAGGAAAACGTGGAATTGATTTAGCACATAGAGCGCAAAACAAAACAAAAGATGGCGATTTGATTGAATTGGTTTTTATTGACAATAAAAGCGATAAAATAGAATCTGCAAATGCTATGCAAAAGCTTGTTTCAAGCGATAAAGTAAGTGTTGTAATTGGTCCGATGATTTCTACAAATGCTCTTGCTATGACAAAAATCGCAGATGATTCTAAGACTCCTTTGATTGCTCCTGTCGCGACAAATGATAGGGTAACAAAGGGTAAGAAATTTGTCTCTCGTGTGAGTTTTGCAGATAGTTTTCAAGGGATTATTGCAGCAAATTTGGCGTTTAAAGATTTGGGACTTAAAAAGGCTGCAGTTTTGTTTGACAATAGCAGTGATTATTCTATCGGACTTGCGCGCGCTTTTAGGAATCAGTTTAAAAAACTTGGTGGAGAAGTGGTGATTGAAGCAAATGCACAGGCTGGAACAAAAGATTTCAAAGCGCAAATTTCAAGCATCAAAGCAAAAAATCCTGATGTTTTATATCTGCCAATCTATTACAATGAAGGAGCTCTAATTGCTGTGCAAGCAAAACAATTAGGCTTAAATGTGCCAACAATTGGTGGCGATGGACTTGTTTCTAATAAAATTTTCTTTGATGTTGCAAAAGATGCGGGTAATGGATATATGGTAACAGATTATTACTCAACAAGTGCTAAACAAACGCTAAGGGGTGAGCAATTCCTGAAAGACTATGAAGCAACTTATAAAGAACCTGTAAGCTCCTTTAGTGTGATTCTAGCAGATGCTTATGGAATTGCAGTGCAAGCAATTGAAGCTTGTGGCGCAAAAGATAAGGTCTGTATTAATGATAAAATCCGCAATGTCAAGGATTACGAAGGAATTAGTGGTAAATTTTCTTTAGAAAATGGTGAATCTGTGCGCAGTGCTGTAATCAACGAAGTTAAAGATGGCAAACTTCATTTTAAAACAATAGTAAATCCTTAATGCGCGTTTAGGTTCATATTTTGGATATTTTGACATTTTTTCAGCAGTGCATTAATGGCTTAAGCTTAGGCAGTATGTATGCACTCATTGCCATTGGCTATACAATGGTGTATGGTTGTTTGCGTTTGATTAATTTCGCGCATGCAGACATTATGATGGTAGGTGCATTTTTAGTGTTTTTTGCTGTGAGTGCGTTTGAGATTCCTTTTTATGTTTCAGCGATTCTTGCGGTTATTTTGTGCGGAATCTTGGGTATTTTGATTGATAAAATTGCCTATGCTCCTTTGCGTAGTGCACCTAGAATCTCTATGTTAATCACTGCAATTGGCGTGAGTTTCTTTTTGGAGAATGTGTTTAATGTGTTTTTTGGCTCTACGCCTAGATTTTTTAGTGCCCCAGAGTTTTTTATGCGACCACTCACGTTCTTTGACGTGAATTTAACGGCAATTACAATTATTGTGCCTATTGTTACGCTTTTGCTTCTTATTTTTCTTTTACGCTTTTTGTATTATACAAAACAAGGAATGGCGATTCGCGCAAGTGCATTTGATATTAATACGGTGCGTTTAATGGGGATTAATGTTAATACAATCATTGCGCTTGTATTTGCTATTGGTAGTATGCTAGCGGGGATTGGTGGAATCTTTTATACGATTTCTTATCCAACAATTGAGCCTCTAATGGGTGTTTTGATTGGTTTAAAAGCCTTTGCAGCTGCTGTTCTTGGAGGGATTGGGAGTGTTGGTGGCGCGGTGCTTGGGGGATTTATTTTGGGTTTTACGGAAGTGATGGCAGTTGCGCTATTTCCTGAGCTTGGTGGTTATAAAGATGCGTTTGCATTTTTATTCTTAATTTTAGTTCTATTGTTCCGCCCTATTGGAATTATGGGTGATTGGCGTTTAGAGAAAAGTCGTTTCTAGGGGTTTGCGATGGTTAAAACTTTGTATGTAAAAGCTCCGATGATAGCGACTTTGGGATTCCATATATGCTTATACATTTGTGCAATTTGTGTAATTTTTACTGCGCAGAGTTTGCTTGGAGATTACGCACTTAGAATTTTTAATAATATTTTGATTTTTATTATTTTAGCAGTGAGTTATAATCTCATCAATGGAGTTACTGGACAGCTCTCATTAGAGCCAAATGGATTTGTCGCCATTGGTGCGTATATCACAGCATTAATGCTTTTAGATGAGGATTTAAAATGGAGTATGTTTCAGCTAAGCGATCCACATCCTTTTGTCCTTAGTCTATATAGTGAGTTGCTACCAGCACTTTTTTGCAGTGGCTTAGTGGCGGCTGTTATTGCAATTTTGCTCTCTTTTCCAGTGTTTCGTGTGCGCGGAGATTATTTAGCTATTGTTACGCTTGGCTTTGGATTTATCATTAAGATTCTAGCAATTAATAATCCGCAATGGACAAATGGTGCGATTGGCTTAAATGAGATTCCAAATAATCACGATTCCGTGGTGGGCTACATTGAGCAAGCTTTGTTCGCACTAGGCAGTGGAGATTCTACATTAAGCGGGTTTTTCCATTATCTTTATACCCATGCATTTGCTAATGGTGCGAATATAACAGTGTTTTTTTGGAGTGGGATTTTTGCCACTGCATCTGTTATTTTAATCTTACAAATTGTGTATTCTAAGTATGGACGCGCAATGAAGGCTGTAAGAGATGATGAAGATGCTGCTATTGCTATGGGGATTAATACTTTTAAAATAAAAACTTTTGCCTTTAGCACAAGTGCGTTTTTAGAAGGAGTTGGTGGCGGACTTATGGCAGTTTGGCTAACAACTATTGATCCAAAGATTTTTGGCTTTGAGCTAACGTTCCAGCTTTTAATCATTATTGTGCTTGGTGGCTTAGGTAGCACAACAGGAGCGATTTTGGGTGCAATTTTGGTTGTTGGTGGAGGTGAGTGGTTGAGATTCTTAGATCAGCCTTTAATATTCTTTAATACAGATTTTGGCTCATATCCTGGTCTTAGAATGGTATTTTTCTCGGTGATTTTGCTTAGTATTATGCTTTTTGCAAGAGAGGGGATTATGGGTAAAAATGAACTTTGGGATTTACATCCTACAAAGATAAGATGGTTTAAAAGAAGGCAGTGATGATTTTAGAGGTTGAAAATGTCAGCATTGCCTTTGGTGGTTTAAAAGCAATTGATAACGTAAGTTTTAAGGTAGAATCTAAACAGATTTTTGGACTTATTGGTCCAAATGGAGCGGGCAAAACAACAATGTTTAATATCATTACCGCAAACTACAAGCCAAACTCTGGTAAAGTAACTTTCCTTAGTAAGAATATTTCACGTTATAAACCAAATACGATTGTAAATTTAGGTATTGCTCGCACTTTTCAAAATATTCGCCTCTTTAGCTCTATGAGTGTGCTAGATAATGTGCTAATTGGTTTGCACAATGACGCAAAATACAGCTTTTTTGAAGCAGCATTTCGTGTTGGACGCTATTTTAAAGAGGAGAGACGCATTAAAGAACGTGCAGAGTGGCTTTTAGACTATATGGGTTTAGGCGATAAAATATATCTAAATGCTAGTGGATTAAGTTATGGAGATTGTCGTAAAGTAGAGATTGCAAGGGCATTAGCGACAAATCCAAAACTTCTATTGCTTGATGAGCCAGCAGCTGGAATGAATCCAAAAGAAACAAAAGAGTTAAGTGAATTGATTTTCAAAATGCAAAAAGATTTTGATTTAAGTGTGCTATTAATAGAGCATGACATGCCTTTTGTTAATGCGTTATGTGAGCAAGTTTTGGTGCTAGATTATGGTAAAAAACTCTTTTGCGGAACGCCACAAGAAGCAATTAATAATGCAGAGGTGATTGCTGCGTATTTAGGGGATTTTTATGCTACAAGTTGAGAATTTAGAAGTGCATTATGGCTTGATTGCTGGGCTAAAGGGCATAAGTTTTCATATTGAAGAGCATGAAATTATTACATTAATTGGGAGCAATGGTGCTGGCAAGACTTCAAGCTTAAATGGAATCGTGCATAGCGTGAAAACTAAAGGAAAAGTATGCTTTTTTGGAGCAGATATTTCAAGAGTGCCTACTTATAAGATTGTCCAACGTGGAATCGCACTTGTGCCTGAGGGACGTCGTGTATTTACAGGACTTACCGTTGATGAGAATCTACGAATGGGTGCGTATAATAATGATGAAAATTTTATAGTGATGCGTGAGAAAATGTATGCACTTTTTCCGCGCTTAAAAGAGCGCTATAAGCAGATTGCTAGCACGATGAGTGGAGGTGAGCAGCAAATGCTCGCAATTGCTAGGGCATTAATGAGTGAGCCTAAGCTTTTAATGCTTGATGAGCCTAGCCTTGGACTTGCACCAAAGGTTGTGGGAGAACTTTTTGAAATCATTTTAAATTTAAAAGAAAATGGAATCACAATTTTGCTAGTGGAACAAAACGCTTTTGCAGCACTCAAGGTTGCAGATAGAGCGTATGTGCTAGAGAATGGCAAGATTGTAATGGAGGATTTAGCAAAAAATATGCTAGAGAATAAGGAGATTAAGAAACGCTATTTGGGAGGCTGATAAGTGTTTTTTGTGTGCTGTAATGTCTTTGATAGCTTTGTTGCAATCTTCAAAAATTGCCCTATATTCAAGCTCATAGTTAAAGCAAGAAAGCTTTGTTGTTATAATTGTTGGTAGATTCTCTTTAATGTCTTCAATTTTATAAGTTAAAAGTTTATTTATATATTGCACTTGATAGATTTTTCCATCATAATCATTTGGGATTAATTTTAAATTCAATGCACTCACCATAGTGGAGTTTGCATAATGTGCCCACATTAAATTTAAGTTTGTCCTTCACTTGCTAGTGAGAAAGAGCAAATTTTTCTTTCTTTTTGTTTATAAGACTTCTTTAATATTTTCTTATAGAAATAATCCCTTTAAAGATGATACCAATAGAAATTTGCATTAAGATTTTAATCAAAATAATTATAGAAAACTTTTCTATAAGAATAATTATGATAAATCTACCTAGTATCACAGAAGAAGAAAAAGTATTTTTAGGTAATATTGCAAAAAATATTAAAGAAAAATGCTTTAAAAAGCATTAGTTAATTAGAAGTTGTGCTCTCTATTAGGCAATATTCGGGTGGATTTTATGCAAATATGGAAAACAATGCGCATAGCAAACATTTTAATTTGCTGCATTTATCTAAGCTTTCACACCTTTTTAATGTGATGTTAGAGATTTTTTGCTCACTAGGAGTTTTTGATTCTATAGGAAAAAATATTAAAAAATATGAATATTTATATAAAATTTTTAAAAATAAAATTTTATTTTTGTAAGAATTATTAAGGTCGTGTTGAGGCGGAATAAGCACTTTTGATTAGAATCGTTAAGATAATTTGTAAGGGAAGGTTAAAAACGCGTTTAAAAGAGACTTCTAATTGCTTGTGTCTTAATGCTAATGATTTGTAATTTTCTATTAGCAGCAAGTTTTGCGCAGGTTTTGATATTTTGTATCTCTTAAGAGCAAGAGTTCTTGCCTTAAGAAATGCGTTTAATGCTATTTGATTTTTGCAAGGATTGCATTAAAAGTTGCGCTTGGGCGCATAATTTGATTACACTTTGTATCATCAAGCTTATAATATCCACCTAAATCCAATTTAACGCCTTGCGCATTGATAAACTCTTGGTAGATTTTATCTGCATTTGCGCTTAATTCTGCAAAGATTTCTTTGAAGAAGCTTTGTAATGTAGAGTCCTGACTGTTGTTTGCTAGAGCTTGTGTGAAATACAGAGAAAGATAGAAGTGGCTTGTTCTGTTATCGTCTTCTTTTACTTTACGTGAAGGAGCTTTGTTGTTATTTAGCCACTCACCAATTGCAACATCAAGGGAATCTGCAAGGATTTGCGCTTCTTTTTTGCCTGTTTTTTGCGCATAGAATTCTAAGCTTGCTTGTAGAGCTAAAAACTCTCCCAAGCTATCCCAACGCAAGTGGTTTTCCTCTACAAGCTGTTCAACTTGTTTTGGCGCACTTCCACCAGCTCCTGTTTCAAACATTGCCCCACCATTTAGCATTGGCACAACAGAGAGCATTTTTGCACTTGTCCCTAGCTCTAGGATTGGGAATAAATCTGTCAAATAATCCCTTAAAACATTTCCTGTAATAGAAATCGCATCTTTTCCAGAGCGAATTAATTTTAGGGATTCCAAACATGCTTCTTTTGGTGCTAGAATTGCAATATCTTTGCCTTTTTCCTTTAATCTTGCTTGGACTAAGTCTGCCATAATTTTGTTACTTGGACGTTTTGAATCTAGCCAAAAAATTGCCTTATTTCCTGTTAAGTCTGCACGTTCAATTCCTAAGTCAATCCAGTTTTGCACAGCATCAAACTTCGCTGTGTTTGCGCGATAGATATCCCCCTTTTCTACACTATGTTCTAGAAGCGTGTTGCCTTCTGCATCTGTGATTTTAAAGATTCCATCTTCTTTTGCGATAAAAGTTTTATCATGCGAACCGTATTCTTGAGCTTTTTTTGCCATTAAGCCGACATTTGAAACGCTGCCTAGCTTACTTGGGTCTAGTGTGCCATTTGTGTGTAAATCCTCTAGCACAGCTTCATAAATAGTTGCGTAGGTTTTATCGGGGATTAGTGCGTTTGTGTCGCATTCTTTGCCCTCTTTATCCCATAATCTTGCACCATTTTTTAGCATTGCAGGCATAGAGGCATCTACAATTACATCACTTGGAACATGGAGGTTTGTGATTCCTTTGTCAGAATTTACCATTGAAAGAGGGGCGCTTTTTTCTAAAATTGCATTATAAGCTGCTAAGATTTCAGCTTTTTTTGGACTATTTTCAATTTTTGCTAAAAGCTCACTAATGCCGTTGTTTGGATTAACCCCTAGATTGTGAAGTTCCTCGCCAAAAGTGTCAAATAATTCTTTAAAATATACACTTACTGCATGTCCGAAAATTACTGGGTCGCTTACTTTCATCATTGTGGCTTTAAGATGTAAAGAAAGCAGAATGTTCTCATTTTTGCATATTTCAATTTGTTTTGCATAGAATGCTCTAAGTGCTTTTACGCTCATAAAAGTTGCATCCAAAATTTCGTTTTTATCAAGCTTTAAATTCTCTTTTAGAATCTCTCTTCCATTTGTTCCTATAAATTCAATGCTTGCTGTGGTGGAATCTTTGATTAAAACAGCTTTTTCATTATCAAAGAAATCACCTTTTGTAATGTAAGAAACACGTGTTTTAGAGTTTTTATTAAAAGGAGTGATTTTATAAGGATTCCTTTTAGCATATTCTTTGACTGCTTTTGTGCAACGCCTATCGGAGTTTCCTTGACGAAGAACGGGATTTACCGCAGAGCCTAAGACTTTTTGGTATTTTTCTTTAATTGCTTTTTCTTCAGCGTTACTAGGGTCATCTGGAAAATTTGGAATCGCAAAACCTTTGCTTTGCAATTCTTTGATAGTTGCTTTAAGCTGTGGAATAGAAGCAGAGATATTTGGCGTCTTGATTAGGTTTGCATCAGGCTTATTTACAAGCTCACCTAATTCTTTTAAAGTATCCTTAACTTTTTGGGAATCTTGTAGAGACTCTGGAAATTGTGCTAATACACGCGCAGAGAGTGAAATGTCAGAAGTTTCAACTGGGATTCCAACCTTGCCTAAAAATGCCTGAACAATAGGCAAAAAAGAGTAAGTAGCAAGGGCTGGGGATTCATCGGTTAATGTGTAAGTGATTTTCATTTTGGATTCCTTTATGATGTTGTGTTTGCCTTAGAGTATAGCAAACAATCTTGCAAAATTGGATAATTTTAGTCAAGATTTGTTTTACTTTTTTGAAATTTTTACATTATGTTGCACTTTGTAAAATTTGTCTAGTAACATGCGTGATTCTTAGATTTTTGATTTTCATTTAAGATTATTATACAATGCGCGTTTTACTAAAATTTTTTGGAAAGAGTGATGAAAAAAATTGCATTAAGATTATTGTGTGTGGCAGGACTCTTTAGTTTTGCGTTTGGAAATTTTGAGACAAATTTCAAAAAGAGCATTAAAGAACTTGCAAATATTGATGTGGAAATTCAAGTTAAAAAGCAACTTAAAAGTTTTAATGGTGAGTATTTTGTAATTGGGCGCACAACAAGCGGTGATATTTTTCCTGTGATTGTGAGTAAAGATGGAAAACATTTTATTGGGCTTAGTAGTGTTATGAATTTTAGCAAAGATGATTCTAAAATGATTATGGAAGAGATTAATAGGGCTGGTGAAGCAAAGATGAAAGCTGACGCAAAGGAGCTTAAGAAGCTTTTTTCTGGTTTTAAAGAGAGTGATTTTGTAACGCTTAGAGGTGAGGGGGAAAATCTACCTACAAAGATTGTTGTAACCGACCCAGATTGTCCGTATTGTAGAAAGCATATGGAGAGTGTGGAATCCCAACTTAAAGATACAAATATTAAACTAATTTTTGCCCCTGTCCATGATGAAAATGCTTTTATTAAGGCGCAGTTGATTTTAAATGCGTGTGCAAAAGCAAAGGATAATGCTAAAAAGATTGCGATTTTACGCAAATATTATAGTGATATTAAACTTAGTGAAAAAGAGAAAAAAACAGACATTACGCAAGTGAAATTCACAGCAGAGAAAATCTTTGGTAATGGTTTAATTAATGGTGTGCCATTTATTTTTGAACTTGATTAGTCATGCTAGCTAGAGTCGAGTTTGAGCCAGCACATAGGATTATTACGCTTTTTGGTATATGGGATAGAAGTGTGCCAAAATCTACGTTAAATACACTAGAATCCTTGCTTAACACTCTTTCTAAAACCTCTAAAACACAGAATCTTAGAATCCAAAAAGATTCCAGCTTTGATTTGGATTTTTGTGGCGGAGCGGTGTTATTAAATTGGCTTGAAGCCTTAAATACGCATTGTATCTTGGAAAATACATTGCTAAATTACCCTAAAAGTGCTGAAATTTTTTCTATTTTACAGAGTAAAACTACGTTTGATAAAAAGGAATTTAGAATAAATGTGATTCAAGTCCATAAAGATACTTTGGAGATATTGAAAGCGTGGGGGAATCGCATTGTGATTTCGCTTAGCTTTTTAGGAGAGATTGTTTATCTATTTTATTGTAGTGTGCTAAACCCTAGAGATTTTCGCATTAGGGCGTTGTTTTTTCAGATTCAAGAAGCAGTAATAAAAGCTGTGCCAATTATCTCCCTTGCGTGTTTTTTGATTGGAATCGTAATTGCTTATCAAGGTAGTTTGCAGTTGCAGCAATTTGGGGCGAGTGCGCTGATTGTTGAGATGAGTGCTATGCTAACTTTGCGTGAAATGGCACCAATTATTGTGGCAATCATCATTGCAGGACGTAGTGCTTCGGCATTTAGTGCAGAGATTGGAATGATGCGTGCTACACAAGAGATTGATGCTATGCGTGTTATGGGATTTAATCCAGTGACTTTTTTAATCTTTCCGCGCATTTTTGCCTTGTTGTTTGCCTTACCTTTAGTTGTGTTTATTGCTGATATGTTTGGATTACTTGGAGGAATGCTAGTCTCGCAATTACAACTAGGGATTAGTAGCGAGTATTTTATTGAATCTTTTTTGCAGAATGTGGAGATATACCATTTTTGGGTTGGAATGATAAAAGCTCCGTTTTTTGGGATAATTATTGGGTTAATTGGCTGTTATCATGGATTTGCCACGCAAAAAGATACACGCAGTATTGGTGTGCATACAACAAAAAGTGTCGTGGAGTCTATTTTTTTGGTGATTGCTTTTGATGCTTTATGTTCGGTGTTATTCACGCAAATAGGCTGGTAATATGGAGTCTAAAATTACAGAATCTGTCGTGGAGGTGCGCAATCTTACTACAAGCTATAAAGAACGTATTATCCAAGATAATATCTCTTTTAGGATTTATAAAGGGGAAATTTTTGCGCTACTTGGAGGTAGTGGAAGTGGTAAAAGCACGCTCTTAAATACAATGATTTTTCTAAAAGCTCCAACACATGGAGAAGTGCGGATTTTGGGCAAAAATATATGGAGTTTAAGCCCCGAAGCTGCTTTGGAGATGAAGCTAAATTTGGGTGTTTTATTCCAATTTGGTGCGCTATTTAGCTCGCTTAACGTGTTGGAAAATATTATGCTACCTCTTAGGGAATACACGCATTTTAGTCAAAAGAATATACAAGAACTTGCTTTTATGTGGTTAATGCGTGTGGGTTTAAAAAAGGAAGTGGCAAACTTATATCCCAATGAGCTAAGTGGTGGAATGGTTAAGCGCGTTGGGCTTGCGCGTGCATTAGCACTTAGCCCAAAAATTTTGTTTCTAGATGAGCCAACAAGCGGATTAGATCCTAGTAGTGCTAGGCATTTTGATACATTAATCACACAACTTAGGGGTTTGTTAGGTATTAGTGTGGTAATGGTTACGCATGACATGGAATCTGTAAAGGGTGTGGTAGATAGAATGATTATACTAAAGGATAAGAAAGTGTTTTTTGAGGGAAGTTTAGCAAACTTAAAGACACAAGTAGAATCCTTAGATGTATTTTTGGAGCAGATATAGGAGGTTTTATGGAGGCGCGATTAAATTATGCTTTGCTTGGTGTATTTCTAGTAGCTTCGTTAGTGGCGTTGGCTGGATTTGTATTTTGGATGGGGAAGTATGATAGAAATTTAGGGGCTTATGAAGAATATTATTTGTATAACAAAGAATTACCCAAAGGGATTCGCATAGAAACTCCAGTGCGCTATTTAGGGCTTCCAGTGGGCTTTGTTAAAAGCTATGGTTTAAGCAAAGATCAAGGTAGAGTAGAGATTGTCCTTTGGGTGAAAAAAGAGATTACCTTGCGACAAGGAACGCGTGCCATTGTGGAAGCGCAAGGCTTAACGGGAGGGAATTATATTGCACTTGCGCAAGGTAATGGAGAGCCTTTTGGTAAGGATAGTAAGGCGGTGATAGGATTTGAGGAAAATTGGATTGAAAAGATTGGGAGTAAAACAGGAGTTGTTTTTGATAGGCTTGGAGTGGGTTTGGATAATCTAAATACGCTTTTAAGTGAGAAAAATCTAAAAAATGTGGAGATTTCACTAGAGAATATTATGCATGCTTCAACAGAGTTTAAAGTGGCACTAAATGGTTTTAATAGTGTGCTTGCTAGCACTAAAGAGACAATGAAAGAAATTCAAAAAAGCAGTGCGTTTTTTAATGCTTCCTTGCAACGTGGGGATTATAATCTGCGCTCTATCTTAACACCGCTCTTGTATCAATTAGAACAAAATTCTATACATTTAGATGGGGTTTTGCAAAGCGCACAAAGTGCTGTGGAAGCTTTTTCTAGCTCACCTAGTGGATTTTTATTTGAAAAACAACAGGAGATTTTAGGACCAAGGGAGTAAAAATGCTTAGGACTTTGAGATATGGTGCGTGGATTTTGGGGCTTACAATTATTTTTAGTGGATGTTTTGGAAAAGTGCCACAAATGCAATACTATGAATTAGAAGCACTAGGGGATAAAAGCGGATTCCAAACTAAAGCAAGAAATATGCAATCAATGGATTCTAATAAAAATTTGAAAATGCGCACAATTTCGTGGGAAATTAACGTTGCGCAAAAAATTGCTAGTAAAAAAATTGCGTATAAAAACAATACTAATAGTATTGCTTATTTTTCAAAAAATGCATGGATTGAGCCATTTTCTGTCATGCTTGACTCTCTTGCGCAAAAAATTGCTATAAATTATGGAATCTGTAACGATACAAGCACAGAGCATTTGAAAATTAATGTATTAGATTGTTATTTTGATACACAAAGAGAGAGTGTGTTTGTGCGTCTTTTAGTAGAATCTAAAAAAGGTAGTGCATTTGTGGTGAAAGAAGAGTTGGTTGAGAGCGGAGGATTTATTAAGATTATTGAAGGTTTTGAACGTGCTTTAAATACGGCATTTTTGGAAGTCTTTAGAAAATTCTAGGGGGAGAAAGTGGAGTATCGTATCGCCTTAGAAGAGTTAGAGTTAGAATGCATTATTGGAATCTTGCCTTTTGAGAGAGAAAAAATGCAAAAAATCTGTATTGATGCGGAATTTGTTGTTGAAAAAAAGGTGGAGTATTTGGATTATCGTTTGTTAAAGGATCACATTGCAAATGCTTTTGCAAAAGAATTTGGATTGCTAGAGGAGGCGCATGATTATTTTTTAGGAACGATTCCAAAGGATTTTCCACAAATCAAGGAGTTTTGGATTAAAATCACAAAGCTTGAAATTTTTAGTGATTGTAAAGTTGCAATCACAAGTCATTATAAGAGGAGTAACGATGGACTTACAGATTAATCAAGAAGCCCCACTTTTTAGCCTTCCAAATCAAGATAATGTAGAAATTGCATTGCAAGATTTTCGCGGAAGCTATGTGGTGTTGTATTTTTATCCAAAGGATAAAACACCCGGTTGCACGACGCAAGCATGTGATTTTAGGGATTCTATGGAATCTTTAAGTGCGCTAAATGCTGTGATTTTAGGCGTTAGTCCAGATAGCGTGAAGATGCACCAAAGTTTTATTGAGAAAGAGTCACTAAATTTCACACTTCTAAGTGATAGTGAGAAAAATGTGCTTAAAAGTTATGGTGCTTGGGGAATAAAAAAACTCTATGGTAAGGAATATAAGGGAGTGATTCGCTCAACTTTTATTATTGACCCAAAAGGTAAAATTGCGTTTTTTTGGAGAAATGTTAGGGTAAAAGGGCATATTGAAGCCATTAAAGAAAAACTAAAAGAATTAGGGGCGTAAAATTAACCCCTTATTTTGCCACAACACTAAAGATTCTACCACCACGATTTATGAGCATACGTTTTGTTTGTCCCTTGTAACGTTGCATGGCTTGGTTAAATTCTTTAAGATTTGTGATGCGATAGCTCTCAATTTGCGTGATAATATCTCCCATGTTAAAGCCTAGCTCATCAGCTCTTGAGCCTTGTTGAACTTTGCTTACAAGCACTCCTTCGACGCTATTTGGAATCCCAAATTGATTTTTAACATTTTGACTAAGAGGAGTTACCTCAAGACCGGGTATTCCACTTTTTGTGCTATCGCTTACTTTTTGGTTTGCTTTATCCTTAGCCTTTGTAAGTGTTAGAGTTAATATTTCCTCACTCTTATCACGTATAATATTTAATGTAACTTTGGAATTTGGATTGAGTGTGCCAATGATATTTTTTAGCTCAGCTGCGTTTTTTACCGAGATTCCATTGACTTTAGTGATTAAATCCCAAATCCGTAATCCTCCTTTTTGTGCAGGAGAATTTTCTTCAATAGAAATCACCACTGCACCCTTTTGATTCTTATAGGTATCTTTTAAATCCTCACTAACATCTTGAATGCTAACACCTAAATATCCGCGTTCAATCACACCATCTTCAATAAGTGCTTTAGCGATTTTTTTTACCATTTCAGAGGGAATTGCAAATCCGATTCCGTGATTTCCTCCTGTGCGTGAGAGAATAGCTGTATTAATACCAATAAGCCCTCCACGGCTATCTATAAGCGCACCACCGCTATTTCCGGGATTTATGGAAGCATCTGTTTGGATAAAGTTTTCATAATCATTAATTCCAATCCCACTTTTATTAAGCGCAGAGATGATACCTTGTGTAACGCTCTCCCCAACACCAAAAGGGTTTCCAATCGCAAAAACGACATCACCCACTTGTAAATCATTGCTAGAGGCAAATTTTAAAAATGGTAAGTCTCTTGCATTAATTTTAATAATTGCTAAATCACTTTTAGCATCTTTTCCAATAACCTTTGCTTCATATTCCTTGTTGGATTCTGGAAGTGCGACAAGAATTTTGTCTGCTCCGTCAATAACATGATTGTTTGTTACAATATAGCCATCTTTGGAGATGATTACGCCGCTTCCTAAACTTCTCTCCACTCTATCTTTTGGAATTATCGCCCCAAAGGAGTCCCCAAAAAACTGCCGAAAGAAAGGATCGCTAAAAATTGGATGATTTTGAAGATTTGGTGCCCTAACTTTTTTTTGTGTAGAAATATTCACAACTGCATTTTTTGCTTCCTTAATGGAGTTATAAAAAGAATAAATTTTAGTCTGTGAAACATCTGGAGTTTCACGAATTGTTACATTTGGTAATTCACTTACTTCAAAAGCAAACACATTGCTGACAACTAGCGCGCCAACAAGTAGTAAATTTTTTATTTTCATAAAAATACTCCTTAAAATTTTGTGCGTATTATTTCAAAAAATTGTAAATCAATAAATAATAAAAATGCAATTATGAAGGAATTGGAATTTTTTTAAAATGAAATTTAGATTTTAGAGTGGAAGTTTTGCAAGCGGAATTTTTGTAGTTAGAATCAAAAATACAGAATCTAAAGGGAGTCCTTACAAAAGTTTTCTTGCGTATTCTCTCACTTCTAAATCTAAAGTTCTGATGCTATCCATATCATTAAAATTAGGATTTTTAAAAGCCTCTAATGCACTTTGGATTATTTCAGAAATTCTACCAAAAACAATGGAGTCTTGTAAAAATGCTTCTACTGCTACTTCGTTGGAAGCATTTAGCACTAGCCCTAATTTTGGGTTCTCTAACAATGTGTTTTTTAGATTCCATAGCGGATAGCGCTTGGGGTCAATGTTTTGGAGCTTGTAGTTAATATTTTGAAAATTTAGGCGCTCAATAATAGAATCGCAAGTCTTTATGGAATTCTTTTTGGATTTTTGTTTGCATTCTCCAAAATCTCTTAAAAACTGCTCTTGCAAACCTAATCCAAAGCAAATAGCATAAGCAATAGGTAGCTGCATATTTGTATGCGCAAGGTGCGCAACAACACTCCCATCTAAAAACTCTACAAGCCCATGTATATGAGAGTTACGCTCAATAAAAGCATCAATATTTTTAGAGCCAAAAAGCCAGTAAGCTTCTAAGATTTCAAAGAGTTTATTGACCATTGTCGCAGAATCTATGGTGATTTTCTTGCCCATTTTCCAGTTTGGGTGCTTTAGTGCATTTGTTGCGCTTTGTTGCGGGATTGTTTCAAGAGGGGTATCACGGAATGCACCGCCACTTGCTGTAATGTAGAGATTCCTAAAAGGGCGAGGAGATTTGTTGAAATTTAGCAAATAACTTAGACTAAAATGCTCACTATCAATGGGGATAATGTATTCCATGTCTATGCAATCTCCACCTACAACGAGACTTTCTTTATTGGCAAGTGCCACTTTTTTACCACAATTTATTGCACACAAAGTCGGTTCTAAACCGATAAATCCTACAAGTGCATTAATTACAAGTTTGGATTGTGATTCTATAATGGCTTGTAAGATTCCGATATTTCCAGTGTAGATTTTGCCCTTAAATTCTGACGTGATAAGGCTTTTATCATTTGAATCCGCGATAATTACAGCTTTTGGGCGAAATTGCAAAATTTGTGCATTAAGTAGCGCAATATTTTTGCCCACTCCTAACACTTCTATTGGAAGTTTATAACGTGCTGCAATTGCAAGAGCATTGACACCAATAGAACCGCTAGAACCTAAGATAATCATATCTAATAAATCCTAAAAGTGCGTAAAGAACGATAACACCAAAAAAATATCCATCTAAGCGGTCTAGGATTCCTCCATGTCCTGGGAATAGCTTTCCGCTGTCTTTTACGCCTGCTTGACGCTTTAAAAAGCTTTCATACAAATCTCCAAATACACTTGTGAAACTTGTAAGAAGAGTTAAAAAAAATGCACTAAAAAAGCCACAAACACCGAGTCCAATAAGTGTGCCAACAATTGTTGCTACACTGATACCAACAAGCACACCTTCTTTGGTTTTATTTGGAGAAGTTGGGCAAAATGCGCTATTTGTAAAGAGTTTTCCGCCAATCATTTTTCCTCCAACATAGGCAAAACTATCGGTTAATCCAATAGTGAAAAGTAGCCAAATCACGGCATTTATGGAGTATTCAAGATATAATAGATAGAGAAAAATAAAAGGAATCGTAGGGTAGATAAAAGGCATCATTTGTTCTAGTCTGCCACGTTTAGTGTAGCTTTGATATGAACCCAAAATCACGAGGGCGACGAATGCGCCAATAGAGGACTCATAGATATAGACACTCGCCCAAGTTAGAATTGCTAGAGTCCAAAATGCAAAATTAGGCGTGTTAAAACTTGCTTTATCTTTGCTAGGGGTTGTGTTGTAAAGCTTGTAAGCTTCATAAAATCCGATTAAAAATGCGATTCCAAGCACACTCCATAGTAAAAATGGGCTGTGAAAAATCACGATTAAAATAACAGCAATAAGCATCACAAGGGCTGTGTAAATGCGACTAGGCTCTAAAACTTTGATATTATCTAGCATACTTTTCCTAAAATTGACTTGTATTTGATTATAGCTAAGAATTGCTTTTAAAGTGCTTGTTTTTAAGAAAACTTAAGATTGTAAAATACAGAATCCAAATTAAATCAAATGGTTAAGAGTTTAATGACATTTTATAACATAGTTCTTTATCTTGCTATGACCTTTTACTTAAGCAATATTTTGCAAGAAAAAATTTTGCAAGAAGTAGAGTTTTCTATGCATTTCTCTTTTTAACCCCTTAGCAGAAATCAAAGCCACTTTAACTTGAAGAGCCTAATGCCTAGCCTAATTGCGCTCTAGCCCACTAACAACAGGCACAAACACGCAGTGTTCTAGCTCCTCTTTTTGGGTTAGGATTCCATTTTGTTTTCTAAAACGCATAATGATTTGTGCATTATTTACAAGCATTGGAGCAACTAGGATTCCACCCTCATTTAGCTGTTCTATAAGGCTTTTTGGAATTTCTGTAGTAGAAGCTGAGAATAGGATTCTATCATAAGGAGCAAAGGTCGCCCAGCCATTTTGTCCATCATCAAGCTTGGTGTTAATATTATAAATATTGCAAACTTTGATGCGTTCCCTTGCTTCAAGCCAAAGCTTTTCAATGCGCTCAATGCTAAATACGCGACGAACAATTTTACTTAAAATTGCAGCTTGGTAGCCACTGCCACAACCGATTTCTAGCACAGAATCAACACCTTCACATTGTAAATATTCGGTCATTTTAGCCACCGTTAGAGGTGAGCTAATCCATTGACTTGCCCCCATAGGAAGCGCATCAAGAGCGTATGCAAGATGTTTAAAGCCATTAGGAACAAAGATCTCACGATTAATACTTAAAAATGCCTTTTCAGTAAGTGGGCTAATCGGAAAGTGCTTAGAAATTTCAAGCACCAAATTTGCAGTTTTTAGCGCTTGCATATCCTTAACTTAATCCAATATTGATGTATTTTCGCACCTGTGTGATAGCATTAAAATCAGCTTTTGCGCCTATGATTTCTTTGCTATCATCTGTTATTGCTACTCCAAAGGGCGTAATGATTCCGCTTCCTTTAGCGCAAGTGTCATTTGCCCCGCTACTTGCTAACACAAAGCTTTGTGTGGTGATGGCTAGGGCTTTTGTAAGTGTTTCAAAGTTGTCTTTACGTTCTTTTCCCCATTGCGCAGGAACAAAGATTAAATCGCAACCTTTAACTCTTTCCCAAAGCTCAATAAAGCGCAACTCAAAGCAGTTTAGTGCTCCACAGACTAAATCATCAATTTTAAAATGTGAAATTTCGGCAATATCTCCACTTTGGAAGTGCAAATGCTCATTGCCAAGTGGAAAAAGCTTGTGTTTGCTTTGCTTGTGTAGCAATTCTCCTTTGTGGAAGACTTTTAAATTATTATAAAATCCATTGCGGTATTTTTCAATCATCGTAGTAATAATGGTGCGGTCGCTTGATAACGTGAGCAGTGTTTTTGTTGCTTCTTTTGCAAACGCACTTGCTTCGTCCATTTTTTGGTAACAAAAGTTTGTTAAACACACTTCTGGTGCTAGAATGATAGAATCCCCCTCACATTCAATAATGAGATTGCGTAAATGTTCTAAATTCTCCTCAAAATTTTGCTTTGTTTTAACTTGTAAAGAATAAAGTTGCTTAGAAATCATCAAAATTAATACTCCCTTTTGCGTAATTTGTAACATTTCCTTCAAAAAAATTGGTTTTTTGCTCGTTAAATGAACTAAAAGCATCCACCCATTTTATTGGGTGCCTTGCATTATAAAGTGCTGGTAAGCCCACGCGTGTTAAACGATTGTCTGCAAGGTAGCAGATATATTCATGAATGATTTCACTCGTAAGACCTAAAATTCGTCCTTGCGTGATGTAATCCCCCCACGCAGATTCTACGCGCACTGCTTCTCTAAACATTTCTATAACTTCATCAATTAAATCCTTGGTAAAAAGATGTGGCATTTCTTTTTTTAGTGAGTTAATTAGATTTTGGAATAATAACAAATGGGTAACTTCATCACGTTGGATAAAGCGAATCATTTGTGCGCTTCCTAGCATTTTTCCACTTCTAGCTAATGTGTAAAAAAATGCAAATCCGCTGTAAAAATAAATCCCCTCTAAGATTTGATTGGCAAACATTGCCTTTAGAAGTGTGGATTCTGTGGGATTTACAGCAAGTTCCTCATAAACATTAGCAATGTAGTCATTTTTGTTTCTTAACTGAATATCTGTGCGCCACATTTCATAGATTTCATCAGTATTTGCAGAAATAGATTCCACCATTACTGCATAACTTTGGGAATGTAGTGCTTCTTCAAAGGCTTGGCGCACTAAAATTAAGTTAATTTCTGGGCTTGTAACATAGGGATTAACATTATCAATTAAGTTATTTGTTTGCAAGGAGTCCATAAAGATAAGTTGGGCTAATGCTCTATCATAGCCGATTTTTTCCTCTGGCGTTAAGCCATCAGAATAATCGCGTTTATCTTGTGTCATATTAACTTCTTCAGGAAACCAAGAGTTTGCAAGCATTACTTTCCAAAGATTATAAGCCCATTGGTATTTGATTTTATTTAGTTCAAAAATACTTGTAGGATTTCCCCCAAAAATACGTCGTTCATTAACGCTTTCTTGAGAGCTTGGATTGTAAATTTTTTTACGATTAATCATCATTGCGCCTTGCAAAAAAATAAAATATATTGTTAAAATTTTGAGAATGGGATTATAGGACTTTATAGTTTAAAATTGATTAAATATGACTTTTAGGAATAAAACATGGATAAAGTGAAATTAAACATTAGTGGAATGCATTGTAGTGCGTGTTCTGCGAGTATTGAAAAGAATTTACAAAAGATTCCAGCTATCACAAATATTAAAATAAATGCTATTAGTGGGCGCGCAAAAATCGCCTTTGATGGCACAAAAATTTCTGCTGAAGAGATTATAGATTTAATTACTTCTTATGGATTTCCTGCAAGTTTTGATGATTCTAAAGCAGAAGAAATAGCGTATATTAAAAACTTAAAACAGCGCTTGTTGGTTGCAATTCCTCTATTTTTAGGGATTTTTGTCTTGCATATGGGTGGATTCCATAGTGTGTGGAGTGGTGTTTTACAGCTTCTTTTAGCAAGTGTAGTGCAGTTTTATTGTGGTTATCCTTTTTATAAGGGTGCAAAAAGTTTTTTAAAAACAAAATCTGCGGATATGAATGTGCTAATTGCGCTTGGGACAAGCGTTGCATATGTGTATTCTGTATATTTATTTGCATTAGGAGAGAGTGGATTTTATTTTGAAGGAAGTAGTGCTGTGATTTGCTTTGTCCTTGTAGGGGAGTATTTAAAATCTAGTGCGAAAAAAAAGGCAAGTGATGGTGTGGCAATGTTAGCGTCTATTTTGCCTACGCAAGCAAGGTTGGTTGAGTTAGAATCCAAAACAGATTCTGCAACAAAATTGAATTTACAAAGTGCCACACAAGAAAACATAAGGTGGATTGCCATAGATGCAATCAAAAAAGGTGATGTGTGCTTAGTGCTAAGTGGAGAAAAGATTCCACTTGATGGGGTAGTGCTTAGTGGTAAGGCGGAAGTGAGTAGCGCACATATCAATGGTGAAGAGTTGCCAAAGGTTATAGAATGTGGTGCTGAAGTGGTGGGTGGAAGTTTGGTGCTTAATGGAGAACTTGAAATTAGAGCAAATAAGGACGCTAATGCATTTTTTGTCTATGAAATGCTAGATTTGCTAGAACTCTCACAAAGTCAAAAGCCTCCAATTGGCAGACTTGCAGATAAAATCGCAAGTGTTTTTGTGCCTAGTGTAGTGTTAATTAGTGTTTTAGCCTTTGCTATTTGGCTAGTTTTAGGGAAGGATTTAGCATTTGCGCTTTCTATTGCAGCAAGTGTGCTTGTAATCTCATGTCCTTGCGCACTTGGGCTTGCCACGCCTTTGGCGATTGTATGTGCGAGTGTACGTGCTAAGAGTTTGGAGATTTTGATAAAAACACCAAATATTTATGAAAAAGCACAAGAAATAAAAACCATTGTATTTGACAAGACTGGCACGCTTACAAAGGGAGAAATTGCTGTAAAAGAATGCAAGGTTTTAACGCAAAAGGGAGAGGAGTTTGTAAAATCTGTGGCAAAAACACTACAACAAAACAATCCTCACCCTATTGCAAAGGCAATTTTGGAATTTGCGAAGGATTCTGTAACACTTCCGCTAAATGCTAGGGAATATGAGATTGCAAAGGGTGTTAAGGGTGAGATTAATGGCGAGAAGTATTATTTTGGGCAGCTAGAGTGGGTAGAGTCTTGCACAAAAGTTAGCATTAAAAAAGGAGAGAACGCAATTGCTCTTGCAAGTGAAAGTGAAATTTTGGCATTGTTTTATTTACAGGATTCTATTAAGGAGAGCGCAAGAGCAACGATTAATGCACTTAAAAAACGTGGAATTGTGCCAATTATTTTAAGTGGAGATAATACACAAAGTGTGGAAAAAGTGGCAAAAGAACTTGGAATCACAGAGTTTTTTGCTTCCATTTCTCCGCTTCAAAAGGCAGAAATTGTGGCGGAGCTTGCTAAAAAAGGCAATGTGTGCTTTGTGGGTGATGGAATTAATGATGCACTAGCGCTTAAAGAAGCGAGTTTTGGGATTTCCTTTATTGAGGCAACGCAATTAGCGCAAGAAGTTGGTGATGTGTTGCTTTTAAAAAATAATTTATGGGGTATTGTGGAAGTTTTTGACCTCTCAAGCGCAACTTTGCACAACATTAAAGAGAATCTGTTTTTTGCATATGTGTATAATATCGTGCTAATTCCTATTGCTGCTGGAGTGCTGTATCCTTGGCTAGGAATTGTAATGCAACCTGCATTTGCTGGGGCTGCTATGGCGCTAAGTTCGTTAAGTGTGGTGGGAAATGCACTTAGAATCTCAAAAATAAGATTGGAAAAATGCGAAAAATAATTCTTTTTTTATTGTCTGTTATGTACACAAATATTGTATTTGGGCTAGATTATTTTGTGTTGCAAAAAGAATACCGCTTTAAAAATGAAGAAGTGTATGCAAAGGATTTATTTCCTGAACTTCCAAAGAATTTTTTTCTTTTTAGGATTCCAAATAGCTCTAATAACTATCAAGTTAAAAGTAGTCAAATCATTAGGTATTTTGAAAGCGAAGGTATTCCAGTGGGTGCTGAAGTGCCGATTATTACCTTTAAACGTGCATTTAATGGGGAGCAAAATGGAATTAAAAATCACATTTTATCGGAGTTTTTGAGAGAATATAAAAAGAATAATATCCAAATTGATGCAATCCATTTAGAGCAGATTACGTCGGTGAATTTCAAAGAAGATGCGATTAAATCTATTGATTTTCATTCAAAGTTATTAAAACGTAATACTGGGAGTTTTGATGTTGTGGTAGGGGAACAGAAAGGAAAACAAATACGGAATCGCAAAGTGTATTTTAAATATGTTATTGATGCGAAATTGCAGGCAATCCAAAGTAGTGAGCCAATTAGTGGGCGTGTGGGGGTGAGTTACAAGAACGCGCGCGTGGTTTGGATTCCATTTGAGCATGTGAGCAGTCCGTTAATGCAAGAACAAGAAATGGGTAAAGTCGCGGTGCGCTCTTATACGCCAAAGGATGTGATTATTACTAGGGATAGACTTATTCCAAAACGTGCTGTGAAAAAGGGAGATAGGATTCTAGTTAGCGTGGTGGAAAATGGTGTGTTGTTAGAATTTGTTCTAGAAGCGCAAAAGGACGCAGCGGTTGGCGATGTCATAAAAGCGCGTGTGATTGATGGAAAAAAGACTTACAAAGTGGAAATCATAGAAGAGGGCAAAGGAAAATTGCTATGAGGCGCATTATTGTAGGGATTAGTGGTGCAAGTGGAGCTGGACTTGGACTGAAGTTTTTGAGATCCTTACCCGATGCATTGGAGAAATATTGCGTGATTTCAAAAGGAGCTAGGGAAGTTTTAAAACTTGAAGAGGAGCGAGTAGAGTTTGATTTTGGAGAATTACGGAATCTAAAATTGCTAGAAGATGAGGATTTAGGTGCGTGCATTGCAAGTGGTTCTTTTATCTGCGAAGCAATGGCTGTAATCCCATGCTCTTGTGATAGTTTAGCAAAAATTGCGTGTGGAATTAGCGATACATTATTATTGCGTGCGGCAAACGTGATGATAAAAGAGAATCGTAAATTGCTTCTAGGTGTTAGAGAGATGCCTTTTAGTGTAATTGCATTAGAGAATATGCTAAAACTCTCTCGTTTAGGCGTGGTGATAGCACCGCCTATTTTTGGATATTATGCAGGAAGAAGTATTGAGGAAGTTGAGACATTATTAGTGGGAAAATGGTGTGATAGTTTAGGTATTGCCTATGATTACAAGCGTTGGAGATAGCAAGCGGTCTCAACTTGGAAAAAGAAAGTATGAAGATTTAAGTCTCTCCAACCTTTCTAAACACAGAATCTTAACACCCCCCTATTTAATCTACCCTTAAGCTTATCTAGATATAATTCCACTTCCTTTTTTGCACTAAATTTTAAATCCCTTAAATTAGCATTTGCGTTTAACGCTTTTTGTTTCTTTTTAAAGGCT
>NZ_JAIGYQ010000030.1 GCF_019711685.1 Helicobacter turcicus
TTATGTGTTTTACTAGGAATAATTGCATTGTGGATTTCACTAGGATCTACATCTTTGCCATCATTGCTTAAGTTTAAAAGCGTTTTCTTAAAATCATAAATACTCTTTGGTGCATAAAAATTCCCCTCTGTTTCTTTAGAGAGATTTTCTAAAAATGCTATATTTTGCTTTAAAGAAAAAGTATGGATTTTCACCCAATTCTCTTTAGTGCCTTTGGAGTTAAACACACTATTGTCATTGAGATTTTTTGTAAGCTTTAGCATTCTTTGTGCATTATGTGCATCATTTAATCCGCTATCGCTTATAAGATAAATTTCCTTTTTTAAGCCATTGTCTTTAGTAAAATGGCTCATTGCTTTAATTAAAGCATAGTTTATCATTTGGCTTTGTGTGTTTGTCGTTTGCAAGGTATTGACATCTTTTGTAAAATCTTGTGCATTAAACACATCATCAAAATCCTTAATATCATTAGAGCTAAAGCTTACAAGCGTGATTTTAGCATACACATCTTCGTCTTCTTTAAAGATATGTTTAGCAAGGCTTGGAGCGATTTCTTTAAAGGCAAGGACATAATCTCTCATAGAATTAGCAACATTAAGCACAATAGCGATTTCTTTAGTAGGCTTAGTGCGTAGCTTAAGATGCAAATTATCGCTTTGTTTGTCATAATTGCTTAAGAAAAATTGTTGCTTATCACAAACGCTTTGCACTATCAAATTACTGCCCTTTAAAAAATACATAAACTGCCTATTAGCACTCACATAAGCTTGTGCTTGTGCGTCCCAAATGCCTCCATTTAGAATCTCTCCTGCAAAGCGAATATAGCGGAATTTATTAGAAATGTTTTGCACATTAACCTTATCCTTATCTTTTACCCAAAGCACACTAGAATCAAAATGCGAGACTTTTTGCATTTGGTTACACTCAAAGCCATAGATTAAATTAGGCAATGTGTTTTTAATAAGATTTTCATCAACTTCTGGAATGCTTGGGTCTTTAGCATAAGTAAAAGAAAGGCTAAAAGATAAGGCACATAAAGTTTTAAGAATGTGATTTAAACAAATGTGTTTGATGTGTTTAAAAAATGCAGTTTGATACATATATCCTCCTTTAAATGTTTATTAAATAAATAAAACCTTATCAAATAAAGGCATTAAAAACAATAAAGGGGGAA
>NZ_JAIGYQ010000031.1 GCF_019711685.1 Helicobacter turcicus
CCCATGCTTTTGGGAGAATAGATTCTGTGGCAAAATTACTTCCTGTTAAAACATAGCGCACATTATTTTTCACAGCATATGCATACAATGCAGCAAAAAATGCCATATCTTGAGGCACATCACAATTTGCCACACCAGATTTTAGGAATGCAACTTGCAAATCTAACATCTCCTCCCAATCAATCTTAATAACATGGTATTTAACTCCTAGCTTTTCTACTAATTTTTTTATATTAGATTCTGCAAGTTTTGTATTAAACCCCGCATCCACATGCACACTTAAAACTCTTAAATTTAGCTCCTTTACCGCATAATGGAGCAAATAAGAGCTATCCCCCCCCCCGAGACACCTAAGATACAATCATAGGGAGAATCTTTGCAGTCTTGTTTAATAAAAGCAACCTTTTTTTCTAGCCACTCTTTGCTAAATCCTCTCCAATAGGGCAAAATCACAGAATCAAACCTTTGACAATGGCTACAAACTCCATTGCTATCAAAGGTAATTTCTGGATCTGAAGTATCCATAACACAACGTGTGCAAACTTGATATTCCATTAAAACTCCTTAAAAATAAATCTGCATATCCGCTACATATCGGATATTTGTTTTAAAAACTTAAGGGTTTTATTCACTATTTTTGAAACTTTCTAAGTTTTGTTCTATTAACTCAAAACTTCGCATTTGGCAATATTCTAAAAATGCTACAAATGGATTTAAGCAATATTCTCATAACTCCTCTAAGATTTTTAAAATCTTCTCCCCCTCTTTTTCTGCATTAAGAATTCTAGCTGTTTTGTTTGCGTTTTCTTTATATTTAAGTATGTCTTGTTTGGTAAGTTTATTTAATTCTTGTGCCATAGATTGTGGTGTGAAATCTTTTGCAATGATTCCTAAATGGTATTCTTTAACATATCTTGCCATTTCTGGACTTGGTCCTATTGCAATAGCAAGTCTTGCTTGGATAAATTCAAAGAATTTATTGGGAAGGGCAAAATATCCATTGTAATTTGTAGGTTGTAGGATATAAAAACCTATATCATATTGTGTGCTAAAGGGGATAATCTC
>NZ_JAIGYQ010000004.1 GCF_019711685.1 Helicobacter turcicus
GTTGTGCATAAGCTTTTTGTTCTTTTTTATGTAGCTCTGTAATATAACTTAAAACAAAAGGCATTCTAATATAACCTTTAAGACTTTTAGAGTTTTCTATCAAAGCAACTCCTAGTTTGTAGGAGAGTTGGGATTTAAGGCGGGTTTTAGCAGTAGGTTCTTCCTTATTGATTTTGGATTCTAACTCTTCAAGCTTACACCAAACACAATTTGTTTTCCAAGGACCTAATTCTCTTTGTAAAGAAAAATCTCTATACAATACATAATCAACCAACACTTGATGATTGTCCTTAACTTGATGAGGAGAAACTTCTTTAAATAAAAAATTTGCAAAATGTAACAAATCCCCTTCGCAGATATAACGCATATCAATGATTTTAGAACGGACAAAAGAATTATGCGCCACGAAAGTTACATTTTTAGGCTCTTTATTACTATATTTATTCATCCAATTAAATTCACCAAAATAAGCATCAAGCACAAAAGGATTTTTGAAAAATAAATCCACTCTTGTTGTTAAGTAATAATCATATTTAAAGCCTTTTTCTTGCTCATAAGCATTTATAAGTTCGCATGCTTTAGCCTTGCTTACTGCCTGTCCGTGAGAATCTCCAAGTGTCTCTATCATAAATTTCTTAGGGGAGTAAATTTTGAGGATTTTGTCAATATCTTCTTGAGTTACCTTTTTATTATTTAAGCTAGGAAAAGAATTGCGATGCCAAGCATAGCCACTTTTTTCAAACACATCCCAAGTATGGATAAAAATATCCACTTCATAGCCTTGTTTTTCATTAGCTTTGACTATGTTTTTAAAAAAAGATTTATAAGTCATCGTATAAGTTCTCATACAACCATAAAGCATAATAGCGAGTTTTTTAGACATTTTTCTCCTTTATATTGTAGCTTGTGATTATACAAAAAAAAAAAAAACGATTTAACATAAATTTTTTTAATTTTTTTATACTTTTGTGAGAGTTAAGTTATCCCAATAGCTTTGATTGCTATGTTTATGAGAGATGTAAAACTATGCTGTAAATGCGACCTAAGCCTTAATTTTTGGTTTTATTAAGGCAACCATTTCTTTAATCGCGGATTCTAATCCTGTGAAAATAGAGCGGGCAATAATACTTTGTCCAATGTTTAATTCTGTAATTTCGGGGATTGCTAAAATGGGTGTTAGATTATTGTAGTTTAGTCCATGCCCTGCTGCGACTTCAAGTCCTAGCCATTTTGCTTCCTTTGCCCCATCATGTAAGCTAACAATAGAATCTTGCAGACGAGTTTTTAGTTCAGAGGCTGGAATCTTAAGTTCTTCTATGACGTTGTGTGTGTAGGGGAGATTAGAATTTAGCATTAAATGTAAGTTTGCATAGGTGCCTGTGTGGAGTTCAACCCTTTGCGCTCCAACCTCCTTAGAAGCACAAATCTGGTCAATTTGCGTATCAATAAAAAGGGAAACTTCTATGTAACGTTGTTGAAATGTACGTGTGATTTCAGCGATTTTGTCAAAGTTTTGCACGACATCAAGTCCGCCTTCTGTTGTAATTTCTTGGCGATTTTCTGGCACGAGCGTAATGCGGTGGGGAGAGGCTTTTAGGATAAAGTCAATCACACTAGGATTAATAGAGCATTCAATATTTAAAGGTAGAGCAGAGGAATCACGTATTCTTAATACATCTTTATCGTGGATGTGGCGACGGTCTTCGCGCAAATGGAGAGTGATTTGGTCTGCACCTGCTCTTTTAGCGATAAATACGGCTTCTAGGGGGTCAGGGTCGTTGATTTTTCTTGCTTCGCGCAAAGTTGCGATATGGTCAATATTTACTCCAAGTAGCATTACTTAAACCTTATATTTTAATGCATTTGGATTCTAGCTAAAATTACTTTAAAATATGCAGATGAAATCAAATTTAGGAGTGCGTTTTGGTTATGGTGTTTGATTGTGAGACAATTTTAGATGTGGAGTTGCTTAAAAAAGGCTTTAAAGAGGCATTTTTGGAACGTGGAGTTAGCATAGAGCAGTGTAGTTCGCTAGAACTTAGTCAAACAGCAATGGAGATTCAAAAAGAGCAGAGTGGGAGCGCGTTTTTGCCCATTTGCTACCATCAAGTGGTGAGTATCGCAGCAGTGTTTTGCGATGAGTTTGGGAATTTTATTAAAGTTGGAAATTTTAAAGGCGTTGGTGATTCTGTTTTTGATAGAGAAAAGAGCCTTATTCAAACGTTTTTGGAATATCTAAATAAACACCAACCAAAGCTTGTAAGCTATAATGGGAGGGGGTTTGATATGCCAATGTTGCTTTTGCGTGCAATGAAATACCATTTAAGCGCAAACGCGTATTTTGAAGAGAATAATCCGCAATTTAATAAAAATAAATGGGAGAATTATCGTCAGCGTTATTGTGAGCGATTTCATGTAGATTTGTTGGAGGTTTTAGGGAATTATGGAGCAGTGCGGAATCTAAAATTAGATGTGCTTGCAAATTTAGTAGGATTTCCGGGTAAATACGATACAAGTGGTGATATGGTGTTAGAGATGTATTATGCTAGAAAACTAGAGCAGATTGATACCTATTGTCAAAGTGATGTGCTAAATACCTATGGGTTGTATCTAAATTATGAACTTTTAAAAGGGAATTTGAGTAAAGAGGATTATCTAACAATTTTAGAAGGTTGGCGCGAGAAATTACCGCAGGATAGGGAATATTATCGCGTGTTTTTTGATACAATTAGCGCACAATTAAAGACTTAAGGATAACAATGCTTTCAAAAGAGATTCTACAATTTAGTGATATGCGCTATGAAATCCGTGCATATTTATGTTTTTTGCTTCAACGCAATATCAAAAATAATCTCCCTCATATTGAGCTTAATAAAATTATTGATGGATTACATAAGATTGAACATGAAGTTGGAATCTTTGAGCTTTTATATGTATTAGATACAAGCGGAAGCTTAGCTATTGATGGGATTTCAAGGGATTCTACTTTAGAGTGTAAAAAGGGTGAAAATCACAATGAGCGTGCGTATTTTTATCGTGCAGTCAAAGAAAAAAAATGTATTTTAACGGACCCTTATCCTTCACTTGCTAGTGGGAATCTTGTCGTTACTGTGTCTTATCCTCTTTATAATAATAAGGGCAAGCTTATTTACATTGTGTGTATGGATATCCCTTTGGAGAAAACTTCTCTCCTTGTGCGCTCTGCTCCACTTTTTGGATTCTTTTCTAGTTTTGGCAAGGTTGTATATTTTACAATCTCTTTGGCGCTATTTTTGGTTAGCACTCTGCTTTTTGTAAAGGGTGGCATTAGTATGTGGGATGGGCTTTCACGTTTTGATAGTTTAGATATTAAAGATGTGTTTGAGGCTACCATTCTTATTACGTTATCTTTGGCGATTTTTGATTTAGTACGTGCGATTTTTGAAGAAGAAGTGCTTGGACGACAAAAGTCGCAGGACTCTAAAATGGTGCATAAGACAATGACACGTTTTTTAGGTTCTATTGTGATAGCACTTGCTATTGAAGCACTAATGCTTGTCTTTAAATTTACAATTATTGAGCCAGAAAAGCTTATTTATGCAGTGTATTTAATTGGAGCTGTAACTTGTTTGCTTATTGGGCTTGCTGTGTATATGCGCTTTACGGTAAAGTTTAAGAGAGATTAAATGTTAGGCATTGTGAATTATAATATTGGTAATCTTGCAAGTGTGCAAAATGCAATTTTGAAGCTTGGGAGTAAGGTTGCTATTGAAAAAAATCCACAGAATCTTAAAAATTATGACCGCTTGATTTTGCCAGGTGTAGGTGCATTTGGTGATGCGATGGAACATTTGCGCATTTCTGGAATGCAAGAGGCTGTGCTAGAGTTTGCAAAAAGCGGAAAGCCATTACTTGGAATTTGTCTTGGGATGCAGCTTCTCTTTGGTAAAAGTTACGAATTTGGCGAACATTTGGGGCTTGGATTGCTTAAGGGTGAGGTAGTGAAGTTTGATTCTAGTAAGGGTGTAAGGAAGATTCCGCATATGGGTTGGAATTGTGTGTATAAAAAGACAGAATCGCTTTTGACTAGGGGTTTAGAGGATAGCTTTTATCTTTATTTTGTGCATAGTTTTTATGTGAAAAATTTAGAAAATGCAGTCGGGGTTAGCAATTATGGAGCGGATTTTGCTTCTATTGTGCAAAAGGATAATGTCTTTGGAATCCAACCTCACCCAGAAAAGTCGCATAATGTTGGGCTTAGGATTCTTAAAAATTTCATTGAGTGTTAAGGGGAGATATGCAGATTATTCCAGCAATTGATTTGAAAGAGGGTTGCGCAGTGCGACTTAGTCAGGGTTTAATGGAGAGCGCAAAGGTTTATGCAAAAAATCCTTTGGAGCTTGCAAAACATTTTGAAGAGCTTGGAGCGGAGTATTTACACATTGTAGATTTAGATGGTGCATTTGCAGGAGAGCCAAAAAATCGCAAAGTGATTGAGGGAATCTGTAAGGATTCTAAGTTAAAAATTGAAGTAGGCGGTGGAATCCGAAATGAAGAGACTATTAAATGTTACCACGACTTGGGTGTTAAGCGTGTGATTTTAGGTTCTGCGGCACTTAAAAATCCTGAATTTGCGTTAAAAATGGCAGAAAAATATGCTGTGGTTATTGGTATTGACGCAAAAGAAGGCAAAGTTGCTACAGAGGGTTGGGCAGAAAGTGGAAGCACTTTAGCATGGGAGTTTGCAGAGCTTTTTAAAGGGAGCAAAGTGGAGGCAATTATTTGCACAGATATTGCCCGTGATGGAATGCTAAATGGCTTGAATATTGATTTTACAAAAACAATTCAAGAAAAAAGTAGTCTTTTTACAATTGCAAGTGGTGGATTATCAAACATAGGGGACTTTGATAAATTAGAGGTTGCTGGTATTGATGGCGTAATTGTGGGTAAGGCATTTTATGAAGGTAGGATTGATTTGGTTGAAGTTTTTGGGAAATTTGGAGATAGACAAACATAAATCTACAAGAATTTTATTTTTTCTTATAAGAATTTATGCTAGAATGCTCTGTTATTTTCTCTATAAAAGAATTTAGAAGTTTTTAATCTTTAAAGGAGTTAGCTTTGAAAATGGTTGTTGTTGATGATAGTTCTACAATGCGTAGAATTATCAAAAATACCTTGGCAAGACTTGGTTATAATGATATTTTAGAAGGTGAGAATGGTGTCGAGGGTTGGGAGAAAATG
This sequence comes from Helicobacter turcicus, assembly GCF_019711685.1. Taxonomy (GTDB): domain Bacteria; phylum Campylobacterota; class Campylobacteria; order Campylobacterales; family Helicobacteraceae; genus Helicobacter_D; species Helicobacter_D turcicus. The sequence goes on from NZ_JAIGYQ010000004.1 coordinate 5,224, forward strand.
AATGCTAACCCTGATGTCAAAGTTTTAATTACAGATTGGAATATGCCCGAAATGAATGGTTTAGATTTGGTTAAAAAAGTGCGTGCAGATGAGCGTTTTAAAGATATTCCTATCATTATGGTTACAACAGAGGGCGGAAAAGCTGAAGTTATCACAGCACTAAAAGCCGGAGTGAATAATTATATTGTTAAGCCTTTTACTCCCCAAGTTTTAAAAGAAAAATTAGAAGTTGTTTTAGGCGTAAATGACTAGAAATGAAGTCTTATTATCATTGCCTAAGCATCAAAGCAAACAATTATATATGGTTATTACAAGATAAAGCTCTTGAAATAACTGGTGAGGCAATTGAAGAGATTGAAAATGGATTCCTTATCCGCACAGAAAAATCCGAAAAATATGTAGAGTCTTTAAAGGCACAATTGAATGCCTATGCAAAAGAGATAGAGGCAATCGTTGAGGAAGAAATCAAGTTAGAGTTAAATGTGAGTGTTTGTGCAAATGAAGATTGGATTGCTAAATATCGTAATTCTATAACCCCTATTGAGTGTGGAGATTATTATATTCACCCCTCTTGGCACACAGAAAAAGTTGATAAAATTAATATTATTATAGATCCAGCACTTGCTTTTGGTAGTGGGCATCACGCAAGCACTCTTGGTTGTTTAAAAGCTCTAAGTGCATTAGAGCTTAAGGGTAAAAAAGTTTTAGATGTGGGTTGTGGAAGTGGAATCTTAAGTATCTGCGCTAAAAAAAGTGGTGCTAATGTGTGGGCATGTGATACTGATGAGGTGGCAGTGGATTCTACAAAAGAGAATATGCGAAAAAATGGCGTTGTGTTGGATAAAGTATTTTTAGGTTCTTTAAATAGGATTCCACAAGAAAGAGAATCTTTTGATATTGTGGTGGCAAATATTTTAGCCGATATTATTGTAGTTCTTCCCTTACATGATTTTGTAAAAGTGCAAGGTTATTTGATTTTATCAGGGATTTTAGATAAATATGTCTCAAAAGTTCTTGCTAAGTTCAAAGATTTTAAAGTTATTTCACAAAAAATTAATACAGAGTGGGCGACTTTAGTGTTACAAAAATAAAAAGGATATGTATGCAAAAACCAAATAATAATCCAAATTCGCAAGATAGAAAACCTAATGGGTTTTTTAATCAAAATCCCCTTATAGTCTTTGTAATTTTTGCAATTATCGCCATTATAGCATTTAAGATAATGTCTCCAAATGGTGAAGTAAGTAAGCTAAGCGGAGCAAGCACAACAAGGACGATTAATTATTATGAACTGAAAAAACTCATTGAAAATAAACAAGTGGATTTTGTCGCAATCGGACAGACAAATATTAAGGCGACATCAGAGAGTAGTGGAAGCAAGATTGTCTATAATGCACAACGTGTAAATCCGGATAATACATTAATCCCCCTGCTTGATGAAAAAGGTGTGGAGTACACAGGTTATAGTGAGAATAATTGGCTTAGCGATATGCTTTTTGGTTGGGTGTTGCCCGTGTTTATCTTCTTTGCAATTTGGATGTTTCTAGCAAACAGAATGCAAAAAAATATGGGAAATGGAATTTTAGGAATTGGAAGCTCTAAAAAGCTTGTAAATGCCGAGAAACCAAATGTGAAATTTGAGGATATGGCAGGGAATGCTGAGGCTAAAGATGAGGTGGTGGAAGTGGTGGATTTTCTTAAAAATCCTGAACGCTATGCGACTTTGGGGGCAAAGATTCCAAAAGGTGTGCTTCTAGTTGGACCTCCAGGGACTGGAAAAACACTTTTAGCAAAGGCAGTTGCGGGTGAAGCAAATGTTCCGTTTTTTTCAGTGAGCGGAAGTAGTTTTATTGAAATGTTTGTGGGTGTGGGTGCTAGTCGTGTGCGTGATTTGTTTGAGAATGCAAAAAAGGAAGCTCCTAGTATTATTTTTATTGATGAAATTGATGCAATTGGAAAAAGTCGTGCTGCTGGCGGAATGATAAGCGGAAATGATGAGAGAGAGCAAACGCTTAATCAGCTTTTAGCAGAAATGGATGGATTTAGCTCTGATGCCTCACCTGTTATCGTGCTTGCAGCGACAAATCGCCCAGAAGTGCTTGATCCCGCACTTTTGAGACCGGGTAGATTTGATAGGCAAGTGCTTGTGGATAAGCCAGATTTTGAAGGGCGTGTGGAGATTTTAAAAGTGCATATTAAAAATATTAAATTAGCACGCAATGTGGATTTATTTGAAGTGGCAAAGCTAACAGCTGGACTTGCAGGGGCAGATTTAGCAAATATCGTTAATGAGGCGGCACTCCTTGCAGGACGCAATAACAAAAAAGAAGTGGAGCAAGGAGACTTCTTGGAGGCTGTGGAGAGAGGAATTGCGGGATTGGAGAAAAAATCACGTAGAATCTCGCCAAAAGAGAAAAAAATCGTTGCATACCATGAGAGCGGACACGCACTGATTGCAGAGATTACAAAGGGTGCGAAAAAAGTTACTAAAGTCTCCATTATCCCGCGTGGTCTTGCAGCTTTAGGTTATACGTTAAATACACCTGAAGAGAATAAGTATTTAATGCAAAAGCATGAACTTTTAGCAGAGGTAGATGTATTGCTTGGTGGTAGAGCTGCTGAAGCAGTGTTTATAGGAGAGATTTCGACGGGTGCTAGCAACGATTTAGAGCGTGCAACAGATATTATTAAGGCAATGGTGAGTTATTATGGAATGACGGAAGTTGCGGGGTTGATGGTGCTTGAGAAGCAACGCAATGCGTTTTTAAATGGTGGCTTAAGTAGCACGCGAGAATATAGTGAAGAGATGGCACAAAAAATGGATGCGCACATTAAGGCAGCATTAAACGAACGCTTTGAAGCAGTAAAAGAGTCTTTGGAAACCTATAGAGACGCGATTGAAAGCATTGTTAAAGAATTGTTTGAAAGAGAAAATATTGATGGTGAGAAAGTGCGTGATATTATTAGAGAATATGAAAAGTCGCATAATATGGAATCGCGCCTTGTAGTTGAGGAAAAAGAAGAAGTGTAAGGGGGGAGTATGAGAACGACTACAGAACTCATTGCAAGAGAGGGTTGGAAACCGCTAATTATTGTTTTATTTGGGTTTTTGTTTGCTGTATTATTGAATTGGAATTTTCTAGCTTTTGTGCTTTTAGTATTTGCCTTGTGTATTGCGTATTTTTATCGCAATTTAGAACGTGTTCCAGAAGATGTTGCTGATGATTGTGTGTTAGCACCTTTAGATGGTGTGATTAAAAATATCCAAAACAAAGAAGATGGAATTTATTTAAATATTAAAAAACCCATTTGTTTTTGTGGAATGCTTAGAATGCCTCTAGCAAGGTTTGGTAAAGTTGGGGAAGCTGTGGAGTTAGAGCGTATTTGTGGTTTGAAAAATGGTAAGAGTGCCAATGGGGAACGTGTGAAAATCGCTTTTAAACGTGATAGGAATAGTGAAGCAATTTTATATTTAACCTTGTATCCGAGAAATTTTTCTCAACTTGTCTTGTATTTTTGGGATTTAGATTTTAAATTAGGTGAGCGTTTAGGATTCTTTTTGGTTGGAAATGCAGTGCTTAAAATGCCTTTGGAATCGGAGTTGAAAGTAAATATTGGTGATAGTATTTATGCTGGACAAACGTTGCTTGCAAGCCTTAAAGGGTAGCAATGCGTATTGACCCCTTATACATTCTCCCAAATCTTTTTACAGGTGCTAGCATTTACCTTGGAATCTTGGCAATTTCCTATGCGTTTATGGGGCGTTTTAGTATTGCGTGTTGGCTTGTGATGATTAGTTTAATCTTTGATGGCTTAGATGGACGTGTTGCAAGGCTAACAGGAACAACAAGTAAGTTTGGTGTAGAATTTGATTCTTTAGCAGATGTGGTGGCTTTTGGGGTTGCTCCTGCAATGATTTTATTTTTTTACACAGGATTTTATTATGGAAAATTTGGTGTTGTTGTTGCTGGATTATATGTGGTGTTTGGGGCAATTCGTCTAGCACGTTTTAATGTTACGACAAGCAGCAATGAGCCTAATGTCTTTATAGGGCTTCCAATTCCCGCTGCTGCAGTATTTATTATCGGTTGGTTGCTTTTTGAGATGTATTTAAGTGGAATCTATACAGAATATTCCTCAGGGATTTTATTGTTTTTGATGATTGCAAGTCTTGTTGTGTCGCTCTTAATGGTGAGCAATATCCGTTACCCTAGCTTTAAAAAGATGAATTTGGAGAAGTTTAGTTTTGGCAAAATTATCGTGCTTTTGATGTTGGTTTTGGCGATTTTGTTTATCTATCCGATTTTCACGATTGTAACACTAATCACACTTTATGTGTGCTTTGGTCCGATTCGTGCGACATACTATTTGTTTATAAGACGTTTTAGTAGGGATTAAAATGCGGATGCGATTTAATTTTTCTTGCCTTGCATTTAAAAATCTTCTAACATGTTCTTTGCTTTCGCCACTGGGTTTGTAAGATTTTCAATAAAATACAAACTTTTAAGGATTTAACATGGAAATAATTAAGATTTTTGATACAACTTTAAGGGATGGTGAGCAAAGTCCGGGAGCCTCTATGAATACTGAGGAAAAGATTAAGCTTGCCTTGCAGTTGGAGCGTTTAGGTGTTGATGTAATGGAGGCTGGTTTTGCAGCGGCAAGTCCGGGTGATTTTGAGGCAATAAGTAGAATTTCAGAAGTTGTGCAAAATAGTGCAATTTGTTCCTTAGCACGCGCAATTCCAAAGGATATTGAGCGTGCTGCAAAGGCACTAGAGAAGGCAAAGCAAAAGCGTATTCATACATTTATTGCCACAAGCCCTATTCATATGGAATTTAAGTTAAAAATGCAACCTAGTGAGGTGATTAAACGCGCAGTAGAGGCAGTGAGTCTTGCTAGAAGTTTGTGTGAGGATGTAGAATTTAGCTGTGAAGATGCTTGTAGAAGTGATATAGGGTTTTTAAAAGAAGTTGCGCTTGCTGTTATTGAGGCAGGTGCTAAGACGCTGAATTTGCCTGATACAGTTGGCTATCGTTTGCCACAAGAGTTAGGGAATATTATTAAGGAGCTTAAATCCTGTGTTGGGGATTTAGCAGTTTTATCTGTGCATTGCCATAATGATTTAGGGTTAGCAGTGGCAAACTCACTTGCTGGAATCCAAAATGGAGCAAGACAGCTTGAATGTACGATTAATGGGCTTGGTGAGCGTGCAGGAAACACAGCGTTAGAAGAAGTGGTGATGATTTTAAAAACACGCAAGGACATTTTTGGAAATTTAGATACACGCATTAACACCAAAGAAATTTATGCTTCTAGTAAGCTAGTTGCTGATATTACTGGGATTCGTCCGCAGCCTAATAAGGCAATTGTGGGTAAAAATGCCTTTGCGCATGAGAGTGGGATTCATCAAGATGGAATGCTTAAAAACCGCGAAACTTATGAAATTATGTCTGCAAGTGATGTTGGGATTCCGCAAGATAATGGCTTGGTGCTTGGAAAACATAGTGGGAGGGCAGCATTTAAGGATAAGCTCGCAAGTTTGGGATTTATTGAATTAACACAAGATGCACTAGATAGTGCCTTTGAAAAATTTAAAGTGTTGTGTGATAAGAAAAAGGAAGTCTATGATGAGGATATTCGTGCGCTTCTAACAGAAGAAGTGACAAAGATTCCGCAAGTCTTTGAGTTGCTTGCTTTGCAGATTAGTAGTGATTCTAATGGAGTGCCTTATGCAGCAATTTCAATCCAAAAAGATGGTATCAGTCGCATTGATGCAGCAATTGGCAATGGAAGTGTGGATGCAATTTTAAAAACCATTGATAGAATTAGTGGTTATAATGGAGTCTTAAAGGATTATAAGGTTGAAGCGGTGAGTGAAGGCAAAGATGCATTAGCTAAAGTTGTAGTAAAAGCAGAATTTGAGCAAAATAAGCCCGCTTTTATTGGTCATGGTTTGCATTTAGATACTTTGCAAGCAACGGCTAAAGCATACATTGGTGCGCTAAATAGCTATCTATCAATGCGCTCTTTAATCATAAAATAAGATTAACATTTAAGAAAAGGAAACATTTTGAAGCAAGATTTAGAGATTACTCCAGAAAAGTTTTTTAAAGTTAGAAGAAGATTTTTAAAGCTAGGAGCAGGCACGTTAGTAAGTGCTTTAATGGCAGATAATCTTTTAGCAGCAGTCTTAAAGGAGCAAGAATTAGAGTTTAAGGAGATGAATGCGCAAGAAGCATTTGCATTAAATGGTGAGCTTTTAGAGGCGACTAAAGAAGAGATTGCAACAAGTTATAATAATTTTTATGAATTTGGCTTTTTTAAAACAGATCCTAAGAATAAAGCACATTCGCTAAAGACTTCACCTTGGGATATTCGCATAGAAGGAGAGATTGAAGAGCCATTTAGTATTTCTTATACAGATTTACTTTCTAAAGTGCACTTAGTGGAGAGAGTGTATAGATTTCGTTGCGTAGAGGCTTGGAGTATGGTGATTCCTTGGGTTGGATTTGAACTTAGGGAGTTAATAGAGCTTGCTAGACCTAATGCAAATGCAAAATATGTGCGTTTCACAACACTTTATGATCCCAAGCAGTTTCCTATGCAAGGAATTATGCAGTTGCTTGATTTTCCTTATAAGGAAGTCTTGCGATTAGATGAAGCAATGCATCCTTTAACGCTTTTAGCGGTTGGAATGTATAAAAAGCCTCTACCTCCGCAAAATGGAGCTCCTTTGCGTTTAGTTGTGCCTTGGAAATATGGCTATAAGTCTATAAAAAGTATTAATAAAATTGAGTTTTTGAAAGATAAACCAATATCTACTTGGGAAGCTGAAAATCCTAAGGAATACGGATTTTATGGAAATGTTGATCCTGAAGTGTCTCACCCAAGATGGTCGCAAAAAAGTGAACGTGTCATCGGCAAGAGAGGGCAGATTGCAACTTTGTATTTAAATGGCTACGCGAGTGAAGTAGAACATTTTTATCAAGGGTTAGATAGGACGAAACTCTATTGATGCAAGGTATCATTGAAGCTTGTATGCTTTTGATTTTATTAGGGTTTGGATATTATGGAATCTTAAATGTGGAAAATCAGATTCTTTATGGAATCTATTTTTCCTTTGAGGCTTTATATTTCTACACGGGTTATCTTGCATTTGCGCTACTTTTTGTAGGGCTATGGTTACCAAAGCCTTATGGCAGGATCATTGGAATATTAGCATTAGGTGCGACATGTTTGCATTTTTTAATTTTTATGCATTTAGATTTTGGGCTAGATTTGAAATTAATGACACAAAAGATTCTTTCTGAAAAGCCCTTGGTGGCAGGAAGCCTTAGTTTCTTAGTAATGGTATTAGTGTTTTTTGTATCTTTATTACAAGCTTTTAGACGTTTTAAAATGTTTCTTTTAGTGTATTTATCGCTATTTCTTGCACTCTTGCATATTCTTATGCTACAAAAGATTTTAGATGCATTTTACTATCTACTACTTGGGATAACTCTATGCGCATTGGCTTTTAAAGTTTGGCGCATTGTGAAGTAGTTTTTGTGCAAAGATACAAAAGTTTTAGAGGTTGTGCTGGGATATAAAACACAAAATTAACAATAAATCACTTTGCTTGATTCTTTAAAATTGAAAAGATAGAATCACATATAGCTTTTGCTTTAAGATATTTGCAAAATTTTGAAGTGTTAAACTTACATTAATATACCCTTATATTGCTTGGCTATTTTAATGGGATTTCGCAAGATTTAGAGCATAAGTTTATGTTTTCATTTAAGTATGTTTTGGATAAAATAGGCACAATTTTTTTATAATCAAAAGGTAAAGTATGAGTGGAATTTTGTTAGTTTTGCAGTTTGTGTTTGCGATCTTGATTACAATTGTTGTGATGATGCAAAAAAGCTCAAGTATGGGGCTTGGGGCTTATAGTGGTAGCAATGAGAGCTTATTTGGCGCAAAAGGACCAGCTGGGTTTTTAGCAAAGCTTACCTTTGGACTTGGCTTACTCTTTGTGTTAAATACAATTGCTCTAGGCTATTTTTATATGCAAGATACAAAGCGTTCAATTGTAGATAATGTGAATATTCCAGTAACTTCTGTCCCTGCTGTGCCTACTGCACCAGCGACAACTCCTACGGCTCCAGTTGTTCCAACTCCAATTGCACCGACAAATACAGAATCTAAATAAAGGAATCCTATGGAATTACAAGCAGTCTATGCTCATACAAAAGAGATGATGGATAAAAGTATTGAAGCAATGAAGAAGGAATTTGGAACTTTACGTAGTGGTAAGGTTTCTATCTCTATTCTTGACTCCATTCGCGTTGATTATTACGATACACCAACGCCACTTAATCAAGTAGGTTCCGTTATTGCTCAAGATGCAAGCACAATCGTGATAACACCTTGGGAGAAAAATTTACTAAAAGACATTGAAAGGGCAATTCAAGAGGCAAATATCGGCGTCAATCCAAATAATGATGGAGAGACAATTAAGCTATTTTTTCCTCCAATGACGAGTGAGCAAAGAAAAGAGACTGCAAAAGAAGCTAAAAATATTGGCGAGAAGGCAAAAATAGCAATTCGCAACATTAGAAAAGATGCTAATGATAAGATTAAAAAGCTAGAAAAAGATAAAACAATTAGTGAAGATGCGTCTAAAAAAGGACAAGATGAAATCCAAAAATTTACTGACAATGCCACAAAAAAGATTGACGATTTAGTCAAGCATAAAGAAGAGGATTTATTAAAAATCTAGTTGGAATCTAAATTTTAAGGAATCACAATGGATATTGCACAAATTTACAAGGACTCGGGCGCACTTTTAAAAGGGCACTTTTTGCTAAGTAGTGGTAAGCACTCTCCTTTTTATCTACAATCAGCAAAGGTGCTAGAAAATCCAAAAGTTGCTAATGCCTTAGCGTATGAGCTTGCTCTACAAATTCATAATGCAGGGGTTGCAGTGGATTGTGTCTGCTCACCAGCACTTGGTGGAATCTTGGCGGGCTATGAGTTAGCGCGTTCGCTTAGTGTGCGCTTTATTTTTACAGAGCGCGTAGAAGGTGTGATGACACTAAGAAGAGGCTTTGAAGTTAAACCTAAAGAGAAGATTCTAATTTGCGAGGACATTATCACTACGGGTGGTTCTGCAATGGAGTCTGCGAAAATTATGAAAGCTTTAGGTGCAGAAATTGTGGGCTTTGCAGCATTAGCAAATCGTGGAATCTGTAACCGCTTCAATGTGTTAAGAAATGTAGAAACTCCAGATTGTAGGCTAGATGAGAGTCTGCCTTTATTCGCGTTGGAGGATTTTGTTTTTGAAACATATGAGGCAAGAAACTGTCCATTATGTAAGCAAGGTTCAAAAGCTATCAAGCCCGGAAGTCGTGGAAATTAGGAAAGGTAGTGCGCTGGAGAAAAGTCAAACAAGGTAGAGAATCAACTTCTAAAAATAGTGGTTTTAAAAAGGATTTTAAAGCCACACAATTAGAATCTAAAAACCAAAATCTCCCTTTAAAATTGTGTGAAGAGTTAGAGAAAAATAACTCTAGGTTATTTTATGCTGGGTTTTTAGAGCGCGGAAAAGCACAAGTGATTGATACTTTTATGATTTATATGCCTCTTTTATTTATTTTAACCTATGGTGTAATTGGTAGTGCGCAAGGATTCCGTGATTCTAGCTGGGCGCCTTCTGCTGGAGTTTTGATTTATGGAAGTATTGTGGCATTGCTTTTGGTATTCAAAGGGCAAACTCCCGGAAAAAAGGCATATGATTTATGGGTTGTGCGTGAAAATGGAAAAAAAGTAACATTCTTTTTTGCCTTTCTACGCTTTTTTGGTTTCTTGCTTTCTGGAACAACAATTATAGGAATTTTACTGCCTTTGTGGCGTAAAGATAAAAAAGCATTGCATGATATTTTGTTTAAAACTGCCGTGCTAAGAAAAGGTTAATTTTTTATTAAATTTAGTTTTGGCATAATTAACAACATTTTAAATTATTAAAAGGGGGTCTTTGAGATGGACGGAAGATTATTTACCTTTTTTGGAATGATTAGCCATGATCATGACTTTATTATTGCAATTCACACTGTTTTGGTTGCAATCATTGCAGTTGTTTTGGCAAAACTTGCAACTTCTAAGCTTAAAGTGGTTCCGGGGACTATGCAAAACATTTTTGAAGCATTTTTAGGTGGTGTGATTTTTATGGCAAAAGATGTCATCGGAGAAGAGAAAGCGCGCAAATACCTACCCTTAACCGCGACAATTGCCATTTTTGTATTCTTGGCAAATGTGATTGGAATTATTCCCGGATTTGAAGCACCCTCTTCAAGCTTAAGTTTTACATTGACACTCGCACTAGTTGTATTTGTATTCTATAACTTTGAGGGGATTCGCACTTTTGGTTTTGCAAAATATTTTGCTCATTTTGCAGGTCCAATTAAACCCCTAGCACCTTTGATGTTCCCAATTGAGATTATTTCGCATTGCTCAAGACTTGTTTCGCTTTCTTTTCGTCTTTTTGGAAATATTAAGGGCGATGATATGTTTTTGCTTGTAATGCTAATGCTTGCTCCTTGGGTAGCGCCACTTCCGGCATTCTTATTATTAACATTTATGGCATTTTTACAAGCGTTCATTTTTATGATTCTCACTTATGTATTCTTAGCTGGAGCAGTTTTAGAGAGTGAGGAAGCCCATTAAGGCTTACCTCATAACCGACCCCCTTCTTTATCCAAAATCCCCTTTAGAATTTCGCAAGTTTTACCAAAATATTTTAGAAAAGCACCATCCCCAATTCGCCTCTTATCGTGATAAAACAATGTGTTTTAACCTTGAATTGCTAGAGGTTTTTTTAGAGCTAAACTATGCATTTAATGTGGTGAGTTTGTTAAATTCTAATGTAAATTTAGCTCTAAAATTAGGCTTTGATGGTGTGCATTGCAATAGCACACAGCTAGATGGAATCCAAAATAGTAAAAAATCATTTAAGTATGTTTTTTATAGTGCGCATAATATAAATGGCATTCAAGAAGCAGATAAACAAGGTGCAGATGGAATCACAATTAGCCCAATTTTTAAAACTCCCAATAAAGGAACACCGCTAGGAATTCAGTTTTTAAAACATATTAGTCCAAAAGCCTATAAAGCAGAGATTTTCGCATTAGGAGGGATTGTTACAGGGGTAGAGATTAACGCATTAAAACAAACACAAATTCAAAATTTTGCTTCAATCCGCTATTTTTTAAATTAGATTCCATAGCGTATGTTCTTGTCCTTTATTTTGAGCATTAATAAATCTAATTAAAGAATCCGCAATCAAACCTTCAATTTGGTAGTCCATTAGATAGGCTTACTAGTTTTTCTCTGTAATTTTCAATCGCATTAACATCGCGCTCTTTAAATTGACTTTTATCAAGTCTTTTAAATTCGCTAATGTGGTAAAGTGATTTGGTTTGCGGTTTTGGCTCTTGTAAATCTACTCTTTTTTAATGGCATAGGTTCGCTATGTTTTCACAAAAAAGATTGTTTAAGTTAGAATCGTCTTTTAAATCCCATCAATAACAAAGCGATTATCTTTTAAAATAATGGGATAAATTTCACGCGTATTGAGATCTACTAAAAAGCATTCATCGCCATTTTCAAGATTGTAACGCCCAGTAGGGTAAATACTTAAGCGACGTTTGACTTCCTCTAAATCCTCGCAAAGCGCACTAAAGCCAAACATTATAAGTTTATAGGCAAAATTTTCCATAGCTTTATAGGCTCTCAATACGTGCTACACCGCTATCAATAGCAGCTTGTGCTACGGCATTTGAGACAAATTCCTTTAAACGTGTGTCAAATGGGCTTGGAATGATATATTCTTTACCAAATGTAAAAGTTCTGCCATGGATTTTCTCTAGCTCTTGCTTTAAATCCTTTGGAATTTCAGCTTGTGCAATGTCTGCTAAAGCTTTAGCGGCTGCGAGTTTCATTGCTTCATTGATGCATCTTGCGCGTGCTTTTAGTGCGCCTTTAAAGATATAAGGAAAACCTAAAACATTATTGATTTGGTTGGGGTAATCACTACGTCCTGTGGCGATAATCGCGTCTGGACGCACTTGGCGCACAGTTTTTGGATCAATTTCAGGCAGTGGGTTGCTCATCACAAAAATCATAGGATTGGGATTCATTCCTTCAATATCTTTTGCTTCCAAAATCTCTGCTCTAGAGAGTCCTAGCACTACATCTGCGCCATTTAGGGCATCTTTATAAGAGTTGATTTCACGATTAACAACAAAGTCTTTTTTAAAGGGGCTTAGATTATCTTTGCGGTGTGTTGTGATAGCACCCTTGCTATCAAACATTACAATATCTTTCACACCTAGACTTTGTGCAATTTTTGCACATGCAATAGCAGCACCACCAGCACCTAGAACAACAACTCTTAAATCTGTAATGTTTTTATTAGCTACTTTTGCACCATTGATGATTCCAGAAGCAGAGATAATCGCTGTGCCATGTTGGTCATCATGCATAATAGGAATGTCTAGAATCTCTTTTAGACGCGATTCAATATAGAAGCATTCTGGAGCTTTAATATCTTCAAGATTGATTCCGCCAAATGTTGGAGCAATGGCACGTACAACATCAATAAACTTATCTGGATTACTCTCATCTACTTCAATATCAAAAGCATTAATATCAGCAAACTTTTTAAAAAGCACGGCTTTACCCTCCATAACGGGCTTTCCAGCAAGTGCACCAATATTACCTAGTCCTAAAACTGCCGTCCCATTAGAGATAACAGCAACAAGATTATTTTTTGTAGTGTATTCATACGCAGCATTTGGGTCGTGCTGAATCTCTTTGCAAGGGACAGCAACACCCGGTGAATAGGCAAGAGACAAATCATGCTCATTATCAAGCTTAGTGCGTGCAATGACTTCTATTTTGCCTCCTTGATGGTAGGGTAGAGAGTCAGGGTAAGTTTGCCTTAAATCTTCCATTTTCTAAAGCCTTAGGGGGTAAAATTTTTCACGCATTTAAGCGAAATTAATATAAAGGTAAAATGAATTAAGCTTTAAATTGTATTAAATTTTGCAGATTTATCTCGCTTTTGCGAATTTTGGATTCTGTATTGTGCCGCTTAGGTTAGTTTCTTGCGTGATTTTGTCGCATTTAAAGGTGAGATTGCCACTTAGTGCTTGAGTGTTTAGATTAGTAATAATCTTAGAAGCGTTAATAAGTGGAGATTTGGAATCTTTTTTGTGTGTTGCAATTTTTTGTAGTGTGATGGCACTTAAGAGTGTGCCATTAGTATGCAGTTGGTTATAAATATGTCCGCTAAAGGTAGCTTTGTTTAGGTTTTTGCAACTTATCTTGTTTAGGTTTTTTAAAAGTGTGCTATTGTGGAATCGTAAAGTTAAAAAATCAAAGTTTATGTGTTCTACTTGCTTTATGAAATCTTGTTGTAGGTGCAAATTAGCGCGCCCTTCAAGAGAATTTAAAGAGGGTGGAATTTTAGGAAGAATCGTGCGGATTTGTTCGCTATTTAGTTGGCTTAGATAAAAACTCAAACGTTTTGGGTTTAGTGCGAAGCTTGTTTTGGATTCTATTTTTTCTTGTGTGATTGTGCCGTTTAAATCAATGGAATTTTGCGTTGCGACTCCGCTAAGATTTAGTTCCCCATTAAACAAACTCTTATTACGATAAGAGAGATTTTGTAGCTTACTCACACTAATCTTTTGGGGGAGATTTAGGCTAAAGGGATTTAGAGTGATATTTCCGCCTTGACTTTGGAGGTTTGCGATATTGGAATACAAAAGATAATCCACAACGCCTTTGCCTTGTGCGAGTTCAATTTTGGAATCTAAACGAAACGCGGTGGAGGGGAAGCCAATTTTTGTATGGGTTTCAAGCAATGGGCTATTAATAAAAAGATTCTCTCCTTGTATTTGTGCGATACCTGAAATTCCATGTGTGAAGTCACGCAAAAGCACTTTAAGTGTTAAGATTCCATTGAGATATGTTGGTTGATTTAGAAGCTTTAAAAGAGACATTGCTTGGAGACTTTTACTATTTAGTTCAAAAGTGTGGGGCTTAAACTTCTGTAAGCTTAGGCGAAAATCAAGGGGTGAATTCTCGAGTGTGATTTCTCCTTGAATAAGCATATTTTTCATATCTCCTCGTGTTGTGCCTTTGGCTAGAAAGCTTCCATTTAATGGAATCTTAAAGAATGGAGAGAAGGGTGAGAGGCTTTGGAGTTTGATGTTAAAATCCATATTGGTAGCAAGGGATTGGATATTTGTTGTTCCAGCAAGGAGCATATCACCGATGTTAGAGTAGAGATTGAGAGTATATTCTAGTGTATTTTGGGAGATTGTGCCTTGAAGTTGGGTGATGAAATGCGTGGGAGCAATGTTTAATCCAAAGGATTTTAAAAAGGCTTCTGTATCCAAATCTCCACCATCAACATTTAACGTAATGTTGCCATCAAAAGTGTTTTGCGCTAAGTGGCGGTTTAGTTGTAAGTTAAGATTTAAGACTCCATCACTATATGGGATAACATTAAGCATTTCAAGAGTTTCCGTAAGACTCGCGTCTTTCATGTCTAGACTAATGCTTTGGAGAGTAAGATAAGAGAATGCCATACTTAAATCACTACGTGCTTGTAAAATATTGCTACTAGCTTGAATGAAGTAGTTTGCAAACTTTCCAGCAAATAACCCTTCAATCCATACATCTTTAGCAATGTTTAAGGGTTTTTGACTTGTCTTGAGTGGCAAGGTAGAACCTTTGGAGTTTAATAAGAAATCTCCTTGAATATTTTGTGTTAAAAGTGAGTAATTTCCTTTTGCAAAAAGCTCTAAATTCTCATTTTGTGCGCTAAAATCTAGACTAAAAGAATTTGGGTAGAGCTTAAAACTACGCACTTCCCATGCAATGCCTGTTTTAGATTCTAAATTTTTGGTGAGAAAGTTTGCAATAAAGCTATTTCCAATGGGTGAAAAAAGAAACACAAAAGCTCCACTAATAGTAAATAAGAATCCAAAAACACAAAATATGATTTTGGATTTTAGCAGAGTTTTCATTGTGGCTTTAGGTTAGTATTATAAACCTTGACAGCGTTTTTTGCACTGTTCAGCAGATGGTGTGTTTTTTCCATGTCGTGTGTTGCAATCTTGTAAGCAACCTTTTGTTTTTACCGCTTCGCACATTCCACGCACCTTTTCACACTCTTCAAGGCACCGAGTTTGTCCCTTTCCGTTTTTGCGGCATTCAATTAAACAATCACGTTTGGCATCATTACAATTCGAGCTTTTATAGAGAAAAGATTCATTTCCTCCGCCACAAGCACCTAGAAATCCAACAACAAAAATAAGACTAAGTAAGAGTAAGTATTTTTTCATAAAATGAAGTTTATTTAAAAAACAGTTCAAAAGAACTTAAAATAATGCAACTTTAAATTAAATTAAAGTAGAATCCAACTTCAGACTTTTCAAAAAATATAAGGAATTTTATGGATTACAAAGACACTCTTGTCTTGCCTGTGACAAGTTTTCCAATGCGTGGAAATCTGCCTCAAAATGAGTCAAAAACCTACCTTGCGTGGAAAGAAAGTAATTTGTATGCAAAAATGCTAAAAAATCGCCAAAATGCCACTGATAGCTTTAATTTGCACGATGGTCCCCCTTATGCAAACGGACACATTCATATCGGACATGCATTAAATAAAATTCTAAAAGATATGATTGTCAAATATCACTATTTTCAAGGTAAAAAGGTCTTTTACACACCCGGTTGGGATTGCCATGGATTGCCCATTGAACAGCAAGTGGAGAAAAAAATCAGTAAGGAAAAAAAAGATATATTGCCAAAAACTAAGATTAGAGAGCTTTGTCGCAAACACGCACAAGAGTTTGTAGCAATACAAAAAGACGAGTTTTTAAGGCTTGGTGTTTGGGGGGATTTTGAAAACCCTTATAAAACAATGGATTTTGCTTTTGAAGCTGACATTTACAAAGTGCTTTGTGAAGTGGCAAAAAAAGGTTTATTAAAAGAGCGTAGTAAGCCTGTATATTGGAGTTGGGCTTGTCAAACAGCACTTGCAGAAGCAGAAGTAGAGTATGCAGAAAAAGAAAGTGATTCTATCTTTGTAGCTTTCAAGCTACAAGAAGATGCATTAAGTGCTATTGGTGCAAAAGAATATGGAATCCAAAAAGCACAATGTGTCATTTGGACAACAACTCCTTGGACGCTTCCAGCAAATAGCGGAATTGCATTAAATCCAAATGAAACTTATGCACTCACTAAAGATGGTAAGGTTGTGTTAGCTTCACAAGTGGAGAAGCTTGCAGAAATTGGAATTGTAGAGAATGGAATTTTAAAAACATTTAGTGCAAAAATTTTAGAAAACAAACACGCCATTAATCCGCTAAATGGCAAAGATTCTAAAATTATTTTAGGAGAGCATGTTGCAGTAGGCGAGGGAAGCGGATGTGTGCATACAGCACCAGGACATGGTGAGGACGATTATTTTGTGGGGCTAAAATACAATTTACCTGTGCATATGCCAGTAGATGATAAGGGCTGTTTTGATGAAACTTTGGTGCGTGAGCAGCTGTTTTTTAACCCCCATGAATTTGTGGGAAAATTTGTTTTTGATACACATGCAAGAATTTTTGAGTTATTGGGTGAAAACCTTTTAAAACACACAAAGATTAAGCACTCTTATCCGCATTGTTGGCGCTCACATGAGCCAATTATCTTTAGAGCCACAGCGCAGTGGTTTATTGTAATGGACGAGCCTTTTAGTAAAGAAGGCAAGACTTTACGTCAAATTGCACTAGAGCAAATCGACGCTACGCAGTTTTATCCAGAGCATGGGCGTCGCAGGATTCGTTCTATGATTGAGGAACGTCCTGATTGGTGCATTTCAAGGCAGAGAGATTGGGGAGTTCCTATTGCGTTTTTTAGAGATAGACGTAGTGGTGAAGTGTTGCTAAATAGTGAGATTTTGGACTTTGTCGCAGATATTTTTAGCAAAGAAGGTTGTGATGCATGGTGGAGTAAGAGCGTTGAAGAGCTTTTGCCGCCGAGTTTTAAGGGAGAGAGTGCGCATTTAGAAAAAATTCATCATATCTTAGATGTTTGGTTTGATAGTGGAAGCACTTGGAGGGCTGTATTAAATAGTGCAAAATACGCAAGTGGAGAGTATCCCGCGGATATGTATTTAGAAGGAAGTGACCAGCATAGAGGGTGGTTTCACAGCTCCTTGCTTGTGAGCTGCGCACTTAATGAGTGTGCACCATATAAAAGCATTTTAACACATGGCTTTACAATGGATGAAAATGGCGAGAAAATGAGTAAGTCTAAGGGCAATGTGATTCCACCAGAGAAAGTTTTAAAGGATTTTGGAAGTGAGATTTTGCGCCTTTGGGTTGCACAAAGTGATTATCAAAATGATCAAAGGATTTCAGAAAATATCCTAAAACAAGTAGGCGATAACTACCGCAAGATTCGTAACACAATCCGTTTTTTACTTGCTAATGTAGAATCCTTAGAATCCCTAGAAGTGAGACATTTTTCCCAGATTGATTTGTGGATTTTAAGGTGTGCAAAAGAGTGTTTTGATAGTGTTAATCGACTCTTTGGAGAATATGAGTTTTCAAAAGGTTTGCAAGAGTTAAACTACTTCTTAAATGTTGAGTTAAGCGGAATCTATTTGGATTTGTGCAAGGATAATTTGTATTGTAATGCGCGTGATTCTTATGAACGCAAAGCAGCACAAAGTGTAATGGCACTCATTTGTAGTAGGCTTTTTGGTTTGCTTGCACCAATGCTAACCTATACGATTAATGAGGCACTTAGTCATACACAGAGCAAGGCTCTTTTGGAATGTTGTGGAATTGTGAATGTGGAATCTAATGTTGATGTGTTAGACATTTTGTATCAACCACTGCCTTCTTTTGAAGCACCAAGTATGGATTTTGATATGCTCTTGGCATTGCGTTCAAGTTTCTTAGAGCAGATTGATAACCTAAAAAAGAAATCTAAAATCAAATCCACGTTAGAAGTGGATTTAGGGATTCCAACTTCTATGGAATCT
Source organism: Helicobacter turcicus (assembly GCF_019711685.1). Classification (GTDB taxonomy): domain Bacteria; phylum Campylobacterota; class Campylobacteria; order Campylobacterales; family Helicobacteraceae; genus Helicobacter_D; species Helicobacter_D turcicus. The sequence continues at coordinate 23,321 of NZ_JAIGYQ010000004.1, forward strand.
TTTAGAGAGTTAAACCTTTGGTTAATGGTAAGCGCGTTAGGAAGCAATGGTGGAGCAAATGCACTTGCGACTTTCACATTTAATGGCGAGAATTATAGCATATATCCTGCAAGTGGGTATAAATGTCCGCGTTGTTGGCAGTTTATAAGTGCAGATGAAGACCGTCCCTGCTCACGTTGTGCGAAGGTTTTAGAGACTTAAATGTTTAAAGGATTTTTTGATTTTACCCAACCTGTGGGATTAGATGAAACGTGGTTTAGTATTGCCATTGTGCTTCTTGCAATGTGGCTTGGGTTTGTGGCATTAAAATATTTAAAAAATAAGGAGTAGTATGCAAAAAGATGTTGTAACATTAGATTTAAAAGAAGAGGGTGTAAAGTATAAGGTGTATGTTCCTTATAAAGAAACAGATTGCATTCAAAGAGATATTTATAAAAATAATGTCCCTTATGAATATGAATTGCTCCAAGAAATACTAACTAGGATTCCAAAAGATTCTGTGGTGCTTGATGTGGGAATGAATATTGGTAATCACGCATTGTCTTTTGCGGCAAATGGGTATAAAGTCATTGCTTTTGAAGCAAATCCAAAGATGAGTGCCATTGCAAAAGAGAGTATTAAACTTAATGGATTCCAAAAGGCTATCAAGGTGTATGAAATAGGTGTGTCTAATCGCGAGGAAGTGATGCATTTTGAAAAAGAGATTCCAGAAAATTTTGGTGCAATGTCCCTAACACTTGGAGAATCTATGGGGGGGGGGGATTATTTGCAAACCCTTAGATAGTCTTAATTTAGAAGAAAAAATTGGAATAATGAAAATTGATGTGGAAGGAATGGAGGATAAGGTATTAGATGGTGTGCGCAAATGCATTGCAAAAAATCGTCCTCTAAATTTATGTAGAGGCACTAAGATTGAAAAATTTTTTAAAAATAGAGCGGATTTTGGAGAAAATGGGCTATGTGTATTGGGATGCTTTTGTAAGAGACGCTCCTTCGCTTTTATTTGTGCCATTAGAATCTGTAAGTGAGAAGCAAATTGCAGCAAAGAGTGCGGCAAAAGCGAAAGAACTGACCTATCCTGAATCGTCTGATGTTCGGAAACGTCTTCGTCTTTTAAAGAGACTCCATGCTGTTGAAATTTGTCTTTTAGTATGTCTTGTTGTGTTAATTGGTTTGATACTTTTTAGAGGTTTATAGAAGATTGTCCTTTAGTTGTTTTTTGGCACTATTTAAATAGGAAGTTAGCTTAGGCAGAATCTAATTAGATTCTGCTTGTAAAAGTTGGTTGTTTATTTTAAGTGAAAGTAATCTTTGATTGCCTCCACTTTGTCTGTTTTTTCCCAAGTAAAGTCTGGCAACTCTCTTCCAAAGTGTCCATAACTCGCTGTTTTTTGGTAGATTGGACGGAGTAAGTCTAAAGATTCAATGATACCACGTGGTGTTAAACGGAAGATTTGTTTCACGCATTCTTCAATTTTAGAATCCTCTACTTTTCCTGTTCCATGCGTATTAACAAGGATAGAAACAGGCTCTACAACACCGATTGCATAGGCAATCTGAATGGTTGCTTTATCGCAAATCCCACTTGCAACAAGATTTTTTGCTACATAGCGCATTGCATATGCACCACTTCTATCTACTTTGCTTGGGTCTTTACCACTAAATGCACCTCCTCCATGCGGACAACTTCCACCATAAGTATCTACGATGATTTTGCGTCCTGTAAGTCCTGCATCTCCTTGTGGTCCGCCGATTACAAATTTTCCTGTTGGATTAACAAAATAGCGGATATTATCATTTATAAATTCTTTTGGTAATGCTTTTTTAACCACCTCTTCAATGACAGCATTTCTTAGCATATCTTGGGAGGTCTCTGGGCTATGCTGTGTGGAGACAACAATCGTATCAATGCTAACTGGCTTACCATCTATATATTTAATCGTAACTTGTGATTTAGCATCAGGACGTAAGAAAGGTAATGTGCCATCTTTTCTAGCACGCGCTAGTCCTTCTGTGATTCTGTGTGAGAGATAGATAGGAAGTGGCATTAGTACATCAGTTTCACGGCAAGCATAACCAAACATAAGTCCTTGGTCACCTGCACCAATTTCTCCATCTTCTCTATCAACACCTTGATTAATATCTGGGCTTTGCTCACCAATACCATTTAGAACACCCGCGCTTCTGTAATCAAAGCCATATCTTGCGTCAATATAGCCAATCTCGCGTATAACGCGTCTTGCAATGTCTTGCATTGGCGCGTAAGCATGTGTTTTTAGCTCACCAGCAATTACGCAGTATCCATTAGAAAGCAGTGTTTCGCATGCAACTCTAGCCTTTGGGTCTCTTTCTATGATATAGTCTAAAATTGCATCACTAATTTGATCTGCCATTTTGTCAGGATGCCCTTCTGTAACAGATTCTGAAGTAAAAAGAAACTCTTTTTTCATAAATTCACCTTGTATTTTGAAATATTTTGCAATTTTATCCTAAAGAAACTTAAAAGTTTTAATTTTGTATTTATCTTACATTAGCTACAATTTAGCAATTGATATTTTTTATCAATAAATTATTTTTACAAGGATTTAGTGATGTTAGTAACAAAAAAAGCTCCCGATTTTAAAGCATCTGCAGTTTTAGCGGATAACCAAATCGTAAAGGATTTTGAACTTTCAAGAAATCTTGGCAGAAACGGCGCAGTTTTATTCTTTTGGCCTCTTGACTTTACATTTGTTTGCCCATCTGAAATCATTGCAATGGATCACAGAGTAAAAGATTTTAAAGCAAAAGGATTTAATGTAATTGGTGTCTCCATTGATTCTGATGTTGTGCATTTTGCTTGGAAAAGTACTCCTGTAAATCAAGGTGGAATCGGAAATGTTCAGTTCCCTATGGTTGCGGATTTAAACAAACAGATTTCAAGAGACTATGATGTGTTATTTGATGAGTCTGTTGCACTTAGAGGTTCTTTTTTGATTGATAAAAATCAAGTCATTCGCCACGCAGTCATTAATGACCTACCGCTTGGTAGAAATATGGATGAAATGCTAAGAATGTGTGATGCATTAACATTCTTTGAAGAGCATGGAGAAGTATGTCCTGCTGGTTGGAATAAAGGTGATAAAGGAATGAAAGCAACAACGGAAGGTGTTGCAGAATACTTGGCACAAAACGCAGATAAGCTTTAATTTTTTAAAACAAAATTCCTTTTTGGAATTTTGTTCCTCTCTTAAATCCCCGTTCCCTTTTTATTAAATTTTCTTTAGATGGAATCGCAGTATAATGCTCGCCTTAATTTTAATTTTCAAGGAGAGTAATGCAAGCAGTCATTGCCATTAGTTTTGCGGCGTTTATTTTTAATACTTCTGAATTTATTCCTATTGGACTTTTGACACTTATCGCCACGGATTTTGGAATCACAGAAGCTAAGTCTGGATTTTTGATGAGTGTGTATGCGTGGGTAGTCGCCCTTGCTTCCTTGCCACTTATGCTTACGTGTTCGCGCTTTGATTTGCGGAGACTACTGCTTTTTGTTGTGGGGCTTTTTATTGTTAGTCATATATTTTCTGCGCTTGCGGATAACTATTGGGTATTGATGGCTTCAAGGATAGGAGTGGCTTGTGCGCATTCTTTATTTTGGTCTATTGCTACTCCTATGGCGGTGCGTGCAGCACCAAAGGGCAAGGAAAGTATGGCAATTAGCTTTGTGATTGTAGGCACTAGTGTGGCGTTGCTTGCTGGGCTTCCTTTAGGACGTGTAATTGGGCTGTATTTTGGTTGGAGAGTAAGCTTTTTAATCATAGGAATTGTGGCATTTTTAGTCTTTTTAGCACTTTTAAAAACATTGCCACAAATGCCAAGTGGAGGAGCAATTTCTTTGCGTTCCTTACCACAACTACTCAAAACACCAAAACTCTTAAGTGTATATGGAATCACAATGTGTCTAATAACTGCGCATTTTATTGCATATAGTTATATAGAACCATTTTTAGCGCAAAATGCACATTTTAGTCGTAATGCAATTACTGCGACGCTTGTTATTTTTGGAGTAATGGGCATTGTTGGAGGATATTTGTTCTCTAAATACCATGATAAATATAAGGAGACTTTTTTGACTTTTGCCATTTTTGGGGTATTTGTCGCGCTCTTACTTCTAAAAATTCTAAGTTTTAGCTCCTTTAGTGTGGTTATTGTTTGTATGCTTTGGGGTTTATCTATTACGATGTTTGGGCTTGCCTTTCAAGCGAAAGTGTTGCATTTAGTGCCTGTTGGGACTTCTGTTGCGATGTCAATTTTCTCTGGAATCTATAATGTTGGAATCGGAAGCGGTGCATATTTTGGCGGGTTAATTACAGAATATTTAAATGTGGGGTACATCAGTTACTTTGGGGCATTTGTGGCATTTTGCGTATGTGTATATTATATGCTACAAAAAAGATTCCAATCTTAGAATCTTAATCGTCTTTGATAAGGTTTTCTTTTGCCTCATCTGGAAGTTTTGCTAAGAAGTTTGCCATATTAAAATTTACTCCTTGTCCGATGGCTTCATTGACTAAAGCAATAGCTTTTTTAGAATTAAATTGACTAAGCGGGTGATATGGTTCAAAGAGGCAGTTTATTACCGAGAGCGCATAAGCATTCTTTTTAATCTCTTGGGTAGCTGCATGGGGATTATTAATATGCACAATACTTTGGATAAGATCTTCGTCAAATTCCCAGTGATTAAAAAGAAATCCTAAAAACGAAATACTATCCACACCGCAGTATTGATTCTCTAATTCATGGACATCTTGGAAATTATTCGCACGATTCTGTTCTAAAAACTCTTTGTCTTTACCTGATTTAATTAGCATATCTGAGAGTAAAATCATTCCTAAACGTAGTAACATTGCACAAGGAATTAACTCATTAGCAAGGTGTTTATCCTCCTCTCTTAGCCATGTTGAGATAAAATCTACTTCTCTAGAGCAGTTGGCTAGAAATGTATTATTATCTAGTCCATAGGGCGAAACATTTATAGAAAAGTTAGAGTGAATTGCATTTGCCATTACGGTGTTTTTAATCGTTCCAGCTCCTAGCAAAGAAACAACTTGCTGAATGGTTGAAATCTTACGTGAGAGTCCATAAAATGGAGAGTTTGCAAGGCGCAACAACTCTCCTACAATTAAGGGGTCTTTTGACAAAATTGCTGCAACTTTAGAGACTTCTAAATCTGCCCCACTAGAATCCACATATTCACGCAACTCCATAACGGTTTGCGGTAGTGGCGGTAGCTCTTTAATGGTCTCTACAAGTAAAGGATTCATAATTTTCCTTTTAGTGTGATTAATGTAAAGCGTTGATTCTATATTATATTTATTAAAACTATGCTTTAATATAATAAGGTTGTCTAGTAAATGTGGTGATTTAGAGTAAGTTGTGTTAAAATGGTGCAAATTTTAAGGACATTTGATGCGTTTTGGAAAAATTGATTACTTAAATCTTTTACCCTTTGAAGTGTTTGTACGTGCTTACCCGAAACCTTCACAATTTCAGCTCTTTTACAATAGGAAAAAATCCTATCCTGCACATTTGAATAAAGAGTTTTTGTTTGGGCGCATTGATGCAGGATTTGTCTCTTCTATCACAGCTTTAAGGGCGCAAAAGGAGAAATTTAAAGCAACAAATGTTGGAATCATAGCGCGTAAAAGAGTGATTAGCGTCATTTGCTTGCCTAAAGAGCAAGGTGAAGATTATCAGTCTGCAACTTCAAATGCGCTTTTAAAAGTATTGGGCTTAAAGGGACGTGTACTAATTGGAGATAGGGCGTTAGTAGAGGTGTTAAGACAAGAGCAAAAACATAAAGAAAGCGGGAATGTGTTTGCATATTTGGATATGGGGGAGAAGTGGGTGCAAAAGGAGCATTTACCCTTCGTTTTTGGGCGCTTGTGTGTGAAAGAAAACAGAGTATTTTATGCAAAATTAATGCATGCATTTACTAAGAAGAAAGTTAAGATTCCATACTTTATGCTTAAAAATGCGGAATCCAAAAGCGGAGTGAAGGCTAAAGAGATTTTGAATTATCTTAAAGTTTTGTCTTATAAAATGGATAAAAAAGCACAATTTGGGGTGGAGCGATTTTATCGCAAATTGCGTATTTTAGGAATTAAGCCACCTAGTCGTTTTTAAAAGATTTTTAGCAATTTATTGTTTTAAACTAAAATGTAGGTTTAATTTAATATAATATCGCCCTTAAATTTTAGAATCCCTCAAGAATGTGGGTTTAGGAGTAGCAATGGAGCAAACATTATCCATTATCAAGCCTGATGCAGTGCAAAAAAATGTGATTGGGAAAATTATTGATAGATTTGAAAGTAACGGCTTAAGAATTGTGGCGATGAAAAGAATTAGACTAAGCAGAAATGACGCAAAGGAATTTTATGCAGTGCATAAAGAGCGCCCTTTCTTTAATGATTTGGTAGATTTTATGGTAAGCGGACCTGTTGTTGTAATGGTTCTTGAAGGGCTTAATGCAGTGGCTAAGAATCGCGAACTAATGGGGGCTACAAACCCAAAAGAAGCAGTGGCTGGGACAATTCGTGCAGATTTTGCAGATAGTATTGATGCAAATGCGGTTCATGGAAGTGATAGTTTAGAGAATGCACAAAGAGAAATTGCATTTTTCTTTGCAACAAGAGAAATTTGCTAATTAATGCAGTTAGCTTTTCAAAAGGCATTCCAAGTTTGCAAAAATGGAGAAAAAATTCCATTTTTCGTTGAAAGCGATGATAAGAGAGTGCAACTAGAGGGTGTGCTTTCTTATGATAAGAGTCATTTTGATTTGCTAAAACTAAGCGGAATGCTAAAGGGAAGCATTATTTTAATTTGCGATATTAGCGGAGAAGAGTATGAAAAAGCACTTAATGAACCTTTAGAGTTTTATCTAAGTGATGGCATTGTAAATTTAGATAATGAACATTTTGAAGATGTAATTGAGTGTGGAAACGGTAATATTGATTTAAGTGAAATCTTAGAGGGTGAGCTAGAAATGATTCGCTGTGATTATCACACAAAAGATGATTAATTTTTTAAGGAGTAACAAATGGCAGTACCAAAAAGACGCGTAAGCAAAACAAGAGCAGCAAAAAGAAGAACACACTACAAACTGACTTTGGCAGTTCCCGTAAAAGATAAAGATGGAACTTGGAAAATGCCACATCGTGTGAATAAATTTACTGGAAATTATAAAAGCAGCTAGAACTAGGGCGTAATGATGAAAATTGCCATAGACGCAATGGGTGGAGACTTCGGGTCTGCACCGCTTGTGCAGGGTTCCTTACAGGCACTCAAAGAGCGTGATTTCACGCTTGTGCTTGTGGGTGATGAGCAAGTGATTAAACCTTTGATTCCTGTAAATTTGCAGGGTAGAGTAGAGATTGTGCATTGCAACGATTTTATCGCAATGGAAGATGGTGCTACTTCTGCACTAAAGCGCAAGGAAAGCTCTATTTATATTGCGATGGAGATGTTGAAAAATAAAGTCGTAGATGGGGTTGTTTCCGCTGGACATAGTGGAGCCACAATGAGTTTAGCCACGCTTAAAATTGGGCGATTAAATAATGTTTTGCGTCCTGCAATTTGCACGTTAATGCCACGCATTGACGGAAATAAAAGTTTAGTTTTAGACGCTGGAGCAAATGTCGATTGTAAGCCAGAGAATTTATTTGAGTTCGGAATTATGGGGTATGAATATGCAAAAGCGATTCTAAACTATCCTAAAGTGCGTATTGGATTACTTGCAAATGGAGAAGAGGAATGCAAAGGCAATGAGATGACAAAAACTGCTTTTGAGCTTCTTAAAAAACATCCAAGTTTTGTGGGTAATGTGGAAGGGAATAATATTTTTGATGGCAATGTAGAAGTGGTTGTCTGTGATGGTTTTGTGGGAAATGCTGTGCTAAAGGCAAGTGAGGGTGTTGCAAACTCCATCTCCTTTTTGCTTAAAAAACACATTAAAGCCTCTCCAATTGGAATCTTTGGGGCTTTGTTTATGAAAAATGTGTTTAAAAAACTTAAAAAGCAAATTGACTATGCAGAATACGGCGGAGCACCACTTTTAGGTGTAAATGGGAATGTGATTATTTGTCATGGCAAGAGCAACGCAAAGGCAATGAAAAATGCTGTGTTTCAGGCAATTTTAGCCTATGAAAATGCCGTAAATCATAATATTGAAGTCGCACTAGAGCGGTTTAAGAATTAATAAGGAGAAATCAATGGAGAAGTCTATTTATGCAAGTCTAAGCTCCATTGGTGCTTACATTCCAAGCAAAGTTATTACAAATGATGATCTTGCTAAGATTGTTGATACAAGTGATGATTGGATTATTAAACGCACAGGAATTAAAGAGCGCAGGTTTGCTGATGCAAGTGAAGCTACAAGTGATCTTGCTACAAAGGCAGCAAAGTTAGCTCTTGCACGTGCGGGTTTGGAGCCTAGTGATATTGACGCGGTAATTGTTGCAACGATTTCTCCAGATTATTTTTGTATGCCATCCACAGCTTGTGTGGTGGCGCATAATTTAGGAATCGTTGGTAAGCCTGCATTTGATATTGCAGCGGCGTGTAGTGGGTTTATCTATTTACTTTTCTTAGCAAAATCTCTTATTGAATCAAGAGCGCATAAAAACATTTTAATTATCGGTGCAGAAAAGCTATCAAGCATTATTGATATGCAAGATAGAAGCACCTGTGTGCTTTTTGGCGATGGGGCAGGAGCGGCTGTGATTAGCCAAACAAATGATAAAAATCTAAGTATTTTAGATGTCAATTGTGCTTCAAATGGAGAATATCAAGATTTTTTAATGACACCAGGTTGTGGTGTTAGAAATCCTGTAAGCACAGAGGTTTTAAAGGAGCGTTTGCAGTTTATTAAAATGAAAGGCAACGAAACCTTTAAACTTGCTGTTAAAACGCTCACGCAAGATGTTATAGAGATTTTAGAAAAAAATAATATAGATAAAGATTCCATTGATTTTTTTGTCCCCCATCAAGCAAATTTTCGCATTATTTCTGCAGTGGGTGATGCGCTAAGATTCCCAAAAGAAAAAATTGCACTGACAGTGCAAAAATATGGTAACACTTCCGCAGCTTCCATTCCTATGGCAATTAATGCGCTTTATGAAGAAGGCAGAATTAAGCAGGGTTCAAAACTGCTCTTAGATGCCTTTGGGGGCGGTTTGACTTGGGGTTCGGCGATTCTAACCTTTAATGGCAGGTAGTCTAATATATGAGCGTTTTATGTAAGATATCCAAAATATTCACCTCTTTGCCAAGTTTTCTTTGGTAAATCACATAATTTGCAAGCACTTTCTTTCCATAAGCGCGTGATTCTTCATAAGGAATCATCTCCATACTATACCATGGATCTAGCGGATTACTTTTTTTAAAGAGATAGTTTTTAGCTAATAGACGTCGCGTAAAGCCAGGTCCGCCATTGTAAGCATAAGAGATAAAAAGCGGATGGTTAAATTCTCTAATTAAAGGACGCGTAAAATATTCTGCATAAGGGACATTTATTGCAGGGTCAAACATATCTAGATAGCTAATTTCTTGTTCTTGATTTAGCTCTTTAGCGATTGCCTTAACATTAAAAGGCATTAATTGCATAAGTCCTAACGCATAGGAAGTGGAAATTGCTGTTGGGATAAATAAACTTTCTTGTCTAGCAAGAGCGTAAAGTAATGCTTGTTTGTCATTTGAGAAGTTAGAAAACACTTCTTTATAAGGCATTAAAAAATACTCTTTGTTAAAATCGCGTGAGAGCCATACATAATGTGCCTTAGTTTCTGCGCTATTGGTTTTTAGCAAGAGTTTTTTAGCTGAATCTTGATTAGAAGTTTTTAGGCTTTTAAAGGAATCGCGGATTCTCTCCCACTCAAAAGGATTCTTAAAGTCCCATTCTGCACTCTTTGTCTTTGTGGGAATGTCATAGACAATGTTGTAGTTTGGACGCTCTTTAAGCATCTCAAGGCTTGCAAGACTATAAACATCTACCGCTTTAGACCGCGTAATTTCCTGTAAATATAGCGCATCATTGCTAGCTAGAAATGCCCAAAAAGTTGCCCGATTTTTGTTAAAGGAGTATTTAGAGAGCTTTTGGGAGTGCAGAAAATAAGAAAGTGCTTGGTCTTTTTTGTCATGGTGCATTGCATTTAAGCCTAGATAAAAAGAGGTTTCTGCATCTAGTGCATTGATAATACTTTGGGGTTTAACTTCCGTGAGTGAAGCATTAAAAGTTTTAAGATTTGGGGAGAGAATCATATGTCTTAGTGCGCGGCTAAAGTTGCTATTGCGTTCATTTATTAACCTTATTATTGCATCTTGTGGAATCTTAAAATTTAAATGGTTGCGGTAGCCTTGTGAGATAGCGAAATAAAAACTAGCAAAAGTTTTAGAATCTTGTGTGATTAGGGTTTTGAAAGGATTTTTAGATGCTAGAATTTGCAAATTTTTGGAGAGCTTTGAATTGTGAGATTTCACATTATTTGAGATTTTTTTTAGTGTTGTCTTATCTAGTGATTCCGCTTTTTTTGTGGTTAGTGCAAGCGCAATACATTTTGCATCCTCTTTTAAGAGTTTATCAAGGCTCATTCTTTGGCAAATCGTTTTGCGTGAGAGTGTTTTATTATCACCTTTTTTGAAGTAAAGTCCAAAGAGTTTTGTGTTTTTTCGTGTGGCAAGATTGTAGGCTTCTTTGGCTTCTTTTGGGCTAATGTCTTGTTGTAAAAATAACCAAATGTAAAAATCTCTAGAGATTCCAGCAGGTTGTTTTTTGAGATAATCTAAAGTGATATTTTGGTTAATAGTAGGCTTTTTTGGCTTAGATTGCACAGATTGTTTTGTGGTTTGGGGCTGAGAGGGTGCGCTAAAAGCAAAATTTAAAGCACATAAAAGTAGGAGAAAAAATCGCATTATTTTTCCTTTAGAGGCTGTGAGCTAACTGAAAAAGCAACTGCACAACAAATAAGTCAATGAATTTTAGCACTAAAATCACAAGAATAGGCGTCAAATCCACACCTCCAATTAGTGTTGGGATAATGCGTCGAATCTTTGTGTAGAGTGGTTCAGTTAGGCGATAGAGAATTTGGACAATGGGGTTGTAAGGGTCAGGGCGCACCCAAGAAATGAGGGCTGCAATGATAATTACCCAAATGTAAATATTAATCACCATACTTAAAATTTGCGCAAATGCTTGAATGAAAGTGTTTAAAACCATTTTTAATTCCTTATAACATCATTAAGATACAAACGCAAAATTGGAAAGAGGTCGCTAAGCTCTGGTCCGTGCGTGTGCCCTGTGAGTAAGAATCGTAGTGCTTTAAAGAAATTTTTGCCCTTTAAACCACTTTTTTGCATAGCTTCAGATTTAAAAGTGTTAAAGTCTGCTTTGCTAAAATCTTGTTCTTTTAGTAGGGATAAAAGCGTGTTTTGAAGCGTTTTAATCGCATCTTGAAACTCTAAAATTTCTAGTGCTTCTGTAGAGTTTTGGGATTCTGTATTTTTATCTAATTGTTCTAAGAGTAGAGTTTTTTTAGCAAAAATGTAATCCACTTTCTCTCGGATTTCATTAAGGGTACTTGCTTCTTGTAAATACAGCTTTGCTAAAGCACCAATTGCAGAATCCTTATAGCCCAAAAGCACACTTAAATCTTGCTCACGCATTGCTTTGAAATGCTCCCTATTTAAAAATTTTAATTTATCAAGATCAAAACGTGCAGGGGCTTTTGCAACTTTTGTAATATCAAACCAAGCAAAAGCATCACGTAAGGTAAAGACTTCACAAGGTGTTTTGTTTCCTAGTAATATAAGATAATTCACAATTGCCTGTGGCAAAAATCCAGAATCTAATAACCATTGCACACTAGAAGCATTATCGCGCTTGCTCATTTTTTTGCCCTCTCCATTAAGGATAATTGGCAAATGCGCAAATTTAATGGATTTTTCATAATTTAAATATTTGTGGATTAGCATTTGTTTGGGCGTGTTGCTTACATGGTCTTCCCCACGTACAATAAAATCAATATCATAGAGCATATCATCAACTGCACAAGCAAAATTATAAGTTGGGATTCCATCTTCTTTTAAGATAATAAAGCTATCAATTTCATTTGGGGTAAAGGTAATATTACCTTTGATTTCATCGTGGAATCCAACTTGCTCTTTTGGAGCTTTTAGGCGCACAACAGGGTGTGGATTTTTATCTTTTTCTAACTCCGCCCATGCATCGTCATAACGAAATGCTTGGTGATTAGCCTTTGCAAGTTCGCGCTTTTGGTCTAAAAATTCTTTTGTGCAATAGCAATAGAATGCATTGCCTTTTTGGATTAAATATTCTGCTAGTTGGCGATGGTGCTTAAAATTGTTGCTTTGATACACAAGATTATCCCAAGTGATTCCAAAGAGATTTAGCAAAAACATAATATCCTTGTCTTTGCCTTCAATGTTACGTGCAGTATCGGTATCTTCAATGCGGAGCAAAAGCTGTGCATTGCGTTGTTTAGCTAAAATATAATTAAACACGGCAACACGCAAATTTCCTGTGTGCATATCGCCTGTTGGGCTAGGTGCAAATCGTAGCATTTCCGAAACCTTTTGTTAAATTCTGTGGATTTTAGCATAAGCAAAATTATAATTGGCAAAAACTTTCACAATCCACCAAATCGGCGATTGCGGTTTTTAAACTCTAGAAGCATTGTTTCTAATTCTTCTTTGCTAAAATCTGGCCATAAAGTTTTGGTAAAAAATAGCTCTGCATAGGCACTTTGCCATAAAAGAAAGTTTGAGAGGCGCATTTCACCTCCTGTGCGCACTAGCATATCCACAGGTGGAATTCCAGCAGTATCAAGTGCATTTTCAATTGCATCAATATTAAAAGTTTGTTCTTGTGCTAAGGTGAGCTTCAAAAACGCACGGCACAACTCATCTTTGGAACCATAATTTAAAGCAAGTATTTGTGTAAGTCCTGTGCATTTCTCTTTGGTTGTAAGTTCTAAAGCGTGAATTTTTTGTTGTAAGTTTGGGCTAAAAATACTTAAGTCCCCGATGGTTTTAAAGATGATATTGTTGTCTAAATAAGTAGAAAATTTGGAATCCAAGTATTCTTCTAGCAAACGCATTAGAAAATGCACTTCTGTTTTTGGACGTTTCCAATTTTCAGTAGAAAAGGCATAAAGGCTAAGGTATGCGATTCCGTATTTTGCGCAAAATTCCGTGATTTGCTGGATTTTTTGTGCCCCTGCTTCATGTCCAAAAGTGCGCATTTGTAAGTGACGTTTTGCCCAACGTCCATTGCCGTCCATAATAATTGCTAGATGTTTTGGCATTTAACCCTCTAAATCAAGCAAGGAATCGCTAAACTCGTAAAGTGGCACAATATCGCTATTAATATTAATATGTGTCTCTTTGATAAAAGCTAAGGAATCCAAGTTTCTGCGCAGAAGGTTTGCTACGCTTTCATACATCACGCTAATATCTAAGCGCACACCTTCTTTAAAATCCCAAAGTAAGCCCCAAGTCGCCCCTAGATTTGAAAATACAGAGTAAAACTCTAAACATTCCTGCTCTTGCAAACGTTTTTTTCTTAATTGCATAAAGCCATCTTTGCTTGCATCATCATAATGCAGTGGAATTGTTAAAACCTTGTGCTTTATAGACATTAGCATGTGGCTAAGGAAGGCAAACTCCCATTTGGATTCTGCATTTGCTAAGCGGTCAGTTAGAAAGCCTTTCATTACATCAAAGGGATTTTCACTATTTTGCAAAAATTGTTCTAAGGTTTTTTCATTAAGCTTTAAAGGAATGTTGGAATCTTTTAGCAAATTTGGTTGTTTAATGAGGTTTGAAAGCGTGATAGAACCTGTGCTGCCACGCCCCATCATTGCCCAGTATTTACTGCCAACTTGAAGTTCTTTTAGGCTTTTTGTCTCCATTGCAGCATTGCCAACTTTCAACATATAGCGAATGCCTTGTAATTTTTCCATGACTTCAAGCTTAATGGGCAATGTGGCGTTAAATTGCGTTGTTTTGGAGGAATTTTGTAGAGCATTTTGCACTTGGGCTAATTGATGTAATTGCTTTATCATAAATAGCGTGCCTGTTCTAAGATTTTAAATGCTAAACTTAGTTTATCACACAATCCTAAATCTTTGATAGATGCATCTGTTATCCATAGAAGTTGGTTGTCCTCTGCATTTAGAGGATTATGGTTTGGCGTAATGGTGTTTAGGCATATTGCGTCTAATCCTTTTTGTTTTAAGGCTTTTTTTGCATGACTGGTCCCATTTTGGGATTCTAATTTAAAGCCAATAGTTTTTTGGCGTTTAACAATGGTGGCTAAAATATCTTGATTTTCAATTAACAAAAGATTCCATTTCTCTCCGATTTCTTGCTTTTTTAGCTTTTGTGTTGCCCTATTTTTTGGGATATAATCGCTAATTGCAGCACTCATAAATAAGAAAGATTTCGTATCTTTAGAGTCTAAATTTTGCATTTTGGATTCTGTATTTTGCCATTTTTGAATTGCTTGGAGATAATCTTGTGTGGATTCTACTTTTTTGACTTTTACTTTTAAAGGCAGGATAAATGGGAATTGTGAGCTTATAAACTCTACTTTTGCGCCTAGAAAATAGGCAGCAAGGGCAATACTAGCTCCCATTTTTCCACTAGAATAATTAGAAAGAAAGCGCACAGCATCAATGTTTTCTCTGCTACTTCCTCCACTTATGCACACGCAACATTGTTTCCAAAAAGGATTTTTATAAAATGCGCGCACAATGGCAAAACTCATTTCTAAGGGTTCAGCTAATGCACCATTCCCGATAGTTTGGCAAGCTAACTCTTTGCATTGTGGTGTAATTAATACAATTTCTCTTGTTTGTAAAATTTTTAAAGATTCCGTAGTAGCCGGGTTTTCTAGCATTTTTGTATTTGCTGCTGGGGCGATTAACTTTAATTTGTCAAAGGCTAGAAAACTCTCCAATAAGATATTATCAGCTATTCCATAGGCGATTTTATTGATTGTATTAGCGGTGCAAGGGGCAATGATAAACAAATCTGCCCAAGTGGCAAGTTCAATATGATTACAAGGAGTTTCTCCCCAGCTTTGCGTATTTTGCGTTAGCACATTATGATGTGAGAGTGTTTCAAAGAGCAAGGGTTGCACAAAATCACATGCGCCTTTGCTCATCACCACACGCACAGTTGCCCCTAATTTTTGTAGGATTCTTATAAGCTCTAAGCTTTTGTAAATTGCTACGCTACCGCAGACTCCCAAAGCAATTTTTTTGTCTTCTAAGAGTTTGCCTAGTGCTTGAATCGTCCTATCTAGCGTTTGTTCCATTGTTTGCTTCCTTTTGGATTCTATTTATTGTGCTTCTAGTTCAAAGCTTATGTCATTTGGGCTTAGGGTTTTAGAATCTTTTTTGTAGGGTTTAACATAGCCTAAATCTACAAGCGCATTAGAGAGTTTTGCAAGCACAGGACCGCCTGCCCCGCTTCCACTTCCGCCATGTTCTACCATTACGGTAATAACATAGTGTGGATTATCTGCTGGTAAAAATCCTGTAATCCAAGCTTGAGAGCGGTGAAAATAGTCCATATCAGCTTCTTTTATTCTTGTTTTATCTTCTTGGGAGATTCCGACTACTTGTGCTGTCCCTGTTTTGCATGCTAGATAGGCTTTAGAATCTCTTGTTGCATAATTTGCAGTTCCTCCACTTTGACTACACACTTGTCGCATTCCTTCACGCAAGACTGGAAGCTTACTTTTTTCAAAATGATTTAAGACATCTTTTGGCGTTTTA
Source organism: Helicobacter turcicus (assembly GCF_019711685.1). GTDB lineage: Bacteria > Campylobacterota > Campylobacteria > Campylobacterales > Helicobacteraceae > Helicobacter_D > Helicobacter_D turcicus. The sequence goes on from NZ_JAIGYQ010000004.1 coordinate 39,160, forward strand.
TCAATGGGATTTCCCCCCATATTTTTCACAAAATGTGGAATAGGAAGCTTCCCTTTTGCAATGAGTGCTGTGTAGTTTGCAATCTGCAAGGGGGTAGTTAAAAATAAGCCTTGTCCAATAGAGCTAACAATAGTATCGCCTGTATACCAATCTTGTTTGTAACGTTCTTTTTTAAAAGAGGGGCTAGGCACAATTCCAATAAACTCATTAGGCAAATCTACACCCGTTTTTGCACCTAAACCCATTTTTCTTAGCACATTAGCAATATTTTCAAAATCCGTACGTTGGGCTAGGATATAAAAATACACATCTACACTACGTTTTAAGGCTTTGTATAGGTCTGCACTTCCATGTCCTTCCTTTTTCCAATCGCGAAATTTACGCCCACCAAGTTCAATGAAAGGTGGAGTTTTAATTTCCGTGTTTTCATTAATTTCTGTGTATTCTAAAAGTGCTAGTCCCATTCCCATTTTTATAACAGAACCGGGTGGATATAAGCCATTTATAAATTTGTTAATTAGTGGTTTATAAGGGTTATCGCGCAAGGAATTCCAATTCTCATAAGAGATTCCACCAACAAAATGGTTTAAGTCATATTCTGGGTAACTTCCTGCCGCTAAAATCTCACCATTATTTGCATCCATAATAATTGCCGCTCCATTTTTATCTGCAAATATGGAATCCATTATGCGTTGGAGATTAATATCAAGTGTGGTGGTAAGATTACGATTTTCAACAGCTTCTTTGTGGGAGAGGACACCGACTTCTTGATTGAGTGCAGTAACTTTGACTACGCGTTCTCCTAGTTCTCCTTGTAAAAAGGTATCATACTGGCGTTCTAGCCCTTCTTTGCCGATATTTCCTGTGTATTTTGCGATGGGTTGGCGCTCAATATCTTGAGTATTTGCACGACTAACATAGCCAATAATATGTGAGGCAGTGGCATTATTAGGATAGAAACGACGCGCTAGTGGGATTATGCGCAGTGTATCACTTTGGCTAAGTTTGGGATAAAGCCTCAAAATTTCATCATGTTCAACAAAGTCAATCACAGAGATAAACTCGTGATTATAGGGAGAGTCTTTTTGGCGATATTTTTTGATGAGTTCTTCTTTAGAGTATTCTGGAAAAAAGGCTAGAAGTTTTTGTATTTCTTGTTCTAAAAGAGGTAAGTTCGTGCGCAAAGATAGGCGTGGGGGTAGAGAAATGCTAAAACCTATGGTGTTTGTAGCAAGAGGCAGTCCGTTGCGATCTAGAATCTGCCCACGGATTGGCACAATGGGTTCTTCACGTAGCATATTTTTTTTTGCTTGTTCTTCAAAGTTGTTATGCTCTAAAATACTAATATCAAAGATTCTAATAAGCAGTAAAAGCCAAAATAAAATAAAAATGCTAAAAACTAAAATAATGCGTGTATTCATTTTATAAAATCCATAAAAAAATCCAAATCAAAAACACTTCAATCCCCGCATAGAGTGCTAAAAGCAATGAAAATTGCGGAACTGGAGTATCAAAAAGCCAACCAAAAAAGTAAAGGAAAGCAAAATAACCAAAATACGCATAAAAAATAAATAGGGGAATGAAAATTTTGCTATATCCAAAGAATTTGCGGAATTTTGGAAGGAGAATCTTAAAAGAAAAAAGAATAAACAATAAGGTGCTTAGTAGTGGTAAGCCTTTGCTTGCTTCAAAATAGAGAAAAAATGGCACAAAAAAATAAAATGTTCCAAAGGATTGTTCCTCATATTTTTCTTGTGCAATAACATAAACAACCCCAAAAAGTGGTGGTAAAAAATAATAAATATCGGTAATTGCGATATAAACAATAGAAAAAATGACTAAGAAAAAGATTCTTAGATTTCTTTTATCAGTGCTATTTCTTCGCATAGTGGAAAATGTTTGCATAAAATACAATCCGCCCAGATTTTTTGATTAGGAATTTTGTCTTTGCTAATTTCTATAAAATCTAGCTTCTCAAAGAGTTCGCGTTTATAGGTTAGCACCAAAATCTCCTTAACTCCTAGTATCTTGCCCTCTCTTTGACAATCCAAAATCATTGCCGTAGCAACACTCAAACGTTGCGCAAAGGGGGCGACAATTAAACTTCTGATTTCAGCAAGGGATACAGAATGCAAATGCAGAGCGCAAAAACCTAGCATTACAGGATTTTTAAGCGCACTTAGGGGATTCTTTTCTAAAATGAGTTTTTTGGGTTTAGAATCTAAAATGGCTTTCTCCTCCCAAGCTATGCGGTAAGAGCGAATCATATTTGCCATTGTATCTACACTACGTTCTAAAATTACGCCACGTTCTACTTCTGGGCGGACGATTTCACGCATTGTTGGAATATCACTTAATTTTGGCGGAGTTATAATCATAGGGTATATCCTAATGTGTTTGCTACAATAAAATCTGCAATTTTTGAAGTATTTTGCTTCTTTAGAGAGCTTGAAAATAAGGCATTTGGAAATATAGTTTTAAGCTTATTTTGTTCGCTAACATTGAGTTTGTCAAATTTTGTAAAAATTTGCACAAACCTTTGGTCTCCTCTTAAAAATTGTCCGATAAAGGTGATGAGATTTGCATCAATTTCTAAATTAGGGTGTCTGCTATCTACTAAATGCACAAATAATCTAATGCAATCTCTTTTGCGTAAAAATTCTACTAAATTGCGATTCCACAATTCCTTTTGACTTTTAGCAACCTTAGCATAACCAAAGCCCGGCAAATCCACAAGTATCAGCTTAAAAACTTCTAAGGTAGAATCTAAATTTTTGGATTCTAAAAATACAGAATCTTGTGCGGAATCTTTAGGGACATTTTTTTTCCATTGTGTTAAGAAGAAGTTAATTAGCTGTGTTTTGCCCGGAGTAGAGGAGCTTTTAGCAAGTTTTTTTTGGTTACATAAAAGATTAATTAACGTGCTTTTGCCCACATTGCTACGTCCCAAAAATGCTACTTCTGAAAGTGTTGGTGGGGGACATTGTGAAAGATTTTGTGCCGAAGTTAGGAAGCTTGCACTCTTTAGGGTAAAGGTTTGCATCATTGTTCTTTGTCTAGCTTAAAAATTAGACGTGCAGGTTTTTTTGCATTACCTACAACATTGATATAGCCATCTTTGTAGCGGACTATGATTTTATCGCCACGTACGATATTTTTCTTACCCACTTCACGCACAACTGCATTGCCTAAAATTTGGTATTCTTGTGTATTAGGAAAATAAAGGGCTTGATTAGATTCCCCCTCAATCTTGCGCCCATCTTTTAAATTAAACCAAAAACGTACATTTCCAACAGCTTGCATCTTGTTAGGGCGATTATTGGAATCTAAACTCACAAAGGCTTCATTTGCAATCAAGCGATCGCCTGCACGTTTAATTTCTACATTGCCCTTTAGATGTGTGAGTCTCTTTTTCTCATCACCAATAAATTCTTGCGCACTCACTTCAATTTCATTTGCAATTGCAAAAAGTCCTAAAAATAGGATTCCAATTAAGAATTTCATGGATTTGTCCTTAAGGTTCCATGGATATGTGTTGCATAGATTTTTTCGTCTTTATAAACAATATTTTTTCCACGGATTGTTGCATTTTTGTCTAAAATCACAAATTCACCAATACCTTCTAGGTTTTTGGAATCTGGATAATAACGTGCTTGTTGGCTCCAAAACTTCGTATTATCGCGTGTGTAACGCACTCCTTGTGGAAAGAAAATATCGCGGTTATTATAGAGAGCAAAATCTGCTTGTAAATGTTCTTGTGTCGTATTATTAAGATTTTTTATATTTAAGGATTCTAATTCACTTTCTTTCTTTGTGTTTTCTTTTGCTTTTTTGCCTCTGGCTATGGTATTTACTCCACTTTCTGTAATTTTAAAATATTCAAAATCAAGCACTTCAAAACGTGTGATGTCTTGTTGGGTCTGCGTAATGCGTGTGTGTTTGGTACTTAGGACTAGCACCATTGTGATACTAAATCCACACAGCGCAATAAAAAAAAGAGTTACAAGTTGTCCGCTTTGGGTTTTTGGGGAATTAAACAAAAAGCCCATAGAGTTTCGCCTCTAAATTTTCTTTTTTAATAAGCACATCAATCATTGCGCGCACAGCACCTTTGCCGCCTTTTTGCTTTAAAACTTTGCGTACATTTTGTTTGACGATTTTAGCGGCATCTTTTGGTGCGTAGGAGTGTTTTACAAGTCTAAGCATACTTAAATCATTTAAATCATCACCGATAATTGCTACTTCGCTTAATGCAATATTTGCCTCTGTTAGAATTTCCTTTAAGGCTTGTGCTTTATCTTTAATACCTTGCTTAATGTAGGTAATGTTTAACTCTCTAGCACGATTTTCTACAAGCTTAGATTTTCTACCTGTAATGATTGCAACTTGTCGTCCTAATTTAATCCACGTAGCAATTCCTAAGCCATCTTTGACATTAAATGCCTTAATCTCTGCCCCATTATCACTATAAATAATGTTTCCATCACTGAGTGTTCCATCCACATCTAGCACAATGAGTTTAATCATAATACGCCCTTTGTGCTAGGGATTCCAAGTGCTTCGTTTTTTGTGCATGCTCTGCGCAAAGCAACAGCAAAAGCTTTGAATGTCGCTTCTAGTAAGTGGTGATGATTTTTACCTCTTTTTGTAACGATGTGCGCAGAGATTCCAGCATTAACTACAACAGCGCGAAAAAACTCTTCGGCTAACTCGCAGTCAAATTCTCCAACTTTTCCGCTTAATGGCACTTCATAGACTAAAAATGGGCGGTTACTTAAATCTAAATCACATTCTACGCATGCCTCATCCATAACAACACTTGCGTTTCCAAAACGTTCTACTTGACTAATGGGAAAAATAGAGCTTTTTAAAAGTGAGCCAATTACGATTCCACAATCCTCTATGCTATGATGAAAATCTACTTCCAAATCCCCATTGCAAGTGAGATTTAAATTCCAATTTGCATGCTTACAAAGGGCTTGGAGCATATGATCAAAAAATCCGATTCCACTTTTTATATTGCTATCTCCACTACCATAAACTTCCAAAGAAGCCGTGATTTGTGTCTCTTTTGTGTTACGTGTTAATGTTTGCATTTTTAAACCTTATTCTGTGGTGATAAATGCCCCTGTGATTTTTTGGGAAGCGATGAAGTCTCTTGCTTCTGCTTCGCTTTTAAAACCACTTAGCATTACACGATAAATGGGGGCATTATCAAGGATATATTCTTTAATGATGGCTTGATAGCCATGAATATCTGTGTGGCTTTTTTGGTAGCTTTGCGCACCTTCTTTGCGCCTAAATGCACCAATTTGAACGAGGAATTGTGAAAGCTGCATTGTTTTTTGTGTTGTAGCAACCTTGTATTCACTACGTGCAATAGTTTCTTGATTAAGTGGCAAGGAGTTAGAAATCGCACCATTAAAGCCAATGACTTCCACGCGTACACGCGCTGTGCCTTTTGTTAGCATATCAATATCTTGTGCGGCACTTTTGGATAGGTCAATAATTCTTCCTGCAACAAAAGGACCTCTATCGTTAATGCGCACAATCGTAGAGCGCCCATTTTCCTTGCTTGTAACACGTACGATTGTATTCATAGGTAAAGTTTTGTGTGCCGCAGTGTGCGCATACATGCTGTAAGTCTCACCATTAGAAGTTTTTTTGCCATGGAATTTAGGACCATACCAACTTGCGATTCCATCATAGCTTTCCCCTAGTGTAACGGTTGTGGGATAATACCATTTGCCATTAATCTGATAAGGTCGCATTGTGGCTTTTTGTGCTTGAGTGCTGTTGTGCATTGTGCCATAATTTGGCGCACTGCTATTATAAGGAATATTTGTTCCTTTAGAACCACAACCACTAAGCAACAAAAGTATTAAAAAAGTTGCGAAAGCCTCTAAAAAACTCCTAAAAGTTTGCATACTACCCCCTATTAAGTGGAATCACAATTTCTTGATTAATGGAGAGTGCATTGGAGTTTGTGATTCCATTTTGTTGTGCGATTTGCTTACTTGGCACACCATAACGTTTGGCAATAGAATGCATAGTCTCTCCCTTGCCTACACGATGCACAAGGTAAGGTTTAATTTTAATGGATTCTTGATTTTGCGTGTTTTCTTTGTATTGTGCTAGAAATTGATAGGGGATATGCACGTTGTAAGTTCTAGCAAATGTTGGTGTGATTGTGCGTTTAAATTGCGGATTGTAGTGTTTTAACGCGTTTAAAGAGATTCCAGCTTTGGAGGCAATTTGGTTAAGCGGTGTGGCTGGGGCTACTTCAATAGTCGCAAGAAGCGAATTTGCACCACGATTTAAGAAGTAGTCGTAGTTGTTGGTTTTTAGCATGTCAATGTTGTGAAAAAGCAAGGAGACAGAGAGGATTTTACGGATATACATTCGACTCTCTAGTGGAATATATTTTTCTTCTGGGTCTAATAGCACACTTAATGAGTCGCTGCCTGCTTTCTCGATTGCTTTTCTTAAGCGTCCATCGCCGCAATTATAAGCAATTGCCGCAAGATACCATTTGCCAAAAGAAGCTTTTAGGGATTTTAAATACATAATAGCAGCTTGTGTGGATTTGATAGGGTCTTTGCGCTCATCAATTTGTGCATTAATAGAGAGTCCTAAAGATTGCGCAGTTTTTGGTATAAACTGCCACATTCCAATGGCACGTTTGCTAGATTTTGCAGTGAGGGAAAAGCCTGATTCTATCATTGCAAGATACAAAAACTCTTGAGGGATTCCTTCTTTTAGGAACATTTCTTTTAAGGTTGGGATAAATTCTTGTCCATTTTTGAACTTTGAGAGTAAATAATTTTGATTAGCATCGCCCAAAAAGGTATTTTTTACATCAATAAAATAAGTATTGTTTAAAAATTCTGGTTCAACATCAAAGGTTTTTAGCACCTCTTCGCTACGCATATCGTAGCTTAAACCATCAAATTGCGCATAACTTAATGAAAACAGACAAAGCAAGATATAAAAAATTTTCATTTTGAGATGACCTTATTAAATAAAATTGAACTTAAAAAATTAGTTATTTTATCTAAAAAATTCTAATTTTTCAATAAATTTAAGTTTAGCTTAGAAAAGCAAAGGTAGGATTTTAAGCAAAATTATGTAAATTGGCTTTCTTGATAAAGCTTTGAAATAAGGAGTGTAATGAAAATTCTATTAACTGCAAACGATATTACAATAGGCGGAGGTTTAGAAAGGGTTGTTTGTAATTTAGCAAATGCCTTTAATGAACTTGGGTTTAATGTGGAAATTCTTAGTTTTTATAATTCTGGTGGGGGGGGGGGGTGTAAGTTTGATTTAGATTCTAATATCAAGCTTACATTTTATGAAGCAAAGTTTAATGTCCATAGCAAAAACTTTATTTTAAAAGCCTTTACAAAGACTATTTATAGGCTTTTTGTGGCGGCAAGATTAAAAGCTTTATATAAAGATAAAGATTTTATTATCCACAATTGTTATTTTTATCCCTTATTTAAAAATAAAAAGACAAAATACATTAAAATCAAGCATTCGGATTTTAAAAATACCTACACTTATAAAGATAAAATTTTTGATGCTTTGGTCGTGATTTCTTTAAAAGAAATGCAACTTTGGCAAAAGAAATTTAATAATGTTTATTATATTCCTAATTTTATGCCTACTTTAGCAAAACAAGAAACAAATACGCGCACCAAAACACTATTAAGTATAGGCAGAATGAGTGAAGATGATATAAAAGGTTTTGCGCGTTTGATAGAAATTTGGTCTTTGTTGAGTGGGGAGAAGGATTTTAAAGAATGGAAGCTTGTTATAGTAGGCGAGGGTGAATTTAAACCAAAGCTAGAAGCTCTCATTAAACAAAAAGGCTTATCAAACTGCATTTTGAAGCCTTTTACAAAAAACATCAAAGAAGAATATTTAAATGCTAGCATTTACTGCTTAAGCTCTTATAAAGAAGGCTTACCCACTGTTTTACTTGAGGCTTGTAGTTTTGCCCTGCCTTGCGTTGCCTTTGACATTCTTACAGGACCTAGTGATATTATAGTTGATGGAAAAAGTGGTTTTTTAATCTTAGATGGGGATTTAAAAACTTACGCGAATAAACTTAAACTTTTGATGAGTGATGAGAGTTTAAGAAAAAATTTTGGGCAAAATGCACGGCAAATTGTTAGTGAAAAATTTTCTAAACTTAAGATTTTAGAAAAGTGGCTTGAGCTTTTTAAACTTTTACAAAATAAAGCTTGAATTTTTTTGTAGATTTGTATTGCGTTATAGTTTCAAAGTTAGCTTGAGTTAGGAAACTTGCATTTTTATTCAAATGAGAGGATTTACAAAAACTCTTAAGGCTTTTTAATGTTAGTCTTATTGTGATAAGGTAATGCTTGATGTGCCTTTTGTTCTAAAGGCTTAAGGCAAGGAGTTGGTATTTTTATTTTGCAATTTTTCTTATCTTTACAAATGGCACAAGCCTAGATTGCAGATAAAGTTTAGGTAAAAGAGATAAAATTTAAAGAGTAGGAGTTAAACACATTTGTTTTGTGCTATAATCCTCGCCTTATTCACTGCATTTGTTGCTGTGTTGTTTTCCGTGTGAAAAGCCCATAGCTAGCGCTACAATTCACTTTTAAAAAGTTCAAAATGCCTACAAATACAATTTTTATGGGAGAGATTCCATTAGGAAAGCTCTTTTTTATGCGTCTTGAAAATGCATTTTTGCTCGCTTCAAGTAATGCTACTATTGAAGTGGTGAGCGATTTTGATAACCTAGAATCCGAGCTTAGCGCATGGTGCCGTTTAAAAGGGGAGAAGTTTATTCAAAAAACTCCTTTAAAGCATTGTTTTGCTTATATATTCCAAAAACAATCCTTAAGTGCATTTCCATCTTTAAAAACCGACTCCATATTGTCCCTTGCGCCTAAGGCTTTTGGACTTACTGCAAGGGATTCTCTACCACAGATAGCAAGCCCAGAATATGACTTTATGTTAAACCATAAAGAAAGTATTTGGAGTGAGAATCTTAAACGTCTTTATGAAGACTCCAAGTCTGCGCAGTGGAATGCGACAAGTGAAATTGAGTGGAATGCGATTCCAGCTTATGAAAAGGCGTTAGAATTTGCTATTGCTCAAGTTATGACTTACCTTGTAGAAAATGAGTTTTCAGCCCTTTATGTGCCTTCAAAATTCCTGCCAAAAATCTCACCTTATTACACAGAAGTGCCTTTGTTGCTTTCAAGCATTATTGGTGATGAGGCAAGGCATATTGAAGTTTTTATCAAACGTGCAAAAGCCACAGGTTTGGGATTACAATATTCTACGCTAACTACACAACAAAGCCTTTGGACGCTATTTCGTGAGGAAAATTATTTTGTATCTAGTTTTTTATTGCACATTATGGGTGAGGGGACTTTTGTAGATTTACTCCATTTTCTAGAAGACCATATTTTAGATGCGCCAACAAAAAAACTTTTGCGCCTTGCAAGAAAAGATGAAATGCGTCATGTCGCTTATGGAATGGCGCATATCAAGCAGGGCTTAAGTAGCAATCCTAGTAAAATTGCTCTTTTAAAACGTTCTGTGTTAGAGCGTAGAAGCTATTTAGATGAATTAAGTGGGGAATCTACACTGCTACTAGAATCCTTAGCAGTAATTGCTGGGGGTGGCAATGCTCCAAATGCTTTAAAAAGAGGCTTTGAAGCCCTAGAGGAACTTAAGTATAAAATGGAGAAAAACCGCACAAAACGTTTGATTGAATGTGGAATTGATGAGGAACTTGCAAGGGAACTTAGCAAGGCGCACACACCAAATTTTATGTAGAATCTTTTGTGGTAACGTAAATTACGTTATCCCAAAGGGTTTATATCCTTTAAAATCCGTGTGATTATTTAACACAAAAAAGGAGCTTAAATGCTAAAAAAAGAAACAATTTTGGAATCCACGCTTGCTTTTGGTAAGAAATATGTCGCCCCCCTAACGCAAGAAGCAGACAAGGAGGGAAAATTTCCCAAATCCGCTTATGATGCACTACGTAAAGAGGGTTATATGGGACTTTTAGTTCCAAAAGAATATGGAGGCTTAGGTGGTGGAAACTATGAACATACGCAAGTTTGCTATGCTCTAGCGCAATACTGCGCAACAACGGCACTTTGCTATATGATGCACAACACTTCTGTGGCTGGACTTTGTGCAACAGGCTCTGAAGCACTAAAGCAAGAGTTTTTGCCAAAAGTTGCTAAAGGTGAGATTGCTTTCGCGCTTGCTTTTAGTGAAAGTGGTTCTGGGACACACTTTGGAGAACCTGATATTACAGAAGAGGTCAATGGAAAAGACAGAATTCTAAAAGGGCGCAAAAGTTTCGTAACTTCCGCTAAACATGCTGATTATTATTTGACTTATACAAATTCTTGTCAAAACAAAGGGACTAAGAACATTTGGCTTGTGCATAAAGATTCTAAAAATCTTTTGCATGAAGAGAATGTATGGAATGGTTTAGGAATGCGAGGAAATGCGTCAGTGCCGGTGCAGTATAATGGTGTGAGTGTAAGCGAGGCTTTAAGAATTGGCGATGAAGGACAAGGAGAGAGTGCTGCAGGAGCAGTTTTAATGCACTTTGTAACAGGGCTTGCAGCGGTGTATAGTGGGCTTGCAAAAGCTGCGTATGATTGCGCACTAAATCACACAAAAACAAGACAATATACAAACAAAACTTCCCTTAGCGATGTGGAGCTTGTGAGAATCCATTTAGCAGATATGTATGCTAAGACACAAAGTGGAATCGCATTAGCTCTTGATGCGGCAAATAGCTTTGATAGAGGGGCTGAAGATGCAGTTCCTAAAATCTTTGCTTCACGTATTAATGCAACACATAATGTTATGGAGGTTTGCACACTTGCAATGCGTCTAGGTGGAGGAAAGGCTTATAGCAAACTCTTACCACTAGAGCGTTATATGCGTGATGCGCTTGCTTCACAAGTTATGGCACCAAGTCTTGATGTGCTAAAAGTTTGGTTAGGCGATGCAATTACAAAATAAAGGAATATAATGAAAACATTATTACTAGGAGCTGTTGCGTATGACCCTAAGGTTGTGCCAATTTGGGATATTATTAGGGATTATGCTAATGCAAATGCAGAGATTTTTGGGTGTAAATTAGACTATGTGCTTTTTAGTAATTATGAGAGGCAAGTGGATGCGTTGCTTAATGGGCATATTGATGTTGCTTGGAATACAAATGTGGCTTGGATTCGAACATTGCACGCAACACAAGGGAAAGCAAGAGCGTTAGTAATGCGTGATACAGATGTGGATTTTACTACAAAATTTGTTTGTAAAAAGGGAAGTGGAATCCAAAATATTGCAGATTTAAAGAATAAACGTTTTGGGCTAGGTTCAATGGATTCTGCACAAGCGGCAATTATGGGGTTGTATTATTTGCAAAAAGAATGCGCACAAGATGTTATTTTGCAAGAATTTGATTCTCCAGATGCGTGTGGTAGAGGAAAGAGCGATACGTTAAAGACTTCTAGCCTCTCTGTTGTGCGCCACAATAGTGATGTGGGTAAGCATGGAGATACAGGGAGAAGCGAATTTGAGATTTTAGAAGCAATCAAGGCTGGAGAGCTTGATGCAGGGAGTATTGGTTCAAGCACTTGGATTAGAATCTTACAAGAGGGTAGTTATCCAGATATTGAGAGTTTTTGGACGAGTCCGGGATATTGTCATTGTAATTTTTCTGTCATGCCAAAATTTGATTCTAAGCTTGCAGAATCCTTTACTCAAATGTTGCTTAGTCAAAATGCCAAAAAAGATAATCCTGTGATTGCAAAAATGATGCAAATGGAGGGCTTGAATGCGTGGATTAGAGTTGGTGAGAGTGAGCTTAGGGCTTATGATATAATTTATAAGGCAATGGAAGAACAAAATCTTTTGAAAAACACCCTTTAGTTACGCGTAATTCTTATATTAGATAAGGTTAAGATTTCTTAGGTGCAAATTTTGCTTACTCTTAGAGTTCATCAAGGAGTGAGCAATAAGCACTTCTGATTCTACCAAATTAACAAATTTTTTGCTAGGCAATAGGCATTTTGTTGGTCTTAAAGTAATTTCACTCTCAATTCTGTAAAAACTTCTTTGGAATCTTTCAGGCTTGTTATCTACAAAGCCTGAAGAAAATATTTCTTGATTAAAAATTTATATTAAGGATAAAGCATTGTAATGGTAAGGGTAAAAAGATTTTGAAATTTGCAAACAAAGTTTAATAAGTGTCAATGTGCTTTAAGATAATCAATTTAAAAGGTTAAGATAGTCTTTATTTAATAGAAATGGATACATTTTCTTTCTTTTTCTATAAACGGCAAAGATACTCCAAAGAAAAAGGTTGTGAATCCATCTATAAAGAGTATTTTGTGTTTAAGAACCACTTTTACAAAGTCTTGATTGTGAGAGGATTTTTAGGTAATTAAAATTTAGATTCTAATTTTTCAAAGTAGTAGTGGCGGACAGAGAGAGATTCGAACTCTCGGTAATCTTGCGACTACGCATCCTTAGCAGGGATGTGGTTTCAGCCAACTCACCCATCTGTCCAAAAGAGTAAAAATAATGAGGCGTAATTATAGCAATTTTAAGTAAAAGAGAGCTTAAAATTATGTGATTCCGCTATTTTGTAAGGCTTCTGCTTGGAAGTATGCCACGATTGGATCAATTACGGAATCTAAATTTCCACTTAGCATAATTTCTTCTAAGCTATATAGTGTAAGCCCAACGCGATGGTCTGTTAGTCGGTTTTGTGGGTAATTATAAGTGCGGATTCTCTCGCTCCTATCTCCGCTTCCTACTTGAGATTTTCTAGTTTCTGCATTTTGCTCCATTTGTGCTTCAAGCTCTGCCTCATAGATTCTAGCTTTTAAGATTTTCATTGCTTTGTCTTTGTTTTTATGTTGAGATTTCTCATCTTGCATAGAAACACTAATGCCCGTTGGAATATGTGTGATTCTAACAGCGGAATCTGTGGTATTTACGCACTGCCCACCATGTCCTCCTGCGCGAAAGACTTCAATACGCAAGTCATTTGGGTTAATCACCACTTCTACATCATCTACTTCAGGCATTATTGCAACCGTGATTGCTGAAGTATGCACACGCCCTTGTGATTCTGTGGCTGGAACGCGCTGCACACGATGTGTTCCGCCTTCATATTTTAGTCTTGAATATGCACCTTTGCCTTTTACAAGCGCAATGATTTCCTTATAGCCCCCCACGCTATTTTCACTAGAGCTAATGATTTCTACTTTCCAACCTTTAAGATCTGCATAGCGCACATAGGAACGAAATAAATCTCCAACAAAGATTCCAGCTTCATCGCCTCCTGTCCCTGCGCGCAATTCTAAGTAAATGTTTTTATCATCATTAGGGTCTTTTGGAAGTAATAAAACCTTGATTTCTGCTTCTAAAGCTATATTTTGTGATTCTGCTTCTTTAATTTCCTCCTTTGCCAAATCGCCTAATTCTTTATCATCTAGCAATGCCTTATTTTCTTCAATGCTTCGGAGGTTATTAAGGTATCTACGCGCTTTTTCTACAAGTTCTTCTAAATCGCTTTGTTCTTTGCTAAGCTCTGTAATGCGCTTAATATCCTCTAAGATATTAGGGTCTATGAGCAATGCGCTAATTTCATCATAGCGTTTGATGAAAGGTTGAAGTTTAGAAGCTAACATATATAGGGTTTTAGGGGAACAAACGCTAATTTTAAGCGTTTGCTAGGGCAAGTTTTTTAACAGAAGCATTCAAGCGACTAACTTTTCTAGCGGCGGTGTTTTTAGTTAGTATTCCTTTGCTAACATAGCTGTGGAAGTTTTGGTTGATTTGTCGCATTGTTTCTTGAGCTTTGCTTAAGTCTTTTGCATCAATTGCTTCTTTTAAAGCTCTTGTCATATTTTTAATTCTTGTTTTGTAGTAGCGATTCCTTTCTGTGCGCTTTTTTGTCTGACGAATGCGTTTCTCTGCCGATTTATGATTTGCCATAGGGTATTAATCCTTTTGTAAAAAATTTAAGCTAAAATTCTATTTAATATTTTATTAAAAGCAAATAAAAAGGCGTAATTATGAAGTTATTTGGGACAGATGGTGTAAGGGGTGAAGCAGGTGTGAAGTTAGACGCATTTTGCGCACTTAAACTTGGGATTGCAACGGGGATTTATTACAGAGAACATGCAAAAACAAATAGAGTCCTAGTGGGCAAAGACACTAGGCGGAGTGGATACATGCTAGAAAATGCCCTTGTTAGCGGACTTACAGCAGTGGGTTATGAAGTGATCCAAATTGGACCTATGCCGACACCAGCAATTGCGTATTTGACAGAGGATATGCGTTGCGATGGAGGGATAATGGTTAGTGCTAGTCATAATCCTTTTATGGATAATGGAATCAAATTTTTTGGACGCAGTGGGTATAAGATTGATGAAAAAGATGAAGAGGCAATTGAGAAGATTTATAATGACTTAGGAATACTTGAATCTGCGCAAAAAAGAGGTAAAGAGATTGGCTCATCTAAGAGAATTGATGATGTTGTGGGACGTTATATTGTGCATATTAAAAACTCTTTCCCAAAAAACTTATCTTTGCATGGAATCCGTGTTGTGCTTGATTGTGCTAATGGGGCTGCATATAAGGTTGCGCCGACAATTTTTAGTGAGCTTGGAGCGGAAGTTTTTGTTATTAATGATTCTCCAAATGGTTTTAATATTAATGAAAATTGTGGAGCAACACAACCTTTAATGCTACAAGAAGAAGTGCGCCGTGTGCGTGCTGATATTGGATTTGCTCTTGATGGTGATGCAGATAGACTTGTAGTTGTTGATGAAAAGGGTGAAGTCGTCCATGGGGATAAACTAATAGGTGTCCTAGCCTTAGCTGCTAAGGAATCTAAAATGCTAAAAAATAATGCCGTTGTTGCAACAATTATGAGTAATTACGCATTAGAGGAATTCTTAAAGTCTCATGGAATTGCGCTTGTGCGCTCTAATGTGGGGGATAAATATGTCCTTGAAGCAATGCTTGAGAAGAATTTAAACTTTGGAGGGGAGCAAAGTGGGCACATTATTTTTAGTGATTTTGCAAAAACAGGCGATGGATTAGTGAGTGCTTTACAGACAATGGCATATATTCTAAAGAGTAAGAAATGCGCTTCTAAAGCCTTAAATTGCTTCAATCTTTATCCGCAGATTTTAGAGAATCTTTCTGTAAAAGCTAAACCAAATTTAGAATCGCTAGAGAATTATGAAGTCTTTTTAAAATCTATTGCATCACAAAATATTCGTCATTTAATTCGTTATAGCGGCACGGAAAATAAATTGCGCATTCTGTTAGAAGGCAAAGATAAAAAGGTGCTAGAAAAAGCAATGCAGAAATGTGAAGAATACTTTAAGGATAAAATTTGCTAGTTAAAAATTCTAAAAGTAGAATTTGGTTTAGCTTTTTCATTGCTTTGTGTGTCGTGCTCGTGATAGATCAAGCAATTAAATGGTGCTTTGTCTTAAATGGTTATAAGCATGGAGATAGGATTTATGCAACAGATGTGATTTCTCTGCTGCTTGTGTATAATAAGGGTGTGGCGTTTTCAATGTTTGCATTTTTGCAAGAGTGGTTGAAATACTTGCAAATTGCTCTTTTGGCTGGAATCTTTTTTTATTTATGGAAGCACGGAGAGATTCTAAGAGCGCATTGTATAGCACTTGGAATGATTTTTGGTGCAGGGATTTCAAATGTTTTAGATAGGTTTGTCCATGGAGGGGTAGTGGATTATATCTTTTGGCATTATAAATTTGAATTTGCGATTTTTAATTTTGCTGATGTGATGATTAATGTCGGCGTGGCATTTATTTTATTTAACGTATTTTTAAGAAAAGATAAAAGCGTGCTGTGATAGAATATGCGACTATTCTTAGATAAAATTAATAGGTCGCGTAGCTCAGTTGGTAGAGCACTACCTTGACATGGTAGTGGTCGCTGGTTCAAGTCCAGTCGTGACCACCAAACTCCTTTAATCCATTAGAACTTAAGAATCTCAATTGTGCTATTAATATTTTCTTGAATATCCTTTGCAATTTCATCATTGTATGCGCCTGCACAAAGGATTACCATAATGTTGTTGCTGTTTTGCAATATTTTTGGAGATTGCACAATGTAATTTGTTCCGTATAATCTTTTTCCTTGTTTATTCGGATTATTATCTAATATATTTTTGATTTTTTCACTTTTTAAACCTTTGTAAAGTAAGTATTGAGAAAATAAATGCGCACCAAAAAGATAAATTTCTTTTTTGCTATTTTGAATACGCGCATTGATTTGTTTTATGGTGTTAAAATAGTAATCTTCCATCTCCAAAAAGAGTTTTTTGTTTGCATCGTAGTTTAGATTTAATGGCATCTTAATTAAGTGATTATCTAGTTTTGCCCTTATAAATATAGAATGCTCACCAAAGTATTTTTTATCAATAATGGAGAAGTTATTTTGTTGGAGTAAAAACTCTATTACGTTTTCATTTATAAAAATCGTATGCTCAAAATTTAGGCAGTTTGTCCATTTATTTTCAAGCCATTTTTGCATATTGGGGAGAGAGAACACCATCTGCCCCCCCCCTATTATTTAGAATCTTGTAGCATTTTTTTAAGAATTTGTGTGGTTCATAGATGTGTTCAAATAAATGGCTATGCACAATGCAGTCAAAATTTTCATTGATGTTGTGATTTTCAAAATAGCCGTCTATGTATTTTACTTGGCTATTTTTATTTGTTGAGTTTGGTTCAATAATTGTCCAATTTATGTCGCTTTTTTCTAAACAATTTTTGGATAATTTTCCATGTCCCCCGCCAATTTCTAAAACATTCTTAGGAGGAGATTCTAAGATAAAATCTGCAAACTCTTTATGGTGGTTCTCCCAGATAGCACCAACACTACCTGCGTCATGCCCATTTTTGTATAAAATCTCTAAAGGGATAAGTTTTTTAAGAGCGATGACTCCACTTTGATATATCACCCATTCTTGCATAGGTGATATATCGTTGTTGGGTTCTTTTGGATCCACACAACCACAAAAAAGCGGAAATTTGTCATTGGATAATTCTTCAAATTCCTTTTGGGCTGTGATTGGGCAAAATTCTCTGTTAATGTAGTGCATTTGTTATTTCCTTGTTTTTAGTATTGAGAATCTTCTACGCATTTTTTACAAATAGGATGCATTTTATACATTCCATCGCAGTGAAGATTTCTTAAATTTTGCATTTTTGGAGAGTTCCAAAATTCTGAAATTTTAAAATTTTTGTTTTTATTAAGCTCCTCAAATAAATTTCCTATGGGCATTTCATCCCCATAGAAAGTGCAACATGGCAAAACATTTCCTTCAGCAGTAATGACTAGATTTTTGTTAGGAAAAGAGCATTTAAAGCTCTCCATTTTTGTCGTTGTTTTGCTTTTTAGGTTGCTTGTGCTTCTTGGGGGTTTTACCATTTCTTGCACACCAATCATATCCGCTTTATTCTCCCAAAAGTCTATAAACGCATTAAGCTCATGTTCATTTAACTCTGTTCTTACAAAATTGACTCTAATTAAAGGTGCAATGCAATTTCTTTTGTTTTTGATTTCTATTAAGTGCATTATATTATGGACAACTTTTTTGTAGTCTCCACCAGGGCGCATTTTATTGTATGTGTCTTCAGTATAAGCATCCAGTGAAATTTGTATTCTATCCACTCCAGATTCTATTATGGATTCTGCCCTTTTTTCATCAAGAAGCATTCCATTTGTGGAAAAATAAATGTCTAAAATCCCCATTTTTTTAGCATGCTCAATAAACCTTTCTAAGTCTTTTCTTAAAAGGGGTTCGTTCAAGTAGTTCATTCTTATGGATTTTAGTCCCATATCTAATCCCTCATCAATAACTTTACAAAAAACATCAAAGGGAAATTCAATTCCTTTCTTGTCGGCATTGGATTCTACTGATAATGGGCACATTGGGCATTTAAGATTACAGGTTGCATTGAGTTCAAAGTCAATTTGTATTGGAAATCTTGGAAAGAATTCGTATTTAGAAGCAGAATTATACTCCTTGCGGTAAGCATTCCATAATGCCCCCCCCCCCCCTCATTTTTAGCATTTACCCATTGGTATTTTATACTTTCAGCGTCTTTTAAGGAAGCTAGTGTATCAAATTTTTCAGCACCTAAAACTCCTGTAAAAGAAGTTTTATCTCTAGTAATTTTAGCCATTTTTATTCTCCTTGTTGTTTAAAATTAAATAATCTTCTGGTGTCCCACAAAAAATAATTGCATTGCGTGGAATCTCAAAATATCTAATATCTTTTCCTTTGTGAATTAAAGAGTTATACAAAGGGGCAATGTAGTATTCTCCTTTGTTTGTGATGTTATTAGCAAGACTTGTGTTAAAAGCCTCTAAGAAATCACACGCTTTTTTAAAGTAATACAATCCGCTACTGCATAATGATGATATTCTCTCTTTTTCTGTTGTTTTTATGACTTTGTTGCTATCTCCTGGCAGGATAAAACTCCATTGTTCGCCATCGCCTTGAAAAACCTCTAAATATCCATCAATTTTTTCATAATCAAGAGTAGCGGGGAGTTTGAAGTTTGGACGAAATGTGTCTATGTTGAATATTAAGATACTTTCATCTTGGGGAATATTTGCATTTTCTAATCCTAAAGATACGGTGTGTGCTTGTCCTAATGTCGGCTTTTCTAACTCCACTAACACATAGTTGGATAAATGCAATTTTTCACATTCTTTAACGATGAAGTCTTTTGTTTCTAAAATTTCTCGGTAGATAAATAAAAATTTACAAGATTTGTAATACTTATTAAAACTATTGACTGCATTAAAAAATACGGAATTCTCTTTAATCTTTAGCATATATTTTGGTTGCGTAAAGCCAAATTTTGTAAATCTACTGCTTAGCCCAGCCATAGGAAAAATGATTGTCATTTTATATCCTTTTTTAATTGGCAAAAATCATGATAGAGTCTAAAGGCATTAGCAAATAAAGCCATTTGTCGTTTTTTGTCATCACCATGGAGTGGAAGCATTGAGAGAAATATATGAATCATAATTGCATAAATCTCTAAATTATCATTTATAAAAATTTCTAAAAATTTATTTTGAATTTCCATAATATTTTCTGGAGTTTTTATGTGAAAGTCAATCCTTCTCTCTTTGATTTGAAGTTCATAATAACCGCATATAATAAAGTCATATAAGCCTATGCAAGAGTGCATAAGCTTTGCATAATCGTATCTAGAATCCCCATAAGGCGTAACTTGATTATTAAAGTCAATTCCTCTTGGGTCAAATGTTTTAATGCTGTCTGAACGGAAATCATACATAATGTTTGAAAAGCAAAAGTCTCCATGAATAAAGGAATTTATTTTCGCGTCTTTAATGTGTAAATTAATATCAGATAGCATTTGAGAGATTGAGACTTTTGTTTGTTTAAATTCCCATTCATCGTCGTAATTCATGTTATTTGCTTCTAAAAATACATTTAATCTTTCTTTTGTTTTAAAGACATAATTAAAATTGATCGGAACATTTGTAGTGTTGGAGTGCAAGACTTTTAAAAAAGCATTAATTACTCTAAAGATTCTACCCCAAACATAAGGCTGCAATCTACCAAATACAAATAATTCAGATAACGTGTTAAGGTATAAATATTCTACTTTATAAGAAGTATCACTAGTTTTTAAAAAAGATGGAATATTAATAGTAAGTTCTTTTGGAAGTTGTTCAAACCAAAAGATTTCTCCTTCTATTTTTGTATTTAGAGTAGAGGATTTCATAAAGTAATTATCGGAAATGGTCAATGTGTTAAAAGCTCTTTGTGATGTAACTTTCTTCTTAGAGTTAAAATAGCTACTTAGCAATCCAAAATCAAACCAGTCTTTGTTAAAGCAGACATGAAAGGGATTATTTTTTGAGTAAAGCTTGATTCCTTCTATAAAAGCAAAATCACTTTTTAGCAAGGATTGAACAAATTGATAAGGTTTTTTGATACTAATTAACCCATTTAGAATTAAATTATTGTCTATTAAATTATTGTCTATTAAATTATATTGATTGCTTAAATACTCCCAAGTATGTCCAATATCTGAATAGCATACACTTAGTGTATCTAGCGAAAAATCGGTTTTGGTATTAATCTTAGAGAAGTAAGTATCCCCATGCAAAATGATTAAACGCTCATCTAATGGGAATAGCATATTAAGGCAATAAACTACGGATTCTCCAAGACTTAGATTGTCTGGGACATATATCAATTTGCCCCCCCCCCCTAATAAATTATAAAGCTTATTTTTATCTGTTTCATCAATTTTGAAGCTTTTTGGTAGAGATAATGCAATTTTTTCATTCCTAGAAGAAAATAATTCTATTTGATATTCGTATAAGCGTTTATTTCCTAGTGGTAAAAAAGCTGGAGGAATCTTTCCAAATTCTGCTTGAAATTCTGAGTCTAAATATTTTGCGGAAGTTATTAGAACCATAAATCACTCGCCAATATTTTTTTGTTTTTCTTGTTTTAGTAGCTCTAAAATATTTTCATAACGCATTGAGCAAAATTCGCTAGGTCTTATCGCCTTATCGTCAATATAAAATCCATCAAATCCACACCATGGCTTACCAACAATGACTTCATCATAAGGCACATTGTGTTTATTAAGCCACTCTAATATATTAGGTAGTGTATGGATATTAATCTGCCCTATATTGCCATTGTGTGTGCGCATACCTCTACTAGTAGATATAGTGATATTAAAACCCATTTCTTTGTATTCTCTAAGTTTGCGGATAACTTGAGTATTAGGGGTTTTGTTGCTATAAGAATCATCGGATTCTATTGTTAGAGTCCCATCAAGGTCAATAATAATGTTTTTCATGATTTGAGCCTTATAGTGTAAATTTTTAAGTTAATATAGAATTTGTTCAAGAAAACCCCTCTTTATTTGATTTTAGTTGAAATTATACATAGTTTTTTGTGAATCTATTCCACTGTTACGCTTTTTGCTAAGTTTCTTGGCATATCCACATCATTACCTAGACGCACTGCAACTTCAAGTGCAAAGATTTGTAAAACAACCATCATTGAGAAAAACTCCACCATATAATGCTTAGCACTAGGAATCGCAATCCAATCATCACATCCTTCATAATATTCTGCGCTTAAAGCACAAATCATCGCATCACGTGCGCTAAGCTCTTCTACATTGCTTTTAATCTTATCATAGAGTAGGTTTTGTGGCATTAATGCAACACAAAATAATCCTAAGTCCGCTAAAGCAATAGGTCCATGTTTCATCTCTCCACTAGGATAGCCCTCTGCGTGCAGGTAGCTAATTTCTTTAAGTTTCAAAGCTCCCTCTAATGCTAAAGGATAGAAAATATCACGTCCGATAAAGAAAAATCCATGTCCATGCAAGTAGCGACGCGATAAGCGTTTGATATGTTCGTGGAGTTTTTTATTTACCTTTGTTGCAACACTTGCTTCAAGCATTATGCTAGCTTCATTTTTGAGTGTGGCTTTATCTAGGATTCCACGTTTTTGTGCTAGAAAATTTGCTAAAATCCATAGCACCATTACTTGCGTAGCAAAGGCTTTTGTGCTTGCCACACCTTTTTCAATCCCCGCGCGCGTAAGCAAAGAGTAATCACTCTTGCGCACGATAGAGCTATTATCCACATTGCAAATTCCAAGCGTTTTTAATCCGCTTTTTTTTGCAAGTTTTAGTGCTTCAAGTGTATCTGCAGTTTCTCCGCTTTGAGAGATGACAATAAAAAGTTCATTTTTGTGTAAAATAGGTTCTTTGTAGCGAAATTCACTCGCAATCTCTACCTTAGTTTTTAATCTTGCAATGCGTTCTAACAAGTAGCTTCCAGCAATGCTTGCGTGATAGCTTGTTCCACAAGCACATAATGTGATAGAATCAATGGAATCCAAATTTAGCCCTTCTAGCTCATCAAGGCAGAATCCCTCCTCGCTTACACGTCCCATCATTGTTTCTAGCAAGACTTTGTGTTGCTCATAAATTTCTTTTTCCATAAAGAAAGTAAAGCCGTCCTTTTGTGCAGAGAGTTTATCGCCACTTAGAGGTTTTGTGTTGTTAAGTGTGCTAAAGCTTCCTAGCTCCATTTTGCCAATTTCACCATCTTCTAGGTAGCTTACTTCGCTTGCAAGCCCAATTAAAGGTGCATCCGATGATGCAAAAAAGATTTCTTTTTCATCTGCGCTTTTACCAATAAGCAAAGGTGAGCCATTTTTAGCATAAAAGATTGTATTTGGTGCTTTTTGTGTGATGAGCAGAATTGCGTATGCGCCTTTTAAGTCGGCTATTGTCTTTTGAAACGCACTAAAAGGGTCATTTGTTTGTGCTACATAGGATTCAAAAAGATGCACAACCACTTCAGTATCTGTTTGGGAGTAGAAAGTGCAGCCCTGTTTTTGCAGAGATTCTTTGATGCTTTGGTAGTTTTCAATGATTCCATTATGCACAACATTGCTGTAATGCCCGATGTGTGGATGAGCATTCACTTCTGTGGGTTTGCCATGTGTTGCCCAGCGCGTGTGTCCAATGCCTAACCCAAAGCCACTTGTGTGGAATTCTTTGCATTTACGCTCTAAGTTTATAAGTTTGCCAACAGCCTTAAAAGTGTGAAGTTCTCCATTTTCTAACACAGCAATTCCTGCGGAGTCATAGCCTCTATATTCTAGCTCTTTTAAGCCATTTAATAAAAAGGATTTTTTCTCGTTATTGCCTATGTAGCCGATGATTCCACACATTTAGTTTCTCCTGACAAAATAAATTGCAGAATTGTTGCATAAAATGCGTAAAGGAATGGTAAAAGTGGCAAATTTGCTTCAAAATTGTTTAAAATCTATCCCTTTATGCTAAAATTCACGTCAAAATTGTAAGAAAATGTTGTAGCATTTCTAAGTTGTGTGCATAATGTGGATTTAAAGAGTATTGTCCATTAATGGAGATAGTAGCGGAATTTGCACCAAGGGGAGAGGGATTCTATATTATTAGGGGATAAAAGCATTAACATGCATGGAATCTTAAATATGAGGATTAAGAAAGGATTTAAAGCGCATATTTTTTGGGAGAAAATATTAAATTAAGGATAATATTTTTGATGTGGTTTAGAATTTTAAGTGTCTTATGTTTGCCTTTAGTTGTGTATGGTGATGGGCTAGAGGAAAAGTTATATAAAAAACTAAATTTTAGTGCAGATGAGCGCGCTAAAGTTTTGATTTTAGACAAGCAAATGCAGATTTTACAAGTCATTAGTGTGCAAAAGGGGCAAAAAGAATTGAAGCTAAATTTGCAAGACTCTGATGAGCTTTTTGTAACTTTTGTGGAGAATCCCCAGCATTTATCTTCTGCGCCTTTGGCAAAAGATTCTAAATATTTAAAAGAGTTTGCAAATGTGGAATCAAAAGAGATTCAAAAAGAGTCTGCTACAACGCTTAAAGAGGGTGTAGAAAATGCAAGTTTTGAGAGGGATATTAGTCGCTATGAGGCGCGCTTTGAGCGGAATCGTTTATTGGGAGATTTTTTAGGATTTGAGCCTTATAAGTTTAATTACCTCTTACCTGCAAGTGTGAGTTTTAATAAAGAACAAGGGCAAACAAAGCGCACGGAAGCAAAGTTCCAAATTAGCATTAAAAAGTTGCTCATTGATGATTTATTATTTAAGGATTTGGATTTTTATTTTGCTTACACGCAACAGAGTTTTTGGCAGATTTATGATAATGAAAACTCACGCCCATTTAGAGAAAGTAATTATGAGCCTACTTTGTATTTTAGCTATCCTTTAAAACAATATAATGTGTTTTTTGACCGCGTAAATTTTGGCTATGTGCATCAAAGTAATGGAGAGGATTTGCTAAAATCTAGGAGTTGGGATAGACTTTTTATAGAGGGTATTTATGGCTATGAAAATTTTGTTTTAGGGCTTAAGGCGTGGTATCGCATTAAAGAGGATGCTAATAAAGATGATAATCCTGACATTTTGGATTATATGGGATATGGGGAGTTAAGTCTGGGTTATGGGATAAATAAACACCTTTTTACACTTACTTTGCGAAATAATTTGCAATCAGATAATAGAGGAGCATTTATGCTAGATTATTCTTATCCTTTGTATAAGAATCTTTATTTGTATGTGCAGTATTTTAGTGGGTATGGAGAGAGTCTAGCAGACTACAATCACTCTATTGAGCGAGTAGGTGCAGGGTTTTTGTTTGTAAGATAGCCCTATCCTAATAAGGATTGTTGTAAAGCGGAAGTTTTGATGGGGTTTGCTGGGTTTTGTGGGTCGTAAATATCGCTATAAAATTTTTTTGCAACTTCCTTATGAGAACGTAATCTGTGCTTTAGGTAATTCCAACCAATTTCTGGAATAAGTGGATTTGTAGGGTCGTTTTCTATTCCGCGCATTTCTTTTTGCAAGTGTTTAGGGAGCTTGAAAATTGGAATTTTTTTGTCTAATTGCGCTCCTAAAAACATTGGAATAGAGATTCTATCTTGTCCTTTTAGCGGGGATTTCACACGATGCATTGTTGCTTTTAGGTAGCCATTTGTAGCAAGCTCTAGAAATTCTCCGATATTAATGACAAAGGCTTTATCTTTATGTCCCACATCAATCCATTCTCCAGAATCTAACTGCACCTGCAGTCCGCTAACTTTATCAATCATTAAAAGTGTCAAAAATCCATCATCTTTGTGCGCACCAACACCTTGTGTTGCTTGACTATAAGTCTCCCCTTCTTTAGCAATTCCGGGATAGTGGATAAGCTTAACATGTTGGTAAATGTCCTCTTTAAAAAGCGCATCAAAAACATCTTCTTTGCCATATAGAGCTAAAGAGAATGCTCTTAAAAGTGTTAAGCCCATATTTGTTGTTTGTTCTTGCCATAGATAGAATGTTTCTCGTAATTCTTTTTGCGAAGAAAGCCATTGATTTGGTCCATGTAGGCGCATATATGCAGGTAGGTTTGAATCTTTGGTATCTCTCTCAAAGCCTAAATCAAGCTCTTCTCTCCAGTCTTTTGAGCCAAGTGTGTATTCTCCGCCAACTTGTGTGTATCCCCTAAAATGTGGCGAATTATCAATACTGATTTTTAGTTTTTCTTCTAAGGGGAGAGCAAAGAATTCTTGACTTAATGCAAAAAGTCTTTGACAAAGATTCCAATCTACATCATGACCTACAAGGTAAAAAAATCCTATTGTGTGGGCAGCGTAGCGTAAATCCTTGAAAAGTTTCTCTCTTTCGTTGTTGTCGCCTTTTAATAGGGATAAATCAATCACAGGAACATTAGACATGCATAGCCTTTATAAAAAATAAGAAAAGATTATATCACAATTAAATTTTACATCGTGTAAATTGGGTTTTAGAAGAGGTTTGTGGGAGAGATTATTTTTACAACAAAGAGTGAAAATTTTATGCAACTTTAAAGACTAGAGTCTTTGTAAATCCTCTCATTTGAATAAAAATGCAAGTTTCCTAACTCAAGCTAACTTTAAATAAAACCATAATCAAAGAAAAATCCATATTAACTTTTAAAAGTTTTTGACGATATATAATAAATAAGGGGGAATACATGAAAATTAGTAAGTTTTTAGCAGGGTTTCTAATTGCTACGATTGGCTTTAATGCGAATGCAAACGAAATTGAAGTTAAAGTAGGGGAATCTTTAAGTGGTAAAAAAGCACAAGAGGTGCTAAGCAACTCTAAGGAGTTGAATTTTTCTAAAGGTTTTAAAAAACAAACGGTTAGTATGCTAACTAAGGGAATTGGCGGACAATATCCTTTTGATACTTTTTCCATAGATTCATCTACTGATGCGTTATTATCACTAAAAGATTCAAGCGGTAGTGTTATTTTATATGTTGCATACACATTAGATGAAGCGGTAGATACAGGCGATAATTTATTTTTTGATAATTCAAGGTTATTTGATATAAAAACCTACTACATTCAAGAATGGAATAGTAAAACTAATAAGCTAGAAGGCAGATATGTTAATGCCTATGAATATTATAATGGTGGGCATAACTTTAATGCAGCCTATACAGAATGGGGAATGCCACATTCAAATAGCTTTGGAATGTGGATAAAACTTAATGCATATTTTTCAAATCATATTACACTTTTTTCAAGAAATGAAAGTTATAGCGAAGATGGTGGGTATCGTTCTGATTATTTTAACTTTTGGTTATTATCAAATGGACGACTTTCTGTTACAAGTAAAATCACAGATTATTCTGTGGATTCACTAACAACAACAAAACCTATTCCACTTGGTAAATGGGTCTATATTCAAGCAACACAAAATGCCCTAAGCTATCAGATTGGTTGGAAGACACAAGATGGCAGTGATGAAGAGCTAGTAAGTAAAGTCTTTGATAAAGCAACTTTAAATATAAGAGATTGCGACCCAAATTTATATTGCACAAAAAAAGAAAATATTCAAAGGAATAGGGTTTTTGATCATATTTCTTTAATGAAATATGTCAATGAAAATAAAAATGTTATTAACATTAAAGAAGTGTTCTACAATCCTGATATTGGAATGTTTGCACTGATGAATGCTTATAAAGCAAAGGAGCAATTAATTTTTCCTTTCTATTATAGATACGCAGATGAAAAAGGTAATCCTATCATCCATTCAATAAGCGAACTTGCAATTGAAGCTTATAATATTTTATCTGGTGCAGGCTCTTCAAAAATTACCATTGACGATTTTGATATTTATTATGATACTGCAACTTTAAATATCATTGTGGTTGATTTTAGAAATAATAGAAAAGGATCTTGGCAATGACAATTAATCCGCCAAATCTAAATTATGGACTATCTGAAGCTGGTATAAAGAATGTGAAGCTCAATGCTACAAGTTCTATTGTAATTGGCTCTGCAAAAGAGATAAGTGAGAGAAATGAGGTTGCGCGCAATGCTGATGCTATTTTGAATGGTGGCGGTTTAAACTATTTTAAGATGTATGATAGTAGTTATAGCAAAATAAGAACTTTTGGGGAGGCGCATTTAAATTATGATAAATTTGATTTCGCGCTCTCTACGCTCTCTACAAATCGAATGGGCGGAACTTATGCGCAAATTGACTCCATTAGCACATTAAATAGTGCAGGTAAAAGCAAATTCCTTGACACTCCTATTGGACAAATGGAAATCTTTTTAGACTTAGAGGGCGATAATGATAAATACGGAGTTGGAAAAGTTGGCTTTATGGGGCAATTAATCAATTTAGACAACAATAGAGATGGTTATTTAGATGCAGACGATGAGTTTTTTGATAAGTTAAAGCTAAAGGGTTATAACTCTTCTGGAGAAGAAGTTATCTTAAAGCTTAGTGATGTGTATGGTGCGCTAGATTTAACAAAGTTTGTTAAAACGCAAAAAGAAATTGATAATAAATATGTAGTGAGTGGCACAACTCTTTTTCGCCCAGAGGAAAGCTATGATAAAGTAGAGCAAGGGCAGCTTAGGCAGTTATTTAAAAATTATGGCGATAAAGATGGGTGGATTCAAATGGATAATCTGCCTATGGGCATGAATTTTGCGTATAAAAAGCTCAATTTAGATGGTTCTACAAGATTACAAGCCTTTAGTATAGGTGCTTCAAACAATGATAAAGATAAAACTTACATTGAAAATATACAAAGTCGTTTTAATGCAATGTATCTAGACTATTATGCAGAAGATAGTTTTGCTTCTAGATTTGCAATCAAACAAGAGTTTCAAACCATTACAGGAATGCAGTTTAGCGAAGCTAAATTTAAAGAATTTTATGAGGGGCTAAACAATCCAAAAACTGCAGAAAAGTATGCAAATGCCTTAAAGGATATGGACGCAGTTGTCGCAATGCAGCTTAATGCTGATGGCTCTTTCACGCTAAAGTTTGATTCTGGCAGGACATTAGAAGTTGCAGAGCTTTACAGCACAAATGGAGAATTTAACCTCACGCAAAAAGGAGAAAGGGCAAGTGTTATGAGCGAAGCTTCAAGCCTCAATGAAGAAGAACTTAATAAACTTGATTTTACACAAGTGGGAATGCAAACAGATAATGGAATCGTATCTTTAGCAGATTTAGGCATACAATTTATCCAAAAAGAAATGTTTGCAAATGGAAAAATTGCATTTGTTTTAACAAAAGGAAATGGTTCTACACTGATTGCTTCAGATTTATATAAAATCAGGAGTGTAGAAAATATGCTTTTATTTGAAGAGTTAGAAGAAAAAGATAAATTACACCCTAGATTTGAAACAGAAGCATAAGGGATAGATTAAGGTTAGGGTTTATGAGTGCTAACTTTTAAAAGTTTTTGACGATATATAATAAATAAAGGGGGAATACATGAAAATTAGTAAGTTTTTAGCAGGGTTTCTAATTGCTACGATTGGCTTTAGTGCGAATGCAAATGAAATTGAAGTTAAAGTAGGGGAATCTTTAAGTGGCAAAAAAGCACAAGAGGTATTAAAAAATCTTTCTCAGGAAATAAAGTCTATACTAAAGGCTCTACAAAATCCAAAAACAAGAGTAGCAAATAGTATAAAAGGCGGGGAATATCCTTATTACAATGATGTGATTCCACCTTTTAATTCAACAACAGATTCTCTTGCGGCATTAAAAGATAGTCATGGTAATACTATATTATTTGTAGCCTACACGACAAATGTTCCAGTGGCAACAATTGGTGAAAAAGCAACTATTAATCCTGAATTAAAAGATAGGGAAACAGGAGAGAAAACCTACTACATTCAAGAATGGAATAGTAAAACTAATAAGCTAGAAGGCAGATATGTTAATGCCTATGAATATTATAATGGTGGGCATAACTTTAATGCAGCCTATACAGAATGGGGAATGCCACATTCAAATAGCTTTGGAATGTGGATAAAACTTAATGCATATTTTTCAAATCATATTACACTTTTTTCAAGAAATGAAAGTTATAGCGAAGATGGTGGGTATCGTTCTGATTATTTTAACTTTTGGTTATTATCAAATGGACAACTTTCTGTTACAAGTAAAATCACAGATTATTCTGTGGATTCACTAACAACAACAAAACCTATTCCACTTGGTAAATGGGTCTATATTCAAGCAACACAAAATGCCCTAAGCTATCAGATTGGTTGGAAGACACAAGATGGCAGTGATGAAGAGCTAGTAAGTAAAGTCTTTGATAAAGCAACTTTAAATATAAGAGATTGCGACCCAAATTTATATTGCACAAAAAAAGAAAATATTCAAAGGAATAGGGTTTTTGATTTGCGATCATTTGTTGATGTTTATGTAAATAATATAGAATTTAGGAACTATATTAACATTAAAGAAGTGTTCTACAATCCTGATATTAGAATGTTTGCGCTGATGAATGCTTATAATCCGAGTCAAACACTCATAGGAGTTAGCAATGGTTTTACAACTTATCCTATAAATACTATAATTCAAGAATCTTACAATATCCTAACAGGCGGGACTTCTTCTATTTTAAAATACGAAGATATTGATATTTATTACGACCCTAATACAGGAAATATTGTTTTACTAGATTGGAGGATTAATAGGATGGGGGCTAAATGATGTCTATCAATAATAAAATCAACACAACAAAGCTTAATTTAGATAATTTAAGCACTCTAAGCCAGAAAATAGGAGGGAATGCACTTAAATTAAAAGAGCGCACTCCACAAGAAATTGAGCAAAATAAAATGCTTGATATGCAAAAAAAAGTAGATGCAATTCTAAGTAATAACCACTTTGCAACAACATTAGATGAAAATAAAAAACATTATTTTAGCCGATATTTTGCAATCTCTCCAATTCATAATAGAAATGATGGTTATATTCATACAACCACTTCCTTGCCAAAAGAGTACCTCTATCAAGGGTTGCAATTCAACTCTGCTGGAAATTCTAAATTCCTTGACACTCCTATTGGACAAATGGAAATCTTTTTAGACTTAGAGGGCGATAATGATAAATACGGAGTTGGAAAAGTTGGCTTTATGGGGCAATTAATCAATTTAGACAACAATAGAGATGGTTATTTAGATGCAGACGATGAGTTTTTTGATAAGTTAAAGCTAAAGGGTTATAACTCTTCTGGAGAAGAAGTTATCTTAAAGCTTAGTGATGTGTATGGTGCGCTAGATTTAACAAAGTTTGTTAAAACGCAAAAAGAAATTGATAATAAATATGTAGTGAGTGGCACAACTCTTTTTCGCCCAGAGGAAAGCTATCAACAAATGCAAAAAGAAGATATAAAAAAGATATTTGCACAATATGGGGATAAAAATGGCTATATTGACTTTACCAAAACTTATAAGTCTGAGACAGATAAAGAATGGGAAAAAACCTATGTATTTTGGGAATTTATGCAAAGTTCTAATTTTGCCATTAAAGATACAAAGCTAAATGGAGAAACGCGTTTAGAAAGAATGCATTTTGTAACTGATTTTAAATCCCCTCTTGCATTTGCAGAAAATGTAGCAAAATTTGAAAAAGATTTTAAAAGAGGCTTCAATAATAACATTAAAATGCGCTTTGATACAATGTATAACAACTATTATGCAAACGATAGTTTTGCAAATCGTCTTAATATCAAAAGAGAATTTGAAGTTGTAACAGGGTTAGGGTTTAGCGAAGCTAAATTTAAAGAATTTTATGAGGGGTTAAAAGGAGTAGATGCGAGTAAGTATATTGACGCATTAGATGGTGAGCTAGATTATATTAAAGGAATGCTGCTTAATGATGATGGCACTATTACTTTGGATTTTTTCTCTGGTAAGAGTATTAATGTTGCAGAGCTTTACAGCACAAATGGAGAATTTAACCTCACGCAAAAAGGAGAAAGGGCAAGTGTTATGAGCGAAGCTTCAAGCCTCAATGAAGAAGAACTTAATAAACTTGATTTTACACAAGTGGGAATGCAAACAGATAATGGAATCGTATCTTTAGCAGATTTAGGCATACAATTTATCCAAAAAGAAATGTTTGCAAATGGAAAAATTGCATTTGTTTTAACAAAAGGAAATGGTTCTACACTGATTGCTTCAGATTTATATAAAATCAGGAGTGTAGAAAATATGCTTTTATTTGAAGAGTTAGAAGAAAAAGATAAATTACACCCTAGATTTGAAACAGAAGCATAAGGGATAGATTTTTCACTGCTTAAGCCACTTTGCTCTTTATACTGCTTTTTTGTTCGTATTGCGATATTCTTGGGATTTACTTTTTGTCTGTTTATGGGTTTGCTTAATGAGGTTAAATTAAGGGGTTTGGAATCCTTTAAGGATTCCATCGGTTTTTACTCCACTTCTGCGTCAATAACATCATCATCTTTTTTGTTATTAGCTTGTGCGTTTGGATTTTGCGCATTGTCGTCTTTTTTATACATTGCTTCTGCAAGTTTATGGCTTGCTTCTGTTAATGCTTTAACCTTTGCGTCAATTTCTTCTTTTGTGGCGTTGTCATTTTTAAGCACATCTTTTAGTGCATTAATCGCATTTTGAATTTTTTCAGATTCGTTTGCGTCAATTTTATCTTTCATTTCATCTAGGCTTTTTTGTGTTTGATATACTAGGCTATCTGCTTGATTGCGCACTTCGATAATTTCTTTTTTCTTTTTATCTTCTTCTTTGTTGAGTTCGGCATCTTTTACCATTTTTTCAATTTCAGAATCAGAAAGCCCACTAGAACCTGTAATTTTAATTTCTTGTGCTTTTCCTGTCGCTTTGTCTTTTGCGCTAACGGTTAAGATTCCATTTGCATCAATGTCAAAAGTTACTTCAATTTGGGGCACACCTCTTGGTGCTGCTGGGATTCCGCTTAGCTCAAAATTTCCTAGCACTTTATTATCACGTGCCAACTCTCGCTCACCTTGTAATACTTGGATTGTTACAGCAGGTTGATTGTCTTCTGCTGTGGAGAAAACCTGATTTTTCTTTGTTGGAATTGTTGTGCCACGTTCAATAATTCTAGTCATCACGCCACCTAGTGTTTCAATTCCTAAAGAAAGTGGTGTAACATCAAGCAAAAGCACATCTTTGACATCACCTTTTAACACGCCCCCTTGAATAGCAGCACCTACCGCGACAACTTCGTCAGGGTTGACGGATTTATTAAGTTCTTTGCCGATAAATTCTTTTACGCGTTCTTGCACTTTTGGGATTCTTGTAGAACCTCCCACCATTACAACTTCGTTGATTTCATCTTTGTTTAAATCCGCATCTTTAATTACGTTGCCGATTTTGTCAATGGTTTGGTTAATGTATTGCTCAATTAAGCCCTCAAATTTTGCTCTTGTAAGTTTTTTTACTAAGTGTTGTGGTCCTGCTCCTGTCATTGTGATAAAAGGCAAGTTGATTTCAGTTTCTTGCGCACTACTTAGTTCTTTTTTAGCATTTTCTGCTGCCTCTTTTAGTCTCTGAAGTGCCATTACATCATTTTTAAGATTTACGCCTTGCTCACTTTCAAATTCGCTGACTAGCCAATCAATAATGGCATTGTCAAAATCATCTCCACCTAAAAATGCATCGCCACCTGTCGCTTTGACTTCCACAACATTATCGCCTGTTTCAAGAACGGTAACATCAAATGTTCCACCCCCTAAGTCATACACTACGATATTTTCGGATTGTTTTTTATCTAATCCATACGCAAGGGCTGCCGAAGTTGGTTCGTTAATAATCCTTAAAACATTTAATCCTGCAATCGTTCCTGCTTCTTTTGTTGCCTTTCTTTGCGCATCATTAAAATACGCTGGCACAGTGATAACTGCTTCTGTAACTTCTTCTCCGAGATAGCTTTCTGCATCGGCTTTTAGCTTCATTAGAATCTTAGCTGAAATTTCTTGCGGAGTGTAAATCTTGCCTGCAATTTCAATCGCACATGCTCCATTTCTATCTACTACCTTATAAGGAAGCCTTTTTTTAGCTTCTTGTGCTTTGTCTTCATTAAACATTAGCCCCATAATTCTTTTAATAGAATAGATAGTTTTTTCTGGATTTGTAACAGCTTGTCTTTTTGCTGGGTCTCCTACTAAAATTTCGCCTTTATCTGTGAAAGCTACAATTGAGGGGGTTGTGTTTTTTCCCTCTTTGTTTGCAATGATTTTTGCCTCATTGCCCTCAAATACCGCCATTGCTGAATTTGTTGTTCCTAAGTCAATTCCTAATACTTTTCCCATTATGTGTCCTTTAAAATGAATTTAATTATTTTGCAATGCTTACCATTGATGGTCGCAAAACTCTTTCTTTATATGTGTAGCCTTTTTGCATTACTGCAACAATATCCCCTGTATTATGCTCTGGGCTTTCAACTTGCAAAATTGCATCGTGAAAATTTGGGTCAAATGCACCATCAGTAGCAATGGGCGTAATCCCGTGTTTAGCAAGAGACTTTAGCAGATTCTCTAGTGTTAATGCTATGCCTTCTTCGATTTTACTCAAAATAGAATCTGTATGCTCTGCATTTGTTTTAGAATCTTGAATGCTTTTTAGAGCAATTTCTAGCGCATCAATACTAGGCAATAAGTCTTTTGCAATTCTTTCATAGGCATACTCTAATGCTTGATCTTTATCGCGTTCTAAACGTTTTTTTGTGTTTTCAAAATCTGCATAAGCACGTACATATTGTTCTTTTAGCTCCGCAATTTGCGTTTGCAATGCTTCATTTGTAGAATCTTCCATTGTGCAATCGCAATCTTGAGAAGGTTGCTCAAGACTTTCAGTCTCTTGTTGCAACTGCTCATCGTGCAACTGCTCATCGTGTTTGTTATCTTGCACTACTGCTCCTTTTTAGTTAATCAACAACTTAAAAGATGAATTTTAGCAATTATTCTCTCAAATTTCAAGCAAAATTATATAACTTTAGCCTTTCATTGTCAAGTTTAATTAATAAAATAAACTAAACTTTCTTAAAAATTAAAATTCAATTTTACAAAATATGAGGTTTTGTGTAGTGGCATTTAGTATTTTTTTGCTTTTAAGTAAAACTGCGTTATGCTATAAGAATCATATAAAATTTAAGGTTGCTTACAAGAGGTGCTTAGGAATGTTTGGAAAATATTTAGTTGGAATTAGAAGCGCGTTTATGCTTGCTTGTTTATTAGTCCAAGTTGCACAGGCGGTGAATAAGGGTGCAGAACATATAGAAAACAAAAGTGTAGAGCAAAAGATAGAAAAACACACAGAATTTGTGGTGGAAAATGGGAAAACCATCGTTTTAAGCACAACAATGCAGAATCCAAAACCCATAATGTTTAACAAGAGAGCTTACCAGTGGGTTGCACATCCAAGCGATACGACAAAAAAAATTGTGATTTTAGCGATACCTTACCATACAAAGCCTAGCATTATAGCCTTAGAGAGCGGGGCTAAAGTGGAAGTGGTACAAGGAAATTACAAGAAAGAGAGCATTCAAGTTAGTCAAAGCAAGGCAAAGCCAAATCCTAAAAACCAAGAACGTATTAAAAGAGAACGTGATGAAGCAAATGCAATTTATAGTAATTATAGTCAAGAGCGTCTCTGGGATTCTGCATTTGTTCTGCCAATGCAGAGCAAAATTACAAGCTCTTACGGGAATGCGCGTGTGTTTAATGGAGAGATTAGAAGTTATCATAGCGGCACAGATTTTAGAGCAGCTATTGGCACAAAGATTTTTGCAAGTAATCGCGGTAAAGTTGTGATTGCAAAAGAACGTTTTTTAGCTGGGGGTTCAGTGGTATTAGATCATGGGGAAGGCGTGTTTAGTATGTATTACCATTGTAGTGAGATTAAAGTTAAAGTTGGCGATATTGTGGAAAAAGGCACACTAGTTGCACTTAGTGGTGCGACAGGGCGCGTGAGTGGTCCGCATTTGCACTTTGGAATCTTAGTGCGTGGAGCACAAGTAGATCCTCTAGATTTTATTGCGCAAGTCAATGGGCTTTTTGCTAGTAATTAAGGGGATTATA
Organism: Helicobacter turcicus; assembly: GCF_019711685.1. Classification (GTDB taxonomy): domain Bacteria; phylum Campylobacterota; class Campylobacteria; order Campylobacterales; family Helicobacteraceae; genus Helicobacter_D; species Helicobacter_D turcicus. The sequence continues at coordinate 74,202 of NZ_JAIGYQ010000004.1, forward strand.
TGGATTATAATATTGATGGAGAGGTTTTAAAAAATCTCAAAATAATTTCACTCTCAATGTTTCGTAAAAACTTTTTTGGAATCTTTCATGGCTCTTTATCTACAAAGCTTGAAGAAGGGCATTTTTTGATTAACAAAAAAGACGCTATTTTTGATGATTTAAATCAAGATTCTTTGATTATGCTCTACCACAAGCGAGATTATCGCTGGAGCGAAGCAAGCGTTGATGCATTCATTCATTCGCTAATTTATCAAAATATTCCAAATGCAAAATATATTGCTTATAGTATGCCCCCTTTTACTGTATCTTATACGCTTACACATAAACAAATCGTTCCTAAAGACTACTTTGGCTACAAAATGCTAGGCACACTAGATGTGTATGACCCAAAGGATTTTGACAATTGGTATGAGCGCGCTGATATTGAGATAAATCGTTATTTTAAAGAAAGTGATAAAAAAATTATGGTGATTAAGGGTTATGGTGTTTATGTGTATCATAGAGACTTACAGATATTATCTAAGTTGTTAGCGCTTTTAGAGGACACTTGCAAGATTCTGCATTTTAGTTCTATTTTGGAGGCTAGTAAGCAAAATCAGGATTTATTTGATATTTAGAAACTCTAAAAAATCTTTTTATTTAAAAATTTTTGAAAGTTTAAATAAATGCAATAAAATAAAATGTTTCTTTTAGCGGCTTAAAGTTTTAATGCATAAAATTATTACGCATAAGAAATTTGTAAATGCTGCAACAAGAAAGTATGCAAATAAGTTTGCATTAGATAAGGCGGAATCTTGTTTTTTAAGATTCCTTTTATAAGTTTAATTGCTCGTGCGATAGCGGAATTGCCCTTTTTTAAAGACCATATTTAAGCCACCAATGCTATATAGCCATTTATTTTCAATAGTATTTTTCATAAATGCCGCAAGCTCTCCTTTGACATTTTTATGATAGACGATTCCTACGCCATCTGTATGTCCTATGGAGCAAACTGTCCCTCTGTGATTAAATTTAAAAGGTTTTTCAAAAGGTTTATTTTCTAGCTTTGCACATAAAAGCTCTGCAACATAATCTCCCATTTGTGCGGCAAGTTGGGCTGTTGGAGCGTGAATAGCATCTTTGTCTGTGGCAATGGCACAATCACCTACGACATAAATATTTTCAAAGTTTTGACATTGAAGTTGCGGATTTACAGAGATTCTGCCATTTTTATTTGGAATAATAGAATGCTCTACAATATCACTTCCTTTAACTCCTGCACTCCAAATGATTGTATTGCCATATACGCTGTGTGTTTTGCCCTCACTCTCCACAACCACTTCGCCTTCTTTAATTTCTTTAATATCGGCGTTAGATAGAATCTCTACGCCTAAATTTTTGAGCTTGGATTCTGCTGTTTTAGCAAGGGAGTCGCTAAATACGGGCAAAATGTGTTTGGAACGTCCAATGCATGTTACTTTTGGAATCTTTCTATCAATCCCGCAAATTAAACAAAGCTCATTAAGCTGTGTTGCAAGCTCTGCTGCAAACTCAATTCCTGTAAATCCTGTGCCACATACAATAACTTGCAAATCTTTTGGATTTTTAGTGTGGATAAATTCTTTGAATTTATTTTCTATATTTTTATCAAGCTTTAGTGCAGAGTTTAGAGAAGAGAGTGTGTAAGCATATTTCTCCACACCTTTAACACCAAAATTATTAGGTTTAAATCCAAGTGCAATTACCAAAATATCATAGGAGTATTCTCCGCCATTGCCAACGACTTTATTTTCTTTTGGGCAGAGCTGTTTGATTTTATCTTTGATAAAATGCACCTTATTTAAATCTAAGACTTTGCGATAATAGATTCTTGCTTTTCTTGCACTCAAAGTTCCAATTGCTACTTTATGTAATAATGTCGTTTGGTAGTGGTAGTCGTGTTTGCTAATTAATGTAATTTCAGCATTCCCTTGATAGTTTCTTTGAAGCCCTAAAGCCGCCTTTAATCCACCATATCCGCCACCAATAATTAGAATCTTTGCAGGTTGTTGCATAACCAATCCTTGATTTAAAACTTTAGGATTCCATATTAAGATAAAGTTGTTGATAAAATCCTAAAAGGTTAAAGAATCCTTTATTTTCTAAGAGTGAAGATGTGTATTTAAGAAATATTTTTGTTTAAATTTTAAAAGTCAAAGAGTAATCCTATTGTTAAGAAAAGATTTAGTGCATTAGAAGAATAAGGATTATTAAGCAAATTGGACTAAAAACTAAAATTTTGTAGGATTTAGGTTATAATTTCGCTTTTTAATTCTGTTTAATTTAGCAAAAAAGAGGTTTGGTGATGCAAAATATAAGGCGCTATGTTTTAATGGCTTTGGCGGTTTTGTTGTTATATTTTTTGGTGGTGTTCCCAGAGTTCGCAAAAATTTTAGCTGGTGTTGCGATTTTACTCATTGGAATGATGAATCTAAGTGATGGATTTAAGGCATTTAGTGGAGGAATCTTAGAGAGTATCTTGACAAAATCCACAGACACACGTCTAAAAAGCATTGTTTTTGGGGTGGTTACAACAATGCTAATGCAAAGCTCCACGTTGGTTTCTGTTATCTCTATTTCTTTTTTATCAGCTGGGTTAATTACGCTTGCACAAGGTATTGGAATCATTTTTGGAGCAAATCTTGGAAACTCGGCTGGTTCGTGGTTAATTGTAGGTTTAACAAGTATTAAGATCTCAGTATTAGCGATTCCTTTAATTGTGTGTGGGGCGGTTTTAGGATTCCAAAAAGATAGCGTTCTTAAGGGGGCTGGGTCAATTTTTATGGGAATTGGCTTTTTCTTTTTGGGTGTGGATTATATTAAAGTTGGATTTGAATCTTATAAGGAAATTGTGGATTTATCACGTTTTAACTTTGATGGCTTTAAGGGAGTGTTGATTTTTGTAGGGCTTGGTGCACTTACAACAGGAATTGTGCAGAGCAGCCATGCAACTTTAGCAATTATTATTTCTGCATTAATTAGCGGACAAATTGGCTTTGAAAATGCATTAGCCGCAACACTTGGAACGAGTGTTGGAGGCGTGGTAACAGCTGTTGTGGCAAGTTTAAGCACAAATATTGAGGGTAAGAAGCTTGCCATTGCAAATTGTATTTTTAACTTTACTATTGCAATTATCGTCATTGCCGCATTTCCTTTTTTTGTAAAAATGGTAAATCTCATTGCTGAAATCTTAGGTATTGAAGCAACAAACTATGCGTTAAAGACAGCACTTTTTCACACTTTGTTTAATCTTGTAGCGGTGCTTTTAATTTCTACTTTTATTCGTCAGATTGTTTTTGTGCTAGATAAGATGATTAAAGCTCCAAAAGATAGGGATATGGATGCACCTTTATATTTGGATTCTAACATTATTGAATATCCAGATACCGCAATTGACGCTTTGCAAAAGGAATCTATGCATTTGTATAACAATGCTTATGCGCTTGTAGCACACACAATTGGCTTTAATCGTAGTGATATTCGTGGTAAAGAAAGTTTTGATTATATCGTTAAGAATAAAAAGTGGTTTAGTGGAGATGTGGATTTAGATTATCTGTATAAGCGCAAGATTAAGGTGCTTTTTGATGCGGTAATGGAGTTTGCAACTAAAGCACAAAGGTATGTAGAAGATGAAAAGAAAAACGATCGCATTTATTCTTTTAAAATTGCAGCACGCAATCTTACAGAAGCGACAAAAAACTTAAAACTAATCCAAGCAAATATGAAAGTGTATTCTAACTCTAAAAACCCATATTTAGCGGAGAAATATAACGAAATGCGTAAGGATTTAGGAATGCTCCTAAGAAGTGTGGAAGAGTTAAAAACAATGAAAGATGAGAATGCATATTTGATTTTAAAGCAACTTTTAGCGGCAAAAGAAATGCCTAAAGAGTTAGATTATAAAAATATGCGTGATGTGGAAATGCTTATTAGTGAAGAAAAAATCAGTGTGGCAAATGGGACATCTATTTTAAACGATAGTGCTTTTATTGCCGAGATTGCTACACATTTAATTGAAGCAATTGGAATTATTTTTACAAAAGAAAGTTGGGAGGATTTGGAATCCAAGCAAGAAGTTTAGGGGTTTAAAATGAAATTGCAAAAAGAATGTGAGTAGAAGTTAAAGGCACAATTTCAAAAAAGGGATTCTAACTTGTAAATTCAAATTAGGGTTGGAATCTATTATTGCTCCAAATACCCTTCTTTAATGAGTAGTTCTACAACTTCTCTAAAGAGTGGCACAGCAGTGCGTGCAGCAAAATAAGCATTTGTTTCATTGGGTTCAAAAACGCTAATGCCCAAAGTGTATTCATTGCCTGCTTTATCACTTGCAAAGCCAAAAAAGGAGCTATTGTATTTGCGCACATATTTTCCTCCTTGTGCGATGTGCGCAGTTCCTGTTTTTCCACCTATGGTGATTCCGGGCACTTGAGCAGTTTTTCCTGTGCCATCACTGACAATTTTAATGAGGGTATTTTTCACTGCATTTGCTGTGCCATCGCTAATAATTCTAATGGGCGTTTGGTGTTTTAGCTTATAGCGGATAGATTTAGAATCTTGTAGATATTCTACTAAATAGGGTTCATAAGCGATTCCATGATTAATAATGGTATTGTAAGCCTTTAGCATTTGCATAAATGTTGAGCGCAAACCATAGCCATAAGAGGCAGTTGCGCGATACACTTCACTACGAAATCGTCTAGCATCAGGAATCACTCCCACGCGTTCATAAGGCAAGTCAATCCCGCTTAAATTTCCAAAACCAAAGGCTTGCAAGCCCGCATTATATTCTGCTGGACTTAAGCGTTGAGCTATTTTTGCCATTCCGATGTTGCTAGAGTAGAGTAGCACTTCTTCTGCACTAGAGGATTCTAATTTATGTGTGTCTGTAATGGTAAAATTATGCAATTTGAAGCGACCATTTTCTAAATTAATCACTTCATCTTGTTGCACCAAATTTTTATCTAACAACATTGCATAAATAATGGGCTTGATAATACTTCCGGGTTCATAGGAATATTCAATGGCATTCGCATTGAGTTTTGGATAATCTTCTCTTGTAATTGCATTTGGATTAAAACGTGCACTGCTTGCTAAACTTAGGATTTTGCCATTTTTGCTTTCCATAATACCAACTAGAATTTCTTTTGCGCCAAGCTCTTGTGTGTGGCGGTCAATTAAACGCTCTACCTTTTTTTGGAGTTTTAGTGGAATAGAGCTAATAACATCATAGCCATCTACACGTTCTTTAAAGATGGAATCCTTATTTAAAACGACATTAAAACCAATATCACGTGCACCTATCATTAATAAATCGCTATTTGGTTCTAATTCTTCATCAAAGCTTTTTTCAATTCCTTTTACACCATTTACGCGTGTGATTTTAGAATCATTCTCTTTATTGATGTAGCCTAAAATTGGCTCCATTGTATCCCCGTAGAGGTAATCACGTGATTCTCCACTCTCAACAACTGAAAGTCCGTATTTAAAAATGTTTCCGTTTTTGTCCTCGTAACTTTGAAAAACACTAAGTTGATTAAGCTTTAAGTTGAGCTGCTTTAAATAACTAGCACTTTTAGAGTCAATGTTATAAGAGAGTGTTACATTTCCTTTTTGCTCAAGCTTTTTGCGGATTTCTTGCTTAGGAATCTTGCTGTAAATACTAAAGAGATTGATGAATAATTCTTTTTTTTGCGGATTGATATTATAGGTATTTACCACGGCTTTATAGACTTTTTTGCTAGAGGCTAGTAAAAATCCATCACTACTATAAATGTTACCTCTAATAGCACTTTCAACGCGTTTTGTTTGGAGATTTGGGAGTTGTCGCTCTGTAAAATTGCGGTAAAAAATCGCCCCTAAAAAGATACAAAATCCTATTGCTATCAAAATAAATAGTAGCAGGATTTTTCCTGCTTTTTTACTTTGCGCACTATTCACAGATTAAATTTGTGTTTTGATTAATTCTTTATAGGCACTAATTGCCTTATTGCGCACTTCAAGCATGAGTTTCATGCTATTTTCTGCTTTTCCAATTACAACAGCTGCTTGATGTAAATCTTTAATTTGTCCTGTTGCCAGATCCGCCATTGCTTGTTCGGTTGTTTTTTGGTAAGTATTGACTTCATCAACCGCATCTTTTAGCATACTGCCAAAACTTTTTGCAGGGGGATTTAAATCATGGTTTGGCGATAGATTAGGCACATCTTGGAGTTTAGAGTTAAGCTTCTCTAAATCTACTCCATATTTTTTAATTTCCATTTATAATCCTTTATGCCTGGAACATTGAAATCGCTGTAGAAGCCATATTTTTAGCACTTTGAAAGACTGCAACATTTGCCTGATAAGCTTTTGATGCTTCAATCAAGTTTGCCATTTCTACAACGGGGTTAATGTTTGGATACGCAACATAGCCTTCAGAATTTGCATCTGGGTGGCTTGGTTCGTATTTCATTCTAGGTTGAGTATCATCACGCACGATTTTATCAACATAGACACTCATTAGCGTTGGTTTAGGCTTACGCCCTTCATCAAAACTATCCATTTCATCTAATGGATCTTCATATTCTAGCAAATTATTGCTTTTTTCATACTTTTGATTTAAAACTTTATCAAAATCAAAGGCTTTAAGCACTAATTCCCTTCTTCTATAAGGTCCGCCTTCATCTGTGCGTGTGGTGTTTGCATTTGCAATATTGCTTGAGATTAGATTCACTCTTTGACGTTGAGCGGAGAGTCCATAACCACTAATATCAAAACTTGATAAAAACATTTATTCTCCCTTAAATATTTCTAGATGAATCAATAGCGTAAGTGTAGATTCCACCCTGTTTGCGCAACGCACCAACTAAAGCTTGATACATAATATCATTTTTCCCCATTTCGCTTGTTTCAATGTCTAAATCCACGCTATTTCCGTCGTTTCTTGCTAAATGCCCATCACGATAAAACATTGTCGGACGATAGGGGTTTTCGTCTTTTGCTGGCAACAAATGATTTTTGTTTGTAATTGCTACATTAAGCTCTAAATTGCGGTTACGATTGAAAATTTCATCTGCTTTTAATGCCATCATTTGTTCAAAATTCACATCTTTTGGGCGATACATAGGCGTAGAGACATTAGCAATATTACTAGCAATCATATCACGACGTAATGCTCTGTGATCTAGTGCTTCTTGTGCTAATGCGCGTGCTGGACTATAACTAAAAATACTCATATGTAACTCCTAAAAGATAAACTTTAAAGAAGTGTAAAGCAATATTTGTTCCAAAAATTTATTAGTTTGTGTTATCTTTCATACTATTTTATTGCCTATTTTTTAAGTTTGTAAATTTATAGAATCTCTTTTGCATTAAATTCTAGAATTAAGCTTTAATGCTACAATTTCACAAAGATTTTAAAGGAGATTGTATGCGAAGCGATATTATCAAAAAAGGACATCAAAGAGCGCCACATAGGAGCTTATTACGTGCCACAGGGCTTAAAGATGAGGATTTTAACAAGCCCTTTATTGGTGTGGCAAATAGTTACATTGACATCATTCCGGGACATTTTTTCTTAAACAAATATGCCGCAATTGTCAAAGAAGAGATTAGAAAAGCTGGGGGTGTGCCTTTTGAGTTTAACACAATCGGCGTAGATGATGGCATTGCTATGGGGCATAGCGGTATGCTTTACTCCTTGCCAAGTAGGGAGCTAATCGCCGATGCGATAGAATCTGTGATGAATGCCCACGCCCTTGATGCGATGATTTGCCTCCCAAACTGCGATAAAATCGTACCCGGTATGCTTATGGGAGCATTACGCGTGAATGTGCCAACAATCTTTGTAAGTGGCGGTCCTATGAAAGCAGGTAAGCTAGAAGATGGCACGATTTTGGATTTAAACTCCGCATTTGAAGCGGTGGGAGCGTATGAGAGTGGCAAGATAGATGAGAATAGGCTGCATGAGATAGAATGCCAAGCGTGCCCTAGCGGGGGGAGTTGTAGCGGAATGTTTACTGCAAACTCTATGAATACACTCTGTGAAGCTATGGGCGTGGCATTAGAGGGGAATGGGACGATTCCAGCTCTAACAAAAGAGCGCGAAGAATTGTTAAGAAAAGCGGCTAGACGCATTGTAGAGATTGCGCTAGATTCTACAATGAGCGAGAAATTTAGATTCCGCAATATTTTGAATGCAAAAGCCGTGCATAACGCCTTTGTAGTAGATATGGCTATGGGTGGTAGCACGAATACGATTTTACACATGCTCGCCATTGCCAAAGAAGCCGAAGTGGAATTTAATTTAGAATCCATTAACAAAATCGCTACAAAGGTCGCACATATCGCTAAAATCGCCCCCGCGCTAAGCAGTGTGCATATGGAGGATATTAACAAAGCCGGTGGAGTTTCAGCGGTAATGCATGAAGTGGCTAAAAGGCAAGATAGCGCACTCTATTTAGACGCGCTAACTATCACAGGTGAGAGCTTAGGGGAGCGCATAAAAGGCGCGGAGATTACGGATTCTGCCATTATCCGCACGAATGCTAATGCCTACTCGCAAGTTGGTGGGCTTAAAATCCTCTTTGGCAATCTCTGTGAGCAAGGCGCGGTGCTAAAGGTTGCTGCTGTGGCAGAATCTATGAAAGAATTTAGCGGCAAGGCGATATGTTTTAACTCACAAGATGAGGCGATTAAAGGCATTGCAGGGGGTAAGGTCAAGCCCGGGAACGTGGTTGTTATCCGCTATGAGGGTCCAAAGGGAGGACCGGGAATGCAAGAAATGCTAAGCCCTACGAGTTTGATTATGGGAATGGGCTTAGGGGAGAGTGTAGCACTCATCACAGATGGCAGATTTAGCGGGGCGACACGTGGGGCGTGTATAGGGCATGTAAGCCCAGAAGCCGCAGAGGGTGGGCTAATCGCGCTTATTGAAGATGGCGATGAGATTGCGATCTCTGTGAGCAAGGGGAGTTTGGAGCTAAAGGTGGATTCTAAGACTCTAGAATCTCGCAGGGCGCAATGGAAGCCCATAAAAAAGGAGATACAAAGCAAATGGCTTAAAAGATACGCCTTGCTTGTGAGTAATGCCGCAAATGGCGCGGTTTTAAAAACGGAGCTATAAACCAACAGAGCGCGACTTTCAATGAAAGCTGTGCTTAGAGTGAATTTAATTTGACGCGGCTTTAAAGAGTTGTGAAAACTAAAACAAAAATGGAGGAAAAAATGGCAAAAAGTGTTGAAGAGTTAGTAGAAGACAAAATCAAGCAAGATTTAACAAAGCTTAATATTTCTTATTATTACAAAACACAATCTATTAATGATGAAATAGACCAAGCTCTTAGAGCCTACCCAAGTAAGAGCGGAGGGGAGGGCAAGAATTATCCTGATATTAAGCTTTTTTTGCAAACGCCTGAGCTTAGAAAAATTCCTGTGATGATTGAAATCAAAGGCACAAAAGGAAAATTAGCAAAGCTTAAAAATGGAGAGGTGGAAAATCTCAACGACAAAGGCGAAGCGCATTATAAAAATATCAGCGAATACGCATTAAATGGCGCGGTGCATTATGCTAATGCTATTTTAGATTATACCCATAGTTATGATGAGGTCATAGCCTTAGGCATAAATGGCTTTTATAAAGATGATAAAACAAAGGATTTGAGCCTAGAATACGCCTTTTATTATTTAAATCGCAAAAATCTCTCTTTGCCCAAGAAAATAGCCGATTACAAAGATCTTTCAGGCTTTTCAAAAGAGTATTTGCAAGATTTTGTTAGCAAGATTGACACGCTTTGCCTAAGTCAAGAAGAGCGTGAAAACTTAATAGAAAATTTAGAAAGTGATATTGAAACAAAACTTAATAAACTTAATCAATTCTTACACGATGAGTTATTAAACATCAACCCAAATGCTAGAGTAGCCTTGCTTGTAGGTATGATTATGGCAGCTCAAGGCGTGAAAGACAAGGTTGCCCCCTTAAGATTAGAAGATTTAAAAGGTGAGAGCGGCACAAATTCTAATGATGGCACAATTTTTATAAATAAAATCAATGATTTTTTAGAGTATAAAAACCTCCCAGCAGAAAAAATAAAAATGGTTATCAACGACTTAGAATCCGCCTTTATCCACTCTAAGCTTTGGCAACAAAGTGGCTTTACAAAACAAGTCGAGAACAACGACCAAAGCCCTTTAAAAAAGACTTATGCGCAAGTGTTGCAAAATATCCTCCCCCTAGTGCGTAAGCTCCAAACCGCAGATATTGCAGGCAGGCTTTTTAATTCTATCACCAAATGGCTTGAAGTGCCTGATAATGAAAAAAACGATGTGGTTTTAACGCCCCGCTATGTGGTGGATTTAATGGTCGCATTATGTAGGGTGAATAAAGATTCTTATGTGTGGGATTACGCCACAGGTTCGGGGGCGTTTTTGATAAGTGCTATGAATGCTATGATTAAAGATTGTGAATCCATAAAAAGCCCTAAAGAAAAAGAAAGCAAAATCGCCCATATCAAAGCCTATCAGCTCTTAGGCGTAGAAAAAAGAAGCGATATTTATTTGCTAGGGATTTTAAATATGATTTTGCTTGATGATGGTTCAGCAAATCTTTTGCATAAAGACAGCCTTAAGGAATTTGAGGGCAAATACGAGCAAGGAGCTAAAAAAGACCAAGTGTTTCCTGCGGATATTTTCTTGCTAAACCCGCCTTATTCAGCAGCGGGCAAGGGCTTTATCTTTGTAGAGAGGGCGTTAAAGAAGATGAGTAAAGGCAGGGCTTGTGTGATTATCCAAGAAAATGCAGGTTCAGGCAATGGCTTGCCCTATACCAAAGAGATTTTAGAGCATAGCACACTCCTAGCAAGTATCAAAATGCCTAGTGATTTGTTTGCGGGTAAATCAAGCGTGCAAACTGCTATTTATCTCTTTGAGGTAGGCACTCCTCATAATGAAAAACAACAAGTGAAATTCATAGACTTTAGCAACGATGGCTACACAAGAGCCGCGCGTAAAAAGGCAAAAGCTAGCACGAATCTCAAAGATACAGATAATGCAAAAGCAAGATACGAAGAGCTTGTAAATTTGGTCGCTTATAACCATACGAATTTACACTATTACAAAGATTGCTTTGTGCAAGATTGCATAAACTTAGAGGGCAGGGATTGGACTTTTGCCCAGCATAAGAAAATCGACACTAAGCCTACTTTAGCGGACTTTAAAAAATGCGTGAGTGAGTATCTAGCGTGGGAAGTGAGCAATGTTTTAAAAAATACAAACAACACAAAGGAAGGCGTAAATTTTCTCTAAGCCCTCGTTTAGCAGAGCTTGAATCTAACTTCAAGCAAAACGGGGGCGAGTGGAGAGAGATTAAATTAGGTGAGTTGTTTTGGGTAGAGTCAAGCAAAAAGATTTTTCATGCTAATACAATTAAAATCTTTGATAATCAAATTCCAGATTCTTATGCTTATGTTGTGCGTTCAGCTCGTAATAATGGCATAAGAGGATATGTTGTTGAAAATAAAGAATTTTTAAATCCAGCAAATACTTTAACTTTCGCACAAGATACTTTTTGCGTGTTTTATCAGGAAAAGCCCTATTTTACAGGCAATAATGTTAAGGTTTTGCTTTCTAAATTTGATGAATTTAATTCAAAAACTGGTATTTTTATAAGTGCGATTTGTCAAAAGGTTTTACAAGATTTTACTTGGGGTGTAGGTTCTACCCAATCTTCAATCCAAAATTTAACAATCTCCCTCCCTGTGTATCCCTTAATCCAAACTAAAAATACAGATTCCACCTTTTTAAGCCCTCATCAAACTGAGTCAATTTCTTATCAAGCTGAATCGGTTTCTTATCATTCTGACCCCTCCCTTTGTCATTCTGAGGCGTTAGCCGAAGAATCTCTTAAAAATTCCAATAGAGATATTTCGGTCGTTTCACTCCCTCAATATGACAAAGACTATAAAATCGCCTTTGATTTTATGGAATCTTATATCAAAGAACTTGAGGAAGAGAGGATTCAAGAACTTGAGGCTTACCTCTTAGTTGCTGGGCTTAAGGACACTACCTTGAGTGCGAAAGAAAAAGAAGCTTTGCATATTTTTGCAAAGCTTCTTGATTCTAGCGGGGGGGGGGGGTTATTTTTAACTCAATCTCAAAGCAAAAAGTCGCCTAAAAGCTTAGAATCTTTTAAAGATTCTAAGCTTTTAAATTTTGAAGATTCTAGATTAAGCCCTGAATTTTCACATTTTGCAAATTCCGCCTTAAGTGCTTTAGCCACAAGTCAAATGCCTGCTTTAGAGTGCAAATGGCAGGAATTTAAAATTGGGGAATTGTTTGAAAAAATGGAATTAAAAAAGTTGAATCCACTTGATACACGAGAACTTAGAGTAACTAGCCCTGATGAATGCCACACGATACCAGCAGTAGTAGCAAAAGTTGGAAATAATGGTGTTATGTATTATGTAAATAAAAATGATTTTGAAACAACAAGCAATAAAATAGTTGTAATTGCTGATGGTGCTGTTGCCTCAGGCTTGGCTTATTACCATGAAAAAGAATTTACTATCTTGCATAATGCCTATGCTATTAAACTAAAAAATACAAATGAAACTAGACGAATCGGTTTATATTTAGCCGCCGTTATGCAAAAGTCTATTTTTGATTTTTTTAGTTATGAGAATAAACCAACTTGGAATAAAGTAAAAGAAAATTCTATCTCCCTCCCTGTGTATGCGGATTCTAAAATCGCCTTTGATGTTATGGAAGATTTTATCAAAAGTATAGAAAAAGCCCATATCCAAAGCCTTTATGATTTCTGGCAAGAAAAGCTAAACGCTTATGAATCCGTAGTGCGGGGGGGGGGCATAGAATTTAAGCTAGAAGAGTATTTAGTGTTTTTTAAGAATGCTAAAGCTATTAAAAATAAAGCTATTGTTTGGAGAGAGTTTAAAATCGGGGATTTGTTTGAAAAAATAAGTGCTAGGTTTTTAGGAAAGGGTAATAAGTTTGAGGCTGTGTCTAAGTCCAAAACAAACGAATTTTGTATCCCTGTTGTTTATGCAAAATTTGGTAATAATGGAATTATGTATTGGGCTAAAAATGGTGATTTTGAAACATATGAAAATATTTTATCTATTGTTTATAATGGTGCAATAGCAACAGGAAAGGTCTATGCACAAAAGGAGAAAACAGGAATTCTTGCTGAAAGTTATTTTATAAGATTGAAAAATATAAATGTTAGTTTTGAAGTTAATTTATTTTTGCAATGTGTTTTAGAAAAAGTTTTATATCCAAAATACTCTAGAGATAATTTGGCAACTTGGAATAACAAAGTAGAAAATGATTCTATCTCCCTCCCTGTGTATGATTGTCAAACTAAAAATACAGATTCCACCTTTTTAAGCCCTCATCAAACTGAGTCGAGTCTTTGCCATTCTAAGTTAAATTCTTATCATTCTGAGCAAAGCGAAGAATCTCTTAAAAATTCTAATAGAGATATTTTGCTACCGCTCAATAGGACAAGCGATAAGGACAAAGACTATAAAATCGCCTTTGATTTTATGGAAAACTTTATCAAAGCCTTAGAAAAAGAAAGCATAAAAGATGTGGTGTTGTGGGGTGAGAAAAAACTAAAGGCATATAGGGCTTATGTGAAAAGTTAAGTTTCAAGGCTTGTAAAATTTGTGGATTTTATGCTTAAAAGCGTTGAGTTTTATAAAAACCCTTGCAACTCTCCCCAAGTAAAACGCGCTAACATATATGCAATCCCAAACATTACAAGGGCGGTATTTTAACACAAAAAGGCTAGGAACAAGCAAAAAGTGGCATTTTAGGAACTTAAGCCCAGCTAGACACTTAAAACAATGGATACTTTTTGAAAAGCTAAAAATTTACCCCCAAGGTGAGATTTGTGTTTATCCACATATAATTCCTGCCTACCTCGTTGCTAATGCCTACTCGCAAGTTGGTGGGCTTAAAATCCTCTTTGGCGATCTCTGTGAGCAAAGGGAGCTTGGAGCTAAAGGTGGATTCTAAGATTCTAGAATCTCGCAGGGCGCAATACAAGCCCATAAAAAAGGAGATACAAAGCAAATGGCTTAAAAGATACGCCTTGCTTGTGAGTAATGCCGCAAATGGCGCAGTTTTAAAAACGGAGCTGTGATTTTGAGATTTTTAACGCAGCTTGGTATAAGTGTGATTCCAAAAGCTTCTAGAGCATTAAAGCAAAATTTAGAAATTTTTGATTTTGTGCTAGATTCTAAAGATTTATGGCAACTAAAACAACTTGATAGGAATAAAATTTTTAGCTGGGATAGTCCCTAGGGGCTTAAAGTGAATTTATAAAACTTTTTAAAAAGATGCGCTAAAGGGTTGATTTTAATTTATGCTTTTATGCTCAATGTGTTATAATTTTTTCAAACAATTTTAAGGCACTCCATTGACACAACAACATTCTTTATTTGATTTAAGAGAATTACAGCAAGAAAAATCCACAAAATCAAATTCTACTCCTAAAGAGCATTTTTTGCACTCCCTCAAAGGCAAAAATTTAAATTACAAACGTTACGCTAAAAGTCCCTTGCGTTATGGGGGTGGTAAATCCTTAGCGGTCGGGCTAATAGTAGAACATTTTCCTAATGATATAACAAGGCTTATTTCGCCATTTATGGGTGGGGGTAGCGTAGAAATCGCAAGTGCCTTAGAGCTTGATTTAGAGGTCAAAGCCTTTGATGTCTTTGATATTTTGGTGAATTTTTGGCAAGTTTTGATTAGGGATTCTAAGGGACTTTATAAAGCATTGCTTGCACTTGAACCTACTAAAGAGACCTATGCTAATATAAAAGCAGAGTTGAAATCCTTTTGGAATGAAAGGCATAAAAATGCACAAAATATCCCACACAAAAATTTAGATTCTCTAAGCCTTGCACGAGATTATTATTTTAATTTTAATCTCTCTTATGGACCCGGATTTTTGGGGTGGATGAGCAAGATTTATGAAGATAAAACCCGCTATTTAAACGCTTTAGAGAAGCTTAAAAATCTGGGGCAAGATTCTAGGTTACAAAATCTAAGTGTAGAGTGTGCAAGTTTTGAAAAAGTGTTTGAAAAATACCCAAATGATTTTTTTTACTGTGACCCGCCTTATTTTTTAGAGGGAGATTCTCAAATGTTTAAAGGAATCTATCCTATGCGGAATTTTCCTATTCATCATAATGGCTTTAATCACGAACTTTTGAGTAAATACCTTAAGAATCACAAGGGTAAATTTATTCTAAGCTACAATGATTGTGCATTTGTGAGAGAGGCTTATAAGGATTTTAAAATCTTAGAGCCTAAATGGCAATATACAATGGGGCAAGGCGAAACACGTATTGGTAAAAATCGCCTTAATCGCAATAATGGACTGGGTGATAAAAATAATGTCAAACAAAGCCACGAGTTGTTGATTATAAAGGAGTGAGAATGAAAATAGATAAAGTAAAAACCGCCTTTAAAATTGCTGATGTGGAATTTGTAGAGGGTAGCACAAGGCTTAATTTTAACTATCTCAAAGATTTAAAAGATGAGAATGGTAACCCTCTACCCCAAAAGATTCTTACTCAAAATAAGAACATCAAAGGACTTTTTGAGCTTAAAAATGTAGAAAATGCTTATATTTCTTACAAACTGATTGAGCAATGTTGTGTGGAGGATTATTTGAGCGTGGAGAAGGGTAAATACCCTGAATGGAATGTGCAAGAGCAAGGAATGGACTGGCCAATTGATATTAAAAATGAACATGCAGAAATTCTAAAAAACAGCTCTACAAGAGAAAAAATCATCAAAAGAAAAGAAATAAAAAGATAATGAGTGAGATACTAGACTACCGCAGATTTATGCAAATACCCAAAATTCAAAACTTAATATGGTGGGAGTAGAGAATGGAGTTATTTTTATTTATTTTTTACTTGATATATATCGCAATGGCACTAACGCCACTTGTAGTAATATTCATATTGCAAAATAGAGATATACAAATATTTATTTATAAAAATATTGTTTTTAATAATCTCATTGTGACTTTGTGTATAATCGTTCTTGCTTTATTGTTATCTCATCTTTATATCTATTGTGTGAAAAAATATTATCAAAATACCCAAAGTGAGCTAATGGAATGCAGTGAGATTGAAATTGCAGAACCTAAATATATTCCTATTTACATTGCCTATTTTGTAATTGCTGTGAGTATTAATAATTTAGTAATTTTTAGTGTTGTACTTATTTTAATTTATCTTTTAATTTTAAAGGGTAAGTTTTCATATTTTAACCCTTATCTTTTATTTTCTGGCTATCACTTTTATGAAGTATCTGTGGATATTAATAGGGAAAAATATGCCAAATATAAATTGTTTTTAATATCTAAACAAAAAATAAAGGAAATGAAGTCACATAATAATCTTATAAGATTGAATGATTTTACTTTTCTAGATAAAGGAGATAGAAATGGCTAAAGTGAATGTTTATGGAAAAGCAGGAAATAATTTTTACAAGGTTACAGAACATTCTCTTGATGGTGTTTGGGACTATAAACTTGAGGGGTATGATGAAATTGATTTTGTAGAACAAGGAGGGGGAAATTATGTGCTAGGTGAAAATGAAATATTTTTCATAAAAACTAAAGATGAATATATAGGAGAGTATCTTGATAGAATGAAACACACAGATAATTGTAATTCCATAACTAAGAATGCTTTAAAAAAGGTAGAAACTTTATATGTTTTTGAAAAAATAAAAGATAAATTTCATCTCTACATTCAACGAATAATGCCTTCAGCTAGAGTCGAGAAAACTTATTTATCATTTAACCCAGATATTAAATTTGCTCATATTGAGACGAATAAAATCAATATACCTATTTGTAATCACACGCATCTTTATTGGAATCAAGAAGAGCAGAAAATATATTTTGCAAAATTTAGCGATTTAGAGCTGGTATTCCCTAGTTTTTCTAAATATTACAGAGAAGCAACAGAAAAAGATATACAGCTTTTTAAAAATAATGAAAAATATCCATTTTTAAAAGTTCAAATTTCAGATATTGAATCTTTATCAAAAAGAAAACTTAAAACAATTGCAATGATTGTTGATGAATTAGAAAAAGTAAAAAATAAATTTGAAGAATATAAAAACTATGCCCTTAAATATAAGCAGGATTTTATTAAAGGTGATAAATTTGAGATTAATAATGCTAAAGATATAGACCATTTAGCTGATATAGTTTTTAGAAAAATTTATACTACCGAAGCGGGCGATGAAGAAATAAGGGTTGCTAACTCATATAAAACAATCCCAAACAAGTGAAATCCTATGCCAAATCTCCTCCTCTACACCACACAAGATAAAAGGTCAAGGTTGAACTTTATGAGCTTGGCAAGAGTGTGTATCTCAATCAAGATTCTATGGCAAAACTTTTTCTAAAGAAACTTCATTTTGAATCCTTAAAACAAAATGTAAGCTTGCATAGAAATATTTAAAATCGGGGATTTGTTTGAAATCTCAACAACAAAAAAGAAATTTAATGCTAATGAAATAAAATTTGGTGGTTCTTATCCTTATGTTGCAAGAGGGGATAAAAATAATGGAATTCGTGGTTATATTGATGAGGATATGCAATTTTTAAATTCAGCACATACGATAAGCTTTGGACAAGATACCGCAACAATGTTTTATCAAAATAAGCCATATTTTACAGGGGATAAAATCAAAGTTATGTCTTTAAAAAATGGAAATCTTAACAGAGTAAATGCGAGTTTTTTAATTGCTGTGATGAGAAAATCATTTTTAGGCTTTAGCTAGGGAAGCAGTTCTTTTAATGTTGATGTTTTAAAAAATGTAACAATCCCCCTCCCTGTGTATGATTGTCAAACTAAAAATACAGATTCCACCTTTTTAAATCCTTGTCAAACTGAGTCGAGTCTTTGCCATTCTAAGTTAAATTCTTATCATTCTGAGCAAAGCGAAGAATCTCTTAAAAATTCTAATAGAGATATTTTGCTACCGCTCAATAGGACAAGCGATAAGGACAAAGACTATAAAATCGCCTTTGATTTTATGGAAAACTTTATCAAAGCCTTAGAAAAAGAAAGCATAAAAGATGTGGTGTTGTGGGGTGAGAAAAAACTAAAGGCATATAGGGCTTATGTGAAAAGTTAAGTTTCAAGGCTTGTAAAATTTGTGGATTTTATGCTTAAAAGCGTTGAGTTTTATAAAAACCCTTGCAACTCTCCCCAAGTAAAACGCGCTAACATATATGCAATCCCAAACATTACAAGGGCGGTAATGCTATTTAGGATTACCCAAGATTTTGGATTTTTAAAAAGCACACTTGCTTTATGTGCAGCAAATCCAAGGCAGAAAAACCAAAGGCAAGATGCGCTAATGATTCCGCCGCTTAAAAAGAATTTTTCATTTGTGCTAAATGGCAGAGCAATTGCGCCTAAGATTAGAATCGTATCTAAATACACATGCGGATTTATGAGCGTGATTGCAAGTGTTTGGATAATGGTTTTTGTAAGGCTTGTTTTATGTCCTTGTGTATTAAATTCTAAACGTTCTTTTGCCCTAAGGGCAGAGCATAAAGAGAGGATTCCATAGCTTAGCACAAAAAGCGTCCCAGCAATACCAAGTAAAATGGTAAAAATTTTGTTTTTAGCAAGAAATTCTCCGATTCCAAAAATTCCAATATTTACAAGAACGATATCACAAGCAATACAACTTGCACATACAAAAAAGATATGATTTTTTAAGATTCCTTGTTTGATTACAAACATATTTTGCGCACCGATACTTGCAAATAGTGAGAGTGCAATAAGTAGCCCTTGTAGATAAATCTCCACTAGCATTTAGAACTGCTCATAGAGAAGTTTAGCTGCCATTAGAAAAGAGACTGCAACAACAAGGGGCTTGACAATACGGATTCCATAGAGGATTGCCGCCCTAGAACCGAGATTTGCACCGATAAACTGCCCAAGTGCCATAAGTAGCCCAACACCCCAAAGCATGTGTCCGCCTATGGCAAAAAAGATTAAGGAAGCAAGATTTGTTGAGAAGTTATAAAGTTTTGCTTGTCCTAAGCTTTGCATAACTCCAAAACCCCCGATGATAATTAACCCAAGCATAAAAAATGAGCCCGTCCCAGGACCAAAAAAACCATCATAAAAGCCAACAAGTGCTATTGCAAGACTTAGATATGCGCGGTTTAGCTTTTTTGTTTTTTCCATCTCTTTAATATTAGGTGAAAATAAAAAATACAATCCAAAAATTAGCACTAAAAAAGGTAGAATCTTAGAGAGAAATTCCACTTGTATAAACTGCACACTAATTGTTCCTACTGCGGCAAAAATAAAGGAGATAATTGCAAAGGGAATGCTAGATTTTAAGTTGATATAGCCTTTTTTGTAAAATTGTAAAGTTGCAGAAAAACTTCCAAAAGAGCTTTGGAGCTTGTTTGTCGCTAAGGCTTGTAAGGGAGAGATTCCAGCAAGCAAGAGCGCAGGGATTGTTATCATTCCTCCACCTCCAGCAATTGAGTCTATGAAGCCTGCTACAAATGCTGCAAAGAAGAGAAATAAAAGCATATATATATCTAAATTAGCGATAAATTCTTGCATTAGGATTCCTAAAATAAAAGTGCTATTATAATGCAATTTCTAAAAAATATCGCACATAGATTCTCCATTATGCAAACGCGCAGTTTTGGAATATTGGCACTCTAGTGTGGAATTTTTAAGTTTAAAATACGCCTTAGCACCATAGTAGTTAATCATAAAGCCATCTTTTTGTTTGCTAAAATGGCAGTCCTTAGAAGTGAAGTCTAAATGGTCATATAAGGAATCCCAATTGATTTTTTGCTTTGCGTTTAGTTGTGCTTTTAAATCTAAGCGGAGGTTTAGGGTTTGGAGTTGGAGTTTCTTTACACATGCACTTTTGGTGTAATTGCTAAATTGTGGAATCCCAAAGCTTAAAAGGATTCCAATTAGCAAGAGTGTTAGGATAACTTCTAAAAGCGTGAAAGCCTGATGCATTAAAATACAATAGAGTTGCTAAGAAGTGGAATCTTAAGCGTAGAATTTAAGCCAATGCTCTCCACAAGTTTCGCGCAAGTATCGCCATTTGCATTTGGACTTGTTTGTGTGGAGAATTCTAGAAATTGCGCAGCATTTGGCGCACTAGCTAGCGCATTATTTGTATCAAGCAATCTTACGCTAATGCAGGGGTTTTGGTTAGAATCTTGTAGTTTGCTAGTGATGGCGTAGGCATTTAGATTCCAATTTGCACTACTTAACGTGATAGCAGTTAAGAAAGTCCCTTGCCCTTGTGCTAGAAAATATGCGGGAAAGGCAGTTTTTAACGTGTTTATATCACTTTTGAGTGCGACGAATTTCGCGTCATCACGGCTTGCAGAGATTTTTGGAATCGCAACAGCAGCTAAAATGCCTAAAATTACTAAAATAAACACAAGCTCAAGCATTGTAAAAGCCTTTTTGGTTTGCATTTTACTCCTTTATTTACGATTTCACTTTTAATTTTGAATGTAAAGATTCTAACAACTTTGACTCAAATGTGTAAAGGTCTAGTGGAATCTTTTGGAACTTTTGTAGAGATGCTTAAGGGTTTATAGCATTTTACTTGTGGCATAAAGTGCTGCGGTTTCGCTACGCAAAATGTTGCAATTTGGAGCACTAAAGCTTTGTTGTGTGTTTAGCAGTTCGCGCTCTTTTTGACTAAAACCACCTTCTGCGCCGATTAAAAAAGGAATCTCTAAATGCGTTTCTAAGGGTTTTGCGCCAAAATCCATCACTGCAATTTTTGGGTATTTTTGTAACACTTCTGTAAGATTATTTAGTAATTCCATTTTTAAACGCGTGAGGCGTCCGCACTGCTCACAAGAGTTTTCTAAAATACGATTTAAACGTTTGTTATCCAGTTTGAAATGTTTTTGTGAAAAATCCGCATAAAAAAATGTAATGCGCTCTAAATTGAGCTCATTTAAAAAAGGGAGTGTTTTTTCAATGTTTTTAGGGTCAATCATCGCCCAAATCAAATGTCCTTTTGGTGCTTTGGATTCCACATTGTACGTAGTTTTTAGTTGCAAAGTTGCAGATTTTTTACTAAGTTTGATAATTGCATAAACATAGGCGTTTGTATCTTCTAAATTACACAGCATTAAGGAATCTAATTTGCGTGTTCTGCGGGAGCGAAAAAGGTGATTATAAGTCTCTCCATCTAGTGTAATTGTAGATTCTCCAGCACATTTGTGATAAGTAAATTGCATTTTAGCGCACCATAAAGAGTAAAAGTAACACAAAGGTGCAAAAATCTAAGCTATATTTGATTTTTGCAAAGAGGAAAAATTTCTCACGTTTTGTAAAATCTGCTTCCATACGGATTTGTTTTTGAAATTTATGACGTTTAATTTCAGCAACTAAAACTACAATCCAAAGTGTAAGCATTAGGATAATTTTAAACGTAAAAACAAAGCCTAGCATTGCCCAAATCACGAATCCGCTAAATGCAGAAGCACTAAGGAGCGTGTAATACGCAGGTGCGCAGACTGCTAATGTGCGAAGTTTTTTTGTGTGTGAAAGGTTTGCAAAAAGTGCGTAAAGATTCCAAAGTGGTGGTAAAAGTAAAGGAATAGAAAGTGATAAATGGACAAAGATAAGTTCAGAGCCGATAAATTCCATAAAATATTGCTTTAAGTTTTTTAGAATTGTAACAACAAAAGCTTACTTTGTAAAGGTTGTATTAGTGGAGTTTTGGTAGCGGGGGGCGGATTTGAACCACCGACCTTTGGGTTATGAGCCCAACGAGCTACCGGGCTGCTCTACCCCGCGATAACTAATTAAAAAACGAAACCGCTAAATTTTTTGTAGTTTAAGAAGTGGCTGGGGTACAAGGATTCGAACCTCGGAATGCCTGGACCAAAACCAGGTGCCTTACCGCTTGGCGATACCCCAATGTTTTTAAAGGTGGGATTATAATCTTATTTTTCTTATTTGTCAATAGCTATTAAGATTTGGTTTAGTAGGCGTTGTGTTATAATGCTAGATTTGTAAGAAAATTTTTAAGGTTTTATATGGAGAATGAAGCAATTGTCCGTGTTGAAGTCGCAATTAAGGCGATTCAAAATGGTGAGATGATAATTGTTATGGACGATGAGGATAGGGAGAATGAGGGCGATTTGGTGTTAGCAGGAATCTTTAGCACTCCAGAGAAAATAAATTTTATGGCGCAAGAGGCGCGTGGGTTAATTTGTGTGTCCATTCCTAAAGATATTGCACAAGCACTTGACTTGCCTCCAATGGTAAGTAAAAACAGCTCTAATCATGAGACGGCTTTCACGGTTTCTATTGACGCAAAAGAAGCAAAAACAGGAATCTCTGCATATGAGAGAGATTTGACAATCCAGCTTATGTGTAAAGCAAGCACGAAGCCAGAGGATTTTGTGCGACCAGGACACATTTTTCCACTTATTGCCAAAGAAGGCGGTGTGCTAGAGCGCACAGGGCATACGGAAGCAAGTGTAGATATTTGTCGTTTAGCAGGACTTAAACCTATTAGCGTGATTTGCGAGATTATGAAAGAAGATGGATTAATGGCAAAGAGGGGGGATAAATTTTTAAGTGAATTTGCAAAAAAACATCATTTAAAAATTTTATATGTTTCAGATTTGATTGAATACCGGTTGCAGTTTGAACAACTTATTAAAGTAGTAAGTAAAAATTCTTGTAAATTTTTAGGCGCAGATTCCATAAAAATGCAATTTAAAGATCATTTAGGTAGAGAGCATTTTGTCTTTGCTTTTGGTGCGCCTAAGATTCCATTTGTGAAATTTCATAGCATTCGTGAAGATTTGGAGTTGTTAGAAAATGAAAGCCTCTTTAGCGCATTAATGGATTCCATAGCACAGCTAAAGGCAGAGGGAGGTTATCTAATATTTTTGCGCACGCAAAATAATAAAGATATTAAGGGCTTAGGGATTGGTGCGCAAATTTTAAAAGAACTCGGTGTGAAAGATTTTAAATTGTTAAGTAGCTCTAAGATTAATGAGCTAGAGTATGGCACTCTAAGTGGCTTTAATCTTAAGATTTTAGAGTGCGTAGAGATTTAAAATAGAATCCAAAACACTTGAATAAAACCATATAAGATACCGCTTGATAAGTGTAATCTTTAATATCTTTGCTTGTGCTTTTGTTGTAACGGAATCTATGCATACTTTTATGTTAGGATTTAGTTATAAAATTTATTTTAGCTAATGAATGAAAAACTTGCATAAGGAGTGATGACGTAAAATTCAAGGCAAAAAGCAACCTCTTTTTAAAGCAATTTTATGGAGTTGTAGTTGTATGTGTTTTTAGGATATTTGACCAAATTATTTTATGAAGCAAAATATACTTCTGATAGTGCTTTAATGCGTTTAAAAATCATATCAAAATTTACACCATACGCACGCGCATCGCCAATGGTTGTAAGAAAGTTTGTATCGCCAATGTAACGAGGCACAAGATGTAAATGCAGATGTTCTGGGATTCCAGCTCCACCAGCGCGTTCAATATTCATTCCCATATTTATGCCACTTGCGCCAAATTCTTTTAAAAGTGCTACTCCTTTTTGTGCGAATGTTTGTAAGCGCAGCCAAGTCTCTAAATCAAGTAGCTCTGGAGAGTGCGTGTGTGTGTGGGGAATGATTAGAAAATGTCCGGGCGTGTAGGGGAATTTATTCATTACACAAAAAATCTTAGAATCCCTATAAAAGACGTGGTTTGAAGTATCGCTTAGGAGAAAATCTTCTTTTGTGTTTGTGTGTAAATTTACCCCTTTAGAAATCGCACAAAACACGCATGTGTCTTTCTTGGAATTAAAGTATTCACTGCGCCATGGTGCATACAAATAATCCATTTTCTTTCCTAAATATAGCTTGGAGCATCGTTTGCAAACAAAATCAAATCCCCACTACTCGTTGTGGATTTTAGTATATGTTCAATATTTGTTTTATCTTTTAGGAGAATCTTTTGTGCATTGTAAATATTTGAGCGCAAGATATTTGCGTTAAGTTCTCCTGTGATAATGGCTAAATCAAAGACTGTATCAATTGCCCTTGCGAGTTTAATGTTTGCCTCCTTAGAACTCTCTATGAGTCCCGGAGTTACGATAATCTTCTTGCCATTATGCAAGGAAGAAAGGCGGATTGCCTCAAGCATTCCATCAAGGTTTCCATTATAGCTATCATCTAGGATAATCTTACCATTAACGACAATTTTGCTTAGGCGGTGATTGATAGGTTCTAGTTTTTGGGCTTGTTTAATTAAACGTTCATTGCTAATTCCAAGGTCGCTTCCCACAGCAATCGCAGCACTAATGTTAATTACATTAAAAGCCCCTAAAATACGTGTTTGGAAGTTTAGCTTCTCGCCCTTAACCTTAAGTGAGAAATTCGTCCCTTGTAGTGTAGCTTCCACATCGCTTGGATCTTGTGGGAAGTTGATGATTTTTGTTGGAGGGTTTGTAGGTTGGATATTGTCCTTATAGATATAAGCCACGCTTAGACGCTTACTCTCTAAAATCTCGTATTTTGTGCGGTAGATATTTTCAATGCTTTTAAAATATTCAATGTGCGCCTCGCCGATTTTTCCAACAACAGCAATTTGTGGCGCAATAAGATCTACAATTTCCTTAATATTCCCAACATCTCTAGCTCCAGCTTCTACAATGTAAATATCTGTTAGGGGTGAGAGGTTTTGATTAATATCTGCAATGATTCCAGTTAGAGTATTTACGCTACGTGGGGTGGAATAAACTTTGAAGCTTTCTTGTAGGATTTGGGCGAGATAGTTTTTAAGACTAGTTTTACCATAGCTTCCTGTAACTGCAATAATTGTAAGATTTGGAAGGTTTTCTAGCTTATCTTGGGCAAGTTTTTTATAGCGATTTAATAGAATCTTTTCTATTAAAGAGGAGATGAAAATCGAGATAAACAGAGGCAAGAGGTAAATACACTGAATCATGGGTGAATACCCATTTACACCTAAGAGTAAAAGCTCATTAAAAACAATAAAAACAATATAGAGTCCAAAAAAGCGTAATATTCTACTTGTTAGAATGAGTTTTTTGCTAAGATTAAAAATCCAAATCCCAAGTCCTAGAAAATAAAGACAAAGCCCAGCATAAAAATAAACACTATTGGGAATAAAAATAAAATAGAGAATTGGTAGAGCGAAGTAGAACAAATGCCAACGTTGCTTGTGGTGCTTAAAAAGAACACGTGTAATTTTGTAGTGATACCATTGGAGATTGACTATGGCGTAGTAGCCAAGAGCTACAAGAAAAATCCAACGCGTCGCTATTATGAAAATATCAGTATCTTGCAAAAAGGAATCCTTAAATAGAAAAATTGCGAAATTTTAACAGAAAATCATTTAAATTATAAATTTATATAAAATTGACGCTCAATTTCTTTTGCTTGTTTTAGAAAAAAGAAATGGTCTCCCTCTAAGGGAAAAAATTTGGAATCATAAATGAGTGTGTGGATACGTTCCCCAGAGCTTAAAGGTGTGGCAAGATCTTCTTTGCCCCAAAAGATATAGCAAGGGTTTTTAAAGTTTTTAAAAATGCTTGAAAAGTCTTCATCCACGACATTTTTAAAGGTTTGGTACATAACTTCGTCCATATTTTGCACATCTTTAGAGCGCAAAAGATTCCGCAATAGTTGGTTTTTAGGCAGAACTTTGTTTAAAAGTTTTGTTGTGACAATTTTCGCGCGCACTTTTAGGCTTTTTTGTGTTAAGATTCCAGCACTGCTTAGTAAAATTAGTATCTTTGGGTTTAAGAGTGTGGCAACCTTGCCTCCAAAGCTATGTCCTATAATCGTAACTTTTGCAGGTTCTAGTTGTAGAGATTCTAGCATTAAGCGCATAACCTCTGCATAATCTTGTGTATTTAGAGCAAAGGGAGGAGTTTTAGAATTTCCAAAACCCGGCATATCAATATAATAATGTGTAAAATCTCTAAAAAGCGCGTTAAATGCCTGTTGCATAAGATTTTTATTTGCTCCCCAACCATGTAAAATTACAAGGGGTTTTGCTCCATTTTGCGCATTTTGTATTGCATAAGAGATGCTAAACTCTCCTCCCTTGTGAGTTAGAATCTTTTGTGCCACTATTTACCTTTTGCAAATTGAATTTGGTGTAGCAGTGCATAATCTACTTTAATACCATTTGGTTTTGGTAGTGCAAGTAAGAGTGTTTCTAGTGCAGCTCTAAAGTCTTTAAAGAGGTAGTTTGCTAAGCTTCCTGGCACGGGGTTGATTTCATTTAAATAACACACATTATCTTTAAAAAAGAAATCACAGCGGATTAATGCGCCCTCAAAAGCATTTATATAAAGCTTTGTAAAATTCTCTTGCAAGATTTGTTTTAACTCTGCGCTAATCTCGGCTTCCTTAGCATTTCCTGTGCGCGAAAAATCCAAATATTTCTTCTCGAAATCTAAAAATTTATTTTTCTCTGGCTCTTCAATGAAAGAAAAACACATTCCATCTTTGCCTTTGAATCCAGCAAGATTGTATTCCTTGATTCCGTCAATAAAGGGTTCAATCACAACTTTTTCATCATATTCAAAAGCACTATCTAAGGCGTATTGTAAATCTGCTTGTGATTCTGCGATACTAATGCCAAGCGAACTTCCAAGCCGTGCGGGTTTGATAATCACAGGAAATTCTAAATCGCTTAGCAGAGTTTCATTGCGATAAAGCACATGGTGTGTGAGGCTTTTTACACCACGACTTGTAGCAAAGGATTTAACGAATTCCTTGTCATAGCTTAGCACACACGCAGGATTGCGCGGTCCAATGTAAGGGATTCCATAAAAATCTAGCAAGGAAGCCACTATGCCATCTTCGCCATCACCTCCGTGAATTAGATTTAAGATTGTGGGAAAGTTTAGGGGTTTTTCTCCAAAGAGTGTGTGCACATAAAATCCATTTTTTTTGGGGTAGATTTTTGGGGCTTTTTGGTAAGCATTACTGCTAAAAAACTTAGACTGCATCTGTTCTGCCATAATATGGTAGAAGTTATGGTTGGAATCTAAAAAAATAAAATGCTTAACTTCTGGAAGTAGCTTTTTTAGGGCGATTGCACTTACGATACTGATTTCATGTTCGTAGGATTTTCCGCCAAATAAAATACAAAGATTCACGATTTTTTCCTTCAAAATGCAAAATAAAACTTTAAAATCATACCAAAAGTTTGGAGAATTTTAAACACACTAGACAAACTATAAAGTTGGAATCTTAAACGATAATGCGCGGAATGTAGGCGTGTAAATGTGTTAAAATTTCATAAGGGATAGTTTTAAAAGCGTTAGCAAAAGCACGGACATCGTTAAATACGCATACCTTTGGTGTATCACTCTCAACACTAATGCAATCCATACTAGCACGTGGTAGGATTCTATAACCCTCAGCGGTATATAATTCCATTCCCTCCCGTAAGCGAAAAAGTCCATCGCCATAACCGATATCATAAGTAGAAATTGAGCCATTTGTTTTTAATGTGCTAACCCCGCTATAACCGATACTCGCTCCTTTTTCTAACTTTAAAGTAGAAATTTTGTTTGCAAAGAGTGAGGCGATTGGTTTTAGTTTTGGTATCTCTAGAGATCCAGAATTGTAGCCATAAAAAGCAATTCCAATGCGAAATAAATCATCTTGTAATTCTTGTGGCAATGTTGCATTAAAAGCACTTGCGCGCATTGCACCAGAAGAGCTTAAGGAGTGAAACCTAGGGCGTGGAATCTTAAAATGCGCACACAACTTTAGTGCTTCTTTTTTGATTTCCAAAAATTCTATATTTTGTGCATAAAATGCACTGCTTAAATCATCTCCATAACCATTATGCGTAAAGATTCCTTTGAGACGTAAATTGTGTGCTTGAATGATTGTAAGTGCCTCGTGTAGTTGTTCTTTGGTGATTCCATTACGATGCATTCCACTATCTATTTTTAGCTCAATACTTGTGTTAGCGGGATAATCTTGTAAAGATTCCAAACTTGGTACACAAAAAGCGATATGTGGAATATTAAGTGCGGATTTTAAGGCACTTTGATTAGGCAGTGAGTTTGGATAAAGAATGGTAATATTTTTAAAAAGAGGTGCGATGCTTAGAGCTTCTTGGATATTTTTGACAAATGCAGTTTGGATTCCAACTTCTTTTGCCAAAGTCGCAACTTCTGTAATTCCATGTCCATAGGCATTATCTTTTAGCACAAT
Source organism: Helicobacter turcicus (assembly GCF_019711685.1). GTDB lineage: Bacteria > Campylobacterota > Campylobacteria > Campylobacterales > Helicobacteraceae > Helicobacter_D > Helicobacter_D turcicus. The sequence continues at coordinate 102,505 of NZ_JAIGYQ010000004.1, forward strand.
AGCGATTTTTTCAGAGTTTTTAGGGGTTATGGCTTTAGTAATTATCTTATGATTGTAAAAGAAGTTGTTTTTGCTAATTTCTAAATATGGCATAAAAAGCCCCCCAAAATGGGGGTTTTTAGAGTTATTTTACAGGAGGAAGTTTTGAGATATAGTCTGCAACTGCTTCAATATCCGCATCTGTTAGCTTGAAGTTTTTCATATTTGCATACATAATAGCTTTAGCACCTCCATTATCTGCTGTTCCTGCTGCATAACCTTTAAGTTGCTCTACGAGTCTATCTTTTGCCATACCAGCAATTTTAACATCTCCTTTACTTCCTGGTGCTACTCTTTCAGCTTTTGCGCCGTGGCAAGCAATACATTTTTTGTAGATTGCTGCACCATCTGTTGCCATTAAACAGGCACTTGCAAGTGTTAGTCCTAGTAGAATTTTTTTCATACGAAACTCCTTATTTGATTTGTGTCTGTAATAATAACTTTTTAACTTAAAAGAATCATAAAATTTATTTAGATTTAGCCTTAATTTTTAAAAGAAGTTTTAAAATTACCCAAAAAATTTTCTGTTAGCAAAGTGTTGCATTTTTTGGTGTTACAATAAGTATTCTATTTTTAGGAAGGATAAGTTTTGCAGATATTTCGTATTTTTGGGACGACACTTGAGCATAAAGCGCGGATTTTGGTGTTTAATATTGCTTCTGGGCTACTCTCATTAGCCATTGTATCCTTCGTGTATCACTTTGGTTTAAAATATGATTATGATATGCTTTTTATGGAATATAGCCAGTCGCTCGTGGAACTTGAGGAGGTTAGGCATACACTTAATAACTCGCAAAATCTCACACATGGAATCCATAATAAAGAAGAGATTTTGCAAGCAAGGCATAGCATTATTATGCAGTGGAATCACTACAAAGCTTTGCAAGATAGGTTTTTAAATCAAAGTGATTCCACGCATTTTTTACCAAATGTGTATCAATTTTTCGCAAAAGACGATTCTGTATTGCGCAAAAAAATGGAATTGCAAAGTGATTTGGAGAATTTAGATGCTGAAATTGGTACGTATTTGGAATTTTTAAATCCTAAAAAGCCTCAAAATGTGTCTATTCAAGCTTTAAGTGAGGAAGTTAAGCAAAGTATTAATTTGCTAAACCATGAGATTTCTAGAATTGCACATCTAAACTTGCAATTTACAGAAGTCAAAAAAATGCGGAATAATACTTTGCATAGTGCATTACAAAAAATAATATTAGTAATTATGTGTTTAATTATGCTTATTACAATGTTATTAAGTTTTCTTATTTTGCGCAATATAAAAAATCTACATGCAACACTGGAGCAAAAGGTTAAAGAAAAAACTAAAGAATTACAAAATTTAAACAATTCTTTGCAAGAAAATATTGAAAAAGAGGTGCTTGAGAGTCGCAAAAAAGACCAAATTATGTATCAGCAAGCACGTCTTGCAAGTATGGGAGAGATGATAGGAAATATTGCGCATCAATGGCGACAACCACTAAATGCGCTAATGCTGTTGATTCAAACTTTCAAAGTCAAATCTCAAAATGGCAAACTCACACAGGAATTTATAGAAATTCAAGTTGAAGATGGACTAAAGATTGCAAAGAGAATGTCACAGACTATTGAGGATTTTAGAAACTTCTTTAACTCTGCAAGCGATAAAGAACCTTTTAATTTAAGAGAAAATATCTACGATTCTATCTCTTTAGTAGATGCGTTTTTGAAACAAAATGAGATTGAAATCCTCGTAGATTGTGCTGATAATATTATGCTTTGTGGTTATAAGAGTGCTTTTTCTCAGGTGTTATTAAATCTTATTAAAAACTCTGAAGATGTGCTAAAGGTGCGCGAAGTGATGCCGGCAAAAATTAGAATCCTAGCAGAAATCATACAAGAGAGTGAAAATAAAGATAATCCTACAAAAGATTGTGTTAGGATTCTATTTATGGATAATGGTGGTGGAATTAAGCTTGATGATATTCAAAAGATTTTTGAACCTTACTTTACAACAAAGCATAAATCCGTAGGAACAGGAATTGGACTATATATGTCTAAACAAATCATAGAAAAGCAAATGCAAGGAAGTATTGAAGTGCGCAATGTGCGCTATGATGATGCATTTAACATTGTGTGCAATGGCGGAGAGTGTGCGCAGGATTGTAGATTTAAAGATGGCACTTGCGGGGCGCAATTTATCATTACAATTCCACTAGATATACAAAAGGAGGGAGAGTGATTAGCAAAAATGATGAAAAAATTTTAAAACATCTTAAAGTATTGTATGTAGAAGATGAAGAAGATATTTTAAAATTTGCATCAATGGTGCTTGAGGATTATGTAGATAAGCTTTTTATAGCGCGCAATGGCAAGGAAGCTTTGGAGATTTTAAAACAAGAGAACATTGATTTGGTGATAACAGATATTTTAATGCCAAAATTAAATGGAATCTATTTAATCCGCGAAATCCGTAAAAATCCGCTTTTAGAAGTTGCAATTATTGTTGTAACCGCGCATACAGAAACGCGCTATTTATTAGATTGTATTGAGTTGCGTGTTGATGGCTATATATTAAAACCTATTGATATAGAAGAGCTTTTAAAAACGATTCTGCGCTCTGTTTTGCCGAAGTTTCAAGCTAGCGAAATAAGATTGCAAAATGTGTTATTAAATGCCATTTCTATTTTTGTAGGTGGCAAGAAAATAGAAATTATTAGATATTTGATTGAGCATAGCGATAATGAAAATATTTTCTATGGTTCTTATGAGGATATTGTTCAAGAAGTGGGTGTGAGTAAGCCTACGGTTGTAAAAACCTTTCGTCAGCTCATTGATACAGGATTACTTGTGCGCTTAAAAAATAAAATCTACAAATTTCAATCTAATATTGCGCAGTATAAAGAGTGATGAACGCAATTTAGATTCTGCACTTAACTCAGATTTAGGCTTACTTGGTGTAAAATTGCGCTTTTAACTCTAGGATGGGATATGGAACAACAAGCATTAGCCTTAAAATACCGCCCAATGGACTTTGATGAGCTTGTCGGTCAAGAGGCGGTTAGTCGCACACTCTCTTTAGCGTTAGATAGTAAGCGTTTATCGCATGCATATTTATTCTCTGGATTGCGTGGGAGTGGAAAAACTTCTAGTGCTAGGATTTTTGCACGTGCATTGCAATGCAATAGCGGTCCTTGCTCTAAGCCTTGTGGAGCTTGCCCAAACTGCTTAGCTGCAAATCCACACAAAATGAGCCATATTGATATTATGGAGCTTGATGGTGCTTCTAATCGTAAAATTGATGACATTAGGGATTTGATTGAGCAGACAAAATACCATCCTAATATGGGACGTTTTAAGATTTTTATTATTGATGAAGTGCATATGCTAACAAGGGAAGCTTTTAACGCATTATTAAAGACACTAGAAGAGCCACCAGAGTATGTGAAATTTATTTTAGCAACAACAGATCCCCTAAAACTGCCCGCTACAATCCTGAGTCGCACCCAACACTTTCGCTTTAAACGTATCTCTGATAAACATATTTTTGAGCATTTAAAAAAGATTTTAAAAAATGAACAGATTCCTTATCAAGAAGAAGCACTTAAAATGCTTATAAGAAGCGGAGCGGGTTCTTTACGTGATACCCTTACATTGCTTGATCAAGCCATTATTTATTCAAATTACAATGTTACTTCTGAAGTGTGTGCAAATATGCTAGGACTTATTAATGTAGAGAGTTTAAATACACTTTTTGAGTGTGTTTTTGCACAAGATAGAGAAGCATTGCTTAACGTGCTTGAAGGCTTTTTTGAGTATGAATGCGGAATACTCTTAGATGAGATGAGCATTTTCTTAAAAGATAGGCTTTTACAGGGCGATGATATGCGCTATTCTAGTTTGCTTGTGGATCGTTTTTTTAGAATTATCACACAGGCTAAGGAATTATTGTTTTTAGGTTCGGAGAGTGAGTTTGTTTTAACACTAAGCGCATTTAAAATGCTAGAGGCTCTAAAGGTTGAAAGTATTGAGATTGCAATTGAGCATTTAGAGAGAGATTTTTTTGAGAGTCCGCTAAAACCGCAAATATGGGCAGACACAGGGGCGCAGAATGTGAAATCTAAAATAGATTCTCAAGAGGAGAAAATAGAAACACCAAGACTAGAAGCCTTAGAAATTAGGGAGCAAAATACAGAACTAGAAGCTCAAGCGATTCTAGCTAGGGAATCTAAGACACTGCAATCCCAAGTTATAGAAACTCCAAAAGAAGTGTCTAAAAATGCAAAATGCAAAACAACAGAATCCAAAAGTGCGCAAGATTCTGCCCAAGAGCACGCAAAAGCCCTTTTTGAACTTTTAAAACAAAAGATTTCTGCACATAATTATGATTTGGGCGAGATTTTTACTAAAGATGTGCGTTTTGTTAGCTTTCAAGATTCTGTGCTAACTTGGGAAACACTGTCTGCAGATAAGGGCAGAGAGCGTTTAATTAAGGCTTATAGTATTATTAAAGGCTATGTATTAGAAGTTTTTGGAATGCAAACACAAATTAAAAATATTAGCAATCCACATGAAGTGCAAAATGCAGAATCCAAAATTTTAGATTCCAAAGGCGCACAAGATTCTATATCTCAAACGCAAGAAAATGTGCAAACAAATACACAGCTAAATTTGCAAGATTCCGCTACTCTTTCTTCACAAGAGCAAGTTCAAAGGGAAGTTACACAAGCTTTGCAAACACCACTTTTGCAAAGTGCGCAAGAATTATTAGATATTAAGCAAATTAAAGTGCGTGCAATTCCTATGGATTCCGTGGGATCTCATTAAGGCACACAATGGAACTTATCTTGTCGCAAAATGAGATTCCGCAATTATTAGAGATTTTAGATTTGCCCAAACGTCGTGGAATCTATTTGCTAAGCGGGACTTTAGCAAGTGGAAAGACAACACTTATTCAAGCAATGGTAAAAACACTAGGTATAGAGGCAAATGTTACTTCTCCAACTTATCTAACCGCCCTAGAATATGGACATGGAGTATATCATTATGATATTTACCAAAAGGACTTAAATGCGCTTTTTGCATTGGGATTTTTAGAAGAAATTGAAAAAGAAGGCTGGCATTTTATAGAATGGGGTGATGAAAATTTAGCTAAAATTCTAAAAGGAATTGGCTTATCCTTTTGTCGCATTGTAATTTCGCTACAAGGACAAAAGCGTAAATATACCATAGAGGAATATTGATGCACACATTAGAAGCGAAACATTTGAGTAAAACCATTAAAAAAACACAGGTTATTAGGGATATTTCCATTCGCGTGCAAAGTGGTGAAGTTGTGGGACTTTTGGGTCCAAATGGTGCAGGAAAAACGACGACTTTTTATATCATCTGTGGGCTTCTTAATGCAAGTGGAGGAAGTGTTAGCTTTGATAGTAAGGATATTACAAAACTTAGTTTGCATAAACGCGCACAGCTTGGGATTGGATATTTACCGCAAGAATCTAGCGTGTTTAAGGATTTAAGCGTGGAAGAGAATTTGCGCATTGCTGCTGAAGTGTGCTTTGAGGGAGAGAAAGCACAAGAGAGACGCATTGAAGAGTTATTAGAAGAATTTAATATTGAGCCAATTCGCAGTCGTAAGGGGGTAAATTTAAGTGGAGGAGAGAGACGTAGGGTAGAGATTGCACGCGCATTAGTGAAAAGACCAAAATTTATTTTGCTTGATGAGCCTTTTGCTGGTGTAGATCCTATTGCGGTGCTTGATATTCAAAGTATTATTAAAAAATTATTAGGCTTTGGCATTGGTGTGTTGATTACCGACCATAATGTGCGAGAAACACTTAGTGTGTGTGATAGGGCATATGTTATCAACAAAGGCACTTTGCTTGCAAGTGGCGACGCAAAGGCAATTTATCAAAATGAGCTTGTGCGCAGACATTATTTAGGTGAACATTTTAAAGCATGAAACTCCGCACACAAACTTCTGCAACCTTAAAAGCAAAACTCTCTTCAACACTGAAAAGTTGGTTGCCGATTTTGCAAAGTGGAATGGGTGAATTAGAAGAAACGCTTAATAGTTTTGGAGTGGAGAATCCTTATTTTGAAGTGAAATCTGGGATTGCAAATTCACTAAGTGCAGAAAGTGCGGCACATAAAAAGCGTCATCAAGAAAGAATACGTGGCGCAAAGGGAGGAAATGTTGAGGGTGATGGAATTGAGCAGTTTTGTATCCAAGAAGAAAGCTTAGAAGAGGTTTTATTGCGTCAAATTGAGCCACCTTTGTTTCCAACAAAAAACTCCCAAGAAATTGCTAAAAAAATCATTGAAAGTCTTGATGATGAAGGCTATTTTGATGGGGATTGTGAAACAATTGCTAATGTGTGCAGTAAAGAGCTAGAGACAAATATAAGTGCTACTGAGGTAGAGAGAATTCGTTTGCGCTTTTCTTATCTTGAACCTCCAGGAATTGGCGCACTTAATGTGATAGAATCTTTTAGATTCCAGCTTGATAATCTTGATGTTCCAAGTGATGTGTATGGGTTGTGTTTGGAGATTTTAGAGGATTTAGAAGGGCATACAAAATTTAAAAAAAATCCTTTGTATCCTAAGGCAATGCGTGCGATTCAAAGTTTTAAAAATCCCCCAGCTCTAGACTTTTTTCAAAAAGAAGTTGCGGTGATTCCAGATATTTTGGTTTTGGAGGATAAAGACGATATTCAAGTGCAAATTAATGATAAATATTATCCTAGTATCCTTATCCAAAAGCAAGAGAAAAATGAGAAAAATAGTGTAAAAGATGCGTTTATTAAGACTAAAATCAAAGAAGCGCGAGATCTTGTAGATGCGCTAGAGATGCGTAAAGCGACTTTGTGTAAGATCGGACTAATGATTGTAAATTATCAATATGAATTTTTTAAAGGCGGTGAGATAAAGCCAATGACCTTAAAGGACTTAGCAGAAGACCTTGATCACTCTCCAAGCACGATTTCTAGGGCGATTTCAAATAAATATTTAGAATGTGGGCGTGGAATCTTTCCGCTTAAAAACTTCTTTGCAACTGCTATTGATGAAGAGACTTCAAATACTGCGATTAAGGATTTTGTAGCAGAACTTATCCGCAATGAAAACAAGCAAAAGCCATTAAGTGATAGCAAGATTTTAAAGCTTGCAACAGAGAAATTTAAAGTTACAATGGTGCGCCGAACTATTGCAAAATATCGTGCACAGCTAAATATTGCAAGCTCAAGTGATCGTAAAAAACTTTATAAAATACAAGTGGAGGATTGAATTTCACATTTGCTTTAGGGACACTTTAGACATGCTTTACACTTTGGGGATAAAATTGCATCATCTTAATTAAGGAGTATTTATGAAAAGTAGAATGTTAGTGGCTGTTTTTCTTGCAGGTGCGTTAAGCATAAGTGCTTTTGGAGCAGATTTTTCTAAAGTGAGTAATGAAAAGCTAATTGAAATGTCTGGAACAGTGGCTCCAAAAGATTATCCTGATTACAAAATGGAAGTGTTTAAGCGCACGCAGGAGATGAAAGTCAAAGATGCGAAAGTTTTTAAAACTAGATTGCACGAGCAAAGGCGAAATGCACTTGAGGCGATGCAATTAAAAGAGCGTCGAGAATATCGTGACGCAATCCGTGCTGAAACACAAAAACGTATTGATTCTATGAGTGTTAAAGAAGCGCGTGAAAAAGGTTTATTAAAAGATTATCATCACCCAAAAAGATATGATAAAGATGGCTATAACAGAGATTGTGCGCCTTGCCCTAGAAAATAGGGCTGTGGAAGATCGTCTATAGAGGCTTGAAGTTTTTTGTTTTTAAGCTTTTAAGAGTTACGGAGATTTGCGTATTCTGAAGGAATCAAGCAGTCCTCCACATTTAGAATCTGTGTGTAGATTTTGTAGTCATAGCCAATTCTAAAGAGTGCATTTATTGCATTTAATTGTGTTTGACTAAGGCTTATGGAATCTTTATTTGCATAGAGGTTGAGGTAGATTTCAAGTTTTTTAGAATCTACGCGAATGAGATTGCGCTCTAGCAACATTTTGGAGAGAAGGAGTTTGTTTTCTAGTGCGACTCTTACTGCCTTTGTTAGCAGTTCCTCACAAGTGATTGCGACACTTAGTGGTAAAGAGCGACGAATACACATTCCGCCTAATGGCAAGGGAAAATCTTGCTTATTTAACTCACTCCAAATATCCCAAATTTCTCTTTCTACTTCCAAATTTTCATCGTATTGTAAAATGGATTCATGGATTAAAACTCCAGCATCTACTTCACCGCTTAAAATAGCATTTTCAATTTCTAAGAAATTTTTATAAACGATTCTAGCATCAGGGTATGCGATTTTAAAAAGCATTGCATTTGTTGTGTGTGCTCCGCTTAATGCAACTTTGAAATTGCGTTTAAGTTTCTTGCCCTTTGTTTTTATGAGTTTTGGACCATAACCATTGCCAAAGCTAACACCAGTTCTTAGCAAACATTGCTCTTTGGAGATTAAAGGATACACACTAAAAGAGATTGCAGAAATATCTAGCGCGCTCTTGAGAGCTTTTTCATTTAGTGTTTGAATATCTAATGCGCAGTTTTGAAAAATAATATCTAGATGGCTTACCCAGCCAAATGCGATAGCATAATACATAAACAAATCATCAGCATCAGGTGAATGTCCAATTTGCAATGTTCTCATGGCTTACTCCTAAGTTCTGTGGGATTTTATTTGAAATTAGCTTATAAGGGATTGAATTGCCTTAATGACTAGGTTTGGTGTGAGTGCGCGCATACATTTGTGGTAGTCTTTGGAATCTTTTAGCAGCGGACAAGTGCGTTGCATACAAGGCATACAAGAGAGTTTTTTTCCTAATGTTTCAAGGGAGATAATTTGAGCATTCTTAGCACAAAATGGCGCAGTTTCTTGTGCATTTGTAGGACCAAAGAGGGCTAAAGTTGGAATTCCTAATGCACTTGCAATGTGCATTGGACCGCTATCGTTAGTTAGTAGTAAGTCTAAATGTAAAAAATATGCTATCAGGCTTGGAATATTTGTTTTTCCGCTTAAATTAAGAATGGCATTATTGTGTTGGAATTTTGTTGGTAAATGCTCTAAAATAGTTGCATTGATTGGACTTTCACTCTCTACACCAAAGAGTAAAATTTTGTAATTTTGCTCTAGTAAATATTCTATACATTTAGCAAAATAGGATTCTTCCCAACGTTTTGCTGCCCCAAAGGCAGCCCCCGCATTAATGCCTGCGATTTTGGAATTTTTAAAATTACTTGGAAGTGTGATATTTATGGGCTGTGGCTTTAGATAGAGTTTTTTTGGAATTGCTATAATCTCTGTTGGATTTTTGAGAAGTTCTAGTGTAGAGGTGGTGAGTAGGGCAAAACGCATTGCTTCATGCGCGTTTTTAGGCTTTTTTGGGTGATGGTGCAATAAAAAGCTTCGTAGTTCTTTTGCAAAACCTGCACGGAGTTTTGCGCCATTAAAAGCTAGAAACAAAGCAGAGAGAAAGTTGTTTTGAAAAGTTAATGCAAGGTCGCAAGGCGGAATCTTTTTTGCAAGTTTATATAAATTTAGGATTCTGAATTTGCCTTTTTTGCTGGTGTCTTCTAGGATTGTAACATTAGGATAATGCGCAAAAAGCGCAATGCTAACTTGAGAACCAACAAGAAAAAAATGCGCATTTTTAAAATTTACAAACAAAATCTCCAGACCATAAGTTGCCATAAGAGCGTCACCTAGCCAGTTTGGAAGTCGGATTAAAATATTCATAAAAGGCTTAGGATTTCTTGTGTGATATTTGGAATACTTTTATTAGCATCAATAGTGTAATGTGCGGAATTTTGGTAGATTTTTAGACGTTCTTTGTAAAGCTTAAATGCGGAATCTTTTTTGTGAAAAAGTGGACGTTTAGCGATTTCTTCGTTGTTCAAGCGCGTAAAAATTGTTTCAAAATCAAGGTGTAAGAGAAATACCTTTCCCATTTTTTTAACATTGCAGAATATCGGCATTCCACCACCTGTGGCAATGATTGTATGCGTGATGTGTTTTGCAGTGAAGTCGCAAAATTTGGATTCTAACTCTCTAAAATATGCTTCACCCTTTGTTGCAAAAATCTCCGTAATGCTTAGGTTTTCTTGGTAAGCAATAAGCAAATCACTATCTATTGCTAATGCTCCGTTTTCTTTATGGATAGCTCTAGCAATAGTGCTTTTGCCACTACCCATAAAGCCAATTAGCACGCAATTAGTAGAGTTCAATGCTGTAATTTCCTGTTTTTGTGTCTTTTGTGAGGTTATATTTATATTGCCCGTCTAAATCTAGTGTAATGCGATAAAAGTCTAAATGCGTATTTAGGCTAATTTGCGGAATTGTTGGAATCTTTGGTGTAAAGGATGTCTTTAGAGGTTTCTTGCTAGGTGCTTTAAAATCTAAAATCAAGCGCGTAGGAGACGCAAGAGTGAAGTCCCTAAGAAGTGTTAAGTGTGTATTAAGCGAGATGCTATTTTTAGTAATTTCAAAGTCAAAATACTCTTCTAATGGAAAACTTTCCTTGTTTGGAATATTAGGTGTTTTGGGCTGGATTTCTTGACTTAAAACTAAGGGAAAATGCCAATCAATATCGCCCTCTAACTCTTTTTCTAGTGTTGTGATAGAACCATTTAGATTCTGATACTCTAGGGTAATTTTTTTAATTTTTCTAGCAGTAGAGGGTAAAATTAATTCAGTTTTAGTGAATAAATCAAGTTGGGGTGCATTCGTGATTTGCCCGCTATCTTTTGGTGTGATGATAGGTGTAAAAGGGTCGCGCATTTTTCTTGTCGCATTGTTTTCTTGTGCGTTTGTAAGCTCTCTTGGAGCTAGATTTTCCATAATCCCTGTGGGTTCTGTGGAGGTTTCTGCTGGGCTTAGATTTTGTTTATTCGTATCAATACTTAATGTTGGAATTTCAGGTAGCGCAGTTTGGGGTTCTGTTTGTGCATTTAGAAGTGTTAGAGCAAAAGTTAGCATTAGAGTTAAAAATTTCATTTTGGTTCCAATCCTTTCAATTCAAAAAGTTCTTTTTGCAAGGTTGCATTTTCGTGCATTAGGCGATTAACTTCTTCACGCATTTGTGTTTCTTTCTGGTTAATCTCTAATAATACACTAAATGAGTTGTTTCCAAAAAGCAAGTTGCCAATATACACACCTACAATGCAAACTAACAAAATAAAGCTAAAAAAAGGCAGAAGCTTGTAGAATCCTCCCTTTTTAAACTCTAGCGATTCCATTATTTGAAGAGTTGTTTTCCTAGATACACAGGCGCACTAAGTTCGCCTTCAATAGCTAAGAGGCGATTGTATTTTGCCATCCTCTCACTTCTAGCAGTAGAGCCTGTTTTAATTTCTCCCGTATTTAGTGCTACAGCAAAGTCGGCGATGAATGTATCTTCACTTTCTCCACTTCTGTGGCTCATAATGCAGCGGTAACAATTGCGCTGTGCTAGGCGGATTGTTTCCATAGTTTGAGTGATTGTTCCAATTTGGTTTGGTTTAATTAGCACAGCATTTGCGATGTTTTTTTCAATACCTTGTGCTAAAATCTTTGCATTTGTTACAAACAAATCATCTCCTACTAGTTGCACTTTGTTGCCAAGCTTTTGGGTGAGTTTCTCCCATCCACTCCAATCGTCTTCGCTTAGCCCATCTTCAATAGAGATAATAGGATACTTAGCAATGAGTTTTTCGTAATATTCAATCATCTCTTCTGCGCATAGCTCTCTATTTTCTCCCCTTAAGCAATAGATTCCTTTGTCATTAACAAACTCACTACTTGCAACATCAAGTGCAATTGCAATTTGCTCCCCCTCTTTATATCCAGCTTTTCTCACGGCTTCTAAAATAACTTGGATAGGCTCTTCATTGTTTTTAAGGTTAGGAGCAAATCCTCCTTCATCTCCTATACTTGTGATATGTTTGGAATCTTTTAGGATTTTTTTGAGATGCTGGTAAATCTCTGCACTTGCACGCATTGCCTCACTAAAGCTATTAAAGCCTATTGGCATAATCATATATTCTTGAAAATCCACTGTGTTATCTGCATGGCTTCCACCATTGATGATATTTAGCATAGGGATGGGAAGGGTAAGAGCATTTGCACCCCCTAAATAACGATAAAGTGGTATATTTAGACTTTGTGCAGCGACTCTAGCAACTGCCATTGAAACACCCAATGCTGCATTTGCTCCTAGATTTGAGAAATTTTCTGTGCCATCTAAAGCAACTAAAAGATTATCAATTGCAACTTGGTCATAAGGGCTTAGCCCGATGATTTCTTCTGCAATTTTTGTTTGGACATTTTCGCATGCTTTTAAGACACCTTTTCCTAAAAATCTCTCATCGCCATCTCTAAGCTCCAAAGCTTCTCTTTTTCCTGTGCTTGCACCACTTGGGACAATTGCACTTGCAACACTCCCATCACTTAAAAGAGCCGTTGCTTTAATCGTCGGGTTGCCACGGCTATCTAATACTTCTTGTGCGCTAATATCATCAATATAAACCATATTTTTATCCTTATCTTGTTAGTCTTCAGTATTATTATTTGATAAATCATCTGTAATGGAAATGGAAGCTTTGATTTTTTCTTCAATTTCTTGTGCAATTTCTGGGTTTTCTTTTAAAAAGATTTTTGCATTTTCTTTGCCTTGCCCAAGTTTTTTATCTCCATAGCTTAACCAAGCTCCACTTTTATCCACAATATCAAGTTTTACGCCATAATCAATAAGCTCACCCTCTTTACTGATCCCTTCTCCAAACATAATGTCAAATTCTGCTCCTCTAAAGGGTGGGGCAACTTTATTTTTTACAACTTTTGCTTTAACACGATTCCCAATGTTTTGTTCGCCTTGTTTTAAAGAAGCGATTCTGCGCACATCAATTCTCACACTTGCATAAAACTTTAGTGCATTTCCTCCTGTTGTTGTCTCTGGACTTCCATACCCCATAACACCGATTTTCATACGGATTTGATTGATAAAAATAACGGTGGTATGCATTTTGTGAATCACGCCCGTTACTTTACGAAGAGCTTGACTCATTAAACGCGCTTGAAGACCAACATGTTGGTCTCCCATATCGCCATCAATTTCACTTTTTGGAGTCAGTGCTGCAACAGAGTCAATGACAATTAAATCCACGCCGCCACTACGTGTTAGTGTCTCTAAAATTTCTAGTGCTTGCTCACCAAAGTCTGGTTGTGAGACAAGCAAGTTCTCTACATCTACACCTAAACGTTTTGCATAGGTTACATCAAGTGCATGTTCTGCGTCAATAAAAGCGCAGATTCCACCTGCTTTTTGACACTCTGCTACAACTTGCAAGGCAAGTGTTGTTTTTCCGGAGCTTTCAGGACCATATACTTCAATAATCCTGCCTTTTGGGATTCCGCCAATCCCTAGTGCAATATCTAGCCCCAAAGAGCCTGTGCTAATTGCATCAATTTTATCCACAGGTTTGTCACCGAGTCTTATAAGCGCACCCTTGCCAAAGGCTTTATCAATTTGCTTAATGGCAAGCTCAATTGCTTTTTGCTTATTCTCATCTAAAGCCATTTTTTCTCCTAAAAAATAAAAACTTTATTCTAGCTAAATAACATAAAAAAATGCAATAATGTGGAATTTTTGAAAAATTAACGCACTATACTAGGGTTGTATATCTCACATAAAGTTTAATAAATTTTAGCTATAATGAAATTTTACAAAAAGAGGGTAGTATCATGGATTTGATTATTGAAAGGGCGTTTGTGCAGGTGCTTCAAGATACGCTAGGAGCAACTCCATTGCGCGTTGAGGGCAAACTTTTAAAAGGTTATCTTTCAAATATTGATGTTGCGTTTGAAGATGGGAGACGTAATGCCATTACCTTTGTAAGCTCTAAGGAATTTTTAGAATCTTTAGGATTTTGCTTATTTGGAGAGAATGTGTCTGATGATTTAGAGTTGCGTGATTTATCGCAAGAATTAGCAAACTTAACAATAGGTTTAGCAAAAGTATTAGCTGTTAGAGAGAATGTGAGTTTTAATATCACAACACCGCGTGCTTTTGGTTTTGGAGAGTTTCAAGATGTGCAATCGCGTTGCTTAAATTTTGAGCTAAATGGCGCACTTTGTTCATTATTTATGCACACATAAAAGGAAAAATATGCCAGCAGATGAATTTACACTCGCAAAAATCCAAGCACCTAAGCAAGAGGATTTAGCACGTTACTTAGAAGGGATTATGAATAACTATGGTGGGCTTTTGGATATGGAAGTTGTATTTCGTTCCGAGCTAGGCTCTACAAAGGTTCCACTTTCAGAAATTTTGCAGTTTGAAAAAGGGTCAATTATTGATTTGCAAAAACCAGCAGGGGAGAGTGTGGAGATTTTTATCAACGGGCGGATTATTGGTAAGGGCGAGGTTATGGTGTATGAGAAAAACCTTGCAATTCGTGTGAATGAGATCTTGGATTCTAATGCAATTATTTATTATTTAACACGTGAGAGTATAAGCACTGTATGAAGCCTATTTGTTTATTGTTATTTTTATTTTTTGGGATTTTTGCATTTGCAGATAATGTTGAAAGTGCTATTAAGCAAAGCGGTGCTGTAAATACTAGCATCTCTCCTGATTTTACCACGAATAAGACTACACCCAAAGACGCTCTGATTTTGCCACCTTTGCATGATTCTAATGCGGAATCGCAAAACTTGTTTCCCTTTGAAACAGGACGCTCTCCACTTGAGGGCATTAGTGGATTCCAATATTTTGGCGTGATTTTAATTTTACTAGGCTTACTTGCTTTTTTATGGTATGTGAAAAACCGACTAAACGTCCCAAAGTTAAAAGTGCGCACAGGCTCTTTTAGGTTTTTTAATAAAGACGCTAATGAGAGTGAGGGGCAAATTGACGTGCAGTCTGTAACCGCACTAAGTGTGCAAAGTAAGTTAGTTGTTTTTGAGGCATACAACAAACGTTATTTGGTGATTTTAAATCCCAACGATACAACGCTTATTGATTCTTATGAAATTAAAAGCACATTTAAGGATATGTTAGACCAAGACAATCAAAACAATGCGAAATAATCTAATTGCTCTTTCTCTTTCTCTACTTATCCATTGCATTCTTTTTTTATTGCTTTTTTTGCGTTTTGAAGCAAAACTTGAAAATATCTACAATCCTCCTCAAATGGGGAGTGAACAGGGTGAGCGTGTGAGTTTGAAGCATTTTAAATTTCAACAAGGCGAAGCTTCACAAAACATGGAATCTAAAACAAAAGATTCTAAAAGTGTGGAATCCTTAGCAAGTTTGGAGTCTAAAAAACAAGCAATGCAACAAGAGATTAAAAAAGAAATTCCACAAAAACAAGAGCTAAAACCACAAGAAAAACCTCGCATTGCGCAAAAGAAAGAATCCAAAATGGAAGCGGATTCTAAACTTAAAGAGATAAAAACTGCCAAAGCCACACAAGCTAAACCAAGTCAAGCTTCTAAAACTTCCAATTTAAGTGCGTTAGAAAAAAATCTCTCATCGCCTTCTATTTATGACTTTGGGATAAGTGAGCAAACAGAGCAAATTAAGGATTTGTATGGAGCTGAGTTTGGCTCTTTAAGCCCAAATGCGCAAAAGTTTATTAAAAGCAATTTAGATAAAATTGGAAAAATCACACAACGTTATTTAAAATACCCAGCAATTGCTGGAAAAATCGGACAAGAGGGCGATAATATCGTGGAGTTTTATCTGTATCCAAATGGAGATATTACAGATTTAAAACTTTTACACTCAAGTTCTTATACGCTTCTTGATGATAATTCCTTGCATACCATTAGAATTGCCTATAAAGACTATCCCTACCCAAGCGAGAAAACAAAAATCCGCATTCGTGTGATGTATCGGATTTATTAGATATAATTTGCGTTTTTAAAGGTGGAGTATGCAAGATTTTTTAGACGACTTAAATCCTAGTCAGCGTGAAGCGGCAACAAGCATTGATGGGGCACTTTTGATTTTAGCTGGTGCTGGAAGTGGTAAAACAAAAACAATCACTGCGCGTCTGGCTTATTTGATTGATGTAGTTGGGATTCCACCTAGCAATACTTTAACCCTCACCTTTACCAATAAAGCAGCAAGTCAAATGCAAAAACGTGCTTTAAGTATGATTAAAAACACTTCCATACACCCACCTTTACTTTGCACTTTTCATAAATTTGGATTATTGTTTTTGAAGTTTTATATCACGCATTTAGGGCGCAAGGCGAATTTTATTCTAGCAGATAGTGAGGATACTAAACGTATTGTTAAAGAGCTAAATAGCGATTTAGCTCCACTGCCTTTAGTTCTTAGTGAAATCTCACGTTACAAAAATGCGCAAATGACTTCTAGTGAGGCACTAAAAAATGCGCATAATGACACATATAAACATATTGCTAAAGTCTATGGACGTTATGGTGAATTTTTACTGCAAAAAAATATGGTGGATTTTGATGATTTACTTTTGTTGCCTTTAGAGATTATGCAACAAAATCCTCAAGTCGCTAAAGAAGTGAGTGAAAAATATCAATACATAATGGTAGATGAGTATCAAGATACAAACCATTTGCAATATTTGCTTTTAAAATGCCTATGTTCTACGCACCAAAACCTTTGCGTGGTGGGTGATGATGACCAAAGTATTTATAGTTGGCGTGGAGCAAATATCCAAAACATTTTGCAATTTAGTGAGCATTTTAAAGGTGCTAAAGTGATAAAACTACAAGAAAACTATCGCTCCACACACACAATTTTGCAAGCTGCAAATGCACTTATTACAAAGAACAAAGAGCGTCTTGGAAAAACATTAATTAGCACTTTGGGCAAGGGAAAAAACATTGAGATTCTCCATGCTGGTGATGAGCAAGAAGAGGTGCAAAAAATCGCAAAAGAAATTCGCAAACTCTTAGATTCTGGAGTAAATCCTAAAGATATTGCTATTTTGTTTCGCTTAAATGCACTCTCACGCTCACTAGAAGAGGGCTTTAATCGCGCTAGGATTCCGTATGTGCTAGTCGGCGCGATTCGCTTTTATGAGAGAAGCGAAATTAAAGATGTGTTAAGTTATTTTCGTGTGCTTGTGAATTTAGAAGATGATTTTTCTCTTGCTCGTATTATTAATAAACCAAAACGTGGAATTGGAAAAACAACATTGGATAAAATTTTACAACTTGCACAAGCACACAAAACTAGTGTGTATCGCCTCTTTATTGCAGATTCCATACAAGAAGGGTTGCAAGAAACTCTAAAGAGCGCAATTGGTAAAAAAGCTTATGATGCAATAGAAGAGTTTTTTGCCACAATGTTAAGCCTACAAGAGAGTTTGAGGCAATCTAGCTTAAGTTTTATTGATACATTTGAACAAAAAATTGGGCTTTGTGAGGCTTTAAGTAAAAGCCATGATGAGATTGATAGGGTGAGTAATATTGAAGAATTTTATGGTGTGTATCGTGAGTATATCAAGCAAAATCCGCTAATGGAGTTAGAAGATTTTTTAAACGACCTTGCGCTTAGAAGCGACCAAGAAGATATAGAAATGCGCAAAGAGAGCAGGGGTATTGTGGGTGTGTCGTGCATGAGTGTGCATTCTAGCAAGGGGTTAGAGTTTGATTATGTGTTTGTTATCGGACTAGAGGAAGGTTTTTTTCCGCTTGTGCGTGAAGATAGCAATATAGAAGAAGAGCGCAGACTTGGTTATGTGGCTTTTACACGTGCGAAAAAAGAGCTATTTTTGAGCTATGCGGATTCTAGGTTTTATCGTGGGAATCGCGCAAGTTTAGCCCCTTCACGTTTTTTAAGTGAAAGCGGTGTGTGTGGGACGCATTTTAAAGAAGAAGCAAAAAGGGATTCTAACACAGGCAGCTTTAAAAGAGGGGATTGTGTCATGCATAAAATCTTTGGTGCAGGTAGAATTTTAGAAGTAAGTCAAAGCGGAAAAGAACTCAAGCTTAAAATTAATTTTGGCGGACTTGAACGAGAGATTTTAGGAAGCTATGTAAGCAAGGTATAGTGTGATTACGATTTTGTGCATAGGGTGATGTGTGCCATTTAGAGTGCTATGCGCAAATTTTAAAATTGCTTTTTGCAAGGATTTAATAGCCATAAATAATGAACAAAATATGTTAGATTCCACATTTTTAGAATCCCTAGCGCATTTTGCGCAAGAAAAAGCGCAGAACTTCGCCTAAGAGAATGACGCTAAAACTTGTGGCAATGATTTTGCACCAAAGTAGAAATTCCAAAGGTTGTGTTTTGAAGACTTGCGCGCCAAACTCCACAATTAGCACTTGTAATGCAAATGTCAGCATAAAAGTCCCTAGCATTAAGTGATTGCTTAAGAGATTGCTAAAAATACTTTGTGTTTCTAGTTCCCTTGCGTTAAAGGCGTTAAAAAGCTGAAAAACAACAAATAAAGTAAAAAGTGTTGTGCTTTTTTGTGTATCTTGTGCGCCTAAAAAGTTTGTAAAATATTGCAATAAACACACTACTGCAATAAAGATTCCGCTACTTGTAATTAGCCATAGCATATTACGTGTGATGATGTTAGCATTGCGTTTAATGGGTTTTTGCTCCAAGATGCATTTAGATGCAGGTTCTAGCCCAAGAGTTAGGGCTGGTGGTCCGTCCATTATGAGATTAACCCATAAAAGTTGCAAAGCACTAAATGGTGCGGTAAATCCACACACAACAGCGGCAAGAACGATTAAAACAGAGCTTAAATTCACGGTGAGTTGGAATTGGATAAAACGTTGAAAATTTTGATAGATTCCACGTCCTGATTCTATGGCTTTAACAATAGTTGCAAAACTATCATTAAGTAGGATAATATCACTTGCTTCTTTGGAAACTTCTGTGCCATTAATGCCCATTGCTATTCCAACATCAGCACTTTTTAAGGCGGGAGCATCATTGATTCCATCACCTGTGAGTGCGACAATATTGCCTTCAGCCTTTAGGGCATTTACAATTTGCATTTTAGTGCTTGGTGTAGAGCGTGCAAGGATTGTAATGTTAGGAAGAATCTTTAAAAGCTCTTCTTGGCTTAGTTTTTCAATCTCTTGTGCTTCAATGGCAATAGAATGCTTATTTAGCAAATGCAATTGATTGCCTATGGCTTTTGCAGTCTCTAGGTTATCTCCTGTTAGAATCTTAAGGGTAATGCCAGCATTTTTACAAGCTTGGATTGCAGCATACACATCTTCACGCAATGGATCGGCAATTGCCACAAAGCCACAAAACTCCATTTCTGATTCTAACTCTTCGCGTTGTGGTATGGAGGCACTAAGTGGAATCTCTTTTTGCGCAAAGGCAATCATGCGGTAAGCTTGGGTTTGATAGGTTTTAATATTTTTTATAATGGAATCTAAATTTGAAAATCTTTTGCATTGGGTTAGAATTTTCTCTGGAGAGCCTTTAGAATAGCATATTAATTTATCGCTAAAGCGCACAAGCGTGGTCATATTTTTTGTTTGTGAAGCAAAAGGGTAGGTGTGTAAAATTTCGGCATTTTGACGCATTTGTTGATAATGGAATCCTAGATCTTTAGCATACACAAGTAAGGCGCATTCTGTCGGATTACCAATAAATTCGCCATTATGTCCAAGATTTGCAGTAGAGTTTAGTGTGCAATTTTCTATAAAGTGCTGGAATGGAATTCTAAGAGATGGGCTTAACGTTTTTTGTGTAAGCATTTGATCTAAGATAAAGCAATGTTTAATGGT
Organism: Helicobacter turcicus; assembly: GCF_019711685.1. GTDB lineage: Bacteria > Campylobacterota > Campylobacteria > Campylobacterales > Helicobacteraceae > Helicobacter_D > Helicobacter_D turcicus. Next base: position 122,299 of record NZ_JAIGYQ010000004.1, read on the forward strand.
CATTTTATTTTGTGTAAGAGTGCCTGTTTTATCGCTACAAATGATATTTACACAGCCGATAGTTTCACAAGCTACAAGTTTTTTAACAAGTGCATTTTGTTTAGACATTTTAATGATGTTAAGTGCAAGTGAGATTGCTACGATTGTGGGTAAGCCCTCTGGCACAGAGGCAACAATTAAAACAATGCTAGAAATAAAAGCTTGTGCTATGCTCTGGAATGCGATTTCCCCCCTAAAGATAAAGAATCCTACTTGGATAAAAAAGGCTAGCATTGCGGCAGTAGCACCAAAAAGAGTGATTTTGCCGCTTAATGTTTTTAGCTTCTCTTGTAAAGGAGTGGTGGATTTTTGTTTGCAATCAAGAGCAGTTGCAATTTTGCCAAACTCTGTATTATCTCCTGTGGCTACACATAGGGCTTTTGCGTTGCCTTGCGTGATGAAACAGCCTCTATAAAGCATAGTGGCATTTGTGATTTCTTGATTATCTTTTAAGGAATGCTTTAAGCTTGGCATACTTTCGCCTGTTAGACTTGATTCATCACTTAAGAGACTTTGTGCGTGGAGAATAACACAATCGCTTGGAATCTTATCTCCACTCTCTAATAAAATAATATCCCCTACAACCACTTCTTCTTGAGGGATTTGCGCAATTTCTCCATGACGTAAAAGACGCACTTGATTGCCCTGTGTGATAGCATTTAGTGTTTCAAATGCCTTTTGACTGCGACGTTCCATTGTAAGTGTGATACCAATGGAGAGAAAAATGGCAATAAAGATTCCAACGCATTCTAAGAAGTTTGCGCTTCCCTCTGCTAAGTATTCGTAAGTATTAATGCTAAGTGCTAGGGTAGCAGCAAAAAGTAGCAATAACACCATAGGTTCTTTAAAAGCATTGAAGAGTTCGTTAAGTAGGCTTGGTGGAGGAGTTTTGCTAAAGGCGTTAATCCCAAATTTTGCTCTGCTATTTTCTACTTGAGTTTGTGTTAAGCCATAGTTGGAATCGGTTTTTAAAGCGAATTGTAGCGGAATGTCTTGTGGCATTTCTAAAGCTGTTTTTAAAGGGTTTGCTTGAATTTTTGGGTTAGGATTCAAAATGGCTCCTTTTGCTAGATATGAGCCAAATTTGCAGTAGAGGGATCATATATAGCTTATTTAAGTTATATATGAGTCTCATAATTTAAGGCAAAACCAGAATCTTTAAAGACTCATTATGTTGGCTTGCCACGCCTATAAAAGCGCTTACTACTCCCTCATAGAGCTAGAATTGTAACAAAATTTCATAAAAAAGCAAAATTTGTTGCATTAACAAGTCCCATTAGGTTAGCCTTTACACCAAAAGTTGGGCAATCTACGCATTTTGCTAAGGGTTTTTTAAAATTAAAATTAATAAAAAGTTAGAGTTTAAAGTCTTTGAGAATCACCTAAAGCACTTAGGTGCTTTAGGCTATGCCATAATATCTAGCAAATTTGTGCTTTGGTTTGGAGTTTGTGTAGGTTGGCTTGGCGTTTGTGCTTGTGTTTGCAAATTTGCTTGCGCACCTTCCATTCCGCTTAAGAGTGAACTCATAAGTGTCTCTTCACTATCCATTGCTTTTTTAAGAGTGTTTAGGTTTCCACTTAACGCCACTGCACTGCTGTCAATACCTGAAATCATAATAGACTCCTTTCTTATGATTTATCATTCCTTTTTGTAAAAAGAATTGACACATTATATATCGGCAGTTTTTACAAAATGCTAAAGAATAAAAATTTTATTTATATTACACAATTGTTTGGGAATAATTTGCTAGAATTCCGCTTTATTTGGCTTAAAAAGGTGTGTTTATGAAAAAATTTTTAAAAATTCTTGCAATAAGTGTTGTTGGGGTCTTAGTAATCCTTGTTGGTGTGGCATTTTGGCTATTTTCAAGTAGCGGAAATGCGTTTTTAAAAGACAAAATCACAGAGATTGCAAACCAAAAAGCTCCCATTGGATTAGAATTTACACATTTTGATTTAGGTTTTAATTCCTATGCTTTTGCAATCACAGATAAGCAAAAATCTCAAATTGCGCTAAGTGGGGATTACTCGCTCTTTTCTCTTAATACAAAGGCAAAAGTGAATGCACTCATTAAGGATTTAGCACTTTATGAAAAACTTATAGGAATGCGTTTAAATGGTGACGTGAGTGTTAATGGTGATGTAATCAAGGAGTCTAATAAGCTTGCTATTAATGCAGATATTAAAGCCTTTAATAGTATGATAAAAGCAGATGTGAGCTTAGAAGACTTTAAGCCCAAACGTTTATTTTTAAGTAGCAAAGAGGGGATTTATGTAGAATCTTTACTCTCTTTTTTGAATCAGCCACAATACGCAAAAGGTAGAATCTTAATCAATGCAGATATGGACATTTCAAATCTACAAGCACCAAGTGGAGGATTTAATATTGCTTCAAGTGCAATTACGCCAAATACTGCACTTTTGCGTAAGACTTACGGGCTTGTGCTTCCAAAAGATTCCATTAAATTAGCAATTAATGGTGTTGCAAAGAATGATAGCATTACCACTACACTCCTTGCAACTTCTAGTTATTTAAATGTGGAATCTAACAACCTAAAAGCAAGCATTGTAGATTTCTCAAGCAATGGAGATATTAAGGTGAGTGTAAAAAATATCGGCTTTAGCGATTTTATGCTAAAAACCCCGCTTCTAGCAAATATCAACCTAAAATCTAGCAATATTGCTAACCAAGAAGCAACACTAGCTCTAAATGCAGTAACAAATCCGATTCTTGCACATATTGTAATGCCAAATTATGCACCACAAAGCGTCAAACTCAATGCAAAAGATTTAAATCTAAAAGAACTTGTTCAACTTGCTTCTAATTATGCAGATATGAAAGATTATGCCGTAAATGGTAGTGTAAGTTTAAATGCACTTGTGGATAAAATTAATCTCTCCCCGCTAAATTATACGTTAAAGGGGGATTTAAAAAGCACGATTGCAAGTTTGCAATATCAAGGCTTGGAGATTGGCAAAGATAATACACTAAATGCGGAAATTAGCGGTAATGCAAAGGACTTAAAAGTGCGGGTGGATAGTGATTTATTTGATTCTAAATTGTTAGCAAACGCAGAATTAGAAAGTAACGTTCCACAAAATGTGCAAGTGGATATTAAAGGATTAAACTTACAAAAACTTGCTAAGCTTTTGCAATACAATGCGCAAGGTGTTTTAAATGCAAAAGCAGATTTGACAAATTTTAAAGATTCTAATTTTGATGGAGATTTTAGCGTAGAATCTAAGCAGATTACTCTAGCAAAGGCGACTTTAAACAAGCTTAGTGGAATGGAGTTTAAAAAGGATTTAAGTTTTGCATTGGAGGGCTTAGGAAAAATTAAAAATGGCAGTGGGGAGGCTATGTTAAATGTAGATGGCAAAGACATTCAAGCAACAATCCAAAATGCAAAAATAGATTTGAAAAATAATGCTTATAGTGCAGATTTTGCTCTAAGCACACCAGAGATTGCAAATATTAATCCCTTATCAATGGCACTAAAGGGGGCTTTGAGCCTTAAAGGAAGTGCAGGTTTTGCTAATAATAAGCCTAGTTTAATTCTCCAAAATAGAGATTTTGGAAGCTTTGATGTGGCACTAAAGAATGAAAAACTGCTTGTTAGCGGGAAAGATTTGGATATTAAAAAGATTGCAGCTTTTACGGATAATGGGAAGCTTATTAAAGGTGGAGTTGCAAATTTAAATGCGGATTTAAGTATTAAAGGAGATGATGCAAAAACCATTATCAAGCATTTAAATGGAAGTGTGGAGTTAAACACTAGAAATTTAGAAATTTATAGTATTGATATTGATGCGCTTGCTAAAAATTATGAAAACACAAATAGCGTGAATTTGCTTGATGTGGGAGCATTTGTGTTAGCTGGTCCGCTTGGCGTTGCTGTAACTAAAGGGGGCGATGCAGGAATGTTGGGCTTAAATGCAGTGGTAAATTCTAAAAGTGTGATTAAAGAGTTAGAAGCGAAATTTGCACTTAAAAATGGCGTTGCACAAGCAGAAGATGTAGCCTTTGCAACGGGCAAAACAAGAATGGCAGCAGTGGGTGCTATAAATCTCAATAATAACGCATTTGAGAATTTTTCTATTGGATTACTAGATGAAAAAGATTGTGCAAAATACTCCCAAAAAGTCAGAGGCACATTAGATAATCCAAAAATTGAAATTACACAAACCGCTATTAAAACAGCAGTAAATCTTGCATCTTCTATCTTTAAAAAACTAAAAAAAGGAGCAGAAGTTGTTACAGAGCCTGTTTTAGGAGAGGCTAAGGCTTGTGTGCCATTTTACCATGGCAGTGTGAAACACCCAAAATAAAAGGAGTAAAATGCGATTAATTTCTTGGAATGTCAATGGATTGCGTGCGTGTATGAATAAGGGTTTTATGGAGTTTTTTGGCTTTATAGATGCAGATGTTTTTTGTATTCAAGAATCCAAAATGCACAAAGAACAAGCGACTTTTGACTTCCCAAATTATGAAGAATATTGGAATAGTGCGGAGAAAAAGGGCTACTCTGGCGTGGCAATTTTTAGTAAGCAAAAACCTTTGAACGTAGAATACGATATGGGAATTGCTCATCATGATAAAGAAGGTCGCATTATTACTGCTGAATTTAAGGATTTTTATTTAGTGAATGTCTATACACCAAATTCTAAGCGGGAGTTAGAGCGATTAGAGTATAGAATGCAATGGGAAGATGATTTTAGAGTGTTTTTAAAGGGTTTAGAGTCTAAAAAACCTGTGATTGTATGCGGGGATTTAAATGTTGCCCACAAAGAGATTGATTTAAAAAACCCTAAAACAAACCGCAGAAACGCTGGTTTTACCGATGAAGAGCGCGAGAAGATGAGTGTGCTTTTAGATTCTGGATTTACAGATACTTACCGCTATTTTTACCCTAATAAAGAGGGGGCTTATAGTTGGTGGAGTTATATGGGAAAGGCTAGAGCAAACAACACGGGATGGCGGATTGATTATTTTTTATGCTCTAAGGCTTTAGAATCTAGGCTAAAGAGTGCTAGTATTTATCCAGAAATTTTAGGGAGTGATCATTGCCCAGTGGGATTAGAGATTGATGTGCATTGATGTAGATAATCAAAGTGAAATTCTCTTAGATTCCATCTTTTTAGAGCAATTAGAATCCATTTTTTTAAGTGTTTTGGAGGATTTAGGTTTAGGCAAAAAAGAATGCGAACTTCTTCTTGTGGATAATGCAAAAATTCAAGCCATAAACTTAGAATTTAGGGGAATAGATAAAGTAACTGATGTGTTATCCTTTCCCTTAGAATCAGAGTTTTCATCTCTACTTGGAAGCGTGGTTATCTCCACGCAATACGCACAAAAGGTTGCAAATGCGCTAGGGCATAGTTTAAAAGATGAAATTGCCCTACTTTTTATCCATGCAATCTTGCATTTAGTAGGTTTTAATCATGAAGTAGATAGCGGAGAGCACAGAGAAAAAGAAGCAGAGCTTGTGGAACGTTTTTGTTTGCCAACAAGCCTTATTGTCCGCACACAGGGCGAAAAAATGTAAGGATTAAAGATGTTAGGTAAAACACATATTGCTTTTGCTCTTGGAATTGGTGCGTTTGTCGCAGTGGGTTTTTCTGTGCTAACTAACACACCGCTAAGCCTAAAAGAGCTTAACGTGTTTTATGGAGGGGTAACTTTGGGGGCATTACTACCTGATATCGATGAGCCAAATTCTACAATTGGCAAAAAAACTCTTGGAATCTCAAATGCGATTAAAGCACTCTTTGGGCACAGAGGGCTAACGCATAGCATTACTTTTATTGTTGGGCTTGGAATCTTATTGTTAGTTTTAAGCGCATTTGGTGCGGAAATGCTAAGTGGAATTCCGCTAGTTAGTGGTTTTGTTAAAGGTTTAGACGACGCGGTGCTAGAAGTATTTATCTTTGGGATTTTATTTGGCTGTGTGTTACATCTAATGGGCGATATGCTAACGCCTAGTGGTGTGCCATTGCTACTTCCTTTTAGCACACGCAATTTTCATCTAACGCCTACATTTTTGCGCTTTAAAACAGGTGGAATTTGGGACTATGCAGTGGGTGTTTTTAGTCTTGGAATCTTTAGTGTTTTAAATGCATATTATTTTGGATTCCATTTTTAGGAGAGTGTGTGAGAGCAAAAGTGTTGTTATTAGAAGATGATATGGCATTGCAAGAGATTATCGCGGAGTGTTTAGAAGAGGAAGGCTATGCAGTAGTGTGTTGTGATAATGGCTTGGATGCGGCAAATAAAGCCTATGAAATGGATTTTGATATTTTATTGCTTGATGTTATGGTGGCAGGACAAAGCGGATTTGAAGCATTGCGTGAGGTTAGAGAAAGTGGCAAGGACACACCAGCGATTTTTATTACCGCATTAAACACGCTAAGAGATTTAGAAATGGGTTTTAGAAGGGGTTGTGATGATTATTTGCGCAAGCCTTTTGAGCTTTCAGAGTTGCTTTTACGTATCAAAGCGCAGTTAAAACGTAAAGGTAAAGGTGCGCTGTTTGATTTTGGCAATGGATATTGTTTTGATAGCAAAAGCGGAATTTTATATTTAGAGAATAAAGTGCAAAAGATTCCCGCAAAAGAGAGAGAATTACTAAAGATTTTGCTAAAACATGAGGGTGAATTCGTGAGTTTAAAGCAAATTTATCTTGTGCTTTGGGGATATGATGAAGAGCCAAGTGAGCTTAGTTTGCGTGTGTATATTAAGAATTTGCGCCATATTGTAGGGAAAGATAATATTCTAACAAGGCGGGGTGAGGGCTACTGCTATAAGAAAGTTTAAATTTAAGAGAGGCAAAGAGAATTGAAATTTAAAATGGATATGAGTAAAAAAACTGCCTTTAAGATTCTAGTGCTGTATATGCTGACAAGTTGTGTCTTTTTAGCACTTGTATTTTATGGTTGGTATCAGACAAAAAAGGATTCTATTATAGAATCTAAAGTCAATACTCTTTTTGAAAATGCGCACACTTTGGTGGTGCATTTGTATGAACAATCTCAAAATTATCCTAGAAATTCTAACGCTCTAGATTATAAAAAACTTTTAGAAACTGCCCATAGTGAGCTAGGAATTACGTTTTTGCTTGTTAAAAAAAATGGTGAAATACTCTTTAACACACAAGAGAATATTAAAGACTCTAAAGAAGTTAGAGAGATTTTAAGCGCACCAGCATTTTTACAAGCACCAACTTTAAAAACATCAAGACATCACAAAAATGATAAAATCGTGCGCATCAATGATGGAATGTATCTCATCACCCAACGTATGGGAGGGAGATTTTGGCATGTAATGCGACAAAGCTTTGGCGATTTAGATTCCAAAATGGAATCTAAAGATAACATTTACTTGCTTGTGTATTCTAAGGGTGTGGAATCTGAACTCTATGCACTTCTTAGTGTGATTTTTATAAGCTTTATTGGTGCATTTTTAGCAATGAGTGTGGTTGCGTATTTTTTAGTCTCTTTAAGTCTAAAGCCACTAAGAGAGAAAATCCAGCATTTAAATGCGTTTATTAAGGATTCCACACATGAGATAAACACGCCACTAAGTGTGATTTTAATGAGTATTGAGCGCATTAAAATGTATGAGCTAAGCACCTCCCAGCAGCAAAAATTTGAACGTATAAAGTTAGCAGCACAGACGTTAGAGCAGATTTATCAAGATTTGCTTTTTTATGCCTTTGATGAAGCAAAAGATTTAAAGCTTGAAAATGTCGCATTAGGGCAGTTAATTACAGAGCGCATTGCGTATTTTGAACCTTTTTTTAGAAGGAAAAATATCGCAATTTCTTTTTCTTTAGAGCTTGAGGATAGTGTGGAGAGCGTGATTAGCGCAAATTACAGCAGAATCGTGCGTATGGTGGATAATTTGCTAGATAATGCTTTAAAATACACGCAAAATGGTGGAAGTGTGGAAGTGGTTTTGGGTGAGAATTTCTTAAGCATAAAAGATAATGGTTGTGGGATTAGCAAAGAGCATATTGATAAGATTTTTAACCGCTATTATCGCGCTAATTCTGACCAAGGCGGATTTGGAATCGGACTTGCATTAGTGCGGCAAATCTGTATGCTTTATAAGATAGCAATCACTTGCAAGAGTGAAGAGGGCAAGGGAAGTGAGTTTAGATTAGAATGGTAGCTCTTTTATGTTGTTAGACTTTTATCAAAGCTTTCTGTAATCCATTGCTAAATCTAAATAGAATCTTTTGGGAAGTTTTTTGCTAGCTAGGGCTATTTTATGCTGCTTAAGATTAAAAATTTAGAAAGAAAATTTAAAATTAAATAGGAAAAAGTTGGAATAGTAATTGCTTAACACTTTGCAAAATACTTTGTTTTAAAGGATTGCAAATGTTAAGAAGTTTATGGTCAGGTGTTAGCGGTATGCAAGCACACCAGATTGCATTAGATGTTGAGTCAAACAATATTGCAAATGTAAATACAAGTGGTTTTAAGTATGCAAGAGCCGATTTTTCTACAATGGTTAGCCAAACAAGACGTGCTGCTACGATTCCTTATGGAGGCTATGGAGGAATGAATGATTTCTCTATAGGTTTAGGAACAGGAATTGAAACAACAACAAAAGTTTTTGAGCAAGGTTCTTTGCAGAATACAGATAGAAAAGGCGATTTAGCATTAAGCGGCAAGGGATTGTTTGTTGTGAGCAATAATGGCGGATATTCTAATATGTATACTAGAGATGGTGCATTTATGTTTGATGCAGTGGGAAATCTTGTAAATACTAGTGGATTTATCGTGCAAGGCTGGGTTAGAGACTTATCTAAACTCAATTGTGCATGCGGAAGCGACTCTTTAAATCGTGTGGATTCCACAGGTCCTGCTGGAAATATCACGATTGACCCACGTCTTACTATCCCTGCGAAAAAAACAGGTGTTGTTACGGGGAATATTAACCTAACAAGTGGCAGTAAGACAGAAAATATCGGTTGTCCAAGTCCTCTTGATAGCACTAGCGCGAATAATTACATTGCTGGAGGCTTAGATAGAATCTATGATACAACAGACAAGCAACACGAAATCCCACAAGATATGGGAGTAATGTTTAATGACGCAGGAGAAGCTATGCGTTTGCAAGAGGGACAAGGTGTATGGATAAGCTACCAAACTGCCACAACACAACCAATATCTCTTGGAGGTAACATTCAAGCAGGTGCGGTTACTACTACTGTTACAATTAATGGACAAACAATCACTTGGACAAATGATCCAACTGCAAATGGTTCTAGCCACCTTCTTGCTGCTCAAAGAGCGATTAATAACCATAAAGACAAAACAGGTGTAGAAGCAATCATACAAGGTAACAACTTAATTTTGCAAAACAAAAATCAACTTGATGGGGATGGTAGCAATAAAAATATCCGAGCATCAGGATTTGATAATGGAATCTTTCAAGGGGGTGGTTTTGGACCAAATAATACAGGCTCCGCTCTTGTTACCACTGCTTTTGAATACCGCTATAGCAAACAAACAACACCAAGTTTAGACGATGGGCAGTTTAGAAGCACAGAGGATTTACGCACACTAATGCAACATGATGCAAATCGCGTGAAAAGCTTTGGTGGAGATTCTGGGGCGTATCAAGCAGCAGCGGCTGCTGCTGGTGTGAATCCCGGAAGAATCCCGGATAACTATTCAGGAAGCACTTATAGTGTTAAAGTTACTTTAAATGGCACTGGGCAATTTGTGGTTAATAACCAAGATGATGGCATTAGAGCAAGTGCGGCAGCAGCTCCGGGTACGCTTACAAATCCAGAGTTTGATAGCTTAAATATTTTTGTCTCTGCTTTTAATGATGCAAACAACACAACAAATGTGTTATTTAAAAATCAAATGAAAGCTATGAACACAGGTGTGCTAGTAGAAGGCGGACAAGTAACAACAACTGCAGGTTTAAGAATGGCAACATTTGCGCAAACTGTGGATATTTATGATAGTTTGGGCAATAAGCATCAATTTACAATGCAGTTTCAAAAAGAGGGCGATTCTGAATGGAGTTTCCGTATCATTGTGCCAGAACCTGCGGAGCTTATTGGTTCTACTGCACAACGTCCAAATATTTTAGAAGGAGGTAGCGTAACCTTTGGGGAGAATGGGGAGCTACTAGGAGTCAATCCATCTACTATCCAATTCAAGCCAAATACAGGGGCTAGTTTCCCACAAAACATTGAATTAGACTTTGGAAAAGGCGGAGGATTTGATGGACTTACAAGCACCGCTAGAGAGTCTCAAGCACAAAAAGTTAATGGAGATGGCTATGCTTCTGGGGTTTTGAAGGACTATTACTTTGACAGAACAGGAACAATGATAGGGAATTTTGATAATGGAATAAATTTAGCCCTAGCACAAGTAGCAGTAGCAACATTTGCTAACTATGAAGGCTTACAAGAGAGTGGAAGCAATCTCTACGCAGAGTCTGCAAACTCTGGACGTGCGACTATCGGAGCTGCTGGAACAGGTGGACGTGCTGACATAGAAGCTTCTAAGCTTGAGATGAGTAATGCGGATTTGAGTCGTGGGCTTACACAGCTTATTGTTGTGCAAAGGGGATTCCAAGCGAACTCTAAGTCTGTTACCACTGCTGACCAAGTGCTAAATACATTGCTAGGCTTGAAGCAGTAATTTTAACTTCTAAAATCTTGCGCTAATCCTAAAATTCTTGTAGGGGCGCAGGATTTATCACTTCTTTTAACTCTTTTAATTTTTTTAAGATAGCTTTTTGTGTATTTTTAGTTTTTTCATTTGGGATTCTTTATTGAATTTTGGGATTGTTTCTTGAGGAATTTTTGGCATTCTGTGGTTATAAGTTTATAGATTCTGACTATAAAATATTATTTTATTTAACTAAATAAAGTTGATATTAATAATATAAACTTTATTGATTTTTTTCTATTTTTTGTTATAATGCGCTAAATTTTTTACAAAAAGGATAATTATGGCAAAACATACTTTTCAAACAGAAGTGAATCAATTGCTAGATTTGATGATACATTCTTTATATTCTAATAAAGAGATTTTTTTAAGGGAGCTTGTAAGTAATGCATCGGATGCTCTTGATAAATTGCAGTATTTAACACTAACTGATGAGAAGCTAAAATCCCTAAGTTTTACGCCTAGAATTGACATTGCATTTGATAGCGAGAAAAACACACTCACTATTAGTGATAGTGGTGTGGGTATGAATGAAGCAGATTTAATAGAAAATCTAGGAACGATTGCAAAGAGTGGGACAAAAAACTTTTTATCCAAACTTAGTGGAGATAAGAAAAAAGATTCTGCGCTTATTGGGCAGTTTGGCGTGGGGTTTTATTCTGCATTTATGGTAGCAAGTAAGATTATCGTAACGACTAAAAAAGCAGGAGAAAATCAAGCGTATGCGTGGATTAGCGATGGTAGTGGAGAGTTTGAGATAGAGCCTTGCGCAAAAGACACGCATGGGAGTGAGATTAAGCTCTATTTAAAAGATGATGAAAAGGAGTTTGCAAGCCGTTGGCGCATTGAGGAGATTATTAAAAAATACTCTGACCATGTTCCTTTTCCTATTTTCTTGCATTTTAGTGAGACTAAAAGCGAGGGAGAAGATAAAGAGAAAAAGGAAGTGCTAGAGCAAAAATGCGAACAAATCAACAAAGCCTCCGCCCTTTGGCGCGTGGCAAAGAAAGATTTAAAAGAGGAAGAGTATAAGGAGTTTTATAAGACTTTGAGTTATGATTCTTTAGAGCCACTCTCTTGGGTGCATACAAAAGTAGAAGGCTCCATAGAATACACAACATTGTTTTATATCCCGCAAAGTGCGCCCTTTGACTTATATCGTGTGGATTATAAAAGTGGCGTGAAGCTTTATGTCAAACGCGTGTTTATTACTGATGATGATAAGGAGTTATTGCCATCGTATTTGCGTTTTGTGCGTGGGATTATTGATAGTGAGGATTTGCCTCTTAATGTTAGCCGTGAGATTTTGCAACAAAATAGAATCTTAGCCACGATTAAATCTGCTTCTACAAAAAAGATTCTAAGTGAAATTGAAGCATTGCAAAAAGATACAGAAAAATATAGCAAATTTTATAAAGAGTTTGGCAGATGTTTAAAAGAGGGTGTTTATAGCGATTTTGAAAACAAAGAACGTTTGTTGGAGTTGTTGCGCTTTAGCAGCACTAAGAGTGAGGGCAAGGAGATTTCCTTTAAAGACTACAAGGCGCGTATGATTGAGGGACAAAAGGCGATTTATTATCTGCAAGGTGAGGATTTGGAACTTCTTAAGAGTTCGCCATTGTTAGAGACGTTTAACAAAAAGGGCATTGAAGTTATGCTCTTTAGCGATGAGATTGATGGAATCGTAATGCCAATGGTTAATGAATATGATAAAACTCCCTTGCGCGCAATCACTTCCAAAGAAGCCTTAGAGGATTTAGGCGAAGCTAATATTGATGAGGCAACCCAAGAGAAATTTAAGGATTTGTTAGAGAGTATCAAAAAAGCTTTGGGTGATGAGGTGCAAGAAGTGCGTTTAAGCACTAGGTTAGTAGATGCACCCTCTTGTGTGGTAGAAGCTGAAGACCAAAATAGTGCAATGCTAAAAATGATGCGTCAAATGGGAATGCAAGGAGGCGATATGCCAGAGTCTAAGCCGATTTTGGAGCTAAATCCAAACCATAGTATTTTAACCAAAATGCTTGCAAGTGATGACACAGAAAAAACAGAGCAAATTGCGCATTTGTTACTTGAGGAGGCAAAGTTGCTTGAAGGGGGCAAACTCAAAGATGTGAATGCGTTTGTGAAGCGCCTAAACACTTTATTACAAGCAAGCATTTAGTTTTTTTGGAGTCTTAAAATTTAGGTTTTTTAAGGCTCTAAAATCCCCAAAAATTCTCAAATAAAAAACTTCAAATATTTAGTAAAGGCTTCAAAAGAGATTCTATATTTGGATAAAATCCTATGCCTTTAAGGGATTATTAGAATCCTAAAGGTGCATTTATAGCCATTTTTTCTTTTTGAAATAGAGAATTGGAAGCACGGTTGAGATAATCATAATCCCCAAAACTATCGGATAAGAATAAGTCCATTCAAGCTCGGGCATGTATTTAAAGTTCATTCCATAAATGGTAGAAATTAATGTTGGAGGCATCATAGCAACGGTTACAACGGTAAAAATCTTAATGGTTTTGTTTTGCTCAATGTTGATTTGGTTAGAAAAGAGTGTTTGGATATTATCTAGAATATTCATATTGACATTTGTAAATTCTACAAGAGAGTTAATGTCTTTTAGCACGATTCCTAAGTCTTTTTTAACTTCCACATCGGCTTTGTTTGTGCGTAAAAGCGCGGTGATTGCTAACCTTTTATCAAAAAGACTATCACGCAAACTAAGATGCATTTCTTGCAAGGTGGAGAGATTTTCTAAAATATCATCTCCTAAACGTTTGTCAAATATAACTGCACGACGTAAAAGACGTGTTTGTTTAGCAATCCCCTCTAACATATCTGCGTCTTTTTCTACGCGCAATTCAAAGATTTTTGAGATTAAATCAAATCCATCTTCAAAGTTCTTTGGGCTTGCAAGCACACGTTGTTGGATTTCATCAAAGACCTTAAACTCACTATAACGCACGGTAAAAAGGATACTATGCGTAAGCAAAAAGGTAATTGTCTCATTGTGTAAAATATTCTTTTCATTAGGACGCGTTAGAAAGTAGGTGTTTATGGTAACCGTTTCGCTATCTTCCCAATAACGTGCGGATTCTTCAATTTCTTCTCTTTCTTCTTTGGTTGGAATATCTAGTAGGTAAGTCTTTGAAAGGTAGGCAATCTCTTGTGCGGTAGGGTGTAGCAAGTCAATCCAAAGCACATCTGCACTTGCGTCAATTGCTTCCACAGATTGAATGCTCTCACGTACAACCATTCCATTACGTTTAATAAATAAATTTAACATTATCACTCCTTTAAGATTCTAAAGGAGGATATCCCCCTTTAGTTTGGTATTTATCAAAATGTTCGGGGGTTCATCCATTGTTATGCTCTTTTGTCCAAAACTTCAAATGCTGGAAGCACTTCACCCTCAAGCAACTCCAAGCTTGCTCCACCACCTGTTGAAGTGAAGCTTATGCTATCTCTATTTCCTGCCTTATCCACAGCATCGGCAGTATCTCCCCCACCAATAATGCTATAAGCATAAGTGTCGGCAATCGCATGTGCAATGCTAAAAGTTCCGCGTGAGAATTTTTGCGTTTCATAAGCCCCTAGCGGTCCATTCCAAATAATTGTTTCACAATCTTTGATGACTTCATTAAAGAGTTTCACGGTGGCTGGTCCAATATCTACTGCCATTAAACCTTCTGGAATGTCTTGTGCGGGGATAATTTTAATCTCTTTTGGATCTTTAATATCATCAGTTGCAACAACATCCACAGGCAAATAAATCTTTACACCCTTTTCTTTAGCACTTCTTAAAATGTTGCGTGCATCTTCTAGTAGGTGGTCTTCTGTTAAAGATTCCTTTGTATCATAGCCAATGGCTTTTAAAAAAGTGTTGCTCATCGCTCCACCGATAATGATTTTATCTACGACATTTAAAATAGAATTTAATAGTGTAAGCTTAGAAGATACTTTAGAACCCCCTACAATTAGCAATAGTGGGCGCAAAGGATTAGAGAGGGCGATTGCAAAGGAATCAATTTCTTTTTTTAGAAGCAATCCCGCAACTTTTTCTTTTGCATAATTTGCCACGCCATAGGTAGAAGCGTGTTTGCGGTGGGAAGTCCCAAAGGCGTCATTAACATAAATATCACAAAGCTTTGCAAGTTTTTGGGAGAGTTCTGTATCGTTTTGCTCTTCTCCTGCATAAAAGCGGATATTTTCTAGTAGCACAATACTCCCATCGACTAATGTGTTTAAGGTAACTTGTGCATTTTCTAAGCTATCAACAAACACGACATCTTTAGATAATAAGCGCTCTAAACGTTTTAAGATATGTTTTAAGGAAAAAGAATCACTTTTGCCCTCTGGTCGTCCTAGGTGGCTTACTAAAATAATGGATTTTGCGCCATTGTCAATGCAGTAGTTAATGGTAGGAATTGCTTCACGGATTCTTGTGTCATCACTAATATTTGACTCATCATCTATTGGAACATTGAAATCCACACGAATTAAAATGCGCTTGTCCTTGAGATTGACCTCACGAATGCTTTTTACGTTTTGCATTTTTTGGATATTTTCACTCATGCTTATCCTTTCTTTGTAAAATAGTTAATTTAATCTTAACTAAAAATGCCTTAATTCCTAATGTAAAAGCAAAATTTAAGCATGTGGAATTTTTATTGCAAAACCTTTTTTATTGTTTTGCAGGAGTGTAATGCTTCCATTGTGCGCTTCAATGATTTGCAAAGAGAGTGCAAGTCCTAAGCCATTGCCTTTGAGTTTGGTGCTTTTAAAAGGTTCAAAAAGAATTTCTGGATTTTCAATAGCTTTGCCATTGTCGTAGATTTCAAAAAGTGCGTATTCGCTAGTATTGCGAAAATTAATCTCTACAATTCCTTCTTCATTCTCACCCTCTTCAATGGCGTCAATGGCGTTAAATAGGAAATTTTGTAACACAATGCAGAGCAAATCAAAATCCGCTTCAAAATACTCTTTATCAAAATTAAACACAAAGGCAATATCTTTAGAATAAGTGTAATGGCTAATAGATTCATTTAGTTCGTCTTCAATGTTTTGGGGGTCAATCTTGCTACGACTGCAATGCACTCCTTTAGAAAAGAGTAATGTTGCCTTAACAATGCGTTCCACTCTCCAAATGGATTTCTTGATTTCAAGGACTAGGGATTTGTTTTTTAAATCCACGCGGTTAATAAGTGTAGAGGCAAGCAGAGCAACAGAACCCACAGGATTGCGGATTTCGTGAGCTAAATGCGCGGAGATTTGTCCCATTGATGCTAAACGTTCTTTACGTTTCTCGCTAGTAATATCCGTAGCAGAGATAATACGTTTATTGAGTTTAGTATTAGAATGCACAAGATAGACTTTATTATATTCAAGCTCAATTTCTTGGCGATTATTTTGAGAGAAGTCAAGTTTTTCTAAAAGCTCTGGAATCTCACATGCAAGGCTATTTTGATAAAAAATCTCCCCTCCTTGCTCTAGCACCCAAACTGCTGTTGGCAAGACATCTAGCACTTCTTCAAAGAGTGCTTTTAGCTCCACAAATTCTTTTTCAACTTCGTAAGTTTGTGTGATAAGCTCTTTTAAGCCTTTTGCGAAAGATTCTTTATCGCTACTACTTAGAGACTCTAATAAATGTTCATCAATCACAATTAGCCTTTAATGCCTTGTTTGCCTTGTAAATCTTTGAGATAATCAAAGAGTAAATCACTAAAGCCAAAACTTCCGCTTAGGGATTCTGATAGTGTGTCGCGATACATTGATTCATAAATATCATGACCGGGTGCTTTTGGAAAAAGTGTGTCGTCCATTTTTAAAGAAATATCCAACATTTGCTTTAAAAGAAGTGCTTCAAACGCATCTGTTTGCTCCCTAAGTCTTGAGTCATCATCTGTTTTTTGGATAGTTGGTGTGGATTTTACTGCATCAAGCAATTCTTTAGAATATCCGCTAATTCCATTAAAATCAATTTGCATAGTTTCTCCTTTAAATAATTTCTAAGTCAGCGTTAAACGCACCAGCTTTTTTCATTGTTTCTAAAATCGCAATCATATCTTTTGGTGTCGCACCCATTCTTTGCAAAGCACGTGTTACGCTTGAAATGGTTGGATTATTTTGCGCACTCACCATAGCTTCTGCTGCGCTAAATGTTGCTCCACTTCCCATATTAACAGCCTCTGGGTCTGTTATTGCTTCATTACTAACTTTAATTGTAATGTTATTGTGTGTAACAACAATAGGAGAGACTTCTACGCTCATTCCTGCGATGATTGTGCCTGTGCGCTCATTGATAATGATTTTATCTTCTTTGACTGCATCAATGTCAATTTCTTGCACACGTGCTAAAAACTCCACCATGCTCATGTCTTGTGGACGTTGTAGTTTGATTGTGCGTGGGTCAATAGCTGTTGCAATGGGAGCTGGTGGAGTTTGCGTGGTTTGCCCTTGTGTATTTTCTGCGTTTTGTGCTTGTGGTGCAAAGGCTGCATTGATGCTTCTTTGGATACGGATTGCATTTTGAAAATTGGATTCTTTTAGGCTTAATGTGGCGTTGATTTTATTGTATAAATCATAGCTAACTTCTCTCTCTACCGTTGCGCCATTTGGCAAAACTCCTGCTAGTGGATGGTTTGCACTCCCTCCGCGCTCACTTTTACCTCCGATTCCTACTGCGCCTTGTGCGACTGCATAGATTCTACCATCTAAACCACTAAGTGGCGTTAAAAGCAGTGTTCCACCCTCTAAAGATTTTGCATCGCCAATGCTTGAGACTAAAATATCAATTTTATCCCCTTGTCTTGCAAAAGCTGGGAGCTTCGCTGTTACCATAACCGCAGCAACATTTTTAGAACTAATATCATTTGCATCAACTTTTACATTAACACTATCTAGCATATTTGAGATAGATTGCATTGTAAAAGCTGAAGTTGTTTTGTCTCCTGTTCCGTTTAAACCCACAACCAAACCATAACCAATTAATTGGTTATCACGTACGCCTACGATGTTTGCTAAATCACTCACCTTTGCGCTAAATGCTGGGAGCGCAAACGCAATACAGAGCATTAAAAGTTTTGTTATTTTCATCGCGTAATGTCCTTATTTCGCTAAAATCTTTTAAACTAAAGCAATAACTATTCCAAAATTTTATCAAATATTCCTTTGTTAAGCTTGTGTCAAACTCACGCATTTTTAAGGGATTTTAGCTACAATACTTTTACTTCTAGTAAAGGTAAAATCAATGACGCAAAATTTACAAGAATTGATTAAAATTTACGCTTTAGACTCTCATGTTAATTTTAACACACATTTGCTTGGACAATCAAAAGATACTTTGATTGCGTTATTAAGCGAACTTCTAACGCTTTATATTAATGATAAAAATAGCTCTACAATTAGAGAGATTTTAAGCGTCTCTCTTGCAGGATATATGCACAATACAGAAAAATTGGATTTAATGGTTTTAGGCAAGATGGGTTTGGTAAGCCTATTAATTGTGAGGCAAAACCTAAAAATATCCGCTCTGATTCAGCAAAAAAGTTAAATGGTGGAGGGAATTTTACCGATTACACTTGGGGGACAATTTTTAGAAAAAAAGCCTTTTTGAGTTTTTAAAGGATTTTGTATGTTAGTGTGTGGAGATGCGCTAAAAGAATTGCAAAAATTACAAAGCAATAGTGTGGATATGGGGGTAACTTCGCCTCCGTATAACAAGCAGGAAAACAAAAAAGGTTGGCTTGTAAAAAATGTGATTTATGATGCTACTAGCGATAAATTAGATGAAGAACATTATCAAAAAAATCAAATTGCAGTGCTTAATGAAGTGTATAGGGCAATAAAAGAGGGGGGAAGTTTTTTTTACAACCATAAAATCCGCTGGGAAAAAGGCAGATTGATTCATCCATTAGAATGGATAGGCAAAACACAATGGAATTTGAGACAGGAGATTATCTGGGATAGGGGAATTGCCGCAAATATTCGTGGTTGGAGATTTTGGCAAGTTGAAGAGAGAATTTACTGGCTACAAAAACCAAAGGGTAAAAACTTAATTGGAGAAGAGCTACAAAGCAGGCACGCGCTTTTAAGCTCTATTTGGCGTATACGTCCAGAAAACAACAATATTCACCCAGCCCCTTTTCCACTTGCTCTGCCCTTGCGTTGTATTTTTTCTATTTTAAATCAAAAGGGTGGGGTTGTGCTTGATCCTTATTGTGGGAGTGGCACAAGTGGAATTGCCGCAAAGATTCTAAATTGTGAATTTATAGGGATTGATAATTCTCAAAATTATTTAGAGTTTGCAAAACATAGAATTGCAAATTATGAAGACTATATCCAAGAGGCGCAAAATGAATTGCAACTCCATAAGGTTAGAGAGAGTTTTAAAGAGAAAAAACAAAAAGGCAAAACAAAAAATAGATTTTTAGCAACCCCATCCTTGTTTAATCCCAATACAAATTAATTCTACTTCTTAATTAAGAAGCACTTAGGTAAAATTGCATAATTTACATTTGAGGGGATTTATGCGTTGGATTCTATCTTTATGTCTTATTGTGCAATTAGTGAGTGCAAAAGAGATTGCTGAAGTCTTGCAAACAATGCAATTTGATGCAACAAAACAAGATTTGTTAAGGGAAGCGGTGGGGGAGTTTTACGTGCAAAAACGTGTATATATGCGAAATAATTATCGCATTAGGGATAAAATGCTAATTGCCTTGCAACAAAAGGAAACAAATCTTACACAATATGTGGAATTGTTAAAGGAAGTGAGTGAGCAATACATTTTAGCAAAGGTGGCTTTTTATCGTGCAGTAGTTGGAATCTTAGGGGAAAAACAGACTGAAAAATTGATAGAAAAGCTTAATGAGTGAGTGTTGAAAAGGACTAAGGAAGGGAGCTAATGTATAAGATTTTGATTGTAGAAGATGATTTGGATATGCAAAGGCTTTTACAAGATTATTTGCGACAAAGCGGAATGGAGGTCATCACAACGGATAATCCAAACATGGCATTAGAGTGGATTAGACAACAAAAAGGATTCCATTTAGCTGTGCTTGATATTATGTTACCTCAAATGGATGGCTTAGAATTGTGTGAGAGGATTAGAGAGATAAGTGATATTCCTATTATTATGTCCTCTGCGCGTGGGGATATTAGCAGTAAAATGCTAGGATTTAAAAATGGTGCAGATGATTATTTGGCAAAATCTTATGAGCCTTTAGAACTTGTTGCGCGTATTAATGCACTCTTAAAGCGCTATACACAAACACAATGCACAACCTATAAGGATTTAGAAATTGACCACACAAAACGTAAGGTTAAGGTTGGAGGATTTGCTGTTGAACTCACTCCAGCGGAATTTGAAATTTTAAATTTACTTTTTACGCACAAGGGTGAGCCTTTTTCGCGCAACTCCTTATCACAAGCAATTGTAAGCATTGCTCCAGATTCGTCATTACGAAGCATTGATACGCATATTAGGAATCTCCGCGCAAAACTTGGAGATGATGCAAAAACGCCTAAATATATTCAATCTGTTTGGGGAATAGGGTATAAGTTTTGCGATTAAATTTAAGACGTTGGATTCCACCTTTGTATGTTCAAATTTATTTGCTTTTTATTTTATCGCTTGGCATAGGTGGAGTTGTTACCTATCTTGCAAATTTGAATACTTTAAAAAGAAATGAAGAAGCAATTTTAAAACAAACAGCTTTTTTTGCACAGCAATCTTTAATGGAGCTAATGAATGGGGATTTAAGACGATTAGAAAATGTGGTGAGAGAATTTCATTTTAAGATTATTAGAAAGATTCCACCTAATGCGCAGGTTTTGTTAGAAAACCAAAATACCTTTGGGACAATGCAGATTTTTAAGGTGCAGCAAAATTATGGATTCCATCTTGAGTATTTGGGCATGAATTTAGTAGCGTTTAGGGATTTTGGCATAGAGCTTGCAAACAATGGCGGGTTAAATATTTGGATATTTTTAGACTTTTTGGTATTGCTTTTGACATTTTCTATGATTTTAGCTCTTTTACATCCTTTAAAAGTTTTGCAAAGTGGTTTAGAAGCCTTTGGACAAGGGAATTATAAAATCCATATTCCTGTGCCAAAAGAGCCACAACAAGCTAAATTAGCAGAGAGTTTTAATACAATGTGTGCAAGGATTTCTAAGCTAATGTTAGCAAGAGAGTTTGTATTAAGAAATATTGGACATGAGTTAAAGACACCTATTTCTAAGGCAAAGTTAGCTTTGGAGCTAATGCCCAAAAATCCTCAAAAAGACCTAGTTAGCAAATGTATTTATAACCTTGATAATTTAACAAGCCAGATTCTAACTTTTGAGAAAATTCAAGAGGGTAAAGATTTGCTCTTTTTGGAAGATTTTGATGTAGAGACGTTATTTATTAAGACTTTTGAGAAACTCTTTATAGAAGAAGAAAATTTAGAGATTGTATTAGATGAAAATTTTAAAATTCATGGGGATTTGCAGTTTTTATCTATTGCTTTAAAAAATCTGATTGATAATGCCTTTAAATATAAAAGTGGTAGAAAGATTGTCCTAAGGGCTTATGTGAGTCATGGAGAGTGTAGAATCGCAGTTAAAAATTATGGAGAAGCACTGCAACAAGAGATTGCATTTTATCTTGAGCCTTTTTCGCGCGATAAGGCACATGAGCTAATTTCTGGCTATGGACTTGGGCTTGGAATTATCAAGGGTGTGCTAGAGTTACATCATTTTAGGTTAGAGTATTCCTATGAAAAGGGTGTGCATTGTTTTGTCATGGTGTTTAATAGGGAATGCAAAAAAGGAAATTAATGGAGATTATTGGGATTGATTTAGGTAGCAATTCCTTACGTGGTGTGCGTATGGAGGTGCGCAATAATGGAGAAAAAAAGGAATTTGTGGCTTTAAAGGAATACGATTCCACAGTGCGCACAGCAGAGGGTTTAGAAAAGAGTGGAGAGATTTGTAAGTCGGCAGTTTGTCGCATTGTGGAGCATTTGTTAGAGATGAAAAGGGTTTTAGGGATCACGCAAGGTGATAGTGTTGTTGCACTCACAACACAAGCTATGCGTAAAGCCCGCAATAGTGAGGCAGTTATTGAAGAGATTTTTCATAAAAGCGGAATTAGATTTCGTATTATTGATGGGCTTTTAGAGGCAAAAATCACTGCTTTAGCCCCAAAACTCGCGCTAGAGCGATTAAAAATACAGAAAAAATACCAAAAAGACTGCTTTTTATTGGTGGATATGGGAGGGGCAAGTAGTGAGTTTATTGTGTGTGGAGAATTTGGAGGAGTGGAATTTGCAAAAAGCTTTGAAATAGGGATTGTAAGTGCTAAGGATAGGTTTTGTAGTGTGGAGAATTTAAAAATATGTAAAGATGTGTTTTTAAAGCCGATTGTGGAGTTTGTGGAATCCTGCAAGATAAAAGGAGCAATACCAAAATTTCTTCTAGCAAATAGTGGAACACCAACGCTTGTGTGCGCTTTTAAATTAGGGTTAGAGAAGTATGATGCTAGGTTGGTGTTTGGCAAAGAGCTTGTAAGGGCAGATTTTGATGCGATGTTGCAGGAGTTTTTAGCCTTAAATAAAGAATCGCAAATTGCATGTGTTGGAGAATATAAGGCTGATGTTGTGCCTTTTGGAATTGCGTTATTTACTTGCTTTATGGAGGCTTTAGGGTTTGAGGAATGTTTAGTAATGGATGAGGGTTTAAGGGAGGGAGCAGTGATAGCTTCTGTGCTTGGATTGTTAAAAGCTTAGGGTTTTTTTGAAAATTTTGATTCTGCTAGGATAACTCCAAAAAGTGTTAAAAATGCGCCAAAAAGGGCTAAGATAGAGAGCTTCTCTCCTAACACAAAGAAAGCAGTGATAATGGTAATTATAGGGGTTAAATAGACATAAACATTTGTTTTGACTGCACCAATAAGCAGTGTTGCATGATTCCATAATACAAAGCATAATCCCGAAGCAAAAAGCGATAAAAAGAGTAGATTCAAAGCAGTATTTAACTCTAGTAGAAGCTCTAAATTTGGTGAAAATTCTAAAAATAAAAAGCTAGGGAGCATTCCTAAGATTCCATAAAAGATTATACGTCGTGTAACTAGGAGAAGATGATTTGTTTTTTGCATAATTTTAAGAATCAAGAGTGAGTAAGTAGCCCAACCAAGTGCTGATAAAAGCGCAAATCCATCGCCTAAAGGATTCAAAGAAAAGCCCCCTTCTTCATAGCTTAAAAGCACAATTCCTCCCATACATAACGTAAAAGCTATAAAAAAGACAGAGGAGAGTTTCTCAATTTTTAAAAAAGTTGCAAGTAGTGCAGTAAAAAGTGGTGCAGTTGCGATGATGACACTAACATTTGAAGCTTTAGAATAGTCCATTGCAAGATTTAAAAAGAGGTTGTAAATTGTGATCCCGCTAAGTCCAGCTAGAATAAAATAAAGTTCTTCTTTGGGAGTGGATTTTAAGAATCTTGGACATATAAGGAGTAAAAAGCAATAGCCAATAATAAATTGCAAAAACAAAAGCTCAAGAGGAGTAAAAACTTCTAAAAGAATCTTAACGCAAACATAAAGACTAGACCATAAAAACACACTAGCAAAAGCCAGAAAATGCCCTATAAATTGCATTGGAGTTCTTTTAGGGTGTAGTGTAGGCGCATAAGGTATTCTCTTCCTAAAGTGATACAATCATAATACCAACTCCATAACGCCCAAACATAGCTAGAAATAAGTTTGCCTTGTAGAATCTCTTTGTAGGTGATATGGGGATAGAGGGTTAGGAGATTACAGATTTGCTCTCTGTTTAGCTCAAGCTCACCTGCTAGATTGCCCATCTCCCAAATAGGCGTGCAAAATCCTGCAAATTCAAAATCAATTAATTGGATTTTAGAATCTTGCGCGTTATAAAGAATATTTGGTAGCTGTAAGTCTCTATGGCAGAGTACAAACTCTTTTAAATCCGCTTCCTTTACGATTTGAGAAATGTATTTATGCTCTTGTTTGCTTAGGAGTGGAATTTTAACTAAGGATTCGTAGTTTTTAATCTCATTGCTTAAAAGGATTTTTGGAAAGCTAGAATAATCTTTGTGCTTAAAGCTATGCAGTGTTTTAATCGCATTGACAATTTTTTCTAAGATTGTAAAGTTAAGTTGCTCTTTTTTTAAGGGTTGGTAACCTTGCAAGTAAGTCGTAAGCTTAATATCGCTAGGGTAAAATTCTGCTTGTGGGGTGATATGCTCTCCTAAGAATTTGGTGATTTTCTGCTCTAACTTGGTGTTAATGATTACATCTCTGTGGGTGCGCGGAATCCTAATAACCTTATCTTCGCCTAAAAACTTGATTTTATAGTTAATGTTTGTAACGCTAAAGAGTCTTTTGGCGATATTATCATCAGCGCATTGTTTAGCAATTTCTTCTGGGGTGATAAGCTTAGAGATGAGTGCGTCATTGAAAGAATCAATTTCAATGTATAAGGAATCTAAACCAAAGATATAAAAGTCAATTTTATCCATAGATTTTAAAATGCATGCCTCCCAATACTCTGTATCCTCGCATTTTGCAAGGGCATCTTTTATGATGCTTAAATCCTGCGCGTTGTCAAAAAATGCGATTCCATCTCCATAACCATTTGTTGCGTTTGTATCAATATCTAAGAGTTTGCAATTCTCATCTGTAATGTATCCCCAAGAAGGATTCTCATGGAGGATTTTTTGTGCTAAAAATTGTGAAACACCCCATTTGATTTGTGTCTCTAAGGAATCTTGAAATGCGCTTGTTAAAAACAAATCCCCATTTAAAATAAATGTGCCTTTTGTAATTTTGTTTTGCACATATTTTAAAGAAGCAGCGGAGTTTGTAGAAGCATAATGTTCAAACACTACTTTTTGAAATTTTAACTTTTCTGCTAATGGGTCAAAAAGAGAGTGTTTATAGCCAGTAACAACAATAATCTCTTCTACCCCACATTTTCTTAAATGCAAAATTGCATTTTCTAATAAGCTCTTGCCTTTAATTTCTAAAAGAGGCTTAGGCTTATTGAGCGTTAAGGGTTGCAAGCGCGTTCCTTTGCCTGCACATAAAATAATGGCTCTCAAAGTCTCCCCTCTAAAATCTCTTCAATATTTTGCAAAATTGCTTCAATAGAATCTCCAAGATGATAAACATTTTCATTGCGCAGGGCTTTGAAATATTCTCTCTCTTTGGCAAAGTCTATGGTTTTTAGGAATGCTTTAAGTTCTTTGAGATTCTTTGCGCAATGCCCTTGTAAAATGTAGCCACCATCATTTTCTAAGCTAGGATCCAAAGGAGTTGGCATAAACATAAAACTAGGTCTTAATGTGGTGTAGGAATAGGTAAAACTCGTTGTGCTCCAATCTGTTAAGAGAAAATCTGTGTAGTTAAAAAAAGCATTTCCTGCATTTGCATCAATACTAATGCGCTCCTCATTTGCAAAACTCGCATTAATTAAGCGGTAGAAATAGTGGTCAGAGCTATAATTAAATGGGTGGGCGCGATAGGAAATCTTATAATCTGTTTCTTCTAAAAGCCATTCTAAAAGAGTGATTTCACTTCCAGCAAAGGCGTTAATTTGTGCATTTCTTTGATGGACATAGCGCAATGTAGGAGCGTAGGTTATGGTGTTTTTGGGCGTGTAGTGGTATTCTTTTAAGGCTTTATCAAGCTGTGGGTATCCGCTTGGGAGAAGTTTAATCTTTGCCTTATTTTTCAAGCGGTATTTGAAAGCTTGCATAGCAGTTTTTGATGGGACAATAATGTAATCCATAGAATCCATTAGTCCGCATACGCAAGTTAAGCGATGAGGGAAGTAAATGCGTTTTGCGCTTTTGCTTAAAAATTCCCTATCAATCTTGCCATCTTGATAACCCACTTCATCTGCTGTAAGAATTAAATCAATCTCTTCAATATCCACATTAGGATAGTAGGTTTTTCCCTCTTCTATAACTCTCCAAGGAAAAAGCACATTATGGTGTCCGCTTTTTTCAAAATCGTCATTTAAGATTCTATCTACAATGGTAAGGACATTGTATTTTTCTTTGAGTTTTGCAATGAGATCTCCAAATTGTGCGCGATAAGTTGGGTAGTAGGAGACCACAGCAATATTTTTTTTCTCTTTACTTAGGAATCTTTGAATATGTGTTTTAGAGAGTTGATTAAACTCCTCTAGTAGTTTTTCCTCTTCTGTCATAGTAAATCTCCTTGCAAAAATTCTGCAATTTCTTTAATCTTAGAATCTTTCGTGTTTTCTAGTGTGTTTAGTGTAGCTTTTAGCTCTTTTAGTGAAGTTGCAATAAAGGTTATTTTTTGGAGCATACAATAAAGTCTATCATTGCCAAAATCTATGCTTGTAAAAGCAGGAAGATAAAGGAGACTAGGTTTTAAAAATGCGAGGCTAAATTGTAAAGCAATATTAGAAGTGTCTGTGATTAAAATATCTGCTTCTTTTGCCTCTTGTAAGTTTGGCAGTTGTGCAATGGAGCAGTAATTTAGAGACTCTAAAATAACCTTGTGGTATCTTGCAGGAGTTTTTGGGTGAGGCAAGTAAAGGAGTCTATTATCCCCCCCCCTCTTCTTATTTAGAGCAAAAAGAATTTCTAGCACTTGCATATCATAAGTGCAGAGGCAATTTGCATGGAGTAAATCAAAATCTTCTCTAAAAGAAGGCGCATAAAGAATGGTCATTTTTTCTCCTTTGTTTCTCGTGTTTCTTGTAAATTTGTAGCGATTTTTGCTTCAATCTCTGCGAGTTCTTTTGCGTCATACCAACTTGCAATTGCACGTTTTGCAACTTCTAGGGTTGCATCCATTCCACCAGCAAGAGAGAAAAGCCAAAACTTATGCGCATAAAGCCAGTCAATTTGCTTGACTTGTTTTTCAATGAGGGAATGCACAGGACGCACAACAATTTTAGCAAATTCTAGTTCTTGATGCACAATATAGCTTTGCACCGCATCTGAAAAGACTTTAATGAAAATATCCTCTTTAAAAAGATCTTTTATGGAATCAATTTTATCTGAAATGTTGTCCATTTCTTTAAAGTTAATTTTCTCTAGTTTGTTTTCGCGATTAAGTCGTTCTAGCTCTTCTGTCATTTTAACCACTCTTAAAAAAGTGTCTTCTACGATTTTTTTAGTTTGATAACCATATTCTAAAAATTCTTTAATCTTGGTTTTAATCTGTTTTTGAGAATTTTTGATTTCTGTTGTTGTAGGTGGTGTGAGTTTGATTTGCTTTTTTGTAATTTTTGGTAGAGATTCTAACACTTCTTTAAAAGGTATCTCTTTTGTGCCTTCTATTCTAGCTCCTCCCTCTGTGGAGTTTATGGCTTCTATGGGGTAGGGGGTTTGTGCAATGTCTTTTTCAAAGAAATTTAAAAACATATTCCAAACTCTATTTGTTTCTACTACACCTTTTCCTCCATAAGCTGGGACTAAGATTTTATCTAATGTGTTAGTAGCGGGCTTGTATTGCTCTTCTTGTTCTCCAAAAATTGCATCTTTAGAATGCGTTTTGCCATCTTTTCCAAAGGCTAAATCTTGTCCAATAAACACACAACGTTCAAATTTACTATGCACAATAATTTCATACGCCATATTTGCAGCACTCATACCAATCCCTGCATAACCATATTCTATTAAATTAAAAAATCTTGTGTAGCCAAATGGGCGCATACTAAAGGTTTTTGTGCCTTGTGTAATTGCGTCTGTTGTGGCTTTATGCACAATACTAGTCATTGCAAAGATGATTCCTTTTTGTGCTTCTTGCGGAGTTTTTAGATAAAAATCCGCTGTGAGTTCTACACGTTCTAAAGTTACGACAATATCGGGTTTAATGCCATGCTTAATAAGAATGGGGAAACTTGCATCCACGCTAAAAATCGTGATTTTATCAGCATGTTCTTTTAAGAGTGGGAGTTGCTTATATAAAGATGGTCCTGTGGAGACAATCACAGCGGTGCTTGTTGTCTTTGCATTTTCAATAAGATTTAGCATAGAGGGCGTGGTAATCATTTCTGGAAGATTTTGCAAATGGTGTTCTAGCCCAATTAGCGCATCTGTGGAATCATTTCCGACAGCAATCACATGGTGTTCTAAGCTGCGCGTTAGGATTCCATTGATTTTTAAGCATTCTTCAGAGTAGCGCCCATAATAGCTATTTAGCAAGTGAAGATTATAAATGCGTGAATAAATCCACTGCCCATCTGTTACCAAGAATTCATCAAGCTCCCCAAAATTTGTTGTACGTGTCCAAAAAATTAAAAGTTTTTGGCTTAAGATTTCTTCGGAAAAATCCGCAAAACTCAATGCAATATAAATTAACTCTAATTCTGGTTCAAAGATAAAGAGTTTTTTAATGTTTTTATTTTGATTAAGTAAGATTCTATAAAAGACACCATTGCCACAACCAAAAAAGTAAAAAAATGGGTGGAGTTTAAAGGGTTCAAATTCTTTAATTTTATCCGTTGTCTCCTCTAAAGGACTTTTTTGGTAGAGAGAAACTTTATTTTTCTTATCGTAAATATTAATATTTAGAGGGTCTTTACCGATATAGACTTCGTATTTTTGATTCACCTCTAATGTTTTAAGCTGTGCGGCAAGTAAGGGATTGACTTTTAAGAGAGCTTCTATATTTTTATCAAAGCGAGGGTTTAGGGATTCTTGGTTTTGCATAATAATCCTTGAGTAATGCGATTGCGAGTTATTTTAAGTAAAAAACCCTAAAAAAGGGCTTTAGACTATTGAAGAAGCTTAAGAATGTTTTGTTGCACTTGGTTAGCTTGTGCCATAGCAAAGCTTCCAGATTGTGCAAGAATGTTTGTCTTAGAGAATGTTGCAGATTCTTCTGCGAAGTCTGTATCACGGATTTGAGATTCTGCGGATTTAACATTAACTTGTGTAACGGTGATGTTATTGATTGTCGCAACAAGTTGTTGTTGCACAGAACCTAAATCTGCACGGATTCTATCTAAATGCTCTTGTGCAGATTGTGCCATATCCATAACAGCCATTGCACCCTCTAAGCTTGTAACACCAGCCCCAATTCCATTAGCATTAACTGCGGCAACAGCTCCGTTTGCATTTGCACCAATAGCAGATGCGATGTTTGAACCAAATTCTCCATTGACACTTCTTAGATTAACTGTATATTGTGCAAGTCCTGTTCCAGCTTGGAAAGCTCCTGCAGAGTGCAAACCAACTTGTGAGAAGTTTGTTCCAGAGACTAAAATGTCTCTAGCATTTAGGCGAATGAGTGTTAAGCGTCCAACAATTGCATGTGTCGCTCCTGAAACACCAACAAATGAACCCCCACCCATTACTGATGAACCACTTGTAACACTAATAGCAATTGCACGTCCATCTGAACTTGTAAGTTGCAAGGCTCCAGAAATACTAAGTGAAGCTTGCACACCTGTGCGCTCTTTTTGTGCGTTGATTGCATTAATCAATCTTCCGTCATAATCATTCTTTTGCACATCATTAATATCACCAATTGCGATTCCATTGATAACTAATCCGCGGATAGTTCCTGATGCAATAGGCTCACCTCCTTGCCCCATAACGTTATAAGTTGCACGCACTCCTAATGTATCAGAGTTTTTATTGATTGCTTCTGCTAACGCCCCAATCCCTGTTCCAGCAGAAGTGGAGATTTTTACAGATTCAATGGCGTAATTATTTGTCCCATCTGTATTTAGGAATTTAAGTGTAACTTCACCTAAGTTTGTAGCACCCGCACTTGCAACTAAATCCCCTCCTGTTTCATAGCGCACATGTCCGATTTTGTGAGAGTTTGTAGGTTGGATTGATGCTTTTACCGTAGTGTTAGAATATGCACCAATTTGAAATTCTTTATTTGTGAAAGCACCAGAGAGCATTTGCTGACCATTGAAGCTTGTAGTGTTTGCAATATTATCAAGCTCTTCCATAAGACGTAAAATATCGCTTTGTAAGGCGTTTCTCGTAACTGTTGTTTGACCATCTTGCGCTGCTTGTGTTGCTTTTGTTTTAATGGTATCTAAGATTTTAATTTGCTCATCCATTGCTTTATCAGCAGTTTGAATGATACCAATTGCATCATTAGCATTTCTTGTTGCTTGTCCTAGTGCTGCTGCTTGAGAGCGCAAACTATCTGCGATTGCCATACCAGAGGCATCATCTGCTGCTTTATTGATTCTAAGTCCTGAGCTTAGTTTCTCAAGTGCATTTGACATATTGCGGTTATTCACAATTCCTGAAGTATGTGCATTTAACGCATTAACATTGGTGTATATCCTATAACTCATTATGCATCCTTTGCAATAAAATTGAATTTGCAGGGTATAAAGCAAAAGGTATTCCACTTTTTGAATCCCTTAATTAAAATCCCGCAAAATAGGCTATTTTTAATTTTTTGTTTGTTTTAATTTAAGTTTTGATAGGATTCCGCCGATATTTAAGACTAATAAAATCATTGAAAGAATAGCAATGCAGTTTCAAACACAAGAAATTATAGAGCGCTTAAGAGTTGTGCAAAACAAGCAAGAAATTAATGCAGTTATGACGTTAGTTAGGGCTTTTGGTCAGGAGTGGCAAGAGGGGTTAAGTATAGCAGAGGCTAGGGAGATTATAGGGCTAATTAGAGAGAAAGCTTTAGAGATTATCTTTACAAAAGGTGATGTTCCAGATAGAGATTTTTTGTGGGCGTATGGAATCTTTAAAAGCCTTGAGAAAAAAGACGGGGTAGAGGCTTTAAGGGATTTGCGATTCCAAAACTATGCGGATTTGTGTTTAGCATATGTGAAAAACACTGAAATTTCTTACTATGAGCGGTTATTATTTATTGATTGTGCTTGTGTTGCGCTTTTGCTTGGTGGAGAGAGTGAAAGGGCGGTGCAATTCTTTTTATCCCATGTGATTTATCTAAGTTTGCGTGAGAATTATATTGCAGATTTAGATACTTTTGTGGGTGCATTTATCACCTATTATGCCTTTCCTATTGAGTGGGTTTTGGAGATCCAGAGAAATGCGCTTAAGAGTGCGTATTATTGGGAGCTAGAAGATGATGATAAGAAGTCGGTATTCCTATGGGGTATGCACATTTTTTGGAATGTGCCACACTATTTTAACAACTTAAAATGGAGAGAAAATTTTTCAACTTGGCTAGAAGTGTTAGAGCGCTTGTTAAAGCAAGGAAACTTAGATGTAGCAATGTATGTAAGCTTCTATATTTATCATAAATTTGGAAATTCTGCACAGACGCAAGAGGATTGGCAAGAATATAATGATAAAGTTGTCAAGCTTATGGAGACTTATTATGTGGAATACGGAAAAACACTTCCAAAATGCAAGGATAAGATAGATTCAAGCAATGGGCGCAAAATAAAAATTGGAATCTTAAAAGATAGAATTGTAGAAAATTCTCCCTATAAGGTGGAGTATTCCTTTTGTAAGAAGTTGTTGCAAGATAAAGAGTTCGCAGAGAAATACGAAATTATTGTGTATTCTATGGCATATATTCAAAAAAGTGATGATAATTTGCAAGTAATGCAAGATTTTGTGCAAGCTGGGGCATCTGTCTTTAGTCCTGCGTATAAAATGGTGCATGAGAAGAGTTATTATGTTTCGCATTTACAAAAAGCTTTAGCCCTTAGAAATTCTATTTTAAGCGAGGAGATTGATATTTTAATCTCCACAGGGACAATTGATTGTAGCGATTTTCTTTTTGCTACAAGAAGTGCGCCAAAACAGATTTTTTGGAGTCATGGAAATGGGAGGTATGCTATTGTTGGGATTGATGCAAGGATAAGCCATTCTCCCCCTTCGGATTCTCCTTATACGTTTGCAAGTTTTTATGTCTCTATGGATAAAGAGAAGTTTTATAATCCGCCACGTCCTAAAGAGGCAATAGAAGCAGAGAGGGCGAAATATCCTATTAGTGAAGATACGGTGGTTCTTGGGGTGATTGGACGTTTGGTAAAAGTAGATAGCGATGCGTATTTAGAATGTATTGCAGAGGTTATGCAAAAGCATACAAATACGATTTTTATTGCTGCTGGAAATGGCAATGCGCCTGTGATTAGGGAAAAGGTAGAAAAACTTGGAATCTCTGAACGTTTTTTTATGCCCGGATTTGTAGATGCGCATATTTATGGACACATTATTAATATATTTTGCAATACATTTCCTTTAGAGCAAGGAGAGAGTTTGAGTGAATTTGCTGTGAAAAGCAAAGGGTTAAGTATGACTAAGATACCTTCCATAGAAGAGCGCAGGGGAAGGGTGAGAGAATATTGGAGTGGAGAAAAGGGCGCAACTATTAGGAGGCTCTTTTTAGAAAATGGAAATGATCCGGATTTTATGTATCAATTCATTTTAGAAGGGGTTAATGATATGATTCAGCCTGATACGATACTAGGCTATAAAGAGGGATTAGAAAAGTGTTTGAAACTCTGTAAAGATGAAGAAATTCTTTCTTATATGAGGGCTATTAATAAAGTTTATATAGCAACAGAGAGTTATTTCGCGCTAAAAGGAATTGAACCCCTTTTTAAAGGAGTTGATTGATGCAATATTATATTTATCCCGCAGGCACTAATGGGAAAGCAATTTTTGAATTTTTAAGTATTTTTGAGCCAGAGAGTGCGTGTGTTTTGATTGATGATAGTTCTAGAGAGCATAATTTTGAATTTTTATGTCAAAACATTAAAAATGATGATGTGATTTTAATTGCGAGTAAATGGAATTATGAGAGGTTATGCAATCGGTTGAAAGAACAAAAAATTGATAATTTTATCAATGGCATAGAATGGATTGGCAAGAAGATTAATACATATATCAAAAAGAGAAGAAATAGGAGCAAAAAAGCAATAGGAATTGTCTTACAACATGAGATGATTGTTAAGAATTTTTATGGCATTGATAAAGATTTAGAAAAGTTTGGTTATGAATTAGTCTATATCGCTGGAACTAGGGAATTATATGAGGGAATAGATAGCAAGTATTTGCGCACTTTTGCAACAGATGCCCTTTTAGAAGAAATAGATAGCATAGATTTAATCATTGATACCTGCGGAGAACCCACAAATTTAAATGTTACAAGCCTAGATTTGACACATGGGTATCAAGGGACATTGCATTATCCCTTTGCAGACTATACAGAATCAGATATAAAATTTTTTAGTTATGCGGCTAAGAGAAATAATTATGTGGCTTGTGGAGGAAAAAAGATTAGAAGGGGTTATGAAGATTTTTTTAAACAATGTGGCTTGGAGAATAGGGCAGTAGATTTAGGGTATTTGAATCTCACACAAACTTTTAAGAATTACAACGTTTTTCTTAAAGAAAATGGAAATTTTGAGGAAGAAGTCGTTGTGATAGGCTTTTCTTTTTTAACCTTAGAGGATTGGAAAAAACAATTAGTTCAAGGGCTTTTAGACGCGCAAAAAAAAGTTTTTGTTATGGCACACCCTATTTTTGGAGAGCAAATTAAGAAAGATTTTCTTCCTTTGTTTGCATATCATACTAATTTCTTGCAGGAAAGCGACTTTAAGAGTAGAAATGAAATTTTTGCTAGAAGCATTTGTTTGATTACAGATTCTAGCTCTGTTGGTTATACCTATCCTTTGGTAACTGCAAAACGTTGCATTGTATGGACAGATGACAAAGAAAAGTATTGGACTAAAAAAATAGGGGAGGAACATTATTTTGACCCAAGATTACATGTATTATGCTCTAGTGTCCCTGAAGTCTTGCAAGTTATCCATACGCTTCCAGAATCTACGGAAGAATTTAGAAGCACTATTCAAAAATATAGAGAAGAGGAATGTTTTCATTTCTATGATAGTAGAGAAAAGACATTAGAATTCATACAAACATTGCTTAAATAAAGAATCAAGGACTACATAATGAATCTACAAATACAAGTAACAAGTGGTTGCAATTATACTTGCGGAATGTGCCATTTTCATGGAGAAAAACATAAGGAAGAGTATTTTAAGAAAAGACCCGAGTTGCGCAAAGACATGTCCTTAAAAGAAATTGAAACAATTCTACAAAAAGCAAAAGATTATGGAGTAAAGACTATTGACTTTACTCCAAATGGAGAATTCTTTACTTATAAAAATTGGA
>NZ_JAIGYQ010000005.1 GCF_019711685.1 Helicobacter turcicus
CTGCATTAAAACTTCCTCCTTTAGAATCTTATTCTGATTATAAAGAAGCTTTAAGATTTAAAGAACATTTAAGCTATAAACTTGGCAATGCTTTTTTAAAAGCATATAAGAATGTGTGGGGGGGGGGGCATAATAAAATACATCTTTATAGATGTGCCTAGAATAAAAAGAGAATGGAGAGAAAAACAAAAGGAGAAAAAATGAAAAATTCTCAATTTGAACTTCAAAAGGCTTTGGAGGCTTGGGATTTCAAAAAAGCTTTTGAATGTATAGAAAAACCTATTTTAAAAATCTTTAAAAAATAAAGAATTTTAAAATACAAATTTTAAAATCTAAATAAATTTTACAACAACTTAAACAATGCTAAAAAGTTTTTTAGCATTGTTTTTCCCACTCATAAGCACTTTTACAGATAAGCTCTAAGTTATCGTATTTTGGATTCCATGAAGTGCATTTACGAATTTTACTTGCATCAGAAATTAAAACACTAGGATCGCCTTGCCTTCTTAGTGCGCATTCAACCTCAAAATCAATCCCACTTACTTTTTTCATCATTGCAACCACTTCTTTAACACTAAAGCCATGTCCATAGCCTACATTAAAAACATCACTCTTAGAATGCTGTAAATACTCTAAAGCAGCTAAATGGGCACTTGCAATATCATCAACATGAATAAAATCTCTAATGCAAGTTCCATCTTTGGTCGCATAATCGTCCCCATAAATAAATAGCTTATCCCTTTTTCGTGCTGCAACTTCAGCTGCAACTTTTATAAGTAAAGTTGCCTTGGGGTATCTCTGCCCTATCTTAAAGTCCATACAAGCTCCTGCTACATTAAAATACCGCAAAATACAATGCTTAAATCCAGAATGCGCCTTACTTGCAGCTCTTAAAATTTCCTCACTCATTAATTTACTTTGTCCGTAAGGATTAATAGGCTCTAAAGCACTACTTTCAGAGACAAAATCACTCTTTGGCTCTCCATAAGTTGCCGCTGTTGAAGAAAAAATAAAATACTTCACTCCACTTTTTATGCAAGAATCAATTAAATTTGTTGTATTTGCTGTGTTATTCAAATAATATTTCAAAGGATTTTGTGTGCTTTCAAAAACCTCAATACTAGCAGCAAAATGCACAACCGCATCAAATTTTTCTTCTAATAAAAGCTCTTTAACTTTAGAAAAATCACTTAAATCTTGCTTATAAAACTGAAATTCTCTAATTGTGCTTAAATCCTCAAGTGCTTTTTGGCTTCCTTTGCTAAGATTATCTAAAACACAAATTTGATGCTTAGTGTTTAAAAATTGCCTTAGGGTATGAGAGCCTATATATCCAGCTCCTCCTGTGATAAGGATTTTCATCATTGCTCCTTTAATTTAATTTTAAAAATTCTAAGATATTTTTAAATACTTAGCTTTTCTTTCTTTTGCTTAAATTCTCTTACTAACTTGCGTATATCAAAGAGAAGCTTGATATAGCCCCCCCCCCCGCCAATAAATGAAGTATTATTTGCCTTTATAAATGCTTTGCCAAGTTTATAAGTAAAACAATCTTTTTCTTTTATAGCTTCTTTATAGTCAGGATAGCTCTCTAGCTGAGGAAATTTAAGAGACTGGTTGAATTGCTTTTGATGTTTATGCACTATAACAATCGCCCACAGCACAAATGGCATTTTTATGTATCCTAGCAAAGATTTAGAATTTTTTATCATTGCGTCACCCAATTTATAAGAAAGGTGGTTATGGATTCTAAATCTTGCGGTATTCCTATCAATAACAATCGTTTTTGGAATTAAATCGTCAAAATTAACTTTTAATTTTAAATCTTTAGCAAACTTTTTAGTTTGCAATTTTTTCATTTTTAACTCCCATTCAAGATTTTGGATTTCTAAAATTTGCTTTTTTGTAGGCGGAGAATCTAACTTAGCATTTAAAGCATTAATTTGGTCTCGCAATGGTTTTAATTTTCTAGAATCTGTAATTAAACAATACTCATCAATAATTTCTTTATACACCTCTATAGGTGGAATCACAGAGTTGTGATTATATCCACTTGGAATTTCAATATTTTCATTCCTTAAAGCATTGAAATCTACAACCTCTTCATAATAATTTCCATCTGCAGATGCAAGAAAAAAAGCAACCAAATCACAAAAGGGGAGTCTTTTAGAATCTCTAACCCAAGATTGCGCTAAATGATAAAATTCTCTGCCCTCTTTTTGATTGTGATTGATTTTAACAAAAGTTTCCCCATCTAACTGAAAAAAACTATGCACTTCTACAATAGTATTCAACGCATTTGTTTCTTTCACTATGCTCTTTTTTGAATTAGAGATTTCAAGACTTGAATAATTAATCAGTTTAGCGTGAGTATCGGCAGTATGATTCCAAGTATGAATCCCTATTAAAGTGAAGCCTTGAAATGTTTGATTAAATTTTAAGATCGTCTCACCTTCCTTTAATTGATAGGTTGTTTCATAAAACACATTATTTTGTGCAATATTCTCCTCTAATGTGCCACTTATTAGCTCCATTTCTTTAGGTGTGCAGACAATAAATTTAGGATTATCATTTGAAATATGTAAGGAATTTGAAAGCTTAAAAGATTCCAAATTAGAAATAATGTTTTTACCAAATTCACACATAATTCTTTGTAACACATGCGCCCAGTCTAGACTCTTTATAAACTCATTTAACCGATAATTATCTACATATTCTTGCATATCAATACAATTAAATCCAAATTTTAATGCTAACTTTTTATGGATTGCATTAATAACTTTATCATTCCACATGTGGCAAGTTGGCAAAAGAATTACTAATATCTTTTTCTTTAAAACATGTAGCTCCTTATAATACCAATTTAGATTCCTATAAATGCAATTAAAATTAATCCTTTCTCTACCATCACCATTTCCTATTGTTTCATTAACATTGGATTCTGTAATAATTAATTCTGCATTTTCAAAAATTTCTTTGTTTCTCTCTCTTTTTAATGTATAAAAATTTTGGATATGCGTTGTCGCCCCTACTGCAAAATTAAAAAAGGATAATTGACGATTCTTATTATTTTGCAAATTAAATTTGTCAATTCCTTCTCTAATTCCTTTTTGTAACCCATTTTCTAAACGTGAATTACTGCCACCAAGCAAAACAACATTACCCATTTCTAGCCTCCTTAATAATCTCCAAAATACACTCTGCAAAATCCGCATTTGCATTCAAACAACTTGCTACACGATAATCCTCAATCCCAACCTTACGTGCAACTTCCTTGTATTGTAAAGAGAGCTCAAAATCTGTTTCAGAATTATCCATTGTGAAGGAGATAGGATAAATTAAAAGCTTCTTTCCTTGATATTTTGGCAAACAATCTTGCAAATTCGGCTCTAGCCATTTAATAGGTCCAATTTTGGATTGATACGCCACTTTGATACTTGCAAATTCTAATCCAAACTCTTTAAAAAAGGATTCCAAAATCTCCACATTTTCTAAAATTTCTTTTTGATAAGGATCGCCATTTTCTATATTTCTCTTTGGTAAGGAATGCGCAGAAAACATAAGATGAAAATCCTTAGAATTCTCCCCATTTAGCACCTCTTTAATGCGTTCTAAAATGGCTAAATTATATGCTCTTTTTTTATAATAACGTTCCACTCGCACAATTTTTGGAGTAAATGTATGCAACTTAAATGCCCTAAAAATATCTTCCATTGACGAAGCTGTTGTTGTGTAACTAAAATGGGGATACATACTAAATAATACCACCTCACTAATCCCACGCTTTTTCAAATCTTGTGCCACCTTATCTGCAAAAGGTGGTGTATAGCGCATCGCATAGGTGAAATAATACTTTGACTCTAGCACATTTAGCCTCTCACATAAAACAGATGTGTGTCCCACCAATGGCGACTTTCCGCCAATTTTTTGGTAATTACTCTGTGCTTCCTCTAGACGCTTATTGACAATAAAACTCCCTATAATAGAGCGTAGAAATGGGCTTTTAATAGGCAAAATATAAGAATCATTGAACATATTTTTTAAAAAAGTTTTTACTTCAAAGAGAGAATTTGGACCCCCCATGTTTAAAAGCACAACAGCCACTTTAGAGTTAGGAATTTTAGATTCCATATTTTCAAATCCTTTAGATTGTGTGCTTTGTGCTTCATTTTCAGATTCTAACTTTCGCCCAAATTCTAAGCCTTTATTCATTTTACTCCTTTGTGCGCATATTTAACATTCCACAAAAATTTTTACCCTCATACAGCTCCACACGGAACACTCTCCCTTGCTTATCTATTGCATAATTCTTATCAATCATATTTGGATTTAGCCTTAGATTGTGCTCACTCACAACACCCTTTTTAGAATAGCCAATCACATTTACGCGTAGCCCATCTTGTCCGCGCACTAAAAAATCCTTGCTAAACTCCAAAATATCTCCAGCCTTTACCGCAACTTCCTTATTATCAAGCTCTACTTCTAGCGATTCTAACTTACACTGCATAGGAAAAATATCTGCCTTTAAATGTGTAACTTTTTTATGCCCTATATAAAGCTCAAATCCATCTTTAACCTTCTTAACTCCACCAATAGGATGCGTAAAAGAAAAGCGATTCTTATCAGAGAGTAGTGGCACGAAGTTTAGATGTTTTTTTATACTATCTAGCTCGAGTGTGATATTATCATTAATCTTCACACTGCCAAAAGTATTCACCTTTGCTTCTACACTCTTTAAATCAAGCACAAAATTGCGCTCAAACTCAATCCCCATAATCCCCATTAATGCTTCAATGGAACTTAATTGATAAAGTGTTTTAAGAGGTAACTCTTTGATATTCTTACTTGTTTCAATTGCTAAAGCAGGTTTTAGATGTGTGATAGCAAAAAATGTCAAGGAATTTTGTTGCTCCTCATCTTTAAACTTTGTCTCTGTGTTGCGCACACCAAAAGTATGAAAATCATAATGCAAAGTCTGATTTAAACGCTCTTCAATCTCCTTAGCAATGGAATCTAAATTTCCAAAGGGAACATTATCTAACGTTTTTTGATCAATCACATAAGTTTGTCCCCACGCCCTAGGATTAAAAATAGAATTCTCCCATTTTGTGCGATAAAAGCCATGCCCATCATGCAGATTAATAACAAAATCCACTTTAGAATCCTTAATGATTCCTTTAATGCGCTCTACATTTTTAAAATCTGGGTCACCTTTAGAAATTCTAGCAAATTTGCGATTCATATCATTGTAGATTCCACGTCTAAAAGCCACAATACTATCAGGGTTTAAGTTTGGGACAACTAGCACATTACCCTTTTTTATTGTGTAAAAGTCCGCTAAGAGTGCTGGAGCAAAATATCCTCCTGGTTCATCACCATGGATTCCTCCAATTACCAATAAAGTTGCACCCTCTTCTTCTCCTTTTAGGGTATAGAGTTTAAAGGGAGTATTTTGCTTGGTGTTCTGTATGCTAACAACTATCTCTCTAGCTTCCTTACTCTCTTGTGCGCCAAGAAGCGTAATGCTTACTACAAACACACACACAATCTTTCTTATCAATCTTTTCAATCTATTTCCTTACAAATATAAAGTGCCATTTCTAAAATTCTATGCGAATATCCCCATTCATTGTCATACCAAGTCATAATCTTTGCCATATTACCACCCAAAACAAAAGTTAAATCAAGCGCAACAACTCCACTTAAATGACAATTTAGAAAATCTTGAGAAACACCATATTCTCTATCTACACCCAAGATTCCTTTTAATCTCCCTTCAGCCGCCTCGCAAAATATGGCATTAATTGCCTCTTGTGTAGTATTATTTTTAAGATTTACATTTAAATCTACCATGGACACATCTGGCACTGGCACACGCACACTATGCCCATGCAATCTCTCCTTCATCTTTGGCAGAACCAAATGTAAAGCCTTTGCAGCCCCTGTTGTTGTTGGAATTATGTTGATTGCAGCTGCGCGTGAGCGACGAAAATCTCCCTTATGATGTGCTGCATCAATGAGGTTTTGGTCATTTGTATAACTATGGATTGTTGTTAAGATTCCCTTTTCTACACCAAAATTCTCATCAAGCAACATTACAATAGGTGCTAATGCATTAGTCGTGCAACTCGCATTAGAGATGATTTTTTCACCTTTATATTCTGTATGATTCACACCTAACACAAAAGTTTTTGTATCATCCTTTGCCGGAGCAGAAAAAATTACACGCTTTGCACCTTTTTGCAAATGGGATTCTACTGCATCTTGCGTCAAAAACAAGCCACTTGCTTCAATAACTACATCTGCGCCACAAATATCAATTTCTCTAGGAGTTTTATATTGAAAAAACGGAATCTCACATCCATTAAAGATAATTTTTTTTTCATCAAAACTTCGTACGATTTTACTGCCTTGATGCACGGAATCATGCGTTAGAAGATAGCTCAAAATCTCTGGATTTGCCAAATCATTAATGCCCACAATTTCAATGCTATCTTGCATTTCACAAAGTGCCACGCGCGTAATACAGCGCCCAATTCTGCCAAAACCATTGATAAAGACTTTAATTTTTTGCATAGTCAATCTCTTTTGTTGTTGTCATTCCAAAATTGTAGCATATTTAATGTTATTCCTAATATTTTTAGGGTATAATATTACCTTATAAATTTCATTGTTAAAAGGATTTTTAATGTCTTTATATGATAGAAAACCTATGAATAGCAATTACAATGGCTATGACACCGTAGAACAAAGCACATTTTCCCAGGGCGATGTTGCATTAATTAGCTTTGTAAAACAAACTTACCAACTCTTTGCAGGCTCACTTCTAGCAGCATCTGTGGGCGCATACACTGGAATTACAGCATTTGGAAATATTGTGGCGCAATATTATATTGGTTTTGTGATTTTAGAATTTGCTTTACTTTTTGGGCTAATGTTTGCAAAATCAAAACCCGGAATCAATCTATTGCTACTTTTTGCATTTACTTTTACAACAGGTTTAACACTCACTCCAATTCTAAGTAAAATTTTAGGAATGCCCGGTGGAGCAAATATTGTTGCACAAGCCTTTTTGCTAACAACAGCAATTTTCGGTGTAATGAGCATTTTTGCGCTCCGCACAAAAAAAGACTTAGCAAGCATGGGTAAAATGTTATTTATTGCATTAATTGTCGTAGTTATTGGTTCTTTAATTAATCTTTTCTTAGGGAGTCCGATTCTACAAGTAATTATTGCGGGTGTTGGAGCAATTTTATTTAGTATTTTTATTGCTTATGACACACAAAACATTGTGCGTGGCTTGTATGATAGCCCTGTAATGGCTGCTGTTAGTCTATATCTTGATTTCTTAAATCTTTTTATCTCCTTACTACAAATTCTTGGAATTTTTAATTCAAAAGAATAACATAAGAAATGCGCAAGATTCTCAAACTCTGCGCATTCTTGATGCAAATCTAAATCGTTTGCGCGAAGGTATTCGCGTGGTAGAAGATATTTTGCGCTATGGTTTTAGCCACAAAGACTTTGCGCTTTCTTTAAAGAATCTCCGTCATCAGTGCAGAATTGCAAACTCCCTAGAGCTCCTAAACACGCGTGATTCCCTTAAAGATGTATTAAAAACTTCTACTAAGAACGAACAACAAAGAGAAAATCTAAAAGCCATTTTTATCGCAAATTTCAAACGTGCTCAAGAATCTGCACGTGTTTTAGAAGAAATTTTAAAATTAGACAACACACAAGAAAGTGAACGTTTTAAAAATATTCGCTACACACTCTATGCACTAGAAAAAGATATTTTAACAACTATTTTCACATCTTAAGAGGATTGCTATGCAAAGTCGCATTATTTTGTTTGATTTAGATGGCACACTTATTGATTCCACAGAAGCTGTATATGAGGGCTTTTGCATAGCATTTAAACATTTTCATCAAGACATTCCAACTTTTGATTCTGTAAAATCCCAAATCGGACACACACTAGAGACTATGTTTAGCACACTCGGTGTTAGAGAAGAAAAGATTCCGCAATATATTAGCGCATATAAAAAACACTATCGCCAAATTTGCAATGCGAAAACTACGCTTTTACCTAATGCAAAGGAAGCAATTTTAGAGGCACATACTTTTGCACAACTTGGCATAGTTACCACAAAAACCGGGCAGTATTCTAAAATACTCTTAGATTACATGGGTATTAGCGGTTATTTTACCTGTATTATTGGTAGAGAAAACGTTATCCACGCAAAACCTAGCGCAGAACCGATTTTAAAAGCATTAGAATTCCTCTTGCCTTTACCAAAAGAAAATATTTTTATGATTGGCGACACTCCTCTTGATATTCAAGCAGCTAACAACGCTGGAATCCAAAGCATTGCTGTAACTACAGGTTATGTAAGCTTAAAAACTCTAAAACAATATACGACAAATATTACAAATGATGCTCTAGAGGCGGTGCTTACTATTAAATCCAGCCTTTAAAACAATTTTAGTTTAAATTTTACCTAACTCTTGCTATAATCCAAAAAGGTGTAGCAAGTGGTTGCTTAAAGCTCTTAAGCCTTAAGAGGAAAGTCCGAGCTGCTTTGGGATAGGATTTCATTTAAAGAATGACTAGAGTAATCTAAGGGAAAGCGCAACAGAAAATAAACCGCCAATGGCAAGGGTGAAAAGGTGAGGTAAGAGCTTACCGGAAGCATTGCAAAATGCTTCGCATTGCAAGCCCAATCCGCAGCAAAATGGGCATGGTTAATATCCCAAAATTTTAAGCCCATTGCTAGAATTTTACTGCAAGGTAAAATGTAGATAAATAACCACATAAACAGAACTCGGCTTATAGCTGCACCTAAAGGAAAGATGATGAAACTCAACACAGAATCCATACTGCTAAGCCACGGAAGCGGAGGCGCAGAATCGCAGAATCTTATTGCAGAGCTTTTTTATCCTTTTTTAGAAAGCTGCGTAATAGGCAGTGGCGAGGATGCTGGGATAGCCCAAATACACTCCAAGGATTTTGCTGTAAGCACTGATGGTTATGTCATCTCTCCCATTTTCTTTGCTGGGGGAGATATAGGAAAACTTAGCATATGCGGAAGTTGCAATGATGTAGCTATGATGGGGGCAAAGGCGTGCTATCTAACCGCTAGTTTTATGCTAGAGGAAGGTTTTAAAATTAACGATTTATCACGTATTGTAGAATCTTTTTCTAAAACGCTAAAAGAAAGTGGCGCAAAGCTTATTTCAGCAGATACTAAAGTGCTTCCAAAAGGTGCATTAGATAAGATTTTCATCACCACAACAGCAATAGGAGAATTTTTATATCCACATC
Source organism: Helicobacter turcicus (assembly GCF_019711685.1). Lineage (GTDB taxonomy): Bacteria > Campylobacterota > Campylobacteria > Campylobacterales > Helicobacteraceae > Helicobacter_D > Helicobacter_D turcicus. The sequence continues at coordinate 9,326 of NZ_JAIGYQ010000005.1, forward strand.
TCCATTTAAGTGCCTTCAAGATTCCAAAAGAGAGTGCGATTATCGTAAGTGGGAATATCGGCACACACGGAGCAGTGATTTACTCTAATCGTGAAGGGATTAATCTAAACACCACTTTAGAGAGTGATTGTGCTTTACTCTACCCTATTTTAGAACCATTATTTGCTTCTAATCTTACCCTTTATGCACTAAGGGACGCCACACGTGGTGGAATTGCAAGTGTACTTAATGAATGGGCTCAAGCCTCAAATATCGGAATTACCATTTTGGATTCTAGCTTGCCTATTTTGCCACAAGTGCAAGGGATTTGCGAGCTACTAGGATTTGAAGCTTATAACTTAGCCAATGAGGGAATGTGCGTTATATGCATTGCTAAAAGTGATGCACAAAAGGCACTAGAAATTCTCCACAAAAACGGAGCATCAAATGCAGCAATTATTGGCTATACCACAGATAGAAATCCAAAACGCGTAGTTTTAGAAACCAATTTTGGAGCAAAACGCTTTTTAGATTATCCTAGTGGTGAGTTACTTCCTAGAATTTGTTAGAAGTTTAGAAGCTTCTATGAAAATATGGAATCTAATTTGTGATTTCATATTTATCCCACTCAAAAACTCTAAATCTTTTTCAAAAACTCCGTTCTTAAAACAATCATGCCAATCTTATCTACTTTTGCTTCAATCTCAAAATCCTTATTTGTTAAGCGGATATTTTTTATTGTCGTTCCACGTTTTAACGTTGTAGTAGCACCCTTGACTTTCAAATCCTTAATCACACTCACGTTATCCCCAGCATTTAATTCCACTCCATTAACATTTTTTACCATCTATTCTCCTTTGATACGCAAACTATTTCCAACCACAAGCAATGAGCTAAGCGACATTGAAAGTGCTGCAATAAGAGGAATCACAAGCCCAGTCATCGCCAGTGGAATAGTAAGTGCATTATATAATAAAGACAAAGCCAAATTTTGTAGAATAAAGCGGTAAGTGCGTCGCCCAATTCTAAAAGACTCCAACACACCTTGCATACTATCATCAAGCACAACAATATCACTCACGCTAATAGCTAAATCAATACCGCCTCCCATTGCAATTCCAATATCACTTTTGCTAAGTGCAACAGAATCGTTAATCCCATCACCAGCCATTACGACAACCTTACCTTGTGCGTGGAGCTTATCAATAAAATCTGCCTTTTCCAGTGGACTTTGATTTCCATAAAATTCAGTAATTCCAAGCTCACCTGCCACACGCTCACATACCCCTAAGTGATCCCCACTTAAAAGCACACAATCAATCCCCTTTGCTTGCAATTTAGAAATCGCAATTTTTGCGTCTTGTTTAATGGAATCTTGCAAAAAAAATTGTGCAATAATTTTCGTATCTTTAGCGAAGTAAAACACACTACAATCCCTATTCTCCAAGTCTTGTGGAATCTTAACTCCATGCTCTTTTAAAAGCTCTAAATTCCCCCCTAGATACACACTGCCACTCCACTCTGCTAAGATTCCACGTGCGCTTTTTTGCGTGATTTTATCTAGTTTAATTTTAATTAAACTCTCACAACCTCCACTCTCTTTTATAAACTCCAACACTCCACGACTAACAGGATGCGCATTTTGTTCTAACATTGCCACAAGCACACCATAATCTAACCTTTCAAATTCACGCACATTTTGGACTTTTAATCTGCCCTCTGTTAGCGTTCCTGTTTTATCTAACACAAGTATATTTGCCTTTGCAATAGTCTCTAAAAAACGTGCTTCTTTAAAAAGGATTCTATGTTTTAAAGCCTCTCCTAACCCAACAAGTGAAGCAATAGGTGTAGCAAGAGCAAGTGCGCAAGGACAAGCGATGATAATCACAGAAATCATCACCATTAACGCCTTATCAAAGGATACATTTAACACATACTCCCAATATAAAAATGTCCCAAAAGCAAGCGATAAAATCACTGAAGAAAAATAACGTGTGATGAAATTTGCCATTTCTTGAATCTTAGGACGCGCATTAAGAGAATCTTCCACAAGAGAGACAATTTGCATCATTAGGGATTCTTTATAAGTTTTGCTCACGCGATACAAAAAAGGCATATCAAGTGCTAAAGAGCCAGAATAAATGGAATCTTTCGCACTTTTTTGACGCGGCAGTGCTTCACCATTAATCGCACTCTCATCGCAGAGTGCATTCTCACTTAATAAGACTCCATCTAATGCCACACGTTCTCCAGCGAAAACTTGCACCACATCACCCACGCAAACAGACTCCACACTCACTTCTTTAAATTCTTCGCTTTCACTCTTTGCCACACGCACACTAAGAGGCATTTGTGCATTTAATTTATCTAAGCTATCTACCGCACTTTTCTTACCTCGTACTTCTAAAAACTTGCCAATTAATACAAAGGTAATAATCATTGCCACAGATTCAAAATAAGTCTCTTCGCCCTTAAAACTCGCATAAATAGAATATAAATACGCTAAACTCGCCCCGCTAATTACTAACAAATCCATATTTGGAGTTTTATATTTAAACGCACTCAATGCCCCACGCCAAAATACGATTCCACTAAAGAAAAGCACTGGCGTAGCAAGAGTAAAACCAGCAAAGTTTAGAATATTGCGCATTTGTGACGTAATTCCACTAAAGTAGCCTGCATACTGCGCCACAGCAATCCACATAATATTCATCACGCAAAAAATTCCAACCACCATTTTAATATAATACTCACGCTTCTCTTTTTGTGCATAAGTCTCTTGTAGTCGCGGATCATAAGCATGTGCATCATAACCAATACTACGGATAACTTGAATAATCTCGGAAATTTTTATAGATTTCGGATCATAAAGAAGTGTTGCTTTATTGTTTGTATAGTTAATATTAACTTTAAGAATTCCAGTAGTTTTTGCTAAAATTTTTTCATTTAGCCACACACAAGCAATACAATGGATTCTTTCTAGCACTAAGGCTAATTCACAATAATTATCCTTTTGACGCACATAGCGTTCGAAAAAAGGTGTGCTATCAAAGGAATCCAAATTCTCATCTAATATCTTAGCGGGCTCAAGCGTATTTGCGCCAATCTTATTATAAAAGTCCTCCAAACCCTCTGCATATAAGAGCTTATACACGCCCTCACAACCCTTACAGCAAAAATATTCATCATGTCCATTAATATGGACCTTTAGCAGTCTCTTCTCGTCAAATTCTAAATGACAGTGGCTACATTGCATTAGGCTTCAAATTGCTTTAAAAACTTTTTTAGATTCCTACCAGCTTGGCGGATTCTATTTTCATTCTCAATAAGTGCAATGCGCACATAAGAATCTCCGTGATTTCCAAAGCCAATGCCAGGACTTACTGCAATTTTTGCTTCTTGCAAAAGACGTTTTGAAAACTCCATACTACCCAAATGCAATGCACATTTTGGAATCTTAGCCCAAATAAACATACTTGCCTTTGGCTTTTGCATCTCCCAGCCAGCCGCCCCAAAGCTATCAATCAGTACTTCCATTCTTTTTTCATACTTTTTAGCAATCTCTTGCACACACTCTTGCTCGCCATTAAGCGCAATTGTAGATGCAATTTGAATAGGAGTATAAATTCCATAATCTAGCCAAGATTTAATTTTTTGTAATGCCCCAACTAATCGTTCATTCCCAACAATACAACCAACACGCCAACCCGCCATATTATAACTTTTTGAAAGCGTATAGGACTCTACTGCAACATCTAATGCACCTTTAACCTCAAAGATAGAAGGTGCAACATAGCCATCAAAACTTAAATCCGCATAAGCAATGTCATTAATCACATAAAAACGCTCTTTTTTAGCAAGTGCTACCAAGCGCTCATAGAAATTTTTATACACCACAACAGTGGTTGGATTGTGTGGGAAATTTGTAACAACAAATTTTGGCTTTGGCATCGTATTATGCAAGGCTTTTTCCAAGTCTTCAAAATACGCATCAACGTCTAATTCATATTTATCATTCCATTGTAATCCAAAAGTTGCAACATTTGCCCCAGATAGAATAAAGGCATAATAATGAATAGGATAAGCAGGTTCTGCGACAATTGCTGTATCTCCGGGATTCGTAATTGCTTGAATTAAATGCACATAACCTTCTTTTGAACCCATTGCAATGCACACTTGAGAATCTGCATCTAATTTTATTCCATATTTTCTTTCGTAAGTATCCGCAACAGCAAGACGCAACTTATAGATTCCTTTACTTGCAGAATACCCATGATTTTTGGGCTTTTTAGCAGCTTCACAAAGTTTCTCTATGATATGATTAGGCGTAGGACCATCAGGATTTCCCATACTAAAGTCAATCACATCCTCGCCATCTTGACGCATTTTTAGTTTAATCTCATTAATCGCAGCAAACACATATTTTGGTAAGCGCTTTATGCGTTCAAACTCAATCTCTGCAAACATATTCTATCCTTTTTTATTGTAGCACAACAACTAAACCATTTTTAGTAGTTATTGGCAAATAAGTATCTGTAATTTTTATAAATTTTGTATTTTTTGGAATCGTTTTTTGGATCTCACGCATAAGTTTTGAACTGCTTACAATCTCCAAAACATTCAATTCCTCATCATAAAATATAATCTTTGGATACCACGCAATATTGTTACTAGACTTAACATCTAGTTTCTCCCCCTTATTAATACTATACCAATACTCACCCTTTAAACTTGCCTTATAGTGTGGTTCATTAAGCGACAAAGCACTTGCCTTTGGATATTTAAAATCAAAAAGCACAACATGATAACTCCATTGAGAAATACTCGTTCTCTCAATACTTTGCACACTATAACCATACTCACTTAACTTCTCTTGCAAAAGCGTGGGGTCAATGGCATATTCTGTATTCATTGAAAGCACAAATTTAAATTGCTTCTCATCAAGTAAGCTTTGCTTAACCAAAAAATAATAATATCCCATTGCTTCTAAGACATCATAAAGCGCACTCACAAAAGTTTTGGGGTCATTTTGAACAACAAAGGCAATTTCAAGTTCCATAGGCTTTTTAAAAGTGAGTTTCAAAAGCCCATTTTGCTTGAGTGTCCTAGAAATTTTATATAAATCCGGCTGTCCTTTTCCGTCCAAAAAATAGCCTTGATTATTAAAAAGGCGCTGAATAAACTTCTGATTAATCTTATAGTCCTCCACGCCTAAAAGTTGCATTACCTTGTAATCCACAGGATTTTGTAAAATTTGAGTTTGCGCAAAAAGAGAGTTTAAGGATAACACTGCAAAAAGCACAATAAAAATGCTTTTATTTACCACCCTAGTCCCCTAGTTTTAGTTTCATACTGCCCTTGTGTAACTTGCTCAAAGTTACCCTCTTTATCCACTGCAAAAAACATTTTATTAGCAGAATTAAATGCAGATTTCTCTCCCCCTGTATTTATTTCCAACATTCCATGTCCTGTGATAATAGTTTGTGGGCGCGTCAAATCCACCTCAAAGGCATTTTCCGCTATAAAAGAAGTGCGCTTTCTGCTATCTAAATACACGATTCCAACCCAAACATGATTCATTGGAACAATAGAGATTTTTTTTGCTATGGCTAACTCTTGCGATGTAGCTTCCGAATTTTGCACATTTGTTAGTGCATTAGATTCTGTATTTTTAGATTCCAATTCTTGAATGTCTTTAGAATCTTGTGGTAGAGTATTTATGGGGATTGAAGCGGAAGCATCAAGACTATCTGTTACCTCTAACACATTTGTAACGTTATTTTCTTTAGAATCTTTTTCATCGCTTACTTCTTTAGATTCTGTATTTTGCGCTTCTGCCTTTTCTTTAGTATCTGCTACAACAGAATTTCCATAGAAATTCATATATGCAAAAAATCCAATACCCAAAAGCACGACAAGTAAAGCACCCAAAAGCACACCTTTTTTGGAATCATTTGGCGTGATTGTTTCGTGCGTTACCTTGAAATTCACTATTGGTCCGACTTCTTCATCTGCACCATCATAAGTATCCCAAAACGCCTTGTATTCTTCCTCCCATGCTTTTAAGCTAATGCGATACTCACGCTCTAAAATCTGTAACAATCCGTGCGTGGTCGCTTTATCCCTTAGTTCTTTGAAGTTACGTTCTAAAATACACTGAATCTTACTTAGCGCAATGTGTGTGTTCTTTGAGATTTCCTTTGCTCCGATATTCTGTAATTTTTCAAAATCTTCCATTTACCATCCTATCTATCAAGATTGCACCTGCTGTGCTGACATTTAAAGAGTCAAACGCCCTTTTTTGCGTAATTGTTAAATTTTCGTCCATTTTCTTTAAAATCCTAGCACTAAGTCCTTCACCTTCGGCTCCTAGAAACAATGCCTTCTTACCTTGTGTGATGCCACCAAATTCTACACCATCTAAGCTCGTGCCATAAAGCTTAAAGTCTGCAAACTTCAATTCATTTACAACATCTAAAGCATTATATACAAGAGAGAAAGGCATATCTAGCATTGCTCCAGAGCTTGCACGCAAAGCTCCTTCTTGCTTAAAATCCCTTAATCCACAAAGAATAATTCCATCTACTCCTAGCACATAAGCTGTGCGAAAAAGCGCACCGATGTTGCCCACATCACTGATTCCACAAAGCACAAGCACAAAATCCATTGCCTTAAATACACTAAACTCCAATGGCACTAAGGGCTTAATCTCTAGCAAATAGCCTTGATGATTACCTCCTCTTGCTAGACTTTGGGCTTTTTTGGAATCCACATGCACTAAAGGAACATTAAGTCTTGCAAATGCGCTAAATTGCTTCTTGTTGATCTCCTTTGCAAGATACACTTGTAAGATTTTGTCGCTATGCTTTGCAAGGATATATTCTGCAACACGCCTACCATAAACAACCACTGATTCTACCCTATTTTTTCTTAAATTTTTTGCCTATTTTATCAAGCTTTGATAATAATCACTTACGCTTCCACCTTTCATTTTTGCAAGAATCTTTGCCTTAATTTTAGGTGGAATCTCCAAGGCTAAAAGTGCCTCCTCACTAAGCGTGTAATTCTCTGTACATTTTGCTTTATCTACAACCATAGCCCACTCACCCTTTAGCAAGGCTTCATTATTGGAACTTCTTAGAGTTTTTAAAACCTCTTCTAAACTTCCTTTGAAAGTGCTTTGGTATTTTTTTGTCAGCTCTTTTGCTAAAAATACTTGCCGATTTTTATCCACCTGTGTCATTAATTCCAAGCTCTCAAACAAGCGGTGTGGCGACTCATACAAGATTATCGGATAAGGACTTTTAAATACAAGAGAAAAAAATTCTGTTTTCTCTTTTAATTTATGTGGTGGGAATCCTAAAAAGCTAAATTCCTTCTCTATGATTCCACTAAATGCAACCATTAGCGTCACTGCACTGATTCCGCCTAAGACTTCAAAAGGAATATTATTTGTCTGCAAATAGCGCACAAGCTCTACCCCCGGATCGCTAATACAAGGCATTCCAGCATCACTTAAAAAACCGATATTTTGGCTAAAAAACTCTACTGCACCTTGTGCTAAAAATCTCTCTTGATTGTGCGTATGAAAGGGGTAATAAATGTAGTCCTTATGTGGTAATAAACCGCGTTCTACAAGGAGTGTAACGAGCTTTTTGCTAACTCTCGTGTCTTCACAGAGCAACACATCACATTGTTTAAGAGCTTCTAGAGTATGAAGAGTGATGTCTTGCAGGTTACCAATGGGGGTGGGTAAAAAAGTAACCATACAAGCTCATTTTGTGAGATTTCATCAAACTATTTAAGATTGTATCTTTGTTTAAATTTTTCAACTCTTCCTGCTGTATCCACAACTTTGTCTGAACCTGTGTAAAATGGGTGACAGAATGATGAAATATCAATTCTTAATTCAGGCTTTACGCTCATAACTTCAATTTCTTTTCCACTTGTAACACAAGTTACTTTACATGGAATATACTCTGGATGGATTCCTTTTTTCATCGTTTTGCCTTTTATAAAAGTAAATGTAAGAGGTAGGATTCTACCTTAAAATTGCTAAATTTAAGCATAAACTCTATTAAATATTTAAAATGTTTTTGCTAAGATTCCTACTTTTATTCTTAAAAACAATGGAGCAGACAATGGTTACACCGCGCACTTTAAGTGGATTTAAAGACAGACTCCCAAAAGAAGCTTATGCAAAATCTAAAATGTTAAAAAGTATTATGGAATCCTTTGAGAAATTTGGATTTGCACCCATTGAAACACCTCATTTAGAGTATGCGGAGATTTTAAAAAAGCAAGGAAGCGATGAGATTCAAAAGGAAATGTATCATTTCTTAGACCACGGAGGGCGAGAGGTTGCATTGCGTTTTGATTTGACTGTGCCACTAGCACGTTTTATCGCTCAACACAAAAATGAGGTAGAGTTTCCCTTTAAACGCTATTGTATTGGCAATGTATTTCGTGGAGAACGTGCGCAAAAGGGACGTTATAGAGAATTCACACAATGCGATTTTGACTTTATTGGCACAGATAGCATTGGAGCAGATGTTGAAATTTTGCAAGTGATTTACCAAACACTTTTTGATTTGGGACTTAGGGATTTTACAATCCATATTAACAACCGCAAGATTTTTAATGGATTAATGGAATCATTAAATGCGAGTGCGCATACCGAAGAAGTGTTAAGAATCATTGACAAGATTGACAAAATCGGTAAAGAAAGTGTGCTTCAAGAATTACAAGAAAAAACTCCACTCAATTTAAACTCCATAAATATACTCTTAGATTTCATCGCTAAAACACAAAATGATGACGCATTAGAACTATTGCAAGATTTGAAATCCTTTGGGAGATTAAACAACACATTAAAAAATGGAATTGATGAACTTAGCACACTTTGCAAAATCTTAGAACCACTAATTCCAGAGAAGTTTTATAAAATCAATCTTTCTATCGCAAGAGGACTTGGATACTACACTGGAATCATTTATGAAACAACGCTTGATACTTTACCATCTCTTGGTTCTGTGTGTTCTGGTGGGCGCTATGATAATCTCACACAAAATTTTTCCAAAGATTCTATGAGTGGCGTTGGAGCAAGCATTGGGCTTGATAGACTTTTAGCAGGGCTTGAAGAATTGAATTTAATTAAGAGCAACAAAAATGTTGCTGATGCACTACTTATTGCACTAAATTCTCTAGAATACGGCTATAAAATAGCACAAAATTTACGCAATCAAGGGTTAAAAATTGAAATGTATCCCGAGATCACAAAACCTAAAAAGTCCTTTAATTACGCCAATAGCAAGGGCTATAAATATGTTGTGGTTATTGGAGAAGAAGAAGAACAAAAAAACACTTACACGCTAAAGAATATGGAGAGTGGTGAGCAGTTTAACCATTTACAATTAAAAGAAATCTTACAAAAAATCAAATCCTAAAGTTCTTCATAACCTTAAGACTTACTTAGATTCCATTTTTCAAGCCAAGCCTTTGCCTTCAAAGCTTTCATTTGAAGACTTTAGCTTGTTTTGCAATACTAAACTTTTGCTTCTTCGCGTCTTTGTAAATATTCCCAATATTCATCAACGCGCTTTTGCCACTCAACAATTATATACTCATTTTCTGGCTTAAATAAATGTTTAAAACGTGCTTGCGCTCCCAAATAATCTCTGACAGGAACGACATTTTTAGGGCGATAAGTGATTCTTAACTCTCTACCATTAATGATTTCAAATAATGGAAACACCAAAGAATCCACCGCCAAGTCGCTCATCTCCACAGTCTGATTTGCTGGAAATCTCCACTCTGTCGTGCAAGCACTCATTGCGTTAATAAATGTTGGACCCTCTGTTTCAATCGCCATTTTAATTTTTTTGCTCATATCTTTCCATTTATTGGGTGCAACTTGAGCAACATAAGGTGCACCATGAGCTGCCATAATAAAAAGCAAATCTTTTTTTCTATCTTTCTTTCCATGACTTACACGCCCAGCTGGTGTTGTTGTTGTTGAAGCCCCAAGCGGAGTGGAACCGCTTCTTTGCCCACCTGTATTTGCATACACTTCGTTATCTAAGCATACATAAGTAAAGTCATGCCCTCTCTCAAAACAACCGCTGATAAATTGGAATCCAATATCATAAGTTGAGCCATCACCACCAAATGCCACAAATTTTGGCTCTCTATCACTATAGAGTCTATTTTTTCTCTTTAAAGCCTTATACATTGCCTCTGCTCCAGCAATTGCTGTGGAACTATTTTCAAAACCAATGTGAATCCAAGGCACATCCCAAGAAGTATAAGGATACACAGCTGTGCTAACTTCCAAACAGCCTGTTGAAGTCGCCACTAATAAAGGATAATCTGTTGCGTTTAGCACCTCACGCACAATCATTCCATGCGCACAACCCGGACATAAAAGGTGTGCTCCCTCAAAACGCTCACTCGCCCTTGAATATTGCTTTAAATTTTTAATCTCACTCATTTAGCACTCCTTAATTAAATCCAAGCTTTGGACCTCTAAGTCCAATGAACTGCTGTGCTGGATGCGTTAATTTACCAGCTTTTGCATTCTCTTTTAATTCTTTAATGATTTCTTGTAAATGGCTTTGTGTCAAATCCCTTCCACCAAGTCCATAGATATAATTGCTAGCCACCGGCTTATTTGTTCCACCATATAAAGCAGCCACACCTTCATTAAAGAGCATTCCCATTGCACCTGCTGGCAAACTTCTATCCAAGAAAGCAACAGCCTTTACATCTTGAAGCGCAGCACAGAATTCTTGATAAGGAAAGGGACGCAACACACGGATACTTACAACTCCTGCTTTAATTCCATTTTTTCTCGCTTCCTTGACTGCTACACGCGCAGATTCTACGGTTGTTCCAAGTGCAACGATTGCAACTTCTGCATCTTCTATATCATAAGTTTCCACAATACTATATCTGCGCCCTGTCAGCTTTGCAAACTCTTCGAATGTGCGCTCAATCACCGGTTTTGACCGCATAATTGCATTGTGTAATTGTGCTTTATGCTCAAAATGCCAATCCTCTTCAGTTTGTGATCCATAAGTTGCTGGACGCTCAAAATCTAACATTGCATTTTTCGGCTTATAATCACCAATAAATTTGTATGCTTCTGCATCACTTAGTGGGCGCACACTTTGCGCAGTATGCGAACAGATAAATCCATCTTGATGCACCATTACAGGCAATCTCACATCATAATCTTCTGCAATTTTAAATGCCATTAGATTAAAATCATACGCTTCTTGTGGATTATAAGTGCAGAGATTTACCCAACCTGCATCACGTCCTAGATACATATCAGAATGGTCTCCATTGACATTTAAAGGGCTTGCAAGCGCACGATTGACAACATTTAATACAATAGGTAAGCGCATACCAGATGCTTGATATAATACCTCTACCATTAATGCGAATCCTTGTGAGCTTGTTGCTGTTGCTACACGTCCCCCTGCTGCTGCAGCCCCTACACAGCCACTCATTGCCGCATGTTCTGATTCTACCATCACAAATTCGCCATCAATGTAACCATCAGATAGAAAAGTTGCATAATTTTGCACAATCGGCGTTGATGGTGTGATAGGATAAGCAGAAACTACATCAATTTGTGCTTGACGCATTGCGTGGCTTGCCGCCATATTTCCATCCCAAACTTCCACTTCTTGTAACTCATAAACTTCTGCCATTACTAATCCTTTTTCTTGCTTTCTTTTGTAGGCCATTTTGCAAGAGCCACTTCATTTGTTTCATAATCATTAAACATTAGCAAAGATTTTGGGTTTGTTGGACAGACATCAACACACACGCCACAGCCTTTACAATGCACATAATCCACACCACTCATTTTCTCATCTCTAACCAAAATTGAAGAATCTGGGCAATACACCCAACAAAAATAGCAGTTAATGCAATGATCTTGATTAAACACTGGCTTCTCTACACGCCAATGAGCAACACTCGCCGTATAAGAGCTATCTTCACGATATACCCTAGAATCTGCATGCTGTTCTACCATTGCATTTCCACTTTTATCAAAAGGAAATAGCACCGACCCTGCTTCAAATTCATTCCAACCTTTGTATTCCATTGCCTAACTCCTTTATTTTACTGCGTTATAGGCTTTTTTAATCACTTCCATATTCGCGTCAATCACTTTTTGTGGAAGTTTTTTACCCAACACTTTCTTAAACGATTCCAAAAAGAAATCCAACTCTAACGCACCTGAAATTTTTAAGAATGCTCCAAGCATCGGTGCATTTGGAATGGATTTTCCAAAGGCTTCTAAAGACAATCCAATGCAATCTAAAATATAAACCTCTTTATCCTTAAGTTCTGGCTTACTTGCTAAAAACTCTTCCTTGCTTAAATGCGTTGTAATAATGTATTTTGTTGTTTCTTTTGCGTTTGCGCAAATATCTGTGATATACACTAAGCCCGGGTCAATTACTAAAATATAATCTGGATTCATAAACTTTTCATGGTTTAAAATCAGATTATCATCAATTCTATTATATGCAGTCATTGCCGCACCTCTTTTTGCTGAACCATAAAATGCAAACGCTTGCACTTCTTTACCCGTGCCTGCAATCACATCAGCTAAACCTTTTGCACCGGTTACTGCGCCTTGTCCTGCACGGCTATGCCATCTAATCTCAAGCATACTGCCTCCTAAATTGATTTAATTACACTTAAATTCTAAAGAATCTGCACTAAAAAATCTCTTTTTTACACAAATTCAACAATCATTTTTTATAAATCTTATAAAATTGTGTAAAAATAACCCAAAAAACTTACCAAAGCACGCTCTTACATTCTTTTTAAAAAATTTAATCTAAACTTATTTTGTTCCTTTTAGTAACAAAAGTTTCTTAAATTTTGCTTTTTAAAGCAGATTACATTATAATTAACAAGGTTTATCAAAACAATATGGAATCACCAACTAAAGAATATTATGGAATCTAAAAACTTATTTTTGGAGATTTTTTCTGCACTAAACGCAAGAAATGCACAAGAAAAATGCCAAAGAGTGCAAGAAATTTGGAAAAGCTTTAAGCATTTTACTTTAGATTACGATTCTGAAATTTTACCCTTAGATATTCCAACATTTGCACATTTTTGCCAAATTGTTCCGCCCAAAAAAGTCCCTCAAGGTAAATATCTAAAAACAGATTTAAACGTCGCTCACTTACTCCACTCCATTGCACACATTGAGTTCTCTGCCATTGACTTAGCACTAGATTGCGCCTATCGCTTTAGAGGATTGCCCACACACTATTACCAAGACTGGCTAGAAGTCGCCCAAGAAGAAGTGAAGCACTTTTTAGCTTTAGAGAATCTTTTGCGCTCCTTAGGCTTTAAATATGGCGATTTTGGTGTGCATACTTTGCTTTTTGATACAATGAAAAATTGCAATATTTTGCTAGATAGGATCGCCCTAATCCCTCGTGGAATGGAAGCCGTAGGCTTAGATGTGAATCCTTTTTTATGCGCAAAGGTGAGTAGTAGCACACACAAAATCAAAAATGAGCTTTTAAGAGTTTTAGAAATGATTTTAAACGACGAAATTCATCATGTAAGCAAAGGCAATGTATGGTTTAACTATGTGTGCAATAAAGAAGAAATTCCACAAAAAGCACGTCCTAGCACTTATGTAGAGATTCTAAAACGTTATAATTTTTCTTTTCCTAAAGCAAATGCGCAGTTTAATGCACAAGCAAGACTTCAAGCAGGCTTTACTCAAGAGGAGCTAATGCTGCTCCAAAATGCGGCATTTGCCTCTAAAAATCCTAAATAATACGAGGTCTAGAGTACTTTTTAAGACCTTTGTAATTCTAATTTTAAAAAGTTTTTTAGAAGTTTTTTTCCACTCTCTTGCAAAATAGATTCTGGGTGAAACTGCACGCCATAGGTGTTATAACGTTTATGTTTCAATACCATTGGAATCTTTTTTGTCCCTATTGTGCTATATCCTAGCATAATACAATCACCTAATTTGCTTACATATAACGAATGATACAAGGCGACTTTAAAGGATTCTTAATGCCCTTTGTAAGCGCATTTGGAATATGATAACATAGTGCATTTTTTGCATGCATTGGAAATTCCATTTTCTCCACTCTCCCCCCAAAAGCATGTGCAATACACTGATGCCCCAAACACACTCCTAGAATCTTTTTTCTAGGCGCAAAAGCTTTAATCAACTCCACGCAAATTCCAGAATCCAAAGGCGTCCCAAAGCCCGGTGAAATCATCAAACAATCAAAGGATTCCGCAAATTCTATCGCTTCTCTTAAAGGCGCAAAATCGTTTTTCACCACGTAGACTCTCGCATTTAATTCTTTTAAATAATACTCTAAATTATAGGTGAAAGAATCATAATTATCCACTAATAATACACGCATTAAACTAGCTCCACAGGCAAAATACCTCTTAGCGCATTAAGTAAATACAGCTGGACATTTTTTAAATCACTCTTGTGCAAAACTTGCTCTTTTAAGATTCCACATTCTAACAAGACTTCGCGCAATGTCCCTCCAAGTATCCCACAAGAAATTGGCGGTGTTAAAAACGTTCCGTTTTTTAAAAGCATCACATTGCTTCTAGCTCCCTCGCAAAGCTCATTTCTCTCATTAAAATACAGCACATCAAAATACCCTTTTGGAATTTTGCGCTCTGTCCTTAACGTTGTTTTATGATAAAGTAAATCATTTTGGCTACTAAGCTGCAGGGTTGCTAGTCTAACTTTTTGACTTGTTATCGTATCTATTGGGCTTTGTGTAATGGCAAAGTCACCATTTTTATGCAAAACTAAATGCACTCTAAAAACACCATGTAAGTTTTGCAAATACGGAATCCCTTTTGCTTCTCCCCAAAGGGATTCTAACTTTGGAGAATTTAATATTAAAAAGTCTTCCAAACTAAGATCTTTTGGTGCTTCAACTTCTTTAATTGTTTCTAAGAAACATAATTTATGTGTGCTAAATCCAAGTGCTTTTGCGCTATTTAGCAATCTTTTTTTGTGTTTATGCAGCAAAAAGATTCTATTTTTATGCATTAACATTGTTTCAAACAACATAAAATTTAAAGTCGGAGTTAAAAATTGTGCCTTAAGTTGTAATTCTTCAAACTCATCTTTTACATTAGAGTCCCAAACTACTCCACTTCCCACTCCATAGCGATAAAAACTCTCATCATTTTGCTTACTTAACGTGCGAATTGGCACACTAAAAATCGTCTTTTTATCTCCAATTACACCCAAAGCACCACAATATACACCTCTTTTGTTCTGCTCTAAACTCTCAATAATACGCATTGTATGAAACTTTGGCGCACCTGTAACAGAACCACAAGGAAACACTGCGGAAAAAATGGTCCCTAAATCATGCGTATTAAGGCATGCTTTAAGCGTAGAAACCATTTGAAAAAGCGTTTTAAACTTCAAAATCTTAAGCATTTTAGGAATCCTCAAAGAACCAAGTTTAATAATTTGACTCATATCATTACGCAAAAGATCTACAATCATCAAGTTTTCACTTTGACTTTTAAAATCACTTTTTATCAACTTTTTAAGATTCTTGTCTTCTTGCTTATTTGCACCTCTTTTAATTGTGCCTTTCATCGGTTGAAATGTAATTTTCTCACCCTTAATCTTAAAAAATAGTTCTGGAGAAAATGAAATAATCTCCATAAACGCGCTTTTAAAATAACAGCAATAAGATGTTTTCTGCCTTGTAGCTAATGCTTTAAAGATTTCAAATCCACTACAATGGCTACTTAGTTGTAATTCCTGTGCAAAATTAACTTGATAAGTATTCCCCGCACTTAATTCCTCTTTAATGCGTGAGAATGCCTGCATATAGGCACTTTCGCTAAAATTTTTTTGTATGTTTGGATAAAAAAATGGTTTTTGAATAGAAAATACGGAATCATTTTTTTGTTTTATATTCTCTTGCTTAGCTTCCCATTTTTCACATTTGCTAAACAAAATAAACTCCGATAATGGCGTTTTAGATTCTAACTTATTTAAGGCTTCATAACATACATACCCTATCCAAAAACCACGCGTATCACTTTGAATTTCCCTAAAAAAATCCATAATTTCTGCACTCTTAAAACACACAAGAGTGCGCAAAGGTTTTTCATATCGGTATTTTCCATAAATACAAAACATAATGTTCCTAAGGTTTTACAAGATGAATTTAGAAGTAAAGAAGTGGTACGCCCGGAGGAATTCGAATCCCCGACCTACAGGACCGCAACCTGTTGCTCTATCCAGCTGAGCTACGGACGCACAAATGGTGGAGTGTAGGAGGATCGAACTCCTGACCTCAACGCTGCCAGCGTTGCGCTCTCCCAGCTGAGCTAACACCCCTACACCCTATTAAATAAAAGGGAGAATTATAGCAAACAAAACTAAATTAAATTTTAAAACTTTGGCAAATGTTGTTGTAAATAATATTCTAATTCTTGTTGCAGGGATTCCAAACTTCCACAATTATCAATCACATAGCTAGCCATTTTGTATTTCTGCTCTAGAGGCATTTGCGCATTAATGCGACTAAGTGCTTCTTTTTTGCTAAATCCATTGCGTTTCTTTAAACGTTCAATCTGCAATTCCTGCGTAGTAGAAATTAGCAAAGAGTTTACAATGGGATAATCACCTTGCTCAAAAAATAACGGGATATCCACAAAATACGGAATCTTTTTTTGCTCTTCTCTCTGTGCTTCTTCTAAAATTTCTGCTTTAATTTTTGGATGTAAAATCTCTTCTAACCTCTTAAGCAAATTCGTATTAGAAAAAACGATTCCACCTAATTTCTTGCGATTAATCCGACCTTGATTATCTAAAATTTCTTCACCAAAAACTGCAATAACAGAATCTTTATTTTCTTCTAACACTTTATGTGCAATAGAATCAGCACAAATAACCTGATAACCATAAAGCCTAAGCAAGGAAGCAACAGTGCTTTTGCCGCTGCCAATCCCCCCACTTAACGCGATAGCATATTTCAAACTCAATTTTTTGCCGCACCAAATAGTGCAGATTTCACAGCTTTTGGAAGCACAAATGCACTTAAATGCAAATTTGCATGATAATACTCTAAACCCTCTAGCATATCTGCGCGCTGCAACTGAATATCTGCGGTTGGATGGTAGAGTTTAGAAGCGAATATGTAGCAATCTTGCAACACTGATAATGGCGCAAAAAATGGCATTTTAATCGCAAAATCTTCTAAGGATTCCAACTGCATCCTAACTTTTTGCACATCTAGCAAAATCTGTGGGGTGCGCACTATCAAAATACCATCGTCATTTAAAAGTTTTGCATAGGAGTTTGCATTAACATTAGATTCCAAAAGCAAGATAATATCGTATTTCACGCGATATTCTTGCGCATTTTGAGCTAGAAATTCCTCACTAAGTTGTGGAATAAGTTGGAATCGCTCTGTATCCATAACCTCTTTATAGTGCGGTAAAAAGCTAATTAAGGATTCCAAAACCTTCAAATCAAACTGCAAGAAATCCACTTGCAACGCACTATGACGCAAGAATTCAAAAGCAAGCTCAAGATTGAAACCCCCAGCAATTAGCACACGCTTAGGATTCTTATGCGAACAAGCACTTAAATGCGCTAAAAACTCACTTTGCACACAAAGGAGATTCTTTAGCAACAATCCTCCATCTAGCAAAGCAATCTCGTCAAAAGCTTGAGAATTAAACAATTCTAAAGTGTGCTTTGCTCCCTTTATTTCTAGTAATTTACGTTCTATCTTATATTCTTGTTGGAATTTATCATCATAGGATTTTGTAACCCACATACTATAAGCCTTTATAATTCTTTAAGCCTTTATGGCTTTTTGGAAGCCTATTGTAACTTTAATAAATTTTTCTTTAAACTTTTGTGCCTAATCTAACACTAAATAAAAATCCTTGTCAAAAAAGAAAATTTTACCCATTTTACAACCTTTATTTTGATAGCCAAATCCCCAAAGAAGCACTTAGAAACTCGTTATTTATGCTATATTGCTCCCTTAATTGCACATTATGCAATCGTATCATTTTTAACATCTCTACTTCTAAGATTCCACTTTTTCAACCATTCAAAGAAACTCTTGTAGCTGAAATCTCCATTAATCATTATTGCCCTTTAGTTTAAGCGCACAATATCTACCTTTGCGTTTGAACGTAGTTTTTCAAAATACTCATAAATCACATAATTTTCCTTGCGTTGCATAATTTTTTGCAATGCAATATTTTTAGCATTCTCGTAAGGTAAAAGCACAGGATTATGCTTGCTCTTAATCAAAAATGTTACATACTCCTCTCCAATAGGAAAAATTGGCGTAAATCCACCCACTTTGCCTTGCGTAAAAGATGGCACAACTTGAGGGTTTAATGCTGCAATTTGTAAGACTTCATTTTCTTGTTTTACGCTAGGAGAAACAGATTTGCCATTACTTTGAATCAAGCGCTCAATTGCTGCACTATCTTTACTATAAAACTTCACAACATCAATGCTTTGAGGAATTAAAAAATCACTTTGATTAGCATTATAATACTCACGCACTTCCTTATCATCAACCATTCTTATGCTCTCTTGTGTGATACTCTGATACAACTTACGCTTTAGAATCTCCTTTTTAATACTTGCCTTATAAGCATTCCAACTTCCACCATTGCCCTCTACATATTTACGCACTTTCTCTAGTGTCGTTTTATTCTGCTTTGCAACTCTTTGGATTTCATCTTCAATCTCCAAATCACTTGCAGTAAGTTTGCGCTTTTTAATCTCTTCTTCGTGCAAACGTTCATTAATTAAACGATCCACTGCTACATCTTGTGGAATTTTTTCTTGTTGTTGCATTTTATATAACTCAACCAAAGTTACAGGATATCCATTAACAAAAAATGCGATTCCACTCACCAATGAAGGTGCTGCAAAACTTGCCACACAAACACTCAAAAGCGCGCTAGAGACAAGAAGTTTCCAATTATTTTTAAAGTCATTTTGCATTATAAATCCTAATTGAAATTTCGCGCCATTGTATCAGAATCTCTTTTGCGTTAGACTAAAATGCGTCAAATCTTCTTAGAATCTCTTTTAAAATCCTATCAAAATGCACAAAGCTTCCCACATCTAGTTTCTCTCTTAAAGAATGCGGATTTAAAATTGTTGGTCCAATGGATACGAAACTAGCTTTGGGGTATTTTTGTTTTAAGATTCCACATTCTAGCCCCGCGTGAATCTCTTTTAGCTCAACTCCTCCGCCAAATCCTTTATAAATTTCCCACACTTTTTGCACAAAAGCATTATCTTCCCTCTCCCAAGGTGCATAATAATCTTTAATCTCTACGTTAAAACCTAAATTTTTTAGCTTATTTTTTTCTTTTTCTAAATGCTCCAGCATCAACAATTTCTCATTCCCTCTACCCATTGCTACAAGAGTAAAAACAATTTTCTCTTCCTCTACACTTTGTCTTAAAATCCCAATATTGCTTGATAGAATCGGCACATTCTCGCGCATTACAAGTGCGCCGTTTTCAAGACTTAAAATTGCTTCAAGCAAAGGTTTTGCGTCAAAATATTGCTTATGCGATTCTATAATTTGAGCACTAAAATCTTTAGAATTTTTTAGAATTTTTTCGCACTCTTGTAGCTTTCCTTGTGGAATTGCGACACAAAGCTCTGCGCCAATAGGGATAGAATTACGCTTCTCTCCCCCGCTAAATTGCACAATAAGCGCACCACTCTCCACTAGCTTACTTGCTAATTTAGAACATTCAATAATTGCATTTGGAATATTCTTGTGAATCATAATTCCACTATGACCACCATCAAAGCCTTTGGATTCTAATTTATAAAACACACAATCTTGTCCAAGAGTGATAAGTGGAAACGTAATTTTACTCTCCAAATCATAACCCCCAGCACAGCCATATACTACTTCATTAATATCTTCACTATCGCAATTTAGCACATATTCTGCTTGTAAATCTAGGGCAATATTATTTGCTCCAATCATTCCAATTTCTTCATCACTAGTAAATAAACACTCAATATTCCTACACTCCTTTAAAGCAATAAGAGCACAAGCCACTGCAATACCATTATCAGCACCAAGACTAGAATCCTTTGCTTGTAGATACACTCTCCCCCTATCCTTCACAAACTCAGGCTCTACACTAAAATGCGTATTTTTAGACACATACACCATATCATAATGCCCCTGCAAACACAGCTTTGGAGCCCCCTTAATGCAATGAATATTTCCTATCTTATCACACTGCACACTTGCTCCACACTGCAATGCAAACTCCACAATCCACTCTCTTAGTGCTTCTGCATTCTTACTAGCATGCGGAATTTTACATATCTCTAAAAATAAATCTAATGCTTCAGATTTTTGCATATTTTGCTCCATCATTTTCTCCTTAAATTTTTTGCATACTCTACAATTTTTCCGTGAAATCGTGCAAAAAGTAAATTAAGCGGAATCATAAATCCATACAACGTACACACTTTAGCATAATTCTCTATCACACCTTGTATGAGCCACTCCTGCATTGCTTCATAGGACTCTAGAGTATAACCAAAACTTTTTAAAAGCTTGTAGGTATAGGCATCTGCAACCATTATTTCACGCCCTAAAGCATAGTTTAAAATAACATCAGCACTTTCAAATCCGATTCCTTTTTGCCCTAAAAGCCATTCCCTATCCACACTCTCACAAAAGTTAGGATAATCCCCAAAATCACTTAATATGTTGCAACAAAGCATTTGTAAGCGCACGGCTTTTTGACGAAAAAACCCTATATTCCTTAAGTATTCCTGCAAAAACTCTTGAGGCATTTCTGACAAGGATTCCACATTTAGCACACTTTTTGCTTTTAACACATCTAACGCAAACTCCACTTGCTCCCAACGTGTGTTTTGGACTAAAATCGCCCCCACAACCACTTCAAAACTTAACGCGTTAGGCCACCACCAATGTTTTTTATCACTAAAATTACAATTAGATTCCATTTTTGGTAAGAATTCCTTGCCTTTTAAAAATGCTAAAAGTGCAAAACTATCTGTGATTTCTACTTCCATTTCTTATTAAAATTGCCTTGCTAATTTGTATGGAATACTTTTTAAAGCATTCCTAAAATTCTATGCAATTTTAGCAACTTTTTAAAGTATTAAAGCATATAATTTCAAATCTATAACACAAAGGATTACTATGCAAGATTTTAAAAATATTCCTTTAGGGCAAAGGATTCCAGCTTTTGGTTATGCAGTAAAAGACAAGGATTCTAAATTTGAGAAATTTTCTTTTACGCGTCACCCTATGGGCGAAAAAGATATTGTGATTGAAATTTTATTTGCAGGAATCTGCCATAGTGATATTCATTCTGCTCGCAGCGAATGGCACAAAGGAATCTACCCTATGGTTCCCGGACACGAGATTGCTGGGAGAGTTGTAGCAGTTGGTAGCAAAGTTAGTAAGTTTAAAACAGGGGATTATGCTGGTGTTGGCTGTATGGTCAATAGCTGCGGAGAATGCGACGCATGCAAAAAAAGTCAAGAGCAATTTTGCCAAAATGGAAAATGTGTTTTTACCTATGATTGCGCCGATTGTTTTCACGATAATGAACCCACTTACGGGGGATATTCTAACAACATCGTAGTTAATGAACATTTCGCAGTTTGTGTGCCACAAAATGCTCCCTTAGAAAAAGTTGCTCCCTTACTATGTGCTGGAATCACAACTTATTCTCCTCTCAAATTTAGTAGAGTAAAAAAGGGCGATAAAGTCGCTGTTGCAGGATTTGGAGGACTAGGTGTAATGGCGGTAAAATACGCTTTGCAAATGGGCGCTGAAGTGTATGTCTTTGCGCGCAACAAAAATAAAGAAAAGGAAGCTCTAAATCTAGGTGTAACAAAACTTTTCGATAGCACAGAAAATATCAAAGAACGTTTTAATCTCATCATCTCCACAATTCCAACTGCTTATGATCCGATGCAATATATAAACCTCCTAAGCTTTGGTGGAGAGCTTGCCATTGTTGGACTTCCTCCAAGTGAAGTTAGCCCAAATATCAATATTACAAACTTAGTTTTTAGTGCAGGACGTAAAGTCTATGGCTCACTCATTGGTGGAATGCAAGAAACACAAGAAATGCTAGATTACTCACTAAAATACAAAATTTATCCAGAAACAGAAATCATTCGTGCAGACCAAATTGATGAAGCCTATGCAAATCTGACAAGTGGAAAGGCAAAATTCCGCTATGTCATTGATATGCAAACATTAAAATGCTAAGGAAAAGTAATGAAAAGTGGTATTTTTGAACTCGTTGAAAATTGGGAAAACAACGAAACTTCTGCCATTTCTAATGCAATAGAGTTGGTAGAATACGCAGATTCTCTCGGGTTTGATGAAGCTTGGATTGGAGAGCATCATTTTAACAGCTTCACACTCTGCCCAGCATCTATTGCATTAATAAGCCACGCACTAGCACGTACAAAACACATAAAAATTGGCTCTGCAGCGATTTTATTACCCCACTACCACCCTATCAAACTCGCAGAAGAAATTGCTACGTTAGATTTGCTAAGCAAAGGACGCTTTTTATTTGGTTTTGCACGCGGTGCATTCCCGATTTTTGATATTACAATGGGGAGCAATGTAACAAATAATCGCAAAATTATGCTAGAAAATGCAGAAATTATCCATAATTTACTTTTTAAAGACCAAGTTCAATTTGAAGGGGAATTTTTTGATATTAATAATGTTTCCATACGCCCACACCCTAAAGGATTAATCCCTTTTTTTATTGCAAGTTTAGATAAGCAAACATTAAAAGATTCTGCAATACGTGGTTATAACTTTTTAGGGGCTTTTACGCTTAGCCTTAAACATGCAAAAGAGATTTATGAGCTTTTTATGCAAAATGGAGCGACAAAATCTTTTGAGTTTATACTAACGCGCGCAATTTACATTGACGAAGATAGAAGCAAAGCAGAAGAAAAAGCATACATTGGAGCAGATATTTTCTCGCAATGTATGATCCGTGCAAATGAAGCAAATCCAACATTTGAAGCTATCATTAAAACAACAGACTATGAAGAATTTAGAGCTGAATTTTTCAATAAGGATAAGATTTTAGAAAATATGATTATTGGCACACCACAAGATTGCTTAGAACAGATTTTAGAGCTTAAAAAACAAGTGCCACTCACAACACTTTCTTTAAAATTACTTTCTTCTAAACTTGAAGATTCCAAAAAAATTCTAAAACTTTACAAAGAACATATTATTCCGCATCTTTAAATGCAAGTTAAAGAATTTCAAAATACTCTTCTTAGTTGGTATAAAGTCAAGGGACGCCACACTCTTCCTTGGCGCAATAAAACAATTCCAAACCGCGCTTATGTAGTGCTAATTAGCGAAATTATGCTACAACAAACACAAGTAAAAGTTGTGCTAGAGCGTTACTTTTTTCCATTTTTAGAAAAATTTCCAAATTTAGAAGCTCTAAGTCAGGCAAAAGAAGAAGACATTTTGCTCTCTTGGCAAGGGTTAGGTTACTACACGCGTCCTAGAAATCTGCAAAAACTTGCAAAAATCTGCGCAAAAACAGGACTACCAAGAGAAGTAGAAAGCTTAATTAAGCTTCCCGGAATTGGTGCCTACACTGCTGGAGCCATTGCCTGTTTTGGTTATGATGTAAGCGTTAGCTTTGTAGATTCTAATATCAAGCGCATTTTAATCCGCCTCTTTGCTCTAAAAAATCCTTCACAAAAGCAGTTAGAACAAAAAGCAAAAGCAATTTTAAATTTACAAGATTCTTTTAATCACAATCAAGCCTTATTGGATTTAGGCGCATTAATCTGCACCGCAAAATCTCCTAAATGCACAATTTGTCCAATTTCTAAATTTTGTCAAGGTAAGGATTTTTGGCAAACTCTTACAATCAAAACACAAAAGCGTAACCTTAAAAAATCTCTACATCTTGCAATCTGCATTAAAGATTCTAAAATCGCCCTTATCAAAAGCACACAAAAACTCTACTTTGGACTTTATAATTTTCCAGAAATTTCACATTCTATGACCCATCAGCAAATTGGAATCTTAAAACACGCTTACACAAAATATACTCTTAAGGTGCATTGCTATATTACTCAACAATCTGCCATTGCTAATTCTAAAGCAGAGTTTTTTCACACAGATAGCTTAGACTCTATTCCCCTCTCTTCCTTAGCTTTAAAAGTCATAAAACTCTTGCAAGTAAAAAATATTTTAAAATCTCCGTTGTAAATTCTAATTTTAAACTTTTGCCTTTTCTAAATATTTTTAATATGCTTCAAAGAAGGTCTTGCTTATTTAATAAAAGTTTGATTTTTAATATCGCTAAGATTCCACTTAAATCAACCCAACACAAAAACGCACTAAAGAATCTATAATGCTTCTTTTTTGGATTCTTATTGATAAAATCTGCTGTGCTAAAAGAGTTAAAATAAATACTCCATCAATACTTTTACTTCTAAAAGTCTCGCTAAATCCTCCTAAGATTGAAAATTTAATGACAATAAAACTGCTTTGTCTTAACCCTTGTGTAATCCTAAGAAATAATCTGTAATTGGCAAATAGCCTATTTAGGACTTTAAAAACCGCATTTATTCTCTTTTTTGTTACTCTTACTCTATAATTTTTGTCGCACAAATTTAACACTAAATTTTAAAAATTGTGTTAGCATTACGCTTTTATTTTTACATTAAAGGAATCCTATGCCGCTACTAGATAGCTTTAAAGTTGATCACAAGCTTATGCCAGCTCCAGCAGTTCGCCTTGCAAAAACAATGCACACACCAAAGGGAGATACAATAAGCGTATTTGATTTGCGCTTTTGTAAGCCTAATGTTGAGATTTTAAGTGAAAAAGGAATCCATACGCTAGAACATCTCTTTGCTGGTTTCATGCGTGAGCATTTAAATGGCAATTCCACAGAGATTATTGACATCTCTCCAATGGGTTGTCGCACAGGTTTTTATATGAGTTTGATTGGCAATCCAAGCGCAGAATCTGTAAAAACTGCTTGGGAGAAAAGCATGCAAGATGTGCTAAAAACAACAACAATCCCAGAAGCAAATCCTCTACAATGTGGCACTTGCACAATGCATTCACTTGATGAAGCTAAAGAAATTGCACAAAACACACTAAATAAAGGTATTGGCATAATGGACAATGAAGCACTAAAGCTTGATTTATAATGACACAAAATTCCTACTTAGAAGCAGTTGCACGCCTAAATCTTTGGGCAAAGCACTATTATGTCCTAGATGACCCAATAGCAAGCGATGAAGAATATGACCTTTTATACCACGCAGTAGTCGCCTATGAAGCAAAAAATCCGCAACTAATTGCTAAAGACTCTCCCACACAACGCGTTGGAGATAAGATTTTAGAACACTTTGACAAACACACACATCTTAAAAGAATGTGGAGTTTAGAGGATATTTTCAATTTAGAGGAATTAGAAGAGTGGATTGCGCGCACTAGCCGCGCATTAGGAAGAGATAACCTCTCCTTTGCAATTAGTCCAAAATTTGATGGTGCAAGCCTTAATCTACTCTATGAAAATGGAATCTTAACTTGCGCTGCAACAAGAGGCGATGCCTTTATTGGCGAAAATGTAACACAAAATGCACGTACAATTCCTAGCATCCCCTTAAGTATTGCGTATAAAGGACGCATTGAGATTCGAGGAGAGTGTGTGATTGCTAAAGATGATTTTGACGCATTAAATCAAATGCGCCTACAAAAAGGAGAATCTCTCTTTGCGAACCCTAGAAATTGTGCAGCAGGAAGTTTGCGTCAATTAGATTCTAAAATCACTGCAAGCAGAAGATTACAATTTATCCCTTGGGGGATAGGAGCATGCGAGATTAAAGATTTTATGAGCTCTATTAAAAGCTCCCTGACACATACGAATTTTGATAGTTTTTTTACCCTAATGCAAGGGATTTATGCATTAGGATTCCAAAAACCACCTTTTATAGAACTCTGCACTAATGCAAAAGCAGTGCAAACCGCCTATACCCACTTAATGCAAATGCGTGATTCCTATCCTATTATGCTAGATGGAATGGTGCTTTGCATTGATGCCTTTAGTGCGCAAGATTCCTTAGGTTTTACTATTAAATCTCCTCGTTTTGCCTGTGCTTATAAGTTTCCCGCCATTGAAAAAAAAGCAAAACTCTTAAGCATTACTCTTCAAGTTGGAAGAACAGGAATGATTACTCCAGTAGCAGAGCTTGAACCTGTGTTACTAGAGGGTGCAAAGATTAGCCGTGCAACCCTACACAACTTTGATGAAATCCAAAAAAAAGATATTCAAATTAATGATTATGTTGTGCTAATCCGTAGCGGTGATGTGATTCCAAAAATCATTAAATCTTTGCCCGCCTTGCGTGATGGCACACAATACCCTTGTGCGATTCCAACACAATGTCCCATTTGCAATAGTGCGCTTTTGGTGGAGGAAAAGCTTATAAAATGTCAGAATCTCAACTGCCAAGCAAGAGTAAAAAACTCCATTACACATTTTGCAAGCAAAAAAGCACTTGATATTGATGGCTTGGGAGATAAGATCGTAGAACTTTTATTTGAAAGAAAAAAAATTCAAAATATTGAAGACATTTTTACACTTCAAGCTAGTGATTTAGAGGATTTAGAGGGCTTTAAGGAAAAAAAAATCAACAATCTTATTCAAGCCATTGCAGCTACAAAAGGAGTGGAACTTTGGCGGTTTATCAATGCACTTGGGATTGAACACATTGGAGAGGGAGCTAGCAAGAAACTAGCAAATGCGTATGGGATTGAATTTTATCAAAAAAGCTATGAAGAGTTTATTGCCCTTGATGGTTTTGGTGCAGAAATGGCAGCATCTTTAGTGGAGTTTTGCGCTGTTAATCAAACAAGACTTTTACGCCTGCTAAAGCATATTGCACCAACTTGTAGCGCACAAAATCCCATACAAAACTCTAAAATTACAGGCAAAACATTTGTGATTACTGGGACACTTCCTAAAAAGCGCGAAGACTATCAAGAGTTATTAGAATCCCTAGGAGCAAAAGTCAGCAAAAGTGTATCCAAAAAAACAGATTTCCTTCTCTGTGGAGAAGATGCAGGCTCAAAACTCACAAAAGCTAGGGAACTAGGTATTAATATCATCAATGCCCAAGAATTACAAGAACTGCTAGAATCTTAAGATTCTGCTAAACATTCACTAAAACTTACTTCTATTTTAAAAATACGCAATTAACAATCATTTCTCTTGAAAATATTTTAGTGTGTAAACGTTGCTTTATACAGGGGTTAATTGTCGCTATTTTTAGTTAATAAACCTAGAATGCTTGATAATTTTATTTTCTATTTTAAAACTTGCTTTTAGAGAACTTGTAATTTAATGAGGTGTTATTGAATTTTTTAACAAAAAATTAGATTCCAAAGAAAATAATGTTAAAATAACAGAATTTTTTATTCACAAAAAGGAGTCTTTTTTGGAAATTGAGTCGTTTCTCTTGTCAATTTTCGCATTATTTTTGGTCTTACTAAATGGTTTTTTTGTTCTCTCAGAGTTTGCAATTGTCAAAATTCGTCGTTCCCGCTTAGAAGAGCTTTCAAGACGTGAAGTAAGTGGTGCAAAACTCGCCTTAAAGATTACTGGACAATTAGATTCCTATCTTTCTGCGACACAGCTTGGAATCACGCTTTCATCTCTTGGGCTTGGTTGGGTTGGAGAACCTGCAGTTGCTAGATTGCTGGAAGCTCCTTTTAAGTATTTCATCGGAGAGAATCCTGTTTTACTGCATTCTGTAAGCTTTATAGTAGCATTTAGCTTTATCACGCTTTTACATGTAGTCGTTGGAGAGATTGTGCCAAAGTCTATTGCCATTGCAAAAGCAGAAAAAGCTGTGCTACTTGTGGCTAGACCCTTGCATATTTTTTGGATTGTATTTTATCCTGTGATTAAGATTTTTGATTTTATTGCAACAATGATTCTCCATACAATACATATTAAACCCGCAAGCGAGGGAGAAGAGAGTGCACATTCTGAGGAAGAGTTAAAAATCATTGTGGGCGAGAGTTTAAAAGGAGGATATTTAGATACGATTGAAAATGAGATTATCCAAAATGCAGTGAGCTTCTCTGATACAATGGCAAAGGAGATTATGACACCTAGAAAAGATATGATTTGCCTTTATAATGATAACACTTATGAAGAAAATATGCGGATTGTAACCACTACAAAACACACCCGTTATCCTTACTGCAAGGAAGGAAAAGATAATATTATTGGAATGGTGCATTTAAGAGACTTGTTAGAGACTATGCTTAGTGAAAACCCCTCTAAAAAACTTGAAAATTTGGTGCGTGAGATGATTATCGTTCCAGAGAGTGCATCAATTTCTAATATTCTAAACCAAATGAATCGCCGTCAAATCCATACTGCACTTGTTGTAGATGAGTATGGAGGAACAGCTGGACTTCTTACAATGGAAGATATTTTAGAAGAGGTAATGGGTGATATTAGTGATGAACATGACAAAAAAAGTGATGACTGCCACAAAATTAGCGAGGATTCCTACTCTTTTGATGGAATGCTTGACTTAGAGCGCGTAGCAGATGTGCTTGGAATCACTTTTGAGGAAGACACAGAGCAAGTTACCATTGGTGGATATGTCTTTAGTCTATTAGAGCGGATGCCTGTGGTTGGCGATGTGATTAGTGATGAATATTGTGAGTATGAAGTTTTAGCAACAGAAGGAGCTAGAATTTTGCGCCTAAAGGCCACAAAAAAGCCTTTTGGATTAGAGAATGAAGAATAAGAATGCTTGATTTATTTTTAGTATTATTGCAAGTTTTATTTATCGGTTTAAAACTCGCTGGGAAAATCCAGTGGTCATGGTGGCTTGTTTTATTGCCGATGATTATTTATATTTTTTTATATATCTTTTTATTTTTTCTAGTGGGAGGATTTTTATTTGGCTTAGGAATCTCACTCACGGCATTTTAAAGGAGAAAAATGGAATTCGTAGCAATTTTAATGGGAAGCAAAAGTGATTATCCTGTAATGGAAGAGTGCATTAATGTCCTAAAAAAATTTGATGTGCCCTATGAAATAGTTATTTCCTCAGCACATAGAAGCCCAAATCGCACGAAAGAATATGTCAAAAATGCAGAAGAAAAGGGTGCGAAAGTTTTTATTGCAGCTGCTGGAATGGCTGCACATTTAGCAGGAGCTGTGGCTTCAATGACAGCAAAACCTGTAATTGGCGTGCCATTAAAAGGAGGCGTATTAGACGGATTGGATTCCTTATTATCCACCGTGCAAATGCCTTCAGGTATGCCTGTAGCAACGCTTGCACTTGGAAAAACAGGTGCTGTAAATAGTGCATATTTAGCAATGCAAATTTTAGCACTAAGCAATACAGAGCTTGGAGAAAAACTTAAAGAAGATCGCGTAATGAAAGCAAAAAACGTTGAGCTAGATTCTAGCGAAATTGAAGTTATTTTATAAGGAATATTATGGAATCTTGGGTTGGGCTAGAGGAATTTGCAAAACTAGCACACTTGGACAAAGAAAAAATCCTAGAAATGGTAGCAAGCGGAACACTAAAAAGTAAGCAAGAAAATGGAGAATTTCTAATTGACGCAAGTAGCGGAACACAAGCACTTGTGCAAAGCACGATAATCGGTAATGCTGTAATGTTGGCAAACTCCACAAATATAGCTGTGGATAATGATTTTGTAGAAAAAACTATTGGCACGATTCTAAGTTTGCACGAAAAGGTAGTAAGCTCCAAAGAAGAGACGATTTCAAGCGTAAAAAATGAGAATCAATTTCTAAAAGATGCATTATTTAATACACAAGAAGTGTATGAAGATGATAAAAAAACCATTGCAATTTTGCGTGAGCAGTTACGCGTAGCACAAGAAGAAATTGAGTTTTTAAAGCGTAAGTATCGCCTAATGTGGGGCAAGGCAATTGATGTAAAAGCAAAGGAATAGACCATTAATTTACAATATGCTTGCCTTGAATGTTTATTAAAACAAGCACGGGCTACTACAAAACTCCAAAATAGCACTTTAGAACAAAGTGTGCTAGAAGCTGTTGGATTGGTGTTTGAGAATTTGGATAATTTTCGAATATTTTTAGAGAATCCTACACATTTTTCTACTTTGAGCACTAAAGATAAGACAAAACTTCAAAAAAAACTTCGCACATTTTTTACGCAAAAAGGAATCATATTAAATGGAGATTTTGAGATTCCACCTACTCTGCTTGCAGTTTTGGTTTATGAAAAAATTGCAAAAATTCTAAAGAATTCTTCGCCCTATTTGGAGATTAAAACTAAAAGCATCGCACAAGCTAGAATCTACAAACAAGGCTTTATGCAATGTTTAGAAGAAATGTTAAAACAAAATTTAAGCGCAAAAGAGATTTTAGAATATGCTGTGCGTATTTGCGTGCTTGGCAATGTGATTGACTATGGCGCACAGTGTAGTTTTGATTTAGAGTTGGAAGCTAAAAAGATTTTAAAAGAACATTTTGCACACTTTGCTTTGGAACCTTTTATGAAAAAAATTAAAACCGCAAGACAATTAGTGTTTATCGGCGATAATGCCGGAGAAAATGAATTTGATGAGATTTTAATCGTCGCATTAAAAGCTCTGTATCCTAATTTGAAGATTTATTATTTTGTGCGTGGGGCTGAAATTATTAATGACATTACGTTAAGAGATTTGCAAAATAGTGATTCTACATTATTAACAATCAGCAAAGTCATAGATAGTGGGGTTTTAAGTCCAGGATTTATAGAGTCTCTAGCAAGTATAGAAGCAAAAGAGATTTACAGACAAGCTGATGTCATCTTGGCAAAAGGAATGGGAAATTTTGAATCTATGGAATCGTGCGCAAGAAAAGATGAAAGAGTGTTTCTGCTCTTTAAGATCAAATGCAGTGTGGTGCGTGATTATCTCAAAAAAAACCTAGGTGACTTTGTATTTTTCTCTCCATTTTTAGAACAAAATTTATAAAATTTCTGCATTTTATCGTTACAATCTGAAAATCTTAAGTTTTTTGTCAATCAAATGTTAGCTATTTTTAAGCTAGTGATTATGTGAAATTTTATAGAATTATGGAATTCTCTGTAAAAATCTTAGAGGGAAATCTTAAGAGGAAGGAGCATGTATGCAATCAAATCCTGCGTTAGAGTATGATTACTCCATTGCAAAATTATTTCTTTTTGCAACGATCGCATTTGGTATTGTTGGATTATTGTTGGGTGTTGTAATCGCTTTTCAAATGGCTTTTCCAAACCTTAATTATCTTGCTGGTGAGTTTGGGACATTTGGACGACTAAGACCTTTACACACAAATGGAATCATTTATGGATTCACACTAAGTGGTATTTGGGCGGCTTGGTATTATCTAGGACAAAGGGTTTTAAAAATCTCTTACAACGAATACCCATTCTTAAAAGCAATTGGACATTTACATTTTTGGGTTTATATTGTGCTTATGGCTTTAGCTGTGGTGAGCTTATTTGCCGGGCTTACACAATCCAAAGAATATTCTGAATTAATTTGGCCACTTGATTTACTAGTGGTTGTTGTATGGGTATTGTGGGGCATTAGTTTATTTGGCTCAATGGGTGTAAGGCGCGAACAAACGATTTATATTAGTTTGTGGTATTTTATTGCGACATTTGTAGCAATTGCTGCACTTTATATCTTCAATAATCTTTCTGTGCCAACTTACCTAATTTCAGGTGTGGGTTCTATGTGGCATTCTATCTCACTTTATGCTGGAACAAATGATGCGATGGTGCAATGGTGGTTTGGTCATAATGCTGTTGCTTTTGTTTTTACTTCTGGAATTATTGGCGTGATTTACTACTTCTTACCAAAAGAATCTGGACAACCGATTTTCTCCTACAAATTAACATTATTCTCATTTTGGGGCTTAATGTTTGTTTATATTTGGGCAGGAAGCCATCACCTTATTTACTCTACAGTACCTGATTGGATGCAAACAATGGGTTCAATTTTCTCTGTTGTATTGATTTTACCTTCTTGGGGAACAGCGGTTAATATGCTACTCACAATGAAAGGGCAATGGCATCAACTAAAGGAATCTCCACTGATTAAATTTTTAATTCTTGCTTCAACTTTCTATATGCTTTCAACACTAGAAGGTCCTATTCAATCCATTAAATCTGTTAATGCATTAGCACACTTTACAGATTGGATTATAGGACATGTTCATGATGGAGTTCTAGGTTGGGTTGGATTTACGATTATTGCGGCTTGCTACCATATGACTCCGCGTTTATTTGGTCGTGAAATTTATTCTAAGAAGTTAATGGATATTCAATTTTGGATTCAAACAACAGCAATTATTCTTTATTTCTCAAGTATGTGGATTGCAGGAATTACACAAGGTATGATGTGGAGGGCAACCGATGAGTTTGGAAGCTTGGCATATTCATTTATTGATACAGTGACTGTATTAATGCCTTATTACACAATTCGTGCAATTGGTGGAGCAATGTATTTAATTGGATTTATTATCTTTACTTATAACATTGTAATGACAATTGTAGCTAGCAAAACTCTTGAAAAAGAGCCAAGATTTGCAACACCTATGGCAGCGTAAGGGAGGGTTGTAATGTTTCATTGGTTAGAAAAAAATCCGTTTTTCTTTACGGTAGTATTTTTATTGGTATTTTCTATTGCGGGGTTGGTTGAGATTTTACCTGATTTTGCAAAGGCTTCACGCCCAACAGAAAATCTTAAACCTTATACACTATTAGAAACTGCAGGGCGTCAAATTTATATTGCAGAGAGCTGTAATGCTTGCCATTCTCAACTTGTGCGTCCATTTAAAGCAGAGACAGATCGCTATGGTGCATATAGTCTAAGTGGTGAATATGCTTATGATAGACCTTTCCTTTGGGGTTCAAAAAGAACAGGTCCAGATTTGCACCGTGTCGGTGATTATAGAACGACAGATTGGCACGAAGAGCATATGCTAAATCCAGAAGCAGTAATTCCAGGATCTATTATGCCAGCTTATGCACACTTGTATAAGAAAAATATAGATGTAGATACAGCCTATGCAGAAGCATACACACAAAAAGTCGTATTTGCAGTGCCTTATGATACGGAAAATAATCCAAAACTAGGCGACTTAGAAGCAGCTAGAGCAGAGATTTTAGCAGAAGCTAAGATTTTAGCAGAAGATATGAAAGATCCAGAAGTTAAGGCTGCGTTAGATAGAGGCGAAATTAAGCAAATTGTTGCATTAATTGCGTATCTTAATAGCTTGGGACAAAAAAGAAGGGCAAATTAATCGTGGAATATGAAACGATACGAGTAATTCAAGCGTATGCGTATTGGTTTATTACGTTACTATTGGTGGTGTTGTTATATGCTTACATTTACCACCTATACAAAAATCAAAGGGGCGGAAAAATAGACTATGAAAAATACGCAAGGCTTGCTCTAGATGATGAGCTAGATGATCGTTTAATAGAAAAGCGTAATAATCAAGACAAAAAGAAGGAGAGCTAAATGGAATGGTTTAATTTAGGCGATAGCATAAATGTGCTTGGATTAGCTGGAGCCGTGGCAATTTTAGCTTTGACTATTTTCATTGTGGGTGGTTACATCAAGAAAATGAGAGATAGCAAAGCAGACGGCGAACTAGCAGAAGGAGAATGGGACAGCATTAAAGAATTTAAAAATGATATTCCAATAGGTTGGGGTGTAACTTATCTTGTGCTTATCATTTGGGCATTATGGTATTGGTTTGTGGGATATCCTCTAAACTCTTACTCTCAAATTGGAGAATACAACGAAGAAGTAAAAGCATACAATGCAAAATTTGAAGAGAAGTGGAAAAATATTGACGCAGGAACATTGACAAAAATGGGACAAAACCTTTATTTGGTGCAATGTTCACAATGTCATGGAATCACAACAGAAGGCATAAACGGGACTGCTGCGAACTTGCTTGAATGGGGCAAAGAAGAAGGCATTATTCGCACAATGAAAGAAGGAAGTAAAGGTCTAGGCTATACACTTGGCGATATGTTGCCAATGAGCGAAACAGCTCCCGGTGTCTTAAATACAGAAGAAGATTACAGAGCGGTTGCCGCGTATGTGATGGCTGAAATTTCAGAAGCAAAAAAGACAAAATACCCTAATCTTGTCACTAAGGGAAAAGAACTTTTTAGTGCTGCAACTTGTACAGCATGCCATGGAGACGACGGCAAAGGAATGGGTGGTTTAGCACCAGATTTGAGTAAATATGGAACGCCAGCTTTTGTTGCTGAGGTGCTTGAGAAGGGTAAAAAAGGGCACATTGGTATTATGCCTTCCTTTAAAACACAGATGCTAACAGATAAGCAAAAAGAAGCTTTAGCGCATTTTATCTATTCAGAAAAGAATTAAGGAGCTGCGTATGAACGGATTATTTGGAGTGAATGGACTTTTGGGATATTTTGTGGCAGTTGTATTACTACTTTCTGTCGTGTTTTGTTTGGGTTATGCAGCAGTTATAACACAAAAAGCGCAAGCAAACAATCCCTATGTAATTGAAAATGCAAATACATTACAAATGACAAGCAAAACAAATGCGCAACATTTTAAAGATGCGCCCAAAGGAGAATAACAATGATTAAATACAACGGATTAGAAAAAATGCTTTTTATAGCACACATCATTGCGATTATCGTATCCATTTCGGTTGTTTTTATTCCCAATATGCTTCTTTTTGTTGGCTAATTAATGCTAAAATTTTTAAAAATAGGGATTCTCTCCCTATTTTTTTGCACTCTTACTTTTGCAAAATCTTATGTGCTAGAAAATCAAAATCAGCTTGTTGAAAAAACGGTGGGTTTTATAGAGATTCTGTCCAATGAAGTGTATGAAAAGACGGGTGTTTCTTTGTATGTTGTTGCTCTTGAGAATTTAGGAAATAAAAGTATTCAAGAGCAGGAACAGCTCTTTACACAAAATCTTAAAAGTCCTTATGTGCTTCTCTTTTTCACACATTTTGAAAAGAAAATTAATATTATTGCAAGCCCTGAAGCCGAGAAAATGTTTGATAAAAAAGAAGTATATTGGGATTATATTATCCCATTAATTCCCAACAAAGATGATGGGCTAACGCCACAGAGTATTTCTGCATTTTTGTTAAATGGTTTTGTAGATATTGCAGATAGGATTGCAACGTATCATAATGTAGAATTAGAGCATAGTTTTCCAAAGCAAAATAAAGGTGTGCAAATTGCAGTACGCACTTTATTATATGTCATGTTATTTGTAATATTATTGCTATTTGTGTTTGTGTATTTAAGGAGAAAATAATGAAAAATTACTGGCCATTTGGAATCTTTTTGCTTGCAATGGTGGTTGTCGGACTTATTGTTCTAACTCTCAAAGTTGCCATCTCAAACCCTGTGGAACTACAAGGAATTTGTCAGCAAAACTCCCAATACATTGATGAAAATTCCAATGAAATCGCACAAATGCGTGCTAGATTATTAAAGCAATATAATATTACATTTGAAGGTTCACAAAACCAGAATTCAAAAGACTTCCACCAGATTTTTCTGCGCATTAGCGATAAAACAAATGATAAAATCACGACAAATGCCAAAGTTGAGTTTTTCTTGACGCGCCCAAATACAACTAAAGAAGACCAGATTTTAGGAGATGGAGAACTTGTAAATGGGCTATGGCAGAGCCGATATTTTGAAGTGCAAAAGCAAGGGCGTTACCAAAGCGAAGC
Organism: Helicobacter turcicus; assembly: GCF_019711685.1. GTDB lineage: Bacteria > Campylobacterota > Campylobacteria > Campylobacterales > Helicobacteraceae > Helicobacter_D > Helicobacter_D turcicus. Next base: position 45,188 of record NZ_JAIGYQ010000005.1, read on the forward strand.
TTTTGTAGAAATCGGCGCGGATTCCATTTGTATTACTAAAGAATATTTTGTCCGCTAGAATTTCTTTTTGCTAATGTCCGCATATATTTCATTTGCGATATTTTGAATACTTTGTGCTACACTATTGGTATCTGTTGCGATGCTTGTATTTTCTTGATTTGCAGATTCTGTCTCTTGCATTAGCGTATAAATTTCCTCTATATTTTGCGATTGATTTTCTAAATTACCTCCAATATCGTTAATGCCTTGCGTTAGAATGTTAATGTTTGCTTCAATTTCACTAAGTGATTTGCTAGTTCTCTCTGCTAGCTTTCTCACTTCATCAGCAACCACCGCAAAGCCTCTTCCATGTTCTCCAGCTCTTGCAGCTTCTATTGCTGCGTTTAGTGCTAATAAGTTCGTCTGGTCTGCTATTTCCGCTATGATTTTTATGATATTTTTTGTATCTTCTGCCTGTTTTATGATTTCACTATTTTTTTGGTTAATATTGTGCATAGATTCGTAAATATTGTTTGTGTTTTTCACACATTTTGCTAAATGCTCTGATTGATTTTGAATCGTGGCTATTAAGTCTTGCATTCTTGTTGTAAGAGTATTAGAATTCTTTTCAAGATTATTTGCAGATTGTGAGGAATATTTTAAATTCTCCCTCATTTCATTTCCTAATAAATTAGCTGACTTCTCAACTTCTCCCGTTGCCTCTTCAATGCTTTTTGTAAAATCTAAATTTTTATAACACTCAAATAAATCTTGTATCGTGTTTAGATTCTTGCCTATTTTTTGCTCCAATGTGTTTAAGACATAATTTAAGGAATCTTTCAACGCATTTAATTGCGGATTATTAGAGTGTTTATGAATCCTTTTAGTTAAATCTCCTTGCCCGATATTCTTCGTAATCTCTAGGGATTCCTCTATTAATTGCGTATCTAGTGCTAATGACTTTTGAGTATTTACTATATTCGTGTTGATTGCCTCTGCCATTTTCCCTAGCCTATCTTTTGTTTTTAAAGAAATAGTGGGTGGCACATCTGCTTGTCTATTTAAGAATAAAAAGAATCCAAGCAAACCATCACTTAAGATTTTTATAGAATAAACAAAAGATTGTAAAATAAGAAATACAAGAGGGATAAAGACGATTAGATAAATAAAAATAGAAATTCCTATTATCCAATAAACATATTTTGTAAATTGTTGATCAATTAGCGAAACAGTAGCTTCAATATTATCAATATATACACCACTTGCAAGCCAAAATTTATTGCTACCATCTGGGATAAAATGACTATAACTTACCTTTGGTGCCTCTATCACTTGATTTGAATGATTTTTAGGCCATATATAATTGACATATCCGCCACCCTCTTTAGCTTTATTAAAAAGTTCTCTAATGAGATAAACACCATTAGAATCCTTATGGTTATAATAATCTTTGCCTACTAAGTGTTGAAAATATGCGGGATATGCTACGCTTAAATGTTCTCTATATACGAAGAAATAGCCACTTTTATCGTCTTCAAAATAAATATCTCCAAGTATTTCATTCATTTTTTTGATTTTCTCTTCATCACTACTTAAGTCCTTAATAGCCTCCGCAATAGATTTTGCTAGAGAATCCACAGATACTTTTAATTTCTCTTTGATTTGCTGCTCTAAGAGTTGCGTTGTCTCTTTATGCGTTGCATTGCGTAATATACTGCTTAATGTTAGTATTGTTATTAGAGTTAAAAGAAATGATACAGAAACTAATGCAATTAACTTTGTTTCCATTTTCATGTTTTTAAACATTTTTACTCCTTTAATGCTATTTATGTGTATTAATGATACAAAAAAATTTATTTTTAAAATATTATTTAAACTATATATTGTTTTATCATAATAAATTATGAATATTAGTAACAAAATATATTAATGTTACATTTTTATACATATAAAATTATAAAGGGCGACGACTTTTATAAAATCACGAGAACTAAATTATTTTATTATATCATTATCGCAAATGGTCTAAGGAGGTGTTATGGCTGTCGTTTTACAAATCAAAACAGGATTTGAGCCTATTTTTGACAAAGAAAGCAAGATTCTAATACTTGGGAGTTTTCCAAGCAGAATGTCATTTGAAGCGGAATTTTATTATGGAAACCCTAGAAATAGATTCTGGAAAATATTACAAGAATTTTTCAATGTGGAATTAACAAGCGTAGAATCAAAAAAGATTTTTTTGCTTCATCATCATATTGCGTTATGGGATATTGTATCTCGTGGCAGCAATATGCAAGGCAATAGAGAAAGCAGTATGGATAAAAATTTATTACCCACTGAAATCTCTCCCATTGATACATTATTAGCCAAAACAAAAATTAAAACAATCCTATGCAACGGCAAGAAAGCTTACTTACTTTTTTGCGAATATTATCCGCATTTAAAAAATATAGCAAAATGTCTCCCATCTACAAGCCCTGCAAATGTTAAATTTGATAGTCAGCCGTGGAAAATAGAACTATCACAGATTAAATAATTTTAGAATACATTTTTAAAGCAAAGTTTTGTAAAATTAAAGCATTTTACTTCAAAGGGATTGCAATGGCAACGATTTTACAAATTGGAGCAGGTGGCGTTGGGGGCGTGGTAGCGCACAAAATGGCGATGAATAGAGATGTGTTTTCAAAAATAATATTAGCCTCACGCACTCTAAGCAAATGTAGAGCCATAGCAGATTCTATCCGCGCTAAGGGCTTGGGCGAGATAGAAATAGATGAAGTCAATGCCGATAATGTGGAATCTGTGGTGGCTTTGATAGAAAAATACCGCCCAAAGCTTGTGGTAAATGTCGCCCTGCCCTATCAAGACTTAACCATTATGGAAGCGTGCTTGCGCACACGCACACATTATTTAGACACTGCAAATTATGAGCATCCAGATTCTGCGCATTTTGAATACAAAGAGCAATGGGCATATGACACACGCTACAAAGAAGCTGGAATCTTCGCGCTTTTAGGCAGTGGCTTTGACCCGGGCGTTACAAATGTGTTTTGCGCCTATGCACAAAAGCACTATTTTGATGCAATTTATTCTATTGATATTTTAGATTGCAACGCAGGAGACCATGGATACGCGTTTGCAACAAACTTTAATCCAGAAATTAATTTGCGAGAGGTGAGCAGCAAGGCGCGGTATTGGGTGGCGCGTTCGGCTTGTGGCGACTTTTTAGGGAGTGCAGCAGATACTTCGTTACAACGTATGTCTAATACACCTCATTCGCTTACCTCGCACAACCCTAAAAATTCATCTACAACCTTAGAACACGAGGCGCAAAGTTTGGAATCCCAAACAGATTCTGCCACTTCCCTCGTTTCACAAACCGATTTGAATCTCAATCCCGACTTGCAACAAGATACCATTTACCGCAAATTTGAGAGAGAGGAGAAGCATTTCAAATTAGAATCTAATACGCAAAATTTAAGTAACGAATCTTATGCTGGTGGGCAGTGGCGCGACATTGCGCCTTTGGCTTTAATGAAAGAATGGGATTACCCAGAAGTGGGCGTGAAAAACAGCTATCTCCTCTACCACGAAGAGCTAGAATCGCTTATCCGCAATATTAAGGGTTTAAAAAGAATCCGCTTTTTTATGACCTTTGGGGAAAGCTATCTCACACATATGAAAGTTTTAGAAAATATCGGCTTTTTGCGCATTGATGAAGTAAGCCATAAGAGTGGCAAAATCGTGCCTATTGAAGTGCTAAAGACGCTTTTGCCAGACCCTGCAAGCTTAGCTTCTCGCACGAAAGGCAAGACAAATATCGGCTGCTATATGCGCGGGATAAAAGATGGCAAGGAGCGCACAATTTATATTTATAATGTGTGTGAGCATGAAAAATGTTTTAAAGAAGTCAATGCGCAAGGTGTAAGCTATACTACAGGCGTGCCTGCGATGATTGGGGCGAAGCTTATCGTAGAGGGTAAATGGGGCGTGGGTGCAAAAAATTCATCTCTTGCGCAAGATACTAGAATTTTAGAATCTTATAACGCCGAGCGTTTGGAGATAAATAAAGATATGCCAAAAGGCGGGGAGTATCAAGGGATTGATAATGCGCTAGAGTTGCAAAAACAGAGGGGCAGACAAGCGTCTATCGCACAAATGAGCGACAAGCTCTCCGATTTATCGCTACAAGCTGAATTTCAAGGAAGTGGCGTGTGGAATATGGAGCAAAACGACCCCGACCCCTTTATGTGCGAGCTAAACAAGCAAGGACTGCCCTATGTGGTGCTAGAGATAGAATCTAGCGGGGATTTTAAAGTGCTAGAAGATGGGAGGAAGTTAGGGGAATAATTCAATAAAGCATAAGAGCAATGTGGTTAGAATACCAATAAATAAAGGATTGGATAGACTAAAAATGAGTTTTGTAGAGAGTAAAAATAAGTTTGATAGAGAAAACACCCATAAAGATTCTTTTAGTGCATTTTTACCAGAGCATTTGACAAACAATAAACAAGTAAAATGGCTCAAAAATAACGGCGATAAAAATGAGCAGTATTATAAATGGCAGTTTCTTTATGGCATTGTAGATTGTGGAATGTTTGCCAAAGATTACATCGGCACAGAAATTCATCTCCCTAAGGGTAACAAATCTTCTGCTCCACTTAAGATTGATGCAGTGATTTTTGATGATAAAGCTTGGTTTAGCAAATATGAGGATTATCATAAAAACAATAATTTAGAATCTTTGCAATGGCTAAAAGAGCATATTTTAGCTGTAATAGAGTTTAAAAAAGAACATGCAAAAAATATCGCAGAAGTCTATGATAAGCAACTCAAGGCTTATATGAAAGAGTGTGAGAATCCTTTTTGTTTGGGGATTTTATATGATACCGAACGACTTTACCTCTTTAAAAAGCAAGGTAATAAATTTTTGCGTTATTCTCAAGAGTTTAATCAAAAAGGAGAATATTCTAAAATAAGTGATTTAACTCTACATATGCCAGACCCTTATTTTAATCTCCCTGATTTTGAACACTTAAGGAATTTCCAAAATCCTAAGCCTATTTTGCGAGATAAAAGAACATTAGAAGAGCTAGATACAATTTCGGGTTTGCATTCAACAACTCTAAATCAAGCAATGTATAATATACTCTATACTTTAGACAAAGTAGGCTTAGTCAATCAAAAAGGATATTTAATCCTAATCCAAATTTTAGCCCTAAAAATTTATGATGAGAAGCACAATTCGCCTTTGCTGTTTTATATTTTAGGATTGGAGGAAAATTATCAAAAAATATCTGATAATACTATACAAGCTTTTATTAAGAGGATTGAGAATCTTATAGAAAATGCAAGTGGCAACTATCGTAAAATTTTGAAAAGTAAAGAGCTAGATTTCAAAAATGAAAATCATCTCAAAGTGCTTATTTGTGTAGTAAAAGAATTTCAAGACTATTCTTTTGTAAAATCTTATAAAAGTGATTTATATCAGCTTATCTTTCATCGCTTTGCTCAACCTTTTGCTAAAGATTCCAATGCGCAATTTCTTACACCTCTGCCTCTCATTGATTTTTTGGTGAATGTTGTTAATCCTAGAAATGGTGAGAGCGTGATAGACCCAACCGTTGGTATTGCGGATTTTCTCTCTGTCTCTTATGTTAATTCTAACTCAAAACTTAATGATAATAATATTTTTGGTATAGATATTGATGAGCAAATGATTAGCCTAGCTACACTTAATATGCTACTAAATGGTGATGGTAATGCGACTTTAGAGCGAAGTGGGGATTTAGGCTCTATTGCAAATAAATTTAATACAGACAATAAGCTTTTAACACTAGATTCTAATACAAATAAAAATGGCACTTGGGATAATAGAGCCGATGATTTGGAACTTAAAAAGTTTGATGTCGTGCTAACTAACCCACCTTTTGGCGAGAAACGCGCTTTTACACCAGCAAATGAGCAAGAGAAGAAGATTATACAATGCTATGAGACTTGGGGATTTTATAAGGACAAAATAGATTTGGGTGTGGTGTTTTTAGAAAACGCATATAGAATCTTAAAGGATAATGGACGTTTTGGTATTGTGCTTAGCAATTCAATCGTAAGCATTGACACACATAAGCAAACAAGACAATGGCTTATGGAAAAATGCCGAATTGTAGCTATTTTTGACCTTCCCGCAAACACTTTTGCAGAAACAGGCGTCAATGTTTCTATGATAGTGGCTTATAAGCCTAAAAGTGATGAGTTAGAAAAGCTTAAAAGAGATGGATATAATATCTTTATAAAAAACATAGAAAATATAGGTTATGAGGTAAAAACCATTGATCGCATAAAAAACTTTGTAAAAGTGTATAAGATAGACCCTATAACCTTTGAGATAGAGCTTGATACACAAGGTAGGGCAAAACTTAATGAGGATTTTACTCAAACTTTAAGTGAATTTAAATCTTGGTGTGCTTTGCAAGAAGAATCTTTGCAAAATATCTTTATCAAAGAAAAATAAATGGCTTATATTGATGTTCCCAAAGAGATAAACTCTAAAGAAGTTTTAGAAAATGAGTGTAATCTCTCCGCTTCAAGTTACAAACACTTAGATACTAAAAGAGCAAAAACGAGCTTATCAAAAAAGTATGAAAATTTATTACAAGACTTTTATTCGCTTGATGGATACGCCTTTTCATCAAATATTTTTACTTCAAATCCAAACCAAGCTTTGCCACTCATACAAATTTCAAATGTCAATCAAAGCGATTTTTATCTTTCAAAGCAGTTTAATAGATTTATCCCAAACATTAATGCTAAGGAAAAGTTTTTACTTGATAAACCCTGTGTGCTTCTTTCCCTTACAGGTGGAGAGAATCAAGATAATATCAGTGCATTTTGCGAAGGGAATGAAAAATTTTTACTCAACCAAAGAGTGTCAGCATATTTCCATAAAACTAACAAAACTCACTTTCTTTATTTATTTTTGGCTTTTACAAAACATAATTTTTTTAAATCACAGATGCAAGGCAAAGGAGGGGTGCAAAAAAATATTATCTCAAGCGATAAAGAAAAGCTTTATGTTCCAAAAATTACTGATAATAAAGTTTTAGAATTTATAGAAATACTTACACAATCTATTATTATAAAAGAAAAGTTAATTAAAGAGAGGCATACTAGGATTCTAAATATTATAGAATCTGAACTTTTAAATAATCAAAAGCCAAATGCTTTTTGTTATACTTATCCAACTTTTAAAGAACTCCAAGAATCAGGACGATTGGATACAGGGATATATTGTGAGGAGTTTAAAAAACTTGATTTTTTAATAAAAAATTATAAAAACGGTGTGTTTTATATTGATGAAAAAAAGATTAAAAGCGGTAGCACTCCTAAGACACGATTTATAGGTAAAGAAGAATTTTTACTCTATCAATGGATAAGTCCTAGCCATTGTAGTGATTATGGCACTATTAAAGAAGTAGAGCGCATTAATTTTATAGGTAAGCCAAATTTAACGCAAGATTGCATTTTGCTTATCAATCGTGGGCAAGGATATGATTGTGGTAAAAGTATATTTTATTCTTTTATGGACTCTAAAAAAGGACAACATAATCAGGGAATGTATAGAGTTTTTGATTACCCAGAGTTTCAAATGCTTTTTATGCTTTGTTTTTTAAATGCTAAATTTATGCGAACATATTGTTCTTATCTTTCTCTTGGTTCTAAGATGAAAGAACTTAAAATAGAACATTTTTTGCAAATACCCTTTCCAAATTTCCCCAAAAATCTACAAGAACAAATCGCACTCTTGTATCATAATCCTAACACAAAGCTAGATTATAAGAATCTCAACCTAGAAAACTTTAAAATCCAAGATGAAGCTTTTTGCAAAAATGCAGGAATTTATGAGTTAGATAAAAGTATTAAATACCTTAAAAATATCCTTAATTCTTGCATTGATAATATTGTAAATGATAGAGAAGTAAAGATTGACTTTGGGCAGATAGATACTACACAAGAAAGGTAGCTTATGAAAATTCACATTAAAAATATCGGTATGCTTGATGAAGCAGAATTTGAAGTGGGAGATTTAACGCTCATTTGTGGTGAAAATAACACAGGTAAAACTTATGCGACTTATAGTTTGTATGGGTATTTGGATTTTATAGGGGATAATCCAAAACCCTTTCTTTTTGAATTGCTACTTTTTGTTATGAATGCATATTCAGACTCTATGGAAATTCAAGATGATAAAATGCAAATCAGTATTGAAAATTTTAAAAATGTTTTAATACATTTATCAGAAATTTTAAGAAAAAATTTTAAAAACACTTTATTAGAAGTTTTAGCGGGAAAGGAAGAAGATGTTGAAAATAGTGTGTTTGAAGATGATTTATTGTTAAAATTTTCTAGTTTTATCCAAAGTGCAAACAACGAAGAGAATTTGAAAAAAGTTTCTGATTTTTTTAAATATTCACCCACATTTGAACTCTACGAGATTAATAATAAAACAATTATTTTTAATTATGAAAAGAGCAAAAAGCGATTTGATGAAAGAATGCAATATAATGTAGATGCTAAAAGACAAAAATTTTGGCTTCTTCTTATTGGTTATATTTTTAGCAGACTCTATCCAATACCATTTATTTTAAGCACTGAGCGCACAGGTGCTACAATGTTTCAAAAAGAATTAGATGTTAATAAAAATGAAATTGTGGAGCAAATTTCAAGAGCCAATGGTAAGAATATTGAGGAAACGGTATTTAATGTTTTAAACGCTAGGTATTCCCGCTATCCAAAACCTGTGAAAGATAATATTTATTTTGTGCGTGAGCTTGATGAGGTGGCTAAACAAACAAGTTTCATCAAAAAAAGTGAAAAAGAAAATCCTTTATATAAAGAAATTATAGAATTGCTCTGCCAAGTCGTGGGTGGGAAATATATTGTAAGCCCAGAGGGGATAGAGTTTGCACCCGGCGCAAAACAGAGAGTTATGAAAGGAAAAATTTTAGTGCAAAGGGCTTCTAGTTCGGTGCGCTCCCTTTTAATGCTTAATTATTATGTTTTGCATAGGGCGCAAATTGGAGATATTCTAATGATTGATGAACCAGAACTAAATTTGCACCCCAAAAATCAAATTCTTGTCGCAAGACTACTTGCCCTACTTGTAAATGCAGGAATCAAGGTATTTATCACAACACATAGTGATTATATTGTGCGCGAATTGAGTAATTGCATTATGCTAAAAAATCTTTCTGTTGAGCAGATTGAGAAGTTTAAAAAACAAGGATACAGCAAGGAATATGGCTTAGAATCTAAAAAAGTTAAGGCGTATTTAGCAGAAAACATTAAGAGAAAAAATACTTTAAAGGTGGTGAAAATCACACAAGAACAAGGCATTTTTATGGAAACCTTTGATGAGCCTATTGATACGCAGAATGAGAATCAAGGATTGATTTTTGAGGAGGTCATAAGAAGCAAAGGGGATAGCAATGACAATAACAAATAAAGTCTTGCAAGATTTTTATGAGAAAATCCATAAAGATTTAAAACCTGCGAAAAATGGAAATTGTTTTGTTATTAAAGAACAAGAATCAAAAAGCGCAATTAAACAAATTTCTTTAGCTTTTAAAAATTCTCAAGATGTTATATTGCTTCAACAAAAGGCGGGAGAATGTCCAGCTATTACAAATCTTTTTCAAGAAAAACCCATACTAAATTCTTGTGATTTTATTGTTTTGATGTGTAAAAATAAAGATTTACATATACTTTTTTGTGAGATAAAATCAAGCAATAATGAAGAAAATCGTAAAAAAGCCTTGAAGCAAATAGTTAGCTCAAAAATATTCTTAGAATATTTATATAAAAATTATTTAGAACATTTTGAGACTAAAAATTTTAAAATTCCTTTAGAGAAGGCAAAGAATATTTATATTTATCCTGCTTCAATACCACAAAAGAAAGCAACATTTGCCTCACAAAATTTAATATTTAAAACTCTTGAAATAGATTCAAAAGGTGTAGCAACAATAAAAAACGCTTATGAATTTTTTGGAGCTTAAACTTGCCAAATCTCCTCCTCTACACCACGCAAGATAAAAGCTAAAAAAATATGCAAAAGCATATTATCAAACACTGCAGAGCTTTTAGCACTTAAGTGAGCCATTTTGCTATAATCTCCTTTCATTTTAGGCAAGGAGAGCTAGAGTGATTTTTGAAAGACAGGACTATCAACAAGAATGTATCAATAATATTATTTCTGTTTTAGAGGATTTTGATTTTGACGCACACAATGCAGAAAATCTCAAAACTTGCTTAGACAAATTCTATGCCACGCACACTATGCCTATAAAGAATCTAAGCAATAAGCTAAATCTTGATATCCTCATGGAGACAGGCACGGGCAAGACTTTCACTTATCTTAACCTTATTTTTGAACTTCACAGCAAGTTTAAACAAAACAAATTTATCATTTTTGTCCCAAGAAAAGCGATTTTAGAATCTGTGAAGCAAAACATCAAACTCACCAAAGATTATTTTTACACACAATACCATAAGCACCTTAAAGCCTATGTGTATAGCGATACAAAGAGCCAAGAAGCTATCATCAATCATTACATTAAAAATACCGATGAACTCTCTGTGTTAATCCTCACAAATAGCGCAATTGATAAAAAGGACAACATTTTAAACAAAAGCCATGAAGCACTTTTTAATACAGAAAGCATTTTTACAAATATCGCTAATCTAAAGCCAATTAGCATTATTGATGAGCCTCATCTACTAAAAGGCAATGCATTTAACACATATTTTTCACAAATTAATGCCTTGTATTTTCGCTTTGGTGCGACCTTCCCCAAGTATAAGGAAATAAAGAAAAAGGAACACGTATTAAGCAATATGGTGTATTGCCTTGATTCCATAAATGCGTTTAACAATTACCTAGTCAAACAAATCCGCACACACACAATCATTCAAGACAACAACACCCCTTATCTTATAAAAGGCAACAACAAGGAAAAGTATGGGATTTTTTCTTATTTTGTTAATGGCATTGAGAAGCAAAAAAGAATTAACAAAAATCAAGATTTGGGGGATTTAGATTCCAAGTTTAGAGGTATTTGCCTAATAAACGTCGATAAAGATAAAGCCTATCTTAGCAATGGAGAGACAATCCAAGCAAAAAAGAGCTATGTTTTGCAAGAAGATGAGATTTCGCGCTTAATGGCAAAAGCCATTGATTTGCATTTTGAAAAAGAAGTGGAGTTATTCCAAAAGAGCATTAAGGCTCTAAGCTTGTTTTTTATCCCTAGTATTGAGGATTTTAGGGGTGAAAATCCTTTTATCAAAAACGCATTTGAGAGAATCTACAAGCAAAAGCGAGAGCAAGTTTTAAAGCAGAATCTCCCGCAAGAGTATAGGACTTATCTCAACCAAGATTTTGACAAAGACCAAGTTTTACGCGTTCATCAAGGCTACTTTAGCGGTGATAGCCAAAAAAACGCAAAAACAAAAGAAAGTGGTAAAGAAAACATTGAAGCAAATGATATTAAAATGATTTTAGAAGAGAAGGAAAAGTTACTTTCTTTTCAAACGCCTCTGCGATTTATCTTTAGCGTATGGGCATTGCAAGAGGGGTGGGATAACCCAAATATCTTCACACTTACAAAACTAGCAAATTCTACTAGCGAGACTAGCAGACACCAGCAAGTAGGCAGAGGCTTAAGGCTTTGTGTGAATAATGAGGGCAAACGCATTACACATTCCTTTGTAGATTATGATGATAGTGCGTTTTTTGATATCAATTATTTGGATATGGTTGTAAGCAGTGAAGAGAGAGGCTTTATTGAAAGATTGCAAAAGGAGATTGAAGACTCTAGTTTTTCTTTGAGTGGCGATATTTTAACTGAAGAATTTTTAGAACATTTAGGCTTAGATAAGCGTCAAATTAATAGATTATTGATAAGGCTAGAAGATTTAGGTTGTTTAGAATTTGACAAACAAAGCAACTCTTATAAAATCATCGCCCAAATTTATGAAGCCATGAAAAATGAGAACATCAAAGTGCTTTTAGGAGAGCAGTATATGGAGATTCTAGAAGCATTTAAACCAAGAGAGAATAGGCATGATTATTTAACAGACGCGAACAAAACTAATGAGAAAATAAACATTAGACAAAGCCTTGCACAAGAGTTTAAAGAGCTATGGCATAGCATTAATAAACAAGCAAAAATCGTCTATGAAAATATCAACCAAACCCATTTGGTAGAATCTATCATAGAATCTTTTAACGCGAAATCTATCCACAAAGAGTATATCTCCTATGAGAAAAAAGTCTATGATAGTAAAAACAATAGAATCATCACAGAAAAATTAGAGAACATAGCAGCAAAAGAGTATGCACATACTTTGCATAAAAACTTGCCACAATTACTCATTGAGTTTGCTAAGGCAAACCAAAAGCGCCATGAGGAATTGCCCTTAAGTTTCTTACTAAAGCTTTATAATCACCCAAAGCTTAACAAACAAAGTTTCATCAATTCCCCAAAAGCAGCATTCCAAGCCTTGCAAGATTGTATCAAAGAGGAATTACATAAAAACTTGCTCCAATCTGTAAGCTATGATTTCTCACAAAATACCTTTAGTAATGAAAGGTTTGACCCCCTTTATACCCCAGATAAGCACCCAAGGCAGAGCATTGAGAAGCACATGCTAGGCAAATATATAAGCAAAAATATCCCAAGTGATAATTATCTCTATGAAAAGGCTGTGTGTGATTCTAAGATTGAAGAGGAAATAACTTTAGACACGCTTAAGCTAAACGACTACCAAATACAAGTATTTGCCAAGCTCCCCAAGCTTAGTATCCCCACACCTTATAAAAGCTATGAGCCAGATTTTGCCTATTTGTTAAAAGACGCAAAAGGGCAAAAAATCTTTTTTGTCTGTGAGAGTAAGGGTTATGATAAAGAGAGCGATATACCCGCTCAAGAGCGCAAAAAGATTGATTATGCAGAAAAGTTTTTTGAAAAACTAGGCGAGAGTATGCAGAATAAAAATATCAAGGTATATTTTCATACGCGCATAAACAAGCAAAATTTACTACAAGTCTTAGAAGAAGTTTTACAAAGGAGCGACAATGATAGATAAAGACAAAGCACAAGCATTAGGATTTCACATTTTAGATTCTAAGAAAGCGCAAAACCCCCTTTATGAGAATCTTAAAAGAAACTTTCCCCAAACCATTAATGCCGATGGCGCAGTAAGCCTTAAGGCTATCGCCACACTTTTAGGCATAAGCGAGAGGGCAGATGTGCAAGGCTATGAGCTAACCTTTAGCGGCAAAGGCTTAGCAAATGCCCTCTACTCTACTCCTTGTGCTAAAGAGCTAAAACTAGAAGAGATGTTTTGCCCTACTTGCGATTCTCAAGATTCTAACCCTCATTCTGAGGCTTTAGCCGAAGAATCTCAAAATCAATCGCACACAAAGACAAATACTATTATTAAGGGGGATAACTTAGATGTGCTAAAGCTCTTAAAATCCGCATATAGCGAAAAAATCAAAATGATTTACATAGACCCGCCCTATAACACTAAGAATGATAATTTCATTTACCCCGATGATTTTAGAGAGGATTATCAAGAAATCCTTAAAGAAGTGGGCTTGTTGCTTGAAGATGAAAAGGGCAAATGGATAGAATCTGAAGAGCTAAAATTTTTCCGCAATATCACAGGGAGCAAAAGCCATAGCGGATGGCTAAGCTTTATGCTTCCGCGACTCAAACTTGCAAGAGATTTGCTAAAAGAAGATGGTGTGATATTTATCTCAATAGATGATAACGAACAAGCAAATTTAAAGATTCTCTGTGATGAGATATTTGGGGAGGAGAATTTTGTAGGGGATTTGATTTGGAATAATAAATATACAACTTCAAATGACACAGATATTTCTTATCAACACGAGCACATCTTGATATATTCAAAAGACAGAAGTAACTTTAAGTTGGGCTTATTGCCTAGAACAGAAAAACAAGATAAAGATTATAAAAATAGAGACAATGACCCAAAAGGTGCATGGAAACCAACACCGATTCACGCTAGAAGCGGTAATGCAAATAGCTTGTATAAAATTATTTTTCCAAATGGGATTGAGTGGCAGGCACCAACAGGGCGTTACCCTAGATATTCGGAGGAAACTCTTTTACGACTTTATGAAAATGGGGAGCTTTATTTTAATTCAAATGGTGGCATAGATAAAAAAACATATTTAAATGAAGTAAGGCAAGGCATTACTTGTGGCACAATGTGGAGTTATAATGATGTTGGACATACGCATGGAAATAATGAAGAGATTGCAGAAATTTTAGGAAAAGGTATTTTTAGCGACCCAAAAGGAACTATTTTATTGAAAAGAATTATAAGGCTTTCAACTTCTGCAGATTCGAATGAACTAATCCTTGATTTTTTCGCTGGCTCTGGCACCACCGCCCACGCAGTGCTAGAACTCAACGCAGAGGATAATGGCAATAGGCAATTTATCTTAGTGCAAATTGATGAGCCTATAAAAGAGGATAAAAGCAAAACAGCCTATGATTTTTGTAAAAATGAGCTAAAGAGTGAGAATCCAAGCATTAGCGACATTACCATAGAGCGCGTAAAAAGAGCGGGGAACAAAATCGCCAAAGAACACAAAGACTTCAAGGGTGATTTGGGCTTTTGCGTGTATAGTTTGTATGATAAACCTAGCCTAGTGTGTGATAAAGAGGGGCATTTGAAGCTACTTAGTGGCAGAGAGGGAGCAAGCCCTAGTGATATTGCTAGAAACCTTGCAATGCATGGTGGCAAGGGCTTAGAAAGTAAGCTAGAGTGCATTGTAGAATCTAAGCTATATAAATGCGATGATGTCTATTGTGTGGTGGAGTGTGATAAAGAAGTGCTAGAGATTCTAAAAAAGACCAAGAATGAATATATTTTCATAGACGGCTATGCTGCTTTAGAGCTAGAAGCATTTCTAAACCTTAAAAATAGCGCAAACATTGACTCACGTCTAAGGATAGTGTATTAGCAATAAAATAACATCAAGGTATAATTTTGCAAAATTATACCTTCTTCATTAATCTAATAAGCTAATTTCTATTTTTGCAATAATAAAGAAAAGAATTGTAACTTTTCTCCTTAAAGTGCTTTTTCTAAATGCCCATAAGGCTTTTACCTTATTGCGAGAAATAATTTATTACAAGCAATAAAAGATTTACAAATGAGGACTTAATTTTTTTAAATTTATTTGATTAGATAGACAAAAAGCCTTATGTAGTAGCAAATCTTACTTAAAGCCGCAGAATCTACACAACAATATTTGCTATAATAAAAGCATTTTATCCCAAAGGCACACAATGCAAGTATTTTTGTTTTATGTAGTTTTTATGCTCTCCTCTTTGCTTTATGCAAAAACTACGCATACCCCAAATACACAAACTTCAAATGCTCAAGTTATCCAAAAATTAGCACAACCTCCTAAAGATAAACCTATTGCAATTACGACTACTTCTAGCCCTCAAACTCAATGCCTAAGCCCTATTTTTAAAGACAATGAGGCTTATGTGGGCTTAAGCAATTGCGATAAGGCAGTTTCTGCACGTTATGATGTTTTTAGTCGTTTAGCGTGGAATATAAATCATACTTGGGTATGCCTTAGCACCCCTAATCAGTCCTACGTACAAGATACAAAACTAGTGCTACGCCCTTGTGTGCTTAATGACAACACGCAAAGTTGGGTAGTCAAAAATAATGCTTTTTATAGCCCTAATTTAGAATTTATAGCCGAGTTAAAAAATGGCTATCTCACTTTAGAATCTAACTCTTTAAAAGATATGCATGGAACGCAAAAAAATAATACAACAACTCAAGCAAAGCCTAGTCCTACATATGCATTGCATTCTATGCAGCAATGGCTTGATACCATAGCCACGCCACCAACTTTAAGCCAAAAAAGTTTTATCGCTTGGAGTTTTATCACCGCAGAAGGCTTTGATTTATACTATATACGTAATGACTTATCCATAAAAGATGAACCACAAGATTTATATTTTAACCCAGAAAATGGTTATATTGCGCAATATAATCCCGCAAATGCGCAAATGCTTTGCCTCACCTCCACACAAAACAAAAATCAAGATTGGAATTGGGTAAGTTGGGAAACGTGTAATTTCCACGCCCAAAACAATCCTGCAAATCCAAAAACTTGGAATCTTTTTATGCTTGCTGATAATAATGAGGCAGTGCTTAAGGATTATTTGGGTAATTTTTTACGTGTTACAAAATACGGGGTGCATTGGGGAGTGCCTTATAGTGCAAAGCCAGACTTTCTAGCTAAAGATATGGATAAAGACCAAACTTCATTTTTTAGATTCTCAAATGACATAACAAATTGGCAGAGATTTTTATATGCGAACTTTTCAGATTCTCTGCCTTATTGCCCAGCAAAGGGCACATTTTTGCAAGAAATCCCGCACAATACAACTCAAAATGGCTTTTTTACAAGCTTATTTAAAAACCCTAAAAGCCTAAGCAAAACACCCACATATACAGAACACATACAAAACACTACAACACTTCCTCCTAATTTTGTGTTAAATGAGGCATGGAGAAAGCGGTTATGGCAGATTGTAACTACCACTGATGGGGTTTTGCTCCGTGCGGGGGATTGCGGAGTGTGTTTATTGCATAGCTATCAAATCATTGCTGAAATGAATACATACACTAACACCCCTTTAGATTCTGGAGGCTTTTTCTTTGATACTGCTTTTGGAGTAAATCCTTTTTACTCCTTTAGAAATCGCTATCCGGATCTAGCTAGAGCTTTAGAGCCATATCAAGCCTCAAACATACCGCATGGGCTTCCACGCAATACAGCTTTTGCCTATGCAGAACAAATGTATCGCTCCATTGCCTTAAGCCTTTTCCCCGGGCATTTTTGGATAAGCTCTGATTTTGCTACCACAGATATACAAATACGAAGCGCATTAAGGGATTTGTTTGAGCAGCCAATAGGCACAATGTGGGTTATGCACATATTTTTTATTTCTCCTCAGGGTGTGCGCAGCGGGCATGCAATCCCTGCTCTCCGCACAAATGAAGGTGTGCAGTTTATTTCCACAAACTTACATAATGTTGATTATACGACTTTTAGGCAAGATTTAGAATATTCTTTAGCGCACAATTTGCCTCAAGCTTTAAATACCATTACACAAAATGGCACATTGCGAATTTATATGCTTTTTTCCTTGCAATTAAGAGAAGTGTATCATAACCCTCTTAGCGCGTTTGTGTCAAGCAATAATTGTAGTGGCGAGGGAGAAAGTAGAAGAGGTAGTGGTTCTTTACCTATAAGCAGTATGATTAATCAATGCGCTAGTGGTAGATGTCTAATACAATAGCCTCCAACTTAAAAAATACAATTACACTATTTAAAAGCAAAGGATTTAAAACATTCATAAAGAAATAATAATATAATTTCTCCGCTAGGTTGTGTTTTTTACACAATGGCTGAACTTAAGCTTTCAAGGATTTCAAATGGACAAGGTAACAGAGAAAAAGATCTTGAATTATTTAGAGAAAAAGACGCTCAATAAAAGTGAGTTGCACCAATACACTGAACAAATCGGCTATATGCTAAAACTAGGAACATCTTTAAGGAACATTTATGGTTTTTTACAAGAGGAATACAAAATCAAAACAAGTTATAGCAACTTTCACAATTTTGCTAAAAAGAATTTTAATTTTAGCAAACACAAGAGAAAAAAGGAATCTTAACCCAAAAAAAGGATTCTGGCATTTCTTGCTAGAATTATCCTAGTCAATTAACTTTCAAAATGCTCCTAGCAAATATTTCTCTAAAACTTTTACATTTAAAATTGCCAATTTTGTGCTTTTTCTAAAATTACTTTTGCACCCTGCTTTAGAAAAGATTCCGCTAAAGTTATTCCAATATATTCGCAATCCTTAATACTTGCGACCTCACTCTCTAAACTCTCTTTTAAAATCTCACTTCCATCTGGCAACCCAAGAATTGCACGTACTTTCAAACTTCCTTCTTGATAGCTTGCATTAATCCCAATAGGCACTTGACAACCACCATTTAGCGCACGTACAAAAGCCCGCTCACAATGCGTTTCAAACACAGCATTTTTGTCATTTAAAAAATTTAAAATCTCTACGCATTCGCTATCCTCTCTACACTCAATCCCAAGTGCTGCCTGCCCCATTGCTGGAATCATAAATTCCAAAGGTCTAATATATGGAATCCCTTTTAATTCTAAACGATTTACTCCCGCTTGCGCTAAAATAATCGCATCAAACTCCCCATTTTCAAGACGTTGCAAACGAGTTTGAACATTTCCACGTAAGCTTTGGCAATCTAAATCCTCCCTTAAAGCATTAATTTGCATCACGCGCCTTAGTGAAGTTGTGCCTACTCTAGCACCTCTTTGGAGAGATTCTAAGCTTTCATATTTAAAGCTTAAAAAACTATCACGCACATCTTCTCTCCTTGTAATCGCTGCTAATCCAAGCCCTTCTACAAAATCCACAGGTACATCTTTTAAGCTATGCACCGCTAAATCAATGCTCCCATCTAATAGCAACATTTCAAGTTCTTTTGTGAAAAGTCCTTTACCTCCAATTTTTGCTAAAGGAACATCTAAAATCTTATCACCCTTTGTTTTGACGATTTTTAATTCTACTAGAAGTGTAGGATATTGCGTCTCTAAAAGATTCTTAATATGATTTGCTTGCCAAAGCGCAAGCACACTTCCGCGCGTTCCAATGGTAAGTTTTTGCATTATTTCCCATCCCTATTCACTAATAATCTAAATGTATCTTTTGTCATTTTGTTGATCCATCTTTTTCAATCACTTCTACATCAATAACTTCACTTTGACTTTGTCTATTTTTTGAACTTTGTGATACATTAACATCCATTGTTTTTATAAAAGGCTTTACAAACATAAAACCTACTATACTAAATTGCATAAGGATTCCAATAATATCTGTAAGGGCACCGGGCAAAATCAGCAAAATAGCTCCCAAAATCCTAAAAATATTTGACCCTACAAAAGCCTCATAGCTTAGTTGCCTCTCTCTAACGCGCATTAGTGCATCACCTAAAAATAAGCGAAAATTCACCAAAATAAAAAAACCAAAAAATGCTGTGATAATAATCTCTAGCACAAAGCCTAAAACACCGATTATATCAATAACTTCATAACTTACAAACACTTCTAAGAAGAGATACAAAAAACCTAAAATTAATGGCATTTATCAACCAATGTCTTAATTTCTGCAACAAGTGCCACAAAATCTGAGATTTTTAGCACCTCTCTGCTTAAATCCCTACGCTTTATAATCTCAATTTCACCTTTTTGAAGCCCTTTTCCAACTACGATTCCAAAAGGCAATCCAATAAGCTCAAAATCTGCAATCTTAACCCCATAACGTTCTGCCCTATCATCTAACAAACACTCAATCCCTTGTGCTCTTAGTGCTGTATAGATTTTCTCACCCATTGCTAATTGTGCGGAATCTTTAATATTAGAAACCATAATATCAACGCTAAATGGCGCAGTTGCTGAAGTCCAAATCATTCCGCGCTCATCATGATGTTGCTCAATCACAGCAGAAAGCAATCTAGAAACCCCGATTCCATAACAACCCATAATAAAAGGCTGTGCCTTACCCATTTCATCTAGAAATGTCGCTTCCATAGCACTAGAATATTTTGTTCCTAACTGAAAGATATGTCCAACTTCAATTCCCCTTGTAAAATACAGCTTTCCACCATTGCTTTCTCCACACATAGGACACAAATCTCCTGCTTGCACCTCCACTAAATCCTTGTATTCTATCCCTTCAAAAGTGCTCAAATCCACGCCAACAAAGTGATAATCTAGCGCATTTGCTCCACAGATTAAATTACCTGCATCTTGTAATTCGTTATCAAAGTAAATATAAGGACTGCCTGTAAGATTCCGTAATGCAAAAGGTCCAATGAATCCCGGTATCAGTCCTGCTGCTTTAATCTCTTCTTCACTTGCTTCAATGAGTGCATTTGCCCCAGAAATTGCATTGAGTGCCTTTGTAGTATTAAGCGTATCACTTCCGCGTAAGAAAAAATACACAAGTGCGCTTTTGCCCTCATCAAAAATAGCCTTTTTAACCACGGCTTTTAGTGTCCAAAACGACGTGATTTTAAAAAACTCTGCTAAGGCTTCTATGTTTTTAACACCCGGTGTGTGAAACTTCGCAAACTCTGCTTGTGGGGCTTGAGTATTTGGCGCAATCTTAATACGTGTTGCAGCTTCTAAATTCGCTCCATAACTACAAGTATCACACACACAAATGGTATCCTCCCCACTCTTTGCAAGCACCATAAATTCCTTACTCCCACTTCCACCAATTGCTCCGCTATCAGCAAACACTACACGAAAATCAAGTCCCAAACGCGTAAAAATCCTACTATAAGTTTGTTCCATCAAATCAAATTCTCGCTTTAAATCCTCAAAACTTGAGTGAAAACTATATCCATCTTTCATAATAAACTCACGCGCACGCATAAGCCCAAAACGCGGACGCATTTCATCGCGAAATTTTAGATTGATTTGATAAAGGTGTAGTGGAAGTTGCTTGTAGCTTTTAACATTTGCCTTAACAAGCTCTGTAATCACTTCCTCATGTGTTGGTCCTAGCACAAAAACATTGTCTTTTCTATCACTAAAGCGCAGTAGCTCCTTACCATAGCGCTCAAAACGCCCACTTTCTTTCCAAAGACTAGCAGGAGTAACAAAACCTAAAGCCACCTCATTTGCTCCAGAATTATCCATTTCTTCTTTCACAATACTTCTAATCTTATCAAGCACACGTTTCCCAAGTGGTAAGAAATTGTAAATCCCGCTTCCAATTTGCTGTATAAATCCCGCACGGATTAGGTATTCATGACTTTTTAACACGACATCTTTTGGAGCTTCTTTAAAAGTTGGGATAAATGATTTTGAAAATCTCATAGGTTTCCTTAAGATTGAGATATAGCTCTATCTTGTGCGTATTCACATTTATAGGATTCTAACATTTTATCTTCAGATTCCTCACCAAATAAAAAACGCAGACTCTCTACCACACTATCGCCCTTTGGCGTATTAGAAACAGATTTTAGATTAATTGTTAAGCGGTGTAAAAATGTGTTAAATGCATTGTGCAGGGTTTTTTCAATATTTTTTTCATAATCTTTTGGCAAATAACCTTTTATAATTCCTTTTTGCAACTCTTTAAGTGCAGAATCCTTAGCTAAAGCGCGAATAGTCTTAATAAGCGGTTCAACATTTAACGTTTGCAACCAATTAAAAAACTCCTGTGTACAACGTCCTACAATCCCATAAGCAATCCTTGCTTGCTCTTCCCTTAGAGCTAAGTTTTTGCGCACAATATCTTCTAAATCATCTACCGCAAAAATTTGCACATTACCTTGCACATCCATAATATCATGAGCAATATCACGAGGCATTGCTAAATCAAACCAATAGCGATTCCAATCCTTCTTCACTACCATATCCAATGTAATAATCGTATGCGGTGCACCTGTGGCACTAAAAAGAAGTGGAATCGTATTGATATACTTCCCTATATCTTTAAAGCTCTCCACTCTAATCTTAGCATTTTGATTACCCTCAATAACACTTTTGCAGATATTTTCGGCATTTTGAAAATCACGATTTATTAAAATTACTGCACAATTTGCACTAGCTAAATGTTTCGCACAAATCGCGCTCATCTCTCCTGCGCCAATTACTAGTGCTTCTCTGCCTTCCAAACTTCCTAGAATCTCTTTTGCTTTTGCCACAGCCGTGCTTGCCACAGATACAGAGTTCTGCGAAATACTTGTAGAGTTTCTAACACTTGCTGCACAACGGAATGCAAAGTGAATTGCGCGCGATAAATACAGCCCACAACAGCCCGCTTCATAAGAAAACTTAAACGCACTCTTTAGTTGTCCAGCAATCTGCGTTTCTCCTACAACTAAGCTATCAAGTGAACTTGCCACACTAAATAGATGGTGAATTGCGCTAACATTTTCATAACTATCCGCATGTTCTTTTAGATTCTCTAGTGCAATTCCAGAAAAAACACTTAGCTTATCAAGCAAGAACTCCTCAGCTTTTGGAGAATTTTGAACATTCAAAATAAACTCTATACGATTACAAGTAGATAAAATCACTGCTTCTGTAATGAATTTATTGCTCACTAAATCTTTCAAAAACTCCGCAGTCTTAGGGTTTTTTATATCTAAACTTAACTTCTCACGCGTAGCAATATCCGTGTTTTTGTGAGAATAACTTAAAATATAATAATCCATACTTTCCGCCTAAAAATCGCGCTCTATCATTGTACGCATAATTTCTGCAAGTTTATCACAAGATTGATTAGTAATTGCTTCAACTCCCACTCTTCCTAAATGTTTTGCAAGTTCCACACTCTTTTTTATCGCACCACTTGTGTGCAATTCTCCTAAAATCCACTCTTGCTCATCTACGGATAAATCTTTGCCAAAAGCATTACGCAAACGCACTTTCCCCACCTCATCTAAAATGTGATACAAGTATAAATACGGCAACGTTGTCTTACCTTCTTTAAAGTCATTTAATGTCGGCTTTCCCAAAGTTTTAGAATCTGAAATGATATCAAGCACATCATCAATAATTTGAAAAGCCACTCCAAGATTACGCCCATAAATTTGGAATCGTTTTGCATTTTCTTCATCTTTACCAGCTAAAAATGCCGCCGCATAAGCAGTTGCTTCAATAAGAGCTGCAGTTTTATGTTCAATCATTGCTAAATACTTTGCCTCATCTGCATTAAATGCGCTTGATAGCACCACATCTTCCATCTCGCCAATAGCAAGTGTGGTAACTGCATTTGCCACAATGCGTGGAATCTGCGGATAATTAATTGCAAAACTAGTTAGCTCACTAAAAGCTTTAGAATACAGCACATCGCCTAACATAATGGCATTTTTATCACCAAAAAGCGCATTGACAGAAGGCTTATTACGTCTTGTAGTAGCTTCATCAATCACATCATCATGAAGCAAACTTGCACTTTGAATCATCTCAATAATCGCACACAAATGCACACACTCCTTGCTATCCCCAGCAATAGTTAGAGCAAGTTTTGAACGTAACATTTTGCCACTTTGGAGACTCTTACTAAGCTCTAAAACCAAAGGCGATTTTAACTCTTCTAAAAACTCCTGCACTTTTGCTTCAATACGCGTTAAAGCCACCATTTGGAACTTTCCTTTCGTCTATGATATTAAAATCTCGACTGCCCTCATAAATATAAAATTTTAACGTTGCAATCTTTGTTGTACGATGATAATCTTTAAAACACAGCATAAAAAATGGCTCTCTTGTGTAATAGCGCTGGTCTGCTTTCCATAAAGGAATCTCATAACAAGTGCGCTGATAATCTTGATAAAGAACAAATTGATGCGGAAAGGAATCATAATTTAAATGCACAACCAAGCCTTCATTCTTTAGCAAAGTCCAACGAAAGAACAATGTCTTTTGTGAATCATCTGCTTGAAGTGTCAAAACATAAAATTCGTCTTTTTTAAGCTCTACAAAACGTTCTGCTTTCCACTCTGGCGGGGCAAAAAGCAATGCAATTCCACATAATGCGCTAAAGAGTGAAACAAAAATTAGCGTTAAAACAATGCGCATTTAGCTATTCATTTTGCGTAAGAATATCTTGCATTGAAATAATAGCTAAATCCTGCGTTTTGTGATGAATTTCATCAGCACTTTCCTCGCTATTTTGGAGATATGCAAGCTCTTCTTCCCACATTTCACCAAGCCGCTTTTCTAGCAAAACTTCCATTGCTGCTTGACGCTCAAGCATTCTTGTAAGTTCTCTTGTCGCAAGTCCGCGTGAAGC
The DNA here is from genome assembly GCF_019711685.1 of Helicobacter turcicus. GTDB lineage: Bacteria > Campylobacterota > Campylobacteria > Campylobacterales > Helicobacteraceae > Helicobacter_D > Helicobacter_D turcicus. The sequence continues at coordinate 69,143 of NZ_JAIGYQ010000005.1, forward strand.
ATTAAAAATAATATCTATCCACTTATCTTGCGGCAAACCTTCTAAAATATGTTCCATTTTTACTTCCTTAAAATAATTTTAATCGTATGGACACTGCATTTTGGTGCGCGTCTAAACCTTCTGTATGGGCTAGGATTCCACATTCTTTACCCAATTGCATAATTCCTTGTTTTGAGAAAGAAATTATAGAACTTTTTTTCATAAAATGCTCTGTTGAAAGCGGAGAGAAAAACTTCGCACTACCACCTGTTGGCAAAGTATGGTTAGGTCCTGCAATATAATCCCCAATAGGCTCAGGAGTATTCTCTCCAATAAAAATTGCCCCTGCATGTTTAATCTTTGGTAAAATCTCCAAAGGATTATCCACAAACACCTCTAAATGCTCCGGAGCAATTTTATTCATTAATTCTAAAGATTGCTCTAAATTTTGTGTAACAATGATTGCACCGCGCTCATTAATGGATTTTGACGCAATTTCTTTACGTGGCAATGTTTTTAAAAGCCTATCAATCTGCTTTGCTACCGCTTGTGCAAAGCTCTCATTTGTTGTAATTAGAATCGCACTTGCCATCTCATCATGTTCAGCTTGCGAGAGTAAATCCCACGCGACATACTCAACATTGCCCTCTGCCTTATCTGTGCTTTCATGCAAGATTCCAATCTCGCTAGGTCCTGCAATCATATCAATATTTACTTCACCAAAAACAAGTTTTTTAGCTGTTGCAACATAGATATTTCCCGGTCCTGTGATAACATCAACCTTTTGGATTCCATCTTGTCCGCTCACCCCATAAGCAAGCGCACCAACTGCACTTGCTCCACCAATCTTATAAGACTCTTTGATTCCACATAAATGCATCGCTGCTAATAGAAGCGCGTTTGGTTTATTTTCTGGAGTTGGTGTGCAAACTACAATTTCTTTTACCCCTGCAACAAGAGCTGGAATCACATTCATCAAAAGTGAGCTAGGATACGCAGCCTTACCTCCCGGAATATAAAGTCCAGCGCGATCAACCGGTGTTACTTTTTGCCCTAAAATGTTACCATTGTCTTCAAAGTCTAACCAAGTTTTTGGTTTTTGTTTTGCATGAAATGCGTAAATACGTTCATAGGCTAGTTGCAATGCATTCTTTAATGCGGAATCTAAATTGCTGTATGCGCACTCCATCTCCTCTTGTGTGATTTTAAGCTCTAAAAAGCTTTTTGGATTCCAATTATCAAAACGCGCCACTTGCGCAATCACTGCTTCTTGTCCCTGCGTTTTAATCGCATTTAATAGCTCTTTAACGCGCCCTTCTACATTATTAATATCCATAGCACCACGCATTAAAAGTGCATCAAAACTTTCTTTAAAATTACTTTCACTACTTTTTAATAGAGTAATCATTTTAATCCTTTTTATAGGGGATGTATTTTATCGCTTTAATGTTTAATTTAATTTTATAAGCAAATATGCTTTGAAAAAAATGCTACGCCCAAAATTCTGCTATACTTTGCGTTTTAGTTTTTTAAAAAGAGTAGTAATGAAAATCTATGATAGCCACAAGAAAGAGAAAGTGCAATTTGAACCCATAATCCCTAATGAAGTGCGCATTTATGTGTGCGGACCTACCGTGTATGATGATTCACATTTAGGGCACGCAAGAAGCGCAATTGTATTTGATTTACTCCGCAGAGTGTTAATAGAGAATGGCTATAAAGTTACCTTTGCTAAAAACTTCACCGATATTGATGATAAAATCATTAACAAAGCCACCCAAAGCAACTGCTCAATTGAAGAAATCACACAAACTTACACAAAACGTTATTTAGACGAAATGGAAGCTTTAGGCGTAATGCGAGCGGATATTGAGCCAAAGGCAACAGAAAATCTTGAAGCAATGTGCATAATGATTCAAACTCTACTTCAAAAAGGCTATGCTTACCAAACACAAAATGGCGATGTGTATCTCTCCGTCAATAAAGATAAAGCTTACGGAAACTTAAGTGGGAGAATCGCAGAGCTAGAATCCCAAAGTCGTGTGCAAAATAGTGAGCAAAAGCACGATAGTAAAGACTTTGCCCTTTGGAAAAGCTATAAAGGAATCGGTGATGTGGGTTATGATTCCCCTTTTGGCAAGGGGCGCCCAGGTTGGCATATTGAATGTAGTGCAATGATTAAGAAACATCTAGCCTTAGAAGGTGAGTATGCTATTGATATTCATGGGGGTGGGGCAGATTTACTCTTTCCTCACCATGAAAATGAAGCTTCCCAAACGCGTTGCGCAGAAGAACAAACACTTGCAAAGTATTGGATGCACAATGGCTTTGTTACAATTAATGGTGAAAAAATGGCAAAATCATTAGGAAATAGCTTTTTTATTAAAGATGCACTAGCAAACTATGATGGAGAAACTTTGCGATTCTATCTTTTAAGCACACATTATAGGGCTGGATTAAATTTTGCAGAAGAAGATTTACTTGCTAGTAAAAAACGCTTAGACCGCCTTTATCGCCTAAAAAAACGTCTTGCACTATTACCCAAAAAAGAAATTTCAACTGCGCTAGATAATGCTTTTAAAACAACTTTTTTGGAAGCTTTAAACGATGATTTAAACATCTCAAAAGCCCTAAGTGTGCTTGATGATTTCATCACCACAGCAAACGAACAACTAGATTCTAAGCAAAACGATAAGACACCACAAATTAAAGCGAATCTTGAACTTGTTGCAAAAGTTCTAGGAATTGGCACTAAGGATTGTTTTGAGTATTTTAAATTAGGCGTTAGTGATGCACTAAAAACAGAAATTGAAGAACTCATTGCAAAACGTGCAGAATTTAAGAAAACAAAGGATTTTCAAAATGCTGATAAAATCCGCGAGGAACTGCGCAAAAAAGGGATTGAGATAATGGACACACCAAATGGCTGCATGTGGGAGAAAATTTAATTAAAATCTAAAAATATGGATTTTAAAACTAGAATTTGAGGAAATACTTTGGAACATCTTGATTTAATTGGACTTTTTATGATTGCTCTTTTAGGGGGCTTTGGACACTGCATTGGAATGTGCGGTGGAATTGTTTTAGCATATAGTGGAAAACTAACAGATAATACCATTACGCAAAAAAGGCAACTCATCGCCTACCACACACTTTATAGTCTAGGACGCATTACTACTTATGTGCTTTCAGGAGCGATTGTAGGGACACTTGGAAGTATGTTTAATATTAATGGCACACTGCGTGGCGCACTTTTTGTATTTGCTGGAGTCGCAATGATTCTAGCAGGACTCTCACTCTTTGGTAAAATCACCTTTCTAACGCGCCTAGAACATTCTATCCAAAACTCCAAATGGTATCAAAGTAGATTCCAAAAAGCCCTAAGTCTAAAAACACCTTTTAGTTTATATCTACTAGGAATTCTAAATGGCTTACTACCTTGTGGCTTTGTGTATGCCTTTCTCTTTAGCGCAGCGGGATTTGCTAGCATTCCAAAGGCAATGCTTATTATGTTAATTTTTGGGATTGGAACGCTACCATCACTCTTTCTTTTTGGTTTGCTTGCAAACACAGCATTTTATAAGCCTAAATTTAGGAAGATTTTAATGAATGTTGCCGCTATTGCAATTATTATTTTTGGAGGATTAATGGTGCAAATAGGAGTTAAGTTTTTGCAAAACCCACAGATGGGCAATAAAGCACATATGAAAATTGATGCAACAAATGCTAGTAATAGCAGCACCGGCATACACGGCGCAAAAAATATGGAATCTAAAATGCACTCCCATTAAGTATTTCATTTTCTTGTGCAAAATCTTTATGGAATCTTTTTTAAAATTTATCGCAAAAGGCTATTATTTAAGCCAAAATTGCTTATCATTACGCTTTGTGTAAGTTTAGCTTTGGAGTTACTATGAATCTTTCTAGGCTTATCCGCCCACTTTTTCCAACAATAATTGTTGGCATTGAAATTGACCATAAAATCTGTAATGTCGTGGCACATTTCTATAAGAGTGGGCAGCTTGTCTCTAGCCAAAGCAAAGAATTTCGCGCAAATCCGGGTGAGCTTCCTATGCAAGCAGTGCGCTTTATCCAAAAAATCCGCGCAAAAGATCCTTTTACTTACATTTCCGTTCTTCCCTGCTCCATTATACAAGGGGTTTTAAACACTGACAAAGAAGAGGAATTTAAAAACTTCGGTGTGAATTGTGCTGAAGTTGCTTATAAACGCTTTGATAATAACTGGTCAGTATTTGTCGCAAATGAAGGAATTGCGGAGACTAAAAAGCGCTTTTTAAAACTAGGAGCGGATTTTGTGATTTCTCCTTTTTTAGTGCTTTACCGCCTTGCTAAAGACACTTTTCAAGATAGCTGTAAGCTCTATGTACTTTTTCAACACTCTAATATTACAATGCTTATAACTAAGAGAAATTGTGGTGCGCTTTTTGGTGGATATTATGTGCTTGAGAGTGAAATTGACTCAGAGCTTACAGTAGTTAGAAATTCTTTAAGTGAAGATGATGATGACATTCAAAAAACTAACATTGAAAAAGACTTACAAGATGAGCTAAGTGATATTGAAGAAGTAGATTTAAGCAACGATGCAACCGATGATGAACTTATTGAAGTGCTAAAAAATAATGAAGAAGATGACGAAAAGTTACATACAGAGAGTGAAAATAGTGAGGATTTAGACGATTTCTCGCGTGTTAATACCGCTGCAAAATTTATACAATCTGCACTCAATGAATTTTATAGCAATTCTCTATACAATAGCGAATTTATCAGCGAAGTAGTGATTTTTAATCCGCACAATATTAGACAAGAAACGCTCCAGCAAATCCAGCAAATCACAATGCTTGAAGTAAGTATCTTTAGTTGCGACATTGCACAAGAGCTAGCTAATTTAGGTTATGACTCCTATCAAGTGTTTGAAGCTAAGGGGGAAGTATGAATTACAGCTTTACTCAACCTGGCAAAAAAACATTCTTAAAGAAAGTTTCACGCATCTGGTGGGGTTACATCTTATTAACTCTTTTTATTTTTATGGGATTTGTAGTGATTTTGAAAGTACAAGGGCATTATATGCAAAAAAATACACAAACTGCTTCTCAAACACAAAAAATCCTACTAGATGAGATTAAAAAACTACAAGAGCAATTAATACTTGAGCAAGAAAAAGTGCAATTTGTAGAATACATCACACACCAAAATGAGCTTTTAAAAGAGAGTGTAGAGAATCTTTTTGATTTGATTCCCGAGCAAATCACACTTAACAAAATCCAAATGGAACAATACCAACTAACCCTTTATGGCACAACACCATCAAAGCAAATTTATACTTTCTTGCTAGAAGTACCTTTGCGCTCAATTTTTCACCAAAGTCGTGCGGATTTTTATATGTTACCTAATGGTTGGTATAATTTTGTCTCTATTAGCAAACTTGAGGAAACTGGGCAATGAAAGCATTTTTCGCACAAATTGACTGGATTCGCAACACTTTTTTCTTTGTATTCTACTTCTTTTTGGTAGCCATCATTTTCTTAAGCGTAATCCAACCCGCCCTTAATACCTTTCGTCAAACCAATGTAAAATACCGCAAAGAAGTTTATGTTCAAAAGCAAATCCAAGCGCAGCGAGATGCAGAACTTAAAAATCTCCAAGACTATCAAGCACAAAACGCACAAACTCTAGGATATTTTAAGCACAAAATTACACAAAACGAAATTGAAGAAAAATTAAAAATTATCTTTGAAAATGCTGGTGTTGTTGCAGATGGCGATCCAATGCAAGAGGGTAAATATTTCAAACAACGTTACATTATTAGTGGAAAACTAGAAAATATCGCTAAACTTAAAGATGCGCTTATCTTAACAAAAACGCTCCCCGGAATTGCGCGTTTTAATTTTCCAATTCACATTGAACGAGAGAAAGATAGCATTATCTTTTCTTTTCGTTTAGATGCATATTTCAACTAAGAAATAACGTAATCTCATCGCCTAAAAAATAGTCTTTTGCGAACACACGCTCACCCCTTTGAATCAGTAGGTTTTCATATAAAAGCAACTCTAGATTCTTTTGGTTTGAAATCTTTTTTATCTCCACACCCACACAAGAACGGAATCCCAAAAACAAATGTTCTAATTTTCTATTTTCTTCTGTTAGAATCTCTTTTTGCTCACTAAACTTCTCTAAAAATTTCTCAATACTATTTGGCATACTTGTGCGCACACCATCAATGCACCCAATCGCTCCAGCTCCAATTCCTATATAATTGCCCCCTTTCCAATAATGCAAATTGTGTGCAGAGATTTTCCCATAATTACTCACCTCATAGTGCAAAAATTTTCCTAAATGCGATTTCACAAAATGTCCAATACTTGAAAACCCACCAAATTCTCCTGCTAAACGCTTTTGAGATTCCATATACACCTGCTCTTTTTCCTTATAAAAGCGACTCCCCAAATCCAAGCTTAAATGATAAGCAGAAATATGCGTCAAAGGAAGCTCTAAAGCAGTTTTTAATTCCCTCTCTAAAAGAGATTCTGAACATAAAGGTGTGCCATAGATTAAATCAATACTTAGATTCTTAAAACCAACATTTTGCGCATAATCAATAGCTAAAAATGTGTTTTTATTATTGTGTTCGCGTTCTAAAAAAGTGAGTTTTTGCACATCAAAACTCTGCACTCCAAGACTTAAACGATTTACCCCAAAAGCTTGCATAGCACGCAACCACTCTAGACTTAGATGATTAGGATTTGCCTCAATACTAACTTCTGCTCCACTTTTTAAAAAAGGCAAAAACTCTCTAAAAACATCTACATACAAATACGATTCCACAGCACTTGGTGTCCCTCCACCAATATACACTGAAACAATTTGCACTTCTCTACCCTCTTGCAAACTCTTTAGTTTATCACGCAAATACACAGCCAATTTTTGCATATAAAGTGGCTTTAGATGGTTCTTGTCAATTTTAGAATTAAACGCACAATACCCACATTTACTATCACAAAATGGAATATGTAGGTATAGACTTAAATTCTCACTTTGCATTTTTGATTTGTTTAACTTCTTCTAAGCGACTACTTAAACTCTCAAACCACTGACTATATCGCTCTAATTGCTCTTTTTCTTTATCATTTGGTTGATTCAAAATTAAAAGTGCGCGATAGCCCCTTTTAAACTCCTCTACCATCCACTCTAATCGTAAAAACTCTTCTGGACTTAAGCTCCCGTCTTTTAAAATTCCAAAAGCATTTTCTTGATTTTCTTTAGAGTTTTCTAGGAATTTTTGGATATTCAAACGTTGTCTTGATTGGTTCTCAACTCCATAAGCTAAACGATTATAAGGATCTTCCTTTAATGCTTCTAGGGCAAGCGTGTGTGCTTCTTTAAAATTTCCTTTTTCTAGCTCTCTGTTTGCCTCTCTGCCTAACTGATAAGATGAGGAAAAATATACGATTCCAACTAGCGCGCATAATAATGCAACTCCAATACCTAAAAAACGCATACGTCCTCTTCCATTTTTTCTTTCACAAAAGCCCTTGCCACTTCAAGCTCCAAAGATTCTAACGTTAAAGGTTCTTTAATGATAAATACTGCCTTGCTAAAAGGCTTTGGAATCCTAAATTTATCCCAACTTTTAAACTCCCACGCATTGCTAAAAAAAATCCTAGACACTACCACAGGAACATTTGTCTTTTGTGTTAAAAGCACCACACCATCTGCAACACTATGATAAGGACCACGCGGACCATCAGGAGTAATTGCAATATACTCTCCGTTCTCTATTTTTTTAATAGCATGATACAAGGCTCGGATTCCCCCCTTTGAACTAGAACCCCTTAGCACACCAATACCAAAGTAGCGCACGACATTGCTAATAATTTCACCATCAAAATGTTTGCTAATTAGCACCCAAACTTTTTTTTCACGCACATATTTTTGAAATAAAAAAGGCTGTAACAACAACTCTCCATGCCAAAAGACAACCACAAAAGGCTCATTTTTGCTAATTTTCTCTAAAGTTTTTGGGGAGATTCTAAACTCAAAACGTACAAAAAATACTAAAAAACGAATAATTCCAACAAGAAAAAAAGGTAAAATCTTCGCTAAAACTTTGTGTTTAAACTCTCTAACCCCTTCTTGATTTACCACATTAACCTACACTAACTCGCCCATTAGTTGCGCACCTTTAACCTCTGTGATTTTTACATCACACATAGCACCAATGAGATTTTTATCTGTTCGTATCCGCACGAGTTTATTTGTGTTACTGCGACCCTCTAACCATAGGTTTTGCACATCATAGTTTTCTACTAAAACTTGATGGATTTTTCCAATTTGCTTTGCATTATCCTCTGTTAGAATTTCTTTGTGGCGATCCTTTAGACGATTTAAACGTTCCTTTGCAATATATTCATCTACTAGATGCACCTGCTCTTCTTCTAGCCAATGATGTGCTTCAGTGTGAGGACGACTTGAATAAATAAAACTATACATCGTATCAAAACGTACTTTTTCAAGCATATCTAAAGTATCTAAAAAATCCTCCTCACTCTCTGTTGGAAAACCTACAATAATATCTGTGCCAATGCTAAGCTCTGGGACTAGCCCACGCATTTTCTCCACACGATTTAAAAACCACTCTTTGCTATATCCACGTCTCATCTTGCGCAAAATCTCATTAGAGCCACTCTGTAAAGGCATATGAATGGCTTTACAAATTTTTGGATTCTGCGCAAACTCTAAAATAAAGTTATCATCCATATGCAAAGGATGAGGTGAAGTGAAACGGATTCTCTCTAACCCATTAATCTGCGACATTTCATTAAGTAATTGTGTAAAATCTATCGCCCTATGTGCGCTTGAAAAACGCTTACCATAATTATTTACATTTTGCCCAAGAAGCAAAATCTCCTTTGTCCCACTATCCACCAAACGTCTTGCTTCCTGCAAAATCAAATCTGCTGGAATTGAAATCTCATTACCCCTAGTGTGCGGCACAATACAATAGGTGCATTTTTTATCACAACCTATAGAAATATTAATCATTCCTTTAAGCGCAGAGTGTTGGTTTTGACTAAAAACATAAGTGCTATCATCATAATCAATATCCACCCAAGCCACACGCTTTTGATGAATAATTTGAGAGATTTTTGACACATTGCGGGCACCTAACACAAAATCCACCGCTTTAGAACGTTTTAGAATCTTATCACCTAAATGGCTTGCTGTGCAACCGCACACACCAATCTTTGCGCCTTGTTTTTTAATCTTTACGTATTGACCAATCTCGGAGAAAAGTTTTTTTTCAGGTTTTTCACGCACAGAACAAGTATTAATTAGAATTAAATCCGCCTCTTTTGGATTATCTGTTAAACTATAAAACTCCTTTTCCTCAAGCTCTGCGATCATATGCGCACTATCACGCTCATTCATAGCGCAACCAAGTGTTTCAATATAAAGTTTTTTGGACATACTTATAACACATGGATCTCATACATATAATCACCCTCGTCCAATCCATAGCGCACTTCTCTAAAGTATGCACGCTTACCCTTTTTCTCAAAATATTCCAACAAAGCTTGCATATCTTTGTGGGAATTTTCTTTATCGCAATAAAAAATGTCGGATTTCTTTTCCTCTAGCATCTCTTCTAACTTCTTTACTGTAATTTTTGCTGGTTTTTCATTAATGTGTGTGCGTGCTAACTTAATATCCATTTTTTACCCTTACTTTATTTAGAAAATTAGAAAAATGGGCTATTATAATGACTTTTTGCTTAAAAAACAATTTTAATTTGTGTATTCCACACAAGAGTTTATTATTCAAGAAATTCCATTTTGGATTCTATAAATTTTTAAAGAGATTGAAAGAAAGTTACATTGAGTAAGCCCTTATAAAGAAAATTTCAATTAAAATGCGAAGTTTGTTAAAATTCTTCACCCGCAAATTTTTAAGGATATATTTTGGAAAAAATACTAGACATTATTGAAGGAATTGCTTATGAAAAAGGGCTACCTATAGAAAGCGTAACAAATGCAGTCAAAGATGCCGTGATAAAAATTGCCAAAGAAAGTTTAGATTCTACAATCAATTACGATATTGAAATTGATAAAAAGAACAAAACCCTACATTTATACCAAGTTATCAGCGTTTGTGAAAATTCTGACGATCTAGACGCTAAAAATGCAATTCCTTTAAGTGATGCTAAAAAACACGACAGCGAAATCAAAGTGGGCGATGAATTGCGCTATGAGCTAAGTTTAGAGGATATGAGTAGAAGTGCGGTTAATGCCCTATTTAAAGAGCTAGAGTTTAAAATCCAACGTCTAATCGAAACACAACTTTTTGATAAATACAAATCTCAAATTGGAAAAATTGTCAGCGGAAATGTTGTGCGCACCGATCATCTAGGCAACACTTATATTGAAATTGATGAAATTAGAGCAATTTTACCGAAAAAAAATCGTATTAAAGGAGAAGAATTTAACATAGGGCAGGTTGTAGGAGCAGTATTAAAACATGTTGGAATTGACCGCCAAAATGGTATTATGATTGAGCTAAGTCGCACCACGCCAAAAATGCTTGAAGAGTTGCTAAAACTAGAAGTTCCAGAGATTAAGGATGGCGATGTTGAGATTGTAAATTCTGCTAGAATACCCGGCGAGAGGGCAAAAGTTGCCCTAAGAACAGATTCTACAAAAATTGACCCTGTGGGTGCTACCGTGGGCGTAAAAGGTGTTAGAATTAACGCTGTTTCAAAAGAATTAAAAAATGAAAGTATTGATTGCATAGAATACTCCACTCAACCTGAAATCTACATTGCGCGCGCACTTTCACCTGCCCTTGTAATTAGCGTCGCCATAGAGGATAAAAAAGCAATTGTTAGTATCACAAGCGAACAAAAACCAAAAGCAATTGGTAAAAGCGGAATCAATATCCGCCTAGCCTCAATGCTAACAGGTTATGAAATTGAACTAAAAGAAATCAACAATGGGACACAACAAAACACAAGCAACAATGCTCAAGAAGTGCCAAAAAGCAACAATATTGATATTCTCTCTTCACTTTTTAAAGAATCGTGAAAGTAGAGTTTAGTGCTTTTAAAGGTTTTTTAGGTAGAATCGCAGATTTTTTAAGTGTGTTTTAAAATTATAGAAATAATTAGGATTTTGGAGTTTTAAATGATTGGTTTTATGCAAAAGCACAAAAAATACTTAATAATCACCATTTGGATTAGTTCCATTGCATTTTTGGGTGCTGGATTTGTAGGTTGGGGAACTTATAGTTTCTCAAGCACAAGCAATGCAGCAGCCATTGTGGGCAATCGCCAAATTACCATTGATAGACTGCAACGTGAGTATGCAAGACTTTATAATGTGTATAATCAACTCTTTAATGGCACTTTAGATAACGAACAAGCTAAAAAACTAGGGATTGAAGAACAAGCTCTAAACACTCTAATCTCACGCGCTTTAATGCTAAATTATGCACATGATATGGGCTTACGCGTTAGCAAAGAAGAAATTATCCACACACTTACTACAATGGATGCTTTTCAAAATAATGGAAAATTTGATGAGATTATCTATAAACGCTTATTAGCTGACAATCAAATGCGACCAAAAGATTTTGAAGAGGAACTAAGTGAAGGAATTTTACTACAAAAACTTGACGCACTCTTAGAGATTCCACTCACTCCATTAGAAATTCAGGCTATTGGTGAAGCAGTATTTAGTGAAGATCATTTGAGAATCCAAATCTTAAATCAATCTACAATCACTTTTAATCCCACAGAAGAAGAGATTAGAAAATACTGGGAGGAAAATAAAGACATTTATCAAACAGAGCGTGGCTATGAAGTGCTAAAAGTCTCTGTTAATTCTGATTCCATTTTAACAGACGATGAAGCACTAAGAAAACATTATGAAGATTTTAAAAATCAATTCTTAGATGAGAATGGGCAATTGTTACCTTTTGAAAAAGCAAAAGATAAAGTTACCGCACATTACAAATCCTCCCAAGCAGAAAAAGAATCCTTAAAAGAATATATTTCTTTGCGCAAAGGCGAGAATAAAAAAGCAGAATCATTAGTGATTTATGAGGGTGATTCCAATTACGATACGGAGTTTTTAAACTTACTAAGCCAAGCCAAAGAACAAGAAACTCTAAAACCAATCAAAACAAAAGAAGGATTTATCACACTTAAAGTCCAAAAGATTATTCCAAGCGAACCAAAGAGCTATGAAGATGCTAAAAAAGATGCAACAGAAGATTTTACAGCGCTTAGAAAAACCCAACTTTTAGAAGAAAAAGCGACTGCGCTACTTGCGGATTTTAAAGGCATTGACATCGGCTATGTTTCACGCGAAAATGAGAAAGCATTAAATGGATTAAATATGCAAGAGAGCCAAGATTTTATCGCACAGCTTTTTAGAAAAAATGAAGCAAAAGGTTATATTTTATTAAAAGATAAAGTAATTTTATACGAAATCCTTGACCAAAGGTTAAAAAATTCTGATATAATCACGCAAAATTTAGACTTCCTAAAACGCAATGGGGAGCAGGTGAAGTCTAGACTTGTAGAAATTGCCTTTATGGAACATTTATTAAATCTTTATAAAATTGTTAGAAAAATCTAAGGCACAAGACAATGGAAGAGAATTATAAAAGGGGTAAGGATTTGGAGCAAACCATCTTAGGAATTGATGTCGGTTCTACGAAAATTTGTGCAATTATCGCAAATTGCAAAGATGGGATTCCGCATATCATCGGAACTGGATTTCACAAATCATCTGGACTAAAAAAGGGTTCTATCACAAATATTGAACAAGCAAGTCGTGCAATTAAAGATGCGCTAAATGATGCAAGACGCGTGGCTGGGACAAATATCAACAAGGCAGTAATTTCTATCTCTGGGGCTTATACAAAAAGCACGGATAGTTCGGGAATTGTAAATATTCCAAACAATGAAATCGGAATCAAGGAAATTAATCGCGTTATTCAAACTGCACTTTATAATGCTTCAATTCCCAGTGAATATGAAGTTATCCACATTCTACCTTATAACTTTAAACTTGATGATCAAGATTTTATTGACGACCCTATGGGAATGAGTGGCAGTCGTCTGGAAGTCTCTGTGCGTATTATCACCGCGCAAAAATCAAGTTTAGGTAATCTTAAAAAAGCCATTAGAAGTGCTGGTGTTGAGATAGAAAACATTGTGCTAGCTTCTTATGCATCTTCTATTGCCGTGTTAAGTGATGATGAAAAAAATCTAGGTGTTGCTTGCATCGATATGGGTGGAAGCACTTGTGAGTTAATGATTCATGTGGGTAATTCCCTGCGCTATAATGATTTCTTAGGTGTTGGTTCAAACCACATCACAAATGATTTAGCAATGGCTTTGCATACACCACAAGGAATTGCTGAACAAGTCAAGGTTAAATACGGTGGCTTCCCAAAAACTATTGAGGATACAGAGAATCTTATTGAAATCCCAAGCATTGGTGGAGAAGATAGTGGCAAACATCAAGTTGCCCTAGCAACCGTGCATAATGTCGTGTATGCGCGTGTTGAAGAAACACTAATGATTCTAGCAAAATCACTAGAACGTAGTGGGCTAAAAGAGCAATTAGGCAGTGGCGTGGTGCTAACAGGAGGAATGGTGCAACTTGATGGCATTAGAGACTTAGCAGCAGCATTATTTAATATGCCCGTGCGCCTTGCAAAACCTGTAGAAGTTGATGGACTATTCACAGACTTAAAAGGACCAGAGTGTTCAACTGGAATCGGACTTGTCCTTTATGCCTCTGGAAAATATACAAATTACGAAATTGATTCTGAAAAAAGAATCCGTTATTGTAATGAAAAATTAGAAGATGAAACCTTACATTTTCACAAAAATATCCCTTTAATAAACCCTTTGCAAGATAAACCACAAAATATCACAAGTCCGGTAAATAGTGTGCCAAAAAGTGCAGCAGACATTAAGCAAGACTTAAGCAACATAACAGAAATTAAGAAAATTCCTGTGCAAAATGGTAATATGCTTAGTCAGCTATGGAATAAACTCACTCAAATGTTTTAAAGATTAAATTTTAGAAGGAGTAAAAACAATGTTAAATATTCAAGAAGCAAGTTTAAATGTTGGAGCAAAGATTAAAGTTATCGGTGTTGGTGGTGGCGGAAGCAATATGATTGAACATCTTATTCAAACAGGAACACATGAAGGAATCTCTCTTGCAGTTGCAAATACAGATGCGCAAGCAATTAGCACTTCAAGTGCACCTGTTAGAATCCAACTAGGAGCAAGGCTAACAAAAGGTCTTGGTGCTGGTATGCGTCCACAAGTTGGAAAAGACGCCGCACTTGAAAGCTATGAAGAACTAAAGCAGTTTTTAGAAGACACTGATGTTGTGTTTATCTCTGCGGGACTTGGTGGCGGAACAGGAACGGGGGCTGCACCAGTAATTGCAAAAGCTGCAAAAGAAGTAGGGGCACTCACAGTATCTATTGTAACAAAACCATTTCGTTGGGAAGGTGGAAAACGTGCAAAACTTGCTGAAGAAGGTTATAGAGAGCTTAAAGCCGAAAGTGATTCCATTGTCGTTATTCCTAATGAAAAACTCCTTACTATCATTGATAAAAATTTAGGCTTAAAAGACAGCTTTAGAATTGTTGATGATGTCCTTGTTTGTGCAGTCAATGGAATGAGTGGTGTAATTTTATCACATGGGGCAAACGATATTAATGTGGATTTTGCTGATGTGCGCACTGCAATGAGCCACAAAGGAATGGCTCTTATGGGGATTGGAGAATCTACAGGTGCTGATGCTGCTAAAGAAGCAGTTAAAATGGCAATTGAATCTCCATTGTTTGATAATATGTCTATTCATGGTGCAAAAGGTGTGCTTGTGCATTTTTATATTAGCCCAGAATATCCGCTTGGTAGTATTTCTGATGCTATGGATATTGTTAATGAGAATGTAGATGAAGATGCAGATGTTATCTTTGGGACAACAACAGACGCTAATGTAGAACGTGATAAAGTTAGAATCACAATCATTGCCACAGGTTTTGACCGCACTCCAACAGAATCCACTCCAGCACAAACGCAAACACAAAGCAATAATGATTCTACATTAAAACTTGTCAATCCAAAAGATATGAGTCAAAGAATAAACCAACAAGAAACCCTAAGTGCCGCTAGAAAAAAAGTAAGTGGTGGAGAATTTACAAACGACGAAGTTTTGGATATCCCTGCCTTTTTGCGTCGCCAAATGGATTAGGAAGCATAAGCGTAAAAACGCTTATGCATGTAGTGAATTCATATAGAAATCAACAGACTTAATTCCTTCTTTTTTTGCCCACTCTAAAGACTTTGAGACAAATTCCCAATTGATATGGCTAAAGAATTTCTCCAAATATGCTGGACGCGCATTTCTGTGGTCAATGTAATAAGCATGTTCCCACACATCTACAACAAGTAGCGGAACAGCACCTTCTGTTATAGGAGTCTGTGCATTACTTGTTTGCTTAATTTCTAGCTTTCCATTGTTATACACAAGCCAACACCAGCCAGAACCAAATAACGTTGTTGCGGAATTTAAAAATACTTCTTTAAACTTCTCTATACTTCCAAATGTTGTATTTAGAGCCTCCTCTAACTCTACACTCCTAGTGCTAGTATTAGGACTAACACAATCCCAATAGAAATCGTGGTTATAGATTTGTGCAGCGTTATTAAATACCCCACCTTGTGCTTTTGTTACAATCTCAAAGAGACTTTTATTTTCAAATTCAGTTCCACCGATGAGATTATTTAAATTATTAACATAAGTTTGATGGTGTTTTCCATAGTGAAATTCGCAGGTTTCTTTGCTAATAAATCCCGGAATCTCCGTAAATGGTAATGTGCGTAATTTAAACATTGTATTCCTTTAAAAATGTAATCCAAAACCAAAAAGTTTTGCAAAAAGATTCTAACGCACAAACACAAAATTTACACTTTAAAGCCCAAAATTAATTTGCAAATTCTACTTTTTGCATCACAAATTTTCGCACAATGCATAATATATTAACATTCATTGCTAACGTAACATTCCATATTCTTATATTCTTTGAATCCCATTTTTATTTGTAAATTCTTTTAATGCGTCAATCTCTCCTGAAATGTGCTTTATGATTTTCTTTAATTGGATTGTTGCTTTTGTATCTTGTGTGAAGTTAAGTTTAAATACTAATGTTTTTTCATAAATAATATCTTAGACACATAGACTTAGATTTTTTTACTAAATCCTAAATTTTTAACTAAAAAATTATTGCGTGAAACAATGTATTCTCTAAAAATTTTAAAATTTCTATTCCTATCAAACAATCTTAAGCATTCTTTACAAAGGATTTTATTTCTCCAACTAGCTTCTAAACTTCTATGCATTCTTGCTAAAACAAGATGTTTCTCAAATTCAACACGCAAAAGTGAGATCCTAATTTTAAAGCTTTGACACTCTTTTAATAATACCTCTATGCTCTCTTATAAAGACTTCTCTCTATTTTAATGATGCAATTCTTTGCCTATAATCTCCGCTAAAAACATAACTCCCAGCTACTACAATATCTACCCCAGCTTCTCTTAAATCTTTAATATTTACATCACTCACGCCACCATCAACTTCAATAAGACATTTTGGATTCCGTATTTCAATCCTATCTTTTAAAAGCTTAATTTTCTCTAGCACATTTGGGATAAACTTCTGCCCACCAAAGCCGGGATTTACGCTCATTACAAGCACCATATCAATGTATTCTAACAAATAATCAATACACTCAATTCCTGTATGTGGGTTCAACACCACAGCAGGACGGATTCCAAAGTTACGAATCTTTTGGGTTAGACGATTTGCATGTTTTTCCTCTTCAATGTGAAAAGATATAAATTCTGGCTTAAAGGGTGCGAATAAATCCACAAAAAAACTATTATTTTGCACCATTAAATGGATATCAAGAGGTTTTGTGGCTGCCTTTGCTACGGATTTTACTACCACTGGTCCAAGCGTTAGATTTGGCACAAAATGCCCATCCATTACATCAATATGCACTAAATCACAATCTGCGGCACAAATTGCCTGCACTTCTGCTTCTAATTTTCCAAAGTCTGCTGAGAGAATACTAGGGGCTACTTGCATAAGATTCCTTACTTTAAATAAAAACACCAACAAATCCTAGAATTGTAGCAAAAAACGCACTAACTTTACTTAGTTTCCAAAGTAAATTAGGTTATAATAGCAAAATTTTTATAGGAGTTAGCCCTTGTTTAAACCCCACACAAGCACAACATTACAGCAAGATTTGGAATCTATTTTTACAAGCATTAAACAAGCGAGTTTAGACATTTATGCTATGCTACAAAAAAACTTAGGTGAATACACAGAAAGCACCAATGTTACGGGAGATACGCAACTACAAGCTGATGTGCAAGCAGATATAATTTTACAAGAAGCTTTCAAAAATATTGTTTGCATAAAGCAAATTTGTAGTGAGGAACAAGAAAATGCGATTCCACTCCACAAAAATGGCTTATATTCCATTGCGTATGATCCTCTAGATGGTTCATCTTTAATGGGAGCAAACTTAAGTGTAGGTAGTATTTTTGGAATCTATGCGGGTGATTTTCTCCCTCAAAACCTCGTAGCAAGTGCGTATGTTGTGTATGGAATGGTAGTTGGAATCGGATTTGCTTCACTTCTTAAAGAAGGCGTGGATTACTTTACCTACAATGGCAAGGAGTTTGATTTGCAAAAATGCTTAAGACTCTCCAACAAAGGTAAGCTAAATGCCACAGGTGGCACACAAAAAAACTGGAGCAAGGCACACAAAATGAAGATAGAATCCCTTTTTAATGCAGGTTACCGACTACGTTATAGTGGCGGCATGGTGCCAGACTTGCATCATATTTTGGTAAAAGGCGGTGGGCTGTTTTCTTATCCTGCAACAAGTGATGCACCAAATGGTAAGCTTAGAATGCTTTTTGAAGTCTTTCCCTTTGCTTTCATCTTTGAGAGGGCTGGAGGTAAGGCAGTTTTTATAAGCGAGTTGGAATCCAAAACCACTGCTACACCACTTTTAGAACTCCAACCTAAGCATTTACACGACACCACGCCTTGTTATTTTGGAAGCACTTGGGAGATAGATTTTGTTAGCCACTAAAGTTGAAATTGAAAGCGCACTAAAAGCCCTAAAAGAGTGCCAAAAACGCGAGGGTGTGACAAGTTGTATTTTATGCGCACATGCACAAACTTGTAACCAAAAAGAAGCATTTGCTAATAAAACACAAGAAAATCTAAACCAAAAACAAGAAGCACTCAAAGCTTGTCAAAAATCTATGGGCTTAAGTAGTTGTGGAAAATGCGCAAAAATCTTAGAATGCACCATTAGAAACAGCTATGTGAGTGCTGTATATTTAAGTATGAACAAAGGAAATGGAGGAAGCTTTGAGTTCTAAATTTTATATCACATCACCAATTTACTATGTCAATGATATTCCACACATCGGACACGCCTATACAACAATTATCGTTGATTCTCTAGCAAGATTTCACCGCTTAAAAGGCGATTTTGTATTCTTTTTAACCGGCACAGATGAACACGGACAGAAAATTGAGCAAAGTGCACAAAAAAAAGGACAGAACCCAAAAGATTATGTGGATTGCATTGCTGAGCGCTTTAAGAGTCTTTGGAATGAATTTGAAATAAACTATGATTATTTCATTCGCACCACAGATTCCACGCATCAACAAAGTGTGCAAAATGCGTTTTTAAAAATGTTTCAAAAAGGTGATATTTATAAAGGCGAATATGAGGGAAATTACTGCATTTCTTGTGAGTCATTTTTCTCAAAATCCCAACTTGTTAATGAAAAAAATTGCCCAGATTGCGGCAAAGAAACAACACTTTTAAAAGAAGAAAGTTATTTTTTTAAACTCGGTGCTTATGCAGACAAACTTCTAAAATTCTATGATGAGAATCCAAATTTCATTTTGCCAAAATCCAAACGAAACGAAGTAATAAACTTCGTAAAAGCTGGCTTAGAAGACTTATCAATCACACGCACAAGTTTTCATTGGGGAATTAAACTTCCAAAAGAGCTTTTAGAAAACGATAAAAATAACCAAAAACATGTAATGTATGTGTGGCTCGATGCACTTATAAATTATCTAAGTGCATTAGGATTCCACAATGATTTACCAAACAAAATGGATTTTTGGCCTGCGAACTATCACATTGTTGGCAAGGACATTTTACGATTCCATGCAGTTTATTGGCCAGCGTTTTTAATGAGTCTTGAATTGCCTCTTCCACGCCATATTGCCGCACATGGCTGGTGGACAAAAGATGGATCGAAAATGAGTAAAAGTGTAGGTAATGTCGTTAATCCCAAAGAAGTTGTAGAAGCTTATGGGCTTGATGCTTTTAGGTATTTTGTGTTGCGTGAAGTGCCTTTTGGGCAAGATGGAGATTTCTCTCAAAATGCGCTAATTGAACGCATCAATGCAGATTTAAGCAACGACTTAGGAAATCTTCTAAACCGTCTTTTAGGAATGAGTGCAAAATATTTTAATAACACTTTAGAGGCAGATTTATCGCAGTTACAGGCTAACTACAATGAGGAGTTAGCGCAAATTCAAATAATCCTAAATAGCCTAGAATCACAAATGGAGGAAGTGCAGATAAACCGCTATTTAGAAGAACTTTGGAAGCTTTTTAGTCTAGGCAATGGGATTATCGCTAAAAAAGAGCCTTGGCAACTTATCAAAAATGGTAAGCGCACAGAAGTGGCACAATTATTGCTACTACTTGCAAATATCTTACTAAAAGCTGCACTTTTCTTGTCGCCTTGTATGCCAAGAAGTGCAGAGAAAATTTTAAAGGTATTTGGACTTAGCGTAAGCACAGAGTATTTTAGACGATTTATCCTACAAGGAGAGCTTTTGGATTCCGTAGTTTTAAAACCAATTCCAGTGCTTTTTCCACGCATTGAGGAGAGATTACTGCAAGATCCAAAAACAGAATCGGAAACAAAATCTAAGGATTCCAAAAGTGCAAAACTTGATCCTTTAGAAGTTGCAAACCCTATTAGCAAAGATGATTTTACAAAAATTGATATTCGCATTGGAACGATTATCAGCGCAGAAATCCTACCAAAAAGTGAAAAGCTCTTAAAACTTCAAGTGGATCTAGGTGAAGCACGTCCACGTCAAATTCTAGCTGGTATCAAGGCTTATTACACACCAGAAGAGCTCCTTGGTAAGCAGGTATGCGTATTAGCAAATCTAAAGCCTGCAAAGCTTATGGGAGAACTAAGCGAAGGAATGATTCTAGCTGCAAAAGACAGCAATGGACTTGCATTTATTACGCCACAGAACAAAAGGAAAGATGGAAGCCAAATTAGCTAAAGGAATAGTATGAAGGGAATACAGATTGGTGTTAATGAGATTGTAGAAATTGCTTTTGGAACACTACTAAACAAACCTAGTATTTCTTTTTTTTGTCAGATTTGCGACCAAAGCAGTAGCATACGCAAGGGGGATTTATTTGTTGTAACTAACAAAGACAGCTCACAAGCGCAAAAAGACATCAAAGAAGCTGTGCAAAAGGGTGCATTTGGAATCCTTTTTAGTGGGAATATCGCAATGAGTGATAAGGAGGTGGCATGGATTAGCGTGGAAGATTTGGAGCAGTCTTTAATGCGAATTTTACGCCACTATCTGCTTATAAACAATAAGATTCTATTTCTACTAAGCAAAGATGAATACGAGATTGCCACACAAATTATCACACACAAGAAAACATTAGAACACTTTTGTGGAAGCTTAAGTGGGCTTATCCATAATGTAATTCAAAGTGATGCGGCATTTTTTCTCTACTGCAACACAAGCCTAGATTTAAGCACATTGCCGAAAAATCAACAAGAAATCAAAGCACTCTCTCAAGAAAAAATTGACGAGGATAAGCTTCCTTTTGCGCTAAATTCTTATTCTCTCTTTGGAATCAAACTTTTTTATAAAAGCACAGATTATGAGATTCCGCTTCCAAAACTCTTTATCCAGCCATTAGCTCGCGTCTTACGACTCTGCGAGGATTATTCTATTAATGTCCAACTAGAAAATTTTACCGCTTTGGCTAATTTTAAACCCCTTTATTTAGATGAACGAGGCGTGATTGCAAAACCCGGAACAACCAATAAAGTTTTGCTTGCTTGTGGGGATTCCAAACTTTATGAACAATATTTAGCTTACTTTAGTATGTATGCAAAATGGGCGCATTTAACACTTTTTGTTCCGAAGATTTATCATGAGCTTTATGCGCCCTATGCAAAGGTTATTCCTTATGCAGATAAAAAGACCCTTTTTGCTGCACTTGTAAATGAGAAATACAACTTTGCACTAATTTTAGGCACAAATACACACACTCTAGAAGCGCAATTTACACACCAAATCACAGAAGCAAATTTGTTTAACTACACAAAGGAATAATATGAAAATTGCAATCCCTGTTTTTGATGAAAATCTACAAATTTTTAACAACACTGGACATACACCCTTTTTTGCTATTTTTGAGCAAATTGGAAGCGGAATGTTTAAAAAAATTGACTTTGTTGAGTTACGCAAGAATCCGCGCGGTGATGAAAGTGCTAATACTGGATGTTCACACAAAGATAGTGATATGAGTGAAGAAGAACGAGTTGCACACAAAAACGAACATAATGTGCTAGGAGAGATTATTCAAGATTGTGCCATTGTTCTCGTCAAAAAAGCATGTCAAAATACAGCAAAAGTCTTTAACGAACGTGGAATTAAAGTGTGTAAAATAGATGTAAGCTGTCAAAGTGCAAAAGACGCACTCAAATTCATTAAACTTTAATGCAGAGAGATTATCTCTCTGCTAAAATTTGCATTTTAGAATTTTTTAATTCTATATAAAGCTCCTTTTCTCCACTAAATCTGTAACTTGGAGCTTTGTAATCTTCATAAAAAGAAATCCTAAATAAATGCCTGTTTTCATCATTGGGATAAGGTGAAATATTAATTTTAGAAAATACAATTTCTTTTCTCTCGTTTTTTGCAAAAATTCTGCGTTTATTTTGCACAAACTCATCATATTTCATTCCATCAAAGCGCGTAAAATCCTCACTATAAAACCCCAAATATTTATCCACATTACTCTCTTTCCAAGCATTTTTCCATGCATATAAGTCTGTTAGCAAAATGCTTAAATCCTCTTTTTTAACTTCCTTAGCATTATTCTCAAAAGTTACTAGCAATGCTTGACGATAATCAATTATTGCATCCACACTACTTAACTTATCATTTTCAATTACGATACAACCACGTGTATTAAGCTCTTTGCGATTCCCATCTAGCGGTCTCCCATGAATCCAAATTCCATAACCTGTGCGCTTTTGTAGGCGATCATAAAGATTAGGATAATTTGTAGCAAATGCAAGCGGTCCATAGTATTGATCAAGATTTACCAAACGTGCATTTAACGAATACACTCCAATGGGAGTCGCTAAATCTCCTTCTTTTTCCTTATTTCCACCCTTTGAACCCACTAAACTTTCCACATTTAACTTCTCATTCCATTGATGATTTTCCAATGCATAAAGCCTTAGCGTTGGCGCATTTTTAGTCGCTATAAAAAGATATTTTAAATCTTCATAGTATCCAAAACGGGTGTCCTGTTCTTTTAATGCTTCATTCCAAAAACTACGTGTTTGCATAATGGAATCTATTTTTTGCTCAATGGCTTTTGTGCCACCTTTTTTGTAAAGTTCCACCCACTCCAAATCACTTGCATACGCAAGACCGACCATTAAACACAAACTAAAAATTTTAAAAATCTTCATACTCTAACCTCATTTTAATATTCAAAATTATACCCCATTTTTTTTAGACTTTCACGCTCTTTACTCCAGCTGGGCACAACTTTTACAAAAAGTTCCAAAAACACCTTTTGATGCACAAAATTTTCAATACTTAGCCTTGCTTCCTTACCAATGCGCTTTAAACTCGCACCTCCCCTGCCAATTACCATTCCCTTTTGACTCTCTTTATGCACAACAATTGTCGCTTTAATATGATGAATATTAGGTTTCTCACGATAAAATGTGATTTGCACATCACTCTCATAAGGTAACTCATCACTAAGATTTTCAAACACAGCCTCGCGGATTAACTCTTTAGCAATCTCTTTTGTCGTATTTGGACTTAAAATTTCTGGGTCATAATAATAGGGATTTTTTGGCATAAATTTTACAAGCATTTCTATCACACATTTCAAGCTTCCTAGATCCTTAATAGAAACAGGAATTAATGCCTCATAAAAATCTTTGAATTTCTCATATTTACTAATTGCCCTAAATAGCATATCTTTGGATACAGAATCTGTTTTTGTAAGTAACAAAATATGCTTTTTATTTTGAACCATCTCCAAAAACTCTTCATAATAACTAATTTTATCGCTAACAGGGGCTAAAAATAGCAGAAAATCACAATCTCTCAATGCCTGCATTGCTTCTTTTAACATATACTGATTAAGCAATTTTTCTTGTTTATGAATCCCTGGAGTATCTACAAAAACAATTTGTGTATCTCCCTCTGTCAGCACAAGATGCATACGTTTGCGTGTAGCATTTGCTTTATGAGAGACAAGGGCAAGCTTTTCTCCTAAAAGCGTATTTAAAAAAGTGCTTTTCCCTGCATTTGGACGCCCCAAAACTGCAACAAATCCAGCTTTTGTATTCTCCAAATGCTTCCCTATAAAATATAGTGTGCAGTATCAGAATCCGCTACTAGAGATTCTAACTTCTCTTTCACAAGTATTTCTGTGATTTCCACTTCTTTTCCCTTGTAATTCTCCGCTTCAAAGCTAATCTCCTCAATCACTTGTTCTACAACCGTATGCAAACGTCTTGCTCCAATATCCTCTGTCTTTTCATTTGCTACTTGTGAATAATGCGCAAGCGCACGAATTGCCGTATCACTAAAGCTTAAATGCACATCTTCCACGCTAAGCAGTGCTTCATACTGACGCAAAATAGAATTTTTAGTTTGTGTTAAAATCTTATACAATGCTTCCTCGTCAAGACTATCAAGCTCCACACGTAAAGGGAATCTCCCTTGAAGTTCAGCAATTAAATCACTAGGTTTGCTCAAACTAAATGCTCCTGCTGCAATAAATAAAATATGATCGGTTTTAATACTACCATATTTGGTATTTACCACACTACCCTCAACAATAGGAAGCAAATCACGTTGCACACCCTCTTTACTAGGATCTTGACGTTGCCCACCATTACCACTTACTGCAACCTTATCAATCTCATCAATGAAAATGATTCCACTATTCTCTGCACGCTTTAACCCCTCTTGCTTAATAGCTTCCAAATCCAACAACGCTTCACTTGCTTCAACTTTTAATAATTCCTTAGCTTCCTTAATTGTAACTTCTTTCTTTGGGCTATCTTTTGGGGAAGCTATAAAAACCTTAGCAATAGTTTCTTGCACTTTTGCAAACTCTGCTGGCATATTTCCATCTTCAATTTCAAAAGTTCGCTTTGGTGCTTCTACTTCAATTTTTAAGTGATCCATTTCGCCATTTAATACCTTTTGTCGCATTTTATTTGCAGCATTTTCATACTCTTCAACCTTCTGCTCACTAGCTCCCTTTGGCAGAGGTGGAATGAGTTTTTCCACGATTTTATCTAGCACATATTTTTCAATATCTTGTGTGCTTTTATTGCGATGCTCTTCTTTAACAAGATTAATAGAAGAAACCACCAAATCACGCACCATAGATTCCACATCACGCCCCACAAAGCCTACTTCTGTATATTTGCTAGCCTCAACTTTAATAAAAGGTAATCCCATAATCTTTGCCATTCTGCGCGCAATTTCAGTTTTTCCAACACCCGTTGAACCAATCATTAAAATATTTTTTGGCATCACCTCATCTTGAATCTCTTTTGGGAGCTGTAAGCGACGATAGCGGTTACGCAAAGCAATTGCCACAACTTTTTTAGCATCCTTTTGTCCAATAATATATTCATCTAAATAACTCACAATTTCTTTTGGTGTCATTGCAAATAATTTTTCCACATTTTTTCCTAAAGTTCTAAAATTTTGATATTTTGGTTTGTATAAATACAAAGTTCGCCAGCAATTTTTAGCGACTGCTCCACAAGCTCTTTTGGTTCTAAAGCACTTCCAAAACGATCAAGTGCCCTTGCAGCTGAGAGTGCGTAGTTTCCACCACTTCCAATTGCTGCAATTTTTCTATCTTCTGGTTCTACAACATCTCCTGTCCCACTTAAGATAAAAATGCGCTCTTTATTAAGCACAATCATCATTGCTTCTAAACGCCTTAAATACTTATCTTTACGCCATTCTTTAGAAAATTCCATGACAGATTTTAGTAAATCACCCTTTTTATTCTCCAAAATCCCTTCAAACATATCAAAGAGACTAAAGGCATCTGCTGTGCTTCCTGCAAATCCACTTAGGATTTTCCCATGATAGAGTGTGCGGATTTTTGTCGCATTTCCTTTTAAAATACAATTCCCAAAAGTAACCTGTCCATCTCCACCAATCACTGCCCCTTTCTCGCTTTTGTAAGCTAAAATTGTAGTTGCATGAAACATTATTGTGCCTCAATATCTACTTTTAACACTGCGCAGATTCCATGTCCTAGCTTAATCTCCACTTCATAAATACCTGTGGATTTAATCGGATTTTTTAGCTCAATTGTCCTTTTATCTATTGCAATGCGATGTTCCTTTGCTAGAGCCTCTGCAATATCTTCTTTGGTGATTGCACCATATAAAGAACCATTTGCGCCCACTTTTTGGACAATTTTTAAAGTTACTTCTTCAATTTTTTTTGCCGCCATTTCTGTTAGAGCTTTTTCTGCTGCTGCCATTTCTTCAGCCTTTTTTTGCTCCGCCTTATAGCGATTAATCACAGCATTTGTGGCGAAATCTGCTAATCCCTTAGCAATTAAAAAATTCTTTCCATAGCCATCTTTAACTTCGCAAATATCGCCTTTTTTTCCTAAGCCTTTCACATCCTGTAGCAATAAAACTTTCATACTTTCTCCAACAATCAATAATAAAGGCGGATTTTATCCACTTTTTATTCAATTTGAGTTTAAACCAATAAAAACGACTTTAAAACAAATTGAATTAATACATATTGTATTTTTAAAAATATAAATTAATTTCCCAAAAAAGATTTCACAAACAACATCTTAAAATCACTAGCTAATCTAAAAAACATTAGAGAATTCATTTAAAATTTACTTTTAATAAAGTTAAGAGGAGCTAAATTTATTCTGTCCTAGCATCCGCTAATACAAATGCATGTAAGACTCTTGCGCCATTAGATTCCAAACATTCCTTTGCTTCAAGTAGTGTTAAGCCGCTTGTTACAATATCATCAACTAGCACGATTTGCTTATCTTTCACAGCCCGTTTTAAAACGAATTTTCTAGGATTTTTTTTTCTAAATTCCAGAGTTTTTCCTGCATAGCTTACAGAATTACTCGCATAAATTGTCCTATACATCGGCTTTAAACCCACTTCTTTTAAATGGTGTAAGAAAATTGCATTATGCGCATAGCCTTGCTTACTAATCCTATCATCAATCCCCACAGAATAAGCATTATAAGATACTTTAAGTTGTGTTTTTAGGTAATCTAGCGCAAGTTTTGCTAGTGCATTATAAATCTTGTTTCCTACCACAGCATACTTTGCATGGAGTAATTCTGCCACACTAGTGTATTCAAAAAACCCATACACCTTAAAGCCTTGCAAATCCCTACAAGTTAGTCCCAAAGCAACAAGTCCTAAGCAATCTTTACATAGAATCTTAAACGAAAATCTTCCACAAAATAGACAGCGCATTAACTTTTAATAAAATCCACAATTTTCTTGGTTATGGAATCTTGTGGCAATTTTGCATCAAGCACAAGCGATTCTATATTTAAACGTTCCATTACTTGTTTCAATCGTGCCTGAAGCTCCAAAAGATAGGCAATACCTCTTTGCTCTATCTTATCTTTACCTTTTTTGCTTAGACGAAATTCTAGTGTCTCCCTATCAAGCTCTAGAAAAATCACTTTATTAGGTAATGTATTATCCATTACAAAAGCATTATAAGATTCCAATATTTTAAAATCAAAATCCCTTGCATACGCAATTCCAGAGATTAAACTGCGGTCGCTAATAAGCAATCTGTCCAAATTTGGCGCAATTACACTTGCAAAATGTTCTGCTCTATCAGCTAAAAACAACAACATTTCTGCTTTAGGACTTTTTATCTCACTCTTTAGCAAAATCTCTCTAATGCTACTCCCTAAAGGTGTTGCTCCAGGCTCAAAGGTAAAAACTGCATCTTTAAACACTCTCTTTAATTGCGCAATTTGTGTGCTTTTTCCTGCTGTGTCAATCCCTTCTAATGTAACATACACTGCAACTCCCTATTTTGTATTAAAATCTCTTATCCAAACTCATCATATAGTCTTTCACACTCTTTGGCACAAGGTGTGCAACCTCTCCGCTGTGCGTAAGAATTGAGCGCACAACCGTAGAACTAATAAACGCATTTTGCAAAGAAGGCATTAAATATATCGTCTCTAGCTCCCTATTTAACGAAGCATTTGCATACCCCATTTGCAATTCGTATTCAAAATCACTTACCGCCCTAAGCCCTCGCACAAGAATCTTTGCACCCTGCTCTTTAGCAAATTCTGCAATAAGATTCTCAAAAGGATGCACACAAATTTTTGAAGCAATATTTTGTGATTCCATAATCGCTAGATTTACCATTCTAGCACGTTCTTCCAAACTAAAAAGGGGATTTTTACCGCTAGATTTTGCCACAGCAATGATTAATCCATCAAAAAGCTTACATGCACGTTCAATAATATCTAAATGCCCATTTGTAATAGGATCAAAGGTGCCGGGATAAATAGCAATTTTTGGCATTACGTATAACTCCAAGAAAGTTCCCTTCCTGAAAAAAGTGGCACGATTCCATCAAACTCTCGTGGAATCTGTGTGGGTTTTTTTTCAAGGTTTATAACTTTTGCACTCTTTGGTAAGCTATAAATATGTTGAGCATTATCACTTATAAAACTTTGAAGATTCTCTAATCTCTTATGTTTCTCAAACAACTCTGCAAGTCCAAGAAGCACTAAAGGCGCACTAAAGATTCCAGCCGCTCCTTTGCCATTTTCTTTATTCTCTTTCAAATGTGGTGCAGAATCACTCCCAAAAGAAAATTTAGAATGCGCACTAAGTGCGACTTGAAGCAGCGCATCACGATCTTTTGGGGTTTTAAGAATGGGTTTGCAAAAGCAATGTGGATTTAGTCCACCGCCAATAACATCGTCTAAACTTAAAGTAATGTGGTGCAAAGTAAGTGTTGCAAAAAGATTAGAATATTTCTCCACAAGTGCAATGGATCTGTGGTCGCTTAAATGCTCAAAAATTATCTTTAGACGTGGAAAGGATTCTGCAAGCTCTGTAAATACTGAATGAAACTCTGCCTCTCTCTCTAAAGAGAATCCATTGCTCTCACCATGAATGCTCAAAATTAGCCCAAGTTCTTGTATGTATTCTAAAATTTGCAAAATCTTATTATCTAAAACTTCACTAACACCGCTTTGACTGCCTGTTGTTGCTCCTTTTGGATAGAGCTTTACAAACCTAATTCCAACTTCCTTTGCCCTTTGTAAAACACTTCTATCAAGACCCTCTGTGAGATACAGCGACATTAGAGGCATAAAATTATAATCTCCACATGCATTTTGGATTCTATCTTTATAGCTAAGTGCTAGTTCTACACTATCAATTGGAGGATTTAGGTTTGGCATCACAAGCGCACCACTAAAATATTGCGCAGTATATTTTGCAACACTCTCTAAAAGTGGCGTATCACGTAGATGAAGATGCATATCATAGGGAGATTGTAGGCTAATTGTCTCCATTGCACTCCTTTATTTGCTCTAATAACTCTAGCAAGGCTTTTTGGTATGTCTTACACGCCTCTTCACTTTTAGCTTCAAAGCGCGTTACAAGTGCTGGTGTTGTATTGCTTGCACGGATTAACCCCCAGCCCTTTTCAAAAATCACGCGCACACCATCAATGGTGATAATTTCCATAATTTTTGGAAAATTTATAGGCAATGCGTTAGGATTCTCTAGCATTTTTTTTAGACGCTCAACAATAATAAACTTCGCTTCTTCTGTAGTTTCAATCTTAATTTCATCAGTAGAATAAAGCTTTGGTAATTCCTCTAGCACTTTATCAAACTCTAACCCTTCAGAATTTAGAAGCTCAAGCACACGCAATGCCGCATAAGTGGCATCATCAAATCCAAAGTAGCGGTCGTTAAAGAAAATATGCCCACTCACCTCAAACGCCATGTGTGCATTAGTTTTTTTAAGTTTTACCTTAAGATTACTATGCCCAGTTTTATACATTATTGCGGTGCCAATTTTATCAATACTCTCATACATATTTAAAGAGCACTTCACCTCACCAATAACCACCGGTTTTGGAATCTTTTGGGCAAAAATAATTGCTAACTCATCGCCTTTATAAACCTTATTGCCCTTTGGCGTATATTTCACCACCGCAAGCCTATCGCCATCGCCATCAAAGGCAAATCCGATTCCACCAATTTGTTGGACACTCTTATGCAAAAAACTAAGATTATCTTCTTCACTAGGATCGGGATGATGGTTTGGAAAATTTCCATCTGGCTCTAAAAACAGCCCCTCATAAGAAATTCCTAATTTATCCAAAATCTTAGTAATGCTAACTCCTGCAACTCCATTGCCACAATCAATGCTAATTGGAATCTTAAAATCCTTTAAGTGTGCAAATTCTTTACACATATACTCCACATACAAATCTAACACATTTAATGCCTTAACTTTAGATTTAGATGGAATCTTTTGAGCGACAAAATCAAAATCAAGCGCATAAAAATCTCTCTGAAGAGCATAAATCTCTTCCCCAAAAAAAGGCTCTTTTAAAAGCGTAATCTTAAAACCATTATATTCTGGTGGATTATGCGAACCTGTAATCATCACGCTTCCATCTAAATTTAAGTTGTCTTTAAAGTCGCAGTATAAAGCAAAATAGCCAACAGGTGTTGGAATCTCCCCTAAATTATAAGGCGTAACGCCACTAGCCAACACACCATCACAAAACCACCCAAAAATCTCATACGAATGCACACGTGCATCAAAGCCAACCCCTAAAGTCTCCCCACCGCGCTTGTGCAACTCCTGTCCTACTAGATAGCCTATACGCACGACATTTTCCCGAACTAAATCCTGTCCGTAGATTCCACGAATGTCATACTCTCTAAAAATTGCTAATTTTTCCATATTCTCCCCTTTGCTTAGAATTTTCCAATTTCTCCGCTTTAGATTCTAACCTTTTTTCTAATGCTTTTTGCAATGCCAAACCTAACACTTCCTCTCCTGCAATATACAATTTGTGCGCTTCTTTTGCATACAAAATCAAATTTTGTGCCAAAAATTCCTTGCTCTGTGGTAATTTAAACACTGCAAAATCTGAAAAATTCCCAACCTTTAACTCGCCTAATGGCAATACAGAATCCAAAAATACATTGCGTGTTACACTTAGCAGCAATTCTCTTGCTAACGTTTCTAAAGGTCTATTTGCATAAGCAAAAAGTGCAATTCTTAATTCATCAAGCAAAGAGAGTGAGTCATTAGAACTTTTGCCATCTGTGCCAAGACAGAGTAGAATCCCATCTAACGTGCTTAAATCAAGAAATTTATTATTAAGCAAACGATTAGATTTTGGACAAGTGATAATCCTTGCCTTTTGCTCCTTAATTTTTGCTAAAATCTTGTCATTTGCCTCCAAACAATGCGTAAAATACACATTTTTCAAACCACTAAATGCTTCCAAAAAACTCTCTGTGCTATAAAAAGAACACATTGTTTTTTTAAAAAATCTCTCATAAAAACCTTGAAAATAGCCACTACTTGATTCTAGCCACTCTCTCTCTGCTTTAGATTCCAAAAAATGCGCACTCACTGGTAAATTCTCTTTTTTTGCCACTTCTAAAACTTTTTCTAGTAGTTTTGGATGCACAGAATATGGCGAATGCACCGCAATTGCAGGGATAAAGTGTGTGCTTTTTTTTGCTTTAGAATCATTAAGTCGCACTAAGAAATTTTGATACAAAACATCCAATGCTTCTATGTTAGAACCAATGGCTTCATTAAAATACATCACGCGCAAAGGAGAATTTGCTAAAATCTCTAAATCTGCACCATAACTAGAAATCGCTCCTACAAAGCCCACTCCGCTTTTTAAGCATTCTAAGATTCCATCTTGCATTGCAGTTTGCAAGTCCTCCCCCATCAAATGCTCACGTTCTAATAAAACACTATCTAACCAATCTCCAAAATCCCCAAAGTGCAAAATTCCAACGTTTTTACTAAACTCTAAATGCAAATGCATATTTGCTAGAGCAGGTGTTATCGCGCAAGAAGCAAAATACTCATTTTTAGATTCTGCATATTTAGCACACAATTCTACATAATCGCCAATCTCTAAGATTCCTCGCGTATCAAAACAGATTCCACCCTTTTTAATAACACTAAACTTTTCATCACACAATACGACAAAATCTGCACCAATAATTTGCATTATTTATTCTCTGTTGCAGCAGCATTAAGTGGTGTATTTAAATTAATATCAAGCTTATTATAGGGAATCTCAATGCCCTCTGCATCAAAGCGCATTTTGACTTTCTGAAGTAAATCAAGTTTAGCACTAAGCACTTCTCCACTATGCACCCAAAAACGCGCCATAAAATCTACACTACTTGCATTTAATACATCAACCCCAATAAGAGGTTTAGGATCTTTTAATACGATTTCTTCCGCATCAAAAATCTCTTCTAAAATACGTTTTGCCTTATCTAAATCACTTGTATAAGATACGCTAAAGATTAAATCTAAGCGACGTGTTGGATTTGCATTAACATTGATAATCGGCGCAGAAACAACCATAGAATTTGGCAAAATTACAAGTTGATTGTCCAAAGTTGTAATTTTTGTTTGAAATAAATTGACTTCCTGAACTCTACCTGTAATAGAATTAAGCGTAACAACATCTCCTTTTCTGAAATGCTTTAACACGACAATTAAGATTCCACTTGCTAAATTTGACAAGGAATCTTTAAGCGATAAACCAATTGCTAAACCGGCTGTCCCTAATACTGCAATAATAGAAGTTGTTTTTACTCCAAGATTTGTAAGTGCTGTAATAACTACTAACACCAATACCCCTGCAAACACCACATTTTTTAAAAATCCGCTTAACGTTTCATCTTTTGTTGCCTTGGCAATAAGCTTTGCAACATATTTTGAAAAGGCTCTAGCAATATAATAACCAATAACAAGAATAAAGAAAGCGCTCACAATATTTGGTAAAAAATCAAAAAACCAAAAAATAAATTTATCCCAAATTAGCAAAAATTTTTCTTCCATATTTAATTCCTTATTTCTAAAATATAATCTCTTTACCGCCTACAAACACACGCTTAACCTGCCCATGAATAATGGAATCATAATAAGGAGATTCCGTATCATCTACTGCACTTGTTGCTTTTGGGTCAAAAAGAACCAAATCCGCATCATAGCCCTGCGCAATCAATCCCTTTTGTGTAAAACCTAGCACATTTGCAGGATTAAAGCTTAAGATTCTACTAAACTCACTCAGTGTCAAATGCTCTGTTTTAACCAAAAGCGTATAACAAAGCCCCATAAAATTAGCAATCATATCCACACCAAATGCTGCTTCCTCAAATGCTAAGTCTTTTTGGGTAAGAGATTTTTCAGACTGCAACGAAGTAAGCAATGCAATATCACCTTTTTTCAAGCTTTCAACTAACTGCTTACGTGTGGATTCCGACTTTAGAGGGGGCTTAATTTTAGCAGCTGTATTGTAATTCCTACAAAGATTTTCTGTAAGTAGCAAATGGTGGATAGAAGTTTGCAGATGTAATTGAACCTTTTGGTCTCTCTTCTTGCTTAACGTGTTTTTAAGTTGTTGGATAATCTCTACACTACGTTGGGAGGCAATTGCTAAAAATACTGATTTAACTCCCATAAAACGAGCCATCTCGCTCATTTGTGCAACTTCTTTTGTTTCACTTAATGTTGGAATTGCTGGCAATCCTAACAACGATGACAGCTCACCATCATTCATTGCGCCATTTGCGCTTAGTGACTCATCTTCACACGCAAAAAACATTGGCACATCAAACATTTCCGCAAACTCACACGCACGCCTTAGTAGATTACCATCCGTGTTGGATTTAGCAAAAATCCCTTTTGCGCCCTTTTTATAAAGCAAAGCAAGCTCATTTAGCTTTTTAGATTCCACATTAACAGCTTCAGCAATTCCTATAATCTCTGCTCTTAACTCTTCTTTAATGGCATTTAAAAGTTCTAAGCCAAGCTCACTGCTTAGAGTTGGTTTGCAATCTGGAAGTAAAAGTGCTTGTGTAATTCCACCCATAGCAGCCTTATGTGAGAGTTTTAGCAAATTCTCCTTGCTTAAGATTCCATCGCTAACGCGCGTATTTAAATCAATTGCGCCAGGCAATAAAACGAGATTTTCCGCATCTAAAATCTCTTCATTATCTTGTGGCAAAATACTTCTACCAACTTGTGTAATCTTGCCCTCTTTAATACGTACATCGCCTCTTTGCTCTCCATTTGCATCACAAACCATTGCTCCTTTAATTATCATACACGCCCTTACTAAAAAATTTGGCAATTATTGCAAATTTCAAGCTAAAATTTAATAAATTTAAGATTTTTATCCCCTAGTTTCTAAAAAATAAAACTACTTCAGCAACTCTTCCAAAATCTCCATATAAAACAAATATATCGGATTCTATCCACTCTAAGAAAACAAGTTTTATATCAAGGTTAGTATTTATGCCTACTTTTTAGATTCTAACTCTTAATCCTCCAAATAATATTCCACCGTGGAGACAACACGTACATTTTTAATATAAGGTGTATTTTTATCGCGATTAGAGATACTAAACTGCCCTTGTGTTGCCTTTTTTATCTTACCAAGCTGACTCTCTGAATCTTTAGCGAATTTCATTGCTGCTTCCCTTGCATTAAGCGTTGCTTCTTCAATCATTTGCGGCTTAATAACATTTAGTTCTGTATAAACATACTCCACATCATAATCATCAATCTTAATGACAAGACCATCCATTCCAAGCTTCGCAATTTCTTCTAGTGCCTTTCTGCCAAGCACAACATCTTTTGTATAAAGTAAAACACTTCCCACTCCAGCATAACGATAAGTTACATTCTGACCACTGCCATACAAATCCCCAAGCTTATCATTAACAATAGGCGGTGTAAAAGTAATATCCTTTTTGTTTAAACCAATTTGTTCTAAAAATGCAAAAACTCTTTGCGCATCGTTTTCTAAATCCTTATACAATACATTCAAATCATTACTAGCGCGCGTAAATTTAATCGGCAATATCATCACATCTGCTTGCACTTCCTTTTCGCTTAAACCTTTCACAATAACGCTACGCTCCCCAGCCTTAAAACCTTTCATTACCTTA
Organism: Helicobacter turcicus; assembly: GCF_019711685.1. GTDB lineage: Bacteria > Campylobacterota > Campylobacteria > Campylobacterales > Helicobacteraceae > Helicobacter_D > Helicobacter_D turcicus. The sequence continues at coordinate 103,850 of NZ_JAIGYQ010000005.1, forward strand.
TCTGCGCTAAAACCTAACACAATACTACTCACAATCAAAGCCACACTTAAAAGCAATGCACTGATTTTATCCATCATTTGTCCTTTTCATAAATTAAAAGATTTTGGATTCTATATTTTTATATTTTATCCAAATTTTCCGTGTATTCTACCTAGAAAAACCTAACTTAAACTTGAGTTTCTAAAGCTTTAAATTCAAAGTGGTATCCCCGACGCGATTTGAACGCATGACCTCACGATTAGGAATCGTGTGCTCTATCCAACTGAGCTACGAGGACAATAACAAGAGTTACATATGATAGCGCCTCAAAAGAGGCAAAAAGAGAGGATTATTTTTTGCCTTTTTTAGCAACAGCAACCGCGTCCTTAAGACCTTTTCCAGCTTTAAACTTTGGAACAAATTTGTCTTGAGTTTTGTATTTTTTAGTTGTTCCAGGAACTGTTCCTTCTTTACCTTTTTGAAGAACTGCTTCAAATTTACCAAAACCTACAAGCTCAATGCTCTCTTTTTTGGCAAGTGCTTTTTCAACAGCCAATGTAAAAGCACTAATTGCCTTCTCGGCTTCTTTTTTTGTTTCAAATTCTCCGACTTGCTTTACTAAGTCAACAAACTCTGATTTATTCATTTTGAACCTCCAATTTGGATTTAGTTTAAAAACGCGCTATTTTAGCATACTATTTGGGATTTTCAAGACTTTTAGACGAAAAAATCCCTAAATTTATTGTATTTTTATTTTTTTTACAAATATTTCAACTAGAACCTTATAATAGACTTATTAAGGAATTTTCAATATAATATTCACACTTAAATATTAGCAATCAAGGAGAAAAGATGGCATTAAAAGTTGCCGTGAATGGAACAGGACGTATTGGTTTGTGCGTGAGTAAAATCTTGGGAGAACGCACAGATTTAGAACTTGTAGCAATTAACACAACAATGCCTATTGATACGCTTGTGCATCTATTACGTTATGATTCCGTGCAAAAAAACAGCGACATTGAAAAACTAAGTGAGACCACAATTCGAATCGGAAAACAAGATAATATTCAAATTATTAGCACACGCAACATTGAAGAAACAAATTTTGGCAACCACGGCGCAGAACTCGTTATTGAATGCACTGGTGCTTTTAACGACATTAACAAAGCAAATGCGCACCTCTATGGTGGAATTAAGCGCGTCGTAATCTCTGCCCCTGCAACAGATACGCCAACTTTTGTTTATGGCGTCAATCACAATGCTTACAAGGGTGAGGCAGTAATTTCTAATGCAAGTTGCACCACAAACGCCCTAGCACCTATCACAAAAATCTTGCATGATAATTTTGTTATCCAAAGTGGCTTAATGACAACCATTCATAGCTACACAAATGACCAAAATTTACTAGATTCCAAGCACAAAGACCTACGTCGCGCAAGAGCAGCAGCGTTAAATATGATTCCAACCTCAACAGGTGCCGCAAAAGCCATTGGACTTGTAATGCCAGAACTCAAAGGCAAACTCAACGGCTTTTCAATTCGCGTCCCAACACCTGATGTGAGTATGGTTGATTTAACCTGTATTACACAAAAAGAAATCAGTAAGGATTCCATTAATGCGGCTTTTGAAGAAGCTTCCAAAACAACTTTTAAAGATTTAATTTTAATAGATAACGAAAAACGTGTTTCAGGAGATTTTATCGGTAGCACTTATAGCAGTATTTTTGTACCAGACTGCACCGTAGTTGTCAATGGCAATCAATGTAAAGTTGTCGCGTGGTATGATAATGAATGGGGTTATTCCACGCGCCTAGTAGATATGGCAAACTATGTAGGGCGAAGCATTTAATGTTTTATTTATCAAATACTTTTCAAGAATTTTCACAAGATTATTCTAATCTTTTTGAGAAAGATAACTTAGATTTATTTTTTCAAAAAGTATTAGTAGAACGCAATAGTCAATTAAGCGGTTATTACGACCTGCCCTTTAAAGATAATCAAGAGATTTTTGACTATTTAGAACACAATGCAAAATTTTTAGATTCCATTACTAATATCATCGTTGTTGGAATCGGGGGAAGCTCACTTGGTGCAAAAGCTATTGATGCCTTACTCTCACATCAAAATAATCGCAAAAAAATCAAACTGCACTTTTTAGAACATACCGATCCTATTATAATACAAAAAGACCTACGCCGTGTGAAATACGAAGATACACTTTTTATTGTGATTTCAAAATCTGGACTTACCATTGAAACTACATCACTATTTAAATACATTCTAGCACGCTTTTGCTTACTAAAGAGTGATAGGAAGCACCATTTAGTAGCCATTACCGATTCTAACTCTCCTTTACACAAATGGTGTCAAAAAGAACAAATTCAAAACATCACAATCTCTCCAAACATAGGCGGAAGATTCTCTGTTCTTAGTGCTGTTGGCTTACTACCTCTAGCAATTTTAGGCTATGATATTCAAGGCATCTTACAAGGTGCAAAGCAAATTAGTAATAACTTTTTTATAAAGCGTGAGGACGATATTCTAAAAAAAGCACTTTTTCTGGCTAAAAACGAAACGAAATACCCTATTAATGTGCTATTTTCCTACAGCACCGTGTTTCGCCATTTTAATGCTTGGTATGTGCAACTTTGGGGGGAATCTTTGGGCAAACTTGATACTTATCAACAAAAGCGCGGATTAACGCCTATTGCACTTATTGGAAGCATTGACCAACATTCTTTCTTGCAGTTAATTATGCAAGGACCGGCAAATAAGACTGTGACTTTTTTAAACGTAGAAAACCTTTCTCAAAAGCCCCTATATATCCCAGATATTAGTCTTGATGGCTTAGAAATGACTGATTTTGTAAATCAAACTTCTTTTAACCAACTTCTCAAATTACAATGCACTTCAACAAAAGAAAGCATTATGCTACAAAATGTGCCAGTGGATTCCATTATACTTGACACTCTTAATGAGCAAAGTGTCGGTGCACTCATATTTTATTATGAATTACTCACTTCTTGCGTGGGGATTTTGTTACAAATTGATACATATAACCAACCCGGTGTTGAGTTTGGAAAAAAGATACTAAGAGAAAAATTTACACACTCTTAAACTTTTTTACATTTTTTTTACCATTTTATACGCTACTTGCTACAAAAAATCTTACAATTAATACAAATCTAAATACAAAGGTTAGCTATGGATTTCATTCAAAACATTAAAGACAAAGCAAGGGCGAATCCAAAAACTATTGTTCTTCCAGAAACAGAGGATTTACGCACATTAGAGGCAGCGCACACTGTGCTAAAAGAAAAAATTGCTAAGATTATTTTAATCGGCGATGAAAAAGATATAAAACAGCGTGCAACAAAAAAAAACCTTAACTTGCAAGAGGCACTTTTTATTAACCCAAGAAGTTGCGATGCTTTGGATTCCTATGTAGAATTATTTGTAAAACTCCGCGGACACAAAGGATTAAGCGAGTCTTCAGCGCGTGCACTTTTATTAGAGAATCCACTCTACTTTGGCGTAGCTTTAGTAAAATCCAAAGTCGCCGATGGAATGGTGGCAGGAGCGATAAACTCTACTGCTGACGTTTTACGCGCATCTTTGCAGATTCTAGGAACTAGACCGGATTCCAAACTCGTATCCGCATTTTTCTTAATGGTTGTTCCAAATTGTAACTATGGAGAAAATGGAATCTTTATTTTTGCTGATAGTGGTTTGGTTCAAAATCCAAATCCCCAAGAACTAGCTTCTATTGCGATTGATTCTGCAAAGAGTTTTGAATCTCTTGTTGGCAAAGAAGCTGTTGTTGCAATGCTTTCACACTCTACTAAAGGGAGCGCAAAACATCCCGATGTGGATAAAGTAATTGAAGCCACACAAATTGCTAAAGCACAAGCCCCAAATATTGCCCTTGATGGAGAGTTCCAACTTGATGCGGCAATTGTGCCAAGTGTTGGTAAATCTAAAGCCCCAAATAGTGCAATTGCGGGGCGAGCAAATGTGCTTGTATTTCCAGATTTAGATGCAGGAAATATTGGTTATAAACTCGTTCAAAGACTAGCAAATGCAGAAGCTTATGGACCAATCACACAAGGTATTGCTGGTGCAGTAAATGACTTGTCACGAGGTTGTAGCAGTGATGACATTGTAGGCGTAGTTGCTATCACCGCATTGCAAGCACATCAAAACTAAAGGAGAAAAAATGGATGTTTTAGTTATTAATTGTGGAAGCTCTTCACTTAAATACCAACTTATTAATACAGACACAGAAGAAGTCTTAGCTTCAGGGCTATGTGATAGAATCGGCATCTCCGGTGGGCAATTTAGCTACAAACCAAAAGGTGGAGAAAAAACCACTCAAGATGTGGATATGCCAGACCACGAAGTAGCAGTAAAACTCGTGCTAAACGCACTTGTTAATCAAAAAGATGGAATCTTAAAATCTTTAGATGAAATCAAGGCGACAGGGCATAGAATCGTGCATGGCGGAGAACATTTTACACATTCAGCATTAGTCAATGATGAAGTTATTAAACATATTGAAGAATGTGCAGACTTAGCACCACTGCATAACCCAGCGCATTTGCTTGGAATTCGTGCTTGTCAGCACTTAATGCCTAATAAACCTATGGTTGCAGTCTTTGACACTGCATTCCACCAAACAATGCCACCACGTGCATATATCTACGGAATTCCCAATGAATATTACGAAAAATATAAAATTCGTCGTTATGGGTTCCATGGCACAAGCCATAGTTATGTTTCCAAGCGCACTGCAGAATTTTTAGGGATTCCACTTGAAAACTCTAAAATCATCACTTGCCATTTAGGTAATGGCTCTAGTATTTGTGCGATTGAAAATGGAAAAAGTGTAGATACAAGTATGGGTTTAACGCCACTTGAAGGACTTGTAATGGGGACTAGAAGTGGAGATTTAGATCCTGCCATTATTGATTACATTGCACAAAAAGAAAATCTAAGCACTAAAGAAGTATTAAATATTCTTAATAAAAAATCAGGTGTTCTTGGAATCTCTGGATTATCAAGTGATTTTAGAGATTTATTAGCAGCTGATGAGCAAGGCGACTTAAAAGCGCGTTTTGCTAGAGAAGTTTTTGCCTATCGCGTAGCAAAATACATAGGTGCTTACACAGCAGCTCTAACAGGAGTAGATGCGATTGCATTTTGTGCAGGTGTCGGAGAAAATGCGAAATTCATTCGTGGAAAAATTGTTTCACATTTACAATTCTTAGGAATCACTCTAGATGAACAAGCAAATCTAGATACAGTTGGCAAAGAAGGTATTATCTCTACAAAAGATTCCAAAGTCAAAGTCTGCGTAATTCCAACCAACGAAGAACTAATGATTGCACGCGACACAAGAACCTTAGTTTTAGGTAAGCATCTATAATTTAAAACCTTGAAGTTTAAACTTCAAGGTTTTAAAATCTTTTTACTATCCAAAAACTTTTAAAATCCTCATCATATAGCACTTGACTTTCTATGACTTAACTTAAAATTAAGCTATTTTTAAATGCAACAGCATTAGAATTCCACACTCTAATTAGCCTTAGGTTAAGGCGCACTTGCAAAATTCTCTTCTTAGTTTTTCTCAAATTCTTGCAGTGATTTTTCAATATTTAAATTTAAAGGTATTTGTTATGTTATCTTCATGGAAACAAAAATTTCTTGTGAATTTTTGGGATACAGGACGTGCAATGATGATGCTTGGCGTATTATCCGCAGTGTATTTTGGAGTTTTTGGTGGTGTTTGGGCTGTAACCGGAGAGATGACGCGCTGGGGAGGAGAGTTTTTGGAACTTTTTGGCGCAGATTTAAGCGGATATTCTTATTACCAAAAGCAGAACTTAAATGGAACGCCACTCACACGCACAGATGGCGTTATGCTAATTGGTATGTTTTTAGGCTCTCTTGTGGCAGCATTTTGGGCAAATAAAGTAAAATTTCGTTTGCCTGCAAGCAATATCCGTATTTTTCAAGCAATTGTTGGTGGGATTCTATCAGGATTTGGCGCAAGACTAGCCTTTGGTTGTAATTTAGCAAATTTCTTTACAGGGCTTCCATATTTTTCCTTACACACTTGGGTTTTTGCTATTTTTATGGTGCTTGGAATCTTTATTGGTGTCAAAGTATGCAATATGCCCTTTTTCAAGCCAAAAGCACAAATGTTAAAAGCCTGCAGCCCAAATGGTTTAGGAATCGTCATAGATAAAGGACGAAAAAGTCGCCATTTCCTTTATGGCAGCATTATTTTTATTCTCTCTTTAGTATGGTTAGTTAGTCTAATTTTAGATTCCCCAACACTTGATGTCAAAACAAAATCCACCCTTCTAAGTCTTGCTTTAATCTTTGGTTTTGCATTTGGTTTTATTATTTCAAGAGGGCAAGTTTGCTTCACTTCATGTTTTAGGGATTTGTTTTTATTTGGACGTGATATTGCTACAAAAGGAGCAATTTATGGAATGCTCATTGCAACACTTATTGCATTTGCATTCATTTTGCAAGGACATGGAATAAAGATGATAGAAATTAGTCTTGGCGTGGTGCTTGGAGCATTTTTATTTGGTTTTGGAATCGTATTTGCAGGTGGTTGTGAATGTGGTTGGACTTATAGGGCAGCTGAAGGACAAATCCATTTTGTCATTGTTGGAATCGCAAATTTTGCCGGAACAGCAATTTTAGCCCTTAGCTACGATTTATTCCCAGATTCTATAAAATCTGGAGTCAAAATCAACTTACTAGACACCTTTGGGCAGCTTGGCGGCTTAGGCGTAAATGCCCTATTGTTTGGAATCGCACTTTTATTTGTGCTATATTTTAAACGCTACTTCTTTGCAAAAAAAGGATTTTAATGGAAATCACTTACACGCTAAATTTACAAGGCGAGGCTTGCCCTTATCCAGCAATTGCAACTATGGATGTTCTTCCAAAACTCCAAAGTGGCGAAGTTTTGGAAGTTCTTTGTGATTGCCCACAAAGTATTAATTCTATCCCACATGATGCAAAAAATCGTGGATTTGAAGTGCTTTGTGTTGAACAAGATGGACCAACAATTCGCTTTGTCATTAAAAAACCTTAAAATTTAGCGAGTTTAACTCGCTAAATTTTTCACCTAATTTGCTTTACTTTATTGCATTTCTTAGCTATAATTTTTAACATTTCAATTTTAAAGGAAAACAATGAAAAAGCTACTAGTTACAGCATTCGGCTCTCTAATTTTATCAAGTGCTCTTTTTGCAACAGGTCTAGATGAAAAAAGTATTCAAATTGGCTTTGAAGGATATAAAACTCCTACAATGGCAGGAACAAAAGGTATATTTAGCACAGCGAAATTTAATTTCAAAAAAGACGATTCCACGCTTGCTAAGCAACTTATTGGCGCAAGCGTGATCCTCTCTCCAAAAAATATTGACATGGGTGGTGAAGAAAATCAAGTTATCACAGACAATGTTGTTAATGCGTTTTTTGGGACATTGAACAACAAAAACGATATTAAAGTGGAAATTGTTAACGTCATTGAGGGTGAATACAAAGGCGCAATCAGTGCGAAAGTTACCATTAACCGCCAAAGCACAATCGTGCCACTAAACTATGAAATCTTAGGCAATAAAGACTTCCAAGCTCAAGGAAGATTAGACCTCTCTGCATTCTCCAATACACCAAAAGCTTTAAAAGCTCTTAGTGATGTCGCAGCTGGACACTTAGGCATTAGCTGGAATATTGTAGATATTACCGTTAAAGGTAAGCTTAAATAATTTAGATTCCTTTATGGAATCTAAATCTAGCGTATATGCAATAAAATTCTGTGTTACCCTCTAAGAAGTTTTAGATTTTAAATATTAACCCTTAAATCCGTAACTGCAAGATTTGTATTAATCTTTTTAATTTATATGCTACAATCGGGGGACTTACTCTTTAATGAGGAAAAATGATGACCTTAAAAACAAAAGTAACTTTGGTGGTAAGTTTAGTAAGCATTGTTGGATTTACGATTTTTGGAGTTTGGCAATACTTAAATGTCAAAGAAGTCCAACTTGAAATAAGCTATAGAGACTATCAAGGCAAAATAGATTCCGCATTGTTAGTTTTAGACTCCTATTTGCTAGAAAAACAACAAATTATTAATGGTTTAAGTAAGCAAATCACTAAGCATCTGCATGATGAAGAGAGAATCACAAATGAATTAGAATTAAGCGAAATTGTGGGTGGATTTAACCTAATGTATTTTGGAGTGGAATCCACAGGAAGAATGCTAAGAAGTAATCGCAACAATGTCTATCCAAGCTCTGGCTATGACCCTAGAAAACGAAGCTGGTTCTCCATAACAAAGGAAAAACAACAAAACATTATCCTAAGCGATGCATGGATGCAAGCTAGTAAGAAGATTCCTGTTTTTGGCTTTAGTGCGCCAATTTTTATGGATAATACATTTTATGGTGTTGTCAGTGGCGATATTGCCCTAAAACCACTTAATGCTTACATTAAAAAGCTTTTTGAAAAAGAAACTGCCATTGCATACGCAGTTGATAGTCAGCAAAATATTGTTGTATCCCCCAATGAAAATGAGATTTTCACACAGAATGAAATCTCTAAATTTCTCATAGCACAAAAAGATTCCAACCGATTCTTTACACTAGGAGATAAGCTAGGTGTTTGCAAAATCAACACACAAACTAACTGGAAATTCTGTCTTCTAGAAGATAAAAATATCCTTTATCAACCCATTAATGCTATGATTTCTTCTTTGATTATTAAAATGCTAATTTTTGCTGTATTTTTAATCGTCATAATTAATATTGCAATGTCAAAGCTTCTAAGCGGTGTAAATCCTATTAAAAATTCCATTTTAGAATTTTTTGATTATTTAAATGGCAAAACACAGACCATAAATCCTTGTAAGATTAAAACAAACGACGAGCTAGGAACACTTGCAAAAGCACTCAATGAAAATATTTTAATCACTAAGAAAAATTTGGAATTTGAACGCGCCTGTGTGGAAAGCTCAATTGTAGTTTTAGAGAATATGCAGAATGGAAATTTCTCAAGCATCAACGAAAAGGAAACCAATAATGCACAACTTAACATGCTAAAAAATCATACAAACTCCACAATATTAGCTGTTAAAGAATCCCTAGAGACTATCACAAAAATCCTAGAAGTCTTTCAAGGAAATGATTTCACATATAAAGCAAATCTAGAAAATAAGCAAGGTGCGTTTTACCAAACATTAAGCGGAATTAACAATTTAGGCTCTTATATCCAAGAAATGCTACAAGAACAAAGCTCCACCGCAGACAAACTCAACACTTCTTATAAATCCCTACAAAATATTGTCGCGCAAGTTAAAGAAAGCTCACAATCGCAATCTCTATCTGCGCAACAATCTGCACAAGCAATCTCTGCAATGACAGATTCTATTCAAAATACCGCTTCACGCTCTGAAGAAATTACACAACAAGCTAATAATATTCGTGGAGTTGTAGGGACGATTAAAGATATTGCAGACCAAACAAATCTTTTAGCACTCAATGCCGCTATTGAAGCAGCAAGAGCTGGAGAACATGGAAGAGGCTTTGCAGTGGTTGCAGACGAAGTAAGAAAACTCGCAGAAAGCACACAAAAAAGCTTAGGAGAAATTGAAGCTAACATTAATCTTCTTGCGCAGTCTATGAATGAAATTTCTTCAGCAATCCAAGAGCAAACAGGTGGAATCACTCAAATTAATGAGTCTATCCAATTGCTAGAAGATAAAATTCAAGAAAGCAAACATGTTATTGACTCTTGTGAGCAAGTTTCGCTAGAAGTTGGAAGCTTTGCAGACAACATTAAAGCACATTTGCAAAGCAAAAAATTTTAGTTACCAACTTACCAATTAGTCAAACTAGATAATACTAATTACACCCGAGCAATTGCATAAAGCTGCACAACTCCTACACAATTAGTATTATCCACTACTACCAACTCTTTAATTTTATGCTCTAGCATTAAAGATTCCGCTTCTGTTACCATTGTATTTAAATCAATAGTTTTAGGATTTTTTGTCATTATTTCTTCAGCTTTTGCATTAAATTTATCTGCACCTAGAGCGCGTCGTAAATCGCCATCTGTAATAATCCCCAGAAGTTTCTCTCCCTCACACACTAAGCATATTCCAAGTTTTTTAGAAGTCATTTCAACAATCAATGCCTTAAAGTTAGAATCTGGCTTTACAATAGGTAAATCCTCACTCACCATAACATCTTTAACCCGCGTTAAAAGCTTACGTCCTAAACTACCACCGGGATGAAAAAGCGCAAAATCCTCTGGCTTAAAATTCCTTGCATGCATTAAGGCAACCGCAATTGCATCTCCCATTGCTAAAGTTGCTGTTGTAGAGCTTGTTGGGGCAAGTTGCAAAGGGCAAGCTTCTTTTTGAACGCTAATGCTTAAAAAATAATCACTCTCTCTTGCTAAAGTAGAATCCTTTTTTCCACTTAGTGCAATCAATGGAATCTTACGCGCTTTAACAGATGGAATCAAACGTAGAATCTCTTCACTCTCGCCAGAATTAGAAATCGCAAGCAATGCATCTTTTTTTTCTAGCATTCCTAAGTCCCCATGTAATGCTTCAGCAGGATGCAGAAAAAAGCTAGGAGTGCCAGTGCTTGCTAAGGTTGCGGCAATTTTTGCGCCGATATGCCCAGATTTTCCCATGCCGCTTATGATTAATCTCCCCTTTAACCCTAAAATACAAGCAATTACTGCGTTAAAATCTGTATTAATTAATTCTTTTAAACCCAAAATTGCATTAGCTTCTAAATCAAACACTTCCTTAGCAATTTGAATAAAATCACGCATACACACCCCTTATAATAGAATCGCGCCCATAGTGCCACCAATAATTAATGGGATATTATACATTAAAAATGTCGGCACACAAGTATCCCAAATGTGGTTATGCTGTTTATCAATATTCAATCCAGCCGTTGGTCCAAGTGTGCTATCGCTTGCAGGACTACCCGCATCTCCTAATGCGCCTGCAATTCCAACAAGCAAAATAATCGCCGCAGGGGAAAATCCAAGTGCTAAGGCTAATGGGCAGTAAATTGCCGCGATAATTGGAATCGTCCCAAAAGAAGTTCCAATTCCTAGTGTAATAAACAATCCAACAAGCAGCATCATAAAGGCACTAAGCATTTTTCCACTTGAAAATGTCGCTACGTAATCCACAAGTGCACCAATTGCACCCGTTTCTTTTAGCACTGCACCAAACCCCGCTGCTATAAGCATTACAAAAGCGATAAATGCCATCATTTTAAAACCATATTCTATCACTCTATCAATCTCATTCCACTTAATCCCACCAAAAACAATCATCACAATAAGCCCACACAATCCCCCAAGTGGAAGGGAATGCATCCAAAGTTGCACCACAAACGCCACAACCGCTCCAAGCAATGTGGCAATATCTTTTTGACACATCACTGGCTTCTCTAACACTTCCATAACGTCTTTTGAAAGATAAGTGTTTTGATACTCTCTAGGCTTTCTGTAAAACACAAAGATTCCAAAGAGTAAGCCTAGCAGCATACAAACTCCACCAATCCACATAACACTTGCAATATCATCTAAATTCACCTGCACACCATTTTGGTTAAGTTGGTCGCGCAAAATTGTGTGAAAAATAAGCCCAAACCCAGCTCCAAAACTCACATAAGGAGCTTTAAGTCCAAAAGTAAGTGCGCAAGCAACAGCGCGCCTATCAATCTTTAGCTGATTCATTAGCGGAATCAAAGGTGGAATCAAAATCGGAATAAAAGCAATATGCACTGGAATAAGATTCTGTGAAAAACAAGCAAAAAATGCTAGAGAGAGACAAAACATTAAGCGATGGTTTTGCACAAACTTAGCAATATAATGGATTAAAATCATTGTTAAATTTGTTTGCGCAATTGCACTTGCAAGCGCACCTAACAAAATGTAGCTTAATGCGGTTTCTAAATTCCCTGCCATTCCAGAGATAAGCAAACTAATACTCTTTTCAATCCCAAGCCCACCCAAGATTCCAGCCACAAAGGCTGAAATTAGAATCGCCAATAAGACATTTAGTCTAACTAAACATAGAGCACTCATTACTAAAATTGACACAACAACTGGATTTGTCAGCATACTCCACCTTTTTACAAAATGAAGTTGTGATTCTATCTTAAGAATACTTTTATAAGAATAAGAAAGGTAAGCCCACCAAAATGTGAGACTTACTTAAAAAGAGAAATTAAAGATAATTTACTAAAGAGAGTTGTGAGATTTTTCCAATGCTAGATAACATAGCTTGATATCCCATAGAAAGCGTGGAGAACTGCAAATATGCCTCTGCAAAATCTGTATCAATCGTATCAGAACGCAATGTTTTTACCTGCACAATGAGCATTTCTGTGCGCTCAATAGAATATTTAAATGCATTACCTTGTGAGCCATTTTTAGTATGCACTTTATTAATATGATCTGCTAAATGATCAAAAGCTAATAATGCATTTTGTACACCGGGATTACGCATAGCATCATCATAAGCACTTGTTCCACCAGGACGATAAGAGCCGACCTCTAGGGCTTCTATCATTTTATCAATTTGCTGAAAGAAATTGACATGTGGGTCATCTGCGACAATTGCACTATTTGCTTGAAAAGTTAAAGCGGGTCTGCTTCCATCAATCCGACCTTGTGCATTGAGCGTATAATTATCACTTGTGTTGTCATAAAGAGAAAATTCCATACGTGTTGGCGTTCTATGTAAATCTTTAATCTGCAATACACCATTGACATCAAGAGTGATATTAACATTATATTTTGCATTCCCTAGCATTGCCTCATAAGATGCTTTGTTAGCGGGGGTATTAAAGTTTGCGTTTGCTTGAAATACATTTTGTAAATCTTGCGGATTAGAATTACTAAGGTTTAGCACCATTCCTAAAGTATCTGCTAATTGCTGATAGGTTACATTATCAGCAGCTGTTGGATCGCCAGAGACTTGTGGCGGATTTCCATTTGCTTGCAAAATTGGCACTCTAACATTAGCAATATTCACACCATTCATTTGCGCTGGGCTTTCAATCACCATAAAACTACCACCAGTTGCAAATTCAATACGTCCTCTAATATCTGTTCCATTAACATCTTTAACTTTAAAGTTATAATTATGCCCATCTAAACTTGTTCCTGCAACTTCAGAAAGTTTTGTTTCTAGCTTAGCATATTCATTACTACTACGAACTACTTGTGAGACATTAGAAGTTAGCACAGAACCATTGCGCGAAAAATCTACCCTATCATATTCTACATTATAATCATTACGGAATCCATTTGTTGTTTGCGCACCAGCTATTGCCGTGAGCGTAATAGCTAAAGAACTCTCTCCAATATAGGGAAGATATTCATCATCTTTATCGGGTGGATTTTTCTTAGAAACATTATTATCCACAGCAATAATCTTACCTTCAGAGAATTGCACATCTACATCCCCACCCCCAGCACTATAAACATTTTTGATTTGGTCCATTAAATCTTGAACAGTCGCAGTTGCAGTAATTGCGAAATTAACAGGAGCCGCTACTGCAGCACCAGCAACATCAGGTGCTGTATTTGCTGTCGTTCCGCTTAATGTGATAGCAGTTACATCTGCTGGAAAAATATCTCTTAAGAGTGTCGTCGTTTTAGCGACTTCATTTGTATGTGTTCTAAAGGTCGTAGGAATAGTATGGATTCTATGGTCATTATAATCCTCCACAGAAGCAATATTACTACTTGAAAACCCTCCCAAAAATGGACTTTGTACATAACTATTAACTTTAACTCCACTGCTTAATAGTGCATCAATATCTAAAACTCCAATTCCATCTGTTGGCGGATTTGCATTTGGGTTTGCTTGTTGATTATTAGGTGCTTTATAAGAGCTTGAAACCATAGAAAATTCTATGTTTGAACGCCCACCTGTTAAATCTTTGATTTCAATTTGCCCCCATTCATTAAGCGTAACATCTACAACTTTACTTGTTTCCGTGTTTCCAAACTCCCGCCCAATTTTATCTAATAAATCTTGCACTTTGGGAGCTTGATTTTTATCTGTATAGGAGACTTGCATTTCAAACTTAGATTTAAAAGCTGTCCCATCTGGCTTTCTTCCTGTAATATAAAAGACTTCTGGGGCATTATTATCTGTTTTATCATCATTATCTCCCACTAAATCCCTTAAAGTATCCTCCGCTTTTATAAACACTTTTTCACTTACTCCTGTGGGATGCAAAGGGTCCATAATTCGCGGATTCAATTTGCTTTGATTGTATTTTGGAACATTTGTAGAAATTACGCGATTTGTATCACGATCTGAACCAAAAAATAGCTCTGAGCCTGTAATGTTATAAGAGAGAGAATTATTAGAACCAAGCAAAGCATTCAAGGCATCACCATTTCCATTATAGCTGCCATTGGCATTAAATGGAGACTTCGTTGTCGCTGTCCCACCAAAGATATACTCTCCCCCGATAGAAGTGTTTGCAATGGATAAAAAGTGATCTCTAATTGCCCTTAAATCCTTAGCAATAGCTAAACGTGATGTTTCGTTATGAATATCATTAGCACCTTGTATGAGCTTAGTTTTGAAATTATCCATACTTTTTGTAAGCTCATTTAGCGCAGTGTCTGTATGCTTTGTAAAGGTTAGAGCATTATTTGCAAGATCCTTGCTTTGCTTTAGGGTGTTAATATTAAAATCAAGCGATAACGTTTTATTAAAAATTGAAGAATCTTGGTAGCCATACTGGATTTTTAAACCATTCATTTGCGCTAAAACATTACTTAAACCTTGCATTGATGTGTTTTGATGATACTGCATCATTGTGTATCTTGAGTGAGTTCCTATACGCATATTCTTCCTTAAAATCTGTATTTCTTGCCATAAGCTGAAGCAATTTTTATTCCAAAATAGAATAAAAAACACATTAGATTCCATATCCGAATCCAAACTTTACAAAAACTTTACATTATACACTTTTTGTTTTTACATCAGCTTTTTATACTTTTGTATCTTTAAATTTTAGGAGAACATGATGAAAAAATACGCATTAGGTTTATTAGCAGGATTATTGCTTAGCATAAACGCAATGGCTGAAAATATCTTTCCGGTTTCTAGAGAAATGGGTTCGGGGACACGTGGGGCATTTGTAGAGATTTTTGAAATCCATAAGAAAGTCAAAGACAAAAAGCTCGATGCCACCACGCAAAAGGCTGAAGTTACAAATTCCACAGGGGTAATGCTAACAACTATTGCAAACTCCAAAAACGCCATTGGTTATATCTCTCTTGGTTCGTTAAATGATAGTGTCAAAGCATTAAAAATAGATAACATCGCACCAAGTGTAGAAAATATCAACAATAAAAGCTATAAAATTTCTCGCCCCTTTAATGTCGTAACCAAAACGACAAATCCACTCATTGAAGACTTTTTAAAATACAGCACTTCTACACAAGCAAAGCCGATAGTAGAAAAAGCAGGTTATATTGCAGTAGCAAAGACAAGTTTTACAAGCACACAGCCACGAGGTATCCCAAAACATATCATAAATCCTTGCCAATAATCAATGTAAAAAATCATCTCAAATTAAAATATTGACTTTTCAACACAAAATTCCAATCTAGCACTCTATGAAAGAATCCCCCCCCTTTTTTTGCTGATGACAATGGCGGAACAGGGAGGCTTTTGATGAATTTTCAATGTATTCAAAATGACTTCATTCCGCCACTCATTGAGAATGAAAATAGAGAGGAATACTTGGATTGTCTTAATGATTTTCAAATTAATAATGATATTGGGAAGTTTGCATTGTTTTTAGAATATTGCCAAATGCAGAGTGAAACTTCTTTAGAGTGCAAAAAAGAAATAAAAATGAAATCTTTTAATCTCATAGCATAGCCTTAATAAATCCTTAGCATTTTGCCATAAATGCTGAATCTATTTGCATTGATGTAGCTTTATCACACAGACAATGCTCAAAATATCTTAGCTTAGTAAAATTTCATAATCAAATTATGAGTGCTACCTTTCACTAATGAAATGAGGGGTATGCACCCCTTTTTTGCGCCTAAGTTCCTGCTCTCAAGCTCCTGTGCTATTTCATCTTTTAAGTATCCACACATATTCGCTGACAAATTTTTCTGCCCTTTTGTTATTGCTTTTGAAGCGAGGGTAAGGGATTTGCTCACATATGAGCGTGCCCAATGGCTTTAAAAGTTCATCAATGCTTTCTTTTTGTATTATGCCCTCGCTGTTATAGCTTAAGATGAGGTATTTATACTTTGCATACCTAGCAATTTTTTCAAGCTCGGCTAAAGCCGTTTTAGCATTACAAAATTTACTTTTTTGCTCACTCCATTCTCTTAGCCCTGCTATGCCTTTAATTGCAGGGTTATCGTATTTAGCGATAGTTTCTAGCAAGTGATAATTAGGGGCATATTGCCTAGAATTATAAGGCGGGTCAAGATAAAGCATATCAAAAATTTTGCTTTGAGAATCTTGTAAGCCCTCTAGGCACTCCCTACTCTCACCATAAAAACAAAAATGCACTTTATCACTTTGGACAAGTTCTATGTGCTTGAGTTGCAAATCCTTTAAAGCCCTTTTGTCCCATTTTTTACAAAAGGCTGCATACACACCAGCTACATTTGCATACAAGGAAACAGATTCTATTAAGCTAGCAAGGAGGATAAAATATTCACTTTCATTGATGTATTGTTTTTCTCTCCATAATTGTATTTGTGTTCTTATCGCATCGATTTTTTGTGCATTTTTATCACTAAAGTACATTCTTGGAATATGCAAATCTTTACTCCCACTTGGTGCATAGTTTTGATAAATAAAGCCTTGCATTGGTTCTAAATTATTGAGAAATTCTAGCACCTTACAAAAAGATGTTTTTTCAAAAAGACATGTGTTTGCATTATCCTTAAACTTAATATAATTTCGCAGAGTTTGAAAAGCAGGAATGCTATTATTCTCTATATAGGCTTTTTGTAAGCAATAAGAAAAATACAGCATATCACAACTATAAATTTGAAATCCCCTCTTTTTGAAAAATCTCCCCACACTTGTGCTCCCTGCAAACATATCAAAAAAGCTTTGATTGTTTGCATTGGCAATGATTTTGTGTTTTGTAAGCAGTTTATAAATTTTGGGAGCTAGGGATTCTTTGTTACCGATAAAACGCATTGATTTTAGCTTCTTTTGTTGATTGCAGTTTCTTGCAAAGGGTCATAATTAGTAATCAGCACTTCTTTTGTGCCTAATTTATCTTTATATTTTGTTTGATAGTTTGCATTTGTGTAGTGAGTATGGATGCAATAAACATTATATTTGTAGTTTTTTAGCCATTGTTTTAAAATATGATTTTCTTTATTTTTGTGAACCAACACATTAGAGAGGGCAAATTTAATCCCTTGAGAATCTAAATTTTTAAGAGCTACTAAAAGCATTTTTTCTAAGCTTTCATTCCATCCGCTAAAGCCCCTTTTGCCATCATTATAAGTGCCTTGGGTGATGAGATAAGGCGGGTCAGCATAGACAAAACTATTTTTAGTAAGAGCTGTAGATTCTAAAGCTTTTAAGAAGTCAAAATCTAAAAACTCGATATTTTTACTTTGCAAAGCTTGTATAAATGCTATCAAATGTTCTTGCATAGTTTGATTAAAGCTAGAGCGGTTTTTACCAAAAGGGTTGTTAAATTGGTGGGCGTTATTAAAGCGGATTTGATGATTAAAAGAAAATGCAATAAGGACAAAAAGCAAAAGTGGCGATTTGTTTGTATTATAATCTGCTCTCAAGGCATTATAAGCTTCTGTATTTTGCAGGCTTAAATGATATTTTTTGATAACACAATGTATTTTTTCTAAAATAGATTCTATATTTTGAGCTTGAAAATAACGATACAAAGCTATAAGATAAGTAAGATTGTCATTGCAAATAATTGCATTTGCTCTTGCCTTATTTGTTTGGCAAGATTCTTGATTGTTTATATTAATGCCTACATTACACCCACCGCAAAATAAATCCAAAAACACATCACTTTTAGCAGGAAATAAGGGCATTATTTGGGAGAGGATTTTGTATTTACCACCGATATAATTGAGTGGCGATTTTAAAAATGATGTTTTATTTAATAGTGTTTTAGTCATTTTTCTTCCAAAAATCAAGCAGGTTTTTAAGTGAAAAAATAAAAATTTTTGGAGCTTTTATGCCTAAAATCATATCTCCCTTAACATTAAGCAAAAAATGAGCTTCAATTTCTATAATTTCTTTTTCTTCACTGCCATAAAGCACAAGAGAGCGGATAATTTTACAATTTGGGTAATATTTTTTAATGTATTGATTTTCTATAAAATCATAATTGTTCAGTTCCTTTATACCTTTGTAACGATTTTGATATGTTTTTCCTTCAATATTTATAACTTCTAAGTTTTCTATATCAAGCAAAATTAAATCGGGGATAAAAACTATGGCATTTTTGTCCCCACTCTTATAAAGTGCTTTATTTTCATATTTTTGCAAGGCTATTGCTTGATTTTCACGCGTAATAAAATACCCTTTTTCACATCCTGCGTGATTTTCAAAAATCAACCTAGCATTTGAAAAATTTTGCACCAATAGATGAATAAAAATAGTGGCGAGTTTTTCACTCTTTTTTTCATAATGCCAATATTCTTTATGTGGTTTTATTTTAGGTATTTCAAGCCCCTCTAAAGAGAGATTTAATACATTAGCAATGTGTATAAATTTGTTTTTATTTCCTATTTGTGCTTGATTTAAGCCGTGTGATATGATTTCTATCTCTGCTTTAAATCCAAGCTTTCTTAATACCCCAGCTATCCCACTTATCACACCGATATTTGGGTCGTGTGCAAGTCTTTGATTTTTGACAAGTCGTGCGGATATTTGGATTTTGTCTTGTTGGTTTATATTAGCATTGCTTGAAATATTTTTGATTCCGCTTTTGTTATCACATATTTTTATTGTAATGGGAGTATTGCCTTTAGGAGCTCTTCGCATTTGGGATTTAAAATCTATGAATGCTTTAATATTTGAAAAAGGTTTTAAAATTTCATCATTATTTTCAAAATCTTTTCCTAGTATTTCAACCCCTAGAGTTCTTAAAATTTTTGTGCCAAAGAGAGAAGTTTGCGTGGGCTTTTCTTTTTGCTTTACTTTTAAGTTATAAAGCATAATTTTCTTAGATTCTGGATAAAAATAATTTGCATACACAAATTTAGAAATCCTTTGATACACTCCTGTATTTCTACTTTCACTATCATCAGTTTTTGTCTCTTCTATCACATAAAGAGGCGTATCCTCTTGCGTGGGTTTTTGCTTTTGAAAAAACACTAAATAATCCACAAAGCTACTTTTCCCACTCACAATTTCAAGGTAAATTTTATGCACTTGCTCACTTCTTACACCGATAAGTTCATAAGAAAAGCTAAATTTAGAATCTTTAAGCAAGGGCAGTATTCTTAAATTATCCATAAAAGCACAAAATTTATAATCAAGTAAAAATTGCTTGATGATATGCTCTAGCACTTCTATTTTTGGTCTTTCTTCTGTAAGTATATAAAGATTCAATTCTGCCCTTTCATTTTAAGCTACCTCATTATAGCTAAACGCCCTTAAAAAGCCTTTTATAGATTCTAGCCTTGCCCTCTTTGATACAAATCCACCTTGCACCACAGCACAACACAAAAGCGCATTAGCCTTATCCTCCAAACTTTACAAAAACTTTACATTCCACACCTTTTGTTTTTACATCAACTTTCTATACTTTACTTGTATCTTTACTTTTTAGGAGAACACGATGAAAAAATACGCATTAAGTTTATTAGCAGGATTATTGCTTAGCATAAACGCAATGGCTGAAAATATCTTTCCGGTTTCTAGAGAAATGGGTTCGGGGACACGTGGGGCATTTGTAGAGATTTTTGAAATCCATAAGAAAGTCAAAGACAAAAAGCTCGATGCCACCACGCAAAAGGCTGAAGTTACAAATTCCACAGGGGTAATGCTAACAACTATTGCAAACTCCAAAAACGCCATTGGTTATATCTCTCTTGGTTCGTTAAATGATAGTGTCAAAGCATTAAAAATAGATAACATCGCACCAAGTGTAGAAAATATCAACAATAAAAGCTATAAAATTTCTCGCCCCTTTAATGTCGTAACCAAAACGACAAATCCACTCATTGAAGACTTTTTAAAATACAGCACTTCTACACAAGCAAAGCCGATAGTAGAAAAAGCAGGTTATATTGCAGTAGCAAAGACAAGTTTTACAAGCACACAGCCAAGAGGCAAACTCATCATCGCTGGGTCAAGTTCTGTAACGCCTCTTATGGAGAAACTCGCAGAATCTTATAGCAAACATAATCCTAACGCAAGCATTGAAATCCAACAAAGCGATTCCACCACAGGCGTAAATAGCGTAATTGAGGGCATTGCGGATATTGGAATGGTAAGCCGTGAGGTTAAAGAGAGTGAGCTTAAAAAGGGCGTAACCCCGCTTGTTTTAGCTATCGATGGATTAGCAGTGATTGTTAATAAAAATAACAAAACAGATAGCCTCTCTAAAGATTCTGTAAGAAAAATCTTTATGGGTGAAATCACAAAATGGCAAGACGCTAAATAAGTATTAAGAATCTCCTATGCAAACTCTGCAAGAAACATTCTTTAAGGGCGTTTTCGCTCTTTGTGCGTTACTCTCAATTTTTGCTGTTTTAATGATTTGCTTCTTTTTATTTGTCAATGCCATTCCCACAATGGCTCACATAGGGTTTTTTGACTTTATCTTTGGGCAACAATGGTATCCTACAGAAGAGATTTTTGGAATCTTGCCTATGATTGTAGGAAGTATTTATGTAACCGCTCTTGCCATTTTCATTGGTGTGCCAATTGGTGTGCTAAGTGCTATTTATCTCTCCTACTTTGCAAGCAAAAGAGAGCAAAAATACATACTCCCGGCTATTGAATTGCTCGGTGCGATTCCATCTGTTGTGTATGGGTTTTTTGGGCTTGTGTTGATTGTCCCACTCCTTGCTACAACCTTTAATGGCATACCGGGCAAAAGCGTCCTAGCAGCAGCACTAATTTTGAGCGTGATGATTTTGCCCACTATCATTTTAGTTTCAAAAGCTGCAATCGACGCACTTCCTACAAGCTACTATGAAGGGGCATTAGCACTTGGTGCGAGTAAGGAGAGGAGCGTGTTTTTCGCCCTTATCCCCGCAGCAAAAAGCGGAATCTTAGCCTCTGTGATACTTGGCGTGGGTCGTGCTATTGGCGAGGCTATGGCGGTGATTATGGTAGCAGGTAATCAAGTCTTAATCCCAACAAGCCTTTTAGATGGTGTGCGCACACTTACGACAAATATCGTGCTTGAAATGGGTTATGCGCAAGATTTACACAGAGAAGTGTTAATCGCAAATGCGGTGGTGCTTTTTGTCTTTATCCTCATTATCAACACCTGCTTTAACGCACTCAAAAAGGAAGCAAAATGAAAGCTCCTAAAACCGATAAACTCACGCTAGTTTTAAGCATTTTAATGCGCATTTCTATGATGTGTGTGCTTGTGATTTTTTGCACACTCATTGGATTTATTTTCATAAAAGGCATAGCGCATTTAAATTTTGAAATGTTTGCTTGGGAATACAATAGCCAAAACATCTCAATGACCCCAGCGATTGTGAATACCTTGAGCATGGTGCTTTTTGCGCTTATCCTTGCTATGCCACTTGGAATCTTTGGGGCGATTTATCTAAGCGAATATGCGAGTAAAAAAAGCAAAATCTTACATATAATAAGAATCGCATCTGAAACGCTTGTTGGGATTCCAAGTATTGTGTATGGGTTGTTTGGATATTTAGCCTTTGTGATTTATTTTGGCTTTAAAACAAGTCTTGTCGCAGGAGGTTTGACACTAGCGGTTATGGTCTTGCCTTTGATTTTAAGGAGTGCAGAAGAAGCTCTAAAATCTGTGCCGATGACTTTTAGAGAGGCGAGTTTTGCATTAGGGGTTGGCAAACTTAGAACGATTTTTATCATCGTCTTACCTGCGGCGATTCCGGGTATTTTAGCTGGGGTGATTTTAAGCATAGGCAGAATAGTAGGAGAATCTGCCGCCTTGCTCTATACTTCAGGAAGCGTGGCAAAAGTAGCTGGGCTTATGGATTCTGGAAGGACTTTAAGCGTGCATATGTATGCTATCTCAAGTGAGGGGCAACATATCAATGAGGCTTATAGCACGGCGATGATTCTTATTGTAATCGTCCTTTTGATTAATCTTGGTTCAAATTATATTGCAAAAAAATTGATTAAAGCATAGGAAGTAATATGAAAAATTGTTTTGAAATTAAAAAAATGTACTTGCATTATGGCGAGTTTTTGGCTTTAAAAGATATTAATATGGATATTAAAAAGGGCAAAGTTACTGCGTTTATCGGACCTAGTGGCTGTGGTAAAAGCACTTTTATTAAAAGCTTAAATCGTATGAATGACTTAATAGAGGACTGCAAAATCAAGGGCAAGATTCTATTTGATGGCAAAAATATCTATAAAGATTATGATGTGAATGTTTTGCGCAAAAAGGTTGGAATGGTGTTTCAAAAGCCCAATCCCTTTCCTATGAGCATTTATGATAATATCACTTTTGGACCAAAAACACACGGGATTAAGAAAAAGTCTAAGCTTGATGAAATTGTGGAATCTTCTTTGAGAGATGCGGCTTTGTGGGAGGATTTAAAGGACAGATTAGATAGGTCTGCGCTTGGTTTAAGTGGGGGGCAACAGCAAAGATTATGTATCGCAAGAACCTTAGCGGTAAATCCTGAAGTGATTTTAATGGACGAGCCTACAAGTGCGCTTGATCCGATTTCTACGCTTAAAATTGAAGAGCTAATCTTGCGTCTTAAAAAAGAATATACCATTGTGATTGTTACGCATAATATGCAACAAGCTGCTAGGATTTCTGACCAAACTGCGTTTTTCTTGCTAGGAGAGGTGATTGAGTTTGATGAGACAAAAAAGATTTTTAGCACTCCAAAAAACAAGAAAACACAAGATTATATTAATGGGAGATTTGGCTAAAATAAATTTTGATTTCACAAGGAGTTTTGCTTGGTTTTTGTTTTAGAAGATGATAGCAATATTTTAGAACTTGTCCTCTATGCCCTAAAGAGTCAAAATATAGAATCTCAAGGTTTTTTAGATATAAAAGCCTTTAAAGAAGCGTTAAAAACTACCATTCCGCAAGTTTTGGTGCTTGATGTTATGCTTCCTAATGCAAGTGGATTTGAAATTTTAAAAGAACTTAAAACAAACTCCGTTACAAAAGATATTGCCGTGCTTATGCTAACTGCTTTAAATGATGAATTTGACAAGGTTAAAGGGCTTGATTTGGGCGCTGATGATTACATCACAAAGCCCTTTAGCGTTATGGAATTCATAGCCAGAATCCGCGCTATTTTAAGACGCAATAAAGACGTTGATTCCCTCTCTTATGGAATCTTAGAGCTTTCTTATAGTATGCGTAGTGTGAAAGTGGGCAAAGATTCTATTAATCTTACCTTGAAAGAATTTGAGCTTTTAGGCTTTTTGCTAAAAAGTCCAAACAGAGTCTTTAGCCGCGAGGAGTTGCTAGAGATTCTTTGGGGGTATAGCTACGATGCAGAAAGTCGCACGATTGATATTCACATCAAAACTTTGCGTAAAAAGCTAGGGGTTGCAAAGAAATACATCAAAACAATCCGCGGTGTTGGCTATAAAATCTCTAAAGATTCTTAATGCAAAAAAAGATTTTTTTTATTATTTTTAGCACAATCTTAAGTCTAGTGATTCTAACAAATGGGATTTTAATCTTTATAGCAGAATCTTTTTTGACGCAACAAACACTACCTTGGCTTTTAGCCTATGTTTTGATAGTGCTTTGCCTTGTTTTTCTAAGCAGTGCTTTAGTCGCAAGATTCTTATATCACATACTTTTAAAGCCTTTGCAAACAATCAATTTTGAGAATCTAGAGCATTTTCCTTACCCCGAGCTTGGCGCATTGCTTGAGAAAATCAAGTCCCAAAACAAAGCGGTGCAAACGCAATTTAAACATTTAAAGAGAAAAAAGCAAGAATTACAATCCCTAACACAAAATATGAATGATGGATTGATTTTCATCTCTTGTGGCGGCAAAATCCTAAGCCAAAATCTTAGTGCGCAAAAGTATTTTGTAAATCTAAAGAGTATTGCAAATATTTTAGAACTTGATAATGCGCAGTTTTTAAAGTTGCTTTTAAAAAATCTCAAAATTTTCAAAAAAGACAAGCAAAAAAGTGATGTAAGGGAGAATTTTACTTTTGCTTATCCTAGCAAAGCAGAATGTGAAGTGGTGTTTTCTCCTATTTTTTCACAAAAAAACAAACTTAAGGGCATGATTATCGTCTTAAGTAATATTTCAGAGCTAAAAAGAGCGCAAAATTTACGCAAGGAATTTAGTGCAAATGTTACCCACGAGCTAAAAACCCCGCTTACTTCGATTTTAGCAAGTGCTGAAATGCTTAAAAATAAACTTGTCGCACAAGAGGATTTGCCTCATTTCGTGGATAAAATTTATCTAGAATCCAAGCGGCTTTTAGCAATGATTAATGAGATTTTAAAAATTTCATTTTTAGATGAGGCACAGAGTTTGCCCCTGCATAATGTCAATCTCAAAAATGTCGCACAACGCGTTTGCCAAAGGCTAGAATTGACTGCTAATAAGCATCACATCAAGCTTGAATTAGACTTGCAAGATAGCTATGTTTTGGGAGTAGAGGAGCTTCTAGAAAACCTCATTTTTAATCTGTGTGATAATGCGATTAAATATAATCACAAAGGCGGTTTTGTGAAAGTGAAATTAAGGGCTTTAGCAAAAAGTGTAGAACTCTGCATTAAGGATAATGGAATCGGAATCCCAAAGGAACTCCAAGAGCGGATATTTGAGCGATTCTTTTGCGTGGATAAAAGCCGTAGTAAAAAAATCGGCGGAAGTGGGCTTGGGCTTTCTATCGTAAAATCAGTTTTAAGATTTCACAATGCCACTATAAGCGTGAAAAGCGATAAGGACAAGGGGAGTGAATTTATCGTGCGATTTGCACAGGCTAAAAGCCCCTAAACCTTTAAAATTAATAAAAGAGAGGCTATAATTACACTAGGAGGAAAAATTATGGATAAGAAATCTTTTATAGTAGTTCAAGGACCAATGGATTATTTTAAACAAGTAAAAGAAAGCTATGTGGATTTTGAAAATGTTATTTATTCTGGCTGGAAGACTGATTTAAATACAATCAAAGATGAAAAATATTTTATTATCAATAAAAAACCTTTAACAAGAGGACATTTAAACATAAATCTTCAAGTAAAAAGCTCTTCAGCAGGAATTAAACTTACACTTAAATTAGGTGCAACACATGTGCTTAAAGTGCGCTCTGATATGGTTTTTAGTGATATAAAACTTTTGCTGTCATTATGTGATGATAGTAGTGTTTATTTTCCTGCCGTTTGCACTAATACAAAAGAATCATACTATATAGATTATTTTCAATACGCTCCGATTGAAACTATGATTAAACTTTGGAGTATCCCAATGAAATTCAAACAATTCTCAAAAATGTATCCTGAGTTTTATATCACAAATCATTTTATTAAAAATGTAAAAAACGTTAATGTAAAATATCTTTACCCAATCTGCAAAGAACACAATATAAAATGTTTCTGGTTAAAGAGGGGGGGGGGGGGACATATTTGAAACCTTTACAAACAACCCCTCATTATTTACATGCAGCTACACTCTTTAATGTTTTGGATTGATAGGGTTTCTATCTGCTTTTGTAAACCTCTAAAATTCTTGCAAACTTACTCTTCCAAAATCTTTGTTATCTCTTAAAAAAGCTCAATTTCTAATGATGTCCTTTATATGCTTAGAGACCTCAATTTTTCAATACAAAAAAAATAACGCCATTAAGATAACAAATATCCCACGCATAATAACTTCTTAATTATAGAATTTTATTTTTGAATTTCATAGATATAGATATTGAATAATGTAAAAATAATTTTTACCTTATAATTTACAATATTTTTAACTTTTTTGTCTTAAAATTGCGCATTACAAAAAGGAAATAAACGCTTGAAAAACTATACCTTGCTTGTCGTTATGCTAAGTGCAATTGTTACAATTTCTAGCATTTATATCACACAACCCATTCATCCGCTTTTTGCAGAAATTTTTGGGATATCTATTGCACAAGTTACGCTTTTTACTTCTGTTGTTCTTCTAGCTCTTGCATTTGCACCCATTGTGTATGGATATTTGCTAGAGAAATTTGACACGCGTCTCATTTTAACCACTGCGCTAACTTACATTGGAATTTTGCAATGTTTGCTCTGCTTTAGCCAAGATTACACCACCTTTTTAATACTACGCATTTTAGAAGCCTTGATGATTCCAGCAGCACTCACAGCAGCACTAACAACACTTACGCGTTTAGATTCTAAAAATATCCAAAAAAATATCAGCATTTATGTCGCTTCTACCGTGTTTGGTGGAGCTCTCTCGCGTATAGGTAGCGGACTTATTACTTCTCTTTTTTCGTGGCAAACAACTTTTGCACTTTTAGGGGTTACAACTTTAAGTGTTGCATTTATGTCTTATTATCTTCCAAAAAGTGATAAGCTAAATAGTGCAAAAATCACACCAAAAATATTTATAGATTTTTTAAAAGACAAACGCTATGCACTTCTATACATGGGTGCTTTTTTGGTGTTATTCTGCTTTCAAGGTGCGCTAAATTTAATGCCTTTTGAAATCAAAGCGATTAACCCAAATATCTCCAGTGCTGAAATTGGATTCCTATACACAGGCTATATTATTGGCATTATTACTGCCCTACTTGCAAGCTACATCACAAAAATTGCTAAAGGCGCTCTAAATGCAATTATTTTGGGCTTTATAATTTTTGGAGTGGCACCACTTTTAATGCTAATTAAGGGCTTTTGGTGGATGTTTTTTGCAGTTTTTGTTATTTGTATTGGAATGTTTATTGCACATTCTGTGCTTTCAGGTTTTATCAACAATATCCAAAAAGAAAAAAAAGGCATTACAAATGGACTTTATTTAGCGTTTTACTACACAGGGGGGACTTGTGGAACAACTCTTCCTAGCTACCTTTATGAAGCATTTGGTTGGGAGGTGCTATGCTTTGTGCTTAGTGGAATTCTATTTGGTAGTGCTTGGCTGTTTTACGCATATCGCGGAATCTTTAAAGGAGTTTAAATGGAACAAAAATTAGCGGTGCTTCAAGAACAATTGCAAGAGAATTTTCAAGAGTATTTTAGAGAATATTTTAAAGAAGTAATTCCACTAGGAAATTTACATATTTTAGAACAAAACAATGCAAGTGAAATTTTAGCAATTTTTCTTAGTCTAGACACACAAGGCTTTAATACATTTTGGCAAAGCGAAACACTCCAGCAACTCTGCGAGAAATACTGCAAGACCTTAAGTTTTAAAGGCATAATGCAAGTGCAATATACTCTACTTTTAAACTTACAAAAAGCCTTTTTTGCTAATCCTAAAGCCACGCAAGAACTCTTAAAAGACACACTTATAAATCTTGAAACCCTAAAGCGCGAAAATCTCACCAAAAGTGTGCTTTTAGATTCTATAAAAACTTACTTTAATAGGCTCATTGAAACTAAGATTGCAGAAATTTGCAATCCCCCTAAAGAAACCTCTCCAAGAGATTCTACATTTACAGCCCAAAAAGTGCTTTTAGAAGACTTTTTAGAGGAAAGTTTAAAAATATTGCACTCCCAGCAAACCACATTAAAAGAACGTATTACAAAAGACTTTGCACACCTACTTCCTATTCTCTTGCCACTAGAATCGCTTTTGCAAAAAGCAAAAAATCAGCACTTCTCCCTTGGGGTTACAGGTGTTTTAAGCTCTGGAAAAAGCACACTTTTAAACGCACTTTTAGGCAAGGAGATTTTAGGAAGCTCCACGATTCCAGAAACAGCAAGTCTTACGCTTCTAAAATATGCTAAAACTCCTAGTGCGTGCGTGAGTTTTTGGAACACACAAGAATGGGAAGATTTAAAATCCACAATGAATGAAACCACGTTAAATGCACTCTTTAATAATCCTGAATTCAAAGAGACTTTTAAAACTTTTGTGCAAGATTCCACACAAAGCCTTAATATTAACATTGATGAACTCCCCAAATACACTTCTGCAAACCACCCAAGCAAGATTTGCAACTTAATCAAAGAAACCACACTTTTTACTCCGCTAAAATTTCTTGAAAATAATGTAGAAATCGTGGATACTCCAGGACTTGATGACCCTATTATCCAACGTGAGGAAATCACTAAAAGCTACTTAGCAAAATGCGATTTGCTAATCCATGCTATGAATGCTTCACAAAGTGCCACACAAGTTGATAGAGATTTTATTCTCCAAACCTTACAAAATGCTAATTTATCAAGAATCCTAATTTTACTAACTCACGCGGATTTACTAGAAAAAAACGAGCTAGAAGCTGCACTTAATTACACAAAAGAAAGTATTAAAGAAAGCATTAAAACCTCTTTGCAAAACTCTCAAAATACCCAAAACAATACCTTAGAATTACTTTTTGCGCGCCTTGATTTTATTGCACTTGCAAGTTATCCAGCACTCATTTGTCAAAGCAACCCCAAAAAAGCACAAGAATTAGGTTATAGCTTAGAAGATTCTAACTTTAATGCACTCATTACCTATCTTAACCAAACACTTTTAGGCAAAAACAGCACAAAAGCAAAGGATATTATTTATCTGTGCGCACAAGGCTTTAAACGTATTCATCAAAGCATTTTAGATTCCATTACGTTAGAACAAAGCCTATTATTTGCCAAAGCAGACGAAGTAGAAGCGCAAATCACAAAAGCAAAGCAAGAAAAAGAGCGTAGCCAAGATGCGTTAGATTCTGCTAAAAATGCGTTAGATTCTGCTAAAATGCAATTAAAAGACTTTTCTACTACACTTCAAAACCAACTTAACCAAAAGCTTCAAAATGCACAAAGTATTTTAAGTGAGCGTGTGTTTGCTGATATTATTTATGAATACGAAAAAGGCAGAATCCCAACCAATGAACGTTTAGAATATCTGCTTGATTTAGGGTTAAAGGACTTATTAAGCGAAATTTTACGCTTTAGTGCGCAAAGTTTGGATAAAAAAATCTCCCAACTCTCTTTACAATTCCAAACACATTTAGAGAATATTGCACTAAGCTCTAATGCAGAAACTTTGCAAAATAAAAATTTCAATCTCCATTTAAATCCGATTCTCCTTCAAAAAACCAAGCTTAAGATTCTAAACAAAGTGATAAAAAGTGCAAAATCTTTCAATAAAAATAAGCAAGACGCCCTAAAAAATACTCTTGAAGCAGACTTTAAAGAAGGATTTTTGGAGTTTATTAATGCGCTAGTTTGTGAAAGCAATGCAGTTGAAAGTCAATACATCACACATTTTTCAAACCTCTTAGATTCCGCACAAACACAATTAGAGCTAGATTTACAATCCAAAGAGAATATTTTGCAAAATGCTTTAAACAACCTCCACATAAACGCAACCCAAAAACAACAAAGAGAGCAAATCCTAAGGGAAACTTCAGAATTTTTAAATGCACAAATTAAAGAATGCCAAACACTACAATACTACGTCACAAGGGGAGAAAATGCTTAAATCCTACATACAAGAATGCAAAGCTTTGCAAGAAAAATTTAGTCAAAAAAACCCCACACAAAAGCTCATCACAAATTGCCAAAATACGCTAAATCCAAACGATTATACTCTTAGTTTTTTTGAAAACTTAGAACAAAAAAGCACTGAACCCATGCAAATTGCTATTGTTGGACAATTCTCAAGCGGCAAAAGCACCTTTTTAAATGCACTTTTAGGGCAAGATATTTTACCCACAGGCATTACTCCTATTACTTCAAAAGTATGTAAAATCTGTTATGGAGAGGATTATATCTTAGAAATCCTTTATAAAGACGGCAGAAAAGTGTTGCAAAATGTAGAATTCTTGCACAAACTCACACGCGAAAACTCCAAAAACATTGACCACTTCTGCCTTTATGCACCCATTTTACTCTTAAAAGAAATAAATTTTCTAGACACTCCGGGCTTTAACTCCCAAAACTCTGATGACACACATGCCACACTAAAGGTATTAGAACAAGTAGATGGGATTATTTGGCTAACACTTATTGATAATGCAGGAAAAAATAGCGAAAAAGCGCTCTTAAAGGAATTTAGTGCACATTTTGCTCAAAAAAGTCTGTGTGTGCTTAACCAAAAAGATCGTTTAAAAAATGAAATTGAAATCCAAACTAGCGTAGAATACGCAAAAATAGCATTTGATGGGATTTTTGCAAATGTGATTCCAATCTCTGCAAAACTTGCCCTAAAAGCACGTCTAAATACCACAGAAAAATTCCTTGAAACCTCTCTTTTAAGTTTAGCCCACAGCATCCAAGATATTGCTTTAAAACGCACAGAGTCTGCCCTTTCTCCTAAAGAATCCTTGCAAAAACTCCAAGAACTCTATGTAAGCACCCAAGAGAAAATCAATACCCAATGTTCAAATCAAAAGGATTTTGAAGCCTTAATGCAAGATTCTAATATGCCTTTAATTTTTGAGTTTTTAAACCAAACCATTAAACCAAAAGCTAGCTTTGCAAAAGCTCATAGTGCTCTAAAACGTCTAAAAGAAATGCATATTCATCTGCATTTGCAATATCACAAAATCAACCAAAGCTATAAAAATCTCCAAAAGATTTTGCGCCAAAGTAATGCTGAATTTGTCCAAAGTTGCACTACTTCTAAGGCAAAAGAGCAAAAAATTTTTAATGCACTCTATTTAAATTTAGATGTTCTGCTTGATAGCCTAGCTCAAAAAATTTTTAATGCTTTAGAGAAGCAACACATTATATTCTATAAAGATACAAAAACATTGCTAGGGACGAAATCTAAAGCGCAAGTCAAGGAGGTTACGATTCTACCTTTAGAAAAAATTAAAATCGCACTACAAAACCAAGATACCCAGCTTGTCAAAGATTACAAAGCAATTAGTATAAAAATTAAAAATTTTCTAGAGTTATTTGTAGATTCCATTCACCAAAACACAAACACTCTCTCTCAAAAAATATTCCTATGGCAAGATTTCACACCAAAATCCCTAGAACTCTATTTAATTGCACCACAAAGCCAAGCTTTGCAGGATTTATACCATTTTACCCAACACTGCTATGAAAACATTTTAGCAGATTTTAATAAAGATGCCCTTGTTGCTACTTCCTTTTTGCATAGTGAGCTTAATGTTCTTAGCAATTTTTTATCCCTAAACTACAACAACGCCATTGATTTAACCTTAACACGTCTTGACTTAAGAATTAAAAATGCTATTGCTAAACATCAAGAAAATCAAGAAGAATTTGCCCTCTTTAATCCCACGCTTGAAAATGTGCGTGAAGCACTCAACGATGCCTTTTGTTTTGAGCAATTCCAAGCCCGACTTTTTGGTCCGATGAATTCTCTAAACAAAGCTTATGCGCAGTTTTTAGAGCAAAGTAAGCAAACTGCAGAATCTAAAACCCAGCTCATTGCACAAACTTCTTTTGCTCTTAAGAAAGAAATTGATAAAATTACGCAAAATCTAAAGGCAATCCGCGCACAAACCCTAACACTCTAAAAGGTGGAACTAAAATTGCTTTAAGACCTTTAGCAAGTGCCAAAGTGCTGCAATTTAGGAATTTTAGAAACAAAGGAAAGTAATGAAGGTAGAGCTCTTAGAGCCATACATTCAAATCAGCATTGAAAAAGAATCGCAGTTTTTAAAACGTGCTGTGGATTTTGCCTATAAACATTTCTCTAAAGCCTATCGCCTCTCAAGCTCTGTGCTTATTTTAGATGATGGTGAGCGCTATAAAAAAGATTATTTTCTAAACTGGGCATACCATGTGGCAATGCAAGATGAAGCAAAAAAAGGAAATCCAAATTTTCAAAGCATCATTGATAGTAGTTACCTTCCTATTCGTATAAAAATGGTAGAAAATCGTGCAATGTTAGAACATATTATTGTCTCTTTACAAATTATCCAAAGCTCTTTTGGAAATTCTCAAGTTTGCCTAAAGTTAAGTCGCCCAAATCGCCTCGCAAGACGTTATTTAAGCTCACTTTTTCAAGATTTTTTACTAAGCTACACAAAACAGGAAATCTTTTTGGATTCTTCTAGTCCTTATTTTTGGGAAAAATTAATCAGCATGCTTTCTCAAAAAATTATCCACAATATCGTTTTAGATTTTGATTATGAAACTTTTAAAACATATAACACTTTTGAATGTTTTGAGGAATATCTAACAAAAGAAGAAAAATTACTTAAAAAAAGCTATAAAATTTTAGGTTGTGGTTATAACGATGATTTTGAATGTGTGAAAAATCGTTATATTGAGCTTGCTAAAACCTACCACCCAGACAATGTCTATGGGCAAGATAAAAAAATTATTGATGGTTATGCGGAGAAATTCCGCCTCATTAACGAAGCGTATGAAAATATTAAATCCAACTTCAAACGTGTTGCATAAGGAGCAAAAATGCCTAAACTAGACCAAACTTCACAAAATACAGATTCTAAAATTGTAGATTCCGCTCCAGAAATCACGTTAGAAGAGCCAAAGGGTAGTAACTTCCTACCCCTTTTAGCACTCGTTATTGTGCTAATTGTATTAATTTTAGGCGGAGGATATTACTTCTTAAACCAACCTAGCGGACAAGCTTTGTTAAGCAAAGCCCAAAATTCCTTAGGAATAGCACAAGAATCTACCTTAGATTACAAGGATTCCGACTCTGTTGTAGATTTTAGCAATGCAACTTACGCAAAAGATGATGAGATTAGACGCTTACAAAATGCGCTTTACCAAAAAGAGCGTGAGCTAGAAAATCTTGCCCACTCCCTTGAGGGACTTAACGCTTCTGTGAAAGAAATTCAAAATTCCCAACAAAACACCATGCAAAAACTGCGCTATACTCTTAAACCAAAACAACAAATCATTGCAGAATGCTTTTCTATGGAAATTGGCAAATGGGATATTCCAAAGAGCTGCTTGTTATCCATTGCTACAAAAGTAGATAAAGAGTTACAAAACGACAAACGTGTAGTTGCCTTTGAAGTGCAAGGTATTGTAGATACTAATCCTTATCGTGGGCTCTCTCCAGAGCTAAAACAAGAGGGTTTAGCAAGTTTTAGAGCTTGGAATGCAATACGTTCCATTAACGCAAAGATTCCAAATGCCACTATTTTTGAAGGTCCAAGCATACAACTTGCTAATAAACGTGGTTACAGCATTAAAGCGTATTTTGTTGATTAATTAATGCAAGTCTCCAAAGTTCAAAACACTTCAACTATCCAAACTCTAGGCGTTTTTTTGCGCCCCTCTACACCAGAGCTTAAGAGCTATTTTTTAGAATTTCAAGCCCAAGCCACACAATTAGGATTCCGTGTAATTTTGGATTCTATTAGTGCAGGAATGATTGGAATGCATGGCTTAAACTTTGAAGAGCTTTGCGCAGAATCTGATGTGCTAATCTCAATTGGTGGTGATGGCACGCTAATCTCAACTGCAAGACGATCCATTGCGTATAAAAAGCCGATTTTAGGAATCAATATGGGGAATTTAGGATTCCTCACTGATTTACAAAAGAATGAAGTAGAAGCCTTTTTACCAAATCTAAAAAGTGGCAGTTACACCATAGCCCATCATATGATGCTAGAGGGCAAAGTCATCAAAGAAAATCCAGAAAAAAATGAATCCCTCAAAACAAATATGCAAAGCCAAAGAGTCCAAAATAACACTAGCTTTTTTGCCTTAAATGATATTATTTTAACACGTTTAAATGACGCAGGAATGATTCATTTAAAAGCTTATATTGATGGCGAGTATTTTAACGCATATTATGGCGATGGCTTGATTATTGCCACTCCAACAGGCTCTACTGCTTACAACATTAGCGCAGGTGGAGCTGTGGTTTATCCCTTTTCTAAAAACATTCTTTTAACACCTATTTGCGCCCACTCTCTCACACAACGACCACTGATTTTGCCAGATTCCTTCGAGATTGCTATTACACTAGGTGAGCAAGGGTGTTGCAATATTGTCATTGATGGGCAAGAGAGCAAACCTCTAAAATTCGGCGAAAAAATCACCATTTATGCTAAAAATGAGGGTGTGCGCCTTATCCATAGCCCTCATTGGAATTATTTTAAGATTCTAAAAGAGAAATTTCACTGGGGGGATTTTGATTAATGCAAAAACTCTGTATCCAAAAAATCCATATTAAAGATTCTCTAACATTTAAGGAAGCAACCTTTTATCCTAATGCACATTTTAATGTTTTTAGCGGTGCAAGCGGTGCAGGAAAATCTGTGCTTATGGAATCCATTTTAGCCCTTTTTGGGCTAAAGGATTGCAATGCAACTTTAATTGAAGCAACGTTTGAATTACAAGGAATCCCACAAGGATTTGAAGGCTTAATTGATGAGGGTGAAGTGATTCTAACCCTTAGCAAAAAAGATAAAATCCGCTATTTTCTAAATGCTCAAAATATCCCAAAAAAGAAAATTCAAGAACTCTTTACACCCTTTTTAAAACACCTTAGCAACAAGTCTTACGATGCCATAAGTGAGCAGAATCTATTTTTTGCTCTAGATAATTTTCTAATCTCTAAAAATCCAAAACACAAGGAAGTTTTGCAAAACTATAAAGAATCTTTTTTACGCTTTACAGAGACCAAAAATACCCTAAAGACCCTACAAGAAGAGACACTAAAAGTTGCTGAACTTAAAGAATTTGTGCGCTTTGAAATCCAAAAATTAGAAACACTAGACCCAAAACAAGGTGAATACGAAGAACTCTTAGAACTCAAAAAAGAAATTTCTAAAAAAGAGAAAATTAATGAAAGCTTACAGAGTGTGCGTGAAATCTTAAATCAAAGCCACAAAATCTCACAATTTCTAAACCTAATCCAAAGCAAAGAGAATGATTCTATTCTTAATGCGCTAAACTCACTTGAGAATTTATGCGAACAAGAAAGCGAACGTTTAGAAGCACTAGAAATGTGTAATCCCGAAGAAATTCTAAACCGCATTGAAGCTCTAAGTGCGTTAAAACACCGATATGGTGGAGTAGATGAAGCCTTAGAATACTTGGAAAACAAAAAGCAGGAATTGCAAAAATACGAAAATTTAGATTCTATCCTAAAAAATGCAGAAACTTCTTACAATCAAGCAAAAAACGCACTCAAAGAAAGCGCAGAATCTCTAACAAACGCAAGGAAAAAACACTTAAAAGATTTTGAAAATACGTTAAACTCTGCTCTAGCTTCACTTAAAATGCCAAACTCTAAAGTCGCTCTAAAATCCCTTTTAGAAGTCGAATCCTATAATATTTTGGGCGCACAAAGCCTTGAAATCACACTAAACACCTCACTAAAAAACCTAAGCTCTGGGGAGTTTAACCGCTTCCGCCTTGCCTTATTGCTCACATACAGCACACAAACAAATCACCAAGCTGTGATTATCTTAGATGAAGTGGATGCAAACCTAAGCGGAGAGGAATCTCAAGGTGTTGCAAGTGTGCTAAAAACTCTCTCAACCTCCTATCAAGTCTTTGCAATCTCCCACCAGCCACATATGCCAAGCCTTGCTGATGCACATTTTCTAATCCAAAAACACCCCAATGGCTCAACCATAACAGAACTTAATAAACAAGGAAGAATCCAAGAAATTGCGCGAATGATTAGTGGGGATTCTATCACCAAAGAAGCTTTAGAATTTGCCACTAAACAATTAAGCACCTTATAAAATGAATCTAAGCACACTGCAAAAATTTGCTACCTACCTAACCCAAACTCCACCTTTAAAACTACGCGCAATCCGAAGAATCGGGGATAATCTTTTTAAACTTGATGTTAATGGCGCACTTTTTTTTATTGATTTAAGACGTGGAAAATCCACAATTTTTACCACCGATAAACCCTTAATTGCGTCAAAAACCTACCAAGCCCCCTTTGACCAAAGTCTGCAAAAATACTGCTTTAATGCCCAAATCCTAAAGACAGAGCTTGATGGCAACAACAGAATCTTACAGCTCTTACTACAAACCCAAAATAGTTATAAAACCTCACAAATCACATTACAAATTGAATTTACAGGACGCAACACAAACCTTATAATTCTAGATTCTAACAATATTGTTCTAGATGCGTTGCACCATATCACAAAAGAGCAATCCTTTCGCGAAGTTAAAATCCAAAAACCCCTTTTACCTCTACCACAGCCAACAACAGCACCAACAATACGTGATGAGGGCGAACTTTTTAGTGTCTTAGCACAAAATTTCAAAACCCTAAAAGCCAAAGAGCTAGAACAAAAAATCCAAAAATCCACAACCATACTTTTACAAAAAATTGCCCAAATCAAACATTTTATAAGCACACTAGAAGATAAAAACATCTTAGAATCTAACGCAAAACAAGAAGCACATTTTGGACAGCTCATTTTGCAAAATCTCTATTTATACCCAAATTTTAAAGGCGCTTCTATCACTCTAGATTCCATTCTTATTACACTTCCCAACAAAGCTCACTCTCTAAGCCATGCAGCACAAATTTTCTTTGAAAATTCCAAAAAACTTACCAAAAAAGCAAAAAACATTCACTTACAAGCTCAAAACTTAAATGAAAAACTCGCCTTTTATGAAAATTTACTCAAAATGATACAAAATGTAACAAATTATAACGATTTACAGATTTTAAACTCCAATTTTCAAAAGGATTCCATTCCCAAAGATTCTAAACATAAGCATAAAAACAAGCAGTTTGAGAGCTTTTTTATTGAAAGTATTAAAGTCTCCATTGGCAAAAGTGAGCGCGAAAATATTGCACTCTTAAAGGAAGCACGTGCGGAAGATATTTGGATGCATATCCGCGACATTCCAAGCTCACATTGCATTATCCATTGTGGAAAATCAAAAATTTCCGATATAATCCTATATAAAGCCGCAAAAATTTTAATCGGATTTACAAAAAGTTTTAGCGGAAATTACAATGTAGATTACACAAGGCGCAAATTTGTAAAAATCACACAAGGTGCAAATGTCTTGTATGCAAAAGAGCAAACGCTCCAGCTAAAAAAGGACTAAAAAATGGCTGTGACTCCTGTTGGCAATATGACCTATATCAACCAAAATGCCCAAGTTGGCTCAATGCAACAAGCTAACACGCAAGTTAAACTTGATTTTCAGTCTATGGTCAATCTCCAAAACTTGCAAGACAATCAAGAAGAAATCCAAGAAGTGCGACCAACTGAGGAAACACTAGAGGTTAAAGACGAAAGAGAAGGGAATGGCAAACAAGAAAAAGATGAAGAAGAAAAGCACGAAGAACAAAAAGAACAAGATTCCACTCTAAAGGAATCACAAAATACTATTCAAGCTAACGACGATGGCACAATTGCGCATTTAGACATTTCTGTATAAAAGTTGGAATCCTTTTTGCTATCACTTTAAAAAACAAGTGAAAAGGACGATTATGCAACGATTTTTCAAAATATTTTTACAGGCATTTTTACTTTTTATTTTTCTCTCTACCATAACCTTTGCATGGCAACCTAGCAGCCCAAATCCTTACCATTCACAAAATGATGAACACCCTCTTTACACAGAACGTAAAAAGCGCTTACTAGGAGTTTATGGCACTTATAACAAGGCAAAATCTGATGCCACGCTTAGCATTAGCGGTTTTGAAACGCAAAACCATAGTTTAAGTGAGAAGCAGCTTGGAGTTGGAATCCAGTTTGGCTATTTGCTAAATTCTAATAACAGAATCCTAGCAAACTTTGAGCACCACTTAAAACAAAATGGATTCTCTTATCAGCTCTTGATGCTTGGCTATGCCTTTACCCCACAACTTCCAAATAGTCGCAATTGGCGCTTGCTTTTAGGCGTTAATGCGGGGCTTGCACTAGGAAAATTTGATAGCGGTAGCTTTGTAGTTAATGATAGTGCGCTTGAAAAACTTTCTTATACAGGCTTAACCTATGGTATCAAAGGTGGGCTTATCCGCACATTTAGCAATAGTGAGCTAGAATTTGGCATACAAGCAAGACGTTTAAACTTTGGTGAAAAAGGTAGCAACATAGCATTAAATGGCAATCCAAGTTCTGCAAATTTAGATCTTAGCGAAACTTCAACTCTTGGTGTTTATCTAGGTTATAACATTTTATTTTAAAGGATAGAAATGTGGATTTTATTTTCACCTAGTGAGAAAAAGTGCTTAATGCACCAAAATTCTATAAAAACCTCTAATGCAACATTTTATAAAAATTTTATTTGTGAGAATCTACAAAAAATCTTAGAATCCTACACACAATTTTTGCAACACGCAAGTGATACAGAACTCCAAAAACTCTTCGGGACAAAAACCATAAGCCTTGATGCACTTTCCTTAGCCCAAAATCTTATTAATGCACCCCTTATAGATTCCATTGAACGCTACATTGGTGTAGCTTTTAATGCCCTAAATTACACAAATTTAGATGAAAATGCTAAAGGCTACCTCTCTGAACATCTCTTAATTTTTTCTAATCTTTTTGGAGTACTTAGAACAACAGATAAAATTCCTTATTACGATTTAAAACAGGGCGAGGGCTTTAACCATAACAACATTGCATTTTCCACAAAGAATCTCTATGCACAAAATCACAATAAAATTTGGACATTTTTAGACGATATAAACACAGAATCGCTAGAATTTTTGGACTTACGCGCAGGTTTTTATCAAAAATGCTTCCCTTTAAATAAGATTCCAAACTTTTTAAAACATAAAAATATTCACATTTTAGTGCCAAATTTTATAAAAAATGGCAAAATTTTGAGCCATTACGCAAAATTCTACCGCGGAATTCTTTTGCAAACCTGCGCAAAATACGAAATTTTAAGCCTAAAAACATTCCTTGATAAAAACATCACGGGACTAATTTTAGAAGATAGAAACACAACACACAAAGACAACATCACCCAAACACACATCACTTACACTATTACTTAAATTTTTAGTATAATTATGCTTTTATGTAGCAACAAAGGGATATTATGAAATTTTGCGGAAAAAATGTTTTAATCACAGGCGCCTCTAAAGGCATTGGTGCAGAAATTGCTAAAGTATTAGCAAAAGAGGGCTTAAAAGTATGGATAAACTACCGCTCTAAGCCCGAGCTTGCCGACACTCTAAAAGCAGAAATAGAAGCAAATGGTGGTTATGCGGCTGTAATAAGTTTTGATGCAACAGATGAAGAAGCTTTTCTTGCGGGATTAAATGCTATTATTAGCAGTGATGGTGAGTTAGCATTTCTAGTTAATAATGCTGGAATTACAAATGATAAACTCTCAATGCGTATGAAAACAGAGGATTTCACTTCCATTCTCAATGCAAATCTTACTTCAAGTTTCATTGGTTGCCGTGAAGCACTAAAAATTATGCGCAAACAAGGCTATGGAGCGGTGGTAAATATCGCTTCTGTTATCGGAGAAATTGGAAACATAGGGCAATGTAATTATGCCGCAAGCAAAGGTGGTATGATTGCGATGACAAAATCTTTTGCTAGAGAAGGTGGCAGTAAAGGAATCCGCTTTAACTGCGTAACTCCCGGTTTTATTGAAAGTGATATGACAAAAAGTTTAAAAGATGAAGTCAAAGAATCTTATGCACAAAATATCCCATTAGGACGCTTTGGAAAAGGCGAAGAAGTTGCAGGTGCAGTTGCGTTTCTACTCTCAAATAGCGCAAACTACATTACTGGAGAAGTCTTAAAAGTAAATGGCGGACTCTATATGTAACACATAAAGTTTTTTAAGAAAAACTTAGCTAGAATACAGTCTTATTGAAATTTTTTAAGGAGAAATTGCAATGGCAATATTTGATGATGTAAAGGCAGTTGTTGTTGAGCAACTTAATGTAAATGAGGGCGAAGTAAAACCAGAATCTAAGTTTGTAGATGATTTAGGCGCAGATTCTTTAGATGTTGTTGAGCTTGTAATGGCATTAGAAGAAAAGTTTGAAATTGAAATTCCAGATGAAGAAGCAGAAAAAATCCAAACCGTTGGAGATGTTGTAGCTTACATTGAAAAGGCAAAAGCTTAATTTATACTCTTAGTATGCCTTAGGGCATACTGCTATTTTAATCATCAAGGATAAATATGAGACGCGTAGTGGTTACTGGACTAGGAATGGTTAATGCTCTTGGATTAAACAGAGAAGATTCTTTTAAAGCTATTATAGACGGAAGATGTGGAGTTAAAACAATCTCCTCTTTTGATATTTCAGAATTTCCTGTAAAAATTGCTGCTGAAATCACAGATTTTGACCCAAACACTATCATGGATGCAAAAGAAGTCAAAAAAGCAGATCGTTTTATTCAACTAGGAATAAAAGCTGCAAGAGAAGCAATGGAAGATAGCGGTTTGTTAAATAGTGAAGGAAAGTTACAAGATTCCATTAATCAAGAACGTTTTGGAATTAGCTCTGCTTCTGGAATTGGCGGATTAGGAAATATTGAAAAAAATTCCATAGTGAATTTTGAACGCGGACCAAAACGTATTTCACCTTTCTTTATCCCATCTGCACTTGTCAATATGCTTGGAGGATTTATTTCTATTGACTACTCTATTAAAGGACCAAATCTAGCAAGCGTAACGGCTTGTGCTGCTGGAACACATGGCATTAGCGAAGCTGGAAAAACGATTATGCTAAATTGTGCAGATAGAATGCTTGTTGTCGCTGCAGAATCTGCAATCTGCGCTGTAGGAATTGGTGGATTTGCGGCAATGAAAGCTCTATCTGATAGAAACGATGACCCACAGCACGCAAGTCGCCCTTTTGACAATGAACGTAATGGATTTGTAATGGGAGAGGGTGCGGCAGCTTTATTGCTTGAAGAATATGAGGTAGCAAAAAATAGAGGAGCAACTATCTATGCAGAACTAGTTGGCTTTGGCGAAAGCGGTGATGCAAACCACATCACAACACCTGCTCCAGAAGGAGAGGGTGCATACCGCGCAATGAGAGCAGCACTAGCTATGGCAAACACAAAAATTGATTATGTTAATGCGCATGGAACTAGCACAAAATACAATGATATCTATGAAACACTTGCGCTTAAGAAAGTATTTAATGGCAATGTGCCTCTAGTTAGCTCTACAAAAGGACAAATCGGACATTGTTTAGGCGCAGCAGGAGGCATTGAAGCAGTAATTTCTATTATGGCAATGCAAAATGGGATTCTACCCCCAACAATCAACCAAATCCAAAAAGACCCAGAATGTGATTTAGACTATATCCCAAACACCGCAAGAGAAGCAAAAATCAATGCAGTTATGAGCAATTCCTTTGGTTTTGGCGGAACTAATGGTGTTGTAATTTTCAAAAGAGTGTAAATCGTGGCAACTTATTTAGATTTTGAAATGAAAATCAAAAATATTCAAGAAAACATTGCAACAGCAAAATTAAAAAATGACGCACATGCAATTGAAATTCTACAAAAAGACTTAGACAAAGAGGTTGCAAAAGTTTATTCTAATCTCTCTGACTATCAAAAATTGCAACTCGCAAGACACCCAGACCGCCCTTATGCACTAGATTACATTACCTTGCTTTTAGAAGAACCCCTAGAGATTCATGGAGATAGACATTTTAGTGACGACCACTCTATTGTTTGCTATCTTGGAAAAATTGCAGGTGAAAAAGTAATGGTCATCGGCGAAGAAAAAGGTAGAGGAACAAAAAATAAACTTTATCGTAACTTTGGAATGCCAAATCCAGAGGGCTATCGTAAAGCATTACGCGTAGCAAAAATGGCAGAGAAGTTTAGAATTCCGCTTCTAATGTTTATTGATACTCCGGGTGCGTATCCTGGAATTGGTGCAGAAGAGCGCGGACAAAGCGAAGCAATTGCAAAAAACTTGCAAGAGTTTAGCACCCTTAAGATTCCAACCATTTCTATTGTTATTGGCGAGGGTGGAAGTGGTGGTGCTCTTGCCATTGGTGTAGCAGATAGACTGGCTATGATGCAGTATTCCGTCTTTAGCGTTATCTCTCCAGAGGGTTGCGCAGCAATTTTATGGAATGACCCAGCAAAAATTGAGAGCGCCACACAGGCATTAAAAATTACTCCAGAAGATTTAAAAGAAGCCAAATTAATTGATGCAATTATCACAGAACCGGGCATTGGAGCGCATAGAGATAAAGAGGGTGCAGCAGAGGCAATCAAAGCCTACTTTATAGAATCCCTAGATTCAATCCGCCAAGATATAGATTATCTAAATAAGCGCTTTAATAAGCTAATGAATTACGGGAGCTTCCAAAACGTTTAAAGAAATTTAAATTAGAATCCAAAATGGATTCCATATAAAATAATCCTAAGTAAAAATTCCAACCCCTAGCGCACAAGGAATACAATGCAAAAAGTCGCAATCATCGGTGGAGGAGCAAGCGGAATCTTTTGTGCGGTTCTGCTCTCCTTGCATAACATTCCCGTTGTGCTTTTTGAAAAAAATAAAATACTAGGTAAAAAACTCCTAGCAACTGGTAATGGACGTTGCAACATTCACAACATTCACACAGATTCCACCCATTTTCAAAGTGCAAGCTTTCGCCAAAAAGACTTACAACACATCTTACAAAATTACCCATTTATTGCCTTTGCAAAGACTTGCCAAAATCTAGGGCTACTACTTGAATCAAAGGAGGATGGCAGAGTATATCCCCTTGCTAATTCTGCAAAATCAATTTTAGAGATTTTCACGCACACTCTAAATACTAACCCAAATTTACAAATCGCCCTAAATACCGAAATCACCGCTATCACACCAAAAGATTCTAGTTTTTTACTCCAAAGTCAAAATAACTCTACTTGCTTTGACATCCTAATCCTAGCTTGTGGAAGCCAAGCTGCCCCAAAACTAGGCGGTAGCGACAAAGGAGAAAAATTTGCACAAAATCTAGGCTTAAAGCTCTATCCCTCCTACCCTTCTCTTGTGCCAATCCGCCTAGATTCCACGCTTATTTCCTCCTTAAGTGGCATTAAAATTAAAGCCAAACTCACACTAAAGAAGAATGAACAAATCCTAGCAGAAACTTTAGATGATGTGCTTTTTACAGACTATGGAATCTCTGGCTTTGGTGTACTTGACATTTCTAGCTTTATGCAAACACAAAAAAATTTCACACTATTTCTTGATTTTTTGCCAAATCTCACGTCAAAAACTCTAGAAAACGCACTCCAAAACACACTCAAACATCAACCAAAAATCTCCATAGAGACGCTGCTTTGTGGTTTTTTGCACCCAAAAATTGCTAAAGCATTTGTAACACATTTACACCCAAATCCAAACAACACAAAACATCTAAAACAATTCATTTTTACTCTTAAAAACTTTCTCTGCGAAAATCCCCGATTAAAGGACTTTGAGAGCGCAGAAGTTTGTGGCGGCGGTGTAAGCGGGAAAGAAATCCATCCAAATACAATGGAATCCAAAAATTATAAAAATCTCTATATTATTGGCGAAATGCTAGATATTGTAGGCAATCGCGGTGGCTACAACCTAGCCTTTGCTTGGGCAAGTGCGCACGCTTGCGCTAAGGCTGTGTTAAGTCAAATCAAATAAGGAATCTAAAAGTTTGTTTTCTTTTAAATCCTACAAGCAATAAGAAAAATCCACCTCATAAAACCATTTTGTAGGATATTGTAGCACAAAAGGTTATTTTTACCTCTAGTAAAGCAAAACGCAAGACATGAACAAATAGAAAAATGCGCACTTGAAACTTGGAGCTTTCAATAGATTCTCTCATTCTCTCTTTAGTATGCTCCAAGTAAGCCCATAGATTCTAAGTAATCTACGACAATGCCTTAAGTCCCACAGCAGAAGCGATGATAAGCGTGATAAAAAAGAGCTTTTTTATACTTTTGTCCTCTTTGAAAAACACTATCCCCACAAACACGCCACCAGCTGCGCCGATACCCGTCCATATCGCATAAGCTGTCGCCATAGCAATTCCTTTCATCGCAAGAGAAAGCAAAGCAAGACTTAGCACAAACTGCACAAAAATGCCAAACAAAAAGATTTTCCGCCCTGTGAGGTTGTATTTTTTCATCGCAATTACGCCTACTATTTCCATACACCCCGCAAACAATAAATACACCCAGCTCATTTGCGCTCTCCTACTTCCACGATTTCATCAAGCCCTAGATTCTGCGAAATGTCTCCCGCGAGTTTTTCTTCTTGAGATTGCACCTCTTTGCTAGAGAGTTTCAATCCCATCACACCAATAAGCAAGAGCACAATAAAAAGAACCTTAAGCAGAGAAAATTCCTCACCAAAGATAAGA
Source organism: Helicobacter turcicus (assembly GCF_019711685.1). Classification (GTDB taxonomy): domain Bacteria; phylum Campylobacterota; class Campylobacteria; order Campylobacterales; family Helicobacteraceae; genus Helicobacter_D; species Helicobacter_D turcicus. The sequence goes on from NZ_JAIGYQ010000005.1 coordinate 148,435, forward strand.
ATCTCTGCGATTGTAATGCCCGCTGTTCCAATGCCTACAAATACGCTGTATGCGATACCAACTTCTAGCACTCTAACAGCTACAATCATCGCAAAAAATGAGATGAGAATCCCAATGCCTGTAAGCGTATAGAAAAAGAGATTATCCGCATACTTTAGCCCACTTGCCCAAAAGCATTCTATAATTCCACCAAAAAGCACCAATCCCCACGCAAGATTTGGGGTAAGTTTGAGTTGTTTCATTATTTTCCTTTATTTACACAATAATTTTTAAAAACCAATTTATAGAGTGTGCATTCTAGAATCTACACTAAGATAAGAAGAAATTAGAGCTGGGAGATAGAGAGAAAATAGATAAGAAAAGCAAACGACTGATAGCCTTGTTCCCAAAACATTAATCCCTCCTTTTAGTGTCAAAATGAAACTATACCATAAAATACCACTATACAAGATTGCTTGCCACAAGCTCGGCTTGAGCTAGGATTCTATCTGTTGTAAGGTTTTGCATAAAGCTATGTCTATTACTAATTTATTCCTCAATATGCTTTTCTTTGAGATATTTTTGCATACCATCATCATCTAAAACTTTATCAAAATCTGCTTTAATTTCTATACCCACACCAGCTTTAATTTGTTTATTAACATCGCAAATAAAATTTTTAAAATCAGCATTCTTATCAAGAAGCATATCCAAAGTCGATATGTCAAGCTCTTTTTGCCTAGAACTTAGTAAAATTCTAGAACTTTGAACATCACTTTCAAGCTTTATCACGCCTATGCCAAAGCTTTGATTAAGACGTCTTAATTCGCCTAAAACTTCATCATCAATTTCTTTAAAAACAACCAAATAGCCTTCATTAGCCCAGCTTGAATTACTCACAGCTTGAAAGTAACTTTCTTTTAAATTTGAAAAATCAAGGCTAATTTTAAGCTCAAAAGAAAAGAACTTATAATGGCTTTGCTTAATATTATGCAAAAGATTTAAGGTTTCTTCTTTATAGTCCCCATAAGGAAAATATACCCCAACTATATCAGGATAATTCCATTTGTCTTTACCATTTGTATCTTTTTTGCTTTTTTCGTGATAAATGGTTTTGCATTGGAGATTAAAATTAGAATTTTCATAGAGAAATTTTACAAGCAAAGGATGCAAATCTCTTTCGTGAAATTGATTTTTTTGTTTAGTTTTAACGTCCGCATCATCAAGATTTAAACTTCCTAATTCACCTGCTCTAGTTTTCAGCCAAAAAGTGGTAGGTTTTCTAGAAGCAAAGATAAATTGACTCTCTTTGCCCCCTTCCCTAATGTCTCTGTAAATCCGAGTTCTAGTAGTGATAAGAGGTGCCTTTCCTATACTTGAAAGTTCTTTATCAAACCCAAGCTCACAAGCTTGTGACCAAATTTGCTCACTGCTTAAAGGCTGTTTTGCTTGTCTTAAAACTTCACTAATCATTTCTTTGTAAGTCATTTTTACTCCTTTATACGCAATTTTTGAAAATATTATCATTTTTTTTAAAATATGCTTATCTGTTCCTACTCTAATCTACTTGCTGTGAGGTTGCTTTTTATTTGCACCACGCGGTTAGTTTTTTTAAAACTATTTTTTCCACACAATGTGTCCATTGATATTGTGTTTTTCATACACTTCCAATACTTCTTCTAAAAAAGCAATAAGTTCTTTTTCGTTTGTATTTTTTGCAGATTCTAACATTCTTAAAAACATCTTTCTATCTTGCTTTAATCTTGTGCATTTAGGATTTCACATTTTGTTAAGAAATTATAGCAAAAGCTAGATAATATGGGACACACATTAATGCAAATTTAGTTTAAGTTAAGATATAATATTTATTAAAGTAAAGAGATTTAAGAGGAAATGCTGTGGTTTTGGATAGTGGAAATAGCAAGGTTATACGAAGCATTCCATACCAAGAAAATGATATTGTAAGAATTTTTGGCAAAAGAAAAGCACAAGAATTTAAAAATTTTATCAATCAAGCCTCTAAAACTTTTGAAACTACCACAGAAAAGCTTATAAAACTTGCAAATACTTTTAATATTCCTTTTGCTTATCTCTTTTTAGACGAGATACCACAAGCAGAAGAATCTTTGCCAGATTTTAGAAAAAATAGCGCAGAATTTAGCCAAAATCTTGAATCTTGCATTGCCTCAAGCAAGAAAAAGCAAGAATGGTTTAGAAATCATCTTATTAGAAATGGGCATAGCAAGTTTTTAGCAAATCAAAATTTGACTTTTGATAAAGACATTATCCAAACTATCAAGCAGATTACGCGATTTGATGAGGCAAAAAATCACCCAAAAGGACAAAGGCTTAATTTTCTTAAAAACAATGCAGAACAACATAATATTATCGTGCAGCAAAGTAGCGTTATTCAAGGCAATACACATAAAGCTATTACTTTTAATGAATGTAGAGGCTATGCTATTTATGATGCATACGCACCCCTTGTGTTTATAAACGCCAAAGATACAAGTGAAAATGGAAAGATTTTTACCCTTTTGCACGAATTAGCACACATTTTGCTAAAACATAGTGGCGTTAGCTCTTATGATTTTGAGCTAGAAGTAGAATATCGTTGCAATAATATTGCAGGAGAGATTCTAATGCCAACACCAACTTTTAAGTCGCGATGGAACAAACAAGATTCCATCCAAAGAAACATTGAAAGATTAAAAAATAATAATGATTTTGAAATGGCAAGCCCTCTAGCACTTGCCACCAAAGCACTTTTGCTTAAATTAATAGATTATGAAAAATACGAGGATTTTAAAAATACAGAGCTAGAACAATTTTTAAAAAATAAAAATTCTAGAGGGGGTAGTTATTACTCTAATGTGATTGCTTCTAATAGTAAGAATTTTGCTAAAAGTGTGGTGATTGATACGCTTAATGGTTATGAAACTTATAAAGAGGCACTCAATCTGCTTAATATCAAACTTGATAAATTTGATAGACTTGCCAAAGCATTAAAGGTAATCCAATGAGTAAATATTTGATTGATACAAATATTTTTATAGAATCTGCCTACAGATTTTACGCCTTTGATATTTGCCCGGGATTCTGGGAGTTTTTAAAAAAATGTTCTCAAAGAGATTCCATTAAGTCCATTAGCAAAGTTTATGATGAAATGACTCCTAATGATTCTAATTTGCAAGATTTCAAGGAACAATTAAAAAATAAGAAGTTTTTCTTGCCCATAGAAAGCATTAGCCTAGAATCCTATGCCAAAGTTTCAAAAACTTTACAAACAATGCAATACACACCACTAGCGATAAAGAACTTTTCTAATGGAGCAGATTATTTTCTTGTAGCACTTGCTTATCAAGAATCCTACACTATCGTAACGCACGAAGCCAAAAGTGGCAATAATGCTAAAATACAATAAAGATTCCAAATATTTGCGAAAACTTAGGGATTAACTGCATAGATATAGCGGAGTTTCTAAGGCGCGAACGAGCGAGATTTGTTTTAGAAAACATAGCACAATAGGAATCTTAAACCCTCACTCCCCCTATTTTTCATTTAAGGGTTTTGCACTCTAGCTCCTTGCCACTTTTGCACATATAGACGTTTGCTAAATCTTGCAATAATAGGGATTTCTAAAAGTTCTTTTGTTTGCATCGTTTTACCTTTAGTTAATACTTTGCTTTTTAAGAAGTAAAAACAAGGCTTTGACTTTATAAAGTAAGAATCTTTCATTAAGAGCCTTAAAGATTCTAGTTAT
>NZ_JAIGYQ010000006.1 GCF_019711685.1 Helicobacter turcicus
ATGTAGCTCTGTAATATAACTTAAAACAAAAGGCATTCTAATATAACCTTTAAGACTTTTAGAGTTTTCTATCAAAGCAACTCCTAGTTTGTAGGAGAGGAAGTTTTGTGCTCGCATTGTTGCTCCAGGTCTTGTAGATTGTGCAACACGACTTGTAACTCTTGCATTACTGCTAGGCAAAGGATAGTTTTCTCTTAGTAGCTTAAAGAAATCTTCTATTTCTTTAGTATTAATACTAGGGTCGCTTAAGTTTTTAAGATCTTCTTTTAGCTCTTGACTAAAATCAGGCAAAGCAATGCCTGCAAGTGCAATTGTATGGTAAATAGTGTTTTCAAAGATAGCTTTTCTAAGTTTATAATCAAAAAGTAAGGGAATTTTATAGCCCAATTCATGATTATTACCCCAAAAATTTATAAATTTATTTTTGCTAATTGCTTCTTTTTGGCTAAAGATTTTTACATAATTACTGACTGCTTCTTTATAGCCTATAAGAGTTCCACTCCCACTACCTCCACCATCTCCCCAAAAAGAGAATCCATCACTAATTTCATCTTTTTTAAGCGTATTAAATCTTTGCATATCAAAGGAAAGAAATTTTACATCACTACGAACAATCATAACTATGTCATAATTGATTTTATTTTTTCTTTCATACTTTGTCAGAAGCTTAAAGCTCTCTTGCATACCATAATAAAATTTAGAATTATAGGCAGAGTATTTTTGCTCAAATTTTTCTTGATTTTTTAGTTTGTATTTTTTAACGCAAGGATTTGATTTGATAAAATCTTGCATTTGGTTTTTTTCTAATTTGATATTAAATTCTCTTTGTAAAGAAGCATAAGTTCTTGGTAGAATTTCTATCAGTCCTTTCTTATGAGCAATACAAGCGGGAACTTTCTTTGAGAATTCTTCTTTTAAGATTCTACTACCCCAAAAATAACCTCCAGTAAGAGAGGGGTATTCTTGATATTCATCCCATGAAAATAAAAAACAATCCGCATTTAAAGGCTTAGCTAATTTAGAAATCAACTCTTCTAAATTTTCCCTCCAAGCACCTCTCAAAACTCCCCAAAAACATATCCCCACTTTTTTAGGCGGCATAGTGTTTTCTTCTTTGAGCATTTTAGAAACAATCGCATTATGTCTATCATAATAGATTCTAGCACCTTTGCATTGTGTTTTGTTATGTAAAAAACATAAGAAATAATAGCCAAGCACCTTAGGCATAAAAAAATCTTCTTGTTCTTTATCATCTGCAAGAGCAAAATAATCAATCAAAACACTTGCAAGATAGTTTTTTGCAAAATCACTTTCTAGTTTATAAAAATTTTGCAATGCAACATCAGCTTTAAGCGTATATTTTTGTATTTCTTGGCTACATTGATAAAGTATAAAACTATCTTTTGTTACAAAATTTTCCAAGTTTTTTAGTTTATTTTCTAAAGCCTTTTTTAAATTTATAAAATCTAACTTCTCCTCTTCCCACCAAGTGGGTTTATTTTCAAAATCAAGCAAGGTTGAAAGTTTTTGAAATTTTCCACATTCATATAAAAACACAAAATAAGACATTTTATCTTTAGAGTTTTGTTCTAATAATTTTTCAGCCTTGCAAAAATCCCAAGCTTCCAAAGCATTTTCAAGTTCAAATTTAAAATTTTGCATGAAGAGCCTCGTAGTTTTTAAGATCTTGTGGTGTTCCTATGCCATGCATTTGATTGAAATCTATATTGTAAATGCCTATTTTTTTACCCTCTTTAATCAAATAATTGTAACTTGGAGCTGTGTAGAATTCACCATTAACAAGGTCTTGTTCTATCATCATATCCACACAAGCATTAACAAAAAATGAGCCTTGAGCGTAAAGATAAATCCCAACTGTGGCAATATCAGAGATCACCTCTTTTTCTTTAAGTTCTACAACCAAGTCGTCTTGCACTTTTACAAAAGACCATTTTGGATTCTTTTCTTTATCGATAAAGCATAATATAGAGCCATCAAGTTTTCTCTCAAAAGCGTCTTTGATAAAAAGAGCGATGTTAATATCTATGATTTGATCGGAATTTGCTATGAGTAAAGGCGTGGAGTTGTTAATGAATTTCCTTGCATAAAGAGCTGTGCAAGCTGTGCCTTGGGTGAGTTTTTCTATGGCAATGAATTTAACATTAAAATCTTTTTGAATTTGGGCAACAAGTTCTTTTTCTTGTTCTAAATGCTGTCTTTGTGCAATTAAAAAATAATTTGCATCTTTATAGGCTAAATTTTCTAAAACACGCACTATCATAGGCTTTCCTAAAACATCAATAAAAGGCTTTGGTTTTACATAGCCCTCTTTAGCAAAACGGCTACCAAGCCCTGCCATAGGAATTAAAATATTCATTTTACTTCTCCTAAAAATTTGTCATTTTTCACACAAGGAAGTTTTACTACTACATTAATTGTGTCTTCTAAAGCCTCAAAATCTGTGCTTTCATTAGGATTTATCTTAATAATATCACCTTTAGTATAAACCACCCCATTCATCTTAACTTTACCCTCTATAATGCAAGTAAATTCCGTAGCAACCTTGTGATAATGTCTCTCCTCTATATCTCCTTTTTTATAAGATTTCACTCCCACTTCAAGCTCCTTGCTTTTAAAAGCACTCGGCTCAAAATCTCCTATAAACCAGCCTCTTACCATATCTTCAAGCTTAAAATTTTTCATTTTTTCTCCTTTTGTTTTTCTCTCCATTCTCTTTTTATTCTAGGCACATCTATAAAGATGTATTTTATTATGCCCCCCCCCACACATTCTTATATGCTTTTAAAAAAGCATTGCCAAGTTTATAGCTTAAATGTTCTTTAAATCTTAAAGCTTCTTTATAATCAGAATAAGATTCTAAAGGAGGAAGTTTTAATGCAGGATTCTTTTGTATGTGTTGTGCATAAGCTTTTTGTTCTTTTTTATGTAGCTCTGTAATATAACTTAAAACAAAAGGCATTCTAATATAACCTTTAAGACTTTTAGAGTTTTCTATCAAAGCAACTCCTAGTTTGTAGGAGAGGAAGTTTTGTGCTCGCATTGTTGCTCCAGGTCTTGTAGATTGTGCAAGTTCTTTTTTTAAATTTAAAATTTCTTTGTTTAAATCTTCTTTACTTTTAAAGGCTAAATATGAGCCGTTTTTTTGAATGTATAGGAATAATTTTTCTTTGCAAAGTTCTTTTGCTAAGCTTGGATTAGAGCATAAAAAAGGAATCTGTTTGAATTTCTGACTTTTAAAGACATGGTAGCAACCTGCTTCTAACGCACCATAATGTGAGAGTATGTCTAGATTTACAACCTTAAAATCTTTATAAAAAATCAAAAAATACATATAAATATAATAATCAAAACTAAGAAAACTTAAAGCAAGTAAATCTTTATAAGATTCCATATTTATGGCTTTGAAAAATTCTCCTAAATATGCATTTTTATAAATGCAAGGCTGGTTAAACCAAAGATAAAGCTTTTCATTTTCAAACTTTTTTTTGATAAATTTTTTCTCAAAAAACTTTTTAGATGCATTCTGTATGTCAGAGGGATTGCTCCTTGTTTCATTGCCATAAAGAATCTTTTTTGCATAAAATTCATCAAAAAGACTTAATAAATCTATGCTTTTTATAAATTCGCTCTCACTATCTACAATCAAAGAATATTTATAGGCATCTTTAAGACTCAAAAGCGCAAAAAATTTCTTAATATTAATAATACCTTGCTGTTTTGAAACGCGTAAGAATTCTGGTAAAACAAGGCTTTTATAATAGCCCTTAAAATTAGTAGTTTTAAACTCTTTAAGCTCGTCTTCATTTGTGAAAACAAAAATCAAATCCGCTTGTTTGTCAAATTCGTATTTAAAAAAAGAGCTTATAAATTCATTAGCATAGCCAAAATGCGCTGGGTAAATAGGCATGATAATGCAGATTTTCATCATACTCCTTTTGGGTCTAAATACGCACGAAGTTCTGTCATTTTGGAATCTTGCCACTCTATAATATCAACACCCTCAAGCTTTAAATCATCAAGCACAAGCTCAAATTCTATGAAAGTTGTTTTTCCATGCATATAAATTTGCTTTGCTTTAAAGCTCAAATTTTTAGCACTTTTAAAGATATTCTCTATGGCTTTTAAACATTCTTTTTTTCCTGAGATTTTTTTGACAACAGGATCTTGTAAGACAAAATTTTCATCTAAAAGTCTTTCTATGTGCTCTAAATTTTTAGAATCAAAAGCCTTAATATAATCTTTTGTTAAGTTAATCATTTTCTATCCTTTCGTATTGTTCAATTTTTGCCGGGCTATAAAAGGTATGGTATTTGTTCTTTGGTATAGAGAAATTTTTAATGATTTTATTTTCTAAGATAAGCTCATTTAAGCAAGGTGCAACAAAAAAATTTCCCTCAATATGGGCGTCTTTTTCTATCATTTTTTCACAAGCCTTTATGAAGTCTTTACCCTTTTTAAAATAATAAAATCCTGCAATGGCATTTTTACTTATAGGCTTTTTCTCGCTTGCTTCTATGACTTCATCTTTTTCATTGCTAAGGACAAAAGCAAATCTTGGGTGAAAATTCTCAAAACTTATAACCCCACCATCATAAGCCCTAAAGTGTTCCACAACTTCGCTTAAATCCAAATCAAAAATTTGATCCCCATTGCAAATAATAAGCTCATCATCATTATTAATATAATCAATTGCAAACATGCTAGAGCAAGCCATTCCTTTAGTTTGTTTTGTTAAGGATATCACAATACTTTCTTTGTTTAGAAGCTTAATACTCTCTTCTAAATAATACTTTTGATCTTGTTTTTTTATGATAAAAATCAGCCTTGAGTTTTTAATGCAAGAGATATTTGTTATAAAATGCTCAAGCATAGTTTTACCACGAATTTCTGTAAGAACTTTAGGAAAAATTAAATCTTCACTAAAAAATTTGGAATCTCCTGCTAAAGGGATAACTATATTTATCATTGTGCTTCCTTTTGAAATTTTTCAAGCGTTTTTTTGATGTTTAAAAAATTCACTTCTTCAACGCTATCTACCTCCATGACATTTGCCCCACTTTCCCTAGCTGCTTTTATGCCATTGAAATTATCTTCAACCACCATTACTTCTTTAGGATGAAATCCTAATTTTTGTATTGCTTTTATGTAAATTTCAGGGTCTGGCTTTGCTTTGCTCACATCTTCATTGGATAAGAAGAAATCCAAATACTCAAGCAGGGCTGCTTTTTTTAACATAACCTCAATAGTGTGTTTGATAGAATTTGAACAACATGCGAGTTTGTAACCTTCATTTTTAAGCTTTGAGAGTGCGTATTCATGGATAAAACGCGGTTTGCAAGAGGTATGGACTATATCCATTGTGTATTGTTGTTTCATTTTGTTAATGAAAGAATGTAAGCTTTCTGGTAAATTTTGTTCTAAAGAGAGAATTTTGAGCTTGTTTTTTGTAGGAAGCCCATCAAAAATTGTTAAATGCTCATACCTTGAAATCTCCATACCAAAAAGATTCAAAGCCCTATTTAAAGCCTCATAGTGCCATTCTTTAGCTTCTATTAAAACTCCGTCCATATCAAAAATAATCGCTTTAATTTCCATTGAAAAACTCCTTTGCTTTTAAAACTTCATCAGTACAAAGCATGATTTTATTTTTTAAGTTATGTTTGTTGATGAGTGTTTTGTATGTGTTCCATTCTTTAAGATAGGGTCTTTTATGCAAACAAGGGCAAACTATACAAATTTTTTTATTTGCTTTTAAATGCGTTAAAATCGTCTTTTCATCAATCCAATGTTCTTGAAATTCGTCCAACCAAAGTCCGCAAGCTTTTTCATAAAAGCAAGGTTGTTTTTCGTATTCGCTAAGTCTTGTGAAAGTGTTAAAACCCTTGTTTAGATAAGATAAAGCATCAGGAATAGACATATCAAAAACAAAATAATTGACAATCTCGTATTTTTGTAAAAGCTTTAAAAGCTCATCTTGCAAGCCATCACTTTTAATATTTAAAGCCAAATTTAAATTTAATTGGTGTTCCTTGTAGTAGGCAAATAAAGTTTCAATGCTTTCGCATTTTTTGGAAGCCATATCATGAGAGATAACGATTTTAGAATCAAAATCTCTTAAGTCTGTTTCAATCCCAAAACCAAATTCAAAAGCCTTTGTAAGAGCGGTTAAAGAGTTCTTTTTAACCCCCCCCCCCCACAAACCTCTATGCGCTATAATGGTCATTGTTTTCCTTAATAAATTTTTAAAAGAGAGAGCTGATTATATCAAAAAAAAAAAAAAAAAACAATATTCATTTTCAAACTTAAACCCTAAGGCACTTCAAGGCTCTTCAAATGGAATCTGCTCAAGTGTTTTTCCAAACAAAACATTAGAGTTTTTAGCAAAATAAAACCTCACACAAAATACAACCACAATGGGATGCTAATAAAACTAACTAGGATTCCAAAAGTAACGGCATTTAGAGCAACCTTTGCATTAAATCCGGCTTTGTAAATAATCGCCACACCACTCACTAATGGAGGCATTGCCACTTCAATGAGTGCCATTTTCCAAGTATTGCTAAACTCTCCGAAAAAGGCTTTTACAAAGAAAAATAAGAGCAAAGGCGCAATAAACATTTTTGCTCCCAAAAGCAACGTAGGGTATTTCCACTCTAAAATTCCACGCAAATTTAACTGCACCCCAATAGCAAAAAGTGCCACTGGAGTCGCTGTTTGGGCTAGTGATTTAAGAGGAGCAAAAAGAGCTTGTGGAATCTCAAAAGGAATCAATCTAAAAAGTGCTCCACAAATGAGTGCTAAAAATAGAGGGCTTTTAAATAAACGTTTTAAGACTCCGCTAAAGGAAAATGCTGTTTTACCATTTAAACTAAGGAGAACAGGAGCTAAAAAAGCAAATGGAATCCCTGTTACAAATTGGTCAAAAATAATCACTTGGTTTGCCTGTGCTTCCCCTAATGCACCTTGCACAAATGGAAATCCTAAATAAAGCGTATTTCCAAGCATTGCCATAAAACAAAGGGTAATTAGCACACTACGTTCAAAGCGAAAGATTCTTCCAATAAACAATATAAAAAGCCCAGCAAAAAGGTTTGAAAGCAAAGAAATCAAACACACAAGCAAAAAATCCAAGCTCACATTTGCGTGGTAAGTGCCATTAAAAATTTGTGCAGGAAGAGCAAAATTTACTAAAAATCCAAGCAGGATTCCACTATGTTTATTCCCAACAAGACGCAACACATTTGCCATATAACCGATAAAAATAAACACAAAAATACTATACATTGCTAAAAGCATTTGCTATCCTTAAATTTAAAATTACAAGGTGTGCTTAAAATTTGCGCGGATTTTACTCCTTTCTTATGCAAAACTCAACGCAAAATGCAAGTTTTGGAATCCTTTTTATAAGATTTTTTTGTAGTTTGCTTTGTTACAATTTTTATTGCAACAATTAGGATTACACAATGCAAAACCATACCAAAATTCACGGATTTTACAAATTTAAACTCATTTTTATTTTAGCAATTATGTCAAGCCTTGCTCCACTATCCACAGATATGTATCTAGCGGCACTAAATCATGTACAAGAGAGCTTTCAGACTAATCCCTTCTTAACCCAACTTTCTCTTGCAAGTTTTTTTATCGCTTTTGCCTTTGGACAACTCATCTATGGACCACTAAGTGATATTTTTGGACGCAAAAAACCTGTCCTTGTTGGAATCTTAATTTTTATTGCCTCAAGTTTAGGTTGTGTTATTATTGATGATATCCATAGTTTTATTATTTTACGCTTTTTTGAAGCACTAGGGGGTTGCGCAGGAGTAGTGATTGCAAGAGCAATAGTTAATGATTTATTTGATTTTGAGGAAGCTGCTAGCGTCTATGCACTAATGATGGTCTTTAGCTCACTTGCCCCTATGCTATCTCCAACCTTAGGTGCATTCTTAATTAAACATTTTCCATGGCAGAGCATTTTCACCTTTTTATTTTTGCTTGGAATCTTTTTATTTCTTATGGTGCTTTTTGGGCTAAAAGAGAGTGCTCCCCACTTAAAAGCACAAAAATTTTCCCATAAAGAGACGCTTAAAAACTATAAATTTGTTCTAAAAGATAGTGTATTTTTAGTCTATGTGTTTTGCTCTGCCTTGACGATGGCAACAATCTTTGCATACATCACAGGCTCAAACTTTGTTTTTATTAATTTTTTTGGAATTTCTGAACAAATTTTTGCATTCCTCTTTGGACTAAATGCTTTAGGTTTTATGCTGTGTGCAAGTTTCAATGCAAAAATACTTAAAAAATTTAATGCACAGAAAGTCCTAGCCATCGCACTTTTAGTAATGCTTCTCACGCATTTAATAATGCTCTTTAATGCTTATTTTAGTCCAAAAATATGGCTCTTTGAAATTTCACTTTTTAGCATTCTTGCAACTCTTGGTTTTATTATGCCAAACACAACAACTTTAGCAATGGCAAGGTTTAAAGACCATTCAGGCACTGCCTCTGCAATTCTTGGAACAGCACAATTTGCGCTTGCTGGCATTATCTCTTTTAGCGTGGGAGCATTTGAAGCAAACACACCACTATTTTTATCCTTTGTAATGTTTATTTGTGTATTTTTAGCAAATCTAATCTACTTCACACAACACAAAAAACTAGCATAAAGCATAGAAATTTACACCATTGACACACTTTTGCTTCACTTTACCTTCCTTTAAAAGCACTCCTAAAATTTCTTTAGATTGCACACTCCAAAGCGTAATAATATCCCCCTCACTCATTGGACGTAAAGCAAGAGTTTTTAAAATCTCATCCGCATTTAATTCTAAGTTTTCTTGCGTTTTAATTAAAGTCCGCTTTGGCACAAAAGCTGGAATCCTATAACGCAAAAATACTTTGCTAATCTCCTCTAACTCTTTTTCGCTTAGGGATTCCACTTTATACGCAGGTGGGCGATCTATGGTGCTAATATCCAAACGTTTTAGTGGCACAGGTGCTAGAAATTGCGCTATTTTTTGAATCTCTTTAGCATCATCATTGACACCTTTTACAAATAAAATTTCGGCATACAGCTCACCTTTAAAATCCGCACTAAATTGATAAATCCCCTTTAAGATTTGCGCTAGATCCACACTCTTATGCGCCCTATCAATCTTTTTAAACACCTTCTCGCTCACTGCATCAATTGAAAACTTTACCTTATCAAAGAGCAAACAAGCCCTAGCAACACATATATCCCAAAGTAATGCACCATTTGTCAAGAGTAGTGTTTGCTTATCACCCTTAATATCTTCTAAACGCAACATTAGCTCATACAAATACGGATATAAAGTAGGTTCTCCATTTGCCGTAATCGTAAGAGATTCCACATTAGAAAACTTTTCTAAACCCTGCTCTATGGCTTTTAAGATTTCATCTACACTTAGAATCTCTTGCATTGTTTCTTGTGCTTTTTTTCCCTCTAGCTCACAATAAAGACAATCATAATTGCACTGCTTAAGTTTTGGCGATAAATCCACACCTAAGGACTCTCCAAAACGTCGTGATTGCACAGGACCAAAAATAATATCCATACAAAGCCCCTTTGAAATTCCACTTTTTAAATCCAATAATTCTACACTCTTTTGTTTAAAACTTTTACAATTCTACTTAAATTGAAGCTAAATTTTATATTCTTTGCTATATACTCATTGTTTAATCAAAATTTTAAGGAGAAGTTATGGCTGTTAAAATTACAGATATTTGCATCGCCTGTGGAGCTTGCATTGATGAATGTCCAGTAGAAGCTATCGTTGATGAAGATGATAGCCCAAATGATGATGGATGCTATTTTGTTTATAATGATAAATGTGTGGAGTGCGTAGGGCACAATGATGAACCAGCTTGCGCATCTGCTTGTCCAACTGAAGGTTGTATCGTATGGGATGCTGTTGCAGGTTCTCCATCACACAGAGAAGACATCGGTGATGATAAAAGAAGTGCGCACACTCCAGTTGTAGAATAATCTTTAAGCCCCTTGGGCTTTTGGATTCCATAATGTATGGAATCTATTTTAAACTCTTTTAATCCTTGCTCTTACAATTTTTTAAAAATTCTTTAATCTCTTTTAGTCTTTTTTGTTTGACACTCCCCACATTCTTAAAAGCTAGTGAGTGTTTTTGCAAAATTTAGCAAATTCTCTCCCCAAGGTGTTTGTAATGGTGAAAAAAATCCCAATTTTGCTCCACTTTCTTTTGCAATAAACTCCGCAGCTTTTGTTGAAAATTCTGGCTGGGCAAAAATCACTTTTAGATTCTCCCTTTTTATGGTTTCAATCACTTCAATCATCTCTTGCATTTTTGGACTTTTTCCCTCCACTTCAATAGAGATTTCTTCTAAATGATAATCCCTTGCAAAATATCCAAGCATTGGATGAAAAACTACAAATTTTTGATGTTCTGGTAAGTCCTTTAAAATCATTTTTAATTCCTTATCAATGGCATCAATTTCAGCAATTAATGCATTATAACCCTTAGAATAATCCTGTTTAGGATTTAGTTTTTTTAATCCCTCAAAAATATTTTTAGCAATAATTTTTGCATTACTTGGGGATAGCCAAATGTGTGTATCGCCATGGTCGTGTTCATCATGAGCATTATGTTCATGTTCTGTATCTTTTTGCCAAAAATTAATCCGCTGAATGTTAGCACTAGAATCATAAATTTGCATTTTTTGATTTTGACTTGCAAAGCGCGGAAGCCATACCTCTTCAAACTCTATTCCAATAGAAAAATACGCCACTGCCTCATTAACCTTTCTAATCTCCGAAGCTTTTGGTTCAAAATCATGAGGATTCACACCCGGAACCACAAGTGAAACCACATTATAGGAATCTCCAGCGATTTTTTCTACAAATTCTTTCTGCATAGGAACACTTACCATAATCACATCACGCGCAAACGCTAGATTTAACAACAAGCACATAAACATCAAAGTCTTTTTCATTGCTATTCCTCAATTAATATTAAAACTTTTTAAGATATAATTCTACCCTAATTTTTTTAAAAAGCGTTCATAGCTCAATTGGATAGAGCATCAGACTTCGGATCTGAGGGTTGGGGGTTCGACTCCCTCTGAGCGTACCAAATATTCCTTGTTATTTCTTGCTACAATATCGCCTTATAAATTATTTATTAGGCTAAGAATGGCACAAATTATTACAATTATTTTAGATATTATTCGTAACGCTAACACAGACCTAAAAGCCTGTGCAGAAAAGATTCAAACTTTTATCAATCCTCCACGTCATAAAAGCACTTTTGAAGGAATAATCCGTTTCACTCCTCAACAAAAAAAAGAATCATTGAGCATAAAGAACGTTCTTGGAAGCGCATAAGGGGTGTAGCAGGAAGCGGCAAAAACGCTCATCATTGCACAAAAGGCAGCACAAATTGCATCTGAAGGCAAAAAGTTCTTGTAATTACTTTTAATAAAACATTATCAGCTTATATAAGAAATAACATCAACAAGACTGCACTTGAGTTTGACTGGAACAACATTGAAGTGATTCATTTTCACGGCTTTGCAAAGGCTCTCTTAGAAGAAAATATCCCCCATAAAGGCGCAGATGGTATCACAAGAGGAATCATAGAGCTTGAGACAAATGCTAAGAATAGAGAATACGATGCAATTTTAATTGATGACGCTCAAGATATTGAAAAAATGGTTTGATGCGCTTTTAAAATACCTAAGCCCAAATAATGAGATATTGCTTGTAGCAAATGATAAGCAAAATCTTTACGATAGAAAACTTTTATGGAAATCAAAGTATGTCTAGGCTTGGCTACAAATTTAAAGGAGCTTGGGGGGAACTTAATAAAAATATACGCAACCAACACTACCCAGAGATTCTTATAGAATCCAATCGTTTTTGCTAAGCAGTTTTTACAAGAGTATCTCCAAAATAATCCTGATAAGAATTTCGGCAGTGTTTTCTTTGATGAATCCTCAAAAGAACAAAGAAAATTTTTCAACTCAAGACCCACATATTAAAATAACAACGGTTCATAGTTTTAAAGGAATGGAAACAAAAGCGATTATTTTTGTGAATACCAAATATGATATGCAAAATATTTTTGAAACTCATATTGCAATAACGCAAGCTACTGAACTTATTGCAGTTTTTAATCGCATTAAAAAACTTGAGGAGTATGGAAAAAGCTGGAGCAAAAAGATTAATTTTACTTGAGATATTGGATAATTCTACTTAAATTTAATCAAAATCCCTATTACGCGTAAAACTTCTAAAATGCAGATAGAAAATCCTACAAAAAAGAACACAAAGATTTCAGTATAATTAAAGACAATATGTGAGCTTTTCTCAATTATAGCTTAACATAAGTTATTAATCTAGAATTTGTAGCACTTAAGCCCGCTAGAATTAGAGAGTATCGCACCTTTAATTCAAGAGTTATTTCGCAATCCTTAAAAATTGATGTAAAAAGGTGCTTATTTTATCTTTAGGCTTTAATGTAACTTATCAATTGATAATTTTTGCTAAAACACTAAGTTTAATTCTATTTGTTCAACCAAAAATTAAAACTTAACACTCCTAGGCAAAATACTTTTAAAACTAATCCCCCTCCCTAACGCGCAAAAATATAGGAAATCGTGGAATTCCATTCTTAGTGTAACCTTGATATTTGTAAGTGATTTTAGTTCCAATTTTTGGAGGATTTTCGCGCTCTCTATCACTAAAACCAGAACCAATTTTAAAGCGCTTTTGGATTCCATTAATTGTTGCTTCACAAATCACTGCACCAAGTTTTCTGGCATTTCTACCTCTACCTTGTGTGTATCCTTGCACAATACATTCTGCGTCCATAAAAGGTTTGAGTTTATAACCAATATTAGAAATCGTATTATTGCGAATAATCACACCTTCTCCGCCTTTTTCCAAAACACTCTGATAGAATTTCTCTAAGTGCATTTGGTTTTCAATAGGAATCTGCGGAATAATTTTTATGAATTTACTAGGATTATTCTCTAAATATTCTTGTAGAATATTCAAGCGAGTTTGCAAAGTGCAATCCTTACATACACCACGTACATCAAAAACTTGTAGAGTGATTTGCTCCCATTGTTTTGGAATCGTATTTTTAATCACACTTAAAGTCTGCGCAAAAGCATCACGTCTAAGCCACAGCTCACCATCTAAGATAAAGGGAGGAAAATTATCCAGCCAAAATTTAGGTGCTTTTATAGGATTTCCATTACGTGTTTTTAGAGATTTTCCATCCCAAATTCCACGCACACCATCAAGTTTTTCACTCATCACAAAAGCTTTAAGCTCTGTATCGTCTAAGGGAGTTTTATAGAACTGAAATCTTGGAATCCCTGCAAATGCGAGATTCCAGATAAAAAAGAATAGAATAAGAATTTTCAGCTTATAAGCCTTGTTCAATCATTGCATTTGCTACTTTACGGAATCCTGCAATGTTCGCACCAAGAACCAAATTTGTAGGGTCTCCAAATTCTTTTGCTGTCTCGCTTGCATTTGCATAAATATTTTTCATAATTTTGTGCAATTTCAAATCCACTTCTTCAAAAGCCCAAGAAGTCATTGAAGCATTTTGACTCATTTCAAGCCCACTTGTCGCAACACCACCAGCATTTGCTGCTTTACCAGGACCATAGCAAATTTTAGCATCCAAGAATTTATGCACCGCCTCAATAGTTGAAGGCATATTTGCTCCTTCGCTCACGCATTTACAGCCATTTTTCAATAGGTTGTCTGCATCTTTTGCATTAAGTTCGTTTTGTGTTGCGCTTGGAAATGCTGCAAAAGCTGGAATAGACCATAGTGGATTATGGTCATTTGGGTAGTCTTTAACACTTGTCCATTTAGCACTGCTTCTTTCTTTTGCATACGACTCTAAGCTCTCTCGCCTTACCTCTTTAATCTCTTTTAAAAGAGCTAAATCAATCCCTGCTTCATCGTAAATCATCCCTTTTGAATCACTAATTGTTACAGGTTTTGCACCAAGTTGTTGGAGTTTCTCTACTGTGTAGATTGCGACATTTCCACTACCAGAAACTAGGCACACCTTGCCCTCTAAAGAGCCGAAATTACTATGAGACAACATTTCTTGCGCAAAATACACACTTCCGTAGCCTGTAGCCTCTGTCCTAGCTAAACTTCCACCCCAAAGTAAAGATTTTCCTGTTAGCACACCATCGTAGCGGTTTGTTAGTTTCTTGTATTGCCCAAAAAGATATCCAATCTCACGCCCACCAACACCAATATCTCCTGCTGGAACATCAGTATGTGCACCAATATGACGATATAGCTCATTCATAAAAGCTTGACAAAAGCGCATAACTTCTCTATCACTTTTTCCCTTAGGATCAAAATCACTTCCTCCTTTTCCGCCACCCATTGCAAGCCCTGTAAGTGAATTTTTAAAGATTTGCTCAAAACCTAAAAATTTGATAATCCCTTCTGTTACGCTAGGGTGGAATCGCAAACCACCTTTATAAGGTCCTAAAAGTGAGCTAAATTCAATGCGATAACCGCGATTAACTTGAATTTCTCCATTGTCATCTTCCCAAGTTACACGAAAATTAATTTGTCGCTCTGGGATTACAATTCTTTCTAAAATCTTATTTTTTTGGTATTTTGACTCTTTTTGAAGAGCTGGTTCAATGGATTCTAATACCTCTTTAACAGCTTGATGAAACTCTGTTTGCTCTGGATAGAGTCTTTGGACTCTCTGGATAACCTCTTGTGCGTAAGACATTTTTATTCCTTTAATGTAGATTGCATCAAATTATTTTCTGCATAAGAATTGTATTAAAATAAAATTTAAATTAAACTTATAACTTAATATTTTTTATTAATTTTAGTATTATATGTTAAGCTCCATTGTCTCTTAATCAATGTTTAAATATTTAGTCTTGCGATTCCACGCATTTTTTAAGGAAAAACCCAAAGATAAAGAAAAAATGTGTAAGAGAGGTTTAGTTTTTAAAAAAGTTACCGATATAGTGAATGTCAAACAAAAATGATAGAAAAGGAGAAATAATGCAAACAGGCATCAATTTCTCTTCCTTGCGGGCTTTTGATTTTTCACACACTTCAGCCACCATGCATTTAAGTGTAAATCAAAAAAATCCCAAAGAAGAGACTATAAATACAAAAGCAAATAGCATTCCACAATCTAACATTGATAAGGATGCTAATGGGCAAACTTCAGAAGTCATCTCTAATAGTTCCCTAAATAAAGGGCATTTAAATGATTTTCAAAAAGTTATTATTGATAATGCATTAGAAAAAGTTTCTCAAATTAAAGAGGAAATGTTAAAAATGTGGGAAGAAGTTTTTGGGCTTAAACCTAGCAATTCCTCTAGTAATTCTCAAACTCTTAATTTAAGTGTGGAATCCCTATTAAATACGCGTTTAGAGCAGAAAATATTAGGGAGCGGGATTAGCATTTCACAAGGATTTTCACAATCCTTGCAAGTTTCTATTCAAGGAACAATTTTTGCAAATGATGGCACAAAGAAACAGCTAGATATTAATATTGGAATTTCGCAAAGTTTTGTGCAAAATCTTCAAATCAATGGAACCAGCAATAACACACAAGGTATAGCACAAACTCCAAACAAAAATATCATTGATCCGCTTGTAATCGATTATGATGGCAATGGAACAGAACTTAGTGATGTGAAAATGCACTTTGACTTAGATAGTGATGGCACACCAAATCAGATTGCAACACTTAAAAAAGGTTCAGGATTCCTAGCACTAGATAAAAATAACGATGGCAAAATCAACGATGGCAATGAGCTTTTTGGAACAAAAAGCGGAGATGGATTCAAGGATTTAAGCATTTATGATTCCAATAAAGACGGAAAAATTGATAAAGAAGATCCTATCTATGACAAACTAAGAATTTGGACACCTGATGGCAATGGTGAGGGCAGACTTGTAGGACTTGGCGAAAAAGGCATAGGTGTGATTTATCTAAATCCGCAAGAAAGTGAAGAGCTTATGCACGGAGAAAAAGGTAATTTATTAGGGATTAAACGCAAAAGTGCAGATTTTTTATTTGAAAATGGTAACAGCGGAAAAATTCATCACATTGACTTAGTTTCTGAACAAATTAAAAACAATGCTTTAGAAAACCAAGCACAAAATGATATGATTTTAGGACAAAGCAAACTTGCACAGATTCTTGCAAACAAAGCTTATGGTGCAAATACTAGCTTCCAAAGCACTCAAATGACATTTATTCAAGGAAATGCATACAACTTAAATACAAGGAGTCAAGGTTTTCTAGGAAATCTTGAGAATGGAATTTTAAATGGAATCCTAAATAAGAGTAACATTAGTTTTGCACAAATCTCTAACCTTGAAGTAAATATTTCTATGAGCATAAGCTCCTTACAAAGTGGTAAAAATGGTGTAAGTTTCGAGCTATCACGAATGTGGGTAAAACTTGAGGATAGCTTTGAAAAATTCCAAATAAATGAAAATAGAGCTAATGCAAACAAAAATGATTCCAAACTAACAAACAATCTCGTAGAATCCTTGCTAGAGCATTTTGAAACAAGTTATAAAGAAATCAACCGCTTGCTCTTTAATCCTAGTAATTTTAAAGAAAACACCGAGACATTTAAAGAAGATATCTTATTAAATGCAATGCAGTTTAGAAAACTCTTAGGGGCTTAAATCTTTTATTCTTATGCGGAATCCATTTTGAGCTTTTGGCTTTTTGGATTCCAAAATCTTAACGCTCTTATTTGCAACTAAATACCACATTACCCCATAAATTCTTTTGTGCATCTTTTGCGCTTGGTAAGCTAATATCCTCTAATGTATTTTTAGCACTTTGCATTAAACGCGACTCCCTTAGAGCAACCACATCAACATTACCCAAATCGCCTAGCGTAATCTCCTTGATAGAACATTTCTTTTTAGTAAGCTTCCCATACTCGTTTGCCTTCTCTAAAGCAAGATTTAAAAGCTTTACATTAAGCACAGAATCACTTTTTTGAAAATCCACATCACTCACATTTAAATCCACACTAGGAAATGCAAACATTAAAAAAGGATTTTTGGAAACCTCTGCTTCAATATTCTCTAAAATCGCGTTAAATTCTTGCTTTTTAGATTCCTTAAATTCACAATGTAAGGCAAAATTTGTCTCAAATCCTTCTTGAATTTTCTTTCCATCTTTATAATAATATGAGGGATTTATCGCAAAACTTCCCCCTTTACAAATGCTATCATTCCCCAAAGAATCATTAATTGCATTAAAAGTCTTAATGATTGCATTTTTATTTTCAACACTCAATGTTTTTAATTTTTGAAGTTCTTTAGAAGCAGTAATTGTAATATTGCTAGAATACTGCGTAGGAGTAACATCAACGGCGACACTCAACCGCTGTTTAATGAGCGTCTCTGCACTAACTGGAATAAGCACTATAACACATAAAAAAACAAAACTAAAAAATCGCATACAAACCCTTCAAAATTAAGATTAATATCATAATTTCAAAAGGTTCAAGAGACTCCTTAAAGAATCTCAAAAACCAAAATTACAATGCTTTTTTTGCGCTTTCAACAATCTTTGCAAATGCAACCGGTTCATGCATTGCAATATCTGCCAAGATTTTTCTATCTAACGCAATACCTGCTTTTTTAAGACCAAACATAAATCTTGAATAACTGATTGCATTAATTCTACAAGCAGCATTAATTCTCACAATCCAAAGTTTTCTAAAATCTCTCTTCTTTTGTTTTCTATCACGGAATGCGTAACATAAGCTTCTTTCTAATTGCTCTTTAGCTTTTCTAAAATGCTTATGTCTTGCACTATAAAAACCACGTGCTAACTTTAAAACTTTTTTATGACGTCTCCTGCGGACTACACCTGTTTTTACTCTTGCCATTTTATATCCTTTACCATATTGTGGTGTGGTATTTCTACCAAACTTACCCTAAATTTAGGGGAATGACATACTTAAATGTATGAAACCTCTAACCTATGCCATACAAAGCATTTTTTTAACAGATTCAATATTGGCATCATGCACATATTTTGGTGCGTTAAGATTTGCGATTTTTCTAGGACGTTTTTTGGTTAAAATATGACTCTTAAACGCAGAACCACGCTTAATAAGATTTTTCTTTAATTTAAATCTTTTCGCTGCACCACGATTTGTTTTCATCTTTGGCATCACTATTCTCCTTTCAATAAGATAAATTATTTTTTTGGCGTTACAAGCATATTCACATAACGCCCTTCAACTTTGAAATCTCTTTCTATATTCGCAACATCTTCTAGCATTGCTGCAACTTTGTTTAACACCTCAAAGCCTACTTGTGGCTCACTAACTTCTCTTCCACGCAAAAAAACACGGAATCGCACATGCTTGTTTTCCTGCAAAAACTCTTTAGCATGCTTTACTTTATAATTTATATCATTGTCTGCAATCTTTACAGAAAGCTTAATCTCTTTAACTTCAATTTGCTTTTGCTTTTTTTTAGCCTCTTTTTGCTTTTTCTCTTGTTGATAACGGAATTTTCCATAATCCATAATCTTACACACAGGAGGTTTCGCATCTGGCGCAATTAACACTAAGTCAAGCCCTTTACTATCTGCAATCTTTAGAGCTTCCTCTGAGCTTAATAAACCATACTGCTCACCATCATCACCTATACAACGCACTTGCGGAAAATCAATATCCTCATTTAGGATTACATTATCATTTTTACTCAAAAGCTAACCTCACGCATTTTCTCCTTAGTTAATGTTATAAAAGATTCAAAACTTACATTTGACTGCTCTTTTAGGCGACGATCACGGACTGCAACAAATCTCTCTTTCATCTCTTTAGCTCCTAAAACTGCAATCATCGGCACTCTTTGTTTCTCTGCACTACGAATACGCTTATTAAGCGTTTCATTTTTACCCTCAATTTCTGCATATACGCCAACTTTTAGCAAAGCATTGCGCAATTCCTTCGCATATATGTGTTGTGCTTCACTGATTGGGATAATAATCACTTGTGTTGGAGCAACAAAAAATGGAAATTCTCCACCAAAATGCTCTGTTAAAATCGCTACAAAACGTTCAAAACTTCCTAAAATTGCTCTATGAATCATCACAGGTTGCTGTGTGCTGTCATTTTCATCAATATAAGTTAATCCAAAGCGTTCGGGCAAATTCATATCAATTTGCACAGTTCCACATTGCCATTTTCTACCAATTGCATCGGTAATCTTAATATCAATTTTTGGACCATAAAAAGCTCCACCGCCTCTATCAATTTTATAAGCAATTCCACAGCCCTCTAGTGCCTTTTTTAGCGCTTGCGTTGCTTCTTCCCAAATCCTATCACTTCCAATAGATTTTTCAGGTTTTGTTGAAATCTCCATTTCATAACTAAAACCAAAAGCATTCATAATGTTTTGCGTAAAATCAATAATGCTCTCAACTTCACTTGCTATTTGATTTGGACGACAGAAAATATGTGCATCATCTTGTGTAAATTCTCTCACACGCAATAATCCATGCAATACTCCACTCTTCTCATGACGATGCACCACACCGTATTCATAAAATCGCAAAGGTAACTCACGATAGCTACGCAAGGAGTTTTGATACACTTTAATATGCCCAACACAATTCATTGGTTTGATTCCATACTCCACTTCATCAATGGTCGTGAAATACATATTTTCTCCATAATTTGCATAATGCCCACTTGTTTTCCACACTGCACTTTTTAAAATCTCAGGACCCCGCACAGGCTCATAACCGCGCTCAATTAAAGCTTGGGTCAAGAGATTTTCAAGATTGCGCCTAAGTCTAGCCCCTTTTGGCAACCAAATTGGCAACCCAGCACCAATTTCTTCGTCAAAAGCAAAGAGTTCCATTTCTACACCAACTTTTCTATGGTCACGCTTCTTTGCTTCTTCTAATTGGCGTAAATATTGATTTAAACTCTCCTTATCTGCAAATGCAATTCCATAAATCCTAGTTAGCATTTCTGCTTTTTCATCACCCCCTAAATATGCCCCTGCAACTTTTGTGAGCTTAAAAGCATTTAATAATTTTAATGTGGGCAAATGTGGACCACGGCAAAGATCTTCAAATTCACCTTGCGTGTAGATGCTTAATCTCCCATCGCCTAATGGAATCCTGCTAATTACTGCTTGTTTTAAGTCATCATTTTGAAATTTTTGTATAGCTTCTTCGCGCGTTAGATAATACTTGACTATTTTTTCACCCTTTTTAGCAATTTCTTTCATCTTTGCTTCAATCGCATTTAAATCCTCTTCACTAATTTTATGGTTCACGCGAAAATCGTAGTAAAATCCCTCCTCCACTACAGGACCTACAAAAAACTGCACTTTGGGATAAAGTGCTTTTAGTGCTTCTGCCATTAGATGTGCACAAGTGTGGCGCATAATAGACAAAGCGTCTTCAGAATTGTCAAAATAAATTGGATCTCCATTTATTCCCAACTCCTCAGCACTTTGTGTATCATAAAGTACACCATTTGCTTTGATTCCAATAATTTGCGACATAAAAACTGCCCTTAATGCCTTTAATTTAAATTTCAAAATAAGCTTAGATTATATCAAAAATTTAGAAAATTAACTCTTAAATTACAAAGAATTACCTTTATTTATTCTTTACTTTAAGCTTATAATCTCTTTTAAGGTAATTTTGGTGCTGGTAAATCCCCTTTTCTTGCAGCTAAAACAATCAGTAAAATCGTAATAGCAACAAAATAATACAAAAATACAGGAATCGGTAATGGGTCTCCAGCAGCATAAGAATGCAATCCCGAAAGATAAAAATTCACCCCAAAATAAGTCATCAAAATAGAATAAAACGCCACCACACTAAGCGTAGCGAACACATAAGGATTATTCCCCTTAGGAATAAAGCGTATATGAAGCACAATAGCATACACTACAATAGAAATTAATGCCCAAGTTTCTTTTGGATCCCAGCCCCAATAGCGACCCCAAGATTCATTAGCCCACACACCACCTAAGAAGTTCCCAACTGTTAGCATTGCAAGCCCCAAAATCATCGCCATTTCATTAATGGTATGCAAAGTTAGAATCGTGCGGTCTAACTCTGGATATTTTGGACTTCTAAAGATAAATAGCACAAGAGTTAATGCCCCAAGCATAAAGCAAAGTCCCAAAAATCCATAACTTGCCGTAATGATTGAAACATGAATATTCAACCAATAAGATTTTAATACAGGAACTAGATTTCCAATTTGCGGGTCCATAAAGCCAAGATGTGCCACAAATAAAGAGATGCCTGCTAGAAAACTTGCCATACTTTGAGCCAGATAACTTTTCTTAAAGAATACAACTCCAGAAATTCCAGCTGCCCACGCAATATAAATCATAGATTCATACGCATTGCTCCATGGCGCATGTCCTCCTACATACCAACGCAAACCTAGCGCAATTGTATGCGTAAGCACTAAAAGTGCAATAATCCAATGCACAATACGACTGGGTAAAATATCTACACTTTTATGCCTAAAAATCTGCACTAAAACAATTGTAAAAAGCAAAATTCCAAAACAAATATAAAGTGGCATTAGGTTTTCAAATAAGTTATAATGATTTAAAAAAATCTCCAAATCAATCTGCAACTTTGGAGGAATCAAATCTGACCCAAACTTATTTTGGATTCCGTTTAAAGCTTCTACAACTAAGTCCGCATTCTCCCAGTTATTCTCTACAAGTCCAAAGTGAAAGCTATTAAAATACGCGCTAAAGAGCTTTTGAAGCTGTTCGGCATTTTCTTTATCAAAACTTGCAATCGCCTCACTAGGTGTAAACCACTTATCACTTTCCTTACTAAAATCTGGTAGAATCTTAAGATTTTGCGCAGTATAAACCAAATACGCTGCATTCACTCGCTCATCAAGACTAATCACATCTTTATCGAATTTATCACGCATTGCTGGCTTTTTACGATTTGCTTCTTCAAGAAAATTAGTAAGCTTATAAGTGTTATTCGCAAATAAATCCTCAAAAGCAACATATTTCTCACTCTTATTCACCCCAATAATTTCCTTTAATTTTGGTGTAGAGAGAGCTAACATCTTGACTTTTTTAAATTCATTAGGATACACCATCATTCCAACAAAAAGTTCCATATTATTAAGCCCCAAAAAGCCATCTTTTTTTGTCATTTTATGCACATATTCCATCGCTAAAGTGTCCAAAGGCTTCATTCTCCCGCCAAAATCTTGCACAATTAAACGCCCAAATTTCTGTGTATGTGCGTCGCTCTTTTCTTTTAGATTTTTAATTAAATCCAAAATGCTCTCTGTTGTAATGGGTGGAATCTCAAACATCTCATTATTATGAGGGTTTTGAGTGCTATGAGATTTTTTAACTTGCTCCGTTTTGTCTATCTCTGCCTCTTTTTTAACCTGCTGATTTTCTTGCGTTTGCTGATTTATCATTTGTGGAGTCGCCTGCAATGGAATCGTATTTAATATTCCAAAACAAAAAGCAAAAGCAAGTATAAGGTTTTGTGTTTTTAGATACTGCCCTAAGCGATAAAAACGCCCATTTTTTGCAAACATTGCCCACAATAATCCAAAAGTTAGCATTGCATAGCCAATGTAGGTTGGAATCTTGCCTAAATCCCTATTCACTGATAAAATCGTTCCTTGCTCATCCATATCATAAGAGGATTGAAAAAAGCGATATCCACCATAATCTAGAACATTATTCATATAAATACGATAAGGTTTTTCCTCATCATTAAGCGGATCCATTATTGCAACTTCAGAAGCATACGAAGATGGACTCATTGAACCTGCATAACGTTCTAGTTGAAAATCTTTTAATGCAATTGAAAAGGGCAAGACAATTGTGCGACTTCCCCATTCTAGTGCAAACTTCTTACCACCTAGCATAAAAGGCATAACTTTCTCTAACCCAGCATTTTTCACTATTTCCAACTCTTTGCTCTCACCCTTAAAACTAACCTTTACTTTCAATCTGTCCGCATCTATCTTATCTTTTGCTGGGATAAAATCCACATATTGCACTTCCAAATTCCCATCTTCAAAGGGTAGATTTTGTTGGAATCGCTTTTGCACTAAAGGTGTGATTGTTGTAGGAAAAAATGCGCGATAGAGCTTCTCATCAACTTTTGCTAAAATCGTAATAAACTCATCTTGTGATTCTATTGTATTGCTCTGCTCTCCTTCACGGATATGCATGACACCCTCAAAACCATAATAACGCGTGATTGCTGCCCCTATAAAAATTACAACTAAAGAAAAATGAAACAAAAACGAAGCGTATTTTTTGCGCTGCAATGCTCTTGAAAAAAATAAAACGCCTATGAGATTCAATACAAGCAACAAATGGAGCAAATCAAACCACTGTGTGCTATACACTAAAGCTTTAGCGCTTGGAGTTCCATAATCATTTTCTACAAAAGTCGCAACGCCACATGCACTACCATAAGCAATCAACAAAACAATTGTTACCCAAAAATTACAGAATCCTTCAATCACACTTTTTATAAGCTTTTGTGCTATGTGCATTCATTTCTCCAAAAAATTAAATTAGCTCGACATTTTACCTAAACTGCCCTTGAGTTTGATTAACAAAAAGCAAATAAAGACAAATATAATTTGGTATAATCGTATAAAAATTTAGGAAAACTATGGAATCTAAAGCTAAAAAACCCACTCTAAACTTCCCACTTTTACATAAAATTTTTGTCGCAGCAAACATTAGACGATGGAATGATCAAGCCACGCCTGTGGAGCTTCTAGAGCTTGATAAACAAGCACATAAAATCGTTATTGCCTATTTACTTGCCCATTATGAAATGCTAGAAAATAGCACAGAGATTGATTTTGAACGCTTAATTATGCAATTTTGCTATGAATTCCTAGAACGCGTGATTTTAACTGACATTAAACCTCCAGTTTTTCACAAACTTGTCCAAAAACACAATAAAGCTTTAGTGGATTTTGTCTGCGCACAACTAGAAGAGGATTTAAGCGGTTTTGGATTCTTAGAGTCAATGCGTAGCTATCTCTATGGCGAAGTAGAAAATATAGAAAAAGAAATTCTAAAAGCTTCACATTATTACGCTTCAAAATGGGAATTTGATATCATTTATCATTTTAATCCTCATCTTTATGATGTGCAAAATATCAAAGATACCATAGATAAACAAGTGCAAGAGCATTATCACTTAGCTGGGATTAAACAGATTGTGCTTTATAAAGACATACGCGAACTTGTCAATATGTTTGGACAATTGCGCTTCCAAAAACGTTGGAGTCAAACACCACGCGTTCCTTGCACTTCAGTGCTTGGGCATACTTTAGTTGTTGCTCTTTGTGCATATTTTTTAGGTTTTGATTTGAAATTTTCAAAAACAATGCAAATCCAACATTTCTTTTGTGGATTATTCCACGATTTACCCGAAATTCTAACGCGTGATATTATTTCTCCAATCAAGAAAAATGTTGATGGATTTGATGTTTTTCTTAAAGAGATTGAAGAAGAGGCTGTTAGAGAGAAAATTTTAAATATTGTCCCAAAAATCATTGCAGAAGAAATTACTTATTACACACAAAATGAATTTAAAAATCGCTACAAAAATGGTGAAAATATCGTGTATAGCAAGAATTTAGGAGAAGAGTTTTTAAGAGAAATCGCTACACTAAATCCACAAGTGCCAATTTTTGGTGAATTTTTAAAATATTGCGACCATTTGAGTGCGTTTTTAGAAGCAAAAATTTCCATAAATCACGGAATTAAAAGTCGTGATTTAATAGAAGGTGCTAAAAATTTAGAATATTTATACAATGCAAAAATCCTAAATGGTGTTGATTTAGGTTACCTTTTTAGAGAATTTAGGGATTAAAATGCTACTGACAAGCCTATACATTATTGGCATTACAGCAGAGGGAATGACAGGCGCACTTGCTGCTGGAAGACATAATATGGATTGGTTTGGCGTGCTATTTATTGCATGCGTAACAGCAATTGGGGGCGGTTCTATCCGTGATGTTCTCTTTGGACATTATCCACTAACTTGGGTTGCCCATCCTGAATATTTGGTTATTATATGCATCGCAGCACTTTTAACAACAAGAATTCCATATTTTGTAGCACGTTTTGAACGCACTTTTTTAGTGCTTGATGCACTTGGACTTGCTGTGTTTAGTATCATTGGAGCACGCATCGGTCTAGACTTGCATCCTAGCGGTTCAATGGCGGTTGCTGGAGCAATTATTACAGGGGTGTTTGGAGGGATTTTGCGTGATATATTCTGCGCTAGAATTCCACTTGTATTACAAAAAGAGCTTTATGCAAGCATTTCTTTACTTATTGGTAGTTTATATGTAATTGGTGCTTATGTGAGTAAAAATTACTTTCCTTTAAATGAAAACACTATCATTATCACATGTTTAGTTATTGGTTTTATTGTGCGCTTAGTTGCTATCCGCTATCACTTAGGATTACCGACTTTCAAATTCAATCCCAAATAAAGCCAACTAAGGCTCTATTTTACTGCACCACTTCTGTGTGCTGGATGTTGATATTCTTGCTTTTCACAACCACTTGAAGCAAACACTGCTACAAAAACTCCTAAACATAATAAAAACTTTTTCATCGTAACTCCTTTTTTAAAATACGAAATTATACAAAATTCTCTAGAGATTTTTCTAGTTTGCCCACATAAGAATTGTTTCTTTTTGGTTTAAAAAATTTTCAAAATGGTGCGACCCACCCTCTTCTACTATACATTTACAATCCCTAAAACGCCCTTTTGCAATTCTATAATCAAGCACCTTATCGCCCTTTTGCAAAAGCACACAATAAAGCTCACTTCGAATGCACTCCACATAATACCTCTTTAAACTCTCCACCAAAGATAAATCCCAAAAAAAGGACTCTCCGGTATAAGATACTAAAACCCTACCAATAGCTGGGAGTAAAGTTGCATACGCATCCACAACAGGATTAACAAGCACAGCTTTTATTCCATATTTATGCGCTAAATACGTTGCATAATAACCGCCAAGTGAGCTACCGACAAGACAAAGGTTCTGCACTCCATGCTTTTGGATTAAAGACTCCGCATACGCAATAGCTAAACATGGAACATAAGATAGATTTGGAGTAAGAGAGCTTGGGGCAAAAGAAACAATTTGCTGCCCCTTGTGACAAAGCCCAACACTGCGGAATCCATGGAGATAAAGCAGTGTTTTTTGCATTATTTTACTGCATTTAGCGCAGCATCATAATTTGGTTCTGTTGTGATTTCGCTAACGATTTCTTTATGCACAACTTCACCATTTGGATTAACCACAAATACGGCACGCGTTAGTAATCCAGCCAATGGAGAATCTGCTAGAAGCACACCATAAGCATTTCCAAAATCTTTGTTTCTAAAATCACTCAAGGCTGTAACATTTGCAATCCCTTCAGTAGAACAAAATCTACCTTGCGCAAATGGTAAATCAAGTGAAACTACAAAGACTTCTGCATTAGAAAGAGCTGCTGCTTTTTCATTAAAATTGCGTGTTTGTGTTGCACAAACTCCAGTATCAAGTGATGGCACAACATTAATGATCTGAAATTTACCACTTGCCCCACCTACTTTTTTTATACTTAAATCACCCGCCACTAAGCTTACTTCTGGTGCTTTATCACCAACATTTACCGACTTACCTGCTAGTGTTACCGCATTTCCTTTAAAAGTTGCCATATTATTTTCCTTCAATTTATTAAAAATTTTAGGCTTCAATTATTAAATATTCAAACTAAATTTAACATTAAAACACATTAATTCTTGGACGCGTTTGTAAAGATTCAATTCTGCTAAATTCCTCATGCTTATAAGATTCTACCGCTACACGCCCAATCATCGCAGCATTATCCGAACAAAACTCCAAAGGTGCTAACAATAATTGCACATCATAAAAGTTACACATTACTTGCAAACTCTCTCGTAAAACCAAATTTGCACTTGCTCCACCAACCACTCCAAAGTGCCTCCAACCCTTAGGATTTTTCGCATTTTCCTCAAAAAAAATCTTACATTTTTGCAATAAATGCGCAATTGCACTTTTCTGAAAACTTGCACACAAATCTGCCCTAAAATCATCATTCAAAGAAATATTCGCCTCAATCTCTAAACGCACGGCATTTTTAAGTCCCGAAAAACTAAAAGCAAGTTGTTTTTTATTATACAAAGGAACGGGTAACTCAAACCTAGCAACCCCTTTCTTTGCATAGGATTCCACAATCGGACCTCCCGGATAACCTAAAGATAGCATTTTTGCAACCTTGTCAAAACTTTCCCCAAAACTATCATCTAAACTTTGTGCTCTAATGTTAATTTTCTTAAAATTTTCTGCTTCTAATAGCATTGTGTGCCCACCAGAAACAAGCAAAGCACCGAGTGGAAAAACCGCTTCTGATTCCAAAAATAAAGAATACAAATGTCCTTTTAGGTGATTTACGCCAATTAAGGGCAAATTTAGCGCATAGCTTAACGTTTTTGCCATCATTACACCTTCTAATAATGTTACATTTAAGCCCGGCTCATTTGTTACCGCAATGGCTTTGAGCGCGTTTAAATAAGGTTTTGTCTTTTCTAAGATTATCGGAAGAGATTCTGCGTGCAGACGACTTGCAAGCTCTGGGACAACACCGCCAAAGGCGCTGTGTTGTATTTCTTGTGAAATTTTTTGATGAAAGATTAAATTATAGGTATTTATTGCAGTTAGCGCAATAGAACTATCATCACAACTGCTTTCAATACTTAAGATAAGATTTTGCAAAACTTCCCTTACGCATTCGTATCTAAAACATTTACTCCAAGATTTGCTAGTTTTTTATCTACTTTTTCTAAAGCTCTTTCTAAAGTCTTCTGACTGATTTCTGGAAGCTCACCACCCCAAGCTCTTTCTGCTTGTTTATAACCCCTTAAAATACCTTCACGCCCAGCCTTTAACTTCTCTATATCATCGCCTGCACCTGCCAACACAAAGTCTGCAATTCTATCAGAAGTTTTAGGAATGCCAAAAAAACCATCATCACTAACTAACGCTTTAGCCTCATCTTGCGTAAGCTCGTTTAAAGGCTTACCATTGTAACCAATAGAATTCAAATCCAAGCCATTAATAATACTATTTAAACGCTCGGGATTAGTTAGTGCATTTCCGATTCCACCTATTGTGCTACCTTGTCCTCCAATATTTGTAGAAACAGAGATATTAACACTCATCTGAAATTCTATAACATAACTTGTCATCAAAGACTTTGCATCAACCTTTCCAGCAGCTTCTTTGATATTTTTTTCACGCTCTTGTGCGCTTGTTGTATCTTTTTCTAGCGGACTTGAGGACATTGCATTTTGCAAATCCTGCATATAATTTACTGAGTCCTTTAAAGATTCTATTGCCATACTTCCCTCCATAACAAAAATTTTATGTAATAATATCGTCATCTTTTTTAAAAAGAGTAGAGATAATGAAAAAATTTTATGCAGAATGGGAAGCCCAAGATGGAATCCTTTTATCCTTTCCCCATGCAAAATCCGATTGGAAGCCGTATTTAGAGGAAGTGCGTCAAGTCTATTGCGCAATCATTGTAGAGATTTTACAAGTAGAATCTTGTCTTTTAGTGTGTGATTCCAAAAAAGAAACACTAAAAATTATTGAAAACTATTGCACAGCTAAAAGGATTGATTTCACACTTTTAGAGCGTTTATATTGTATTGAAATGCCAAGCAATGATACTTGGGCACGTGATTTTAGCGGAATCACAATTTCAAAAAATGGCAAAAACTACGTGCTAGATTATGGATTTAATGGTTGGGGACTAAAATTTGCTTCCAACTTTGATAATCAAATCACGCACAAACTACATAAACTAGGAATCCTAAAACGTGTCAAAACCAAAAAACTCATCTTAGAGGGTGGTAGCATTGAGTGCAATGGTAATGGAATCTTGCTCACAAATACGCAATGTCTTTTAGAGCGGAACCGCAACCCTTTCTACTCCAAATTACAACTAGAAAAAATCCTAAAAAATGATTTAGGGGTCCAAAAAATCTTATGGCTAGATTCTGGATATTTAATTGGCGATGACACCGATAGCCATATTGATACACTTGCGCGCTTTATCACACCAAACACCATTGCCTACATTGCTTGCAAGGACAAAAACGATGAACACTACAAAGCTTTATGTAAAATGGAATGCGAACTCAAAGCACTACGAAATCTAAAAAATAAACCCTTTAAACTTGTAAAACTCCCTTTCACTGCGTCAAAATACTATGACAAGGAACGCTTACCAGCAACTTATGCAAACTTTCTTTTTATTAATGGTGCGATTTTATTGCCAATTTATAAGGATAAAAACGATGCCCTAGCCATTCACGTCCTACAAAAAGCTTGCCCAAAACACAAAGTGATTCCTATTGATTGCTCTGTATTAATCCGCCAACACGGGAGCTTACACTGCATTAGTATGCAATTTCCAAAAAACACGCTAGACTTTACCAAACTGCAATCTCTCAAGTAATTTTAAGTTTATTGTAGTATAATTTCGCCCTATCTTTTTGCGGAAATGGCGAAACTGGCAGACGCACCAGACTTAGGATCTGGCGCCGCAAGGCATGGAGGTTCAAGTCCTCTTTTCCGCACCACTTCTTAAAATCCTCAAAATTTCTTAGCCTTGAAAAAACTCTTTTTAACAAAATATTTTTTGATTTCAAATTACAAATAAATTTTATTTTTACATAATTTCTAACCAAATTACTAGTAGCGCAGAATCCAAACTTTCAATTTATCAAATAAAAAAAATACTAAAAGCTTAGAAAAATAAAAAATAATTTTAAGATATCACCCCTACTAAAAAATATTAAAAAGCATTAAAGCTTTAAAATATTTATTATCCGTGATACGCCAATATTCTTAATCTGCGTTTTTAAATCATTTATCATTCCGATTTTCATTTGCTAGATCACACGATATAAAGATACTGCTTCAGTTATTTCTTAGTTCAAAATGGCATTAAAATTTGCACTCTAATTTTATGCTCTTAAAGAGATTCCAAAAGCAGAATTACTTTGAAGCCTTTGGAATAATATAGAAAAGTAGTTAAATTATCTAATATTTAAATACGCACCTAGACTATCATTTGTCCAAACTTTTTGCTCTTGTTGGAAGCTTTGGTAACTTGCTAACACTTTTGCAAAATCTGGATTTTTTGCACTCTCTTCTTCAAGCACGACAGCAAGTGTTTTCTTAAATGTTTCTAAGATTTCAGCAGAGAAAGTCCTAACTTTCGCTCCTTGTGCTTTTAAATCTTCCATAGCTTTTGCATTATAAAACTGCCCCATAGCTGTCATTTGCATATGCGCTTCCCTACTTGCAACCTCTAAAATCGTCTGCACTTCTTTAGGGTAACTCTCCCATTTTTGCTTGTTAAACACAAATTCTGTAATAGAACCAGCTTCTTGCCAAGGCGTATAATAATAAGGTGCAACTTTGTGAATATCTAGCTTTAAATCAAATGCGGGAGAAACCCACTCTGCAGCATCAAGCACACCGCGTTCTAAGTTTGGAACAATCTCACCTCCAGGAGTGCTTTTTGTCGCTGCGCCAAGTTTTGAAAGCACTTGCCCTGCAATTCCAACCATACGAATTCTTAAGCCCTCAAAGTCCTTTATGCTTAGCATTTCTTTTTTATACCAACCAGCCATTTGGATACTTGTCGCGCCTCCTAAGAGCGGATAAAGATTGTATTTTGCTGCAATCTCTCTCCACAAATCCATACCCTCTCCGTATAAATACCAAGCATTAACTTCACTATCAATCATACCAAAGGGAATACCGGAAAAAAGATTAAACGCAGTATTTTTACCCTCCCAATAATAAGGCGCAGCGTGGTAAGCGTCAATTTGTCCGCTACTTACTGCATCAAAGACGCCAAGTGCAGGCACAAGCTTACCTGCAGGAAAAATCTCAATTGTAATGCTTCCACTACTTAGCTCATTTACAATCTTTGCATAATGCTTCACCGTATCTGCTAAAATCGGCAACGTAATAGGCCAAGTCATTGCAAGACGTATTTTCACACTCGCTCTTTTTGTTACTTCTGCACTTTGTGTTGCTCCACTTACGCCTTTATTCTCACCACCACAACCTACTAAAGTCGCCGCACCAAGCACAGAAACTGCACCCAAACCTGTATTTTTTAAAAACTCTCGTCTCTGCATTTTAACTCCTTAAATTAAAAGATAAATTCTAAAATTTTAGCCCAATCCTCACTTTTTAGTGTTAATTGTGGAAATAAAAATACAATTCCTAAAACTAAAATTTGTAGCACTATAAAGGGAATCACTCCCTTATAAATCTCACTAATCTTAATTGCATCACCCACAGCAGATTTCAAAAAGAAAATTGAAAATCCAAAAGGCGGTGTTAGAAAACTTGTTTGCAAATTTATTGCCACAAGCAAGGCAAACCAAAGCATATCAATTTGATAGTGTATTGCAATTCCAGCAAGGATTGGCAATGCAATGTAGCAAATCTCAAAAAAGTCAATTAAAAATCCTAAAACAAAAATCACAAGCATTGCTACAAGCATAAAATAAAATGCGGAGTTTAAGTATTGTGAGAAAAACTCTAACACCACAACATCACCACCAAGCTCATTAAACACAAGAGTAAAGCAATTTGCGCCAATTAAAATCATAAAGACCATGCCACAGAAAATCACCGTTTCCTTACTCGTATGTTTTAATAAATCAAAATCTAGCTTTCCATTAAAAAAGGCTAAAAGTAATGCACCCATTACTCCAATTGCTGCAGCTTGCGTAGGTTCTACAAATCCAGCTAAGATACTTCCTAGCACAAGCGTAATAAGCACAATTGGAGGAATCGCCATTTTAAGAGCTTCTAATGCCAATACACGAAGATTCTTAGAAGGATCAGGATTTGCTGGTGCAAACTTTGGCGCAAAAATTACAACGTTAAGCACAAACAAGATATAAAGCCCAACTAAAATCGCACTAGGTAAAATCGCAGCACTAAATAAATCCCTAACACTAACATGTAAAACATCAGCTAAGATAATCAAAATAATAGAAGGTGGAATAATCTGTCCTAATGTCCCGCTTGCGGCAACCACACCGGAAACTAAGCTTTTATTATAGCCTGCTTTTAACATTGTTGGCACAGCAATAACCCCCATCATCACAACCGTTGCTCCAACAATTCCCGTGCTCGCAGCAAGCAAAACACCTACTAAAATCACGCCAATAGCAACACCCCCACCAAGTGAGCCAAACAGCTTTGCAATGGAGTTTATTAAGCGTTCTGCGATTCCACTGCGCTCTAAAATCATTCCCATTAGGATAAAAAGTGGAATTGAAATTAAAGTGGCGTTACTAAAAATCCCTTCTAGGCGGTTTGGCAAAAATGTTAGCACATAAGGATTGCCTCCAAAAAACATTAAATAACTCCCCACAATTAACCCACTTGAACCAAATGCAAATGCCACAGGAACACCCAAAACAAGCAAGAAAATAGCAATCCCAATTAATGCTAATAATTCCATTTTGGATTCCTTATTTCACTAAATTCGCTTTTATACACTCTGATTCCTCTGTATAAATATCTTGTGCTATTGTGAAGTCTTTTTGTTTAATTTTTACAAAAGCTTTTAAAGCTTCACTGACACTCTGCAAACTTAAAAGCATAAAACCTAACACCACAAAAGATTTGAATACAAAATAATATGGAATCTTTCCATTTTGTGAAGCTTCAACCATCTTATAAGATTGAATCGTAAAATCTAGCCCATATTTCACCATAATGAGAGAAAATGGCAAGATAAATAAAAGATTAGTAAAAAACCAGCCAATAATTTTTGTTTTTTGTGCATAGTGTGCATAGATTAAATCCACACGCACATGCTTATCCTCTTTTAGTGTGCGTGAGATGACAAGTAAGACAAGCAATGCAAAGCAATACAGACTTAAATCATCAAGCTTGCTATTTACATAAGAAAAATTTAATGCAATGGATAACCCAAAAATCAAAAAGGTAAGCACCCAAAGAATCACCATAGAAATTCTTGAACTTACTAATGAGATTTTATCTAAAAATGATGCGATACTTAAAATACTTTGCATAACAATGCTTTTTGCTCCTAACATAAATTTTAGTAATTTTAATTTTTCATAAAATTTATTATTGTGTCAAATTTTTAAATAAAATACAAGAAAAAGCGTTAAAACTTTCAAAAAATCCCACTAATAAATACCACAAGAATCAAAAAGGGAACAAAATACTTCACATAATAAAACCATGCATTAATAATTCTTTTGTTATTAAATCCATTTTTAAGCTCTTCTTTTGCATCATCTCCTAAAATCCAGCCTACAAAAATCGCCGCGCCAAGTGCTGTTAAAACAAAGAAAATATTACCACTAATAAAGTCAAAAGCATTAAAGACATTGTCGTCTATAATGCAAGGAATATTTCCTGCAATAAAGGTTAGAGTTAGCACCCAAGAAACCGCACTTACACGACTTAAACCTAACTTCTCTTGCATTGTTGTAATAAGTGGTTCATAAAGTGTAATAGAAGTTGTGAATGCTGCTAAAAGCAACAATAAAAAGAATCCAATTGCAACTACAGAACCAAAATACATTTTTGAAAATACAATGGGTAAAACCTCAAAAACTAAACGTTCTCCAGAATCTGGTGCTAACCCAAAGGTAAAAAGAGAAGGAAAAATCATAAAACCCGCTAGAAGTGCAATAATTGTATTAACAATTCCAGTAATTGTAGCAGTTTTTACAAGATTTTCTTGTTTATTTAGATAAGATGAAAGTGTAATCATCACGCCAAACCCCAAAGAAAGCGCGAAAAAGACCTGCCCTAATACTTGGATAAACAACTCTGCTGTGATTTTGCTAAAATCTGGATACAAATAAAAATGCACACCCTCGTATGCACCATCTAGTGTGAGATTCCTTGCTACAACGCTCATTAAACAAATCAATAATAAAGGCATTAAAAGTTTTGCTGCTTTTTCAATTCCATTTGCGATTCCTTTAACTAACACCGCATAATTAAAAAGCACAAAAACAGCTGTATAAAAACCAATCGCCCAAGTGCTATTACTAATATGCTCTTTATAAAAATCCTTTGTAATTTCCTTTGTAATTGGTGCAGTCAAGTCAAGATTACCAAGCACAATACTTGTAATATACACAAGCACACGTCCACCAAGAACCATATAATATGCAATAATTCCAAAGCAACCTATAAGCCCCATATAGCCTATAATCTTCCACGTCTTAGATATATCTTTATGTTGATATTCACCATCAAAGGCATCCACAACGTTTTTATGCGCCCTTCTCCCGATGACATTTTCTACCAAAATCATTGGAATCCCAATTAAAAGCATTGCAATAATAAACACAAGCACATACGCTCCACCACCATTTTGCCCTACTAAATAAGGAAATCTCCAAGTTGCCCCAAATCCGATAGTAGCTCCCGCCGTTACAAGAATATAAGTTAAACTACTAGACCACGAATGTCGCATAAGTCTTACTCCTAAAAATCAAAGCTGTTATTATAGGATATATTTTAAAATTTAGGCTTTTGAAATTGCAAAATATGCCTAAAATCAATAACTTATTAAGAAAAAAATCTCTACAATCCCTTTTTATTTCACAAAATAAGGAATCTTATGTTTGAATGGATTGTAAGCCCAGAGATGTGGGTTGCCTTAGCAACATTGATTGCATTAGAAATTGTACTAGGTATTGATAATATCATCTTTATTGCGATTCTTGTAGGGCGCTTACCGCAAGAGCAACGTCAAAGGGCAAGAATTTTTGGACTAGCTTTAGCAATGGTAACACGCCTATTGCTCTTACTCTCACTCTTTTGGATTATGAAACTAACAACGCCACTTTTTACTATTTTTTCACAAGAAATTTCAGGACGTGATATTATCTTAATTCTAGGAGGATTATTCCTAATTGGCAAATCCACACTTGAAATCCACCACGACATTGATAATGCTGAAGAACCAAACAATGAACAGATGTTAAAAGAAGGTGCAAAAAAAGGATTCTTTAGCATATTAATCCAAATTGCTATTTTAGATATTGTGTTTTCGTTAGATTCTGTCATTACCGCTGTTGGAATGGTAGATACCATTGAAATTATGATGATTGCCGTAATTGTTGCAGTAGGTGTGATGATGGTAGCTTCTAAAAGCATTTCAGAATTCGTAGATAACAATCCTACAATTAAGATTCTAGCACTAGCATTTTTAATTCTAGTAGGTGTTACTCTTGTTGCAGAAGGGTTAGATTTCCATATTTCAAAAGCCTACATTTACTTTGCTATGGCGTTTTCATTAGGTGTAGAATCCATAAATATTTATATCAAGAAAAAACGCTTACAAAATGCTAAAAATTAATAATGGTTAATAATTTAATAATAAGGTAGAGCAATGAAAACACTTACCATAATTGATACTTTTGGGTTTTTATTTCGTAGTTATTTTGCCCTACCACCACTTAAAAATCGCGAGGGTTTTCCTACGGGTCTCTTAACAGGATTTGCAAAGCTTATTATGCAGCTCCACAGAGATTACCCAAATGATTATCTCGTTTTTGCTCTAGATTCTAAGGAAGAGAATTTTCGCAAAAGTATTGATCCTTTTTATAAAGCAAATCGACCAGAAGCACCAGAAGATTTAAAACTCCAATTAGAAGTTGCTATTACTTGGGTAGAACAAATGGGCTTTAAAAACATTAGCATTGCAGGTTATGAGGCAGATG
Source organism: Helicobacter turcicus (assembly GCF_019711685.1). GTDB lineage: Bacteria > Campylobacterota > Campylobacteria > Campylobacterales > Helicobacteraceae > Helicobacter_D > Helicobacter_D turcicus. The sequence goes on from NZ_JAIGYQ010000006.1 coordinate 35,934, forward strand.
ATGTCATTGCCTCTATTAATAAATGCGCAAATGCACTAGAGGTTAATGTTAGAATCATAAGCCATGATAAAGACTTATACCAACTCATTGATGGCGATACCTTTTTATTTGATCCTAAAAGCAAACAAGAAATTAGAGAAGAACAATGCATAGAAAAATATGGTGTAACCCCGTCACAATTTATTGACTACCAAAGCATTGTAGGGGATAGTGCTGATAATGTTCCGGGCATTAAAGGAATCGGAGCAAAAGGAGCTACAAACTTGCTAAAATCTTATGGCTCACTTGATAATATTTATCAAAATTTAGATTCCATTACTCCAATGCGTACACAAATGTTATTAAAAAAAACAAGAGAAGATGCTTATCGCAGTCGGCAACTTGTGCGCTTAAGAGATGATCTACTAGATTCCTTCAACTTGCAAGATTGTAAAATGCCTAGAGTTAGCCCACTTTTAAATATTATAGAATCCTTGCAAGAATATGAAATCCATAGCGTATTAAAAAAGCTACCCATAAAAGAAAAAGGGGGAAAGCGAGAGGTATCAAGCCATTTTCATTATCAAGCCATTTTAGTAGAAAATTCTACAATGCTAAAGAATCTAATGGCACAAATTACACCAGATTCCATTGTATCTTTTGATACAGAAACCACAGATTTAGATGTTCTGTGTGCTAAAATCGTTGGCTTTTCTTTCTCCTTTGATGGCATAAATGCTTATTATGCTCCCATTGCACACAACTATCTAGGTGCGCCAGAACAAATTAGCAAAGAACTTGCTTTAACGTTTATCACCGCTCTTTTTAACGCAAAGATGGTTATTGGACATAACATCAAATACGACCTTGAAATCCTGCGCACAAATTTCAACTTTACCCCCAAAAGCTACCACAACATCAAAGATAGTATGCTTCTAGCATGGCTCTATCAAAGTGATATGCCCTGCAATCTTGATGATTTAATGCACCGCTATTTTAAGCATACAATGATTGCTTTTAAAGATATTATTAAAAAAGGTGAAAACTTCTCGCAACTCCCTATTGAGAGTGCTTTTACTTATGCATGTGAAGATGCTGCTGCGTGTTACCAGTTATTTCACAAAATCAACGCACTACTTCTAGAGTCTTTAAAAGAAATTGCAAACAATGTGGAATTTCCTTTTATTCAATGTTTGGTAAATATGGAGCTAAGTGGCACGAAGATTAACATTGAATATTTTAAAAACCTAAAAACTGAAATGGCAGAAAAGCTCCAAGCCTTATCTTGTGAAATCTATACACTTGCTAATAAACGTTTTAATCTAAACTCTCCTCAACAACTCTCCATTGTGCTTTTTGAAGAGCTAAATTTACAAAGTGGTAAGAAAACAAAATCTGGCTTAAGCACCAATTCTAGCGTGTTAAACTCCATAAAAGACGCACACCCTATCATTCCAAAAGTGCTAGAATATAGGGAACTTTTTAAACTTTATAGCACCTACATTGAACCTTTAATTGAACTAGCAAGTCAAGATGCCACACACAAAGTTTATACTTCTTTTATGCAAACAGGCACAAGCACAGGACGTCTAAGCTCTAAAAATCCAAATTTACAAAACATTCCGGTTAAAACCCAGCAAGGGCGACGTATCCGTGAGGGTTTCATTGCTCAAGATGGACACTTACTCTTAAGTCTTGATTATTCTCAAATTGAACTGCGTCTCTTAGCGCATTTTTCTAAAGATAGTGCTATGATTGAGGCTTTCTACAAAGAAGCCGACATTCACTTAGAGACTGCAAAAAAAATCTTTGGAGAAACACAAGCAAAAGAAAAACGTTCTGTGGCAAAAAGCATTAACTTTGGGTTAATCTATGGGATGGGTGCTAGAAAACTTTCTGAAACTCTGCAAATTAGTTACCAGGAGGCAAAAACCTATATCCAAAACTATTTTGAATCTTTTCCCACTGTGAAAGACTTTTTAAAAGAACAAGAAGAATTTATTTTACAAAATGGATATTCCTTGACACTTCTAGGGCGAATGCGAAAATTTAACTTTCAAAACATTCAAGACTTCCAAAAAGCAGCATTTTTACGCGAAGGAATTAATGCTATCTTTCAAGGTAGCGCAGCAGATATTATCAAGCTTGCAATGATTCAAATTACACAAGAAAAACTAGAATCCAAACTACTCTTACAAGTGCATGATGAACTCATTTTTGAAGCCCCTAAACATTTAGCAGAAATTGAAGCGCAAAAAATCACACAAATTATGGAAAACATTACCACCTTGCGTGTGCCATTGCGCTGTGGTGTAAGCCTAGCAAAAAATTGGGGTGAGTTAAAGGGCTAATTTTAGTAATCCACACGGCTTAAAAATAGACCATTTGCCACAACAGGGATTCTATAACGCCACTCTCCTAAGAGTTGCGCCCTTAAATCCTCTAGCGTTAAATTTCCTCTATCAATCTCTAACAAAAAGCCAACTATCAAGCGCACTTGAGCGCGTAAAAACCCATTCCCCCAAAAAGACAGAATCCAAAAATCTCTAAACTCTCTTAACTCCGCCCTAAAAATTGTCCGCACGTTAGACTTTTCATCACCTCCTTGCTTCTTAAAAGCTACAAAATTATGTGTTCCAACAAAGAGTTGCAACGCTTGTTTAATAAGGTCTAGATTTTGAAAATCATAATGCAGAGAAAAAGGCATAAAAAAAGGAGAAGCACGTTTACTTAGCACATAGCAATAACCTCTTCTTTTCACGCTAAACCTTGCGTGAAAATCATCTCCCACTTGCCAAATACGTTTAATACGGATATTTGATGCAAGTTTTGCATTTAGGCGCACTTTTAATTCTTTTAAATTGCTCCAAAAATGCGGAATTTCTAAAGAAATAACTTGCGCACTTGCATGCACACCTTTATCTGTGCGCCCACTAGCAACAATTTTACTAAAGATTCCAACGCTTTTAAACACGCTCTCTAATGTATTTGCCACAGTTTGCACATCATTTTGACTTTGGAATCCAAAAAATGCACTCCCATTATAAGCAATGCGCATAGCAACTTTAAAGCTCATTTACAAAGCCTTTTTTAATAGAATCTTGCCACATAACGCTTATATAAAAAATATCCCCCATAGCCCCAAGCAATAGATAATAATAACGTTCCAATTAAGGGTGCATAAGTTGCCATTAAATACATTAAAGCAAAAAACACCCCAACAGCACCCATTGTTTGTAAAATCGTATAATTTTTTTGATAACGTGGATTTTTTACACCAAGTAAAGGAAAATAAAATAGGCTAATGAGTGGAAAGAGAGAAAGTAGAACATACATACTAAGATTCCGCCTTGTCTTATCCTGCCTTGCATTTTCATAAAATGCTCTCCTCCAATACTCCACTAAGCCCATATTGCCATCATCTGTAAAATCCACAGCATAACGTAGAATCATAGTATCAAAGCTAATGCGCTCCATCCCATCACTTACCTTGCGATAAACCTCGCCATCTTGCAAACGCACTTCCATTAGACCATCAATATTATCAATGTTAGCCTCTTTAGCAAAAATAAGCCCATCTTTTTGACTATTCTCACCCTTTTGCAAGGAGAGTAGCACAACATTTTCATAAGTGTCATTCTTGCTTTTTTGCACATACACAAGCCACTCTCCGAGCTTTTGTCCAAACTCTCCAGCTTGTAAATTAATACCAATGCTACTTTTACGCTTTTCTAAAAACTGCCGATATGCAATATCACTAAGTGGTGTTAGCACAAGAGATAGCACAAATAAGCTTATACTCGCAAGTAATGCTATGGGGGAAAAAATCTTAATAATCTGTTTTGGTGGCATTCCAAGAGCAAATAACACAGGAAGTTCATAATCAAAACTAAGACGTGATAGCCCAAACACACACGCGACAAAAAAACTTAGCGGAATCACAAAAAATAACATCATTGGTAATGTGTAAAAATATAAAGTTAATAGCTCTAAAAAGCTAATTTTTACTACAAAAGTTACTCCTGCAATACGGATAAAAATCACCACAGAAGCAATGAAAAATAGCACTAAAAAAACAGGAAAGAATACCTGCGCAAAGCTCTGAAATAAAAAATTTTTAATTCTCAATATTTAAAAACCTTATAATAAATTCGTAAATTTTCCTTATGTGTATCAAGCCATAATTGCGATATTTTAGGATTTGTATCAAATTTTTCTACAAAATCCCAAAAAACTTTGCTGTGATTTTGGTATTTTAAATGCGTAAGCTCATGAATTATTACACTATCAATACAATCTTTTGGCATTAAGGAGAGACGCAAAGAAAAGCGGATTTTTTGTGTTTTTGCATAGCAACAACCTAGTTGCCGATAACTCTTGCCAAACTCAATGGCACTAGGATACAAATTCATAGCTTTTGTAAGAATCTCTATACGTTTTTTCACATAGGACTCTAATAACCCTTTATAGAGTGCTTCTAAAACCCTTTTATAACGTATATCTTTTGCTTTTATAGAACCAATCCAAAGATTTTGCAAAGATTGTATTTGTGCGCTTTTGGATTCTACCTTAACTTTAGATTCCATTAATTTTTGTATGCGCTTTAATATTTTCTCTAATATCCCAGCCTCTTCTAGCTCCGAACACACCGCACTAAACTCCTGCCACTCTCCAAAACAATACATTTTATCCTCATAAAACACATCATCTTGTATTGCTCTAAAATGCGACAATACCCAATCCATATTCGCACTTAAAAACTCTAAACAAACTTTCTTAGGGATTCTTTTTGATTTTTTTAGCACCAAAGCACCCTCCCCATTAAACACCATTTTAACGCCTTTAATACGACTATTCTCTACAAATTTTAGGTGCAATTCACTAGGAAAATTTTTTGGCAACTGCAAGATTCCAACCTATCATTTCAAAGGTGCAAAACGCGTATTTGTAGGCTGTAAAATCTCCACATTATATTGCACTTGTTGTTCCTTAATCTTTTCTTTAAAATACCGCTTCGCACTAGGCACACTCTTAGTATAAAAATACTCAATTGCAAATGCAGTTGTGTAGTTAATCCAATTGTATTCCAAATCTGCACTCAAAAGCTTTGCATTCTCTACAAGCAAACTCTGCAAAGGCATAATAGAATTTGCGATATACATATTTGCCCTATCACGTTCCTGTGTTATGGAAAGCAAACTTGGATTGTAATTAATCTGCGTGGAATATATCGCTTTTGGGCGAATGTCATTATAAGTAATTTGTGAGAGAATAATACTAGAGTTTGTTACTGGGGTATTTAGAAAGATACGTGTTGCACGCAATGTGCTTTTTAGACCTTTTATCTCTTTTGGAAAATTTGGATTCTGCTTTATATTAAAACTTTGTGTGTATATAAGGTTAGAATTCACCTCTTGTGTGTAGGCTTGCATTTGTCTGCCTATAAGACTATCATCATAAAAACTTGTCGCACTCACGTTTGGATTTAAGGCGGAGAGTTTTTGGATTTGCTCTAAATAACTAATTCCACCAAAAATCACATTTGGTGTGCTAATTTCTCTCTCAAGCTGCATTTTATGCACCGTTGGAATAAACACAAGCATATTAGGTTGTAACATGTTTATTGCATTTGCTCCCTCTTGTGTAACAATGGCAATGACTTGACGATAACCCTTAGTGTAAATTGCTTGCAAAATTGCTTGCATATCCTCTAGTGATTCTGTTTTAGAATCAAAAATCTCAAAATTAAAATGTCCTTTTTGGCTTAAAAGATAGCTTAAAATGACATTTGTTGTTGTGCTAGAATAACGTCCCACGCTTTTACGCGGAAACATTAACGCAATATTAAAAAATGGCTTCTGTGTGCCTAAAAAATAGGGAATCTCGGAAATCTCTAATGCGCTTAAAAGTGTATTTAACTCGGCAATAATCGCTTCATTTTGATTATCCTTATCCACATTAGCGATAAAAGAAAATACCTGCCCTTTTTCTAAAAAACCTCTCAAACAGCTTGTGTTGCATTTCTTGCTTTGAAGATTTAACACCTCTATACTTGGCGAAGGCAATGGTGAGAGATATTTCCCACTAGCTAACCCAAATTGTGGATACACTAGCACCAATACACACATAACTATTCTCTTAAACATTTTTCTCTCCCATTAAACGTTTTAATTCTAAAAACTCTCTATGCGCATTAATCTTTAGCTCTGGCTGTCGCATAAGAAGTGATAAGGCAAATGTTGGAAACACCGCATAATGATTCCATTTTAAAAGCTTCCCTTGCACACCATTATAACTATTCTCATCTTTTGTGAGGTATGAATACGTTTCAGCTCCCAAAATTACAAGTATCTTAGCACCACAAAATTCTAATTGTTTTAAAAAATATCCCATACATGATTCTATGCTTACCTGCGCACTTTGCTTTGGAATCTCACATTTTAAAAGTGAGAGAATAGACACCTCTTTTAAAGATAGCTTGAACACGCCCTCAATAATATTTTTTAACATAATAGAAGCTCTAGAACTAAAACGGATTTGTTCATCAAATAAAGGGGAAAGCGTAACAAAAACTAGCTTAGAATTCGCATTACAAAGTCCAAAATTCGGCTTAGAGGATTTTTGCGCACACAACTTGCAAGATTCCACCATCATCTTTAAATCCCCTATATTTTGACTTTGGAATCTCTGTTGTGTAGGTGCTAGGAATTGTGGCTCACAATAAGAGAAGCCACAAGAGTGCAATAAATAAAGCTTTTTTAAAAGCAAGGCTTGATGAAGTGTTTGCAAAAGTTCCCCAATAAATAAATGCAATTATAAATTAAAATTATTAAACACTTCTTATTTAAATCTGCGCCGATACCAAAGGAATACTAGCATCACTACACCAAAAAATACAATTTCAAGTAGCAGTGATTTTAGTTCCACTACACACTTTCTACTATATTTTTTAAAAGTGCCTCACTTTTTAATAAATTTGTGCGCTCAATCTCACTTAAGGTTTCTAAGTAGTTTGTATTCACATAATCTTTTACATCTTTCTTGTTTGCAATCTCTACTTTTGCCTCATCTTTTGCACCAAGATTTAAAAGTGTATCCCCAAATGAATCCTTTGTTAAATCAAAATTAAACTTCCAAATTACAAACATCTCCACATTTCCACTTTCTTTAGCACCGACTCTAAATAACATCGCCTTGCCATCATCGCCCATCATTTCATTGAGATTAATTGCCCCATCAAAGTTGCTATCTTGCGCAATAGTATGGTTGATAAAATCGCCAATATTATCAATAAACCCCACTTGTTCTAAAAACTTCTTTTGGGATTCCAAATCCCCACCAATTTTATTTGCAAGAGAATAATAGCTCCCATCACCCAAACTTACAAAATTCTTTAAATGCACGCCTTCTTCTAGGCTAATTTGCCCATTGCCATCACTATCAGCACTTAAATATCCCGTCTTATATGCTGCATCATAATAAAAGCCTTTAACATAATCACTTGCTTCCTCTAATGAGCCAAATTGCTGGATAAGTTTTTTTGCATTTTCATCGCTTAAAGGCACACTCACTTTTTTTCCACTCACCTCATCAATGAAATCCACTGCTTGTTTTATGGACTTATCCTCTTTTTTATCCTCTGCTACTTCTAAAGGATTATACGCATTTTTAATCTCTTCGCTAACATTACTTGGGGCTTTAGGGCTTGTTTGGACAATTGCTTTATCTAAGATTCCGCCTTTTTTACTCTCTCTTTTTACTAAAGCGTCATTTTCCACACTTTGCAAAATAGTTTCTTTCATCTTTTTTTGGATTTCTAGATCTTCCTTTCTTGCTACCTGTAATGGATTATTTGTCTGTGGTTGCACCTGCTCTTTATTTGCAATGTTTATAGCTGAAGCTAACATTGCGTCATTTTTTGCAGCCATTTGACTTTGTTTTTTAGCCTCACTAGATTCCATACCTCCTCCTAGCATTCCAAGTGCTGAAGAGCTATTTTCTGTTGTCTTTTGCAAACTTTCCTTTAAAGCCTCTATATCAACTTCTTTAGCAATTTTTGGCTCTACATAGCCATTATTTTGGAGCTGTGTTATTGCTTCTTTAATAAGTTGTTGTTTTTTGAAATAATCATCTTGCGTAGAGCTTGTGCTAAATCTCTCATTTTTATTTTTTGGATGTAGAGCTTCTTGCATTAATGCACCATAATCCACGCCCTGCATATAAGATTGAACACCTGTTCTATCAGAATACCAATAAGACATTTTCTATCCTTAAATTTTAGATTTTATCCTTAAACTTTAAGCAATTCCTTTGGTATTTTATAAGCAAAAATCATTCCTAAATATTTTAATTTGAATATGTTTTAAAACCTTAAAGAATATAAAATTTAGTGGCTATAAGGGCAAAAGGTAAGATTCTAGAAAACCAAAAGGACACAAAGTATAAGGAATTTCAAAGAAACCGAAATTATAGAGTTAAAAAATCCTTCAAAACTGAAAGCTATCAAGGATGCTTCAATTATTACACTAAATATAACAAAAAAAAGAACAAAAGAAGCTTTATTTGTAATTAAAGATACAAAAAATTCTTTATAGCTTGATGATTCAAAAAAAATGTGCAGAAATAAGAAAGCTTCATTTAATATTCAATTCCAACCGCTCGCAAAGCATCACGGATTGCACGCATTTGGATATTTTTATCAAAGCACCATTTAGGAGCTAGTAGCGTATCATTACGCACACCAGCACTAACTCTATGCAAAACAATATTTTTAGGGATTACTTTTAAGGATTCCACAATCAAATCAATATAATCATTAAGTGTTATGGGTGCATATTCCCCTTTTTCGTATAAATTTGCAAGTAGAGTCTTTTCAATAATATACAAAGGATGTACCTTAATCCCATCACTTCCCCACTCAAGCACTGTTTTTAGAGTATGGAGCATCATCTCCTTTGTCTCCTTTGGCAACCCATAAATAATATGCGAACAAGTTTTTAAGCCTCTCTTCTTACTTTCTTTAATACAGAACTCCATATTTTCCGTGCCATGCCCACGATTTATAAATGCTAAAGTTTCATCATACACAGATTGGATTCCATATTCCACCCAAATTTCTTGCTTTCTTTTTTGTGAGAGTTCCGCTAGAAAATCAAGTAATTTTAAATCCACACTATCTGTACGTGTGCCAATAGACATTCCGACCACATTTGGCAAACTTAGTGCCTCTGTATAGAGTTTTTGGAGCGTATCAAAAGGCGCATAAGTGTTTGTAAAGGATTGAAAATAAATCATATAACGTTCCACTCCAAACTTATTGCGATGAAATTCGCTTTGCCAATCAAATTGGCTATGCAATTGCTTTAACTGCATCTCCAAAAGCGGATTTTCTTGCATATTTGGATGCATTGTGATACGCACTTTTGGTTCTTTATCAAGTGTTGGAGAAAAACTCTCGTTTTTACAAAAAATACAACCTCCACGCGCCACACTCCCATCAATATTTGGGCAAGTAAAACCAGCAAGCGCAATAGGAATCTTACGTACCCTTTGACCAAAACGGCGCTTACAATAGCGCCCAAATGTTAGCATTTGTTTCACACGCCACCTTAAACAATATATTTACCATCAAAACAAGCTTGACAATATTGATAATCTTGCACACTAATACTACGTTTCAAACCCTCTAGCGACAAAAACGTTAAAGAATCCGCACCGATAAACTTACAAACTTCCTCTTCGCACATTTTTGCACTAATAAGTTCCTCTTTATTAGGCGTATCCACTCCATAAAAACAGGGTGAAATCGTGGGTGGTGAAGAGATTCTCATATGAATTTCTTTTACTCCACAATCGCGTAAAATTTTCACAATCTGGCGACTTGTCGTCCCGCGCACAATGGAATCATCAATCACAACCACGCGCTTATTTTCTATTAACTCTCGGATTGGGTTTAGCTTTAGACGCACCTTAAGTTCCCTAATTTGCTGCGTTGGCTCAATAAATGTTCGCCCAACATAATGATTGCGGATAATGCCTAGTTCAAAAGGGATTCCACTTTGCTTAGAATATCCAAGAGCAGCAGCCACGCCACTATCAGGCACAGGAATCACCAAATCTGCACTCACAGGGCTTTCTTTAGCTAATTCCTTTCCCATATTTTTACGAATATCATATACTAAATGCCCAAAAACTTTGCTATCAGGACGCGCAAAATACACATGCTCAAACACACAAGGATAAGGATTCTTTGACATAATACTATGCGATTCCATTCCCTCACTTGAAAACACAAGCATTTCACCGGGCTCTACATCGCGGATATATCTTGCCCCCACTAAATCAAAAGCGCAAGTTTCACTAGCGACAATATAACCTTTACTCCCATCAGCATTTGTTACCTCGCCTAACGATAAGGGACGAAATCCGTTTCTATCTCGGATTACAAACATTTTTTTGCGACTTAAAATCACAAAACAAAACGCACCCTCTAGCTTAGTTACCGCCTCTTTAATCCTCTCTATTAGACTTTCTTTCTTGGACCTTGCGATAAGATGGATAAGGTTTTCTGTATCCATATAGCTTTGAAAAATTGCTCCCTCGCTAATGAGTTCATCGCGGATTTTATGCGCATTAGTAAGATTGCCATTATGCACAATGGCAACTTCTCCTAAATCATAACGTGCAAAAATGGGTTGCGCATCTGCGATAGAATCCCCACCAGCTGTGGAGTAGCGATTATGTCCCACTGCGCTAAAACCTTTGAGTTTATTTAGCTTATCATCACAAAAAACCTCTGTAACTAAGCCATGTCCTTTAATTGTGGTGATTTTTTCTCCATTACTTGTCGCAATCCCAGATGCCTCCTGCCCCCTATGTTGCATAGAAAAAAGGGAGTAATACGCTAGACTTGCCGCATTTTGTGTATTATACACGCCAACAACTGCACATTCTTCTTGCCAACTTTTATTCTGCCAACTGCTATTTTCTGCAGTTTGACACATTAGCTTTGCTTTCACATTATAGCCCTAAAGCATCGTCAATGCCATATAAGCCATTTGGTTGATTTCTTAGCCAAAGTGCTGCTTTAATTGCACCTTGTGCAAAAGTTGCACGTGATGTTGCTGTATGAATGAGTTCCAAATACTCACCATCTCCATAAAATCCGACATTATGGATTCCAGCAACATCACCTCCACGTAGTGCCATTACACCAATCTCATCTTTACTACGCTCACCAATATTACCATTTCTACCACTTTGACGCACAGAATCCAAATCTAGCCCCCTAGCTTGTGCGCAAGTTTGTGCTAAATGTAATGCCGTGCCGCTTGGAGAATCTTTTTTATGGTGATGATGTGTCTCTACAATTTCAATATCAAAATCACGCAATGTGCTAGCCACAAGCTTAACTGCCTTATTCAACACAGCAACGCCTAGCGACATATTACTTGCATAAAGAATTGGCATTTTTTTAGACGCTTCTTTAATAAGATTTTCATGGTGTGCTTCAAGTCCTGTTGTGCCTATCACAATTGGCTTTGGATTCTCTAATGCCACTTCAAGCAATGCTCTTGTCCCCTCAGCAGTTGTAAAATCAATAATCGCATCTGTGCTTCCTAAAAATACTTTTAAATCTTTTGTGATTAAAACACCCGGGTCAATGGAAAAATCCAAATCCTTACGCACATACACAGAGTTTAGTTTGACTACATTGCTTTTCTTTGCTAGTTCAACAAGAAGCTGCCCTACACGACCACCTGCACCAAAGACTCCAATACCCAACATATCTATCCTTTATTTGTGATGTTCAATGTATTCAATCGCACCAAGTGCCGCTGTTGCACCATCTGCTGCCGCACACACAACTTGTTTTGATGCATCTACACGCAAATCCCCTGCAACAAACAATCCTGAAATATTTGTTTCCATTTTAAGATTAACAAGTGCTTCTCCATACTCACTAAGCGCACAAAGGCTATGACCATCTTCTTGCATTAGCACTGCATTATTAACCTTATAACCAATCAGCACAAAAAGGCATGCAATATCAAGTTTCTTTTCGCTTCCATTTTCTAAATTTTTAAGTTGCAATCCTGTAACCCCAGAGCTATCACCTAAAATCTCATCAATCCCATAAGGCGTTAAAAACTCAATTTTTGATTCTTGTTTTGCACGTTCTACGGTAACAGGAGACGCACGAAACTCATTTCTTCTGTGGATTATAGTAACTTTAGAGCAGATTTTTGCAAGATAAATCGCCTCTTCAATTGCCGTATCTCCACCACCTAAAATCGCAACTTCTTTATTTTTATAGAAGAATCCATCGCAAGTCGCACAAGAGCTAACGCCTTTGCCCCAGAATACATCTTCACCTTTTACACCGGATTTTTTTGGACTCCCGCCTGTTGCGATAATAACAGATTTAGATTCTACCTCTTTGCCATCACTTAGAAGGATTCCAAAATGATTACCTATCTTTTTAACACGAACAACCTCTGCCATTTCATGTTTTAATCCAAAGCGGAAGCATTGTTCTTGCCAAGGCATCATAAAGTCAAATCCGCTTTTAACCTCTGCAACGCCCGGGTAATTCTCCATTTCACTACTTGAAGTGATCTGTCCACCGGGCATTCCCCTCTCAAACATCACAACATCTTTTAAACCGCCTCTTGTTGCGTATAATCCAGCACTCAATCCAGCAGGACCACCACCGATAATTGCTAATTCTAACATCATTTCTCCTTATTTTCTGTTTTAAAATTAATAACTTTGTAAAATCCAAAATCTTTTAAATGCGTGTATTCCATAGGATTCTTTGCATCTTGTTTCATAATAAAACATTGTGGTAATGCTCTTATATTGAACCCATGAATTAATTTTAGCATTAAACTGCTTGAAATTCGCACTAATTTAAAATTTTTTTCTTTAAAAATATTTTGTCCTTGCTGATAAAAATCAATAGCTAAAAGTGGAATCCCATTTTGCAGTTGTTTTTGCAAAAATGCCTCTTGTTCTTTTAAAAAGCTATTATAAATGCACACATTGTAACGTTGTGATTCTGGCATAAAAAGACTTACGCCCTCTTTTGTATAAGTATAAAAGGAATCTTGTGTGAAATTAATCTTTATCGTAGAAGTGAAAGAATATTGATAATAAACAAACGCACCCACCATAAAAGCAATGAAGAATGCAATAGGAAGTTTTGGGCAGCACTTCTTCACACTGCCCTCTTTTGCTCCAAAAATAGAGAATCTACAAGATTATAATAAACCATCAATCTTATCTTTAAAAGCTTGCTCATTTGATGCGCCAATCATTTCATCTACTTTTTCACCATTTTTATAGAAGTAGATTGTAGGGATTGAGCGGATTCCAAATTTTGAGGCTAAGACTTGTTGCTCATCTGTATTAACTTTGCAAATTTTTACTTTTCCGCTGTATTCTTCTGCAAGTTTGTCAATCACAGGAGCAATCATTCTGCAAGGTCCACACCATGGTGCCCAAAAATCTACCATCGCCACACCTTCTTTGATTGTCTCTTCAAAGTTCTGCTCTGTTAATTCAATATAACCAGCCATAATTTTCTCCTTATACTATTAAAAATATCTGCGCATTATACAAACAATTACTTAAAAAAATAAAAACTTTTCTAATTAGATTCTGTAAATAAATTTTTTAATAGAAATCTAAAAATTATGTTACTTTTTATCTAGTGCATAATTTCAATAAGTTTCTGCACACTCTCTTCATAAGAGATTGTTGCATTACAATCCTGCTTTAGATACTCTTCCATTGCGCCTTTTTTAGCAATAGCTTCATCTAAATCCTTATCGCTTCCTGCTTGGTATGCGCCGATTCTTATTAGCACTTCATTTTCTTTTAGCATAGCATACAAACGGCGAAATTTTCTAGCAGCTTCAATATGCTCCTTATTTGCCACATCTCCCATTAATCTTGAAGCAGAATTTAGCACATTAATAGGAGGATAGATTCCAAAATCCGTTAGAGAACGATCTAACACAATATGTCCATCCAAAATACTCCGACTTTGATCAGCAATAGGATCGCTCATATCATCGCCTTCAACCAAAACCGTAAAAAAAGCAGTAATAGAACCTTGCCCTTCTTCTTTTCCTGCACGTTCCATAAGTTGCGGCAAAAGTGTTAGGACTGATGGAGGATAACCCTTGCTTGTTGGTGGCTCCCCTAATGCTAGTCCAATCTCTCTTTGTGCCATTGCAAAGCGCGTTACAGAATCCATCATAAAAAGCACATCTTCACCCATTGCTTTAAAATACTCCGCCACACTCATTGCAGCAAATGCACCATATTTACGCATTAGCGGAGAATCATCACTAGTTGCGACAATTAACACCGTATTTGTCAAATCTCCACCTAAGTTTTTCTCCACAAACTCTGGCACTTCACGTCCACGCTCACCAATGAGTGCGATAACTTTGATTTTTGCCACCGCTCCGCGCACAATCATTCCCATTAAAGTAGATTTTCCTACCCCACTTCCTGCGAAGATTCCAAGCTTTTGTCCTTTGCCGCAAGTTAATAAACCATCAATGCTTTTTACCCCAACGTTAAAGATTTCATTAATCATTCCCCTTTTCATTGCTTCAATAGGTGCGCGGATAATTGGCATAGCTCCCTCTGCTCTAATTGCACCTTTACCATCAATCGCCTCTCCTAAAGGGTTTATCACACGTCCTAAAACCTCTGGACCCACTGGTATTTGTAGCCCACGCATATTGAGATAGACTTTATCGCCTACTTTTGTGCCTTCGATAAATGAAAAAGGCGTGATTTTGAAGCTATCTTTCTCAAGCGTGGTAACCATTCCCATACTTTGATTGCCCTCACTTATGATTCTTACAATATCGCCAATACGTGGAGAAAGCCCATTTGCTAATAAGAACCCCTGCTCAACTTTGGTAACTAGCCCAAAAGCTGGTGAGAGATTCAAGCCATTTAAGCGTTCGCGTAAATTCCCTAAAGCCATTACAAACTCTTTTATAAAAATGTGGCAAAATTTTAATATATTTTTACTAAAATTTCAGCTTTAGTGCATGAAGCACAAACTTCAATAAAAGGTTTAAAATGCCTAAAATTAGCATATTTGGTGGCGGAGCTTGGGGCAGTGCGCTGCATTTTGCTTTCAAAGAAAAAAATTCCGCCTTTATCATCTCGCGCAAAAATCTAAATTCCACAGCGCAAATTACCCAAATGCAAGCTCAAGATAGTGATTATTTTGTCGTAGCAATTGCAAGTTCAGCACTGCATTTGTGGCTTAGCTCCAATCCTTTACCAAAAAATGCTAAGATTTTAGTCGCTTCAAAAGGAATCGCAAATGGACAATTTGTGAGCGAAATCTTTGAATCCTTTTATCCTAAAGCACATCTAAGCTACCTTGCAGGACCAAGCTTTGCAAAAGAAGTGCAAAACGCCTTACCTTGCGCACTAAATATCCATTCAAAATCAAAGAAACTTGCAAAAGAATGGTGCGCACTTTTTCCTAGTTTTATCAAGCCTTATGTTTCTTTAGATATTGCAGGAGGTGAGATTGGTGGGGCTTATAAAAATGTCATTGCTATTGCAAGTGGAATCTGTGAGGGTTTAGGTCTAGGACATAATGCTCGTGCTTCTCTAGTTGCTAGAGGTTTGGTTGAAATGACACGATTTGGCAAGTTTTTTGGAGCACATGATTCCACATTTTTAGGACTCTCGGGTGCTGGAGATTTGTTTTTAACTGCAAATTCCAAGTTATCGCGCAATTTTCGCGTAGGGCTTTATCTCGCGCAAGGAAAAGGATTGCAAGAAATCTTAGAAACACTAGGAGAAGTTGCAGAGGGAGTAAAGACTTCAGAGGAGATTTACGCACTCGCAAACAAACACAATATCTACACACCTATTGCAAAAGAGGTGGCACTTATCATTCAAGGCAAAAATCCAAAGCAAAGTCTATTAGACTTGATGCAAAGTTAGAGCCCAGCTCAACTAGTTCCAAATATTCTACTTTAAATATCTGTTTAAGCATTATTTTGTCTATTGGCTACCAAAGTTAATATAAGCCTACATTCTAGAGAATTGATGAAATTTTGATATAATCTTAATTGCTTAAGGAGAAATCTCTTTGCTTGATAAGGAAGGAGGTTTTGATGTTGGAAGTAGCATTGATTTTAATCTTGCTAATTGTGCTTATCCAAGCCCTAAAGCTTAAATAAGCACCCTTAAAAAAACCACTTTAATTATAAAGTCTCTACACTAAGGAGAGCCTTAAGCAATTCATTTTTATCAAGTCTAGGTGTAGGGGCTTGATTTGTGTTACTTTTTAAAGAATCGCAAATTTGAAAATCAATAAAAAAGAGTTTCTAAGCAAGAAAATAAAAAAATCGTAAAAATTTGAAAATCAATAAAAAAAGAAGTTTTAAGTAAGTAAAAGGGAGGAGAATCCCAAAAGGGATTCTTAACAGAGAAACTAGAAAGAGTATTTTACTTCTACTCTTGCTCTATTTCTGTCTTCATCGTTGTTGCTAGTTGCTGTTTTATGTTTATCATTTGTGCTTAGCATTGCATAGAATGCAGAGATGTTTAAGTTTTGATTGTGTTGCCAACTGATTGTTGGAGTAATTTCTGTAAAATCAACCTTTCTATCAGAAAGATTATTTCTAGGATTATCTATAGTATTCTTACCATAAACACCCTCTAAACCTACTCTTAGTCTATTATCCACTAAGCCATAGCTAACTGCGCCATAGAAGACATTAAGAGTAGTCTCATGACCATAGATATCAGAATTAACACCATAGAATTGACCTAACGCTTTACCTAGACCAAATGTTACACCTGTTGTTTCATTTTGCCACCAGATTTTACCAGCTTTTGCTAATGCACCTTCATCATCAAATAGTGCAACAACTCCGTCTTGGAAGTTTGTGATATAGCCTAGTTTCACATCTAGTGGAATGCTATAGTTATTTGTGAAATCCGCACCAATTTGGAAAGAAAGCACATCATTTGCTTGAGGAAGACCTCTTCTTTCGGGATTATTAGGGTTTCCAGCTAAAGCTTGAATAATACTACCTTCTCCATTGTTAAGTTTTGCGAAAGCATATTGCAATTTAGCATTCAATAAGCTTCCTTTGTATGCTAACTCTAAGAAAGCAGAAGCATCTACGATATCATCTACGATAAAGCCCCAGGCTTGCGCACCGATATTACCATAAGCTGTATCTACACCATAGATTGCTGCTAAAGTGTAAAGTGGCTTATCTACTGAGCTATCACCATTTGGATTTCTCAGAGTATCAGTAGGGCCATATCCGGGTTGTAGATCATCTAAACTCCAAGAGTCAAATGCACCTGCTGCTAGAGTCAAGCCTGTAATGTCGCTATTTAGAGCTAGGATACCTGTTCCTCTATCATCTAACGGATCTGTTACAGGAGTGCCAAGACGTTGCTTACCGATGATTACAGTTGTTGCTGTGGAATCTGGAGTGATTGTCGCATAAAATGTGCTTACACCAAAATCTTTATCATTGCCGTCTTTTCCAGCACCAAGTCCAGAACCTGTTCCAATTCCACTTTTTCCATGGTTTACATTTTGGTCTTCGTTATTATAAAGCACACCCAAATTTAAAGCAACATTATTCACCACTGGAGTTTTGAAATCTGCTTGTGCTCTCCATCTGTGTGTAGCACCACCTTCAGTTCCATCATCAAATCTATCATCATTGTAGCGGTATCTTAAAAACCCACTTACATCTACACCCTTGATTGCCTCCTCTAATGGCTGCGCAAAACTTGCCGTAGAGAATGCGCCTAGTGCAACACTTGCTGCCAAACTTAATTTTAGAAATTTCATTCTAATCTCCTTATGTTAGGTAAAATTGTAAAAATTACAGGGTGCATTATACAAGATTTTAAGCATAAAAAGCAAGTTTTCTGCCTAAAAAACAAAATTTTTTACTTAAATTTACTCACAATACCCCAACAACACCCTCTCTAAACAAAAAAACAACTCTCCACGCTCCCAAAAACTCCAATACCTAAGTAATGCACCGCGTTTGTTATTAAATATTTAAGAAAACATTATTATTTATATTTTGAAGTTTTTTTCTAGTAAATAAGCAAGAGAGGTAAAGCAAGGGTAATTCATCGCTTAGGGGCATAGGTGCTTATCCCTACACCCTAAAGCTTCCTTAACTTCTAATATGCTAAGGTTGCAATTATGCAAATTAATGCTATAATTACGATGAATTTCAATTTACTTTCCTCCTTTTGGAGAAGCAAATTTCCCTTAGTGAAGTCTCAATTCACTAAGGAATTCAACTTCACCGCACAAATTATACAAGAAAAGTAAAGAATCTAAATCTAAAAACTAGTATGTTCAAAACTCAATAAATCTTATAGAAATAGCAATAAATCAGAATTATCACAAGGCATTTTATTTTATCAAATGCTAGAATATGTTTAAGGTATTATGGATTAGAATTTTTTATAAAGTTTGAGAATTTGAAGGAATATTCAAATTAAGAGCTAACTCTTAATTCTTAATTCCTAATAATGTAGTTATCATTTCATCAATAGCTGTTATCATCTTCGCATTTGCGCTATATCCGCTTTGGAATCGGATAAGATTGACTAGCTCATCATCAACAGAAACTTCTGAAAGGGCTTTATACTCTTTC
The DNA here is from genome assembly GCF_019711685.1 of Helicobacter turcicus. Taxonomy (GTDB): domain Bacteria; phylum Campylobacterota; class Campylobacteria; order Campylobacterales; family Helicobacteraceae; genus Helicobacter_D; species Helicobacter_D turcicus. The sequence continues at coordinate 54,611 of NZ_JAIGYQ010000006.1, forward strand.
TTTGTGGCAGTATAGACGGCTTCTTTTGTTGCTTGTGTGGTTTGTGTCGCTTGTGTCTCTGAAGCAACTTTGCCAGCAATGTAACGAAAATACCCACCAATAGTTTCTGAACGTTCTTCCCCTTTATAGTCTGTAAAGGTAATCTTGTCAAATTGCAATTGTTGCATTTTGTTTGCTACAACAAAGTTTCCATCTACGGCTTCTCTAAAGGCTCTAATAAGTGTTGGGTCATTGCGGTATTGTTGTGCAAGCTCAATGTTGCTTGCATCATTGCCGTCAAAAAAGCGATTAATACCAAATGCACCCGCGAAGTTTGTGCCATTATCTTGAATTGAGATATAAACTTCTTGTGTGGGATTTTTAGAAGCAATACTAAAAGTTTTAGAGTCGTTGTTATAGACTGCTTCAAAACGATCATCAAAGTCATTTAAAGCATTTCCGTCTTGATTGTCATCTACATTTGCATTGAGTTGGTTTATGATACTTTGCATTGTTGTGAGATTATTAATCGTTACTTCTCTAGCTCCTAATGCATTGCCATCTTTGTCATACATCACAACTTTAAATGTTCCCTCATGCACATTATAGCCGCTTGTTGTTAGCGCATCTCTTGCATCTATGATTAATTGGTCGCTTCTTGCGCTTAGCTGTGAAGATTCTGCGTAAATATTGTTTGTGGCTTCTATGATTCCATTTGCAAAAGTATCCAAATCATTAATATATACTTGAAGCTTACCTATTGTTCCGTTACAAGTTAGCACATCTTCAGTGCGGATTAAATCTAATATTGCGCCAACTTTGCCCTGATTTAAAGCGTTTGTCAAATTATAAGGCTTATGATCGTTTCTTAAATATTTAATCGTATAGATTCCGCTTGGATTTTCGGAATTATCTAAAACTAGAGGGTGAAAGGAATCACCATCTACAATAGAGTGTCCGCCAATTGTTAGCGTATAATCATCATCAAAATCGGCAATATCTTTATTCACGCACGCGCTTCCTCGCACATTTTGTTTAAAGACATCACAACCGATGAGATTATTAATTTCAAACTCGTATTGGTCGCGCAAATCACGCAAATCATTCGCTTTTTTGTTAAAGTCTTGGTTTTCATACTCTTTGATTTTTTTGTTTAAGATTGCGATTTGTTCTCCTAAGCGATTGACTTCATCAACTGCTACTTTCATTTCATCATTTAAACGTTGTTGGAGATACTCTAGAGATTTACGTGTTTCACGGATATTTTTTGTGAGCGTATTTGCTTGTTCTGCTAGGGCAACCTTTTGCGCTGGGTCTCCGGCTTTTGTAGAGAGGTCTTTCCAAGCATTAAAATAACTTTGCAAATCTTTATAAATTCCAACTCCGTCAATTTCTGGATAGTAAGAGGAAGCTTCTTTGAGCCCAGAAAAACTTGTGTCGTAATAGGTTTTTTCCGAAGCTGCCTTTTTGTAGCGCATATAACTATACTCATCATGCACACGTTCAATGGTTAAAACATCTAAGCCCTGCCCTAATGCGTAGTTTTGTTTCCAAAGGGGAGTTTCAGCAGCACTTCGCACAACTTGACGCGAATAAAATTCATTGTTTGCATTGGCAATGTTATTTCCTGTAACATCTACCATTACTTGATGTCCAGTTAGCCCGGTATAAGGAGTGTTTAAAGAAGAAAGTAATCCGCCCATAACCTAGCCTTTAAACTTCTGCTTGTAAAAATGATGCGTTGCCTAGTGATTGCTTTTTGTATCCTCTATCTTCAACAGGAACGATTTTGCCTAAAAGTGAGCTATAAAATTCAGAAACAGCTAAGGACATCTTGCCAAAACGTAAATTTAAATCTTTTAATAAGTTTAAATTATCATGTAAAGCTGCTGTGTATTCACTAGCACCCTCACCTAATAAGCGTTGCTTATCTTCGTAAGTGAGATCTTCTAATGTAGAATTTGGAAACTCTTTACGTAAACGTTCTGCCACCTCTTCGGCGTAAGCTTCTTTTTTGCGGATAAATGATGCGATTAATTCTTCTTTTTGGGGAATCCTTGCAAAGATTGCTTCATTGTTTGCAACCTTAATATCTGCAATATCTTGTTCAGTGATCGCAATTAGAGCTTTAATATCCTCTAATGCGTCTTGTAAAAATTGCAAAGACATGATAACTCCTAATAAAATGTAGTTATCCCTATCTAAGCAATTCTTGTGCCAATTTCTCTGCACTTCCCCTTATGTCAATTTTATATGTTCCCTTTTTGATAGCGTCTTTAATAGCTTCAACTTTGGAATCTGTTTTTGTGGTTTCTTTTGTTTTTTGCTTATCGTCAATAGCTTCATTTTTTGCATTAACTTGCGCAGTGTTTTTATTGTTTGCTTGATTAATAGCGGTTGAAAAAGTCGCATTGCTCATCAAATGGCTAATCATTTTCACTCCTTATCTATGAAATCTTAACTTATATATCGGCTAAATTTTAAAAAACTAAAAGGATTCACGCACACTTTTTGCAACATCTTGTAAAAACTTCTCTGTTTCGTTTTTTGCCGGTGCGATATGTTGCACTTCACTATGCAATGGAACATTTGCACCACCAATCTTTATAGCATATAAAATCACAAAAAGCATAAAATACACAAACAATCCAAACCCAATTGATGGCATAAACCAATCTTTCATTATGTATGCTCCTTTAAGCTCTTTTGTGTAAGATAAATGCAAGATTATAGCAAAATTTCTCTATTTTAAGCATTTTTTAGATTTTATTGCCCTAAATTGCGTATTTTGTGCTATAATCCCTAACTTCTTTTCAAAAATTAAAAATCTTTAAAGGCTTATTATGCGCATTATCAAAGGGTTTAAAACCGCAAAATACTTTAAAAATACGCTTAAATTTTGGTTCGCTTTTGGAGTGTTTGGGACGTTTTCACACGCTGCAACCCTTCAAGAATCCAAATGGGAGCAAGGGCAAACTCTGCTCACTTTCTTTGAAAAAAATGCAGTCCCCTTAAAGACTTATTATGAGTTAGCACCAGAGGATAAAGAACTTGCCGATGAGATTATTAGCGGAAGCACTTATTATACGCTTTATGATGATTCTACGCTCTTACAAGCACTCATTCCCATTAATGAAAATTCACAACTGCATGTCTTTAAACAAGGCGATAAATACGGAATGCGCGCAATTCCAATTGTGTATTTTTCTAAAGAACATACAATTTCGCTCTCTGTAAGCAACTCTCTTTATAACGATATTACCCGCTTAACAGGAGATAGTTTTTTAGCAAGTGATTTTATCCAAGCTTATAAAGGAAGTGTAGATTTTCGCAAAGAAGTGCGCAAGGGAGACCAACTCGCAATTATTTATGAGCGCAAATACCGCTTAGGCAAGAACTTTGGTGCGCCAAATATCAAGGCTTCCACACTTAGAGTGAGCAACAACAACCGATATGTTATCCGCCATGAAGATGGACACTTCTATGATTTAAAGGGAAATAATTTAACCAAATATTTACTTACTGTGCCTTTACAATATAAAAGAATCTCTTCACATTTCTCAATGGGGAGAAAACACCCAATTCTAGGCTATAAACGCCCACATTTAGGCACAGATTATGCAGCCCCTAGACACACGCCAATCCGCGCTGCTGGTAATGGAAGAGTGCTTTTTGCTGGAACAAAGGGCGGTTATGGTAAAACCGTGATTATTCAGCATGATAATGGATACAGAACGCTTTATGCACATATGCATAAAATTGAACGTAAAATCCGCACAGGCACTCAAGTCAAACAAGGTAGAAAAATTGGAACGGTGGGTAGCACTGGGCTTAGCACAGGACCGCATTTACATTTTGGCTTATATAAAAATGGCAACGCAGTCAATCCCATCAAACACTTAAAAGTCGCACAATCTAAACTACAAGGAAAAGAAAAGGAGAGCTTTTTAATCAGTGCTAAAAACTACAAAGAAGCACTAAATACAGCCCTAAGAGAAGATAGACTCCAAAATATACCCTTTAAACGTGTCAAAAATGACTATATCGTATATCTTAGCAAAGATGATAAGAATCTAAACTAATGCAACCTAAGAATATTTCAAATATCCGCTTTAGTGCGTGTGAGGATTCTAAATACATTAAATTTAAAAGAATGCTTTTTACCGAAAATGGTAAAGAACGTAGTTGGGATATTATTGAAGCGCATGATAGTGTTGCAGCATTACTCTATCACACACAAAAGGACGCATTTGTTATTGTTAAGCAGTTTCGTCCTGCTGTGTTTTTAAAAGAGAGGAATCGTAACACAGAACATTTAAAAACTGAAATTGGCTACACTTTTGAACTATGTGCTGGAATCACTGATAAAGACAAGCCACTAAATGTTATTATGCAAGAAGAAATTTTAGAAGAATGCGGATATAACATTCCGCTAGAGAATATCACGCAAATTGCGGAATTTTATAGCTCGGTGGGTTTTGCTGGAAGTAAGCAAACATTATTTTTTGCAACGCTTGATGAAAGCTATCGTCAAAATTTGGGCGGTGGGGTTGATGATGAGAATATTGAAGTGGTGTTTATCCCAAAAGCGGAAGCTTATGATTTCATTTTAGATTCCGCATTTCCTAAGACTTCTGGGATAATGTTCGCGTTTCTTTGGTTTTTTAGGAACAAAATCTAATGCAAAATCTCTCCGCCTTAAGAGAACTTACACAAAAACTTAATGAAATTAAAGAAACATGGCAGATTTATGCAATTTTTGAAGAGGCTAGAGAGAGTTTTAATAAAGAGTTTAACGCACTTAAAAAAGATAAAGAAGCCTTAATTAAATCCTTTAACGACACTTCGGCAAAAAACGCACTTTTACTTGCGCAAAATAAAGAGCTAGAAGCTAAAAATAAAGCTTTAATAGAGAGCAATAAAACATTAGAAGATAAAGGATTAAAAACACAGGGTGTTGTGCAAAAAAAACTACAAGATTCCATAGAATTAGATTCTAATGTTTTTATGGAATCTAAAACAAAAGACTTTACTAGCCTTTATATGCAATGTGAGGGCTTACAAGAGACGTTAAAAACAATACAAGCAATCTTTGCAAAAGTTCCCCACACTGCCCCAAAACCCCTGACAAAACTAGAAGTTTCTTACCAAAAACACCAACGTTTGCTTGCAAATCCAGCAGAGGATTATGTGCATTTAAAAAGTGCTAAAGAGTTGTTTGATGCACTCATCAATGCAGAATCAAAGCTTAAAACTCTGGATTTAGATTTAGCAAAACTACAAATTGAAATGCGTGATTTACTTCAAGAAACACAAACAACAAATAGGGCAATTAGCCCACAAGAAATTTCAAAACAAGAGACTTCAAAAAGTGATTCCCTAAATTCAAACCCACAAGAAACCCTTGCAACAACAACTCTAATGCAAGATTCCATAATTTTAGACTCCACAAATAACAATAAGCCTTGAAACCTGTAAGAATCTTTGTCTCTGCCCTAGAATATTCTGCGAATCTGCATCTCTTAAAATTTCTCAATGCTTTTAAAGAAAAAAATATCCCCTTTGTCCTTTGTGGAATCTTTGATAGCAAAGTGCTTAAGGGATACACAAGCACTTACAATCCCTCTGTATTTCGCGTAATGGGTTTTAGTGGAATCTTAAAATTAATTCCAAAATTTCTTACTATCCAAAAAGAGCTTGCTAAGCTTGCTAGCTCCTGCGATATTGCGCTATTTATGGATTCCTCCTCGTTTAACATTCCACTTATTAAAAACATTCGTAAAATTTGTCAAAAACACTCTACCAATCCCCCTTATATTGTTTATTATATCTTACCGCAGGTTTGGGCGTGGAAAGCTTATCGCGCTAAGGTTTTAAGCAGAATCTGCGATTCTCTTTGGGGGATTTTGCCCTTTGAATGGGATTTTTATCCTAAAAATACACCCATTTGCTATGTTGGACATCCGCTATTAGATACGATTCCCTATTCTTTAAATGCGCGTCAAGATTCAAAAAAAATCGCTTTTATGCCCGGCTCAAGAAAGGCAGAAATACGCGCACTTTTTCCTATTTTTAAGACCTTAGCACAAATGCTAAAAGACAAGGGAAAGATTCCGCTTTTAATCATACCTAAGACATTTGAAAATAAGAATTTAAGTGCAATTTATGGAAATCTTAGTGATTTTGAAATCGCCTTTGATACTTATGAGGGTTTAAAAGACTGCTCCTTTGCTTTTGTATGCAGCGGAACTGCCACGTTAGAATCTACTCTTTTAGGGATTCCAACTATTCTAGCTTACAAAACGCGTATGCTAGATTATTACATTGCTAAAACCCTTGTAAAGTTAAATTTCATTGGCTTAGCTAACATTTTCTTAGAATTTTGCACTTACAAATCTCCAAAGAACAACCCAAACCCAAAAAATCCACCCATTCACCCAGAATTTTTACAAAGCTTAGTTACACCACAAAATCTACTTTATGCCTATGAAAACTATAATTACACACACTTTTTTGCACAAAAAGCCAAACTTCAAGACTATTTACAGCATGGAAGTGCGCAAAATTGCGCAACAAATTTAGAAAATTTGATAAAAAATTTACAAAAATAAAGGGCTTTTTAACTCTCTTTGCCTTACTATTTCAAATTATTTCATTTTTTAAGGAATCTTTGTGGAACCTATGACAGAATATGGCTACAATAAGCTAATTACTGAACTAAAGAACCTAAAAGAAGTTGAGCGACCAAAAAACATTATTGAGATTGACACAGCTAGAGAGCATGGCGACTTAAAAGAAAATGCGGAATACCACGCCGCAAGAGAACGTCAGCTCTTTTTGGATGCACGTATTAATGAGCTAACACAGCTTGTCGCAGAAGCACGCGTAATTGACCCTACAACACTCTCCCATGAGAAGATAAGTTTTGGCTCAACAGTAACACTAGAAGATTTAGACACAGAGGAGAGCTACACATACACTATCGTAGGAGCAACAGAAAGCAATCCCGATAAAGGCTTAATCTCTTACCACTCCCCCCTTGCGAAGCAACTCTTAGGCAAGGTTGTAGGCGATGAAGTGGGTGTAGTTTTGCCTAAAGGGCGCGTGGATTACGAGATTTTAGAAATCACTTATAAGCCTATCGTGTTTTAAGGATTAAGATAATGGCTGTGCTAAAAATCAAACTTTTAAGCCCAAATGCAACACTTCCAAAATACCAAACAAGCAGTGCTTCTGGCTTTGATTTGTGCGCAAGTGAAAGCCTTACAATAAAAAGTGGAGAATATGCACTTGTGCCAACAGGGCTTAGCTTTAGTTTTAGCAATAAATACGAAATTCAAGTGCGCCCTAGAAGTGGGTTAGCTCTAAAACATGGAATCTCTGTGTTAAATGCACCTGGGACTGTGGATGCAGACTATCGCGGAGAAATAAAAGTTCTTTTAATTAACCATGGAAAAGAGAATTTTGCCATTAATATTGGTGATAGAATTGCACAAGCTGTGCTTTGTCTAGTTGAGAGGGCAAAAATTGAAATCGCTGAAACTCTAGACGATACAGAACGTGGTAGTGGTGGCTTTGGAAGCACTGGTAGGTAAATAAAGGAGAAGAATTTGAGCTTAAAACAAAATGTAAAATACATCAAAGAAGAAATGAATAATGATGAGAAAATGCTTGAGAGTTTATTACGTCTTGAGAGTTGGTTTAGACGTTATAAAACTCTGCTTTTTGCACTACTTGGAATCGCTACTATCGCTATTGCTGGTTATGTTGGCAATAACTACTATCAAGAAAACAGACAACAAACTCTAGCAAATGCATATGAAAAAGCACTAAAAGGCGATGAGGCTGCACTTACAATCCTAAAAGACTCCAAGAGTAGATTGTATGATTTATATCTTTTTCAAAATGCACTAAAAAATCAAGATAGCACTACACTAAAAACTTTAGAATCTTCTAAAGATCCTCTCATTGCGCAATTTGCAAAAGTGCAAAATGCTTCGCTCAATAAAGATTTGAATGTGCTAAACTCTCAAAGTGCTGGAGATTTTGGCTATTTACAAGCTGCACTTTTAGAAATGCAAGCAGGAAATGCACAAAAAGCTAGAGAAATTCTAGAAAAGATTAAAAATGACTCTCCATTACGTGATATTGCAAATGCACTGACACATTTTAGCCTTAAAGGAATCAACAATGCAAAATAGTTTTTTAAAACACTCTTTGAAACTTGTGTTTTTAGGAATTATTGGGGCTTTAATGCTAAGCGGTTGTGGTTCAAAGTATTATTTTGAACCTAAGGAGGATACCATAAAAGGCAAAGTGTCTTATAATGGTAAAATCCCAAGTAGTATTCAAACCATTGTACGTGATGGAGCCACGCTTAAAAATGGGCAGTTTATTACAAAAAATGGCGAGATTCCAAACATTTTTCTAAAAAAAGACGCACAATACCTCAATGAAAGTGAAGAATACTACATTACGCAGCTTAGCAAATCCCTTGTGTTAATCAACAAGAAAGATAAACAAGAAACTACAATTGCACTTGATGACGTTCCAATAAGTGCCTCTATAGATGACAACCTTATCGCCATTGTTTTTGATACCAACACAATTGCAATCTATGATTTAGAAAATATGCAAATAGTTTATCGCCAAGAAAATGTCCCAGCCCCTGCAAATAATACACTCATTGCCTCGCCTTATTTTCTAACAGATATTGTCGTAATCCCAACACTAGATGGCAAACTCATTGTTGTAGATAAGACAAGTATGCGCCTTGTTAGAAACATCGTGGTCAATGGAGATAAATTCTTTAACAATGTGATTTTCTTAGAAGCTATTGGAAATCGTATGGTTGCTGCAACCCCAAAACGTATCATTTCTGTTAGCCCAAATATCATTAATACCTTTGATTCCAATATTAAAGATATTCTGTTTTTTGAAGATAGAATCTTTATTTTCTCTAATGAAGGTGAGATTATCCTAACAGATAGAGATTTAAACGAAACACGTCGTATGAAATTCCCATTTGCGAATTTTTCTGCAACAAACCATGGAAAAGATATTGTTGTTCTTGAAACACAAGGCTATATGATTTTAGTAGATGATGCTTTACAAACAAGCACAATTAAGAAATTACCCAATAAAATCTCTACACCGACTTTTTCTGCATCGGATAAAATTTTTATCCATGATACATTCTTTAATATTCAATAGGTGCTTTCAATGATTCTTTGCGATATTGGAAATAGTTTTTTACATTTTTACTATTGCGGAAGAATTTGGAAAGAAGATAAGCATGCACTCACTCCAAAAGACCCTAAAGAAACAATTATTTACATTAGCGTCAATAAGGATTCCACAAATGCGCTTTTACGCTCACACAAGCGCTGTTTTGACTTATGCAATCACTTAAATCTTGACACCACTTACAAGGGTTTAGGCGTGGATAGAATCGCAACTTGTATGGCAGTTAATGACGGCGTGATTGTAGATGCTGGAAGTGCGCTAACTGTGGATATAATGCATCAAGGTATCCATCTAGGCGGCTTTATAATGCCCGGTATTTTGCAATACCGCAAAATGTTTAGCAATATTGCCATTTTAGATCAAGAAATGAATCTTTCTGTGGATTTAAACACATTTCCGCAAAACACTAAAGACGCTATTAGCTATGGAATGCTAAAATCGATTGTTTTAATGTTGCAAACTATCTCCAAAAATAAAAGAATCCATTTCACAGGCGGTGATGGCAAATTTCTTTCGCATTTCTTTGAAAACTGCTTTTATGATGATTTGCTCGTTTTTAAAGGAATGCAAAAGGCAATCGAGACGAATTTCACAGCAAAAGGGATTTACTTATGATTAGGGTTGCACTTCCAAAAGGGCGCAATGCAGAAAAAACACTAGAAATTTTTGAATGTTTCTTAAATATGCCACTACAATTTGAGGATCGCAAACTCATTTTACAAAAAGATGCATTTAGCTTTATGCTTGTGAGAAATCAAGATGTTCCTACCTATGTGGAACGCGGTGTAGCAGATATTGGTGTGGTAGGGCTTGATGTGCTAGAGGAACAAAAAAGTCCGCTTGTGCGTTTGCTTAATTTAGGTTTTGGAAAATGTCGCGTGTGTATCGGCTCTCCAAACTCTTATACCTTTAGTTTTGCAAACCCAAACCTAAGAATTGCCACAAAAATGGTCAATATTACCAAAGCCTTTTTTATACAAAAAGCAATGAGTGTGGATATTATTAAACTTTATGGCTCCATCGAGTTAGCTCCCCTTGTTGGAATGGCAGATGCAATTGTAGATTTGGTAGAAACCGGCGATACAATGCGTCAAAACAATTTAAAAATTGATCATACAATTATGGAAATTAGTGCATATTTGGTGGCAAATCCCAATAGTTTTTATAGGCAAAAACAAAAGATTCTAGAAATCCAAAACCACTTTAAAAATGCGTTAAATCTCTAAAAGGAACAACAATGAAACAAACCATCACAGAAAAAATCTTTTCACACCATGCAGGTAAAACCGTGTATGCAGGAGATATTGTAGATTCCCCCATTGATATGGTTATTGGTAATGACATCACAACACCACTTTCTATTAAAGCCTTTGAAGAAAGTGGCGCAACAAAACTTGCAAATCCCGATGGATTCTGCATTGTCATGGATCATTTTATTCCTGCAAAAGATATTGCAAGTGCTAATCAAGCAAGAATTAGTCGTGATTTTGCTAAAAAACACAATCTCAAATATTTCTTTGACGAAAAAGATATGGGGATTGAACATGCACTTTTGCCAGAAAAAGGGCTTGTGGTAAGTGGTGATGTGATTATTGGCGCAGATTCTCATACTTGCACACATGGCGCATTAGGTGCTTTTAGCACAGGCATGGGAAGCACAGATTTAGCTTATGCTATGATTACAGGGCGCAATTGGTTTAAAGTCCCAAGTTCTATTAAGGTGGAATTCATCGGCAAACCTGCAAAGCATATTTATGGAAAAGATTTAATCTTAGAGGTCATTCGTCAAATTGGCGTAGATGGTGCGCTTTATCAAACCTTAGAATTTTGTGGTGAGGGGATAGCATATCTTAGTATGGACGATCGCTTCTCGCTTTGTAATATGGCAATTGAAGCAGGAGCTAAAAATGGAATTATTGCTCCAGACTCCATTACTCGCGAGTTTCTAGCAAGTCGCCCAAGTTTGCGCACACAGCCAAAAGAGTTTTTTTCAGATCCAAATGCTACTTATACACGCACTATCTCCATTGATACTAGCAACCTTGAACCTATTATTGCTTACCCCTTTTTACCAAGCAATGGAAAAAGCATTTCTCAAGCTCTCAAAGATAATTTAAAGATTGACCAAGTTTTCATTGGCAGTTGCACAAATGGGCGTTTGAGTGATTTAAAAATCGCAAGTGAGATTCTAAAAGGGAAAAAGGTGCATAAAGATGTGCGACTAATCATTACACCCGGAACACAACAAATTTACAAAGACGCGCACAAGTTAGGTTATATTGATATTCTATTAGATTCTGGAGCATTGATTTCAAATCCAACTTGTGGTGCATGTCTTGGTGGATATATGGGAATCTTAGGGGATAACGAACGCTGTGTTTCTACGACAAACCGCAACTTTGTAGGGAGAATGGGTGCTAGAAATTCTGAAGTGTATCTTGCAAATTCCGCAGTTGCTGCAAAAAGCGCAATTGAAGGTAGAATCGCAGACCCACGCTTTTAATAAAACTTACCCATTCCTTGTGCTTGTTGTAATTGCGCTTCAGAGAAAATCTCCTCCCCCATATATTGCCACTCTAACTCACTAGGGATTGAAAAATCCCTGTATTGTTGCGTCGTGGGATTCCTGTCTCCATTTTGAAAAGAACGCAAACTATATCCTGCTATACTTCCGCCATTTAGCAAATACGCTGTTGTGCCAGCACCAAGTCCGGCACCTAATAAAAAAGCATCCGTCTTTGCAGAAATGCAACCACTAAAACCCACTAAAACTCCAATTAAAGAACCAATAAATAGTGCCTTTTTAAATCTTTCTTTGTTAAAAAATCTATCCGTCATTTTCCACCTTCTTAATAGAAATTCTAAACTTTTCTAAGCACACTTTATTCCAAAATTAGATAAAATCCCAAGTTTAGCTAGTAAAAAAGGCGATTTAGCAATGTTTGGAATGGGATTTTTTGAAATTTTAATGGTTGCTGTTGTGGCGATTATCTTTTTAGGACCAGAGAAATTACCAAAAGCACTTGTAGATATGGCAAAGTTTTTTCGTGCTGTGAAAAAAACGATGGAAGACGCAAAAGAAAGCTTAGATAAAGAAATTAATCTTAGTAAGATTAAAGAAGAGGCTTTAGCTTACAAAAACAGCATTGCACAAGGTGCGCAAAATCTCACAAAAGAGCTAGATTTAAAAACACTTGATTTAGATGAGAATCTTTTAGAGGATTCTAACACCCAAACGCAACAGATTGCACAACAAACCCCACAAAATCCCCAAACTTTACAAAAAGATTCTACAAATGCTTCCACAGCACAAAACGCAGAATCCACAATGCAAACTTCTCTACAAACCTCTCCGCAAACCCAAAAAAACTCAAACACACAAACACAAACCATAAGAGAGGTCAAACTAAATGTTAGCAACAAAACTGCCTTAAGCTTTGGAGAAAATCTCAAAAAACATAAGGAATCCTAAATGCTTGAAGATTTAAAACCCCATATCCAAGATTTACGTCGCTGTTTAATCCGCATTGCCATTGCACTTTTAATTACATTTTCAGTGGCGTTTTATTTTTGGGAGATTATTTTAAATTGGATGGTAGAACCTTTGAGTAGTGCCTTACCAAATGGACGCGAGAGTGTGATTTTTACGCAAGTTGGTGAGGCATTTTTCACAGCACTTAAAGTAGCGTTTTTTAGTGGATTTATTTTTGCACTTCCTGTGATTTTCTGGCAAATTTGGGCATTTGTTGCCCCGGGTCTTTATGATAACGAAAAAAGGCTTGTTATTCCTTTTGTAATTTTTGGGACTTTTTTCTTTTTATGCGGTTGTGCATTTGCTTATTATATTGCTTTCCCCATTGGCTTTGGCTATCTTATTAACTTTGGTAGTCAGTTATTTACCGCACTTCCTAGCATTGGAGAGTATGTAGGATTCTTTGCAAAGCTAATGATAGGCTTTGGTGTATCTTTTGAACTTCCAGTGATTACATTTTTCCTAGCAAAAATTGGACTAGTAACAGATAAAACGCTCAAAGATTACTTTAAGTTTGCTATTGTTTTTATCTTTATTCTAGCAGCTATTCTTACTCCTCCTGATGTGCTTTCACAATTTTTAATGGCAATCCCCCTAACACTACTTTATGGAATTTCTATTATAATTGCAAAAATGGTCAATCCTTACAAAGAAGAACCCCTTGAATACATTAAAGACTCTTTAGAGGAAGCATAATGGACCCTCTATCCCTAGCAAGTTATGATTACACCCTTCCTAAAGAGTGCATTGCAATAGAGCCTATCCGACCAAAAGAAGCAGCAAAACTGCTTGTGTTTCGTCGCAAAGATTCTACCATTACACACAGCACTTTTAGGGATTTTGCGAGTTTTTTACCCAAAGATACATTGCTTGTTTTTAATAATACAAAAGTTTTATCTGCTAGAATCTATGGCGAAAAACTCCTAAACTACCCCCTAAATCAAAGGGGTGCAAAAATTGAAGCACTTTTTCATAAAGAGCTTAGCAATAACCGCTATTTAATGCAATTTAAAGGACGTCTAAAGCCTAATAATACCATTGCTTTTGACAATGTTTATGCTAGGATTCTAAAGGACTCTACACATTTTGGAATCGGTTTTAAAGAAGCAGAATTTTTTACCCTACAAGCAAATAAAGAAATTCCACTAAGTCGCGATGATTTTTTTACCTTTTTAGAACACAGCGGACACATTCCCCTACCCCCTTACATTAAACGTAGTGATACGATAGCGGACAAGGAAGATTACCAAAGCGTTTTTGCTAAGCACTTAGGGGCTATTGCTGCACCTACAGCTTCACTGCATTTTAGCAAAAGTGCCTATACGGAATTAAACAAGCATTTTAATACCACAGAGATCACCTTACACACTGGTGCTGGAACTTTTATTGGTGTGAGTGTGGAAAATATTTTAGAACATGCAATGCACACGGAATCTTTTTTCATCTCCGAAGATTCCGCACGAAAGTTGAAAGAAGCAAAGCACATTACCGCCATTGGCACAACCACAGCACGTACCATTGAAACTTATGTTAGGAGCAATGCATTTAATAAGGGAGAAGCACTAAGTGGAGAGTGTGATTTATTTTTACACCCCAAAAATCCGCCCAAAGCAACCCACGCACTATTAACCAACTTTCACTTGCCAAAAACCACACTTTTAATGCTAGTTGCTTCTTTTGTCGGACTAGAACAAACCTTAAGCATTTACCAAGAAGCTATTGCACATAACTATCGCTTTTACTCCTATGGCGATGGAATGCTCATTTTATAGAGGACAAAATGCACTTAAGCACTGAACAACACGAACTTTTAGAATGCTACAAACAAATGCTACTTTCTTGGAATGCAATCCATAGCTTAAGTGGAGCAAAAGATTCCCAAAGTATCCAAAAAAATATTGATAATTCTCTCTTTCCTTTAAAAAAAATTGACCTAAGCCAAAAGCACTTAATTCTTGATATTGGTAGCGGCAATGGCTTTCCCGCAATTCCTTTACATATTGCCCTTAGAATTCCGACAATTCTCTGTGAGCCAAATGCTAAAAAAGTAGCCTTTTTGCAAAATATTAAAGCAACTTTAGGGCTGCAAAATCTAAGCATTCAACGCAAGAAAATAGAATCTCTAAAACTTGAAACCCTCCCAGATTGTATCACTTCAAGAGCAACTTTTAATGTGGCAATTCTTTTAGAAAAATGTAAGCACTGCATAAAAAATGAAACAACAATTTTGCTTTATAAAGGCTCGAATGTGGATAATGAGATTCCAAAGGGACTCAAACACACACGCTTTGCGCACGCATTATTGCAATATCTTGTTATTAACGGAAAGGAAGTTTTATGTTAAAATGGATATTATTCGCACTTTGTATTGTTGGAATCTATTTTTTCTTTTTTAAGAAGCCAAAAACCATTCACGAAAAAAAAGAACACAAAAAAGATTCCATAATGCTAGAATGCGCCACTTGTGGCACTTATGTTTCAAGTGATGAGGCTATTATTCAAGATGGCAAATACTACTGCTCTAAGGAATGTGCGCAATGCTAATCCTAAATCACCCCCTAATTACACCTTTAAATCTAGTCTTTGCAAAAGAAAAAGAGAAAATCCAAAACTCACTTCCTAATGATTTTTTAATCCTAACAAATAGGGATTCTACTAAACTTTTGCATTTAGCTAAATACTGCCAAGACAATCACCTAAGCTTTAGCGCAATCCCGACAAATACCACAGAAGCTTTACTTTTAATCAATCTTAATGTGCGCTTCTTGCTAACTAATAATTTAGAATTTGCAAAACATTTGCAAAAACTTGCTGAAACCTATCTCTTTGATGCTAAGATTCTACTATGTATCACACAAGAAAAACAAATTGATAGTGTTGCAGAACACGGAATTGATGGAGTTATTTTTGCAAAACTCTAATCCTCTTGCTAACTATGCACCTTTTAATACACTCTCACAAGAGACAATGGAATCCCTTTTAACAATCACAACTTTTAAAACCTACAAGCAAAAAGAAATTATTCTTTATGAAGAAGAGGTTAAAGATTCCTTATTTTTTCTTTTAGAAGGTGCAGTAAAGCTCTATAAAGTCGGACGCTTTGAAAATGAAGTCTTTTTGGGAATCTTAGAATCTGGCTTGCTAATGGATTTTAAATTTGAATTCCATACTTTTAGTTCCTTTTGCAATATTGAATGCATAAAAGATTCTTATATTGCTTGTTTTCAAGCAAAAAAACTCCACACACTCTTAGAGCAAAATCAAGAAATCTTAACTTTATTTTTTAAAGCTACACAACATAAACTTGAACTCTTTACTGAAGTTATTCAAAAAGAACTTATCTTCGATGGCACTGCAAAACTTGCCTACACACTCTTTTATCAACTTGATTCCTTTAATGCAAGAAAGAAGCAAGAAAATGCAGCACTCTTAAATATACAGCCCGAAACACTCTCAAGAATCTTAAAGAAACTCCACAGAGACGCGATTTTAAGCACTGATGCACAAGGAAAAATCAAAATCTTAGATTTCCAAAGACTCCAATATATTTTCAAACAGGAAACATTATGACAAAAATTGTAACACGCCTTATTGTTTTAGGAATCCTAACAACCCTTTGTATTGCTGTGATGATTTTTTCTGTAATTTTAATCAATGAGCGCAGTTTAAAAGATGGTTACATCATCAATATTGCTGGCAAAGAGAGAATGCTAACCCAAAAAATTACTAAAGAAATTTTTATCATAAATTCTCAAAATAGCAAGGATTACACAGCACTAAATCAAGCCATTATTGAGTTTGAACAAAATCTACACACCCTACGTTTTGGAGATTCTAAACGCGATATTGCCCCACCAAATAAGGAAATCTTAAAAACAAAACTAGATTCCGTATCCAAAAAATGGCAATCTTTTAAAGCCGATGTGGAATCCTTCAAGCAAGCTTCTAGTAAGCTCCATAACGATAGAGAATTTTTGTATGCTAATAATCTTACAATGCTAAAACTCTCCGATAAAATCGTAAAAGCTATGGTGCAGGCAAATCTGCCCGCTAAACAAATTGATGATTCTGGACGTCAAAGAATGCTAACACAAAGAATGACATATTTGTTAGTGCGCTACATTAATAATTGGGAAGATTATGCCTATCGTGGTTTCAAGGAGAGTTATGCACTTTATAACAGCATTATTGATGAGTTTGCACACAATCAAAATTATAAAAAAATTCCACATTTATCCCAAAGTATCCAAGAAGCTTATGCCTTTTGGCAAGTATATTCTAAGCATATTAACGCCGTTCTAGAAACTCAAGAAATTGTAATTGCGAGTCTGCGAAAAATCGCTCAAAACAACACTGATATTCTAAGTGAAATTGACTGGCTTGTAAATCTCTATTCTGACATTTCCATTCACTCAAGAACATATTTAGCAAAATTTCAATACGCAGCTGCATGCATTATGCTACTCCTTGCTTTCTACTCTATTTATCATTTGCTAAAAATCCACGGAATCCTAAAACGTTTTGTGGATACAACACAACTTTTAGCAAGTGGAAAGCTTAAAACAAACCTAGCCCAAGCAATCAAGCTTGAAGGAGAAAGTGAGCTATCCCAAGCCTCTTACAATCTCTCACGTTTCATTCAACAAATTGAACGCACAAAAGAAACTTCCAATCAAGCAATTTATTTAAGCGAAGTTATTAGTGAGGAAGTCGCTAGCATTAGTGATGCAATTCGCAATAAACTCACACATGCGCACATTAGTGATTCCAAACGCAAAAACATTGAAAATGCCATTAACTTAGGCGAAGATATTGCTATCCAATCTAGCGAACAACTTATCGTTGCTGCAAAACTCATTGAGAAACTGCATATTATCCTAAAAGAAATTGAAGATTGTTGCGATACTTCTAAAAGCTAACCATAAAGCCACGATCTAACCCCGCTAAGTCTTTGTAAAATTCCAAAGCGCGGTGTGGAATCTCTTTTAAATGCGTTTGAATGCTCTCTCTTTGGTCATAGCCCATTTCACAAAGTAGATAAGGAATCTGATTTTGGTATGCTAAATTGATAATATGGTGCAACATCTCATCTCCCCTCTCTCCTCCAAAAAGTGCATTTTGTGGCTCATAAGCCAAAGATTTTGGAAGCAGTGTGCCGTTTTTAATATAAGGAGGATTTGAAATTAGAAGATCAAATTTGAGTCCCATTTTTATATTAAAATCCAAATAAGAGCTATGGTGCAAACTTAGATTATCAACCTTAAAATTCACCTTATTAACATAGGCAATAAATAAAGCCTCTGGAGAAATATCACTTGCATGTAGGGTTAATGCAGAGTCTTTTTTTGTGAGACTCTTGTTTAAATGCGCAAGCAGCACACTAATTGCCCCACTTCCTACGCCAATTTCTACGATATTTTTACAATCTTTTTGGTCAATAAGCTCCAATGCTTTATTGACTAAAATCTCCGTTTCAGGACGTGGAATTAATGCGCCATAGGAGATATACAACTCCTCCCCATAAAAACTCACTTTTTCTATTAAATATTCAATGGGTTCTTGATTTGCACGACGTTTGAGCAATCTAAAATACGATTCTACAAAAAAAGATTCCACAGGATTATTAGAGAAAATATGCAACTCAACTCTTTGTAACCCTAGCACAAAACCTAGCAAAATCTCTGCTTCTAAACGCGCACGCGAAATTGCATTTTGTTGTAAAATCTGCGCACCAACATCAAGCAATGCCTCAATGCTGTTTGCCTTTGTGTAATTTGTTTTAGAATCCTTGTGTAGCATTTTTTCCCAAATATCCGCAATCTAGCGCAATAAGTCTTGCCATTAAAGGCGGATGGCTGTAATAAAAGCACATGTATAAAGGGTGTGCAAGCGGAAAGGAATTATTCTCTTTTACAAGCACAAGCAAGGCATTTGCTAAAGCCTCTTTTGTCGTTAAACTTGCTCCAAATTTATCAGCATTAAACTCATTTTTACAACTTAAAAAATTCACCACAAGCATAAAATAAAATCCAAAAGGCGCACTAATAATTAGCAAAAATATAATACTTGCCTGCGGACTCATCTCTAGGTTTGCACTTGCAAAAAGCATCTCTGGCATATTTGCCACAAAAAACACAAGGGCGGCAAAAAAACCAAGAATTAACGCCATCATTTTATAAATATCATAATGCTTAAAATGCCCTAGTTCATGCCCTAACACTGCCAAAAGTGATTCATGTGAAATCTTATCTAAGAGCGTGTCAAACAAAATTACACGTTTTGCTCTGCCAAGTCCTGCAAAATAAGCATTTAATCGCCCATCACGTTTAGAAGCATCCATAACAAACACGCCCTCACTTTTAAATCCAACACGCATAAGCAAAGCATTAATCCTTTGCTTTAGCTCTGCATCTTCTAAGGGTGAAAACTTATTAAATAGTGGCGCAATTATCGTAGGATAAAGCACATTTAAACTCACGATTAACACTGCTCCTAAAATAAAAGCATAAAGCTCCCAATTCTGCACATTTAAAATAATCCAACTCAATACAAAGATTAAGATTCCACCAACCACCAAAAGCAACACAAAGGACTTTAAAGTATCCACCACAAAGAGTTTTACACCCCCCTTAGCAAAACCAAATGCTTTATCTAAAACAAGCGTTTGGTAGGCTTCAAGGGGTAATTGCACCACAAATTGCACAACCAAAAAGCACAAAACAAACACCACAGATTCCATTAGCGGAGCAAAGTCTAATGTGCGCTCTAACGCACTAAAACCAAATAAAAGCCAAAAGCCAACAAGCACTAAGTCTAAAAGTGTGCTTATAATGCTTAATCTTTCACGCAAACTCGCATAATGCGCAGCTTGTATAAACTTCGCTTTTTCTAAAATATAAGGCTCTTTTGCACTCTCTTTTTTTAAAAATCCTAACTGCAATAGAGACAATAAGAGTTTTGGAATACTCAAAAACAGCGCATAACACACAAAAATAAGCATTTAAAATCCTCAAAAAATTATTTTATTTTCCTTAAAATCGCCACTAAAAATCTTGATAAATTCCTATAAAACTTGTCTGCATTATAACAAAAGCGCGTAAAATTTACTATTTATGCTGTATAATTTGCTAAAAATTATGCGAGAAACTATGGCTTTATTTGACAGAAACGATATTGCAGTGGATTTAGGCACGGTAAATACTATTGTGCGCAACGATACTGATAATGTATTATTTTGTGAGGCAACTTGCATTGCAATAGAAAACAAATACAACAGCACACACACATTAGCAATTGGCAATAATGCAAAAAAAATGTTAGGACGCACTCCTCAAGACATTAACGTGATTAACCCCCTTTTAAATGGTGCAATTAGCGACTTTGAAACTACAAAAATCTTTATGCAAGCTCTTATTGAGAGAGGAAAAACAAATTCCCTAGCCCCTAGAGTTGGAATTAGCATCCCCCAAAACTTAACACAAGTAGAGCGCCATTCCCTTTATGAAGCAACAATGTTTGCAGGGGCAAAGGAGGTGCTTCTTATTGAAGACCCATTTAGTGCAAGCGTGGGTGCTGGGCTTGATATTAGCACTTCACGCGCAAAAATGATCATTGACGCAGGTGGCGGCTTAGTAGAAGCTAGCATTATCTCTTTAGGCGGACTTGTAACAAGTGCCTACACTAAAGAGGCTGGCGACTTTATTGATTATGCCATTATTGAATTTTGTCGTTACAATAAGAATATTGGTATTAGCAAAGATATCGCAGAAAGAATTAAGCATACCATTAATGTATTCTCTGATAATCCTAACATTAACATTGGTGCTAAAAATCTAGTCAATGGAATGCCAATTGCGTATGAATTGCAATTAAATGATTTTAAAAATCTACTCTTAAATAGTATGGAAAAAATTAAAAGTGTGATTTTAGAAGCCATCAACGAAGCTCCACCGCAAATTGCACCCGACTTAATTGATGATGGAGCAGTGCTAACAGGAGGCTTAGCCCTAATGCAAGGATTAAGAGATTATTTAGAAGAAGAATTAAAAATCGCAATTAATCTCTCGCCCGATCCCCTACAAGATATCTCCAAAGGCGCATACTTGATTATGGAAAATTATGCTAATTATGAACAAGGATTATAATTTTGGATTCCACAATTATAAAATCTTCAAATTCTGTTTTATGTGTGCAAAAAACACAAATTAAAACACCTAATGGCGTATGTGCCTTCCTTAGCCATGCTCCACTTAATGTCGCCTTTCATGCTGGGGGAGATTCTAAAGAAAGTGTTTTAAAAAACAGAAGCATAGCAATTGCACCCCTACCCTTAGAAAATCTAGCCTATCTTAATCAAATCCATGGCAGTGAGATTATTCAAGCACAATCTGGAGGATTTCTAGGCAATGGGGATGGAATTTTAATCACACAAAAAAACATTATTGGAATGGTTATGGTTGCAGATTGTAATCCTATTTTACTTTATGCTATGCAAAAAAAGATTCTAATTCTGCTCCATGCTGGACGTGTAGGCTTACAAAATGGAATCCTAATGCAAGCGCTAGATCTTTTACAAAAACGATTCCATAGTTGCCCAAATTCTATTTTTGTGTATGTGGGACCCTCTATTAGAAACTGCTGTTATAAGGTGGGGGAAGATGTCTTCAAAGAAGGAATTTTAGAAAAAGGCAGAATTGTACGTAATGGTGAGCTTTATTTAGATTTAATTGCTGTGATTAAAGCACAACTAGAATCTTATCGTCTTAAAAACTATACAATTGCACCACAATGCACTTGCTGTGATAGCAATTTTTTCTCCTATCGACGCAATTTAAATTGTGGGCGCTTTGCTCTTTTTGCACATTTGGTATAATACAATCTCTAAGAAAAATGTCTAGGTTTTCAAGGGTCAAGGTATGATTGGTTATTTAATCGGACTAAATGCGCAAGCAAAGCGCGGTTTGATTGAACAAGCACACAACAAACGACGTTTTGAGTTTGATCTAAGCGTATGGGATGCAGATTTTAAAGAAATTTCGCCCAATTTAGAAGTGGAATTTGAACTCTCAGATGACAAAACACGCGTTAGTGTCGTGCGTCCTAAAAAAAACCCTAATCAAAGTTTTGTAATCCATCAAACACGTGATATTAAAGACTGCATTTATGACTATTTTGGGGGCGTTGAAAATCTAATTAAACGTTATGAAAAAGATATTAACTCCAAAAAAGACTTAGATTTTTTACGCATTAAACGCTTTTTATTTACTGCTTATAATGATCTTTTTGAGCTTGATAGCACCATTTCAAACACGACTTTAACAAATCTAAAATCAGAACTTGGCGCACTAGATAGAGAATATGAATCTTTCACAAAAAAAGCCTCTTATCCTCCACAATACTCTTATGAAAAAATCTTTTTAGCACGTCAAATAGAATTTGTAAAAATGGAAGAACTCATTGAATCCACACAATCTATCATTAAAAGCGCAACAATCCAACAAGCTGCTATGGGGACTACACTAAAAGCTATGGAGGAACAATTTGCAAAACGTACCGATACGCGTAGTGCTACTTACGCACAAGCCCTAAGCAATCTTAAAAAACTACGCAAACGCTATGTAGATTTACTTCACTATCTCTCCGAACAAAAAGACAAACTTGCCAAAGCCACAAAAGTAAGAGATGCGTTTTCCGAACAATTCTTTGAAGAATTTTTAAGAAGCTATATCCCACTTACTAATGCACTAAAACAAGACTTCATTAGGCTTTTAAATGCAAAAGCTTATGATTTAGATGCACTTCTTTGGCAGAGGGCAAAACGTAGTTTAAGCGTGAGAAGATTTTTTATTAAAGCTGGAATCACTGGAACTTATAGCTCAAAAACATTTTTAAAATATTTTTTACACAGCCTAGATCGTAACAAAATCCGCAATGAGACGAAAAAACTTTTTGACCTTTTGAAGTATCTTGAAGCATTTTCTAGAAAAAATATTCTCCTAATTCAAAGCTCAAAAGACGATAGTAAGCGCTATGAGCAATATTTAAAAAATTTTGATAGTGATTTACAAATCACAACTTCTAATGACCCACATGATTATTTAAGCATTTCTAATCCTACAGATTATCATGTTATTGTTATGGAATGGGAAGTGTGTGAAATGAATATTTTAAGTTTTATGCAAAAATACCTTGAACTTTTCAGTACAACCTCCTGTATTCCAAAATTTTGCGCAATTATGCCAAAAGACGCTCATGGCTCAACGCTCGCGGAAATTAGAGAAAATGGCATAGATTACTATGTTACACAAGGAAACATTGACCAATTTATAGATATGATGCGAATGATTTTGTAGTTTTTGTGCTTTTGGGTTAATTTTTTGCTACAATAATAGATTATTTTTCTTGGGGTTTTGGACGATGACTTTTAACACAGCTTTAGATTCCATTAAAATATATGAGGCAGGACTCCCAATAGAGCTTGCAGTTAGAAAATATGGGATTGCAGAATATGAAGTGGTAAAGCTTGCTTCTAATGAAAATCCTCTAGGGGCTAGCCCAAAAGCAATTGATGCAATTATGAAAGTCGCACAAAATGCGCATTTGTATCCTGATGATTCTATGTATGTCCTAAAAGAGAGCTTAGCCAAGCACTTCAATGTTACAAGCAATACTCTAATCATAGGTGCTGGAAGCGATCAAATTATTGAATTTTGTATCCACGCTAAGGCAAATCACACAAGTAAAGTTTTAATGGCAAAAACCACTTTTGCAATGTATGAAATCTACGCAAAATCCGTTGGAGCACAGGTTATACGCACGTCAAGCCATGAGCATAACTTACAGGAATTTTTAGAAGCCTATAAAGCATACAAACCAGCAATTATTTTTCTGTGCATTCCCAATAACCCATTAGGAGAATGTTTGGATTCTAAAGAGACTTTTGAATTTTTAAAGCAAGTTGATTCAAATTGCCTAGTTATCATTGATGGCGCATATCAAGAATACGCAAAAGCAAAGGATTCCAATAAAGCACTTAATCCAAAAGCTCTTATGGAAGCATTTCCAAATGTCATTTACACAGGCACATTTTCTAAAGCCTATGGACTAGGCGGAATGCGCGTAGGATATGGAATCGCAAATGTTAAGATTATTCAAGCCCTCTCAAAACTCCGCCCACCTTTTAATATCACCACTCCTTCACTTGCAGCAGCTGTGGTGGCATTAGAAGATACTGAACATCTTCAAAGAAGCATAGAAAACAACTTAGAGCAAATGCCTTTATTTGAAAATTTTGCTAGAGAAAAAGGTTTTAAATTTACCCCAAGCTATACAAATTTCATCACCTATTATCTTGAATATCCACTTGATTCCACAGAGGTTGCAGAATATCTGTTTAAAAAAGGAATGATTATTAGAAATCTAGCAAGCTATGGCTTAAATGCAATCCGCATTACCATCGGAACACATGTGCAAAATGAGAAATTCTTTGCACTTTTTAACACTTATCTTAAACAAAAGTAGGAATTAAAACTTGGATTTAAAAGCGCTTTTTGAACAAATTAGAAACCTTTACAAAAAACTAAACAAAAAGCAAAAAATCGTTATTTTAGCGACGATTGTTGTTGTTGTGGGATTTATCTCTGCACTTATTGTGTGGAATTCTACTAATAACAAAGCTGGAATCCTATATCCGGGGTATGCAGTTTTATTTGAAGGTGTTAGCCCAGAAGATGGTGCCCTTATTATCCAGCAACTCCAACAAGACAAGATTCCTTATAGAATCCCAAAGGATAATACGATTCTAATCCCTCAAGAATTTGTTTATGAAGAGCGAATGAAACTTGCAAGCAATGGAATCCCAAAAAGTAGCAAAATTGGTTTTGAGATTTTTGACACTAAGGATTTTGGAGCGACAGACTTTGACCAACGTATTAAATATTTGCGCGCAATTGAAGGTGAGTTAGCACGTACAATTGAAAGCCTTGCACCTATTGCAAAGGCAACCGTGCATTTAGCACAGCCTGAAAAAACCGTGTTTGTAAGTGAGCAAACCCCGCCAACTGCTTCTGTTGTGCTTGTCTTTAAGCCAGCACAAACCCTCACACCAAAGCAAATTTCAGGAATTAAAAATATTGTCTCCTCTGCTGTGCCAAACTTAACAATTCAAAATGTGGAAGTTGTCAATGAAAAAGGCGAACCTTTAAGTGAGCTTGATGAGCTCGGAGGTGCGAGAGAGTTAGCTGTGGCACAATTACGTTACAAGACAGATTTTGAACACTCCTTAGAAGAAAAAATCGTTAATATCCTATCTCCTATTGCAGGAGGCAGAGAAGGCGTCGTAGCAAAGGTTACTGCAGAATTTGATTTTGCGCAAAAAGAAAGCACTCAAGAATATTATGACCCTAATAATGTCGTGCGTAGCATTCAAGATTTAGAAGAGAGACGTGAGGGATTCCGCCCTAAAGAAATCGGCGGTGTTCCGGGAGTTGTAAGCAATATTGGACCTGTGCAAGGACTAGAGGATAATGATACAAAAGAAAAATACGAAAAGACACAAAACACTACGAATTTTGAGATTAGCAAAACCATTTCAAATATCAAAGGTGAGTTTGCTACAATCCGCAGATTGTCCGCTGCTGTTGTTGTAGATGGTCGCTATGAAAGAGAGCTTAATGAAGAAGGTGTAGAACAACTTAAATACATTGCTTTAACCGAAGATGATATGGCAAAAATCTCTGCTCTTGTGCGTCAAGCGATTGGCTATACCGAGCAAAGAGGCGATGAAGTCTCTGTTAGCAACTTCCAACTAAATGGGCAACTCTCTGGCTTTAAAGCACGTACGCCACTAGAACGTTTCTTAGAGGCTTCTGCTAACCTCTTAGCTCCATTTATGCCACTTCTTAAATACGCACTTGTAGGTCTTATCTTATTCTTCTTCTATAAGAAAGTTATCGTGCCATTTAGTGAGCGTATGCTTGAAGCAAGGGCTAGCGAAGAAGAAGAGTTAGAATCACTCATTAAAATTGATGAAGATGAAGAAGAAAATAGCGACCGCTTAAATGAAATGCGTCGCAGAATAGAAGATCAACTTGGATTTGGCAGTGGCGCAAATGAAGATGAAATTAAGTATAATGTGCTGCTAGAAAAAATCAAAGAACTTACAATGGAAAAACCAGCTGAACTTGCAAACCTATTCCAAACTCTAGTGCATGATGAATTAGGACTTGACAATATAGGAGGAAAACGCTAATGCCTTCCATCTCATTAAGCCCACGCCAACAATCCCAATACGATGAACTCTCAATGGCAGAAAAAATTGCCATTTTGCTTGTCCAACTAGGCGATGAACTTACAGGAGAGATTTTTTCACATTTAGATTTAGATTCCATTACAGAAATCTCTAAATACATTGCCCAAAATTCTGGAGTTGATAAGGTTATTGCTGCGGCAATTTTAGAAGAATTTTACGCCATTTTTCAATCCAACCAATACATCTCCACAGGTGGCTTTGAATATGCTAAAGAGTTACTATACCGCACACTTGGACCAGAAGCAGCAAAAAAGGTTTTAGACAAACTTGCAAAATCTATGCAATCTTCTCAAAATTTTGCCTATCTCTCACGTGTGCGCCCACAACAACTTTCAGATTTTATTATCCATGAGCACCCACAGACAATCGCTCTAATCCTAGCGCATATGGACCCTACTAATGCAGCTGAAACATTAAATTTCTTCTCCGATGACTTGCGTGCGGAAATTGCAATTCGTATGGCAAACCTAGGGGATATTTCGCCAAATGTTGTTAAACGTGTCTCCACTGTGTTAGAAAATAAGCTAGAATCGCTAACAAGCTACAAAGTTGAAGTAGGTGGAATCCGTGCTGTTGCGGAAGTCTTTAATAGATTAGGACAAAAAGCTGCTAAAGCAACCATTGCCTACATTGAACAAATTGATGACCAACTTGCTGTTGCAATCAAAGAAATGATGTTTACCTTTGAAGATATTGAAAAACTTGATAATAATGCAATTAGAGAAATTTTAAAAATTATTGATAAAAAAGATTTGATTTTAGCACTAAAAGCATCTCCAGAAGAATTAAAACAAAAATTTATGTCCAATATGTCCCAAAGAGCAAGTGAACAATTCTTAGAAGAAATGCAATTCTTAGGTGCAGTAAAAGTAAAAGATGTTGAAGCTGCGCAACGTAGAATCGTAGAAACCGTCCAATCACTCTCTGAACAAGGCATTATCCAAATTGGCGAACAAGAGGATACCATTGAATAACATTAGCGAACACGAAAATATCATCACAGAACAGCACAAAGATCGGCATGATATTAAAAAATACAATTTTCGTAATATGGAAATTGCTCCAAAAGTAGAATCCCAAAACATAGAATCTAACACACAAGAAGAAGTAGCACCACAACAACAGCCCACAATGCAGATTGTAGAAGCACCAAAACCTAGCGAACCAAGCATTGATGCTCCTGCTCTTAAACTTTTTGAAGCGGAAGTTGTTGATAAAATCTTACAAAAAAGTGATGTGCTTGCAGAATCCCTACAAAGACTCCAAGAGCAGTTTGATAAGCAAGAACGTGAGATTGACCAAAAAGTTTCTCAAGCAAAAGCTGAAGCCAAAGAACAGGGCTATAATGAGGGTTATCAACAAGCAAAGCAAGAGCTTGAAGCACAAATTAGTAGCCAAAAAGAACTTTATGCGCTAAGTATCCAGCGCATTGACACAAATATTTTGGAATCCAAAAATCACATTTTGAATCTAGAAAAAGAATTAAGTTCCATTGCATTAGATATTGCAAAAGAGGTAATTACAGCCGAAATTAACTCTAATAGTGCCAAAATCGCCTCAGCTCTTGCAAGAACACTATTGCAAGACATTGCACAAAACGCACAAGTCACCCTTAAAGTTTTTCCGGGCGACTTAGAAGAGCTTAAAGAGGCATTAAAAGATTTAAATAATGTTACGCTTGAAGCCGACCAAGCCATTGCTAAGGGTGGCGTTGTGATTTTAAGCAATGAAGGCAATATTGATGGTAATATCTTTTTGCGTTTTGAAACCTTGAAAAAATCCATTTTAGAGAACAAAGCCTAATGCCACTTGATTCAAAATATCTAGAAATTCTACGCAAAAATGAACTTAGTGAAGAAGATTTTATTGCTTTAAACACACTTGCGCAACTTGTGCGTAAAAGAATCCTAGAAGTTGTCTCTAAAAATGGCGGACACCTTAGCTCAACACTTGGCGCAGTAGAACTTATCATCGGAATGCACTACGTATTTGATAATCCAAACGACCCTTTTATCTTTGATGTAAGCCACCAAGCTTATGCACATAAGCTTTTAACGGGACGTTGGGATTCCTTTGAGACCTTACGACAAAGTGATGGAATTAGTGGTTTTACAAAACCTAGTGAGAGTGTGCAAGATTATTTTGTTGCTGGACACAGCTCTACTTCTATCTCTCTAGGTGTAGGGGCTGCAAAAGCATTTAATCTAAAAGGGAGCAGACAAATTCCAGTGGCACTCATCGGTGATGGTGCAATGAGTGCTGGGCTCGCTTATGAAGCACTTAATGAGCTAGGTGATCGTAAGTATCCTATGGTGATTATCCTAAATGATAATGAAATGAGTATTGCAGAACCTATTGGTGCAATTAGTAAATATCTCTCCCAAATTATTGCTGGAAAATTTGTGCAAAGGATTAAAAACAGAATCGGACATGCAATCAACAAAATGCCAAACGCTACCTACATTGCTAAACGTTTTGAAGAATCCCTAAAACTCATCACACCCGGAATCCTTTTTGAAGAACTTGGGCTAGAATATATTGGACCCATTGATGGACATAATCTAAAAGAAATCATAAACACTCTAACTCTTGCTAAAAACACTAGAAAACCAATCGTTGTGCATGCGCAAACACTAAAGGGTAAAGGCTACTCCCCAGCAGAAGGGAATTTGGAGCAGTGGCATGGGGTTAGCCCATTTGATCCTATAAAAGGTGAGATACTTTCAAAAAGTAGCGTAAAATCCCCTACTTCTGTATTCGCAGAATCCTTATTAGAATTTGCAAAATCTGATTCTACCATTGTGGGCATCACAGCAGCAATGCCTAGTGGCACGGGACTAGATAAACTCATTAAAGCTTACCCAAAACGCTTTTGGGATGTTGCCATTGCCGAACAACATGCCACCACACAAGCAAGCTCTTTAGCAAAAGAGGGTTTTAAGCCGTTTGTGGCAATTTACTCCACATTTTTACAACGCGCATTTGATCAGTTAATCCACGATGTAGGCATTATGAAAACGCCTGTGAAATTTGCTATTGACCGCGCTGGAATCGTGGGGGAAGATGGTGAAACACATCAAGGCGTTTTTGATATAGCATATTTAAACATGATTCCAAACTTCACCATCTTTGCACCACGTGATCTTGCTACACTCACTCTAGCTGTTGAATTTGCTAAAGACTTTACACAAGGTCCATGTGCTTTTCGCTATCCAAGAAAGGCTTTTTTGCTAAGCGAAGAGATTTTTAGTCCAACACCTTTTAACTATGGAAAGCTAGAGATTTTAAAAAAGACAGAAAGTGGAATCTTATTGCTAGGCTATGGCAATGGTGTTGGACGTGCGTATAAATGCTTACTAGATCTAAAAAATCAAGGAATTGATGTAGCCTTAGTGGATTTGCGTTTTGTAAAACCCCTTGATACAAATGCTTTGGTAGAACTTGCTAAATCTCACAAACAATGGTTTATTTTTAGCGATAGCGCAAAAATAGGTGGTGTAGGACAAATCTTAAGCGCATTTGCACAGGACTTCGTCTTGAATATTAAAATCCATTCTTTAGAGTTTGAAGATGCCTTTATTCCACATGGAAAAGTTGAAGAAATTGAGGCAAAACTTGGGCTTGATACACAAAATCTTGTAGCAAAAATTACAAGATACATTTAAAAGGTTTATAATGTTAAAAATAGCAATTTTAGGGATTTTATTCTTTTTTAATGCTCATCTCTATGCGCTAGATTCCACAGATTCTACAAATTTACTTAGAGATTTTGAGCAAGAATACAGCATTCAAGAACCAAACGACCCCTTATATGATTACAACCACTTTATGCACACTCTAAATTGGGGGTTTTATGATTATGCCTTGAATCCCTTGCTAAACACCTATAACAAAGCCATTCCACTAGGCTATCGACTTGGAATCTATAATTTCTTTGACAATCTTACCTCTCCATTACGTTTTTTAGCACACTTGTTTGCCTTTGAACCCAAAAGGGCGATAGACGAGCTAGGGCGATTTATGCTAAATTCCTCTGTTGGAATCCTAGGACTCTTTGATGTAGCATCACAAAATCAACTCTATACTTATAAGATTGATTTTGGAATCACTTTTGGGAAATGGGGAATAGGCAGTGGTGCTTATCTTGCACTGCCTATTTTGGGACCCAGTAGTGTGCGTGATACAATTGCTCTGCCCTTAAATGCTTTAGCAAATCCCACGACTTATCTCAATCCAACTAGCCTTAGCTTAGCTAGCTCTGCATTAAAGGAATTTAACTACATTGCTTATAACAAAGATACCATAGACACCTTACGCAAAGATGCTTTGGGTGATGACTATATTCTTCTTCGCAATGCTTATTTACAACACCGCGACGAACTCATTAAAGGAAATTTATGAAAACTTTAACAACACTTCTATTGACTTTTATTTTATCGGCTGCCTTTGCTTTTAGCATAGAATTTGACAAGATTGACAGCACTATGCAAACAAACATTGACGCAACTTTGCGTATTTTACAAGAACTCCCAAAAACAACACAAAATGTCCCACAAGATGAAGCAAGTATTCAACGCGCAGCAAATCAAATCTTTATACTTTTTGACCCAATATTTGATTATACGCTAATGAGCCAACTTGCACTCTCTCAACACTACAAAACCCTTACAAAAGAACAGCTAAAAGCTTTCAATGCAAGTTTTGAACGGAATCTTAAAAGAAACTTTACAGATAAACTCAAACTTTATAAAGATGAAAAAATGGAGGTTATTGGGGGTGATAAACCAAAAAGTAATCGCTACAACCTAAAAACTTCTCTTATTTTAAATGGCAAAGTTAATTACATTACTTTCAAATTCTACGACAATAAAAAGGACTGGAAAATTTATGATGTAGATGTCCTAGGAGTTAGCATAATCCAAACTTACCGCTCACAAATTAGTGATATTCTAGCAAAATCCGATTTCAACGCATTGCTAGATAGCCTACAAAACGAAATCTCTTTTGAATCAAACTAACACATTTAAAATTCAAGAATTTCTAGTGCGCACTTTTTCAAGCTCTTTTGCATACTTTTACAAAGAAATCTTACATGTCCCAAAGCGCACCCTTGCTATCTGTGCAATCTTCTTTTTTATTTTTGGATTCTTTGCACTAAGACTCTCAATTGATGCAAGCTCTGATAGCTTAATCTTAGAGAATGACAAAGATTTTAAAACCTACGAATCCCTTTTAAAAAATTATTCCACCAAAGATTTTTTAATCTTAGCTTACAGCCCAGAAAACGGCGATGTATTCTCACCTAACTCGCTTAAAACTCTAAAAGAACTAAGCGCAGATTTAAGCGCGATTCCACAAGTTGAAAGTGTTCTAAGCATTCTAAATGCACCCTTGCTTAAGAGCACGCCAAATTTAGACTTACAAGAAACACTAAAACTAAACCCAACACTACTCTCCAAAGAGGTAGATAAGGAGTTAGCTAAAAAAGAGATTCTAAATCACCCCTTTTTTGTGCAGAATCTAATTTCAAAAGATGCGAAAACCATGGGAATTGTAATTAACTTGCGAAGCTCCCCGTATCTAGAAGAACTAAAAACTCTAAAAAACACCACAAATGCTAAACTTGAAAAAGAAAAACTTCAGCAACTTATCACATTAGAAAAGAAAAAACTCCAAACCCAAAACGATTCCACAATTAGAGAATTAAAAGCATTACAAAACAAATATAAAGGACTAGAAATTGGTGGAATCACTCTAATTGCTAGCGATATGATTGCTTATGTGAAATCTGACCTCATCACTTATGGTGCTACACTTAGCGTGATTTTAGCTTTAATGCTTTGGGTGTTTTTTAGAAGCTGGCTCTTTGTCG
Source organism: Helicobacter turcicus (assembly GCF_019711685.1). GTDB lineage: Bacteria > Campylobacterota > Campylobacteria > Campylobacterales > Helicobacteraceae > Helicobacter_D > Helicobacter_D turcicus. The sequence goes on from NZ_JAIGYQ010000006.1 coordinate 86,549, forward strand.
CACTCACGCTTGGAATTTGTTTTTTTACCCTTGTTGTTAGCAGTGGAATTTTCGCCACACTAGGCTATCAAATTACCATTGTATCTTCAAACTATGTCTCCTTGCTACTTATTATCAATGTCTCTTTGGTAGTGCATTTGATCGTAACATATTTAGAATTCTATGAAAAATTCCCAAGAGCCACACAAAAAAGCTTACTTTATGCCACACTCATTAGCAAACAAGCCCCAAGCTTCTTTGCGGTGCTTACTACAATGATTGGCTTTTTAAGTCTTATGTATTCTAATATCCTTCCAATCATTCACTTAGGAATTGTGATGAGTCTAGGCGTAAGCGTAGCACTAATCTTTACCTTTATGCTATTTGCTAGTATCCTAGCTCTGCTTCCAAAACCCAAAAAAGTTGCTAAACTCTCTTTAAAACAAGAATCCTTTTTACTCTTTTGTGCAAATTTTGCTATAAAAAAACCAAAAACTATCTACACCATAGCCCTACTTTGTATTGTTTTTAGCGTGTATGGAATTGAACATCTAAAGGTTGAAAACAGCTTTGTAAATTATTTTAAAGATTCAAGTGCTATTAAACAAGGACTCTTAAAAATTGACAAAGAGCTAGGCGGAACAGTGCCTTTAGATATCCTTGTTACATTCCCAAAAAAAGATGCAAACAAGCAAAATTCCACAGATTCCTTTGAAGCAGAATTTGAGGAAGAATTTTCCACTTTGGAATCTGAAGATGTCTATTGGTTTGATAGTCAAAAACTTCGTATTGCTAAAAATGTGCATAGCTATTTACAGACAAATCCTTATATTGGCTCAATCCTAAGCCTACATAGTCTATCAATGCTACTAGATAATTTAGGCATTGGCGCAGATGATTTTACTATCGCCTTTTTATATAAAAATGTCTCTTTGGAATTAAAAAATCAACTTTTCACACCTTATGCAAATCCAGAAGAAAACCAACTGCGCTTTTCTTTGCGCACTTTTGATTCTAATCCAAATTTAGCACGTAATGCTTTTATCGCGCAAATCAAAGCTGATTTACAAGAGCTTTTAAAAGATGAAAATGTACGTGTAGAAGTCAATGGCGCAATGATACTCTATAACAATCTTCTTCAAAATCTCATCGCCTCACAAGTAGATACTCTAAGCTTTGTAATTGGCATTATTTTTCTAGTTTTTGTTCTCATTTTTAAAAGTCTAAAACTCGCCTTAATCGCCCTTTTTACAAACCTTATTCCACTTGGAGCAATCTTTGGAATCCTAGGGGCTACCGAGATTCCATTAGATTTAATGGGTGTTACCATTGCTGCAATTGCTCTAGGAATTGGCGTAGATGATGTGATCCATTATATCCATCGTTTTGTTTCTGAACTTAAAAACCATTCTTTAGAGCAAGCCCTTCTAAACTCACATAAATCCATTGGTAATGCAATGTATTACACAACACTCATTATCGTTGTTGGCTTTTGTATGATGATGACTAGTAACTTTATCCCAACAATCTATTTTGGATTCCTAACCACACTCGTAATGCTCCTAATGCTTCTAAGTGCGCTTATCTTACTTCCTGCCCTCTTGCACAGCTTTTATAAAAAAATGTAATGTTCCACATGCAGCACTACACTTTGCTTATAATTATCCCATTGTAAGCAATACAAGCAAGCAATTTCTCTGCCTTGTGCTTCCCTCAAATCTTTATTAAACACTATGGCATTGCAAGTAACGACACCATCACTTAAACTTAATTGACTATGCCCTGCCCCAAAACAACGTACATTTATAATTTTAGTTTCTGTGTAAAACTTTGGAATCGCATTTGCATTCCCAAAAGGAGCGAAACTCTGCACCATTGCAAAAAATTCCTCTCCTACCACACTTAATGGTAAATACCCTAAAGCTTCTTTAAAATTGGATTCCACTTTATCTTGCGTGTAATTAAAACGCATTAATGTTTTCTCAAAATCCTCTAAAGATTCTTTCTTTAAATTAAGCCCGGCTGCGCCAAAATGCCCACCAAAGGAACACAAATGCTCCCTTGCACTCTCTAAAACTTCCATGCAATCTATACAAGAGGAACGCATACTTCCTTTTAAGATTCCATCCTTTTGTGTTAGCACAATACTAGGTTTGCTAAACTCTTCACTTAAACGCGCCGCAATAATCCCTACAATTCCCTCATGCCAACTCTCATTAAAGACTAGAATAAAGGGGATTTTTTTGTAATTCTTTTGCTTGCAAAACTTTTCCTTAGCTTCCGCATAAATCACATTCTGAAGCACCTTGCGCTCTGCGTTAATAGCTAGAAGTTGCTCTAAAAGCATTTTAGATTCTGCTTTTTTACTTGCAATTAAAAAGCGATAAGCAAGCATTGCGCTATCCATTCTACCTGCGCAATTTAGCAAGGGGGCAATGTAGTAGCTAATAAATTGTGCATCAATATTATGCTTGCAAAACTGCTCTTTTAAATGCACAAATGCCATTCTTTGACTACTCTTTAATGTCTCTAAACCTTTCTTTAAAAGCACACGATTAATCCCACGTAATGGCATTACATCACTTACAATTGCAAGAGAAAGCAAATCTAAAAATTCTCCCATTGCAATATCAACATTTAAAACTTGTTTTAACCCAGCACATAAATACCACGCCACACAAGCCCCGCAAATCTCAGATTCCGGAAAGTCTTTGGATAATTTTGGGTTGCAAATTAACGCATTTGGTAGAATCTCTTGGGGGGTGTGATGATCAGTAATCAATAACTCAATGCCCCTATTTTTACAAATTTGTGCTGCTTCAATGGCATTAATTCCATTATCCACCGTGATTATCACATCACAATCTAAACGTGCAATCACCGATTGTGAAAGCCCATAGCCATCACTAAAGCGATTTGGAATCTCAACACTAATAGGATATTGAATTTTCTGAAAAAATGTGTGCAAAATTGCACAAGAAACCACGCCATCCACATCATAATCCCCAACAACTACAATACGTTTTTGTGCCTCCATTGCCACTTGTATGCGCTTTGCTATTATAAGCAGATTACATAGGCTTTCTGGTTTTGGTAAATCCTTAAGTTGCTTAATATCTTCGTTGATAAAACGTCCCTTTAAAAGCGATTCTACCGCCTTAAAATCAAGCTTTTCTAAATGCGAAACCACAAAAAATACTTTAAGAATGAGAGAAATTGAGAGATTGTTTAATAAACTCTAAAATCACGCAATTTGGAGCTTGTAGTCTTGAAGTAAATTCTGGGTGAAATTGCACTGCTACAAACCACGGATGCTCCTTTAGCTCAATAGCTTCAATTAATCCATTACTCTCCCCACTAACTAGCATTCCTTGTGCCTCAAGTGCCGCACGATATTTTGGATTTGCTTCATAGCGGTGGCGGTGACGTTCTTTAATCACCTTTTGCCCTTGATATGCAGCTTGTAGCTTACTACCATCTTTTGTTTGGCATTCATACTCACCAAGCCGCATTGTTCCACCCATTGGAGAAGTGTGTGTGCGGATTTGTTTATTTCCTGCTTTATCAATAAAATTCTCTATTAAGTAAATAACTGGCTCTTTTGTCTTTGGATTAAACTCCATAGAATCAGCCTCTTTAATTCCAAGCACATTGCGACAAAACTCCAAAATTGCTAGTTGCATTCCTAAACAAATCCCTAAAAATGGAATCTTATGCTCCCTTGCAAATGTAATTGCGCGCATTTTTCCGACAATCCCACGCTCACCAAATCCGCCGGGAACTAGGATTCCATCAACATATTTTAGCTGCTCTAGTGCTTCTTGATTTTTTTCTAGCTCTTCACTATCCATCCACTGAATATCCACTTTTGTATCTAGATTAGCTCCAGCGTGAATTAATGCTTCAATGAGTGATTTATAAGATTCCTTTAAACGTAGATATTTGCCCACAAAAGCAATTTTCACTTCATTTTGTGGTGCTAAAATTTGTTTGACTAACAAATCCCATTCTTTCATATCGGGGCTAAATTCTGGTAATTTCAAAAATCTAGCAATTGGCACCAAAACGTCCTCTTTTAAAAAATTAATTGGCATTTGGTAAATACTTTTTGCATCTTGAGCCATAATCACACAATCATAATCTACATCGCAACTCATTGAAAGCTTACTTTTTAACTCTTTTGGAATCTCTTTTTCTGTGCGTGCGATAATAATTTGTGGCGTGATTCCAATACGACGAAGCTCTTGCACGCTGTGTTGTGTGGGCTTTGTTTTTAGCTCTCCAGCAACACGGATTAACGGAATTAACGTCACATGTACACTTATGACTCTCTCCATTCCATACTCATGTTTCATCTCGCGCATTGCCTCCAAAAATGGCAAACCCTCAATATCGCCAACCGTCCCTCCAAGCTCCACAACTAAAATCTCATTTTCCTCACCTGCAAGGCAAATTCTACGTTTAATTTCATCAACAATATGCGGAACTACTTGAATAGTTTTGCCAAGATAACCCCCTTTGCGCTCCCTATCAATCACACTTAGATACACTTGTCCGGTTGTGAAATTATTTTTACTAGAAAAATTCATATTTAAAAAACGTTCATAATGCCCAATATCTAAATCTGTCTCCGCCCCATCACGTGTAACAAACACTTCCCCATGTTCTAGAGGACTCATCGTACCTGGATCAACATTAATATAGGGGTCAATTTTTAAAATTCCAACTTTAAATCCAGAATGTTTTAACAAAGTTGCAATAGATGAAGAAGTAATTCCTTTTCCCAAAGAACTTAGTACACCACCTGTAACAAAAATATATTTCGTTTCAAATTTAGACATCGCAAACCTCTCTGAATTAATTGTCGCATTATACTTTGAAGCAAGTTAATTTTTGCTTTTTATTGCGTGTGGAATCTTGTTATAATATTAAGCAAAACTTTGCCAAAGGTGCGCAATGCTTGAAAAAATCTTAGATTCCTACCCAAAACCAAAAATGCGATTCCAACGTCAAATCACACTAAAACTCCCAAGTCTTGCTTGTCTCTATGGTCCCAATGGAATCGGAAAAACAGATTTTGTTCTCCACTACTTTCTAAAACCACAATTTAACACTTCTAAAAAACTCTATATTGACTGCAACGATACTCGTTTAAGCTTACCTAAAGACTTGGAGAAACTAAAGCAATTCGTCAAAGAGCATAATATCTCCATTTTGATTTTAGATAATTATCACAAAAATCCCATTTTTCTTGACTTCACACTGCCTTTTATCGTCCTTATTTCTAACGCGCCTTATACAGGATTCCAAAATATTTCTATGCCGCCTATTACCTTTAGTGAGTTCTTATCTATGCGCAAACTCTCAAGGGAAGATGGGCTTGCACAATATTTGAAGTTTGGAAATTTGTTTGAACATTTTAGTGAGCAAAAAAAGGGTGAATTTTTAAGGACAATTGCACAAGATTCCACAGAATTTTGGATGCTACGCAATCTAATTTTACATCTTGGACAAAAAGTCTCGCCTTATCAAATTTATACAAAACTGAAAAAAGAAGGTAGGCTTTCAAAAGATAGATTCTATGCATACACTCAAGCTTTAGAAAAAAGCAGAATCTTATTTTGGGTAGAGAAGTTTGAGCATGCATCAGCACCAAAGAAGCTATATTTTTGGGATTTCACATTAAAAAATGCTGTATCTTATGACCGCAATTTTGCACTTTTATTTGAAAATATGGTATTTTTAGAGCTTCTCTTTTACTTTAAGTTTGAATTTTTCTACACTGATAAACTTGACTTTTATATCCCCTCTTTATCACTTGGAATCATTTGTTCTCCTTTTGTTCAAACGCTAGAATTGCGACTAAATAAAATTGGTAAGGAAAGAGAATTTTGCGATTCCTTATTAATCCTTTCTTTAAATCATTACGAAAGCGGAGAAAATCTAGGCACACCTTATACTATCATTCCTTTTGCAGAATTTTCTCAAAATGGCGTCTCTCTTTTAAAATCTTTAAATCTCCCTTGCGATTCTTTTTAACTTACCTTAAAAGTTCTAAAGCCATTGTGCATTCTCAAATATAAAATGTTAGAATCCAAAAAAAATTATTTTAAAGGCACATAATGTTTGATAATATAGAATCTGTTACCTATATCATCGGTGTAGCAACTGTTACTATCATTGCCGTTTTAAACCCTTTTGGCAATCTTCCCTTATTTATCGCAATGACAGAGCAAGTTCCCGTTCGCTTGCGTCAAAAACTTTTTCGCAATATTTTATGGGTAGCATTTTTAATTGTTTTGCTTTTCCTCTTTAGTGGTTCTTTTATTATGCAATATCTCTTTCGTGTGAGTTTAGATAGCCTACGTGTAGCAGGTGGATTAGTTATTGGAGTAATGAGTCTTAAAAACTTGTTATTTTCACAAACGCAACAAGACTTTTCTAATTACAAGGATTTAGAGTTTAGCGAACTTTTAAAACATAGTGTTATTCCTATGGCATTTCCTATGCTTGTAGGTCCAGGAACACTCTCAACGGTAATTATTATTGCAGAGGAAAGCAACATGCTAATAGCAACTGGTGCAGTGATCACTGCATTTGTGTTTTTATTGATTTTGTTTTATTTTTCTGCGATGATTGAAAAAATCTTAGGACATCTTGTCTTGTATGTGCTATCACGTATTTCATTAATTTTTATTATAGCAGTTGGAATCCAAATGATTATTGCAGGGCTTCAAGGAATAGGTGTTATTAAAATCCCTTAATTAAGGATTCCTTAACAACATTAATTACCAAAAATTTTGATTTTACAATGTATAAATCACTGTGATAATTGTTAAAAGCCCCGTTATAAATACAAATGCGTCCAAAAATCTATTTTGAAATTTCTTTAACTTTGAAACCGTATAAATTGCTACAATAGGCATTATAAATAAAATTGTAGCAATGATTGGACCACCTAAATTTTCAATAAACCCCAAAACACTAGGGTTATAAAATGCCACAAGCAACATGACCACATACATCACAAAACCACTTATAAAATGGATAAGTTTTAAATTCAACTCTTTATCACCAAAGAGTTTGCAAGTTTTTCTAACAATTCCATACGCCCCCTCTCTTGCTCCAAAATAATGCCCAAAAAATGAGCTAGAAATTGCTAAAAATGCAATGATTGGGCTACTATATACAATCCAAGGATTTTGAAATTTATTTGCAAAAAATGAAAGAATAGGAATATTTTGCGCTCTTGCTTCAACCAATTCCTCTGCACTTAAAGACAACACGCAAGAGATTACAAAAAACATCACAAAAACAAGTAACATGCTAGAGGTTGCAAATAAGATTCTACTTGTTTTTCTCTCATAAATTGTTGCATATTCTTTTTTTACGCTCAAAGAGAAGGTAGAAATTGCTGGAGAATGATTGAAAGAAAAGACTAAGACGGGAAGTGTTAGCCAAATAATCGTTAAAAATTCTTTTGTATTTGGAATCGCAGTGAAATCAAATGACCAATATGGGATTAAATATAAAGAAAATGCAAACAATATGATACAAAGTGGAAAAACTAACCATTCACAAACTTTTGTAATGATTTCCTCACTAAATAGCATAATAACCATAAAAGCACTCACCAAAATAAACACAAGAATCGCACGATAAAAGGGAAAAAGTGTGATAACCTTTTTGCCATTAGTATCTACTTTTGTCTGATAGATACTATTTAGCCATTGTGCAAACGCACTATCTGCATTTAAAAGAGGTAAGAATTGATTATAAATAAAACTTTCAAAAGTATTTGTGATTCCAACACAATACGCAAGACAGATAGGAAAAATTGCAAAAAAATACAAAATCGCGATAAAAAGACTAATTTTTCTCCCAAAATATTCTTCTGCTGCATAAGTAATATCCCTATCATTACCGCTTGCTTGCAAAACAAAACAACTTAACGCCTTATGACTTAAAAACACCATAGGGAAGATAATACAAGCCATTACTAAAACAGGAAAAACTCCACCAGAACCCGCCTTAATTGGCAAATACAAAATCCCAGCCCCAACAGCTGTGCCAAAAAGCGACAACATCCACCTCGTGTCAAATTGCGTCCATTTTAAACTTTTCATCACTATTTCCAAAATAAAAATTTTCACATTGTAGCATAGTTGTTACAAAGATTTATAAAAGCATTATCCTAAAAGAGATATTTAACTTATCGTAGCTAATAAGCACCTAGCATAAGATTATCATAGTGTTTAATGATTGCTATTTGTTAGATTTATAAAGCAAAAAATATTAAAGCAAGATTTTTAGAAAACCATTAATCTTGTTTTAGAATCAGCTAAGGAGTATAGCTATTTTTCATTAGTTTAATTCATTATTTATTTCTCTTATAATTTCATTTTTGTTGATTTTATAAAACGAGTAACCGATGTGCTTAATGGCTTATTAGTAGCCCCGTTAACAAATCATCATTACTTTCAAATATCAGAATCAAAGTTTTTGTATTGCTAAAAAGAGTTTTACGTCAACAATTTTTCACTTTTTAATTTCATAAGACAAAATAATGTTAGACTTTCCATTGCTTAAAATATCATTAATAGACTTTTAATGCATTTTCTTTAGTGTTCCTATCCTATTTAATAATAGCTTTATTCTTTGTTTATGGAGAAAATCTTTTGTATGCTCCCAATGCTTAAAAATAGAGTTTTAAAAAGATAATTCTTTTAAATATAAAAGCATTTTTAACTGTTGATATAAAATCCCAGAATACACAGATTTAAAAAGAATTGCAATTATGATACACCATTTTTGTGTGTATTGACTTCTCCTTTAATTGCCATAAAGTTGTGAATCTAAAGCTTTGAATTGTTGAATGCTAGAGTTAGAATCCACATTTTGAGAAAGCCCAATTTTCACATACGCACCAAATGTCAATAAACCTAAAATAATGAAAAATGCACTCATTGCTACCTTGATTTACGCAAAGATCATTTTGAAATCTCTCTTAATAATGTGCAGATAAAAAGTAAATTTTTACATGCAATGAAAAACAAATTTAATAAATAAAAGGTTAAGCCTCTAAACTATCTTTTCAATAAGCCTAAGCAATCCCTTTGCATCGCAAAATTCGTTAGATTTAAGAAGAGCGGGATTTTCTCCCCATTTAGCGTGCAAATAAGGAATATTAGCATTTTTCGCAGCACCTTCATCTTTTGCACCATTGCCTATAAAAATACTTTTTGCAAAGGGAGCAGATTGCAAGATAATATCTATCATCATAGGGCTTGGTTTAGATTCTATATTTGGGGTTGAACCTATAACTTTATCAAAGAATTGGGCAATTTTATGACGTTGCAAAATAGGCAATAACTCATCATGCGGTGCGTTAGAGGCAATAGCTAAAAAATAATTTCTTTTCTTACATTCACCCAAAAGCCATATTACATCATCAAAAATCTTTACATCTTGCTCATAAGCTTTATGAAAATATTTCTCAAATCCAACCTTATAGCTAGGATAAGCAAAGTTATCTAATGCATAAAAAATCTTAGGGCAATTAAGCGTAGGCGTATGCAAAACATACTTAATATATTCATTCTCTAATTTTGGAAGATTTCTATCTTTGCGTATTTCATTAATGGCTACACAAATAGCATTTTCGCTATCAATAAGTGTTCCATCCATATCAAAAATTATATTAAGCATAGCGCAACCCTCCAAAATTTTATTTTTTTATAGTTACGTATAATAACATAAAACCAATGATTAAAAAGCACGGAATAGGCTAAAATATTATAAGTGAGAATTTAGGTTTGCGTATTTGGGAGTCTATGGCAGAGAGGAAGGGATTCGAACCCTCGAAAGCTCACACTTTACACGCGTTCCAGGCGTGCTCCTTCAACCACTCGGACACCTCTCTAAAGGAGCGAAATTATACCAAAAAAATAAATCCTATCTTAGAATCCCAACTTGGGATTCTAAGATTATTTTACCACTGCCATTTTGCGACGCAAATAAGCAATTTTACTTTGTAGCGGTAGATTTTTTGGGCAGACATCATGACAAGCAAGTAAACTCATACAACCAAATACTCCATTATCATCGCCTACCAACTCATAATAATCAGCATCCGTTCTATTATCATGTGGGTCAAGCATAAATCTAACTACACGATTAAATCCAGCAGCCCCTACGAAATCTTCACGCATTAACTTAGTTCCGCATGAAGCAATACAACATCCGCATTCAATACATCTATCAAGCTCGAAAACCTCTGCAGCAACTTCAGGCTCAACGCGTTCTTCAATTTGACACATATGTTCTTCGCTTTTTTCTTGTGCGTGAATCCAACTTTCAACTCGCTTACTCATTCCATTAAACCAATTTCCAGTATCTACTGACAAATCTTTTAAAAGTTTAAACGCAGGTAGTGGCATAAGCGTAATTACGCCATCTGGAAAATCTTTAGTTAATGTGCGGCACGCAAGGCGCGGACGCCCATTAATCATCATTCCGCAACTTCCACAAATCCCAGCACGACATACGAAGTCGAAGCTCAAATCTGGATCAAATTGCTCTCTTATCATATTCAAGACAATGAAAATCGTCATAGAATGCGCCTCTTTTAGCTTATATTCCGCGAAGTGAGGCTTAGATACCGCACTATTTGGATTAAATTTTAAAACCCTAATCGTTAAATCTCTATTGCTACTCTCAACAGCTCCACTCATTGTTTATCTCCTATTCTTTCATTACGCGCTTTATAATATGATTGCAATTCAAATGGCATTAGAGCTTCTTGTATTGCATAACGATCCTTGCCTTGTGCTTCCATATCAGAGCGGATTTTATCAATTTGCTCTTGCCGTCTTAGACTTTCTGGATTCTCAATAATCATTCCCTTAGCACCATATCCGCGGAATCCCGGAGCCATTTCCATTGTAGAAATATCAAGTGCTTCATAGGTTAATGTAGGCATTGTCTGATTTGGATCTTCCCAACTAGCTAATGTTCGCTTTAACCAATTTTGATCATCTCTTTTTGGATAATCCTCTCTACTATGTGCCCCGCGAGATTCTGTTCTATCTAACGCACCTTTTGCAACGCATAATGCAATTTTAAGCATTTTTGGTACACGATATGCCTCTTCTAGCTCTGGATTTGCATAAAGACGTTTTGTCTTAATTCCAATATTCTTGCTACGAATATAAAGCTGTTCCAACTCTTTAACAGCGGATGCCAAATGCTCACCATCTCTAAAAATTCCGACTTTGTCTCCCATAATTTGCTTCATTCTATCTTTGATTTCAAAGACATTTTCTGTTCCAGTATTATCCAGGATACTTTGAAGATAATTTTGTTGCTTTTGAATAAATTCTTCAACAAGTTTTGTTTCAATATCTGTGTGGGAATTTAAGCAGTTTTGCGCAAAATAATCCCCGATAATCATACCGCTAACGACAGCTTCACTAACAGAGTTTCCACCTAATCTATTAAATCCATGTAAATCCCAACATGCAGCTTCTCCAGCAGAAAATAATCCTTTAAGTGCTGTTTCGCCTTTTGCATTTGTGCGGATTCCTCCCATGCAGTAGTGTTGCATTGGTTTAACAGGCGCCCATTTTTCAGCAGGATCAATACCTGCAAAGCACTCACAAATCTCTTGAACATCACGCAAATTTGTTTCAATGTGTTTGCGTCCTAAAATAGAAATATCAAGCCACAAATGCTCACCATAAGGGGAACTTACACCTTTACCCTCTCTAATTCTCTGAATCATTCTACGAGATACAACATCACGGCTTGCGAGCTCTTTTTTCTCGGGTTCATAATCTGGCATAAAGCGATAACCATCCACATCACGCAATACACCACCATCTCCACGACAGCCTTCAGTTAGCAAGATTCCGCTTGGAAAAAGTCCTGTTGGGTGAAATTGCACCGCTTCCATATTGCCTAGCTTTGCGACTCCTGTCTCAAGTGCGATTGCAGTGCCTGTCCCCTCACAAATTACAGCATTTGTTGTATCTTTGTAAATTCTTCCATAACCACCAGTTGCTATTAATGTTCCTTTTGCAACATAACCAATCAACTCACCTTTTACCAAATCACGCACAATCGCACCATAGCAGCGTCCATCTTTGTGAATAAGTGCAATAGCTTCTTTTCTATCGTGAATATCAACGCCATTTTTAAGAGCCTCATTTGCAACAGCAAACAACATAGAATGTCCTGTCGCATCTGCTGTATAACAAGTTCTCCATTTTTTAGTTCCACCAAAATCACGTGAATGGATTAATCCATGTCTAAAATCTTCCTCTGTGATTGTTGTTTTTTGAGCATTGATAACTGCTGTCCTATCTCCTTTTTTGATTCTAGTCCATGGCACACCCCAAGCTGCTAATTGACGAATCGCCTTAGGAGCAGTTGTAACAAACATTCTAGCAACCTTCTGGTCACAACCCCAATCACTTCCTTTTACAGTGTCTGCAAAGTGCAAATCTTCATTGTCTCCATCACTCATTTTTGAATTACCAAGACTTGCCTGCATTCCACCTTGAGCTGCTGCGGAGTGGCTACGCTTAACAGGAATCAAACTTAAAACAATTGTATTTAAACCTTTCTCCTTACAGGCAACAGCTGAACGCAATCCCGCTAAACCACCACCAATTACTAATGCATCGCAATATACTATTTTCATTGACTTCTCCTTTAATTGCCATAAAGTTGTGAATCTAAAGCTTTGAATTGTTGAATGCTAGAGTTAGAATCCACATTTTGAGAAAGCCCAATTTTCACATACGCACCAAATGTCAATAAACCTAAAATAATGAAAAATGCACTCATTGCTACCTTGATTTTACGCAAGGACTCTAAGCCCAAATTCTCAAACCAACCCCACTTAACACATAAACGATACATTCCAATAGACATATGCAATTCTACTGCAAAAAGCAATGCAATATAAAGAATCCAAAAATGTTGATGGACAAATCTATAAGAGGACGATTGTGGTCCTATGGTATCTGGCTGTGAAAACATTACAAATAAATGCACACTTGCAAGAAAAAACAATGCAAAACCTGTGCATGCTTGAATCCCCCAATACGAAGTGTCTCCATGTTTCATTACCATTTTATGCGCTTTAAAAATGCTAAATTGTCTAAAATTAATAGGAAATTTTCGCAATGCCAAGAATGCATGCGCAACAAACGCAACAATCACAACTGCAGCAACAATGCTTACAATGAATGGTTGTGGCTCACTAAAAATAGCACTACCTTCAAAAAATTTAGCAACTTTATACATTACACTCTCGCCTAGTAAAATACTAGAGACGAAAATCATATGTGCAATCATAAAAAGCCCCAAAAACAAGCCTGTCGCACTCTGCAATACATCAAGTCGCGCTGGTAGTCTGCTTTTCTTGCGCTCACTTGTGATGCCTAAATAACCTTGAATCACTACTTCATCATTTTGCATAAATCCTCCTAAAAGTAGATAATGTATTCATAATGCTTTCGCACACCGCATAATTTCAAAACCTAAAAATCTATAGATTATAAACAAAAATTTAATAAAATTAGATTAAATTTTGATTTAAGACCGCTTTTATATAAACTTAAGCAAATATTAGTAATATCCTATGCCATAAAAACCCACAAAAAATCAAAAAAACAATTAAAAAATTTTAAGGAAAATAAAATGTTGCCTTTTAGTGATACAGAATTATTAAAGCCCGTAGAAGCAAGCATAGATAAGGTCCGCCCAATGCTCATTAAAGATGGCGGAAATGTGACACTAATTAAGATTGAAAATGGGAAAGTGTATGTGCGTTTAGAAGGTGCCTGTAAAGGCTGTCCAAGTAGTGCGCAGACGCTAAAATTTGGGATTGAACATACTTTGAAAAACGACATTCATCCAGATATTGAAATTATTAGTATCTCTTAGAAAATTTTAAAGAGTTTTAAGGAAAAGCTTGACTACACAACAATCAAAGATTTACATAAACATTAAAAACAAAGCTAAGCGTGCTTTTGTTAAGCGTAACTATGCACAAACCTTAGAATTACTTTCCTATGCGTATGCACTAAGTTTGGATTCTAAAATCCAACTTGAAAACCCTATAAAACTTGACCTTAAGGATTCTAACACCGCTAAAAATACTAATGAAATCACCGCTTCTAATTCAATAATTTTCACAGATTCTACAAACGCTTCTGCTCCTGCTATTAATTTAGATTCCATAAATTCCAAAGAATCTTTAGAGCTAAAAACCCTATGTGCTTTAGCGGATATGGCAATGGAATACGAAGAAGAGGCGCGCGCACTTTTTGAATATTATCAAGTCATTACTAAAAAGGACAAAAAAGACTCCAAAAAGGATTCTACAAAAAAATCTGAAAGCGCCGAGGAGATTATCTTAGATATGGTGCAGAACTTTGACCAAAACATCTACGCATTAAACCTTGCAATTGCACATTTAGAAGACATTGAGGTGGATAAGAATGATGGAATCTTATACAAAGATTTTGAGAATTTAGAAAAAGAAGTCGGCTTTAGGGAAGCTTTTGTAGATTTAATGTTTAGCACAAAAATTATTTTTACCAATAAAAACGAGTTTTTATTTTTTATGCAAAACCTCGTAAAACACGGATTTAGAGAAATTGCGATTAATTATTTTGAAAATATTGGTAATATGCTTTACTACGACAAAGACTTTGTCAAACTCTACCAAAAAATCTTACAAAATCCCTAAAATTAAGGAAATGTTATGAAATATGTTTTGGATTCTACATTGCCAAACTCTCATCTGCGCTTTATTAGTGATGATTCTAGGGAAATTTTAGACGAAGATTGCAATGCAGAAAACTGCGCCTTTTTGATAACTAAAAGCAACCAAAATTATGTAGAGAACGCTAAACAAAATGCCTTTAAAATCTTCATTACCCCACAAGATTTGAATCAATATTTAGACTTAAACTTAAAAATTATTGGCATTACTGGCACAAATGGTAAAACAACAACTGCAGCAATGATTTACTCAATCTTGCTTGATTTAGGACATAAAGTCGCACTTCTAGGAACAAGAGGATTTTTTATAAATGGAATCCAAAAGCGCAAAAAAGGACTCACCACGCCTTCCTTGTTAGAAATTTATAGCGCAATTTCTGAAGCAAGAAGGGAAAATTGCCAGTATTTTGTAATGGAAGTTAGCTCCCATGCAATCGTGCAAGAACGCATTGATGGGCTAGATTTCACGCTTAGGATTCTAACTAATATCACAAGCGACCATCTAGACTACCACAAAACTCTAGAAAATTACATCACAACAAAAAATTCCTTTTTTGCTAATCCACTAGACTTAAAGCTAATCAACAAAGATGAGCCAAATGCGCACTATGCACTACAAAAAACCATCACTTACGGAATTGAATCTCTAGCAACCCTACAAGTAAAAGCTTATAGCTTAAAAGATGGTATTACTGCACAAATTACTTATGGCAAGGAAACAGCAAACTTGGAATGCGCACTTTTTGGCAAACACAATCTCTACAATGCCATAGCAGCTATTGGAGCAGTAAAATTACTAGAAGATAAACCTCTGCAAAGTATTTGTGAGAAGCTGGAAAATTTTGGCGGCGTGTTAGGACGTATGCAAGTTGTTGCACAGAAGCCTTTAATTATTGTGGATTTTGCACACACTGAAGATGGAATGGAAAAGATTTTTCAATCTTTTCCACATAGAAAAATTGCTGTCGTTTTTGGTGCAGGAGGAGATAGAGATAAAACAAAGCGCCCAAAAATGGGGCTATGCGCAGCAAAATACGCACAAAAGCTCTACATCACAAGCGATAATCCACGCAACGAGATTCCAAATGCAATTATCCAAGAAATTTTTAATGGGATCCCTAAAGAGCTAAGAGAGAGGCGAGAGATTTTCCTAGAGGAAAATCGCACAAAAGCAATCCAAATGGCAATCACAGCACTAAAAAATGATGAAGTCCTATTGATTTTAGGCAAAGGCGATGAGACCTATCAAATCATCGGTAATTCTACAATACATTTTGATGATGTAGAAGAAGCGCAAAAAGCATTAAATCTATGCTAGGGTTTTTCTAACGCCTGCTCTAATAAACTTTGTGCATCGCCACCATAAACTATCTTATCTGCAGTTTGCGCATCATCTTTTAAAACACTGGGCACACTATCTTGCTTTTGGATATTCTCTTGTAGGTCTTGCAATTCTTTACTATGATACGCATATATCATCTGCGCAGTAATTACTCCACTAAGATTTTCAATTCGCTTTAAAAGCTTTATTTCTTCATCAATATTCTGTGATTCTAGAGTTACAATAATCTTACCACTTGCATCTTGATAATGACACTGCGCGTTTTCTATTGCATTAATACTATCCCAAAGACTTGCGAGATTATTAGGCGCACAAAGCACAACTAAACTAGAAACATTATACTCTTCTTGTGTATTCTCCATTTATTTCTCCCAAATTAAAATATTTTTCCCATCCTCACTGCTTATAATGCGTGTGGAATCCAAAAAAATAATATTATTCAACAAACTTGTATGCCCTTTTAACACTCCTAAAGAGTCACGTGATTGTATATCAAAAACCCTAATATTACTTTCTTCATCTTGCATATATGCCCCCACGCTCCCATTTTCATTTAATCCCACACTATACACCAAGAATTCCACATTAATAGTATAAAACTCACTTTTTTGAGTTTTCAAATCCAATAGATAAACCCCAACTTTTCTATCTTGCCCTGCAGTGATGAAGCGCACACTATCCCCAAAATGCGCCATTTTCACTTGATAAACATTATCCTTGTTTGCTCCCTCTAATTCTGCAATAACACTGCCACTTTCAATATCCCCATAATACACGATTCCAGATTCACATGCTAACGCATAGCGTTTTAATTGCAAATCCAATGCAAAATCAGAAAATGGAGCTTCTGATAATTGCTTTTTATACTTAACTTCTCCTTGTTTAAGGTCATACAAAATAATCTCATTGCTAGCAAGCCCTAAAAAAATTCTATCTTTGTCAATAAAAGCTACTTTTTTAATACCCGGGAATTCTAAAACATTTAAACGATATAATTCCTCATTTTCAAAAATATATAAGTTTTTACCGCCATAATCTCCCTCGCTTAAAATTAAGATTCTATTCTCCATCCTATCAAGACTATATACTTTTGGCGCATAGGAATCTGTATAAAAACTCGTAATATTTGGCAACTTTAAAAGTTTTTTCACTCTATCTTCGTTAAGCTCCAACACCTCCCCAAAATCACTCCCAATAAGCACAGAATCCTTATTTTTTTGCATTGTTACGATATTTTTTTCTAAAACTATATTTTTAATAGGTGCATACTCTCTAATATTTGCAACATCTTGTGCTTTTAAGACACATAGCAACACTAAAATAACTCCAAAAATTTTCAAAACTCTACCTTTTCTTTTTCAAACAATAAAATTGCCTGTGTAGGACACTTACTTACACACTCTGCACAACCAATACAAGATTCTTTAATCTCTGGATAAAAAAGTCCATTAAAAACAATCGCATTCTCCCTTCCTAAAATGCTATAACACACATCTTTACAGGTATTACACAAAATCTTTTGGTATGCTAAACAATGTATTTCAGAAATTTTAAGAAAAAAGTTCCAATTAGGATTCTGCTCTTGTGCTAACTTTTTATCCAAAACTCCATTAGGGCAAGCATTAGCACATTCCCCACATAGCAAACACCCATTTGCTCCAAAATCCACAACAATACAATTTTCACAAAAACGCAAAATTCCACCATTCTCTTTGTTATAAACCTCATCACAAGCTAATATACAAGGTGCTTTTAGTTCTTCTACACATTGCTCACAATTTTTATAAAAAAGAGAATGCTCTCTATTATAAGGAGCTAAGGGCAAAAAGCCCTTTTTTTCTTTTTGGGTAAAAGCAGTCAAAAATTCTCTACGGCTTACCACTTAATTTACACCCTCATTAATCACATCTAATAAATTTGATTTTATATTACCATTTTCTTTCCTGAAATCTGGTGTAAATTTATTCTCTACCAAAGGAGTAGCACTAACCTGTGTTGCATGGCAAATCACGCAGTTAAAACGCGTTTCGTCCATATTCTCTTTCATATCTACATTATCACGAAAATTATAAAAATGTGATTTTGGCATAGGCGTTGCCGCCACTGCTTCTGCAACTCCTGGCAAATGGCAAGAAGTGCAGGAATTATTTTCTTTTGTAATTGGCAACATATCCTCCACATTATGCGAAATCATTGGAGGAGCATTTTCAAATGCGCGCTCAATTAATTCAGATTCTCCTGCAGCTTTTCCGCTATAATCAATCCTTTCAATTTTAGCATCTTCATTAAAAAGCGTACTTTTTCTCAAACCGATTTCATTTTCACCATAACTTTGACCTGCTTTACACCCTAGAAAAATAAGCCCAGCCACCGCCAAGCTTGCTAGAGCAAACTTCTTAATATTCATCATTTCTCCTTTACAAATTCTAATAAACTAAACCGCAACGCATTATCCCCACAAACTTCAATACAACGCCCACAGCGCGTACATTCTCCACTTGTTACTAAGCCACTATGCTTACCAATAAGACCTAAAACTTGTTTTTGTGGACAAATCACTTTACATTCTAAACAATGCGTACAAGATTCCAAATCATATTTAACTTTTAGTATCGCAAAACGCCCTAGCAATGCATAAAAAGCACCCAAAGGACAAATGCGCCCACAAAAAGCATTTTTTGCAATAAATAAATCTAGCAAAAATACAACCAACACAGCAAAAAATCCAACTCCAGCTCCAAAGATAATCCCACGATGCATCATTGCGATAGGGCTTATTGTCTCAAATGCTGCGATTCCAAAAATTGCGGATAGCCCCAAACTTAGAGCTAATAAAACATAACGCAAAGTATTACTTAAATACACCTTATTACCTAAGGCGTCAATTCCAAGTTTTCTGCGCAAAAATGCTGCAATATCTGTTACAAGATTAATCGGACATACATAAGCGCAATATGCTCTACCAACCAATATTCCGTAAAATAAGGCGATAAGCACTGCTCCAATAAGCGCAGTAGAACCCACAATAGCACCACTAAAAAAGAGTTGTAATACAGCAAAAGGATCACTTAATGGAATCTTTCCAAACACCAAAGAAGAGCTTAGATTTCCTTGCAAAACTTTTATACTCGTGTAATTGCCTAGCACATAAAGAACTAAAAGACCAATTTGAACAAAACGACGTAATATTAGATAGCGATACTTTCTAAGCATTACAATTCTCCGTTATTTAGATAGTCTTTGGCTTTATTAAAATCTTGTTTGAGAAACTTCTTTCCTGCATCTTTTAAACGCATTTCATCATTCTCTTCCCAGCCTTTAATATAATTTGTCCCAACATGACCTAGCACAATTTCTCGTGGCATAACTATAATAGCTGCCTTCTCCGTAATACAAGCTTTTTCACACTTACCGCAACCTGTGCAAACTTCACTCTCTACAACAGGAAGCAAATAGGAATGTTTTCCTGTGCGTTCATTACGTTTTAACTCCAATTTAATTGCTTCCCCAAGCAAAGGACAAGCGCGATAGCACGCATCACATTGGATCCCCCAATATGCTACACAATGCTCCTTATCTACGATTGCAACACCCATTCTTGCTTTGTTAATCTCTAAACTTCCTTGTGCATCTTGCACCAAAAAAGGATCTAGAGCCTTTGTTGGACAAACCGGCACACAAGGAATATCAAAACACATCTCACAAGGTATCTTACGTGGTTCAAAATAAGGTGTTCCAATAGGTTTCCCGCTACCTGCATCTGCTAATTTTAAAGTGTCAAATGGACAAGCTTCCACACATAAACCACATTTAATACAATGCTTCAAAAATTCTTCTTCCTTCAAAGCACCAGGTGGTCTTAATGGTAAAACACCTGCTTTACTTTCTTGTAAAAATGAGCTCCAAACTAATCCACCAAAACTAACAAGCGCAATTGCCTGTGCGCTACTTAGCAGAAATTTACGCCGACTTGTCTTTTTTTGCATACTCAGCCCTTATGCTTTATAGATTTTTACTGCACACTTTTTAAAATCTGTTTGCTTAGAAATTGGACAAGTTGCATCTAGGCACACTTTATTAATATACACTTTCTCATCAAACCAAGGCACATATACAAGCCCTAAAGGAGGACGATTTCTCCCTCTCATATCCACTCGCGCTTTAACTTTTCCACGCCTAGATTCCACCCATACTGCGTCATTTTGCAAGATACCAAGCTTCTTTCCATCTTCTGGATGCATATAACATAATGCTTCTGGCACAGCACGATAAAGCTCTGGAACGCGCATTGTCATTGTTCCGCTATGCCAATGCTCTAAAACACGCCCAGTGCTTAACCAAAATGGATATTCTGCATTTGGCATCTCTGGTGGATCCATAAAAGGACGGAAGAATATTTTTGCTTTATTTTTAAGAGAAAATTTCTCTTGTGTTTTTGGAGCTATTAAATCCCCTCTAGGCAATTCTTTACCAAAGTCTCCATAAAATGCAAAATCTCCATTCTTAGCTTTTCTTGCATAATAATCATATTTTGCATTAAATCTCCATTGTGTTTCTTTGCCATCTACAACAGGCCATCTTAACCCTCTTACTCTATGATAAGTATCAAAATCAGCTAAATCGTGTCCATGCCCTACACCAAATTTACGATACTCTTCCCAAAGATATTTTTGAACAAAGAATCCATAACCATCAAAGACTTCGCCATCACTCCCTTTAACTGCGCGCTTATCACCAAATACTTCAGAGTTTAGCTCATCTTTTAAAATTGCATCTTCTACTTTAAAGCTTTTCGCTTCTGCATTAGCATATAAAACATCATATAATGTAGAATCTTCACTATATCCAAGTGCTTTTGCCTCTTCCAAAACACTTGGTAAAGTTAATTTATCGTTAATCTTTTTTTCACCCCAAACTTCTTTTAGTTTAAAACGTTTTGAAAATTCCATCATCTGCCATGTATCACTCATTGCTTCACCTTGTGGAAGCACTTGCTGTTTCCAGTGTTGTGTGCGACGTTCAGCATTTCCATAAGCACCCCACTTTTCATAAATCATAGCAACAGGTAAAATTAAATCCGCAACTTTCGCGCTAATTCCGGGATATGCGTCTGAAACAACAATAAAATTATCCATTTCTCTTGCTGCTTTAATCCAATGGTTTGCATTTGCAGTATTTTGCCAAGGATTATTCACTTGCACCCATGCCCATTTAATTTTTCCGTCTTCTAAATTACGCATAATTTGCATAAAATGTGCACCCATTTGCGGATTAATTGTTCCTTTAGGAAGTTTCCAAATCTTTTCTGTAATTTCTCTGTGCTTTTTATTTGCTACTACCATATCAGCCGGTAATCTATGTGAAAATGTCCCAACTTCTCTAGCTGTTCCACAAGCACTTGGTTGTCCCGTAAGAGAAAATGCTCCACTTCCTGGCTTTGCTTGCTTTCCAAGTAGCATATGCACCATATAACTTTGCTCATTTACCCAAGTTCCGCGCGTATGCTGATTCATCCCCATTGTCCAAAAGCTCACAACTTTGCGATTTCTTTCAATGTAATAATTCGCAAGTTGCTGTAATTTTTCTTTAAAAGATTCCACACTCTCATTAGAATCCCCTTTTGCTAGATTCGCAACAAAATCAAGCGTATAGGGTTCTAAAGCCTTTTTAAAATCTTCAAAGGAGATTTCCCAGTGGTTACCTGCTTGTGCGTTATGTTTATTTTCCATAACATCACCTGCTTGCATTCCAAGATATGCTAACGTTACACCTTCTGCTTGACTAATCACTTTAGATTTCTCTTTAGCAGCAATATCTAGCTCTTTTGGATTATATTTTGCATGTTTAATGTCTGTGCGCATACCATAACCAATATCCGCATAACCTGTTGTAAAAATACAATTTTTCTTAACAAAGCCCCAATCAATTGCTTTTGGGTTATTATAAACAATCTCTCTTGCAATATAATTCCAAATTGCTAAATCCGTATGTGGCGCAAATACAATTTCAATATCTGCTAAATCGGAAGTTCTATTAGAATATGGTGTAAGATTAATCACTTTAACTTTATTAGGATTTGTTAGTTTTCTATCTGTAACTCTAGCCCAAAGAATTGGGTGCATTTCTGCCATATTTGCACCCCAAGTTACAATTGTGTCTGTTAGCTCAATATCATCATAACAGCCCGCGGGCTCATCAATCCCAAATGTTTCCATAAAGCCAACAACCGCACTTGCCATACAATGTCTTGCATTAGGGTCAATATTATTACTTCTAAAACCACCTTTAATAAGCTTCACAGCCGCATAGCCCTCTTGCACTGTGTATTGTCCAGAACCAAACACACCAATCCCTGTTGGTCCAAGCTCATTATAAGCCTTTTTAAACTGCTCTTCCATAACATCAAATGCTTTTTGCCAACTTACAGGTTGGAATCTACCTTTCTTATCAAATTCCCCTGCTGCATTAACACGTAAAAGAGGTTGTGTCAAACGATCTGCTCCATACATAATCTTTGCATTAAAATATCCCTTAATGCAATTTAACCCGCGATTAACAGGTGCTGCTGGGTCTCCTTTTATAGCAACAATTTGTTCATCTTTTGTCGCAACCATAATTCCACAACCGGTCCCACAAAACCTACACACAGACTTATCCCATTTCCAACCACTCTCTGCTTCTTTAGTCGCCGCTAAAGCTTGGTTTGGCAATGCGATTCCAACTGCACTTGCTGCACTTGCTGCAGCTGCTGTTTTTAAAAACTCTCGTCTATTGAATGCCACAAAAGCCTCCTTGACTTATTGATTTAGTATTACACAAATACGCAAAAATTATAACGATTTTGCTAATTGTAAGAATTGACTTAAGTCAATATATACATTTTTATACTTCGTTATAAAGGGAGTTTTAGGGAGTTTCATAAGACAAATAAAAGATAAAAAAATTCTATTTTTGAGAATCTAATTTAAATTCCAATTAATCGGGGTTTTACCAATGCTCTCTAGCAAAGTATTTGTCTTAGAAAAATGCCTACAACCAATAAACCCACTACGTGCTAAGGGAGAAGGATGTGCAGCCTCTAAAATAAAATGCTTACCTTTATCAATTAGAAGTTTTTTAGACTTTGCATAATTTCCCCAAAGCAAAAACACAATTCCACTGCACTGCGCACTTAAAATCTTAATTACAGAATCAGTAAATTCTTGCCAACCAAAATGCTGGTGTGATGCTGGTTTGTTTGCTTCCACACTTAAAATACTATTTAGCAACAACACTCCTTCCTTCGCCCACGGCGTCAAATCCCCACTATTACTTTGTGGAATCCCTAAATCTGCTTCAAGCTCCCTGTAAATATTACGCAAAGAAGGCGGAATTCTAACGCCTTGTGGCACAGAAAAAGACAACCCCATCGCCTCTCCTGCATTATGATAAGGATCTTGTCCTAAAAGCACAACTTTTAAGCACTCAAATGGAGTGGAATTAAACGCATTAAAAGTCAAATTTGCAGGAGGATACACTACTGCCCCCCTTGATTTTGCTGCGACATAATGCTCTTTTATAGCTTCAAAATTAGGGGAGAGCAAAGCACTTTTTAACACTTCTTTCCAATGTGCATCCATTTTTATAGATTCCAACTTTATCATCTCTAACACCTCTTATTTTGGGCGATTATCGCGCATAATGATATTATAACGTTGTAGAATTAACGGGCTGTTAGAAATATCAAAATGCTCCACAATATACTGCACATCACGTTCATCTAAGACTTTTAATGCTTCTTTAATAATCTCTCCAAACATCAACTCATCTTCTTGTGTAATTGTCTCTCCAACCCTCTTAATATATTGCTTAATGAGTGCTTTTTCCTCCTTCTCACGTTCCTTATCCTCCAACAATACGCGCTCCATATGCTTTAGAATCTGAAATTTTTTAGTTTTGAGTTGCGGACGCTTGTAAGCTCCAGTTAATGCCATAATGCGTTCAATGATTGCATCCTTTTCCTCATCATTTTCGTAATATCCCTCATAATTTTCATACATTATATCTGGATAATAATCATGAATAATTGCAAATTTTTGTTGCGCAATTCTACTAAGACTCTCTTGATTATTCTGCAGACGCATTGTTTGGATACTCCTGCGCAAAAATGCAACATCTCCACGTCTAGAGCCATAAAACTTCATCTGCTCAAAGCGCTCTTGTGGCGGATAGAACTCACATAATCTCTCAATCTCTGCTAGTAATGCCTCTTGATACGCTCTATATGCAATCTCCACAATTTGTGTCATTTGTCTATAACGCTTGTCGCTAGATTGTGCAAGCACAAGTTCAATAGCTTCGTTTAAACCATATTGGTCAAAAATCTTTTCAATGGCATCATAAAGGCTAGCAAAATTCACTATCTCTCCAGAAATCGCATAATAAATATTTCCAACTTCACGTTCAATATAGCTTGTGCTATCCTCTGCGGCGATTTCAACAACTTCATTTTGTTTGACTGCTTCTAAATAATCCGTGATTCTTGCCTTGCTATTTTGCTTAAAAAGATGTTCTAATTCCATTGTTTGCATCTTATCTAGCACATCTTTAGAGTGCCCATATTGCATTAACTGCGTAATCATTTCACTGCGACCTAACACAACCCCTCCTTTAACACAACTAAAGTAATAAATTTACATTTTGAATTGCCTGCCACACTTTTAAAGCTTGTAAATGCTCAGCAATATCGTGGCAACGGATAATGCTTGCACCATGATTTAAGGATTCCAAATGGATTGCTAAAGTGCCAGATAAACGATTTTCAACATCACAAGGCGTGATTTTATCAATCATACTTTTACGACTTGCCCCAACCAAAAGCGGATATCCAAAATGTAAAAAATGCCCCAAATGTTGGATAAGCGCACAGTTATGCGCTAAAGTTTTTCCAAATCCGATTCCAACATCAAGGATAATTTTTGTGTTATTTTGTGCCACTAAAGCCGCAATACGCTCGGCAAAGAATGTATCCATCTCCAAAAATAAATCTTTATAATTTGGATTTTCTTGCATTTCTTTTGGACTACCTTGCATGTGCATAACCACACATTCACAATCATAGCCCCTAACAGCTTCAAGCATTTTCGTATTGCTAAATCCCGTAATATCATTAACTACTAAAAAGCCATAATCTAGGCATTTTTTAGCCACACTTGGCGTGTAAGTATCGATGCTTAAAATTACTTTTTCATAGATTTTCTCACGCTTAATAAACTCCAAGATTCCACTTAGTCTTGTATGTTCCTCCTCTTCACTCACCCACGCACTACTAGGACGTGTGCTTGCTGCACCAATATCAAGAATATCTACACCCTCTTCTATCATTTTCAAAAGTGAGGATTCTGCATTTTTTGAATTCTTGCGTGATTTTGCATAAAAGCTATCTGGCGTAATATTAATAACCCCCATAATCTTTGGAGTGATATTATGGAATCTTAAATGTGCTTCCAAATCGTGTGCAACTTTTTTTAGCCCAAAGGGTTGTATTTTTAGTTTCTTCAGCAATGCCTTACTTTGCGCACGCGTTAGCATCAAGATTCCATCATAAAACTCTCTAGTATATAAAATCGCATCTCTAGGTAAGGCAAAATCCGCTCCAACTGCCAATGCTTCTTGTTTTAAAATATGTGCGGCTGGAACTTTTAAGTTTTTAACTAAAAAATTAAAAACCTTATCTTTATTGCGTAAAATTCCATAGCCCACACTATCGCAATTTAGCTGCTCTAGAGCGAGCTTAGAATCCTCTAAATACTGCACAAATGCCATTCTCTAGCCTTTAAGCGTCACATTGAATTGTTGCTTTTTTTTGCGTAAAACAAGTAGCAAAAGCACAGCAAAAATATTACTCGTGCTTTCATATTGATTTTCCCAAAACAGCGCCTTTTCAAAAATTTGCGCTTCCCTAGCAGAAAAACTCAAACCATATTTAATAGAATCCAAATACAAGCTTTGAATTTCCTCTTTTAAAAATGGATTATTAAATTCTTTTTCACGCTCTTTTAAAAACCGATACACACCTTCTAAATTCAACGTTTTAAGTGAAAGTGGAAAATGTGGCAAACGTTGCTGTTTTATATGGTTGATAATTGGCAAACGAGAACGGATTGTAGGAAGAAGCAGGGATTTCATTTTTGCATAAATAATAAAAATCGTACCACTTGGTGGCTCTTCAAGGACTTTTAAAAGTGCATTTTGCGCATAAGTATTGTAGCTTAAAGCAGCAATTAAAATCTGTTTTATCTCCTCACTTGCAATATAACTCTCATCAATAATGGAACGCGCAGTTTCAATATCTAACTCATTAGCGCAAAATAGGCGTGTGTTTTGGGGATTTTGCATAGCAAAATAATCATTTGCACTCTCTATTGGATTATTGACTAACTCAATATGTCCGATTTTTATCTCCATGCTTTACCTCTACTCTAATCGCACATTACCAAACATCACTGCTTCAAGAGCGAGATTGAAGATTCTATACATCTGTATTAATTTAATATCGACAAGAGAATCTGTTGATTGAAGTGTGAAGCTATTTTGCAAACTTGTATCAAACATCCATAAAAAACCATCCTCATGGCTTAATGCAAGTTTAGCACGTAAGACATCATTGCGTCCCACATACCAAAAACAATATTTATGCGAGAAAATATTGTTCAAATAATCGTGAATAAGCGCAATTTCCGTTTCATCTTTGTGTGAGACTTTATCTATCTTTGAAAAAAGTGCATCAATAGCGATTATTGGAACATAAGGACGATTATTAGAACGATTAATAGATTGCACCACATAGTGCATAAACCACTCCCTTTCATAATCTGTAACAAGAATCAAACTATCCCCATTAAAGATTCTCTGTAAGGCACGTTTCAAAAGCGGAATCCATTCAAATTTGCGCTCCTCAAGCCAAGTAGGATGGCTTGCATCATGACGTAGAGTTTGTAAAACCCAACTAGATAAATCTTGCATTATTTATCAAGCAAATAAGCACTATGTAGTGTGCGGATTGCCAATTCGGAGTATTTTAATCCAATAATCATTGAGATTTTAATCTCACTTGTGCTAATCATCATAATATTAATATTGTCTTCTGCTAGTGCTTGAAATGCCTTTGCAGCAACACCGCTATGAGACTTCATTCCCACACCAACAATAGAAACTTTCGCAATATCAGAATCATAATCAATACTCTCTACATTGCTTTCAAACGCTTTTAAAACGCGCTTAGTATTCTCTAACTCCACTTCTGGAATCGTAAAATCTAAATCTGTCTTGCCATCACGACCAATTGTTTGCACAATCATATCTACATTGATATTTGCCTCCGACAGAGCACTAAAAATCTCTGCTGCAATACCGGGTCTATCCTCTACATTACAAATACTTACTCTTGCTTGATTTTTATCTAATGCGATTCCGCTTACGATTGGATGTTCCATAATTTCTTCTTCCTTTGTAATTAATGTTCCTTCATTATGATTAAAACTATTTCTTGTAACTAAATTAACATTAAGCTTCTTTGCCATTTCAACAGAGCGATTAAGTAGAACTTTTGCACCCATTGAAGCAAGTTCTAGCATCTCATCATAGCTGACTTTGTCAATCTTTTTTGCCTTTGGCTCAATTCTAGGGTCTGTTGTATAAACTCCATCTACATCTGTATAAATCTCACACAAATCTGCCTGCAAAGCTCCGGCTAATGCAACAGCAGACAAATCACTTCCTCCACGCCCTAGTGTTGTAACATTTCCATCTTGTGTAACACCTTGAAATCCAGCGACAACCACAATATAATCTTTTGCCAACAAATCGTTTAAACGCGTCGTATCAATAGATTCAATTCTTGCCTTGGTGTGCGAAGAATCCGTAACCATTCCAGCTCCTCTACCACTTAAAGAAATCGCCTTGTAGCCTAATTCTTCTAAGGCGATAGCTAAAAGCGCACTTGTAACACGCTCTCCAGCACTTAGCACCATATCCACTTCGCGCGTATTTGGAAGCCTTGAGAAAAACTTCGTATATCCTAGCAGCTTATCTGTCTCTCCGCTCATCGCAGAAACTACGACAACAACACTATTCCCAGCTTTTTTTGCTTCAATCACGCGTTGTGCAACATTTTGGATTCTCTCACAATCCCCAACACTTGTTCCTCCATATTTTTGAACAATCAGCATTATAAATAACCCTTTCTTTTAAAATATTCTAAAACTTGCCTATACACAGGTCGTTTAAAATAGGTGATATAGTTAAACAAATCCTCCACTTGCACAAATTTATACGCATCAAATTCTGGCTCCTCTGTATTAATATTAATCTCACTTTGCTCCTGTAAGCGAACAAGAAAATACTTTTGAATTTGTCCATCATAAGGATACATTCTCTTGATTACTTGACTTGGAAAATCATAGCTAATCCACTCGGGATATTCTGCAACAATATCAATCCTATCCGTTCCTATCTCCTCTTTCAATTCGCGAAATAGAGCCTCTCTTGGTGTTTCTGATTTATCAATTCCACCTTGTGGAAACTGCCAAGCATTTTTAATATCTGTGCGACTTGCAATAAAAAGCTCACACTCAAGCGGATACTTAGGGGAAAGGATAATGGCTGCAACATTTGGGCGATATGTTTTTGTCTCTTTCTTCACTTGCCATTCCTTACACAAAATATTTTGGTAATGATAAATTAAAAGTTTTTAAATGCAGTTGATATTAAGTTCTTTTTTTATAAAATTCTAGACTACATTTTACATTAATTAGGGAATGGGTATTAAAGATTCTCAAAAATCTTTAAAGGGAATGAAAAATATGCACACAAAAAATACTGCAGATATACAAAAGATTCTAAAAAACTCTAAAAAAACTAATCCCTCCAAGAAAGCGCATACCCAACAAAACAAAATCAAAAACAAGAAAAAACAAGAAAAAATCCTAAAAACTGCCTGGAAACTTTTTTTACAATATGGTTACAAAAAAACAAGTCTGCAGATGATTATAAAAGAAACAGGTGGTTCCTTAGCGACAATTTACAAGATTTTTCACGATAAAAAAACACTCTTTTCTGAAGCAATTAGAGAAAATGGACAAGAGTTTATTGACTCTTTAGACAAGGATTTCTCCGAAATTATGACGCCATATTCTAATTTAGAAGAATACTTTTATCGCATTGGTGTGCGAGTTATTCGTCAAATTACTAGCAAGGAAAATATTGCTTTTATGCGACTTATTGTTGTGGAAGGTTACGATGATCCTGAGTTAATTGAAATCTTCCACCATATTGCAGTAGACCGCACATGTCACTTTTTCTTAAAAGCATTAGAAGATTATAATACAACACATAATTTGGGTATTGAAGACATTAGTGAAAGTTCACGCGTTTTCATAAGTCTCATCGCTCAACCTTATCTAATTGATGCAATTATGATTCCAAATTATACTTGCCCAGATGAGGAAGAGATCCAACGTATCGTAAGACGTGCAACTAAAATTTTTATGCTTTATCTTAAGCATTATAAGGAGATTAAATGACAATTGACACAGCATTGCTAAACAAACTCACAAGACTAGGTGGAATTACACTAGAATATGAAAAATTAGAAACAACGAAAAATAATTTAAGTGAAATTGTAAATTTTGTGGAAAATATTAATACGCTTGATTTAAATGATATTCCAGCTTCTTTTAATCCGCTAGACTCTAAACTTCCTATGCGTCAAGACATTGCAGAATCCAAACTAGAAATTGCCAAGAGTGTATTAAAACACGCACCAAATGCGGAAGATGATTTTTTTATCGTTCCAAAAATTATTGAATAAGTTTAATTTTACATGCAGAATCTAATTCTTGGATTCATATCCACAAAAACAGATTCCGCATCTAACTATAACAAATTCTAAAATATAGCCTTATCTAACAAAGCCAAAATAACTTTAAATAAAAAATTCTATAAAGAAAGAATTTCAAAGACTTCAAAAGAAATTCAATTAAACAAGCTCAATGATTGCCATCTGAGCGGCATCACCTACTCTTAATCTTGTTTTAATAATCCTTGTATAACCGCCATTTCTACTAGCATACCTAGGAGCAATTTCTGTTACAAGTTTTTTGACAGAGGTTTTGTGCTGCAAGTGCGAGAAAACTAATCTATGCGCCATAGCATCCCCTACTCTTGCTTTTGTAATAAGCTTTTCAAAATAGCTTTGTAATTCTTTTGCTTTTTGCAAAGTTGTTTCAATCTTTCCACTAGTAATCAAAGCAAGGGAAAGATTTTTTAGCAAAGCTTTTCTATGAGAACTCGTGCGCCCTAGCTTTCTATATCCGTGTCCATGTCTCATTCTTTATCCTTTTAATTAGAAAATTTTTTCTTAAGGAGAGTGGCTAAATCTTCTGCGACTGCTTTGCCAATAGGATAACCTAACTCTTCTAGTTTTGTAGTGATTTCATCCAGAGATTTTTTGCCTAGATTTTTGATATTCTTAATCTGATCTTCACTCAATAACACAAGCTCACCTAAGTATTTAATACCAGAGCGATCTAAGCAATTGAAACATCTTGCGCTAAAGTTTAAACTATCAATACTCTGTGATAACACTTTAATCTCTGGACGATCTTCTTCTCTAGTATTTGCTTCAGGCACTTCAATATTTAACTCTGAATTAAAAATTGCCATTTGTTTATGCATCACACTTAAAGCGTTTTTAAATGCCGTTAGAGGTTCAATTTGTCCATCTGTTTGGATATTAAACACTACTTTTTCGTAGTTTGGATCATCTTCTACAAGCACATTTTCTGTATCGTATGTTACATTTGTAACAGGAGTAAAATATGCGTCTAATGGCATATATCCATCTGGAATCACATTTCTAATATCTTCACTTGGAACATAACCAATTCCCTTGCGAACAATAATAGAGAAATTTAAAACTGCATCCTCGTTAATCGTTGCTAGATGGATATTAGGTGTTACAACATCAATCAAATCATTTACCAAATCCTCGCCAGTAATGATTTTTGGTCCTGTGAATTTATAGTCAATGCTTACACTCTCACTATCATCTCTAACTCTAAAACGGATTGTTTTTAGATTCACAATAAAATGTGATACATCTTCCACAACACCACGCACAGAATCAAATTCGTGCGCTACACCTTCAATTCTCAATGCAATAGGAGCAAATCCAACCGAACTTCCAAGCAATAAACGACGCAAAGGGTGCGCTAACGTAATTGCATACCCTGCTTCAAAAGGATATGCTGCAATTTCTATTTTATTAACGCCAACTTCTTTAACCTCAATCTTTGTTGGAACATGCGGAGAAGTTTTAATACTTTTCATACTAACCCTTTCCTACAAATTATTTAGAATACAACTCAACAATGAGCCTTTCTTCAATTGGAATAACTACCTCTTCACGCTCCGGAAAGCGCGTAAAGATTCCAAACACTTTATCTTGATCTACATCAACCCAAGGAGCAATTCCGGTTTGTTTTGTTAGTTCAATTGCTCTTTGCACTTGCGGATTCTTTTTAGTTTTTTCGCAAATTTCAACTTTTTGTCCAATACCAACTAACGCTGAAGGAATGTCAAGTTTTTTACCATCAACTAAAATGTGCCCATGCACAACAAGCTGTCTAGCAAATCTTCTTGTAGTTGCAAATCCCATTCTATAAACAACATTATCTAGTCTTCTCTCAATTAATTTCACTAAATTTTCCCCAGTATTTCCCTCTAGCCTATTTGCTTCTACGAAAATTGCGCGGAATTGCTTTTCAGAAACACCATACATCATTCTTGCTTTCTGTTTTTCGCGCAACTGAATTCCGTATTCTGAAATTTTTCCGCGTCTTTGTCCATGTTGACCTGGACCATAAGGGCGTTTGTCTAATGCACTTTTACCTGCTAATCTGCGCTCACCTTTTAACGCAAGACTAACACCAAATCTTCTTTCAATCTTCTCAACAGGACCTCTATATCTTGCCATTATCTCTCCTTACACTCTTCTTCTTTTTGGCGCACGGCAACCGTTATGTGGCAATGGTGTTACATCTTTAAGCCATAAAATCTTGATTCCTTCTATACTTCCTAAGCTTTTTACTGCGGTTTCGCGACCGCTTCCTGGACCTTGAATTTTTACCCCAAGCTCTTTAATTCCATGTTCTTTTGCTTTAAAAACTGCGTCTTCAACCGCTTGTTGGGCTGCATAAGGAGTTGATTTTTTGCTCCCTTTGAATCCTAATGCACCTGCTGTGCTCCAGCAGATTACATTACCCATTTCATCAGTGATAGTTACACTTGTATTGTTAAAAGCAGCAGAAATATGAATAATACCTCTTGCAATATTCTTTTTAACTACCCTTTTTTTATTTACATTTCTTTTAGCCATTATCTACCCCCTATTTTGATGCACTACCAACAGTTTTTCTCTTGCCTTTCCGTGTTCTTGCATTATTTTTTGTTGTTTGACCACGAACAGGAAGACCTTTACGATGTCTTAAACCACGATAATTTCCCAAGTCCATAAGGGCTTTAATGTCCATTGTAACTTTTTTGCGCAAATCACCCTCTACGATATGATGAGCTTGAATTTCCTTTGCAATTGAAGAAACTTCATCCTCATTAAGGTCTTGAACCCTTTTGTCATAAGAGATATTTACAACATTTAAAATATCTCTTGAACTCTTTAATCCCACACCATAAATGTAAGTTAAAGCATATTCAATTCTCTTTTTTTTGGGTAAATCAACACCAGCAATTCTCGCCATTATTTTTCCTTTTAACCTTGTCTTTGTTTATGTTTTGGATTCTCGCAAATCACTCGAATCACGCCTTTTCTTTTGATAACCTTGCATTTGTCGCACATTTTCTTGACAGAAGGTCTAACTTTCATAGCTTACTCCTACTTTTAAAGGCTACGCCTTATAAAACACTGCGTCTATGGGTAACTCCCACACATCAACTTTGGAATGTTCTAAATTAACATTTATCACTTCCTAAATAGGCATTGAGTTTATAGTCCTCTAAGGCATTTCCAAATACCTAAACGACTATGTAAAGGCATAAATTTTTTGCAATAAAGCGTAAATTATACTTAAATAGTTATTAAAAACTACTTATATCTAAAAGTGATTCTGCCTTTATCCAAACTATAAGGTGTGAGTTCAATTTTTACCTTATCCCCTTGCAGAATCTTAATATAATGCATTCTCATACGTCCTGCAATGTGGCACAAAATAATATGCCCATTCTCAAGTTCTACGCGAAAAGTCGCGTTTGGCAATGCCTCTTTTACGATTCCATCTACTTCAATCACATCATCTTTTGCCACTATATTCCTTTACAATTACTCTACAGATAAAATTTCCGCTTTCCCATTAACGATTGCAACTGTATGTTCATAGTGACTCCCTCTTAAACCATCAACTGAAACAACACTCCAATCATCCTCTAAAATCTTTGGTTCTCCATCCTTTTGGCAAATCATAGGTTCAATGCAAAACACCATCCCTTCTTTGATTTTGTCGCCTTGCTTAGCTTTTTTCCCTTCTAAATAGTTTGGAATTTCTGGCTCTTCGTGCGGTCTTCTACCAATTCCATGCCCACAAAAACCACGCAAGGGAACATATCCATACTCCAAAATAAACTGCTCCAAAATCGCACTTAGCTCTTTAAAATGCATGCCGACTTTAATCTGAGAGATTGCAAAATACAACGCATCTTTAGAACAAGCAATCAAACGTTGGTCGGCTTGTGAAATCTCATCAACACCACAAGTTATCGCGCCATCTCCATACCAACCATTAAGCTGTGTTCCAATATCAAGCCCTACAATATCGCCAACTTGCAATTTGTAATCTGTTGGAACTCCATGGATAATTACCTCATTAACCGATGTGCAAACAGAACCTGTAAAGCCATACAAGCCCTTAAAAGACGGAATCGCACCACAAGAGCGAATCATATCTTCACACATTTGATCCAACTCTTTAAGTGTAACACCTGCCTTTACCTGCGCTTTTAAATGATTTAGAGTCTTCCCAACGATTCTATTAGCTGCCATTAGCGCTTTAATCTCATTAGGTTTTCTAATCGCTATTGCCATTTTATAACCCAACTGCACTTAACGTTTTGTATTTATTCATATAAATTTGTGCCTCAATCTTACGCATCGTATCTACTGCCACTTGCACAACAATTAGCACCGCTGTCCCTCCAAAATAGAAAGGCACACCAGAAGCTTTTACTAAAATCCAAGGTAATGTCGCAATAAGAGCTAAATACAAAGCTCCCCAAAGCGTTAGCCTACTTGCAATATCCGTTAGGAAATTTGCAGTACCTTCACCCGGACGGATTCCTGGGATAAAGCCACCTTGTCGCTTTAGATTTTCTGAAATATCTTTGGAATTAAACACAATAGAAGCATAAAAATACGCAAAAAACATTACAAGAAAAAACATTAATATGTTGTAAGTATAGCCATTTGGATTTAAGAAGTCTGCAATTTGCATTACGACACTATTAGAAGAACTTTGTAAAATCGTGGTAGGAAACATCAAGAGAGCAGATGCAAAAATAGGTGGAATTACTCCACTTAGATTCATTTTAATAGGAATATAATTCATAATGCGCTTATCTTGATTTTGCATCACTACCTTGCGCGAATAGGAAACTGGAATTCTTCTTTCTCCAAGCTCTACATAGATGATACAAGCTACTGTAATGATAATAATTGCAACAATAAATAGTAATACAATCCAGCTAATTTGGTTAGTATTGACAAGGTTAAATGTCCCAGCAATTGCGCTAGGTATTCCAGAGACAATCCCACTAAAGATAATTAAACTAATTCCATTTCCAATTCCCCTTTGCGTTATTTGTTCGCCAATCCACATTAGCAACATTGTTCCACAAAGCATAGAGAGTGTAGAAATTGCAATAAATACATTCATATCAATCATTATTGCACCATTTACCCCAGTTCCTAAACTTTTTAAACCAATAGATACACCAACTGCTTGAAGAATTGTAATTACAATTGTTGCGTAGCGAATAATTTGCATATATTTTTGCATACCATCACGTTCTTTTTTCATTTTGCCAAGATTTGGAAAAGTGGAAGCTAAAAGTTCCATAATAATAGATGCAGTAATGTATGGCATAATCCCTAGAGAGATAATGCTAAGGCGCTCTACGGCGTTACCGCTGAACATATTAAATAAACCAA
Organism: Helicobacter turcicus; assembly: GCF_019711685.1. Taxonomy (GTDB): domain Bacteria; phylum Campylobacterota; class Campylobacteria; order Campylobacterales; family Helicobacteraceae; genus Helicobacter_D; species Helicobacter_D turcicus. The sequence continues at coordinate 121,921 of NZ_JAIGYQ010000006.1, forward strand.
GTGCATTAGAGGCGTTATTGTCAAAAAACGATTTAATCACCATTGTATCAACACCCGGTACTGGAACATACGCCAACACGCGGTAAGCTAAAAGAAAGCCTAGCGTAATAAGAATCTTATTGACAATTGCCTTGTTCATTACTTTTGTCCGCTTGTTGTAATTCTCTCATCTTTTATTTTTGATGCAATGTTTCTAGCTTCTACACCAATTAATTTAATTTTTGTTGTATAAGATGGGAATTTATGCACAGCTTTGATGCTTTCAAAAGTAATTTCTGCTAAGCCTGCTACAACCTTGATTGCATCTACATTGATAACATAAGGCTTTTCAACGCGACTATTAAAACCGATTTTTGGAAGACGACGTTGTAAAGGTTGCTGCCCACCTTCAAAGCCTCTTTTTTGTTTAGAGCCCGTTCTTGCAGTTTGTCCTTTTCCACCCCTTGTGGAAGTTTTTCCCATACCACTACCTTGCCCACGTCCTATTCTTTTGATTTTTTTTACACTGCCCTTAGCAGGTGTCAAATTTTCTAATGCCATACAATCTCCTTATGCTTTTACCTTAGAAAGGGCTTTAATGGTTGCGCGTACAACATTGTAAGGATTATTTGAACCTAAAGATTTTGTCAAAATATCCTTAATTCCTGCCTTCTCTAACACTGGACGCACTGAGCCACCAGCAATAACACCTGTTCCCTCACTAGCTGGCTTTAGCAATACAATACTTGAATTATATTTTTCCTGAACATCATGCGCAATTGTTGTCCCTTTAACATTTACCTTGACAATATTTTTAAACGCATCATCAATTGCCTTTTTAATTGCGTCTGGGACTTCTTTTGCCTTACCCAAACCAAAGCCTACTAAACCAGCTTTGTTACCAACAACTACCAAAGCATTAAAACGAAACCTACGCCCACCTTTAACAACCTTTGTAACACGTCCAATATTTACAACATATTCTTCAAATTCTTCTCTATTGATTTCCATATTTACCCCTACAGATTGATTCCGCTTTCACGGAGAGAGTCAGCAAAACTTGCAACAACACCGTGATACAAATAGCCATTCCTGTCAAAAAGAACTTCAGAAATATTCGCTTTCTTAAGACTATCTGCAAATGCAACAGCAATTTTCTTTACATCTTCCCTGTTGTTTCTTAAGCCCATTTTTTTACCATCAACGCTTGCTAGAGTTACACCTCTTGTATCATCAATCACTTGAGCATAGAAATATTTATTTGAACGAAAAATACTTAATCTAGGAGTTGTAGCGCATCCAAAAACTCTTGCGCGAATTCTAAGCTTTCTTTTGAGTCTTAAACTTCTTTTTTTTCTAATAATTTTATTTGTCATTATCTATCCTTATTTTTTAGAAGTTTTACCAGCTTTGCGAATAATGCGCTCGTCGGAATATTTCACACCCTTACCTTTATATGGCTCTGGTGGTCTAAACTCTCTAATCTCAGCTGCAATTTGTCCAATTTGTTGTTTATCGGCACCCTTAATAACAATAATATTCTTATCAACAGCAATTTCAACACCTTCTGGGATGTCATAATTAATAGGATGAGAGAATCCAAGCGCAAGCTCTAAAACTTTACCTTTCACCACTGCTTTATAACCCACACCATTGATTTCTAATTGCTTACTAAAACCATCTGTTAGTCCAACTACGATATTGTTTGCTAATGCTCTATAAGTTCCCCAATACGCCTTAGCTTGCGCACTATCACCATTTAAGAGAAAACTTAGTTCTCCATCTTTAAAAGTAATACCAACGCGCCCATAAGTTTCTAACTCTTTTGTAAGCTTGCCACCTTTAAAAACTATTTTGCTTCCTTCAATGCTGACTTGAACACTACTTGGAATGCTAATAGGTTTCTTTCCAACTCTTGACATTACATACTCCTACCAAATACTGCAAAGGGCTTCACCACCCACATTTGCTTTATAAGCATCTTCATTGGCAATTACACCTTTACTTGTGCTTACGACAATTGTTCCATAACCATTTTTGAAGCGCTTAAGTTCATTTCTACTTTTATAAACGCGTCTCCCTGGTTTTGAGATTCTAGTGATTTCATTAATCACAGAATGCCCTTTCTCATCATATTTTAAAACAACATTGATAGATTGTTTTTTATCTTGCTCAATCACTTTGAAGCTTTCAATAAATCCTTTTCTCTGAAAGACTTCTAGGATAGATACAACGATTTTTGCATAATACAAACTCGTCGTATCTAAACGGCGCATACTTGCATTTCTAATTCTAGTTAATGAATCTGCGATAATATCATTTACCATTTTTACCCCTTACCAACTTGCTTTTCTAAGTCCAGGTATTAAACCTTCATTCCCCATTTTACGAAGGCAAACACGGCAAATACCAAAATCTCTATACACAGAATGTGGTCTCCCACAAATGGAACATCTTGTGTATGCTCTAACTTTAAACTTAGGCTTTCTTGCCGCCTTTGCAATCATAGATTTCTTAGCCATTGTTTCTTCCTTTCGCAAAAGGTAATCCAAAGAGCTCTAGCAATTTCAACGCTTCTTTATCACTTGTAGCAGATGTTACAAATGTAATATTCATTCCGTGGCTTACCATAATATCATCATACACTACTTCTGGGAAAATCAATTGTTCATTAACGCCAAAGCTATAATTTCCTCTTCCGTCAAATCCGTTACGCGGAATCCCACGAAAGTCTTTTACTCTCGGAAGTGCAATTACAATTAACTTTTCTAGGAAGTTATACATTTGATTGCCTCTTAGCGTTACTTTTACACCCATTGGCATCCCTTCGCGCATTTTAAATCCTGCAACAGATTTCTTAGCAATAGTAATTACAGCTTTTTGTCCAGCAATTAGCGAAATTGTATCAGCAATGTTTTGCATAATTTTTGTATCTTTTGCGTGCGCACCAGCACCTACACTAATCACAATTTTTTCAAGTTTTGGCAAAAGCATAGGATTTTTAATCCCTAGTTCTTCTGCTAACTTTGCTTTAATTTCATTCTTATAAGCAGCTTTTAATGCGAACATCAATTAATCCTCCGCTTTCTTAACATTTGAAATGTGTATTGGCATTTCTTTATCCACAAAACCACCTTTTGGATTCTTATCGCTTGGTTTTACGGCTTTCTTTGCCACTTTACACCCCTCCACAATCACTTGTGAAGTTTTAGGCAATACACGCAAAATTTTTGCTTTTTTGCCTTTGTCATCTCCAGTGATTACTTCTACTAAATCACCTTTTTTAATTTTAAACTTTGCCATTACAATACCTCCGGAGCTAATGATACAATCTTCATAAAATTAGCATAACGAATCTCTCTACCAACCGGTCCAAAAATGCGTGTTCCAATAGGCTCTTTTTTGCTATCTAAAATTACAGCTGCATTATCATCAAAACGAATTAACGCACCATCTTCACGATGCAATTCTTTTTTTGTTCTCACAACAACCGCTTTAACAACCTGACCTTTTTTAACCTTACCACTAGGCAAAGCTTTTTTCACAGAAGCCACAATAACATCACCAATAGTTGCATATCGTCTTTTACTTCCACCTAAAACCTTAATACACATCACTTCCTTTGCACCACTATTATCAGCAACATTTAATCTTGTAAAACTTTGAATCATAATTCAACTCCTACAGATACAACTCTATGCAATGTAAAAGCTTTTCTTTTTGAAAGAGGTTTGCACTCAATTGCTTCAATCACATCTCCAACTTTTACACTATTATTCTCGTCATGCACAATATAGCGTTTAAATCTTTTAACAATTTTTCTATATTTTAAATGCATAACGCGCCTTTCAACAAGCACTGTTACACTTTTATCGCCTGTTTTGGTTACTACTCTACCAGCAATAACTCTTTTGTGCGGTTGTGCGTTACTCATTTACGCCCTCCTTTTTTCATTAAGAGCTGTCTTGATTCTAGCAATATCTTTTCTTGCAACTCTTATTTCACTAGAATTTGTCAATTGCATTGTTCTTAGTTTTAAGTTTAACTCAAATAAAAGCGTTTCTTTTTCTTTTAACAAAGCATTTAATTCTTCAATTGTTTTGGTGTTAATATCAGTATATTTCATTTTCACCCTCTCTTGTTACAATTTTTGTTTTAAAAGGGAGTTTGCTTTGCGCAAGAGCTAATGCACTTCTTGCAAGTGTTTCATCAACACTTCCCATTTCATAAATGATTCTACCGGGCTTAATATTCATTACCCATTTATCAACAGCACCTTTACCCTTACCCATTCTTGTTTCAAGAGGCTTCGCAGTTAGGGGTTTGTCTGGAAAAACACGAATCCACACCATACCTGTTCTTTTTGTTGCACGCGTCATAGCAATACGTGCAGCTTCAATTTGACGAGAATCAATCCTTCCATGCTCAATTGCTTTAATTCCAAATTCACCAAACGCCAATGAAGCTCCACGAAACGCTTTACCGCGATTTCTTCCCTTCATCTGCTTTCTATATTTTGTTCTTTTTGGCATTAACATAATTATTGCCCCCTTCTCTTTCTAGCTGGACGGCTTGATTTCTCTTCGCCCTCTTCATTTTGCTTTTCAGCTTGGATTCCTTTTTGTAAAACTTCACCTTTAAATATCCAAACTTTTACACCAATATTCCCATATGTTGTTAAAGCTTCTGCAAATCCATAATCAATTTTTGCTCTTAGGGTATGTAATGGAATTCTACCCTCCATATACCACTCTGTTCTTGCCATTTCAGCTCCTGCTAAACGACCAGAAACGCGCACCTTGATTCCTTTTGCGCCCGACTTAATCGCACCCTGCATCACTTTTTTCATCGCACGTCTAAACGCAATACGACGCTCAAGTTGCGTTGCTACGCTTTCTGCTGCAAGTTGTGCATTGCTTTGTGGCTTTTTAACTTCTTTAATATTAATAAAAATATCCTTATTAACAATCTTTTTTAAAGATTCTTTTAGTTTCTCAACATCTGCGCCTTTTTTACCAATAATAATTCCCGGACGCGCTGCAACAACCGTAACACGCACCTTTTTTGCTGTGCGTTCAATTAAAATATCACTTACACTTGCATAATAAAGTTCTTTTTTTAAGAATTTTCTAATTTTGTAATCTTCAGCAATATTTTGCGGAGTGCTATTAAATGCAGGAAACCACCTTGATTCCCAATTTCTATTTATTCCAAGTCTTAGACCAATCGGATTAACTTTTTGACCCATTACTTATCCTTACTTTGTTGTGATACTTCCACAAAAATATGTGAAGTTGGTTTTCTAACTGGAGTTGCTCTACCTCTTGCTCTTGGCGTAAAACGTCTAAGCATAGGACCAGCATCTACTCTACAAGAAGAAACAATAACATTTTCAGCTTCATAACCACCATTAGCAACCGCTGAAGCAATGACTTTTGAGATGATTCTTGCTGCTTTATTTGGCATAAATTCTAAAGATGCGATCGCAAGTTCTGCATTCATTCCTTGCACTTCTCTAGCGATTAATCTAGCTTTTGTTGGGGATAAACGAATATATCTCAATAATGCTTTACTCATCAATCGCCCCCTTACTTACCGATTTTCTTTTGGACACTGCCTTTGTGTCCTTTGAAAGTTCTTGTAGGTGCAAATTCACCCAACTTATAGCCAACATGATTTTCTGTTACATATACGGGAACGAAAGCTCTACCATTATGCACATTAAAAGTTAAACCTATCATATCAGGAATAACTGTGCTTCTACGTGACCATGTTTTAATGGGTTTATTATCTTTTGTCTCTTTTGCTTTAATAACTTTTTTCATCAAATGTTCATCAACAAAAGGACCTTTTTTTATTGATCTAGCCATTGATATTCCTTATTTTTTTCTTCTTGAAATAATTAGCTTATCGCTTGCTTTCTTTCTACGTGTCTTATAGCCTTTAGCTGGCATACCCCACGGAGAAACAGGATGTCCACTTGAACCTGTTTTACCCTCACCACCACCATGTGGGTGATCTACTGGATTCATTGCAGAACCTCTTGTTTGTGGGCGCACGCCTAAATAACGATTGCGACCCGCTTTGCCGATAGAAATGTTTGCAAAATCTTCATTTCCCACTGTTCCAATAGTAGCCATACACTCACCTAAAATGTAGCGCATTTCACCACTTGGCATTCTTAAAATTGAGTATTTACCTTCTCTACCCATAAGCTGCGCACTAGCACCCGCACTCCTTGCAAGCTGTCCTCCGCGTCCCGGATACATCTCAATATTATGAATCACTGTTCCAATAGGAATATTTTTAAGCTTCATTGCATATCCTAAACGAATATCCAATCCTCCTTCTGCTGCAATAATTTTATCACCCACACTTAAACCGCTGGGTTGGATAATATAGCGCTTATCTCCATCTATGTAAGTTATTAATGCGATTCTACAATTTCTATAGGGATCGTATTCTATTGCGCTTACTTTCCCTTCAACATTAAACTTATTGCGTTTAAAGTCAATGATTCTATAAAGTTTTTTTGCTCCACCCTCTTTATGACGACTTGTGATTCTGCCATTATTATTGCGTCCTGCATGAACTGGAAGCTTCACTAATAATTTTCTTACACTTGCTTTAGCAGTAATATTTTCTGAACTAAGATTGCTCATAAATCTTCTGCTAGGAGTGTATGGTTTATATGTTTTAATTGCCATCTTTTACTCCTTATACCGCTAGTGATTCTATTTTAGCACCCTCTGGAAGTTTTACATAAAACTTCTTAAAGGAGTTTCTCTTGCCAATAACACCGCGGAATCTCTTAACTTTCCCTTCTTGTCTTAAAGAATTAATGGACAATGGCGTTACACCAAAATATTCTTTAAATACTTCTTTAAGTTGTGTTTTGCTCAATTTTGGAGAAGTTTGCACTACAAGAACACTTTGTTCTTGTAGTTTTAAGGACTTCTCTGTATACATAATAGACTTAATATCTGTAATACTTGCCATTCTTAACCCTCTTTAGTGATAGATTCAAAAAGCGATTTTTCAATCACTACAGATCTAAATGTCGCTGTTAAGTATGCATTCAACTCAACACCATCAATTAAATAACAATCTCTAATGTTTCTAAATGCCAAAAATGTTTTTTCATCAAAAATTTCAGAAACAAATAATGCATTCCTTTGATTCAATGCTTTAAACATCGTATAAGCATCTTTTGTTTTGCCACTCTCAACCTGAATTTTATCCACAATAAACAAACTACCATTGTTTGCTTTTTCTAATAAAGCATATTGTAGTGCAAGTTTTTTTTGTTTTTTATTCACTTTTAGATTATAGTTTCTGTTGTTGCTAGGACCATGCGCAACACCACCACCTACAAATACAGGAGAAGTAATACTCCCTGCTCTTGCTCTACCTCCACCTTTTTGACTCCAAGGTTTTTTACCTCCACCACTAACTCTACCACGCGTTTTTACCATTGCACTATTTGCACGCATTGAAGCTAAAAATGATTTAATATAAAGATAAAGATTGTGTGCATTAATATCCTTATAGCTTTCTGGTAATTGTGCTTCACCAGATTTCTTCAAATTTTTATCTAAAATAATTGCTACACTCATTTCACAACCCTTTAACTTACAATTTTTAACTTACCAAACGCGCCATTAAAGCCCGGAATAGAACCTTTCAAAACCAACACTCCATGTTCTTTATCAAAAGAAACAATTTCGTTTTGAACGGTAACCTTTTCATTACCATAATGTCCTGCCATTTTCTTACCCGGCTGAACACGACCTGGCCATTCACGATTTCCGATAGAACCCGGTGCTCTATGGAATCTGCTACCATGTGCTGCTGGTCCACCTTGAAAATTCCAACGTTTTACAACACCACTAAATCCACGACCTTTTGTATTAAAAGAAACTTTTGCCCTTTTTGCGCTCTCCAAAGAGGACAAATCTAAATCCCCAACTTCTGTATTACTTACTTCAAGTGTTGCAAATTTGTTATACTCTTTATCAAGATTATATTTTTTTTGCTGTCCTGCAATAGATTTGTTTGTGCTCTTACCCTGATGGTATGCAACTAAAGCTTTGCCACCTTCTAAAACTTCGCACACCTTTGCAGTTTTTACTTTCAGTAAAGTTACAGGAATACTTGGCTTACCGACAGTTCGGCTCATTCCGATTTTTTCTACTAAAAATTCCATTTACACCCCTTATTTACCCATTGAGCGGACTTCCACATCCACTTCAGGTGCCATATCTAGTTTTGTCAAGCTATCCACCGTTTCGGGAGTTGCTGAAACAATATCAATGACTCTTGTATGCACTCTAATTTCAAATTGCTCTCTTGAATCTTTGTTGATATGGGGAGATTTTAAGACTGTGTATCGTCTCTTTTTTGTTGGAAGTGGGATAGGACCACGAATTTCTGCACCGGTTCTTTTTACGGCTTCAACAATTGAGACAACCGAACGATCAAGAACACGATGATCATATGCTTTTAACTTAAGTCTAATTTTTTCCATATTATTTTTCCTTAAACAAAGAACTCATTAACATTGATGTTAATGTAAGATTTGGAAGCTGAAATTATACAGATAAACATTTTTTTTAGCAATACTTTTATGAAGAATTTTAATGTGTTTTTTGTAATTTATTTCCTTATATTAAGGAGATAAATTACTTTTTTACATTTACAGCAATGAAAGTGTTAGGGTTAAAATCATCTTTTAAGATTCCAAAAAATCTTGAAAGGCTTTGTTTATATTTTTGGATTCCAAATTTTCTAATTCTGGTTTTTGAAAAAATTCTAGCGCTTTTAAGAAACGTTCTTTTGGCATAAAGCCAGGATACACAAATAATTCTTTACCATTTTTGCTTAAAAATACAAGTGTTGGAGTAGGCTTAATTCCATACTTTTCTACCAAATCTGCTGTGGCGATACTTTTATTTATAAATTCTACAAAATGTGTTTTAGAATAGCTCACATTAATATAATAAGGCGCATAATTTGCTTTCAAAAACTCCTTAACATCGGCATTATCTTTAATAAGATCTTTTAAGCGGTCGCAATACACACAACCATTGGCAGAAAACACTAAAACATACGGCAAACCATTGCTTTCAATCACACTTGTCTCCTTAAATACATCTGCAACTTCTGCATAGGAGTTAATATCAATATTCTCCATAGCTTTTTGTTGTTCTTGTGTGTAATCTGTTCCGCTTGTTACAATATTTGCGTCCGCTTCATCTTGACATCCATAAATGCTAAATATTGCAATGCATAATACTAAAAAACTTCTCATTCTCATTTATAAATCCTTTTTAGAAAGTTGGAATCCTAACAAATCTTATGTTAGGAAAATCTTATTCTTGGTTCTATTTTCTCAGCCAAATGCTATTTTAAGCTATTTTCATAATTTTACTTTTATTTTTTTTTTTTTTTTTTTTTTGATAAAATCAAAGCTTTAAATCAAATAAGGAAACATAACAGTGAAAGCTAAACATTTTGTTTTATTTGCTACTTATAAAGTAACTCCTAGCATTATAAGTGAGTTTAAAAAAATGCAAGACTGCGGAGTAAAATGTGTGCTAGGAGTGCATAATACTTATGGTGCTTTAGAAGATGATAAAAGCGGGGCTGTGCAGGTTAAAACTCTTTTTGGGACAGAAGTAACTTGTCTTTTACTTTATGAAAAAGACTTAAAAGATATGGGACTTCATATAGAAGCAAATATAGGCTATACGCTTTGGCATTCTACTGATTATTGGGCGTATTTTGCTCACAAACATTTTAGTGATTTTGATTTTTACTGGGAAATTGACTACGATTGTTTTTTAAATGCTCCAAATTATCAAAAATTTTTTGATTTTTATGATTGCTGTAATGAGGATTTTATTGTCCCTAACTTCAGAAAAATAGATAAGGATACCACATGGAGTTGGGTGAAAAATACACAATGGGCTTATAATGATAATGAATGGTATGGCTCTTTGTTTGGAATAGCAAGATACAGCAAGAAATTCATTTTAGCTCTTTATGAAAAAAGAGTTGCATACACAAAAATTTATGAAAATTATAAAGATAAGAAACAATGGCTTATGTGTGAGTTTTTCACAGCAACGGAAGCCATGAAACAAGGATTTAGCACAAGGAACTTCTCTCAAGATGGACATCAAATCCGTATAAATCCTTTTGATTTGAATGCAGAAAGATTTTTTATAAATCCAGATAATAAAATATATCACCCTATAAAAGAAGTAGCAAGCACTAAAACCTTAACCAAAACCATTGTAATTGGAGCAACAATGCGAGCACAAAACTTCCTCTCCTACAAACTAGGAGTTGCTTTGATAGAAAACTCTAAAAGTCTTAAAGGTTATATTAGAATGCCTTTTGTTTTAAGTTATATTACAGAGCTACAT
>NZ_JAIGYQ010000007.1 GCF_019711685.1 Helicobacter turcicus
AACACTCTAATCCTTCTCTTTATGCAGGCTTATTAAAACCTTTGTTCATTTTTATTTACTATTGAAAATTGCACTTTTCAAATTTTTTAAGCGGTTGTTGCAGGGTTATTCAAGGGGGGTGTTATGTGTTTGAGAAATATGATTTATAAAGGGATTTTTAAAAACTTTATTTCAAAGGCTTATACGTCTTTGTCTTTTCTATTTTTATTATCTTGTGCGCTTTCTATTCTTTAAAATATTTTTATGTTTTATTGTTTTAGATTTATTTTTAGCAAAATTTTTTAATATACATATTGTATTTTAAAAAATTATTGACATTTATCTTTTAAATCTTTATAATGGAACGAAATTTTTGAATAAAAAATTTTTACATTTAACAAAAGGATGCAAAATGAAAAGCATAAAAAGATTAGCATTATTGCTATTGGCTTTAGTTGGAGTTACGCAAACGCTCTTTGCTCAAACTCTAAAAGTCGGAATACAGAGTATTCCTAGTACGCAAACATTAGCGATTGCAAGCGGGATTTTGGAGGAGGAATTAAAACAGGCTGGAATAAAGCTAGAAGTGTTTAGCTTTGATACTGGAAGAGATATTAATAACGCATTTGCTTCTAAAAGTATTGATGTGGGCTTTTTAGGCACTACACCCTATGTTGCTGGAATCCTAGGTGGGCTAGAAACAGATGTTATTCATATTAGTTTTGTTAGCAAACAAAATGAAGGTTTAGCAGTCAAAAAGAATGGTGGCATTAAAAGTGTTGGCGATATTAAAGGTAAAAAGATTGGCGTCCCTTTTGGCACAAGTGCGCATTATGCACTCCTCTCTACACTAAAAGTCAATAATATCGCACAAAATGAAGTAAAATTGCTAGATTTAAATCCTACAGATTTGTTTGCAGCATGGCAAAGAGGTGATATTGATGCGGCATTTGTTTGGGATACTTATTTAAGCGACTTAGAAAATGCAAATATCATTTATAGTGATGAAGATTTGCTAAATGTTGGGATTATCTTAAGTGATGTGAGTGCCGTAAGAAAAGAGTATAAAGATGAAAAAGCACTAAAGGCTTACATTAGAGCACTTGATAGAGCTTATGACTTATATATTAATAACAGAAAAGAAGCTGTGGAAGTGTTTGCGAAGCATTTTAAATTTAACCCTGAGATTGTGGAGGGATTAATTGATGAAAAAAAGGCACTTTGGCTAGATTCTAAAGCATTAAAAGAAGCTAAATTTTTAGGCACCCCAACGCAAAAAGGAGAGTATTATAAAACCATACAAGGCGTAGCGGAGTTTTTACATACACAAGGAGTATTAAGAAAGATTCCAAAAAGCATTAAGTTTGATAGCTATATCAATCCTTCATTTTTGCAGTGAGGATTTTATGCAAATTTTAAATATTAATAATCTCTGTTTTGAATATAGCAATCTTAAGGTGTTTGATAATCTTAATTTAGCGGTAAATCGCGGGGAATTCATTGTGTTACTTGGGGATTCTGGTTGTGGCAAAAGCACACTTTTAAGAATCATTGCAGGAATCTTAAAGCAAAAAAGCGGAGAGATAGAAAATAAGGCTAACGGTATTGGACTTTGCTTTCAGAACTCCCCCCTTTTTCCTTGGCTAAATCTTGTAGATAATGTGAGTTTTGGGTTACATAAAAAACCAAAAAAAGAGCGTCTTGAAATTGCTAGAAAATTTTTAGATTCTGTTGGATTGGGTGGAGCAATTTTTGAAAAAAAATATCCTTATGAATGTAGTGGTGGGCAAAAAAGCAGGGCGTTTCTAGCAAAGATTCTCTGTGATAACAAAGAGTTAATCTTGCTTGATGAGCCTTTTAGTGCGCTTGATGCTTTCACAAAGGAAAATATGCAAAATCTTGTGCGAAACATTTGGGTGCTTTATAAAAAAACGATGATTCTTATTACGCATGATGTCAATGAAGCCTTAAGGCTTGGGACTAGAATCCTGCTGTTAAAGCCTTATGAGATAAAAAATCAAAATATCATCGCAGAATTTAGCGTGAATTTTACAAATAAAATTGGCGAAAACAATGTGGAATCTCAACAAGACTTTGCAAGGCTTAGGGCAAGAATCTTGGAATTATTAAGAGATAATGAAGCAAATTATATTATATAAAGGAAGTAAAAATGGAAAAATTAAATGCAAATTTGTTTTGGTTTCTACCAACTTATGGTGATGGGGCATATCTAGGGAGTAATATCGGTGCTAGAAAAATTACACTAGAGTATCTTACGCAAGTGGCGAAAGCTGCGGAATATGCAGGATTTTTGGGAGCATTGATACCCACTGGGAGAAGCTGTGAAGAATCTTATATCGTAGGCAGCGCACTTTTTAATGCTACAAAAGCTTTTAGATTCCTAATGGCACTTCGTCCGGGTGTTATCTCGCCTAGCTTTGCAGCAAGAATCTCTGCTACACTGGACCGATTAAGTGGTGGGCGAACACTCTTTAATCTTGTAACTGGGGGTGATGAGGAGGATTTACAAGCCGATGGGATTTTTCTAAATCATAAGGACAGATATGAACAAGCCGCAGAATTTACAAAAATCTGGAAAGCTTTGTTAAGTGGGGAATGTGTGAATTTTAAAGGGAAATATTACAATATTAAAGATGCTAAACTTTTTCATCCACCACTACAAACACCCTATCCGCCATTATTCTTTGGTGGATCTAGTGAAATTGCACACAAGCTAGCTGGAGAATATGTTGATAAATATCTAAGTTGGGGTGAGATTCCATCAAAAATGAAAGAAAAAATTGATGCGGTGAAAGCAGAAGCAGCAAAGCATGAGCGTGAAGTTACATTTGGAGCAAGATTTCATATTATCGTTAGAGAAAGTGAAGAAGAGGCTTGGGAAGCAGCAAGAAAGCTTATTTCTAAGCTTGATGAAAAAACCATAAAACAAGCAAGAAAAGATATGAATTCCTATGTCTCTGTGGGACAACAAAGAATGAATGCATTGTTTGAAAACATTAATGATGATTTAGTGATTTATCCAAATATTTGGGCAGGTGTTGGGCTAGTTAGAGCTGGGGCTGGAACTGCTATCGTAGGAAGTGTAGAAAGTGTGCTAAGAGTGCTAAAGGAATATATTGATATAGGTGTGGATACTTTCGTGCTATCTGGATATCCGCATTTAGAAGAAGCACTTCGCGTAGGGGATTTGTTAATGCCTTATATAAATCCTGTGGGTTTAGGTGAGATAAAGCTAAAAGAAATCACAAAAAAATACGACACAATAGCCAATAGAAGCCAGTAATGAAACTCTTAAAAAATCACAAATTATTAGTGCTGGTATTTTTAGTAAGCATTGTTGTTTTATGGCAGATTGTGGCAATTGCTATGCATTCTCTTTTAATTCCTAGTCCAAAAGATGTAGTTAGTGCCTTTGTGGAATTGTTCCAAGATGGTTATAAGGGAAGTAGTTTGGGGGAGCATATTTATGCGAGTTTAAGGCGGTTATTTCTAGCTTTTCTTAGCGTTGCTTTATTTGCGATTCCATTAGGATTATTTAGCGCGTTCAATAAATTTGTAAGGGCATTATTTGAGCCTTTAGTAGAGTTTTTAAAGCCTCTTCCACCACTTGGGTATTATAGTATTTTGATTCTATGGTTTGGGATTGATGAGTTAAGCAAAGTATTGCTTTTATTTTTTGCAGGATTTGCACCGCTTTTTATTGCAAGCTATTCTGCAGCACATAAGATTCCACAAGATTTTATCCACTCTGCTAAAAATTCTGGAGCAAATGCGTGGCAAACTTTTTGGCGTGTGATTATACCCCATTCTCTGCCAGATATTTTTACAGGGATTAGAATTAGTATCGGGGCTAGTTATTCTGCACTAGTAGCAGCAGAAATGGTAGCTAGTCAAAGTGGTATTGGTTGGATTGTGCTAGATTCTTCTAAGTTTATGTTTATTGATATTATGTTTGCTGGAGTAATTATCATTGGTTTAACAGGCGTTTGCATGGATAGAATCATAGTTTTTATAAAGTCCCATTTCATTCATTGGGAGGGAAAAAGCTAGAAATCTACTAATGAAGTTTTAATAATTTTTATGAGGATGGTTGCATAAAGATAAGGAATTAAGTTTTTTTGAATCCTTTTTTATATCCTAGGGTATTTGTCGCTTATTGCAATTCTTTAAAGCTTCATAGCTTATCCTTAATGTGATTGGGTGCTATGTGCAGTGATTTTAAAAATAATTTAGAGTTTTTAAGTGCTTAAAGCATCTAATAAATAAGCAATATGCACGAAATCAAGTTCACAATAAGAATTTAAACCAATTTCACAAGTGCAGCTTGAACTCACACCCAAATCATAATCCTTAGTTTCAAATTTTAAATTCCTTGTTGCGCTTTGATTAAGCTCGGGCGTAAAAAAGCCCTTGTCTCCAGCAAAGCCGCAACACTCAAAACTTCTAATCACTCCTACCTCGTCGCTACAAAGCCTCGCTAAATCTTCTATAAAATGGGCTTTATCAAGTTTTTTAAGCAAGCAAAGCTTATGCACTAAAATCCTTTTATCACCCTTTCTAAGCTTAAGCTTAGAGGCGATGCTAAATAAAAATTCACTTAAATCAAGCACTTGCAAGTCTTTAAAATTCTTAAACATCTCATAAAAACAACTTGAATGATCAACAACAATCCTAAGCTTACCCTTTAAACTAAGCTCAAAAAGTTCTGCTTTTAAATATTCTGAATTTTTATCCTTGATGCTGGGAAAATTTTCAAAAAACTTTCCACAACACATTTTAGATAAATTTGAAGGATAAAGCACGGAAATTTGAGCCTTCAAACACAAACTTTCTACAACTTCTTGCAAACTTCTTTGATCTTGAAAAGATTTTAAATTCGGCTTAAAGATGCGATTAGAACAAGCACTAAAATAGACGATTTTCTCATCAAATTCAAATTTTGATTCCAATATATAAGAATTTGCTAAAGGCATTTTTTCGGGGATATAAGGAAGATGAAATTTGTGTCCAAAACTACTTATTTTGCTAAGCCTTTTTTCACCAAAAATCCTACTAGCACCATTTGTCAAAGAAACGCCAAATTTAGCAAAGCTAAGTAAGCGATCAAAATTTTCATAAGCTTTTTGCGCCAAAGGCAAAAATTTAGCATTTAGGCTTTTGCGCAAAGTAAGAGCAATTTTTGCTGTATCTATATTTAAAGGACAGAGATCCAAACACCTTGAACAAGCAGCACAGGTTTGCACGCCGTAGTATTCGTATTCTTTTAAAAGTTGATTTGCCTTTGAAAAGTCATTAAGTGCATTTAATCTAGAAACTTCTCTTAAAACCGCTATTCTTTGACGAGGAGTAAGGGTTATATCTTTGCTTGGGCAATTCTTTTCACAAAAGCCGCATTCCATGCAACGATTAATGAGCTCACTCTCAAGGGGTAAATTTTCAATAGCATTCATAGCCTTAAGGTTTTTCTTATAAATTTCCTTATCATCGCTAATAATAACATCAGGATTTAAAAGTCTCAAAGGATCAAAAGCTGTTTTTATGGCTTTGTTAATCTCATAAGCTTTTGACCCCCACTCAAGCTCCACAAAAGGTGCAACCATTCTGCCCGTTCCGTGTTCAGCTTTTATGCTGCCTTGCATCAAGCTAACTTTTTCACTCATTTCGCAAACCAAAGCACTAAAATTTTCATATTGCACTTGATCGTTTAAATTTGGTGTAATGATAAAATGCAAGTTTCCGCTTAAAGCATGTCCAAAAATTACTCCTTCAAAGCCATATTTTTCAAATAAAGTTTTTATAAGCTCTGCCCCTTCACAAAAATCTTCTATTTTAAAACACAAATCCTCTGTAATGACCGTTGTTTGTTTTTTTCTCGCCCCAGCAACTATTGGCAAAAGTCCTTTGCGGATTTTCCACCAGCTATCAAATTCGTTTTGTTCTGTTGAAATAAGAGGTTCAAAAGCAAGTTTTAAATCTTTTAAATGCTCTTTAAGCTCTGTTAAATTCTTATCAAGTTCTTTTGCGCTATCAGCTATGCTTTGGAGCAAAAGACAGGTGTAACCCTCTTTGCATTCCTTAAGTATGTTTGGCACTCCTTCATAGTCTTTAACTGCACTCAAACAAGCATAATCCATCATTTCAAGAGCATTAACTAAAGGAAGTCTTGCAAGACTTACAACTGCCCTTGAAGTTTGTTCTAAGTTTTTAAAAAACAACAAAGCACAACCTTTAAAAGCACTATCTTTTATAGTCTTTAACCGCACTTTACTCACAAAACCTAAAGTTCCCTCACTTCCTACAAAAAGATGATTGATGATATCTCTAGTTTCGCTAAAATCAAGCAAAGCATTAATGCTATAACCCGTTGTGTTTTTAATCTTAAATTTATTCTTGATGAGCTTTTTTAAATCCTCGTCTTTTAAAATTCCCTCTCTTAAAGAAAAGAGTGTTTTTATCAAATTCTTATGAGTTTTACAAAAATTCTCACAACTTAAAGCATCACCTGTATCAAGTATGCTTCCATCAAGCAAAACTACCCTTAAAGAGTGTATGGTGTGATAACTATTTTGAGAGACCCCACAGCACATTCCGCTTGAATTATTGTTTAAAATTCCTCCCATTAAAGCCGTTGCTATAGTGGCAGGATCAGGTCCTATTTTCTTACCAAAAGGCTTTAAAACTTCATTAGCCTCACTAGCTATTACTCCACACTCACACTCAATAATGCTTGCGTCTTCGTTAAGCTTTATGCCTTTAAACCCCTTATTTGCAATAAGCAAAACACTATTTGAACTTGCTTGCCCTGAAAGGCTTGTTCCCGCTGCTCTAAAAGTAATAGCGATTCCATATTTGCGCACTAAAGCTAAAACACTAAGAACTTCTTCTTCATTTAAAGCATTAATCACAAGTTTGGGCGTGTAGTTATAACAACTTGCATCCACGCCAAAAGCATAACGTAACAAATAACTTTCAAAAACTTCTTTACACGCAGATTTTACTTCTTTAACAAAAGCAGAAAATTTGGAATCAAAATTCATAATAAGCCTCTCCCGTCTATTTTCTCAAGTCCCGAATTGTTCGCTACACTTGCCATTGCAATCAAGTTGAGGAATAGAGCTTTGGCGATGGCTAATGAAGCATCGCCTAATGGATTTTAAATTCATTAATCTTTCTTTCAATGTCTGTGGCTTTAGATTCTAATCCATTTGCAGAGTTTGAGACATTGTCCATCTCTTTAGCGATTTCTTGTAGGTTATGGTTTAAGATTTTGTTATTATCTAGAAGTTTTTGCGTGTGAGATTCCAAGAGATTAGAGCTTTGCGCGGTTTCTTGTGCTAGATTATTGACAACATGCATTTTGTCTGTGATAAGGTGAATGGAATCTTGTATTTTTTGAGAATCTTCCATAAAAGCATAGGAGCTTTTTGCGCTTTGTGTGATTTGTGTGCTTATATCTCCAATGCTTTGTGTGATTGCATTTATTGTTATGTTGATTTCATTGAGAGATTTTTGTGTGCGTTCTGCGAGTTTTCTTACCTCATCTGCAACAACGGCAAACCCTCTTCCATGTTCTCCTGCTCTTGCTGCTTCAATAGCGGCATTGAGTGCTAAAAGATTTGTTTGGTCTGCAATGTCTGTGATAGTGGTTAAAACAATTTTGATGTTTTCTGCTTCTTGGTTGAGTTGGGATACATTTTGTGCAAGTTGTTCTTGTCTTTGTGCATTATTAGAAACACTTTCTGAAAATTTAACAATGGAATCTACAGCATTTTCAAGCTCTTTAATAGCAATTTCTATATTTTCCATTGTAGTGGTGCTTTTTTGTGAATTTACTTTTAAAGAGGATTCCACTTCTTGACTAATAGTGCTTGCTTCATTGGAGAGCAAAAAACCTTGATTTGTGCGCGTTAAAACTTCTTGTGCCCCATGCAATAGATTTTTTGAGGTTTGGACATTTTCTTTGCTTTGGGTATTGAGTTCTGCAAAGATTTCGCGTATTAAGCTTAAGAAGTCTGAAATAGCAGAGAGAATAATGCTAATCTCATCTTTACCATCACGCATAAAATTAGGCATAGAGGCAATATCTTTGGTTTGTTTGAGTCCTATTAGATAATATTGCATTTTTTTGATACGTTGTGTGATATCCTGCAAAATAAGGAATCCTAAAAGCATTGTAAAAAATATAATAACGCCAATTCCGCTAAGTGTTGCCCAAAATCCAAAGGCATTACTACTTTTGATATTTTTAATATCTGCAATGAGTTCGGCTGCAATTTTATCTTCAAGTTCTTTGAGTAGGTCAATTTTTTTAGTGATTGTAGCAAACCAATATGGACCTTCTACCCCAAAGTTTCCTTCATCGCTATTTTTAATAGCAATATCACGCATAGCTTGCACTTCTGTAAAGCTTTTGTCTTGTTGAAGTTTTTTGTAGATTTGTTGATTTTCGCTTGAGGCATATCGTAAAAAGCTGTCAATATAAACCTCTTGCGCAGTAATAAGTGCTATAAATTTTTCATAGATTTCATCAGCAAACTTATTTGCACTAAATGTGTTAGAGAGGGTTGCGCGTTCCTGTCCTGCGCTTTCTTTTGCTTTTAGGAAATTGATATAAGCAATTAGCTCTTTTGTCATTCTGTCGTTTTTGCTAACCCCAGTAACTTCAATAATTACATTAATGGAGTGTGCAATTGTGCCTGTGTAGTATCCTAGAATATCGCCAATCTTTACATTTAAGGAATCTATACGAGATCGGATTTGGGAGATATTTGCGAGTTGAGTTAAGAAAATTTTTAAGGAATTTTGCATAGATTGCGGATATATGCTTGTAGGAAAAGTTGCTAGAAAGTCATTGAGCTCTTTAATCTTTGTATTGGTTAAATTCCTCTGTTGTTTTAAGTTCTCTCCAAATGCGCTTCCTTTTGAACCCAAAAAGCCCGCTGAGGTCCCTCTTTCTTTTTGTAGTTCGTGAATGACTAGGGAGATTTTTTCAGAGAGAATAACGCCCCTCTCTAGCAACTCTGCACTTTTATACTCTACATACTGCCCTTTAATAAAGAAAGTAGAGATTAGCACCAAAGCCAACATGGGCAACAAAACAAGTGCAAACATTTTAATACGGATACTTAAATGACTAAGGAAATTCATAATCAATCCTCCTAAAAAATTTGTCCCTATCTTTGATAGCATAAAAAATGAAAATAGTCAAGTTAATTTTAGGCTTGTGATTCTAAATACTCCTCATAACTTCCGCGAAAATCTATAATTTCATTATTTTCTTTAAATTCAATAATGCGGTTTGCATACACTCCAATTAACTCTCTATCATGGCTTATGCAAATCACATTTCCATCGTATTTATAAAGTGCTTCACCAAGTGCGATAATTGCCTCTAAGTCTAAATGGTTTGTAGGCTCATCAAGCACAAGAAAGTTTCCACCCTCTAGCATGAGTTTGCTTAACATTATGCGATGTTTTTCGCCACCACTTAGCGCATAAACACTTTTTTCCTGTTCCTCTCCGCTAAAAAGCATTCTCCCAAGTGCATTTCTAATCTCACTAGTTTCCTTTTTTTTATCAAATCCGCGTAGCCATTCATATAACGTTTCCTCACCTTTGACTTGTTCGGTTGTGTTTTGTGGAAAGTATCCGCGTTCAATCGTTGCTCCCCATTTAATGCTCCCACTTGCTGGTTTTAGATTTTCACAAATTAACTCACAGAATGTTGTTTTTCCGATTCCATTGCGTCCAATAAGTGCGATCTTATCTCCGGGTAGAATTGTTAAGTTAAGCTCCTTTAGCACACACAAATCCCCATAACTGAAGCTAAGATTTTCAAGAGTTAGGGCTTCATTACCAATAGAGCGATTTGCTTTAAAAACAATACTAGGGTCTCGACGGCTTGAGACTTTAAGGTTTTGAATATCTAACTTGTCAAGTTGCTTTTGGCGAGAAGTGGCTTGTTTTGCTTTGCTTGCATTTGCACAAAAGCGTGCAATGAAGGATTCTAACTCTTCCTTTTCTTTGAGTTTTTTATTGCGCTCCATTTCTTGCTGTTTTGCAATTAAAGTAGAAGCAATATACCAATCATCGTAATTACCGCTAAATTCACGCACACTTTTGAAATCTAAATCCAAAATATGTGTGCAAATGCTATTTAGAAAATGTCTATCATGGCTAATCACAACAAGTGTGCCTTCATGTCGTTTTAATTGTTCTTCTAAATAGCCGATAGTTTTCAAATCTAAGTTGTTTGTAGGCTCATCTAAAAATAAAATATCAGGTTTTGGGAATAGCACTTGTGCGAGTAAAACTTTAAACTTATCCCCACTAGTTAGTGTTTGCATAAGATTATTATGAATGCTAGCTTGGAATCCTAAATCCTCTAAAATTTTTTCAATTTGCACATCGTATTCATAAGTTGGATCTTCCTCTGCGCAAATCATCTCTAGCTCACCCAAACGCTCATTAACCACATCGCTAAAATCGCCCTCATTATAAAGCCTTTCTTTCTCTTTGATTGCATCATAAAGGCGTCTGTTACCATAAAGCACACAATCTTTAATGCTGAAGTCTTCAAAGGCAAATTGATTTTGCCCAAGAACACCTAGACGCGCATTTGGATCAAAGGAGATTTCTCCGCTAGTTGGCTCTATTTCCCTGCTTAAGATTTTCAAAAAAGTAGATTTTCCTGCGCCATTTGCGCCAATAAGCCCATAGCGTTTGCCTTTGTCTAATTTTAAATTTACATTTTCAAAAAGTTTTTTTGTGACGTATTGCATACCAAGCCCTGTGATTTGAACCATATCCTTTCCTTAAAGATTGTATTGTTTGTAATTTTTAAATTTTAAATGTATTTTATCAAACAAAAATATAATATTAAAGACTAAAGGTTGCTTAAAGTTTATTTGTAAGATTTCGCTCTCCAAAGGAGAGCAGAAAGATTATTCAGCACCTTTTGGAGCGGAGAAAGCAGTAACTTTTGGAAGTTCCCCTTCAAATTTTTCAATATTTACAAGCCCTGTGTGTGCAATATTTCCATTTGCTAGTTTAGATGTTGGAATGTCAAGGGTTAGGACATTTGCGCTACCATATTTACACATTCCTTCTTCATTTGGGTCATACCATCCACCTTCGTGCAACATTACTACACCCGACATAATGTCATTATTGACTACCGCGCCTGCTAGAACTTCTCCCCTTTTGTTGAATACACGCACAACATCGCCGTTTTTAATACCTAGTTTTCTAGCATCTTTTGAGTTGATTAAAATTGGCTCTCTACCATTTACAGCATAAGTTTCCCTTAGGCTAGTGTGGCACATTTGTGAGTGTAGTCTGTCTGCTGGGTGGTTTGTAAGCAGGTGGAATGGAGCTTCTTTTGTTGCATTTCCTAGCCATTCAATAGGCTCAAACCAAGCAGGGTGTGCCTTGCAGTCATCATAGTTATACGTTTCAATGGTTTTAGAATAGATTTCAATTAATCCAGATTCTGTTCCTAAAGCTTCTAAGATAGGATCTTCTATGAAGTCTTTGAATCTAGTCCATTCTAAGCTTTCAATATTTGCTGCAAATTTAATAGGTTCATTTTTTGCCCAGAATTCTTCAAAGCTTGGCATGGGTGTTGCAAACTCTGCCCCATAAGCTTGTGTTTGTGCAAGTGCGCTATTGTAATATTCTTTAATGAAATCTTTAGCTTTTTTGCCATTGTCAGTAAATGCGTTATATACATTTTTGCCATAAACCCTACATAAATCAGAGAAGATTTCATAATCATCACGACTTTCTCCTACTGGTAAAACAGCTTGTTTCATTGGCGCAATAAACATATTAGAGTAATCCCCAACCATTGTAATATCATCTCTTTCATAAGAGCTTGTTGCAGGCATAACAATATCTGCCATTTTTGCTGTTGGCGTCCAATAGATTTCATTAACTACTACCGTGCGCGGTTTTCTCCAAGCTTTAACATTTGTGTTTGTATCTTGATGATGCACTAGTGGATTTCCGCCAACCCAATAGATAAAGTCAATATCAGGGTAAGTGATTTCATGTCCATTGTGTTGGATTTTTTTACCCGGATTTAAAAGGGCATCAGCGATTCTAGCTAATGGAAAAGAGTAGGTCGCTGCATTTTGAAGCCATTCAGCACCGCTTTGTGTGGAAGTATCTTTTGGTAATCCTCGGAATTTTCCGTTTTTCCAAATTCCAACAGGTCCTGCTGTCATACCTCCAATTACGCCTCCTTTGCAAGTAGGAACACCACCATTGCTATAATGATAACTTAGTCCAAAACCACCACCTTTTGTCCCGATTTGTCCTAACATTGAAGCTAGTGTTACTAACATCCAGTGCGGTTGCTCTCCATGATGAGCTCTTTGCATTCCCCAGCCGCTCATTAGCATTGTTGGGTTGTCATAGAAGAGCTCTGCAAGTTGTTTGATTTTTCTTTCTTTGATGCCACAAATCTCACTTGCCCATTTTACATTTTTTACGACCCCATCCCCTTTTCCATCTAGATACGCTTTAAACTCATTGAAGCCTGTTGTGTAAGTTTCTAAGAATTCATAATTAACTTTTTTGACAGAAATAAGGTGATAAGCCATTCCAAGCATTAAAGCCACATCTGTATTTGGGCGAGGAGCAATCCATTCAGCATCAAGGAATTTACAAGTTTCTGTGCGCACAGGATCTATGCAGATAACTTTAATTTTACTCTTTTTAAGTTTTTCAAAGTAAGCTAAACCTTCTTGTTCTGTGGCAGTCCAAGAGATTCTTAGTGTAGAGATTGGGTTAGCTCCCCAGATTACAACAACTTTAGAATCACTTAGAATATTTTCCCAAGAAGTTTGCTGTTCATAAACCTCAATACTTCCAACAACATAAGGCATAATAACTTGTGAAGCACCTGTAGAATAGTCTCCTGTAACACCAACGAAACCACCTGTAACATTTAAGAATCTATGGAGCAAAATACGTGAGTTTTGCATATTTCCACTTGATTTCCAACCATAACTTCCACCAAAGATTGCGCTTGCCCCTTTTGTGTCGCGTGTCTTTTTGAGTTCTCTTGCGATTAATTTAATTGCATCTTCGTAGCTAACGCGCACAAATTCTTCTTTACCTCTAAGCTCTCTTTTTGGATTATCCGGGTTTTCTAAGTAGCTTTTTCTTACATAAGGGTATTTGACTCTTGATTTGTAAATCATATCTGCTGTGTAGTGTTGCAGAGGATTGTCCATTTTTGTAATTTTTTCATAAGGTTCAGATTTTACAACTTTACCATCTTTGATGCTTAGATTTAAAATGCCCCAGTGTGCAGCTGTAATAACTTTACCATCTTTGATAAGTCCGGGTTTGATAGATGTTGCTTGTGGATTTTTTGCACCCACAAAACTTGGCATTAAAGGTAATGCACTAAGCCCAGCACCGATTTTTAAAAACTTTCTTCTATCTACGCTCATTTTGTCTCCTTAAAGTCTTTTGCATTTTTTTGTAAGTATTCAATGACTAGCCATCTGTCCTTTTTGTCAATTCCTGTTCTATCTACCATAGATCTAAAAGTGCTTGGCCACTGATTTGCTGTGAATTCTTGTGTTTTGTGTGCAGTGTGGCAGATTCCGCAATTTTCTGCATACAATGTTTTTGCTCTTGCAAGCATTTCTTTATTGTTTTTTGCAAATTCTTTTTTGTCTGTCCAAACTTCAATACTCACCTTGTCCCATTTGCCATTTTTACCCGCAACTCTTCGTGTAAATTTTAGCTGAGTATTTTTGCTAAAAGCTGCTACAATGATTCTTTGGCTATCATTGAGATACAGCACATATGGCGCTTTTGGATTAACAAATCCATCTACTTTAACCTTTACCCTTGCCCCATCACTTTCAAGGATAGAAAAAGCATTTGTAGGAAGCAATCTTCCTGCAACTTTACTATCATCTTTGTGTAAGAATAGCGACAAAACTTCATCGCTAAAGCCGGTATTTTTTGCAAATAAACTTGTAGCAAAAAATAAACAAACAATGAAAATTTTCATTCTAAACCCTCCGTATTTGTAGAATGTGTAATTATATATTCTAAAAGCATTCAAAAGCAAGATATTTAATAATATATAAAGCTTTGATTTTAAAATCAAGTTTTAGGGGAATATTTTTGTTAAATTGGGTGTAATTTTTCTCAAAGATAAGGTAAAATACGCAATTTTTAAGGGTTTATAATGTTTTCTTTACATTCTTCTTTTAAGCCATCAGGCGACCAGCCAGAAGCAATTAAAACTCTAAGTGCTTTTATCAAAAAGGGCAGTCAATACCAAACATTAATCGGCGTAACAGGAAGCGGAAAAACTTTCTCAATGGCGCATATTATCCAAGAATTACAAATGCCAACTTTAATTATGACGCATAATAAAACCCTTGCAGCACAACTTTATAGCGAGTTTAAAGGCTTTTTTCCAAAAAACCATGTAGAATACTTTATCTCACACTTTGATTATTATCAGCCTGAAGCCTATATTCCAAGACAGGATTTATTTATTGAAAAAGATTCTAGTATTAATGAAGAATTAGAGCGATTGCGCTTGAGTGCGACAACTTCGCTTCTAGCTTATGATGATAGTATTGTTGTAGCAAGCGTGTCGGCAAATTATGGTTTGGGAAACCCTAGAGAGTATTTGGAGATGATTGAGAAATTTGCAGTTGGGCAGGAATATCATCAAAAATCCTTGCTGTTGCGTCTTGTGGATATGGGATATAAGCGCAATGATAATTTTTTTGATAGAGGAGACTTTAGGGTTAATGGAGAAGTGATTGATATTTTTCCTGCATATAATGAGGAAGAAATTGTGCGTTTGGAGTTTTTTGGTGATGCGTTAGAATCTATTGCGCTTTTAGATTCTGTGGATAAAAAGCTGCTTAAAAAGTTGGATTCCTTTGTGCTGTATGCGGCGAATCCTTTTATCGTGAGTGCAGATAGATTAAAGGTAGCAATTAAAAACATTGAAGAAGAATTGCATTTGCGCTTAAAGTTTTTTAAAGAGCAGGGCAAAATGGTGGAATATGAGCGGTTAAAATCACGCACGGAGTTTGACTTAGAAATGATACAAACAACAGGGATTTGTAAAGGAATTGAAAATTATGCACGTCATTTAACAGGTAAAAAACCCGGAGAAACACCTTATTCCTTGCTGGATTACTTTGCGCAAAAAAATCAACCTTATTTGCTAATTGTTGATGAAAGCCATGTGAGTTTGCCACAATTTGGTGGAATGTATGCAGGAGATAGAAGCCGTAAAGAAGTGCTTGTAGAATATGGATTCCGCCTACCTAGTGCGTTAGACAATCGTCCGCTAAAATATGAAGAATTTATTATTAAAGCCCCGCATTTTCTCTTTGTCTCTGCTACACCCGCACAAAAAGAGCTAGAATTAAGCAAAGAACACATAGCAGAGCAGTTAATTCGCCCAACAGGATTGTTAGACCCCTTGTATGAAGTGCTAGATGCGGAAAAGCAAGTCGCAATTCTTTATGATAGAGCAAAGGGAGTGATTGCAAGAGGGGAGAGAGTGCTAGTTACAGCATTGACTAAAAAAATGGCAGAAGAGCTAACAAAATACTACAATGATTTAGGATTAAGGGTGCGTTATATGCACTCTGATATTGATGCAATTGAACGTAACCAAATCATTCGCGCATTAAGAGAGGGGGAATTTGATATTCTAGTAGGGATTAACCTCTTGCGTGAGGGGTTGGATTTGCCTGAAGTGTCCTTAGTGGCAATATTAGATGCGGATAAAGAGGGATTTTTAAGAAGTGAGACAAGTTTAATCCAAACTATGGGGAGAGCTGCTAGAAATGTCAATGGACATGTGCTGCTTTTTGCCTCTAAGATTACGTCTTCAATGCAAAAAGCAATGGAGATTACAGACTATCGCCGCTCTAAGCAAGAAGCCTACAACAAAAAGCACCATATCACACCACAGAGTGTTTCAAGAAAGCTTGATACAGATTTGAAAAACCAAGATTTAGGAATGCTTTATGAGAGGGCAAAGAAGGCAAGCAAGGAGAAAATGCCAAAGAGTGAGAGAGAAAAACTTGTAAAAGAATTAAGTAAGCAGATGCAAGAAGCCGCTAAGGCTTTAGAGTTTGAAGAGGCTGCAAGACTACGTGATGAAATTGCAAAACTACGTGCGCTGTAAGGTTGTAGCAGTGTAATTTGTCGTATTAATTTCTAAAATATTTAAATATTGACTAAACTCTCTGTTCTTGCAAGAAGCAAAGTTGCTGAAACAATTTCTAACTAGTCCAAATCTTGCTTGAAGTGTAACTACTTTGTGGGCTATGCAAGGAAACTAGTGCGACCACACCAAAAACCGCACATATACTATCGTCATAGGCAAATTCAGATCACACTAAAGCGCAAAAATTTTTTTGCCAACATGGAGAGGTTTTGTTTAAGCAAAGCTTAATAAATTGCTACCTTTTGTAAAAATGTAAAAAAATGCGTACTCTTGATGCAAACATGCCCAAAGGAATTGAGTGCAGAGCAGATAGGCTTATTTAAATCCACAATGCTTTGTTGTGGAATCTAATAGGCTTATAAGGGTTTAAAAAATAGAATTATTTTTTGAGTTTTATTTTTTAAGGCAGAAAGTGTATTTAAAATATATCAATGGTGTAGCGATGAAAAAACAAAATGATTATTTTGATGCATATTTTTTAAATAAAATATAAAGAAATTATCTCCGAAAAATTTAGGAAAATTCACTTGGCTTGAACATAGTATTGGCAAGGATTTTAAAAGATATGGCATTTACAAACGAATTGCTAGAAAATACAGATTATACTAAACAGATATATCTTGTCGGTGGTGCCGTGCGTGATAAGCTTTTAGGGATACCGATTAAAGATAGAGATTATGTTGCTGTTGGCTTTAGCGAGAATGATTTTAAACATTTGCACAAAGTTGGCAAGAGTTTTCCTGTTTTTCTCCAAAAAGATGGTTCTCAAATTGCTCTTGCAAGGCGAGAAAAAAAGATAAGGCATGGTTACAATGGCTTTAGCATAGAGATACAGCAAGTCTCCTTATATGAAGATTTAAAACGTCGTGATTTGACCATTAATGCCATTGCCTTTGATGAAGCCACACAAACCTATCATGATCCCTTTAATGGAATCCAAGATTTAGAAAATAAAACCTTACGTCATATCAGTGAGGCATTTTGTGAAGACCCCTTGCGTGTGCTTAGAATAGCGAGATTTCGCGCTAGACTTGGTGGAGAATGGAAAATCCACCCAAGCACAAAGGTTTTAATCTACAAAATGCGTGATGAATTACACTTTTTAGAATCAAATCGCGTGTATAAGGAAGTAGAAGGCGCACTTTTGGAACAGAATTCTCACCTTTTCTTTGAGAGCCTTTTTGAATTAGGCGTTCTTGATGTGATTTTTCCTAGCATTTATGCGCTAACCACGTTAAAAGAGGGTAATTTACACCATTTAGAAGCTTCTGTATTTGCCCATACTATGGAAGTGTTAAAGTTAGTAGAATCCAAAAATATAAAAAGTGATAAACACCGCTTGATTTTAAAATTTGCAAGCCTTTACCACGACATTGCAAAACCATATTGCTATCGTAATTTTGGAAACTCCAAAGGACATGATAATTTAAAAATTGTTACACCACTGCTTGATATTGCGCTACCTAATGCGATAAAAACCCCCATGCTCTTGCTAATCCAAAACCACATTAAAATCTATCTTCTCTCCAAAATGCGCCCTGCAAAATGTGTAGCTTTTTTTGAATCTTACAAAAAAGATTCCACATTGCTAGAACTTCAAATTACCTTATTATTAGCCGATAAACAAGGGAGCATAAGTTTTGAGGCACAACAGAAATTTTCAGATTCCAACTTTTTTGCAGTCCGCACAATGCTATTGAATGCCTTTAAAGCACTTCTAGCCTACTCTCCAAAAGAATGGATTGCACAAAATACACCTAGCCCAAGTGCTATAAAGGCACACATCTTAAAAGAAAAAATTAGAATCTTAAAAGGAATTCTGTATTTTTAAGATATGTTTAAAAATGATTTTTATCCTAGGTTAAAAACGTCTTTAAATCTCCATTAAACTCTGCAATATTCAGGCACTCTGGACATAAAGCTAAGGGCTTATCATGAAAGAATTTAACTTGCACTTTATGCGAATAAATCCCTAAAAAAAAACGCAAGTCATAAGCGACTACGGCTAGAAAATCAGAATTCTTAAGTCCTTCTAAGCAAGCTTTACAGCCACATAAATGCACATAAGGGTCGCCTTGATTTCTAAAGGTTGCTTCTTGGATTTTTGCTTGATAGAGCAAGACTTTTTGACACCTGTTACTAGGATAGTAAAAATAGATTCCTTTCCTATCTGCGCTTAAATCAGAAAAATCCGCCTTGATTCCACCATTTTGGAGCTGCTTAAAAAGCGCAGATTCTAGGCGGAACCCATCATCAGAACATGCAGCAATGATTTTTTCAAAAAACATTTTAATAACTTTTTTCAATCAAATCACAAAGAATATGTCCCATTAAAATATGCATTTCTTGAATACGTGGTGTGTCATTGCTTGGAGAAATCAACAACACATCGCAAAGTTTTTGCATAGTTCCACCATCTCTACCGCTAAAACCCAAAGTCTTACAGCCCATTTTACGTGCGCATTCTAAAGCATTTAGCACATTTTTACTCTCGCCACTTGTTGAGATTCCCCACAACATGTCCCCTTCTCTAGCTAGTGCCTCAAACTGCCTAGAAAATACAAAATTATAGCCATAGTCATTACCGATTGCCGTTAGCGCACTTGTGTCTGTTGTAAGAGCAATTGCACTAAGCCCTTGACGTTCTTTTTTATAACGTCCTGTAAGTTCAGCCGCGATATGTTGCGCATCTGCAGCACTTCCACCATTGCCACAAAGCAGAATCTTATTTCCCCCTTTTAACGTATCAATTGCCATTTTTGCTGCAATTTCTAAGATTGGCACTAAGGATTCCATTTTTTGCGCACTATGTAAATGTGCTTTAATTTCATTTAAAATCACTGCTTGCATTTAGATTCCTTTAAATTTTTAATTTTTTGAATTAGGCTGGTTGTGCTTTTGCCCTCCACAAAGTCAATTAAACGCACTTCCTTGCTAAAGTTTGCTCCAATAACTTCCTTCTCTACGTAGTCTGCGCCCTTTACTAATACATCAGGGCGAATCTTAGCAATCAACTGCTTAGGAGTGTCTGTCTCAAATACCACTACAAAATCCACACACTCTAAGGCGCATAATTGTATGATTCTATCACTTTCACAATTCACTGGACGCTCATTCCCTTTTAGACGCTTGATGGAAGCATCACTATTGAGTCCAACGATTAATAAATCCCCTAATTTACGTGCCTTATGAAGATAGTCTAAATGTCCTAAATGTAAAATATCAAAGCAACCATTGGTGAAAATCACCTTAAATCCCTCTTGCTTTAACTGCTCTAAACTCTCCAAAAAAAGCCCAAACTCACTCTCTTTAATCCACTTATCCTCATAAGGATTAAGCATCTTGCGCTTTAAAATTTTGCTAATTTGCGAGTTAAAACCAAAATTCTCTTTTTGAACATCAAAAACCTTTAGAAACTCGGCATTCACAAGGGTAGAATCTAAAAGATTATTGCGCTTCAAATATGCCAAAATCTCCTGCTTGCTAGCTGTTGCAGAGCCTAACTTGCTTACAACTACTGCAGCTGCTGCATTTGCAAAATATACACTTTGCGCAATAGGCTTATCGAGGGCTAACATATAGGCTAAAGAGGCAATAACCGTATCTCCCGCGCCCGTTACGTCAAAAACTTCACGCGCAATAGTTGGAATTTTCTGTGCTTGAGGGATTTCCTTTTTAGCATTTTTTCTTCTTTTGCTGCTTTGTTGTTGCGTAGCAATTCCTTGATTCTCTCTTTTTTCCATAAAAGCAATCCCATCTTCACTAAGCGTGATGAGTGAAATCTCCAAACCACACAAATTTTGCAAACACACAAGAGCCTCATTTAGATTCTTTGTATCAGAAATTACAATCCCTGTGGCTTCTGTGGCTTCTTTTTTATTTGGTGTTAGAAGCGTTGCACCCTTGTACTTTGTATAATTCTTGCCTTTTGGATCGACTAGAATTTTAATCTTTTTACTTCTTGCTAGAGTGATTAGACGTTGTGTTAGTTCAACACTTAGCACACCTTTTTCATAATCGCTTAGCACAATACACGCAATGTTAGAATCCAAAATTAAAGATTCTGTGAAATTGCAGATAAATTCTTCTCCCTCTCTAGAAATTAGCGTTTTATCCTCTCTATCTACACGTACTACCTGTTGATGTCCAGCAATGATGCGGGATTTTTGCGTGGTTGGGCGATTTGTATGGTAAAAGATTCCATCCGTGTTAATACCAAGTCGCTCTAGCTCTGCTTTTAG
This sequence comes from Helicobacter turcicus, assembly GCF_019711685.1. Classification (GTDB taxonomy): domain Bacteria; phylum Campylobacterota; class Campylobacteria; order Campylobacterales; family Helicobacteraceae; genus Helicobacter_D; species Helicobacter_D turcicus. The sequence continues at coordinate 20,476 of NZ_JAIGYQ010000007.1, forward strand.
TGTGCTTCCTGCACTATCACTCCCTGCCATTCCACAAATCCAAACATTAGAATCTAAGCTAACAAGATTGCTTGCTACATTGCACGCACCACCTAATTTTAGTGATTCTTTTTTAACATCAATCACCTGTACGGGTGCTTCTGGAGAAATGCGCTCACAATTCCCCCAAATGTAATGGTCTAAAATCAAATCCCCAACAACTAAAATATTTGGCTTCACCGACCTATTCCTGCACAATTTCACTCCATACGCCACTTGCGTGAATCGCCTTAATGCTTGGTAAATAGTTTTTTACCCCAACTTCTAAGGAGAAACGTGGCGTGTAGCCTAGAAATTCCTTAGTTAGCACAATATTTGCCTCTGTATGTGTTTGAAAAAATGTATAAGGATTATCAATATACTCTACTGCAAACTCACCTAAATCCATTTTCAAACATGCAACAATGGCATTAAAAGAACGTGCATTGCCACTACCAACATTATACACGCCACTTTTTTTGGATTCCATTGCTTTAACATTTGCCTGCACCACATCTTGGATATATACAAAATCACGCTTTTGTTCACCCATTTTAAAAAGGCGCACTTTTTTTTGTCTTAAGGCTTGTAAGCTAAGTTGCAAAATCATCGAAGCTGTCTTGCCTTTATGCACTTCATTTTCGCCATAAACATTAAAATAACGCAACCCAACAATTTTTAGTTCTGGATAACGTTGCAAGTATTTTTGCGTAAGATTGTCCATCATTAGTTTTGAAAAACCATAAACATTTTCTGGAATCTCACCATCTCCTATACTATTTGGAGCATGAGAGTTGCCATACACGCCCGCACTTGAAGCATAAATCATTCTTGCATTACTGCGCACACACAAATCTAGTAAATCTTTATACGCATTCACATTTGCGCGCAAAACTGCCTCTTGATTCATCACGGTCGTATCGGAAATAGCTGCTTGATGAAAGATATAATCAAAGTTGAAGCTCTCCAAACGCTCTAAGTCTTCTTTGCTTGTAATATCCCCAACAATCACTTCCCCCTTAAAATCTAACAGATTTTTAAAATGCCCAAGCGACTTGAAATGCCCATTACTAAAAGTTTTTTCACTCCTAAAGCTATCAAAGATAACTACTTCAGCTTTATGGTATTTTTGGAAATAAAGTGCTAAATTTGAGCCAATAAACCCTGCACCACCAGTAATTAGAATCTTTTTACCCTCTAGGGAATCATCAATATATTGCATTTTATCTCCTAAAATTTTTAAAACAACAAATTTTTAAAACAAACTCTCACAATTATAACAAAAACCGCATAATATTGCGCAAATCAAGGCACAAAAATGCGTATTTTATGTTATATTTATAAAAATTTTATTGTATTAGCATATCTGCATATTTTTGAGAGTCCTTGTTGTGAAAAATCTTATTGATACTAATATAGAAGCACTTCCTCCACTGCCACAGACTATTGCTGAACTTCAGAAAATTTGCCTAAACGAAGAAACAACAACAAAGCAAGTTGCTAACGTTATTGGAAAAGACCCCTTTTTGACTACAGAATTGATTAAATATGCAAACTCTCCTATTTATGGTTACACACGCAAGATTCACTCTGTTTTTCAAGCTGTTTCTATGTTTGGAATCTCCACAGCAAAAGGGTTAGCTATTGCTAGTGCGGTAAAATCAAGTTTTCAAATTGATTTAAGTCCTTATAAAATTAGCACAAGGCAATTTGTCTATGCTGCAAACTTAAAAAGTGCGTTTTTGCTCCATTGGTATCAAGATAAAAAGGAATTATTAGGAATCCTAATGCCATGCGCACTTATAATGCATATTGGAATGGTTATAATTACAGATTGTATAAAAAAGAAAAATCAAGAACAAAACTTTATGCAAAAATTTGATCCTCAAGCCTTTATAGATTCTGAAAATACACTCATCGGATACAATCAATTTGAAATTTTGGAGCTTTTGTTTGAGCATTGGAATTTTGAGCACACAATGGTGCAAGTTGCACATCATCTCTTAGAAGATGAAGTTCCAAAAGACTTAGAGCCTTACATTTATCCTTTGAGGGTAGTCAATGCGCTAATTAGTCCTTTTAGTATTGCAAACCAAACACAAATCAACACCGCCTTGCAATACATACGTCACTACAAATTAGATACGGAATCTTTCAATACTACGTTAGAACACATCAAAACTCTTCAGGGGTTAGTGTAGTTTTATTCACCTTTCTTTTGGGTTTGTAGCATTTCTTGCTCTGTCTTTATTACTTCTTTAATAAACACATCAATCAACTCTTCTTGCTTATATTTTCCAACAATTTCACCCTTTTTAATCACAAGCCCATCTCCATTTCCAAAAGCAATGGCAACATCAGCATGCTTTGCCTCCCCTAAAGCATTGACTGCACAGCCCATAACAGAGAGTTGCATTGGGGCGATGATTTTTGGCATACGTTCTTTTATTTCCTTTAAAATCGGCACTAAATCTGCTTGTAATCTCCCACAAGTTGGACAAGAAATATAAGTAATCCCTTCCTTTTGTCGCCCGCTAAAACGCAAGATTTCGCGTGCAACTTCAATCTCTTTTTCTAGTTCTCCCGTGATAGAAACGCGCATTGTATCTCCAATCCCCTCCATTAAAAGCCCACCTAGTGCCATAGAGCTTTTAATCATAGAAGATTCCAAATCCCCTGCTTCAGTAACGCCTAAATGAAAAGGATATTCCACTAAAGGTCGTAACATTCTATATGCTGCCATTGTGCGTTCTACATCACTAGCCTTCAAAGAAACTTTAAGATTTGTAAAACCAAAATCCTCTAAAAGCTTAATATTATACAATGCGGATTCCACCATTCCCTTAGGAGTTGCACCATACTTTTCTTCAAACTGCCTCTCCAAACTCCCCGCATTAACTCCGATTCTAATAGGAATCCCACGTTCTTTACATGCATCTACTACTGCTTTGATTTTTTCTTTTGAGCCAATATTTCCGGGATTTATACGGATACAATCCACAGATTCTGCGGCAATAAGGGCAAATTTATAACGGAAGTGAATGTCTGCAACAAGTGGCAAGGAAATCATATTTTTGAGTGTTTTGAGTGCATTTGCATCTTCTCTATCACTCACAGCAACACGTACAATATCACACCCTGCAAGTTGCAAACAATCAATTTGCGCTTTTGTTGTTTCTAAATCTGCAGTTTTACTAAACACCATACTCTGCACAGAAATTGGTGCATCACCACCTACTAGCACATTACCCACAGCAATTTGTTTTGTTTTATAACGTGCTTTAATTAGAGATTCCAACTATTTACTTTCTCCTTCATGTTGGTGTAAAGGTTGGTCATCAATGGATAGCAAGGAATCTGCTATGATTGTTGTAAGATAACCTTTAGGATTCCCATCAAAAGGAATACTATCTAGCTCATGTTGCAATCCCATTTCGCTTACAACCTTCTTTAGTTCCTCATCTTTACCATAGCGCTCAATGTAATATTGAAATGTTTCTTTCCATGAAATATTCTCTTGCGCACCCTCTTTGCCCGGAGCATTCTTTGCAAATTCTGCTAAATAGGCAATCTTCAAAATCGCTGCAATCTTATCAACCCAACATTCAATATGCAAATAGTCTTTTAAATTATCTAGTGCACTCTTGCCATTTCCTACAACAGCAAAATTAAAAGCCATTTTCTCATGCTTTTTGAAAGTATCATACAAAAGCTTATATTCAGGCATAGAGCGCAACTCATAATGTTCCTCTGCAAGCCTAAAAGCTTCGCTTAACTTACGCTCTTTGCAGACTTGAGAGAAATCTTGTTTGAGTTGAATAATTTTAACTTTAGAGTTTGCAGCATTTTTAAAAGGAGCCATAGAGGCAAGCAATTTACACACTTCAAGTGCCTTTGCAAACTCATTTTGATTCTCTAGTGTATTAACCCTTTGGATAATCTGATCGCCAATTAAAAGCGCACTTTTATAGATAAGCACATCTTTTAAAAACGGAAAGCGCTCGGTCATTTTAAAATATTCCACAAAATTTTTTGCGCGGTATTCCTTATCCGCTTGCACATATTTATCGCTATTTCTAAGCAACATCATTGCGGAATCTTTTTTGCATTTTGCCAAAGTAAAAGGACGCAATAGATCTTGAGCTTTTGCTAGGTTACCTTGTGGATCTTGAAATAACAAGTGTTTGCAAACTTCAATAGTCTTATTCCATAAGCTTTCCATCTCTTCATAAGCAATCGTATCTTTTAAATAGGGGTGCTGCTCACTCAAACGATATGCCTCGGCATAATTTTTTGCTTCTAAGGCATCCATAAACTTCGCTGTAAATTCCTTTTGTTGCCAATAATAATCAAACTCTTCTTTTTTTGCTTTATCTAGCATAAAAGGCTCAATAATTGCTGTTGCTTCTTGTATTTGGTCTTTTGCTAATAAATCAATTGCTTTTGCTAAAGCTTCTTTCCATTGCGATTCTAATTTCGTGCAATACACATCAAGTGTTTTTAAGAAAACATTTTTTTGCTGAATCACACCAAGTGCGCCTTTTAAATCATCTTTATCTAAGAATTCTAGCAGTTCTTCACGTGCTTCATCAATATCCACAATCTCTACCACGCCATCAGAATAACCCAAATGAAGTAAATTCTCATAAAAGCGCATTGCTGTAATTCCATTTTGCTCCAAAGAGATAGAATCTACAAGCGCATCATCACTTAAGCGGATAATTCTAAGTTGCTTATCCTTGCCCCCAACAATCGCAAACTCTTCACCCGGAAGCTTGTGGCAAGTCGTTAGCCAAGCACCTTGTAGTAACGTTTCTCTAATGATTTTATTCTCTTTAATATCATAGGTTAAAATTTTGCCTTCTTTTGTTACACAAAATAGGAGTGTGTTGTCGGCATAAAAAAAGGCATCTTCAATAAGATAGTCCATTTTTAGTGTAGCAACTTGTGTATTTTTTACGATATTAAAAATCGTAGCACTCTTACCAAAACATGCGGAGAATATTAAACTATCATCATCACTAAAAACAATAGAGGAGATTGTATCTGGTAGGGGTGGAAGACTTAGAATAAGTTCATGATGATCGGCTGAATACACAAGCACTCGTCCATCCTCACCACCGGTTGCTAATAGACTATCATCATAGGAGTATGCGATTTTAGAAATTTGGAGTTTTTGCCAAGTGAGCTGTGCGATTGGAGCAATGTTGGAATCGGTTTTGACCACAACACCTTTTGTGGATTTTGCAAAGCCTAAGGCAACCCTTTGAGCAGTATGTGAAACAGCTACTGCTTTGCTAAAGTGATGTAAAGGTTCAATATCTTTAGCAAGTTGCAACACACTATCTATTACATAGTGTTCTTTTGTGAATTTGGAGATATTATAAAAATTATCCACACAAACAATGGAATCTTCACCAACACCTATTCCTAAGGCACTTCCAACAAGTCTTATTCTTCCTTTTACCGGGAACATCATAAATCTCCTATCCCAAAAAATTCCTAATAAAAATTATACTCTTTTCTCTATTTAAAATATATTTTATTTAGAATCTGTTTCATTTCCAATGCTTTTAGCATACCTTAAACTCTCTAATGCCTTTAAAATACGCTCCTTTGTCTCATTAATGCCCAAAGCTGCTATAAGTGATGAGATTCCAACCCCACCACTACTTCCTAACAAAGCATAACGCAAGGGCATAAAAAGATTTTTTGCCTTAAGCCCGTGAAAGTCCGCAAATGTCGCAATTTCCACTTCTACATCTTGCGCACTTTGGAAAGGTTTTTTAAGCGTATTTAGATACACAATAAACGCATTAAAAAAGTGAATATTTTCGTCAGTTTTTACCTTTTGGAGCATTTTTTTATCAAAGGACTCCACTGGGTTTAAGCACTTTTTTAGAATCTCCACAAATTCTACCAAAGTCTTTGATCTCTCTTTAATTTCTGGATATAAAACCTCTTGCACTACCACACTTGGCACACTTGCACCATAAAAAGGCAGAATCGCATTTATAGATTCCGCATTTAGCGCATTTAAATAGTGAGCATTTAGCCACAATAGTTTTTCTGCATTATAAGAAGAAGGTGCTGAGTTTAGATTGTTTGGATTGAAAAGCTCTAGCATTTCTCGCATAGAAAAAATCTCTGTATCACCATGACTCCAACCTAGGCGCACTAAGAAATTCAAAAGAGCCTGTGGCAAATATCCTAAAGCTTTGTATTCCATGACGCTCATTGCGCCATCACGTTTGCTTAGCTTTTTGCCCTCTGGATTCAAAATCATAGGAACATGAAAAAAACGTGGCACAGGAAATCCTAGTGCTTCATACACTACAATTTGTTTTGGTGTGTTGCTTAAATGGTCATCTCCACGAATAACATCTGTAATCCCCATTAATGCGTCATCAATAGCTACAACAAAGTTATAAGTTGGCACTCCATCACTTCTTGCGATAATAAAATCATCTAATTCTTTTGCGCAAATACGCATTTCACCCTTAATGCCATCTTTAAAATAAACCTCACCCTCTAGGGGAGCTTTTATCCTAACGACAGGTTTTACACCCTCTGGAGGAGTACCGATAAAGTCACGATAACGTCTATCATAATGCCACACTTTCCCTTTTGCTTCCGCCTCTTTACGATTTGCTTCTAACTCCTCTTTTTGCATATAGCAATAATACGCCTTGCCTTCTTTGAGTAGGCGTTCCACATACTTTGCATAGAGTGCAAAACGTTGACTTTGATACACCACTTCACCATCATAGTCCATTCCCACCCAATTAAAAGCTTGAAGAATTGCATCTTTAGCATCTATGGAGTTGCGCGCTAAGTCCGTATCCTCAATCCTCAACAAAAACTTGCCTCCATTTGCTCTAGCATAAAGGTAGTTAAACAATGCTGTGCGCAAACCACCAATATGTAAATAACCTGTGGGAGAGGGCGCAAAACGCGTTACAATATTGTTCATAAATACTCCTAAAGTAAGGATTAACCCTTAAATCTTGTGCAGAATCTTACCTTAAAGATTCTAAATTTTCTCCCTAAAGCCATAGAATTTTGCGTAGGAAAATCTACAACAAACTACCTAAACTTAGAATCTTAAAAGCGTTGTTAAAGTTTTGTTAAAGTAGAATCAAGCAAAAAATAATTAGGATTTTTTATGCAATTAAATGGCTCTGAAATGGTAATGCACGCACTTAAAAACGAAGGTGTGAAAGTGGTTTTTGGTTATCCAGGCGGTGCTGCACTAAACCTTTATGATGAAATTTATAAGCAAAACTTCTTTGAACATATCTTAGTGCGACATGAACAAGCGGCTGTGCATGCAGCAGATGGCTATGCTAGAGCAAGTGGTGAGGTTGGCGTTGCTATTGTTACAAGCGGACCTGGCTTTACAAACACAATTACTGGAATCGCAACTGCCTATATGGATTCCATTCCCTTAGTGATTATTAGCGGACAAGTCCCAACAAGCTTAATCGGAACAGATGCGTTTCAAGAAATTGACGCAGTGGGAATCTCGCGTCCTTGCACAAAGCATAATTATCTTGTAAAAAGTATTGAAGAACTCCCTAGAATTTTAAAAGAAGCCTTTTACATTGCAAGAAGCGGACGCCCGGGACCCGTGCATATTGACATACCAAAGGATATTAGTGCAATAGTTGGCGAGTTTAACTATCCAAGTGAGATTAAACTCCAAACTTACAAGCCAACCTACAAAGGCAATGTGCGTCAAATCAAAAAAGCTGCTCAAGTCATAAAGGAATCCAAAAAGCCACTGTTCTATCTTGGTGGCGGCACAATTGCATCAGGAAGTGCTAAGATTATCAAAGAATTGTGTGAATTTACGCAAATCCCAGCGGTTGAAACACTAATGGCACGTGGAATCCTACCGCATAATCACCCAAATCTTTTAGGAATGATAGGAATGCATGGAAGCTATGTGGCAAATATGGCAATGAGCGAAGCAGATTTGCTCATTGCTCTTGGTACGCGCTTTGATGATAGGGTTACAGGGAAGCTTAGTGAGTTTGCAAAATATGCGCAAATTATCCATATTGATATTGACCCAAGTAGCATTAGTAAGATTGTGAATGCAACATATCCTATTGTTGGAGATATTAGGAGTGTATTAGAAGAGCTCTTGCCTCTTTTGCGCGAAGAATATGATTCTAAATCCACGCTTGTTTGGAGAGAGCAATTAGAGCGCTACAACAAGCTTCACCCTTTAAGCTATGAGGATTCCACGACTCCACTAAAACCTCAATGGGTGCTTGAAAAACTTGGAGAAATGCTGAGGGATTCAACTCTAATTAGCACAGATGTTGGACAGCATCAAATGTGGGTGGCGCAGTTTTATCCTTTCAAGCACCCTAGACAATTTATCACGAGTGGCGGCTTAGGCACTATGGGCTTTGGTTTGCCTGCTGCAATGGGAGCTAAAAAGGCATATCCAAACAAGATTTCTATTAATATTAGTGGTGATGGCTCAATTTTGATGAATATCCAAGAATTAATGACTTGCGCAGTGTATGGAATTGCTGTAATTAATATCGTGCTAAATAATAATTATTTGGGTATGGTTAGGCAATGGCAGACTTTTTTTTATGGTGACCGCTATTCTGAAACAGATTTAGAACAACAACCTGATTTTGTAAAACTTGTGGAATCTTTTGGTGGTTATGGCAGAGTTTGTTATACAAAAGAAGATTTTATAAATGCGATGCAAGAGGCAATAGCTTCTAATAAACCTGCTTTGCTTGATGTGCGCATTGACAGAATGGAAAATGTCTTGCCAATGGTGCCAACAGGTGGTGCATTATTTAATATGATTTTAGAACATAAGGAGTAGGCGATGGAAATTAAACGCACAATTACGGTGACCGTTCTTAATGAACATGGCGTTTTATCGCGTATTAGTGGGCTATTTGCTGGACGTGGCTATAATATAGAATCCTTAACCGTTGCACCTATTTTAGATTCCAATCTCTCACGTATCACTATTGCTACAAAAGGGGATAATAAAGTGCTAGAGCAAATCATTAAACAGCTCCATAAACTTATTCCTGTGTTAAAAGTGCTTGAAGATGAGCAAATTATAGAACAAGAATCCCTACTTGCAAAATTTAACATTGAAGGAAATTTAAGCGCAATTAGCACACTCTTTAATGCTTTTAATGGAAGGCTTTTGGAAGCAAATGACAAATATGCGATTTTTGTTGCCTGTGATACACCCACACGCATTAATACGCTTTTAAATGCGCTAAGAATCCACAAACCTAAGGATATTACTCGCAGTGGAATCCTAGCAATTGAATCCAACAACTAAAGGATAGATATGGAGCTAAAAGAAATTGTTACGATTTTGAAAAACAAGAGTGCTTTAGAGTGTGTAATGCACTATAAAAATGGCTGGGAAGTGCATTCTAGTTTTTTTGATTCTACTCCTATTTTCAATCTAGAATCCCCCCAAAACGCTACTAGCGATTCCATTACTTTTTTAGAAAAAGACAGCTATATTGAACAAATAAAAACTAGTAAGGCAAGAGCAATTTTGACACGCAAAAACCATGTGGATACACTTCCAAAATCTGCGTTTGCATTAGTATGTGAAAATCCTTATCTTGCAATGGCGTATTTAACAGAATATTTTGCCATTCCGCTCTTTAGCGCAAAGACATCACCAAAGATTGCAGAAAGTGCGCAAATTGCTAGCAATGTTAGCATTGGTAAGGGGAGTGAGATTGGCGAAAACTGCGTAATTTTAGCTAATGTAACCATTGGTGAGAATGTCAAAATTGGCACAAATTGTGTGTTATTTCCCGGAGTTTGCATTTACAATGATTGCGTGATTGGAGATAATGTTAGAATTCACGCAAATAGCGTCATTGGAAGTGATGGCTTTGGCTATGCACACACAAAAGACGGACGCCATGTTAAAATTTATCACAATGGAAAAGTTGTGCTTGAAAATGATGTGGAAATTGGCGCAAACACAACCATTGATAGGGCTGTATTTGGAGAAACACGTATTAAACAAGGCACAAAAATTGATAATCTTGTTCAAATTGGGCACAATTGTAACATCGGTGAGTTTTCTATTATCGTCTCACAAGCTGGGATATCAGGATCTACCTCAACAGGACGCAATGTTGTCCTTGGTGGGCAGTGCGGAAGTGCTGGGCATTTGCATATCGGTGATTTTACGCAAGTGGGTGCGCGTGGCGCAATTTCAAAAAGCTTACCGGCAAATGGAAAATTCTCTGGACATCCGCTCTTGCCGATTCAAGATTGGCTAAAGCTCCAAGCACTCTTAAAGAAAATGTTAAGAAAGTCTTAGTCTCTAATTTATAAGAGTAATTTAAGTTATCATATTATATTCTACATTAATAAAGAGAAAAGAAATCCCAAACAACGGAGGCAGTTATGAAGGAGACGAGAATCTACAAAAGACTTCCTTTAAATGGTAGTGAAAACGGAAGGCTAGATTTTGCAATTATTGAAGAGCCTTATGGTGAAGATAGTCAAGCCGTAGTTAGCATTTGTGCCTCTATCGGTGATGCGCAGTCATGGAAAATTCATTTGCCACTTAAGCAAATTAAGGCTATTCGCAAGGCACTAAAAGAATCCAAAGTGGCATATAAAAAGCTTAAAAAAGAAAGCAAAAAAGCGCAAAAACTTGCCAAGGTTGCAGCAAAAAAGCCGAAAAAATCTACAAAGCAAAATAATGAAGCAAAAAATTAAAAAATTCTCTTACAAAATCCCCTTAAAAAGTAGCCTTATTGAGAGTGGCTATATTGAGGTTTCCACTTTTGATATTCCAAACGTTGATGAGAAAAAGGATAATCAAGGCGGGGTTTGCATTAAGGTCAAAGTTGATGATAATATAAAAGGCATTGAACAGACTGAAGAATCCATTGTGATTCCGCGCAGACAAATTAAAACACTGCGCAAAGCCCTAAAGAAAATTAGCAGAAAAATTTAGCCTTTTGGGTATGGCTTAACGCTAAAATCTAGAAAATCCTCGTTATAAAATCTATACCGCGTTCATTAGTAATAAAAGACATTAAAGAGCAAGAAATTATTTTTACTCTAATTTAACTTCATTTCAAGCACAACATTTGTTTGATTCTCCATTATTCTTTGTATTTTGATTCTATTTTTTGTTTTTTATTTATTGCTATTTTTACTTTAAGCTAAACTAATGGCAATTTTAGTTAGAAATACCTCCTGCCTTAGCAAATCTTAAAACACAGAATTGCTAGCTATGCTAATGGAATTAAGGAACAATAATGAGTGATTCTATTTTACTTGCCGTAATTTTTATACTATCTAGTGGTTATTTAGCCTACAAACTCTATCCCAAAAAAGGTAATAATTGCGGTTGTGGCAATTGCGATTGTCAATCTAAAAGTATAGAAAAAAACAAAATATCTAAATAATTGGTGCTTCTACCTTGTCATTTTGCGGTGGTATGAATTTGGTCTGCGTATTTTCAGAGAGATTTTCATACACAATTTGCATAGATGGATTTGCTTCACTTATATCCATAAAACGTGTGCAATGCTTTTGAAACATGAGTTTTACTGCACCAATTGGACCATTACGTTGTTTGCCAATGATAATCTCTGCTTCTTCTTCGTTTTTTAGGACAAAAGTGCTTTTATACTCCTTACCCTCCTTCTTAGCAGCCTCCTCTTTTTCTTTTTCATCTTTTTGCTTATACACTGCATCACGATACACAAATAAAATAATATCTGCGTCTTGTTCAATAGAGCCAGATTCTCTTAAATCCGATAGAATGGGTCGCCTATCACTTCTTTGCTCCAAACTTCTATTTAATTGAGAGAGTGCAATAATAGGAATCTCAAGTTCTCTAGCAATCATTTTGAGACCACGACTAATTTCGCTCACCTCTTGGTGTCTATCTTTGTTGCTTGCCCCGCTCATTAACTGCAAATAATCAATCACGGCAAGTCCTATTTCTGGGTGTTTTGACTTAATTTTACGCAGTTTTGTGCGGAGTTGGTGAATGGTCAAAATACTATTATCATCAATAAAAAGTGGTGCTTTACTCATCACATCTACCGCGTGAGAGAGATTACTCCACTCATCATCTTGTAAATTCCCCACGCGCAAGACTTGCAAGGCAATAGAAGTTTTAGCTGATAGCATTCTTAACATAAGTTGTTCTGCTGGCATTTCAAGACTAAAAAACGCAACTCCACGCCCGGTATCAAGTGCTTTTTGCACCATATTTAACACAAGCGTTGTTTTTCCCATTGCAGGACGAGCGGCAATGATAATTAAATCCCCATTGCCAAAACCCGTTGTCATTTTATTTAGGCTTACAAATCCTGTATCCACACCAATTAGCAAGTGATTTCCACGTGCTTTCATTTTATTAATATATTCCATTGTGGCTTCCGAGACTTCTTTTGCATTCCTAAACTCACGACTTTCATGCACATTTGTGATTTTATAAAGCTCACTTTGGAGATAATCCATGATCTCCTGTACACTAGAGTTTCCATCGTTTGTAGATTCTTGAATCTTTGTAGCAAAAGAATGCAGTTTGCGCTTAATAGAGGCATCACGAATCTCATTAGCATAAGCTTTCACATCTCCAATTGGACTTGTTGTTAGCACATTTAAAAGCTCTTCTTGTGTGATAGGACGCGCTTTTGTGGAGAGCTTTAGGATAAATTCTTCATCAATAGGTCTATCGGTGCGATGTAACTCCAACATCGCAAAGAAAATATTTTTATGTGGAGTGTAAGAAAAATCCTCCGGAGTTAGCAATTCAGCCAATGTGTCTAAACGTTCAGAATCAAAGAGAATCGAACTTAAAACTGCACGTTCAATTTGGATTTGCATTTCCATAATTTTCCTTCAACTTAATATCAAAAAATAAATGTGTAAGCACACTTAGAGCATATACGGGTGAGAAAAAGCCAAGAATAGGAATTAGACTTATCCCAAAAAGAGGTAGAACAACACTTCTAATTTTGCCTTTTTGTATGGTTTTTACACTCTTAAACGTGTCTTTTTTAAAAATTGTTGTGCCAACATCTGTAATCATTGTCTTAGAAAAGAGCCAGTAGCTTGGGAGTAACATCACAAAACCGCCAATAAAAGGGACAAAGTAAAAAGGCAGCAACATAAGCAAAAACAGCCCATAACACAGATACACGCTAACAAGCCATAACAAAGACATAATAGAGCTCATATTTCCCTCAATACTACACTTTTGATAATGTAAATCACGGATATAACGCACTACATAAGGCGTAACAAAAGCACACACAAGCAGTGAGATTAACAACGAACCAGCAAACACTCCAAAGGCAAACAATACAATCACAGAAGTTTTTATTACATAATCAAAAAGGGATTGCACCCAAGTTAGCCACGCACTGCTAAAGCCAAAATCCACACGCAAAGTCGCATACAAAGCTGCATACCAATCTACACCAAAGGCATAAAGGATTCCACATAATAAAACAAAAGCAAGCAACAAAGGCAAAAATGCAAGTCCTAGCAAATACGGAGTGAAAAAATCATGCCCTCCAAGCTCAAAATACTCTTGCACATTCCTTAACCTAGAATCTACTTGCACACTCTCCACTACTAGTCCTTGTTATTGTAACTTCTCTTTTAAAAGTTCATTAACTCTTGCAGGATTCACTCCTTTTGCACTCTTCATTACTTGCCCAACAAAGAATCCAAAAAGCTTGTCTTTTCCGCTTTTATATTCAGCAACCTTATTAGCATTTGCATTTAATACAGAATCAATTGCATTTAAAATCACTCCATCGTCATTGACTTGCTCCAATCCCATTTCTAAAATTAGCGCATCCACATCTCCTCCGCGCTTTTGTACAAGCACATCTAAGATTTCTTTTGCGCTTTTTCCACTAATTTTACCCTCATCTATGCGTTTGACTAAAATTGCTAGCACACTAGAATCTATTCCACAATTTTGGAGAGTATTTTCACCCTTTAATCGTCCTAAAAGCTCTGTTGTTAGCCAAGTTACAGAACCTTTTGCACTTGCCCCAAGACTTAGCATAGACTCAAAATACAGTGCCATTTCAAGCTCACTTGTTAGCACACTTGCATCACTTGCCTTGATTCCAAAATCACGAATGTATCTCTCTCTTTTTTCATCAGGCATTTCTGGAATCTCCCTGCCCTCTTGCATTAGCACTTCATCAATAAATACAGGGAGCAAGTCTGGATCCGGAAAATAGCGATAGTCTGCAGCTTCTTCTTTACCACGCATTGAACGCGTTGTGCCTTTTGTGGTATCAAAAAGCCTTGTTTCTTGCACAACTTCGCTTTCATAATTTCCATCTTCCCATGCTTCAATTTGTCGTTCCACTTCATATTCAATGGCTTTTTGGATAAATTTAAAGGAATTTAGATTCTTAATTTCTACTCTAGTATAAAGTTTGGAATCTCCTTTTGGGCGGATAGAAACATTTGCATCACAACGGAAGCTACCTTCTTGCATATTTGCATCACTAATTCCTAGAAAGCGCACGATAGAGTGAAGCTTTTTAAGATAAGCAATTGCTTCATCGCTACTACGCATATCTGGTTCACTTACAATCTCTAGCAGTGGGGTGCAAGCACGATTTAAATCCACTTTAGAATGATTCCCCTCATGGATATTTTTACCCGCATCTTCTTCCATGTGTGCTCGTGTTACGCCAATGATTTTTTTCTCACCATTAACTTCAATCTCAATATTTCCACGCCCAACAATTGGAATCTCAAATTGACTAATCTGATAAGCTTTTGGTAAATCTGGATAAAAATAGTTTTTGCGTGCAAACACAGAATTTTGGTTAATCTCTGCATTAATTGCGCTCCCAAAGGAAATTGCTTTTTTCACCACTTCACGATTTAACACAGGCAAAGCCCCGGGTAAGCCTAAACAAGTGGGACAGACATTTTTATTAGGCTCCTCTCCAAAACTTGTCGCACACGCACAAAAGATTTTTGTTTTTGTATTGAGTTGGACATGCACTTCAAGCCCGATAATCGTTTCATAAGCACTCATTTTAGCCCCTTTTGCTAGATAAAAATTAGCGCAATTCTAACGTGTTTTATATTGCAGAAACATTATACAATTCTTAGATTCTAACTTTTTTGTAATCTATGCTCTTTTGCGTCTTTCGTTAATACGTTGCACTTCAAGAAGCACACTTACCATTGCTTTATAGAGGGATTCTGGAATCTCTTTGTCAAGCTCAACATCTTTATACAATGCCCTTGCAAGAGGAGGATTTTCAATAATTGGAATCTCATGTTCATTAGCAATTTCTTTAATACGTTGGGCTAAGAAATCCACTCCCTTAGCAAGCACACGCGGTGCGTTCTCTTTTTTACCATCATAGCGCAAAGCCACAGCATAATGCGTTGGGTTTGTAACCACCACATCGGCACTTGGAATATTTTGCATCATTCTTTTTCTAGCTGCTTGAAACATTAAAGAGCGGATTTTTCCTTTAACCTGTTGGTCCCCTTCTTGATTTTTAAATTCATCTTTAACTTCTTGCTTACTCATACGCAAGGATTTAAAATATTGATAACGTTTAATCATATAATCCACGCTTGCCATCACTAAGAAAAATGCTAAAAGGATTCCAATTAGAATAATTGCCTTATCCCTAAACCACAGCATTTGCTCACCAAGCGGAAAGAGTGCCACAGTTGTTAGTTCATGCATAAAACCGATAAAGACAAAAAAGGCAATGATAAAAGCAGTGAGCACTTTAAAAGTGATTAAAAAGCCATCAAGGAGCTTTTTAAGGGAGATTAGATTCTTCATTCCTGTGATAAAGTTTAACTTTTGAAGTTTTGGTTGGATTGCTTTTCCTGTTAATAAAAACCCGCTTTGAGAAACATTTGCAACTATTCCTATTACCATTAAAGTTGCGAAAATAGGTGCTAACAAATACAGCACTTGAAGAACCAAAGAAATCGCAATTGTCATTGCATTAGAGCGCGTAAAATCTTGATTAAAGCCTTGATAAATTTGCTCAAATAAACCTCCAAGCCCACGCACCCAAAAGTTAAAACATAAAAACACAAGTGCTAACCCCACAACAAGCCCTAAAAACGCATTAACATCAGGACTCTTTAAGACATTACCCTCTTCTCGCGCCTTCTCTATCTTCCGCGCGGTGGGTTCTTCGGTCTTCTCTGCGTCATCTGCCATAACTATCCTTTAAACCCTACAACCCTACAAGCTTCTTCATAATCTTGCTTTGTGTTAAGATTTCGCGTTTGCTCTACTGAAACCTCAATAAACTCTGCTCCTATTAGCTTCAATAAATCCATTAATTTAAAATTGCGCTTTAAAATTTGCGCTTCAATGGAATCTAACGCACTAAAGCGATAAATCCCTAAAAGTGGGTGGATTTTGGTGTTTTTAGCAAACACACTTTTGATTTTAGAGGCTTGTTCCATTAGCAATGTTACAGAATCACAAGCAAAAAAGGGCGCATCAATGCTTAACACAAATATATCACTTTGCAATGCCTTTAGCGCACTATATAGCCCAAAAATAGGCGCTGTGGAATCTTTTTGAAATGCGCAATTAGAATCCAAAATTGTCTCCACACCAAAGACATTTACAATTGGCACTTTAGCAGAGAAATACACATACTCAAAGCAATTTTTTAGACGTTTTGCTTGAAAATTTGCTAATGTGGAGTCTAAAAAAGGAAGATTTTGTTTAAAACCACCCATTCTCTCCCCCATCCCACCACTTAACACCACACAAGGCATTGTAAATTTTGTCAAAATCCCTCCAAAGCGCACAAAATTTTCGTAAAATTATAGCTTTTTTTTGTATGCTTTAGTATGATTACGCATTTTATATTTAGGAGAGCGTGTGCTAGTTGATAGCTTTGGGCGAACCATTGATTATATGCGCATTAGCGTGACGGAACGTTGTAATTTCCGCTGTGCATATTGTATGCCAAATACTCCAATGGATATTGGCGATGAAAGCCAAGATGTGCCTTTAGATTCTGTGTTAAACTTCATCAAAGTTGCTATAAGTGAAGGTGTAAAAAAAATCAGAATCACGGGAGGAGAACCACTTTTGCGTTCTAAAATCGTGGAATTTATTGCTAATATTTGCAAAATTGCTCCAGAAATTGACATTGCCCTAACCACAAACGCCTTTTTATTAGCCCCTCTTGCGCAGAACTTAAAAGATGCGGGATTAAAACGCATTAATATTTCTTTAGATTCTCTAAGGAGAGATAACATTAAGTGTATCTCTAAACGTGATGGGTTAGATAAAATTCTGCTAGGCATACAAGCAGCACACAAAGTAGGATTAAAAATTAAACTCAATATGGTGCCACTGCGTGGAATCAACGAATATGAGATAGTAGAAATCTTAGAATATGCAATACGACTAGACGTAATGGTGCGCTATATTGAATTTATGGAAAACACGTATGCAAAAAGTGGAATCGTAGGATTAAAACTCCCTGAAATCCTAGAACATATCCGTAAAAAATATCCAATAAGTCTTTTTGAAAAAGAAATTTTTGGACCCGCTACTCTTTTTAAGATTCCAAAACAATCCCTTAAAGAGAAGCTTGATTGTATTTTAGAGAGAGATTATGTTTTTGGGGTGATTGCGCCTCATAATGACGACTTTTGCAAAACTTGTAATCGCATTCGCTTAAGCAGTGAGGGTAAGCTTATCCCTTGCCTTTATCATGAAAATGCAATTGACATTAAAGAAGCAATGCTGCAAGGCAATACGCAAGAAATTTTAGAGCGCCTAAAACTCTGCATTCAAACTAAACCAGAAAAAAACGATTGGAATGAAGATTCTATTTCCAAACGCGCCTTTTACCAGACAGGTGGCTAATTGCAATGGCACAAGCATACAAGAATAAAATCAGTTTCTAAATAATAATAATTTTCTTTTAAGATTCTTTATAATATGATTTTACAAACTAAATTTATTTAAGGAGAGACTATGAGTAAAGTTATTCAAAACTTAAAACAAATCCAAGCAGATTCTGCAGTGTTCTACATCAAACTACATAATTACCATTGGAATGTTAAAGGTGCGGATTTTCACCCTGTGCATAAGGCATTAGAAGAAATGTATGAAGAGGTAACAGAACAAATGGATTCCGTAGCAGAGCGCGTGTTACAGCTTGGAGAGAAGCCTTATGTTACACTAAAAGATATGTTAGCGACAAGTAAAATTCAAGAGGATAGTGCGACAAGTTTTGATTCTAAAACAATTTTGACAAAAATTCTGCCAGATTATGAATATTTTTTACAAGCTTTTAGGGAGCTTTCAGACATTGCAGGCGAAGCTAATGACAAAGCGACAATTGCCCTCGCTGATGAAAAAGTAGCAGAGCTAGAAAAAGCAATTTGGATGCTAAAGGCACAACTTGCATAAATACAACTTATAAATTTTAGAATCCTTTTTGGGATTTTAAAATGTTGCTTTTTTTCTCATTTTGTCTCACTTGATACAAAAACACACAGAATCTTTAACTCCTTATACTATTCTAATAAATACTACTCTAAAATAACACCTATTCATTTACACAAGAAGGTAATTTTATGGCATTGACATTTAATTTTTATGCAACTTTACTTATGATGGTTTTTGTTCTGCTTCTAGGGAGATTTATCATTAATCGCAGTAAGTTTTTGCGTGATTATAATATTCCAGAACCCGTAATTGGTGGAATCATTGTGGCAATTTTGATTTTTATTCTTTACGCTTATGGAGGCATTGAATTAAAATTTGATGGCTCTTTGAAAGATCCTTTATTGCTTGCATTTTTCACGAGCATTGGACTAAGCGCAGATTTTGCTTCCTTAAAAAAAGGGGGGAAACTTTTAATAGGATTTTTATTTATTGTAACAGGGTTATTATTCCTACAAAATATTGTAGGTATCAGTGTAGCGACACTTTTAGGAGTCGATCCAGCAATTGGACTATTAGGTGGTTCTGTTACAATGAGTGGCGGACATGGAACAGGTGCTGCTTGGGCGGATATTTTCAAAAATCCACCTTATAGCTTTGGCGCAGCAACAGAAGTAGCCATAGCAAGTGCGACATTTGGACTTGTAATGGGTGGAATCATAGGCGGACCAGTGGCACACTACTTAATCCAAAAACATAACCTAACGCTTCCTCAAGCAAGTGTGCAAGAAGAAGCGCCAACAGGCTTTGAAAAACCAGAAAAAGAGCGCTTAATTACGGCGACTTCTTTTATAGAATCTCTCGCGCTCATTGTCATTGCGCTTTTTGTTGGAACAGAAGCCCAAAAACTCTTTCAGGGTGAGAGCTTCACATTGCCGACATTTGTTTGGTGCTTATTTGTTGGGGTAATTTTACGCAATGTTTTACAAGCAACAAAAGTGCATCAAGTTTTTGATAGAGAAGTTTCAGTGATTGGAAATGTCAGCTTGTCGTTATTCCTTAGCTTTGCGCTAATGACAATTAACCTTTGGCAACTCGTCTCTTTAGCTCTTCCTATGTTAATTATTCTTGCTTGTCAAGTTGTAATGATGGTGCTTTATGCAGTGTTTGTTACTTTTAGATTCTGCGGAAGAGATTATGATGCAGCTGTTCTTGCCGCAGGGCATTGTGGATTTGGACTAGGGGCTACACCAACAGCGATGGTTAATATGCAAACCGTTACACAACACTATGGACCAAGCCACACAGCATTCATTGTTGTTCCACTTGTTGGGGCATTTTTCATTGACCTTATCAATGCAATCGTAATTAGTGCTTCGCTAAAACTGCCATTTTTTGGTTAAATCTTGGAGCGCAAATGGAATCTCTAAAACATTTGGGTGCAGACACACAATATACATTTAACTACAACAAAAGCATTTTGGAGACTTTTGAAAACAAACATAAAGAGCGTGATTATTTTGTAAAGTTTAATTGCCCAGAGTTCACAAGCCTTTGCCCAATCACAGGACAACCAGATTTTGCGACAATCTACATTAGTTATATTCCTGCGCTTAAAATGGTGGAATCCAAATCCCTAAAACTCTATCTTTTTAGCTTCCGCAACCACGGTGGATTCCACGAGGACTGCGTCAATACGATTCTAAACGATTTAGTGGAGCTTATGCAGCCACGTTATTTAGAAGTATGGGGGAAATTTACTCCGCGCGGTGGGCTTAGCATTGACCCTTATGCGAACTATGGAACTCCAAACACCAAATACGCACAAATGGCAGAATACCGCTTACTAAACCACGACTTATATCCAGAGAAAATTGATAATCGCTAGAGGGCTTTAGAAGTTGGAATCCCCTTTTGTAGCTTTTATATTCTAGATTTCGCGTTTTAGCATACAACCTTTTGCTTCTTGTAATTTTGGATTTCACATTTTTGGAATCCAAAATTAACAAAACATCTAGGATTTTGTAATATTTGAGGAATTCAACCTGAACTCAAAGTTTTCAAACATACTTTTACAAGACTAAGAGGATTAGAAAATCTTCTGCTAAGAGGTTTAGAAACAGAATAATCACTTTGTATTTCTAGGGGTTTGCTAGGGGTTTGTAAGAAATGTTTTTACATTAGATAGCATAATATTCTCCTTATTTGCAATCCCTTGCAAGCAAAAAGCATTCCTTTGCGTTGTATTTAGAGCCTCTGTAAATCTCTCATTTGTGCTAGTGCTAGATTCTTTAAACCTTCTTGGTAATCATTTGGATCTAGTTTGTCCCCTAGAAGTGGCATTGGGCTTTTTAGTTCCTCTCCGCCTTTGCTTAACATATCTGCAAAGCTCTCGGAGTTGCTTGGAACAATAAAATCACTAGATAATGTAAATAGAGTATGATTGAGTGGAGTGATATTTGAGTTAATGTTCTCCATAAAATCTCCTAATTTATATTTGTGATTTAACACTTTAAGTGTCCTGCTAGAAGCAGCAATAAGGGATAAATCTCTTAGCTTCTCTAATTAATCCACCATCATTATTTAAATCACTATTTTGCACAATATAATATTTTGATACTAAAGTTGGAGTTATAACACGATTGCCAATTTCATACAATCCCCCCACAACCTTACGCATCTCCTCATCATTTAAAACCCTAACCCCTAAAGAGTTTTCATTTAATTTACCATGTGTTACAAGGGAGATTAAATCTAACTCTTCTGCATAGGAGATACTTATAAATCCTAAACTAAACAATAAAGTTAATAATAACTTTTCATCATAGTTGTAACCCTACTTATTAAAATATTCTATATGGATTATAACAAAAGAATTAATAAAAGTGGAATATTTATTGCTAGTTTGTATGGATAATACTTTGATAAACTTTACAAAAAGGAACACTATGTTTAAAAGGATTTTACTCTCTATTTTTATTTTATTTTCACTTAGCTTTGCCTCTGATCCTATTACTTTAGATTCACTTTTTAAAAAACAAATTGGTTTAAGAAGTATTACAAGTATCAGCTATTTAAGTAGTGGTAATGCTTATATTTATAATATGTATCCAACACTTCTAGCACAACCTGATACAAAAACTTGGACAGATACTAAACAACTCTCTATTAATCAAACTTTTATCTATACCATTGCACCTAAATTTGATATTCTTATAGCTGGTAATGGAAGCTATAAACAAAATGAATATGTAAGTAATTTTGGGTTTTCTTACAATACTGAAAGAAGTTTTGATTTTGATTCTTTATGGATTGGTGGGATTTATACAGGAGATTCTATTGGTGGTGTATTTGTCCCACAAGTTACATTACAAAGTGGAATACTTCAAAGAGAAAAACACTTTAACGAGAATAAAAACTTTACTTTTAAATCTTTTTCTGCACAATTTGCATTAAAAAACTATTCTGATCCTGTTGTATCCTCTATCTATATTGGTGGAATTTATAATGCAAATAGAAACTTTGATTATGGAGAATTAGAATATGGCAATAGTATTAATTTTGGATTTGATATGTCTGTTATTCTAAGTCCTAAGATTTCTTTAGATGCGGGATTAGGGCAAAGATACCAAACAAGTTCTAAATTTGAAGGCAGAAAAACTTCAAATTCCTATTCCATTCCTACATTTTCTTTAGGCGCAACTTATAGTATAAATTCTGATACTGCTATTTCCGTATCTGGCACTGCTGGTGGAAGCTCATCTGCTCCTGATAGCGTTTTTACAATAAGTTTGTGGAAGAAGTTTTAAGTTTATGGAAGTTTTAAAAATGCTTTGTTAACTGACATTATAGATTGCTATGATTGCATTTTATCTTTAAGTTTTGGCAGATTATAATTTAAGAATTAAGGTTAAAAAAAGGGGTAACAATGAAAAAGCTAATTTTAGGAATCTTTTTAAGTTTAGGATTTATAAGTATCTCCTATGCAGAAGAGTTAGATTTAATCTCTCTTGCAACACATGGTAAGTTAAATGAAAACTCTTTAGGGGTTAGGGTTTTAAACGATGAGGAGATGCGTAAGGTTGTGGGGGGAGCTTATTTAAGCGGTAGAATCCCAAAGGATTATGGCATAGTTAGCAATTTTGGACAGAATATCTATTATACAGCTTATTATGAAGTTGAATTAGATGCAAGAGATTCTCCCTATTTTAATCTTGGCTCAAATTACTATGCAGCGGTCGCAACCACTTATGATTTTAGAACAAATAGAATCACAACTGAAGTTGTAAAAATTAACAACAATAATTCAAGTGATGTCAAAACAATTAATTTTCAAAACAATGTCATAAGTAAAATTAAAAATTTCAATCAAGTAAGAGATTGGATAAAATCAGATAAAAGTAATATTAAATATTTCAGATAGGATTTAATAAGGAGAAAATGAATGTTGGTCTCATCTGTTACAAATGCCCATTTGTATATGCAAGGTAGCGTAGCAAATGCAACACAAAATTCAAAACAGCAAACTTTAAGTGATGATGAAGCAAGGCAAAAATTAAATTACATAACAAGTGATTATCCCCGTGCCCTTAGGGAAAATCTTATTGATCATAGTCTTATTGTTAATACTGACTTAGCTGTAGAGGGAACTTTTTTATTTGATAAAATTGAAAAAAAACTTGCAAACAAACCTATGCCAAGTGAAGATGAATTTTTGCAAGATTTGGATTTCCTATCTAAGCAAATGGATACAATCTTGATACAAGGGATTAAGCAAGATGAAAACAATCAAGAGTTAAAGAATCTACTTGCATATTATTTAATGATTGGCAGAGATAAAGAAAACTTTCGTGCACCAACGGATATATATATGCAAAAAAGAAGTGCAGCCTTAGAAGCTCTTTCTAGTTTGGAGAATGGAACAAAGCTAAATGATTTTGATGACATTATGTTTAATTACATGATTGAATCCTCATTATTGGCATTCAATGTCAGCGCTTTTTTTCATTTTGCAGATGGATTGGGTATGCTAAGTCAGGAGCAAAAAAGCAAGATTGGAAGTGCTTTAGAGAATATGCAAGTCTATGCCCTAAATCAAGGTGGATTTTTAGGCAATAAATCTTTTAAACTAGGGAATGCGGTTATTTCTTGGGATGGAGGGGAGCCATTTGAACCTTACTCCAATGTAGCAGTCCAAATAACATTCCTAAAACCTGACAATCCTCTTGTCTCCAACTTTGATTCCACCCAAAGCATTTTTGAAATCCTAGAACAAAAAGACAGACTAGAAAGAAAAAATCAAGAACTAAAAGAAGAGTCAAAAAAACAACAAGCCTTAAAAGATTCTGGAATCTCTAATACAACTTTTATTAAAACAGATTCTAAAAGTGATTCTATAATGCAAACATTGCTTAAGGATTCTCAAAAAAGCAAGGATACATAAAAGATTCTTTGAGTGATTGTGTAACACTTTTTAAAAAAAGCAAAAGTTAAAAATATTTTGCATTTTATTTTTAAGTTTAGGATTTATAAGTATCTCCTATGCAGAAGAGTTAGATTTAATCTCCCTTGCAACACATGGTAAATTAAATGAAAACTCTTTAGGGGTTAGAGTTTTAAATGATGAGGAGATGCGTAAGGTTGTGGGGGGAGCAATTTCGTATGTTAAAACCGAGAGAATATATAATTTGTATTCAAATAATTATTATTTAATTACCGAATCTTTTGGTAGCCCATTGTATAGTGATTATATTAAGGCAATTAATCCAAATGTAGAGTCGCTTTATCTAGTGCATAGATACCACTTGAAGTATCCTTGGTCTTATTCGGGAAAATATCAAAAGAGTTGGCTAGAAGTGAGAGATAATCGCACAAATAGGGTTATTAGGCAACCATTTATAAAGAAATTTGAGCGGACTTATGGTTATACAAAATATTACAGATGACACAACAAGCTTATAATCTATAAAAATCTATATGATAGATGAGATAGTGCTGTTTGCATATTCCATAAAAGCTTTGTCTTGTAAGGCTAATTGCATAGCATTAGGAGTCTTATATTCCCATTCTAAAAAATTGCTTATATCAATATTGTCAGGCAATAAATGTGGTTCTTTATTGCCTTTCATAAAATAGTAATAAAGCCACATATTGCATTCAATGCTAGATTGTATAAAATCATTGGTGCTTAAAATACCTTCTTTTATTGCACTATAATTTTTTATGCTATCTCCACCATAATAAAACTGCTCAAACTTTTCCCAGCTTTTTTGATATTCACTTTTTATTGTTTCAGGGGATTGTGCCTTGAATACTGCCCCCTGTTGCGCTATAAAGGCTATCAATAGTCCCTCTTTTGAGATTTTGTCATCATTAATATATTTTGAAATACTATAGGTTTCGTCACACAGATAAAAATCATTTTTATGAATAGGACTGCTTTTATCAAGGGAGCAAAACAAATTTTTAGCCCCATTATCCAGTGCAAATGTAGATAAAGATTTATTTTTCTCTAAAGCAGATTCCAATTCTTTTTGAGAGTGATAAACCTGTTTTAATGTAACTTCTCCTGTTGCATTGTTTTGGCTATCATAGGCGATACCTGCTGGAAAATATTGGTTTAACTCTTTAATGGTATAGAAATCTTTTGTGAAATCTTTAGCTAAAGGTTCTAATTGAGAGTAAGCCCATTTAAAGACGCTTGCAATATCAAGCTTGTCAAAGTGGCTTTGTCCATTGGCAAGTGGTAAGTTTCTAGAATAATACACACCATTTTTAAGAGTAAAATGCTTACTTGCTTCGCTTGGGATAAGCATTGTATTTGGTTTTACATATTTTGCATACATTTTATCTAGTGTCTCTTTATGAATTTTATAATCACTTGGTAAGCCCGCTGCTTTATTAAAATCTTCTCCCATAAAGCCATTTTTATCTACACTATATCCCTCAAAAGTATTTTTAGAATCTTTTGCATTAAGATTCTTGTTTATCTCCGATAAATTTGGCAATGTTAAAAAATCTTGCATTTGGCTTATTGCCTTTGTAGCTAGAGTTTGTTCTTGCTCCAATGTGTTTTTGAAGCTAAGGAGGTTAGTAGTATTTGAAGTCAAATAGGAATGCGTTTGTATATTAAGATTTGGGAGAGGGATACTACTCTGCGTAGCCACCCCCGACTTTTTTAATTCATTTTGCAAGGATTGTATATAAATTTCTCTACGAGCATTAGAAACAGAATAATCACTTTGTATTTCTAGGGGTTTATAATGTGAAATTGTGTTAAGCTGCATAGTAACCTCCTATGCAATCCTTAGCAAATTTCATTCCAAATTAATTAAAATAGCCTAAGCAAACACTCTTACAATTAAAACCTATAATATAGATATTTTCAAGATGGTTAAATCCCATATAACTTAGCAAAAATAAAAATAAAATTAATGCTATTGCTATACCAATTATCGCAGGTAATAGATTTAGCACAAATTTTGTTTGCTCTTTATCAATGAATTAAGGAGTAATCAAGCAAATTGCGATTCCGCACAAAAAGATTCAAAAGAGGTAGTCCAAGATTTGCTCAATCAAACAACAGAGCAAATCAAACTTTACCTTGAGTATTCTTATTATAGAGAGTTAGCAAGTGTGCAAGGCGATAGCATAGCGCAATTAGAATCGTTTATGCAAAATTAACTAATCTAAAAGACATTCCATTGCCAATAGAATACAAATATAATGAAGTGATAAATGATTTAATACAAGAGATGGAAAATTAATAAATGTTTATTAGATTTTGGTGCCACAATTAATAGAAACTTAAAAAATAGAGAAAATACCAAACAGGAATTGTTAGGGCTATTATCGCAGATAAAAAACAATCCAAATCAAGATTTATTGCAACAATTAGTAGGAGAAGCATGCACAGATGAGTTTGCAGGGGAAGTTAGAAAAGGAGAGAAAGTCCGCGATGGAATTTTAAATGAGTATAGTGCCTCTAATTTATCTATTGCCCATTCTTTAAAGGAATTTTTTGATATTACAGAGATATGTGGAACGATTTCAGAATCTAGCAAAGCTAAGATTCAAGAATCTTTACAAGTAGCGCAAAGATATTTGTATAATCAAAGTGGCAGCATAGACACTTCCTTTAAAGTAGGAAATTATGTTATCACCTTTAACGAATGCCCTATGCTAATGAATATATTTTTAGATGGCATTGGCTTCTCTATTTCTTATCAAAAGCCCGATGAACTCCTTGCTTTTCTCTCCTCCAACTTTGATTCCACCCAAAGCATTTTTGAAATCCTAGAACAAAAAGACAGACTAGAAAGAAAAAATCAAGAACTAAAAGAAGAGTCAAAAAAACAACAAGCCTTAAAAGATTCTGGAATCTCTAATACAACTTTTATTAAAACAGATTCTAAAAGTGATTCTATAATGCAAACATTGCTTAAGGATTCTCAAAAAAGCAAGGATACATAAAAGATTCTTTGAGTGATTGTGTAACACTTTTTAAAAAAAGCAAAAGTTAAAAATATTTTGCATTTTATTTTTAAGTTTTGGCAGATTATAATTTAAAAATTAGGGTTAAGAAAAAAGGGGTAACAATGAAAAAGCTGATTTTAGGAGTCTTTTTAAGCTTTGGATTTATAAGTATCTCCTATGCAGAAGAGTTAGATTTAATCTCTCTTGCAACACATGGTAAGTTAAATGAAAGCTCTTTAGGGGTTAGGGTTTTAAACGATGAGGAGATGCGTAAGGTTGTGGGGGGAATTCGATATCTTGGCACAAATTATGGTTACACCTATGTTACTATGCCACTTAGTAATAATTACAATGCAAATATAAGACCACAGACAAATAATCAAGCAATTTATTCAAATGCGTTTATGAAATGGTATAAACCACCTTACCATTAATTATTAAAATAAGGGAAATAATGTATGATTTTGGCAATGGGAATCTCAACAGTGTTGCTACGAAATTAAGAAATTTAACTGTTTATCAGTCTCCTAAAATATCTTTTAATGAGACAAAATTACAAGAACGGTCTATTCCAAAAGTTGATGGAGACATCTCTAATATTTATTTTAGAGACATAATAAGTGGTGAGATTATCGGGGCGAAGCTCACAGAGGAGAACCTTAAAAAAATACAGAATATCTTTGGTGATAGCGCAGTAGAAAGCATCGGTAATGGCAAGTCTATTTTAAATGGTAAAGCAGAGGAGTTTGTAAGCGGTTGGTATGGAGATATTGCCTATAAAAGAGGCTATTTGAAAGCTGATGCTGATTTTAATGGAATCCTAAGTGCGGAAGAGAAGAAAAACACAACTTCTTTTTTTGGTATAGGCGGGTTTGTTTCGGGAAATTCTATCTATCCAACAGAATTTTTGCGGTATAAAACAACTAATGAGTTTAGTAATTCCGATAAAGGTAGTAGATTCAAAATGGGAGATACTATCGCCGATGAACTTAATCAAACTTTGCAATATGATAAAAATATGGATGGTCGTATCAAGTGGGGAGACATCGCATCAACGAAAGATGTTCTTGAGTATTTAAAAGAATTCACTGAATCTGGAAGTGGTGGTTATGACCCCTCATTAGTCCTTGACACGATTATGGATTTTTTCAAGGAATGGGACAAGCAGCTTAAAGAAATTCTAAATGAAATGCTTAATGAGACCGATCTGCTAATAGGTGATGTAAAAGCTAACGATTCCATAGAAGCAGTTTTCAAAAAAATTATGGAATCTCCTAAAAAAGAAGAAGTCTTAGGCGAAATTCAAGAAAAAATTCAAGAAAAATTTAATGGAGAGCAAACAGAAAAACACTTCAATGAGAAATCTTTAACAAAAACAGATTCTACTTCTACACGAGATATAGCCCAAGATTCCACATTTCAAGCAATTCATAAACTTACAAAACTTGATGAAACAATACTAAAAGATAATTTGTTCAAGAATCCAAACTTTGAAGATGATATTATTGCTATCGTGCAAGAGTTAGCACAAAACTTAGAAAGCAGACAAACTACCCTAGAATCTGCAGAAATCTTAAAAATTGATGCTTAAAACTTAGACTACAATGATATGTTTAGGGATTCTGAAGGTAACAAAAAGAAGTTTAATCTAAAAATTGCTCCCAAAGATTTTTGATGAATAAAGCTATTTTTATTGTTCTATGCTCAATCAATTTTTGCTTCTCCTTCTCTGTTAAATCTCTCCAAGAGCTACATAATCAAAATGTTATTAGACAACAATATGAAGAATCTTGCGGGGCTTCTGCTTTAGCGACATTATTAAATCTTTTTACCTTTAAGCAATACGCAGAACAAGATATATTAAATCTCTTAAACCAAAAAACAGATATGTTAAGCTTTAAAGAATTACAACAAACAGCAAATACTCTAGGATATAGGACAAAAGGATTCCAACTCAAAAGAGAAGTTTTAGAGCAAACTTCTTATCCTTTACTAGTTAGAATAGAAAATGACCCTAGATTTCCGCATTTTGTAGTGATTATAAATTATCAAGGAGATTTCATTAAAGTTCTTGACCCAAACTTTGGAGAATACATTGCAACAAAGAAAGAGTTTTATTCTATCTGGGATAGGAATCATGAAGGGGGATTTGCTTTAATTATTACAGATAAAGAAAACTCTAAACCCAGTATAAAAGATTTGGAGTTTCCTAGTGAGAGGTTTTTAAATAGATTTAGCCTCTTTTAAATCTTTAGAATCCTTAAGCAATATTTGCATTATAGAATCACTTTTAGAATCTGTTTTAATAAAAGTCGTATTAGAGATTCCAGAATCTTTTAAGGCTTGTTGCTTTTTTGATTCTTCTTTTAGTTCTTGATTTTCTCTTTCTAGTTTGTCTTTTTGTTCTAGGATTTCAAAAATGCTTTGGGTGGAATCAAAGTTGGAAGCAAAATTTAGCATTATAAAAGATTGAGCATCAAATGGTTGGTCTATGAGCGACAAAACTTTCCAATCTCTAAATGCATGTTTCTTTAACACAGCATTATAAATTTGCACCCCATTTTCATATTCATAGACTTGCATTTTTGCTATAGCTTCTATAATCTCTTCTTTTTGTTGTGGTGAAAGTCTATTGATGTCATCTACATGCGAGAAGAATAGACTATAAGTATGTTCTGGAGATGAATAACTCCAATGACTAAGAGCTAGGCGATCTGCTTGTTCTTGTGAGAGTTTCATAGCTGGTGGATTCTCTAAACTCCCTGAAATGATATGCGCCCATAATGTATAGCAAACTCGCATAGTTCACCGTGCATCTGCTAGATATGAAGTCCTCTTCTTCTTGTGAGTATATTGGTGCTTGTCCTGCGGCAAATTCAACCTTTAGAATTCGTTTTGCTAATTGGATTACATCATAATTTTCTCTTGCAATTTCTGCCATTATCTTATCCATTTGTTGCTCTAAAAATCTCAAAGATTGTTCGTATTTATATTTAGTTGGCGTTGCTGTCTTTGACAATTCTGCTGCTTTTGTTTCTATTTCTTGTATTAATATATGTGTGCTTGAAGCATATATCGTCATCACAAATGTCTGAGAAACAAGACATGGTTGCCGGAGCCCATAATTATCATAAAAGGAATAAAGCACAGGATAATTATTATACTCACGCACTTGCTTTAAAAGCTCAGCATCAGAAAGCTCTACTTTTTGCTCTTTGTTTTTTATTGTTGAATTTGCGCTTCTGTTTAATAAAACACTAGAGTTTCTATAATCAGAATAAATATTTGCTTGATTATTAATATGCATTCAATACCCCTAAGTATCATTTTGTTAAATATCAAGCAAAAAGTGTGCCTAAATATTACCAATTTTAAAAGTAAATATTCTTTAAATAAAATAATATTTACTAAGAAATTACAAAAGTAGCATTTATAAATCTACAAATTCCTTTAAAATTATTCTTTCAAAGATTTTTAATTATTCAAAAAAGTAATGTATTCTCGTCCAGTGTTTAGCGCTAAAAGATTTTGTTTATAAAGAATATCAATTTGTTTGTATCGTGATTTTCTAAGAAATTTAAAAAGTTAGGAATATGGGGGTGATAGTTTTATTGTGGTTATTTTATAATTAAAAACTTAAATATAAAAAATAATTATTTATTTTAAGTTAAGTTTTAATTATTTATAATTTTGCATTCCAAGAAAGGAGATTCTATGGAAAAAATTTTTAAGGTTGAAATTATTACGCGCCCTGAAAAGCTTAATATTTTAAAAGATGCTTTGGCGCAAAAAGGAATTAAGGGAATGACCGTTAGTAATGTTATGGGAGCAGGGAATCAAAAGGGTAAAACCGAAGTGTATAGAGGAAGTGAGATGACTATTGATTTGCTTCCAAAGATTCGTGTAGAAATTATTGCTAAGGAAACTCTTGTGAATAATATTATAGATATTGCTAAAAAAACTCTTAATACAGGTAATACAGGAGATGGAAAAATTCTTCTTTATCCTTTAGAAAATGTTATTAGGATTCGCACAGAACAAGAGGGAATTGATGCTATATAAGGAGAAAAGGTGAAAAGTTTATGGATTATTTTATTAAGTGGTGGCTTTGCTTTTGGAGCAGAAGGAGAAATTTCTGCAGTGGATACTCTCTTTGTAATTGCTTCATCGGCTTTAGTTTTGTTAATGACGCCAGCTTTGGGTTTGTTTTATGCAGGTATGGTAAATCGCAATAATACCTTAAATACGATATTAAATAGCACAATGCTTTATGCTTTGATTGCGTTGCAGTGGATTATACTAGGCTATACTTTAGCCTTTGGCGATGATAAGGGGTGGATTATTGGGGGTTTAAACCATATCTTTTTAACTGATACGAATTATTCTTATGTAGGAAACATACCCGAGAGACTTTTTGTCTTCTTTCAAATGCTTTTTGCGGTTATTGGAGCGGCAATTATTACAGGTTCATTAGTGGAGCGTATGCGATTTGGTGTGCTTTTGGTTTTTATTTTATGTTGGAGCAGTTTAGCTTATGATATTTTAGCGCATTGGGTATGGGGAGGAGGTTGGCTTATGAAGATTGGTTCTTTGGATTTTGCAGGGGGAGGAGTCGTCCATATTGCCGCTGGAGTTGCTGGACTTATAGGTTGTATTATGCTAGGAAAGAGGAAATTTAAAAGAGGTCTTTTGCCGCATAGTTTGCCTCTTTCATTTATTGGGGCGATTTTGCTTTGGATGGGCTGGTTAGGATTTAATACAGGGAGTGCTTTAAGTGTGAATTCTGTTGCTGTTAATGCTTTTATTACAACAAACTTTTCTGTGGTAGGAGCAATGCTATCTTGGATGATTATAGAATGGACAAAATATGGCAAACCAACACTTTTAGGGAGTATCACTGGCATTGTAGCAGGACTCGTTGCCATTACCCCTGCAGCAGGATTTGTAACACCTTTTGCAAGTATTGTTATAGGTTTTTTGGCTTCGCCCATTTGTTTTTTTGCTATCAGTTTTTTAAAGAGTAAATTTGGTTATGATGATACATTGGATGCCTTTGGGTTGCACGGAATAGGTGGAATTTGGGGAGGTATTGCTACAGGACTTTTTGCTACAAGCTCTGTTAATGCGATTGTTCGTGAAGAAGCCATAGGAGAGGGATTATTTTATAGTGGAGATTTTAATTTACTTTTTGTGCAATTAGTAGCGGTTTTAGCATGTTTTCTGCTCTCTGCAATCGTGAGTTATGTTATCTTAAAAGTAATGTGTTGTTTTGTTGCTTTACGCGTAGAAGAAACTCAAGAAGAAAATGGATTAGACCAATCTTTGCATGGAGAAATTGCTTATAGACAATGAAAAAGCCTTTAAAAGACATTTTCAATTTTTAGACCCTTTAAGTAAAAATTATATGGTATTTGTCTTGCTTGATAGAAGTTATTTCTTGACCATCGTTTATTGGCAGTTTCTAATTGAAGCTGCTTTTAAGCATTTTAGAGCATCTTTAATCTAAAGGTTAATGCATTAGCATTCCATCTTTACCTTTGTTTGCCATGTCTTCTTTGCGTAAGATTGTTATTGTAACTAAGTCTTCTGTTGGAGTGGCAAATTTTTTGTTTTGTTTATCGTGGTAGCGGCGCAAAATCTTGTGCATACGTCTAATAGCTAAATCCACAGCAACATAAAAATCCTTATCTGTTTGGTTGATTACAGGTGTGTTAGAGTGCGCTAGAGAAAGTGTAATGTTAATACTAAAGGAACGTTTTTTCTTTTTTTCACCCTTTTTGCTGCCCTTTTTTTCTTGGTAGGTTACAACAATGCGTGTGTTTAGAATATCAAGTTGATATTTTTCAAGGCTTTGTGTGAGGCTTAAAATGTAGTTCTTCATTGCTTCGGTTAGCTCAAAGTGACGGGAAGTAATGATTGTGTGCAATCTGCTCTCCTTATAGACGTTGTTTGTATATTAGAGGATATTTTGCATGCTTTGGCGTAAAATTTTTGGATCAAATGCGATATTTTGGGATTCCATAAAAATTTCAAAGGCTAAAATTGCTTGGTTAATTAGCATAGCTTTTCCATCAGAAGTTGCTATGTCTAGGGATTTTGCAAGTGTTAAAAAGGGTGTTTCTCTGCCATAGATTAAATCAAAAGCCAAGCTCGCACTTTTAAGTAGAGGGCTTAAGAATTCTTTTTTTAGGGGAAGATCATTGTTTGTAAGTCCAGCTGGTGTAGTATTAATAATGAGGTCATAGGTATTTTTTGGGGTAAATGTATCAAATGTGGCACATTCAAAATCACAAAAATCCCTTAGTCGCTCTTTAGAGCGGTTAATTAGCGTAACAGAGATTCCTTTTTGTTTTAGGATATGTGCAACGGCTTTTGCAGAGCCTCCAGCACCGATAATTAATGCGTTTTTTAATGCTAAATTTTCTATGCAAAGATAGAATCCTAGTGCATCGGTGTTGTAGCCTAGCATTTTGCCTTTTTCAAAAACAATGGTGTTTATTGCGCGAATTTCGTATGCAATCCCAAAAGCTTCATCACAGGAGTTAAAGGCGATTTCTTTAAAAGGCACAGTAATATTTGCTCCTTTTAAGTGCAAACTTCTTAGATGGTAGAAAGATTGGTTTTCTTGAAGTAAGTAGCGCCCATAAAATCCCGCTATTCCTAAGGAGCTAAATGCATGGTTGTGTAAAATGGGCGAGAGTGAGTGGGCGATAGGATTGCCGATGACTGCAAATTGCATAGTTTAATTGCGTAAGATTAAAGAGCGACGGACAACCCATCCGTCCTTACCACTAGCATTGAAATCTTGAATTCTTACCCAAATTCCACTCTCTTCTACAATGCTAACTGCATCATTTGGTGTGAGCTTGTTTAGGATTTTAGCCTCTGTGCTAGGGGTTTCTCTGATATTTAAACTTGACACTCTAGAAGTATAGAGTGCTCTTTGCTGTGAATTTTCTACTTTTAGTGGAATTTCTGTTTCTAGTGCTTTAGATTCTGCAATGTTGTAATTCGCATTAGATTCTATATTTTCAGGGTTTTCTACTTCTTTAACAAAATGCTTTAACACCCAACCAATAGGCTCTCTAGTATTAGAATCCGCAAGCAAAATCCAATCCTCTTTTTCTTCAAGGATTATAGCCATTTGTGTGGGTGTGAATTTGCCGACAATGGGGGATTGTGTGCTTGTATCCTTGCGGATATTTAGGGATTTTACAGCACTTGTTAGATAAACAATGGGCTTAGCTTCTGGAAGTTGTTGGGGCGTTGTTAGTGGTGCTTCTGTGGTAATTTGAGGGGTTTGTGTTTGCGCTTCTCTCTCTGCTTCTGCCTCTTGTGGATTCTCTACATTTGCAATGTTTTGCATGGACTCTTCTAGAGATATAGGGTTTTGCGTGGATTCTTTTTTCTTTAGTAATTCAAAAGCAGAGTAATACACTACAAAGGTTAGCAATAATACAAAAACGGGTAAAGGATAAACTTTTAGAATTTTTTTGAAGCTTTCAAGCATTTTGGTATTTCTTAATTTCTCTTTATTTAATATTTTGAAATCGGATTATAGCAAAAAATCGTAATTTTACACAAACGCGACACTTTTTTTGCCATGTTCAAGTGTGCCTAAGATATAACCCTTAGATTCTTTAGCGACAAAATCTGCATCTTTAGAGTCTGTGATAAGCACCATTCCAACGCCCATATTAAAAGTTCTGTATCTCTCTGTATCTTGGATGTAATAACAGAGCATTTCAAAAATAGGCAATTGTTGAATGTTTTTTTCTATGATTTTTGCACATACGCCCTCTGGTAGCACACGCGGTAAATTCTCAATCAATCCGCCTCCTGTGATATGGGCTAGAGCTTTAATTTTGTTTTGGAGTTTTTTAAAGGTTTGGACATATATCCTTGTGGGCGTAAGTAACGTTTCAATGAGTGGTTTGCCCTCAAAGTTGGAATCTAAAGTGATATTGTGTTTTTTTAGGATTTTGCGCACTAAAGAATAGCCATTAGAATGGATTCCACTACTTGGAAGCGCAATTAGCACATC
The DNA here is from genome assembly GCF_019711685.1 of Helicobacter turcicus. Lineage (GTDB taxonomy): Bacteria > Campylobacterota > Campylobacteria > Campylobacterales > Helicobacteraceae > Helicobacter_D > Helicobacter_D turcicus. The sequence continues at coordinate 55,449 of NZ_JAIGYQ010000007.1, forward strand.
GCCTACATTTGTTTGAAAAGGGCGTTCTACAACAGCACGTTCTGCAACCCCTACTGCAAATCCTGCTAAATCAAAGTCCTTGTCCCTATACATTCCGGGCATTTCAGCACTCTCTCCACCAATTAAAGCGCATTGTGCCTCTAAACAACCTTTTGTGATTCCGCTAATAACTTGCAGTGCCACATTTCTATCAAGTTTTCCTGTGGCATAATAGTCTAGAAAAAACATTGGCGTAGCAAAGTTGCAGATTAAGTCATTAACACACATTGCAACAAGATCTATTCCAACAGAGTTTAGGATTCCGCTATCAATAGCGAGTTTTAGTTTTGTGCCAACGCCGTCAGTAGCGGCTAAAATTACAGGTTCTTTGTAACCACTAGGAAGTAAAAATGCGCCACTAAAAGAGCCAAGCCCACCTAACACATTTGGGGTAAAAGTCTGCTTCACAAGTCCTTTTAAATCCTCTACAAGAGCGTTCCCTTCAGCAATATTTACGCCAGAATCTTCATAATTTAGTTTATCCATCTTTAATCCCGCACAAATTTCTAGTGCAATAATACACAAAAGCAACTTAAAGCTTACAAATTCTAGTGATTCTGTAATTTTTCAAGGCAAATTTAACGCAATTCTCTATATAATGAAGCGAATCTACATTAAACACAAGGGGTTGAAATGTCACAAGCGACTTTAAATAAAGCTACTAATTTTATTAACCGCGAATTGTCTTGGTTGCGCTTTAATACGCGTGTTTTAAGTGAGGCGCAAGATTCTAATAATCCGCTTTTAGAGCGCCTTAAATTTATCGCAATTTATGGCACAAATCTAGATGAATTTTATATGGTTCGTGTTGCAGGATTAAAACGTCTTTATAGCGCATATATTACAGAGAGTGGTCCTGATAGGCTTACTCCAAAAGACCAGCTAGAGCAGATTAGAAGTTATTTAAAAGCTGAAAAAAAGTGCTTGGAGGCTTGTTATTTTGAGATTAAAGGAGAGCTTGGTAAGCTTGGGCTACACATTAAAACTTATGCACAAGGCAATAAGCAAGAAAAGCAAGAATTGCAGCAGTATTTTTTAAACCATCTTTATCCTATTGTCGTGCCAATTGCTGTGGATGCGACACACCCTTTTCCACACTTAAATAACCTTAGTTATGTTTTAGCATTAAAACTTCAAAATTTAGACAATCCTAGTGAAATTAAGTTTGGAATGACACGCATTTCAAGAATGCTTCCGGGTTTTGTGCGCTTAGGCGATACTTATTTTTACACCGATTCTATTGTGGCAGAATTTACAAATGAGCTGTTTCCGAGCTTCAAAGTGTTAAGTTGGACTGCATTTAGGGTTACAAGAAATGCAGATATGGAGATTGAAGAAGAAGAGGGTGATGATTTTATGGCTTTAATGACAGAGGGGCTAAAATCACGTCGAAAAGGAGAGATTATCCGCTTAGAAATTGGAAAAACTGATGATGAGGAGCTAAAAAACTTTATCACGCAATACATTCAAGTTACTCCAGAGGATATTTATGAATGTGAAGTGCCTATGAATTCTAATATTCTTTGGGAGATTGTGGGAAATAAAAATTTTGCAAAACTTACATTCCCAAATTATACTTCCAAGATTCTGCCCCCACTAGATTCTAATGCGAATATTTTTTCTGTGCTAGATAGTCAAGACATTTTAAGCTTTCAACCTTATGAGAGTTTTGACCCTGTGGTGAATTTTATCCAAAGTGCAGCAAAAGATCCCGATGTGTTTTCTATCCGTATGACTCTCTATCGTGTAGGTAAAAACTCGCCCATTGTAAAAGCACTTATTGAAGCAGCAGAAAATGGCAAACAAGTTACAGCATTAGTGGAATTAAAAGCAAGATTTGATGAAGAAAATAACTTGCATTGGGCTAGAGCATTGGAATCTGCTGGAGCGCATGTGATTTATGGTGTGCCCGGGCTTAAAGTACATGCAAAAATTGCTTTGGTGATTAAGAGCATAGGCAAGGAATTGCGCGAATATGTGCATTTAAGCACAGGAAATTACAATCCTAGCACAGCCAAAATTTATACAGATATTAGTTTTATGACCTCTAAGCGTGCATTTACGCAAGATGCTACAAAGTTCTTCCATAATCTCTCTGGATTTTCTCATAAATCTAAACTTAATGTGTTGCTTGCAGCACCTTTACAAATCAAATCAAAAATTTTAGATTTAATTGAGAATGAGGCAAAAATGGGGAGCGAAGGGCATATTGTCTTAAAAGCGAATTCTGTGGTGGATACCGATGTGATTTTAGCACTTTATAAAGCTTCTAATGCAGGCGTGAAGATTGATTTAATTGTGCGTGGAATTTGCTGTTTGCGACCGGGGATAAAAGGTGTGAGTGAGAATATTCGTGTGATTTCCATTGTTGGCAAATATTTAGAACACGCAAGGATTTATTATTTTAAACATGCAGAAGTGCCAATCTACTTTGCAAGTGCTGATTTAATGCCGCGAAACTTAGAGCGCCGTGTGGAATTAATGACACCTGTTTTTGATGATGAGTTAGCTAACAAACTCTTTAGAATCATAAAAATCCAAAGTGAGGACAATGCTAAAGCGCATGAATTATGTGCTGATGGAGAATACAAAAAACTTAACCCAAAGGAAAATGAAAAACTTATTAATAGCCAAAAAATGTTAGAGGAGCATACAAATACGCTCTATTCTTCATTAAAACAAGAAGAACGTGCGGTTAAAGCAAAAAAACTCGCAAATAGAATGTTTAAAGAAAGTTAAAATCTGTAAGAGACAAAAGACTAAAAGGGATTTCTTAAGAAAAAGTTTGAAATCCCTTTAGCTCCTGTAAAATCTATGATTTAGATTCTGTGTTATAAAATTAGTATGGAATCTATTTAAAATTTTGTATTATAAGTTTGTAATTGCAATTATCTATTTAGGGGTTTGTTTTAGATTCTAAATTTATGCAATAACAAATATTTTTACTTTAAACTTTAAGTAATTTTGCAATCTCTTTTGCATGGTAGGTGATGATAATATCCGCCCCAGCACGTTTGAAGCTTAATATCGTCTCCATTAATACGCGCTCATAATCAATTAGTCCAGCCTTTTGGGCAAGTTTTAACATTGCATATTCCCCACTAACATTATACACTGCTAGAGGAAGTAGGCTCTTCTCTCTAATATCACGCACTATATCAAGATAAGCAAGAGCGGGTTTTACCATTAAAATATCTGCCCCCTGTGCTTCATCTTCTAAGCTTTCTAATATAGCTTCTCTGCGGTTTGCTGGGTTTTGCTGATAGCTTTTTCTATCTCCAAAACTTGGTGTGCTTTGTGCGACATCACGAAAAGGTCCATAATAACCACTAGCAAATTTTGTAGAATAACTCATTAGCGGAATATGAGAGAATCCCGCATTATCTAAGGCTTGTCGCAAGGATAGAATCATTCCATCTAACATTCCGCTTGGGGCAATCAAGTCCGCACCGGCTTTTGCTAATATAAGTGCTTGTTTGTTTAAGATTTCTAGTGTTAAGTCATTATCCACACTTTGAAGTTTTGGGTTTAGGATTCCGCAATGTCCGTGGTCTGTGTATTCGCAAAAACATAAATCTACACAGAGTAGAAGATTCGGAAACTGCGCTTTAATTGCACGCAAGGCTTGAGCAATAATTCCTTGTTCGCTTAATGCTTCAGAACCCACACTATCTTTGAGAGATGGAATTCCAAAAAGCATTACTGCATTAATACCTAGCAATTCTAGTTCAGCACATTCCTTTAGTGCATTATCAATGCTAAGTTGATATACATCTGGCATGCTTGCAATGGAGTTTTTGATATTTTTTCCATGGACGATAAAAAGAGGGTAAATCAAATCTTGGGTGCGCACGTTGTTTTCTTCAACGAGGTTACGTACAATGCTATTTAGTCTAACTCTTCGCAAACGTTTAAACATAAGATTCCTTTATTTTAGATTTTGGGCAAGCACACCCTTTATAGTAAAAATATTCACATCATTGCTATGTGTGTAATCAATGGCTAAGCCCTGCGATTCTAGTGTGCTTTTTACAATATATATTCCAAGCCCAAGCCCACCATTTTTATTGGATTTTGTATCTTTAAAAAATGGTTTAGAGTGGTCTTTGAGTGTGTAGGGCAAGGGAGCACCAAAGTTTAGAATCTCTAAATCACTCCCTTTAATACGTAATTCTACTTTGCCTCTGCTTTTGTATTTTAGTGCATTATCTAGCAGGTTTTTTACAGCTAAAGTTAGCATTTCAAAATCACAATGTAAAACATAATTTTCACTAGGCAAGATAAAAAACTCTTGGATTTGTGTTTCATCTAAAAGTAGCATTGTAAAAGCCTGATGTAAAATGTCCTTTAACGTATAATTTTGCTTATTTGGACAATAATTGCGTGAGCTAAGCTCTTCAATTTTAGCAAATTCGTTAATTAAAGAATTTAAGCGGTCAAACACACTACACAAACGTTCTTTATACACAGAATTCTCAATCATTTCTGCTGTAATTCTACCCTTTGTAATAGGCGTCTTTAGTTCGTGCATAATGGCGCGCAAAAACAAATGACGCGATTGATTAAGTGCATTAATTTTTTCTACCGCATTTTCAAATTCGCGTGAGAGTTCGCCGATTTCATCATTTTGGTTAATTTTGCAATTAATATTTGTCTGCCCATTAGCAAATTTTTTAATCTCCTTGCGTAGGGTTTTAAGGGGTAAGATACTCTTAATCACAAGGACAAATAAAAAGATAACAACCAAAAATGCAAAAAATGTGATGAGGTAGTAGTTAAAGAGTTTGTTTTTATGCAAATCACCATAGAGCTTCCATTCTGTTGGGGTTTGGAGGAATAAATACACACCATTTTCTTGCTTGATAATTTTGGCAATGATTCCGCTTGTTAAGTTTGGAGTTAGATGATTTTCAAACTTTTCTAGCACATTTTCGTCTTGGATTTGCCATAGTCCTAGCTCATAGAGGTATTTTTCAATCAAATCCACATTACCTCCAAAGCGCACAAGTTGGTTTATTGTAGCTAAAAATTGATTATATTTTAGTTGGTTTTCTAGGTTTTCTTTATGAATCTCTTCGCGGATAAAATAGTAAGAAAATGCACTTAATCCGATGATTGCCACGACAAATAAAATGGAAATTTTGACAATAATGGAGTTTTTAATCATTTTTTAATTGTAGTTTATAGCCAATTCCACGCACAGAGAATATAAATTTCTTGCCATTTTTTTCAATTTTGGAGCGCAAACGTCCAATAATGACATCAATGCTTTTATTGCTAGAATCTGGATTAATAGAATCTGCATGTGTTGCAATAGAGTCACGCGTTAATGCTTGATTTACATTTTCTAGCATAAAGCATAGAATTTCATACTCGGCTTTGGTTAGTTCAAGAAGCTCGCCATTTAAATAGATTTCTCTACTCCCTTTCTCAAGGCGAAAAGGAAGAATAGAGATTTCTGTATTATCTAGGTTTTTTGTTAAGTTATATCTACGAAGGACACTATGAATTCTTGCGATGAGTTCTTTAGGATCATAGGGTTTTGGAATATAATCATCAGCACCATATTCTAGCCCTAAGACTCTATCATCTATATCGTGTCTTGCAGAAGAGATTATTATTGGGATACGCTTTTCTTTCGCGACCTTCTTGCAAACTTCCAGCCCATCTAAGTTTGGGAGTGTTAGATCTAAAAGAAGGAGGTCAAAATGCCGAGTGCTTATTGCACTCATACCAGTATATGGTTCATCATAATTTGTTACATTAATATCATGAGCTTTCAAGTATTCACTAAGAATGGTCGCAAGCTCTAAATCGTCTTCTATCATTAACACTTCTAGCATGGTATCTTCCTAACAAAAAGGAGGATTGGGTATTTTAGGGGGTTAAATAAAAATCTAGGAAAATACCTGCTAGAAAAAATAATATTTTCAAAGAACCTACTCACACTAAGTGTCCTTAAACAAAGGAGGAGTGGATGAAATACATTTCCTAAAAGGAAAACCAAACCTAACTTTGCGTTAAGCTTGTCTCTCAACTCATCCCGTTGAGATGGCGAAATTATAAACACAAATAGTAAATCAAAAGTAAATAAATAAAATTTATTCATTTTTTATTCTTTTTTTCATCAATAATGGCTAGAGTGTATTCTAAAAAGTTTAGAACCATATCAACCTTGCTTTCTATATTGCGGTTATTTGGCGATTGTAAGCCTTCAAATAGCACGAGGATTCTCTCTTGTAGAGCGTTTAAAAATTTCTCCTCTTCTAAATAATGCTTACTTAGCAACGCTTTTAGCTCTTCTGTATTTTTGAATTCTAGCTTCTCAATTTTGCGTGTGTAAGGGCTTTGTGTGTCTATACTTTTGTCATTTTGTTTGGAGGGAAGTACATCTAAAAGCGCATCCCGTTCTAGTGCTTGGGATTCAAAAGCGGGTTTGGAATCCGACGATTCCGCGTTTGTATCGATCTCGGCTAAGGTTTGTAAAATCGCTTCTTTTAATTCCATAATTGCAATAACCACCTTTCAAATTCGTTAAACTCAACACTGCTATCCATCTGAATAAATAAGCTTAGCATGTCTTCGTTAGCTTTTCCGTAGTTTTTGCGGTTGCTAACTAGGCGTTTTAGCGCAATTTTGGCTTCTGTATTGCTGGGGTCTTCTTCTAAAATTGCTTTATAAATCTCCGCAGCCTCGTGGCGATGCCCTTGAATTTCATAAATACTAGCAAGTGTTAGGGTTTTCATAACGCACCTTTTAAAGCGGATATTCTAGCATAATTTTTGGTGTTGTGGCATTTTTGGAATCTTAAAGAGTTATTTTGTTGATAGGGATTATACTTTCTTAAGTAAAATGCAAAAGTAATCAAGGAGAATGATGCAATATTATGGGAAAAATCATCAAAGCTTAGCCCAAGCAATTTTTAAAGAGGATTTACCAAAGGTTATTGGCACACAAGAGTGGGTGATTGTGGATATTAGAATGCCGCTAGATTTTATGGATGGACATTTAAAAGGAGCGGTAAATATCACAACACAAGAAGAGTTGCAAACCCTTTTAAACAACAATGCAGACAAAAAGATTTTATTGAATTGTTATAGTGGGCATACGGTTTCTTTATTAGGAAGTGATTTAGTCAATAGCGGCTATACAAATGTATATTTTTTAGATGAAGAAATCAGTCGTTGTTTGTGAGGATTCTGTAAAATTTAGTATTTTTTAGCGCAAACAAAAAGTGTGTGGTAAGTAAGAACGTTTTGGAATCTTTTTTCATAAAGATTTAAATGTGCTTTTGTAAGTGCAAAATGGCTTTTTAGTGCATTAACTCCGGTGTTTTTGAGGTGCTTAAATACGTTTAGCGGATTCTCAAACTGCAAATTCTGCACACACTCAAAGGAATCCAAAATCTTACAATCGCATAAAAGCTCCGAGTAATCTTGTAAGTCTAAATAATCAAGGCTTAGGTTAAATAGAGTTTTTAGTTCTTTGAAATTACTTTTTCCAAAAGTGCTAAACAATAAGATTCCACCTTTTTTTAATTTCTTGCTTAAAAAAGGGAGTAAGGTGTGCTGGTTGCCCCATTGTAATGCTGCATTTGATAGGATACAATCAAAGCGCAAAGCATTAGGCAAAATGGAGTCTAAGTGCTCAAAATCCCCCTGTATGAAGGTAATATTGGAATCTACAAATGCGCTAGAAAAATCCACCAAATCAATGGCGTAATAACTCTCAAACAAATAGGACTTTATAATGGCTTTGCTAAAATCTCCATTGCCACAACCTAGCTCTAAGAGAGTCCCTAAGCTATTATTTATGCGGATTGAAACATGCTCTTTTAGAAGTTTTAGTAGGGTTTCTTGCATTGCATATTGGATTGTGGCGTTTTTTTTATAGGTGATTTTGGAATTGTAAAATCGCCTTTTGATGCAGTCTTTTTGGAGCATTAAAGGTTCCAATCAAAAAAGGCAAAATGTGGTGCATTAATTGGAATTGTTTTTGTGTTTGTGCTTTGCCAAAAGGCATTTTGAGCTTGTGGGCTAAAGATTAAATCCCTCAAAGATACAACAGCAAAATCCCAAGAAATAGGCACTAAAAGTGTGCTATGTGTTGCACAAGATTCCATAAAAAATGCAAGCTCGGCACACAAGGTGTTGGAATCTAAAAAGACAAAATTGTGTGCTTTATCCAAGTGTTCGCTAAAAAGATTGCTTTTAAAATGCTTTAGTGCTAAATCTCCATTTGTAGCAAAATGCTTGTATGTGCGCCTAAATAGTGCTGGTGGGATTCCATAGTCTTTTTGGATTCCATATTCTGTGCCATTAATGGCGATTATTTTATGGGGTTTAAAAGCATAGGTATTTAGAAAAATGCGCGCAACAAAAACTCCCATAGAAAAGGCGATAAGTGTAATTTTGGAATCTTTTGGTAAGGAATGTAATGTTTCTAAAAGAGGGTTGAAATCTAAATGTGCGTAATGGTGCAAAACTAGGGCATCGCAATGTTTTGGGATAAAGGGTAAAAAGTGGCTAGGGTGTGCGCCAAAACCTCCAAAAAAAAGTATGATTTCTTTTTTGTTATTCAAGGCTTTAAAGAGTTGCATTAGAAATCTTTTTTAAAACTACACAAAGTGCTTCTAGCTGTTCTTCTTGCATATTTGCACAAAGCGAGAAGCGAAGCAAGGCTTTATTTTTTTGGACGGTTGGGGATTTTATCGCAGGGGCAAAGTAGCCTTCTTTATTAAGTGTTTTTGCAAAATGCACAGCTTTTAGATTTTCTCCTAAAACTAGACTAATGATATTATAATCTCCTAAAATTTCATAGTCTAACTCCTTTTGTAAAAGCGTCTTAAAATGTCGGCTTAAATGTGCTAAATGTGTTCTTTGTAGTTCTAGTTTAGGAAGCTCTAGAAAGGCAAAGAGGGTACGTGCTATATTAATAGGTGGTAGGGCAGTAGAGTAGATAAGGGAGCGCGCTGTATTAATAAAATATTCTTTGAATACTCTATGGCATAGCACACAAGCACCCACTGAAGAGAGAGCTTTTCCAAAGGTTAGCACAAGAAAATCTATTTTTTCTAGTAAGTTTAAATGCGCACAAAGTCCTAGTCCATTTTCTCCAAAACCTCCAATACTATGGGCTTCATCAATATACAAATACACATTGTTAAATTTTTCCTTTAGCGCAACAAGTTCCCGCAAAGGCGTAAAATCACCCTCCATACTAAAAAGTCCCTCACTTAAAATCACAATAGAATCATAGTGCTGCGCATTTTCCTCTAATAAGTATTTGAGTGCTTCCATATTATTGTGGGTATAACGTTTTAAGTTTGGCTTTTTAAAGCCCTTTAATCCGTCAATATGGCTTGCGTGGATAGATTTGTCTGCAATAAATAATGTATTTAACGCACTTAATGCGCCTAGAACACCTATATTTGCGTGATAGCCACTATTAAAAAGTAGGGCTTCTTTGCCAAAGAGTGTTTTTAAATGCACTTCTAGTAAATTATAAATTTCAAAGTTTCCACTAAGTAGACGTGAAGAGGAGGCACTAAAGTGGCAGTGGTCTTTAAAGAGTGCGGAATCCAAGAAGCGGATATTAAAGTCTGTATTATTAGAGAGTCCTAAATAATCATTGCTTGCAAAATTTAAAAGTGTGGAATCTTGAGTGGTGAGCGTTAAACCATTGTGTTTTTGCGGAGTTAGGGTGCGATAGTTGGAATCTTTTTTTAAAGATTCCAAATGTGCTAAAGCTTGGGAATGTAGAGATTGCATTATTTTGCGCTGTCTAAGAGCTTTGAGAATTCCTTAAAAAGCGCACTTGATTCAAGTGGTCCAGGTCCTGCTTCTGGGTGATGTTGAAAAGAACAAATGAGTGCATTTTTGTAGCGCACACCCTCAATAGTGTTGTCAAAAAGATTGCGGTGTGTAATTTCCGCGATTTCTACAATGGATTCTGGTATAGAATAGTTGTGGTTTTGAGCAGTGATTTCTACTTGATTAGTAAGCAGATTTTTTACAGGATGATTGCCGCCATGATGTCCAAATTTTAGCTTATAAGTAGGGTAGCCTTGCGCTAGAGATAAAAGTTGATGTCCTAGACAAATAGCAAAGAGTGGAATTTTAGCTTCAATTAAGGCTTTAATACTTGCAATTTCTTGAGTTAAAACTTGAGGGTCCCCTGGTCCATTGGATAAAAAGATGCCATTAAATTCCCCTGCTTTAAAACGTTGAATTAAATCTTGCGCATCAAAGTTATGCGGAACCACTTCTACGTTAAATCCTGCACTTACAAGCTGGTTTAAAATGCTACGTTTGATTCCAAAGTCAATAGCAATGATTTTTTGGTGCGTGTTAGGTGAGGCATAATCCATTATCGTAAAGTCAAAATTTCCTGTTGAATGTTTATAGGGTGCTTTTGTGCTTACTTCTTTAATATGGTTTATTTCCTCAATCTTTGGACTTTTTTCTAAAATTGCTTTTAAATCTTCTTTATTTGTAATTTCAGTGGAGGCTACCATCATCATTGCCCCCTCTTGGCGGAGCGTTGTTGTTAAAAAGCGCGTATCAATCCCGCAAATTCCCATTGCGCCTTGTTTTTTTAGAAATGTGCTTAAACTTTCTGTGGCGCGGAAGTTTGAAAAGTTTTCATTGTAATGGCGACATAGAATCCCTTTTGCAAAGACTCCACGACTCTCCATATCTTTAGGGTTTGTTCCTACGATTCCAATTTCTGGCATTGTAAAGCATACAAATTGCCCCGCGTAGCTTGGGTCTGTGGTGATTTCTTGATAACCTGTAAGAGAGGTGTTAAACACAAGCTCACCCACGCTTGTAGTTTCTGTGCCAAAACTTTTTGCTTTAAAAAACATTCCATTTGCTAGGTAAATACAAGCATCTTTTAGGGGAGATTGCATTATAGAAATCCTTTCTTTTTAAGCTCTTCTTGGTAGAGTTTGTCAAAAATTAAATCATACTCTTCACTTCCAAAGATAATTTTGCGTTTATAGTTTGCAATGCGCTCTTGCACAACATCTTCAATCTCGCTATACACTTTTGAATAGCTATTGATTGCTTTAAAAATTACATTAACAATACGCGTTTCAGAAGTGGCAGAATCAATTAAATCCTCTTCAAAAAGCTCGTTTAAAATTTTGTGCGCAAGGTTGTTGTAGCGGTCTTCAAAGTTTAAAATAAAATTCTCATTCTCGGCGAGTTTTTTCTTGATACGCCAAAAAAGTTGGTGTTCATCAGCCTGCATAAATTCAATTTCATCAAGATTTTCTTCTAATAAATCCCTAGCTTTTTCTTCAATGCGCATTTCCTCTTGAGTGTCTTGGGAGATGTATTTTTCCGCAACTTGCGCAATGCTTTCAAGTCCGTGTAAAATACTTACAAAGCCACAATTAGAAAGGTCTAGAGCGATTTTATTTCCGATGTAAGGTGCGTGTGCAAGTTTAAATTTCATAGCGTGCCTTTGTGTAAATATTTTGATAAATTTTTGTGCTATTGTAGCGTTTTGTGTCTTAAAGAATCACTTTTTAGTGCATTTAAGATTTTTGAGAAGTTTTAGAAAATGTTTAGTGTTTCTAACAGCCTTAGTGTTTTAGTTTTGAAAATAAAATTAGCAAAATTCAAGGCAAAGCCTCATAAAAGATTTTTAACCCTAGTTTGTCCTTTAATTTTTTACGAGTTTTTGCTAAAATCCGCAACCAAACTTAGTTATTTGCAATAAGGTTTCTTTTGAAAATTCTCATTTTAGGTATTGGCAACATTCTCTTTGGTGATGAAGGCATTGGTGTGCATTTGTCTAATCTTTTAAAGCTTAATTACAAATTTAGCGGAGAGCATTCTGTGGATATTGTGGATGGGGGGACAATGGCGCAACATCTTATCCCTATTATCTCGCAATACGATTCTGTATTGATTATAGATTCTATTGATGCAAATGAAGCAAAAATCGGTGATGTGTATTTTTTTGATTTTAGTGCAATTCCAAATTCTATCACTTGGGCAGGAAGTGCGCACGAAGTGGAGATGTTACAGACCTTGCGTATGGTAGAACTGTTAGGCGATTTACCTCCAACTAAGATTTTAGGAATCAAGCCTTTTATTATCGGAGAAGATCCCACTTTTAACTTAACACAAGAAGTTTTGCAAGGAGCTAAGCTTATGGAATTGCAAGCTATTAAGTATTTAGAAACACTAGGCGTAATTGTAGAACAAAGAGATAATCAAGATTTACAAGAAATTGCACGATTCTCTTATAGGGGTTATGCATGATATTTGCAAACTTTATTTTTGAAAATATTGCAAACTTTAAAAACGCAAACCTTGTGAAAGATTTTTTTATAAAAACCCTATATGCAGCTCTTAAAAGCAAACAGCTTCAAGGACAATGTGTGCAAACCTCTAAGGATTCCTTTAGCCTTGAGGTGCAAGGCACACAAGAGGAGATTCTAACCTTTAGTAAAAACTTAGAACACTCTATCCCTTTGTCTTTACAATGGGCATTTAAAGAGCTTGTGCTAATAGAATCTTTTAGCACACAGGGGATTATTCCTTGTCATGTTGCAAAAGGCAATTTTTTAACCCCTTTAGAATTACAGAATCTCACCTGTAAAAATTCTAAAGATTTTTGTAATTTGTGGGCAGATTTTGTTTATTACACGCAAGAGAAAATCACCTTTTTGCATAAAGGAGAGAAATTAGAGATTAAAGATTCTAAAACTTTGCAACAAGTTTTGCAAAAAAGTGCGCAAACTTTGAAAAATGGTGAGCGCATTTTTCTAAAAACTATTTTTGGTAAATACGAAGTTGCTCCACTTGATGAAAAGCGTCCAATCCAACTCCCGAGTGATTTTACTTTTATGCCCTTTTCATTAGAAAATACAAAATTGATTTTTAAGGTAGAGGAGTGGGATTTACAAGCTCTAGCTACACTAGAAAAACCCAAGATTACTCTAAGTCCAAAAAGCATTTTTGCAGAGTTTTTTTCTAGTGCGTTTGTCAATGTGATTCTTCCCTTTGAACCCTATTTGGTGCTTTTGGGGAAGTTTTTAGAAGAGTATCAAGGTCTCTATCTTCTGCCCTTACAAGAAAAGCTAGAGAATGGAATCTGTGAGTTTGTAGAATCTAGCACATCACCCTTGCATATTAGTGTTGCAAAAAATGGGCTCACTCTTGCATATAATTTTAGCCCCTCTGCGCCCAATGCAAATTTACATGCCCTTAAAAGCACAATTACAAACAATGCACTAGTGCGCACAAATGCAGTTTATTTAGGCAGAGAAGACACACGCTTTTTAGTGTATTTTGATACGCGTTTTAAAGAAGCCTTAGAATTTCGCTTTGAGGCAAATTTAGGCGTGATTATCGCCACTTTAGAAACTCTAAATAAGACTACACAAAGCTTACTTAGGAACTTTACAAAAGAAAATGAAGCCTTAATCACGCATTTAAAATCTTTGCCTAAAGATTCCATGTTTTCTAAGAATTTGCTAGATTTATTAGGGCTGGCTGGAATTTTGCTAGATTTAGGCGATACAAAAGACTTAAAAGAATCTTGTGCAAAAGTGTTACTAAATGCCGCTAACTTTATGGGACAAAAGGGACCTCGCATTGACTTTCGCCTAGAACGTGATAGTGAGGGCAAAATTTCTCTTAATACACTTCAAACCTTACGTTCTATAATGAGCTTTAAACTTGCAGGAGTAGAGATTCCACTACTTTGCTTTGGAATATTAGATTCCTTAGCGGAGTTTTTTGCCAATCTTAGTCGTGATATGAATGAAAACTACCAAACACAAGGCATTGTGATTTGCGGAGAGATATTTTTAAACAAACAATTTTTGAATCAATTCTTGCATTATCTCCCTAACACTTCAGAAGTTTTTGCCTGTGAAGTAATGGAGTTTAAAGGCTGTTAATAGGAGAAATTAAAAAATTAATCCTGTTTGTCTAAATACCTTGTATCAAACAAACTGCTTAGATGCACATTGCTTAAGGCAACTTTTAAAGAAGTGAAAAAGCTCGGATTTGCTTCTTCTAATTCCTTTAGCATTTGCTTAGTTTTCTCCCTTGCAAAGGGACGTTTATCGTCCTTTTGCCACATTATTGGGCAGTTGCAATCTGGAGCAATGTAAATGTTATTTTTAGCAATAAAGTCAATGATTTGCCGCTCACGGACGAAAATCAAAGGGCGAATCACAAAAAGCCCATTTTCTGCCTTGTAGATGGGTGGCATAGAACGCAATGCTCCATTATAAGTTAGATTCATCATAAAGCTCTCTGCTGCATCGTCTAAATGATGTGCTAGGGCTAGTTTATTATATCCCCCCTCTAGTGCTTTTGTGTAGAGTGCGCCTCTGCGCATACGAGAGCAGAAGCTACAATACATACTTCCCTCTCTTTTGTTTTCCTCTAAGATTTTATAAATATCTGTGCGATAGAGTTCGTAGGGGATTCCATGTTTTTCGCAATACTCAAAGATATACGCATACTCTCCCCCGCGACCATAATCCACGGTTAAAGCTTTAAATTCAAAATCAAAAGGAGCGTATTTTTTAAGTCTTGCAAGTAAAGTGGCTAACAAAATGGAATCCTTCCCTCCGCTTAAACCTAAAAGCACCTTATCGCCTTCTTTAATCAAGCCTAATTGCGCATTGGTTTGTCCTGTGATTTTTAGAATCTTTTTGCTAATTTCTATCGCCTGCTCCTTTGCCATTATTCTCCTTTGATAAAATGCTGTGCTAAATGCGTGTCAATAAATTCCAAAATCTCATCTTCATCAATGATATGCTTGTCGTATTTAATCACCACCACACGTTCACTTTCATTGATATACCATTCCAAGATCCCGCTAAGTTGTGCCAAAGGTTCTAAGGAAGCATTTGTCGTGGAGTTTGTAAGCGACAAATACAAATTCTTTTGCATTGCTGGATTTGCTAAAAATCCAAAGATTAAAATCCATACAAAGGATGCAATCACTACAAAAATCACAATGGATAAAATGCTAAAAAACTCATACAAATGTCCGCCTAAAAGCGCTCCAAAGAATGAGCCTAAATAGCCAAAAGTTGTAAAAACTCCCATTGCGCTACCCTTTTGATAGGCTTTGCAATAGCGACTTGCAAGGCTTTGCATAATAGGTTCATGGATAGAGAATCCCACAAAAAACACAAGCACACCGAAGATAAATACTGCCCTACTTTGACTAAGCATTAGCAAATACGACAACACGAAAAATAGGATTCCAACAACCATTACGCTTTTAAACTTACCCTTTTTCTCTGCTAAAATTGCCGCTGGAATCATTGCAAAAAATCCTAGCAAACTTGCTGGAATATACACTTGCCACAAATCTTCTTTAGGCATATCAAAGCCCTTGACAAGAGCAATTGGAATCACTAAAAGTGCTAAAGTCATAAAGCCTTTTTGTAAGAAATTTGTAAGATTCATAATTTGTAGGTTTTTATTTTTCAAAATCACGCCGTATTCGCTACTTTTATGCATAAAGCTATAAGTAATCTTTGGCGCATTAGGCACAAAGGTAAAAAGTAGCACTAGGCTTGCAACCGCTAAAAAAGTGGTAATCCAAAACAAGCTTGACACACCAAAATTTGCCGCTAAAATTGGACCTAAAATAAGTGCGGCTGTAAAGCTTAGTGAAATTGTTGCACCCATAAATGCCATGGCTTTTGTGCGATTCTCTTCTTTGACCAAATCCGCAATCATTGCGCTAATCACACCACCAATAGCACCAGCACCCTGCAACAATCGTCCTAAAATTAGCATATAAATATCTTGACTCAAAGCGCAAACCAAAGACCCTAGTGCAAAAATCACAAGTCCAATGGCAATTATGCTTTTACGTCCAAATTTATCGCTTAAAAATCCAAAGGGAATCTGAAAAAGCACCTGCGTTAGTGCATATCCGCCCATTGCAATCCCCACCAAAATAGGGCTAGATCCCGGAAGCGATAACGTATAGAGCGAGAGGATAGGCATTACAATAAATAATCCAAAAAAGCGTGAGCCTAATATTAAACTTAGTGGCAAACTTTGTTTCATTAAAGACTCTTTTGCCATTCTTAAAATCCTTTTGCTAAAATTCCAAAACCGCAATTTTAACGAATAAAAACTTATACAAGGTAACAATATGCGCTTAATTTTAGCAACTTCTAATCAAGATAAAGTCAGAGAAATCAAGGAGATTTATAGCTCTTTGTGCGAGGAATTAAATTTAGAGATTCTATCTTATGATACGCTTATTACTCCTTTTGAGATTGTGGAAAATGGAGAGAGCTTTAAAGAGAATGCACTTATTAAATCTAAAGCAGTTTTTGATACTCTAAAGCAACAAGGAATCCTAAGACAAGAGGACATTATACTAAGTGATGATAGTGGAATCTGTGTGGATGCATTAGATGGCAAACCCGGAATCCATAGCGCAAGATATAGTGGGGGCAATGCAAGAGATAACTTAAATTTACTCTCTTTAGAAGTTTCAAAACTTCCTAACCAAACTTCAAATGCGCATTATTGCGCGTGTATTGGAATCTCTAGTGCGCAAGGACATTTTAGTGCGCATGGATTTATGTATGGGAGTGTGATTAGCACACCTAGAGGAAGCAATGGCTTTGGCTATGACCCAATGTTTATTCCGCAAGGTTTTAATAAAACTTTAGCTGAACTTAGCAGTAAGGAGAAAAACACAATTTCACACCGCAGACATGCTCTAGTGCTTGCAAGCTACATTTTGCGCGCCTTGAGGGCTTAGCTTAATTACAAAATCCACATAAAAACATTTCGCATAAGCTGACGCTAGATTAAAGCCCTTGTTTGGAATCTAGTCTCCTCCTAAGAGTGTGCCTTGTATGTTACGTTGCAATTCTTGTGCTTGTTGTAGGAGTTTTTGTTGCTCACTAAGCTCTTTTGTCGTTGTAGTTTTTTGTGTGTTTTGTGGCACATTTTGGGCTTGTGTTTTGCTCTTGTCTTTAATGGAATCTTGAAGCCCCATTTTTACAAAAGTATCCTCATAGTTTTTGCCACCTTTTTTAATGCGAATATACACTTGCCCACTTGCTTGGTCATACAAATAAGTATCGTCCATATCGCTAAACATCACCCAAGGTTGTGCATTTAAACTCGCACCACACAGCAACAAACTAAAAATTTTAGATAAGATTTTACGCACTAGAAGCCTTTAATTTCTTTTTTGATAGAATTGCGGAATTTTATCAAACTTAGGAATAAAATGGATTTAATCACAATAAAAAACCTTCATAAGAGTTTTGGAACTACGGAGGTTTTAAAAGATATTAATCTAAATATCAAAAAAGGCTCTATTTTTGGGCTTGTGGGGCATAGTGGTGCTGGTAAAAGCACTTTGCTCCGCACTTTTAATGGATTAGAATCCATAAATAGTGGCTCTATTAACATTGATGGCTTAGAAGTTTCTAAGCTTAGCCCAAACGTTTTGCGCACCCTTCGTCAAAGAATTGGAATGATTTTTCAACATTTTTCTTTATTGCACCGCAAAAACGTATGGGAGAATATCATACTTCCTTTGCAATGCGCAAATATCAAAGTAGATAACAAAAAAATCAAGAATCTTTTAGAACTTGTAGGTTTAGAGGATAAAGCAAATTCTTATCCTAACGCACTAAGTGGCGGACAAAAACAACGTGTAGCAATTGCTAGAGCATTAGCAATGCAACCTATGCTTTTACTAAGTGATGAAGCCACAAGCGCACTAGACCCTAACATTACAGGGGCGATTTTAGAATTGTTAAAAAATATCAATAAGGAATTAGGCGTTACTATTGTGCTTGTAACCCATGAAATGGAAGTGGTAAAAACCCTCTGTGGAGAAGCTGCATTTATGCAACAAGGAGAAGTGTTAAAAAGTGGTGCAATAGAGGATTTATTTTTATCTCCAGATCCAAAAATGCGTGAGTTTCTAGGGGAGAATGAAATTTTGCCAAAGAATGGACTAAATATTCGCATTTATTTTCCAAAATGTATTGCGCAAAATCCTATCATTACGCAAATGGCAAGGGTGTTGGATATGGATTTTAACATTGTGTGGGGAAATTTAGAATCCTTTAATGGTGTCGCACTTGGTGTGCTTGTGATTAATATTGCACAATCCCATAAAGAACGCGTTTGTAATTATCTAGATGCACAAGGTGCGATTTGGGAGATTGTCGCACAAAAATCGGAGAAACCCAATGAATAGCAAGATTTTTTATTTACTTTTAGAAGCGACATTGGATACTTTGTATATGAGTGTGATTGCTACAACAATTGCCACAATCTTAGCAATTGTTCCTAGTGTTTTGCTTGTGCTTTGTGCGCCAAATGGACTCTCGCCAAATCCTCTTATTTTTAGGGTGCTAGATAGTATTACAAACACTTTACGTTCTTTTCCTTTTTTGATTTTAATGGTTGTTTTGTTTCCTTTAACGCAAATTATTGTAGGCAAAAGCATTGGAGCAACAGCGGCAATTGTGCCTTTAAGCATTGGTGCTGCACCCTTTATTGTGCGCATCATTGAAAATGCGCTTAAAGAAGTGGATAGAGGCGTGATTGAGGCAGCCCTTAGCTTTGGGGCAACACATTTACAAATTATTTTTCGTGTTATGCTTGTTGAGGCATTACCAAGCATAATAAGTGGAATCACTCTAGCATTAATTTTAGTTGTTGGTTTTAGCGCAATGGCTGGTGCAGTAGGTGGTGGAGGGCTTGGAGATATTGCCATTAAATATGGCTATTATCGTTTTCAAAGTGATATTATGTTATACACCGTTTTGATTTTAATTTTCTTAGTGCAGATTATCCAAAGTCTTGGAGATTTTCTATACAGGAAGTTAAAACATTAATTTTTTTTCAAAAAAGGGAGAATATGTCTAAAGCAGCAGTATTTAGTAAATTGACATTTGGAGCATTGCTTCTAGCCGCAGTTTTTAGCGGTTGTGATTCTAAAACAGAATCTAACAAAAGCGCAGCGACAAATACGCAAAGTGTAGAAAAAGTTATCGTAGGTGCTACTCCAGAACCCCATGCGGTGATTTTAGAGCAAATTAAACCACTTTTAGCAAAAGATAGTGTAACGCTTGAAATCAAAGAATTTACAGATTATGTAACACCAAATAAATCCTTAGATGATGGCTCACTTAATGCGAACTTTTTCCAACACAAGCCTTATTTGGATTCCTTTAACAAAGAGCATAAGACAAATTTAGTGAGTGTAGCTGGAATCCATATTGAACCTATGGGCGTGTATTCTAAAAGCATTAAGAGTTTAGAAGAGTTAAAAGCGGGGGATTTAATTTCTATTCCAAATGACCCAAGTAATGGTGCGCGCGCTCTTAGAATCTTAGAAAAAAATGGGTTAATCAAACTAAAAGATGGTGTTGAGCTTGCTAGTGTGCAAGATATTGTAGAAAATCCAAAGGGGCTAGAGTTCAAAGAAATAGATGCTCCGCAACTCGCACGTGCTTTAGGCGATGTTAGCGCATCTGTGATTAATACAAACTTCGCATTACTTGCAGGGCTTAATCCCCTAAATGATGCAATTGCCATTGAAGATAAGGATTCTCCTTATGTAAATATCCTTGCTGTAAAAGCAGGTAATGAGAATAACCCAACTATCCAAAAACTTATCAAAGCACTCCAAAGTGAGGAAGTTAGAAAGTTTATTATGGACCATTACAAAGGTGCGATTCTTCCAAGCTTCTAAGCTTAGTCTCCCTTATGGAGGCTTTTTACTCCCATAAACTCTTTAGCAATGCAATAGTGTGGGGTTGTTTGCTATTTAAAACCTTAAAAGATTCTAAAAGATAAAAAAACTCTTCTTTTTCTAGTTTATACACATCACGTGCGATTGTTATGTCAAGTTTAGCGCGCAAAGTATCATAGGCTTTAGGTGTGGTTGGAATCTCTTTTTGTGGAATCTTAAATTCCTCTTGCAAATCTTTAAAATGCCCCTCTTTGTCGTTATAGCATTGCAAAGCTAGGGCATTATGCGCGATTTGTTTAAAGGTCGCATTCTCTAAAATTTCAGAATCGCTAGGTTGAGGTAGGGGGATTCGCTCTAGGTAAGTCTTACTTACATTGATTTGTATCATTCCTCTTGCGATAAAATCCACTATCAAAGCATTAAAAATCCCTAAGGCAAAGCAGATTCTTAAATGACTTATTTTTTGATAAGCAATTTGCTTATTTTCTAAAATATATTTTTTGGGAATATGTTGCCACATATTTTCACCACAACCCACCATTTTCGGCAAAAGTGAAAAAATGAGAGTGCGCTCATTGGTATCACTTGCAATTTTTCTGTAACCTAATCTTATAAATTTTCTGTCGTATTTGATAAAGGAATCTTCTGCCACCTCTTTGCGCATTTTGGGATATATAGATTTTAAAAGCTCTTTATATTCTTTATTATCCAGTCCTAAGTCTTGCTTTAGCCGATAGATTTCCTTGCTTCTTAGCCTCTCATCAAAAGCCTTAGGGTCTAAAAAATATTGCGCTTCTTTAAAACTTGCATTAAATTGGTGTATCATTTTGCCCTCATAGAGTGGATAGAGTTCCCCCCCCCCCCCTGTTAAAAGCATTAGACAATTCTATAAACAAATCTTTATCTTGTGTCATATGTAGTTCATTTCTAAAATCAAGCCATTTTAAATCAAGTGGGGCAAAAGCACCATAGCATTTAGCTAAAATCTCTAAATCTTTTTTGTCGCGCATTTCTTGGAGGGCTAGTTGATTTGGGCTTAGACGTTTAATCTCTTTTAGGGTAGTTGGGATAATGTTTGCTTTATCATACACTTCTTCAATGTTTGTTTTATAAAACATTGTTTTTATTGTGTGTGGTTTGGCTGAGAGGCACTCCTTTTGTTTGTTGAGCCTCTGTTTTTCATGTTGAGGCGAAGCCGAAACATCTCTTTGGCTTTGGGCATTTACCACTTGCATTAAAGCAAATTTGTAGCTTCTATGCACATCTTTAAAAATTCCCTTATTGTTTTCAAAACTATAAAAATACATCAGGCTTTTGTTTTCTAAAATTTCTTTTCTTAATGTGTAGCTTCCCTCTTCAAGCATTAGCGCACTTGGAAGCACATAGTTTAAGGAGGCATTTGCGCTCAAAAGGCTTAAATTCCGCTCTACAAAAAAGCGAAAAAGATTCCCATCGCCACTGCCTGCATTTAGCGGAAAATGCGCTTTGTAATATTCATTTTGCTTGGTTATAAAGGCTTTTGTTGCTGCATATTCTTTTTGAATATAGGCTTTAGCTAGAAGATTTTCTTGCACTTCCTTTTTGCCACTATTGCTTAGAGTGCGGTAGTTGCTTATAAATTGTGGAAAAAAGTCGCTATCACTAAATTTTGTCTTATCCCATGGCGGATTGCCTATGATGGCTTGGAATCCGATGAAACGAATGCCGTTGTGCCCAGCCTCTGTTTTGCCTGTTGAATTCCCCCCTTTTTGGTGCAAAAGGTCGTATTGAGGGCTTTTGCCCGAACTATCTCTTTTGGAAGCGTTAAGAGATTCTTCGGCTAAAGCCTCAGAATGACAAGGGGAAGGTTCAGAATAACAAGAACTCCCCGTAATCTCTGGGAACTCTATCTCATAGTTAAAAAAGCGGAATTCTTTAGCATAAGCTTGGATTGCTTCTTTTAGAGGCAAATATTCTTTTTCTTCGCTTAAGTTTTCTATATTATCACTTTGTGTGAGCGTTTTTAGAAGTTGCAATTCTTGATTATTCATAAAGCTTTTAGCACTTAGCATATTTAAATACAAATTGAGTTTAGAGAGTGTTGGAGTAATCTCCTCTTTATAGAGCCTTTTGCTTTCTTTTATATCTGCTTCTGTGGTGTCTTTGATAGAATCTAATTTATTAAAGACTTCTCCTAGGGCTTGAAACTCTTCTAAAAAGCTAGAAATAAACAGATTGCCCCCTTGCTTTTTTTGCAAATCATTAAAATACTTTTTAAATTCTCCTATGCTCGTGCCAATTAGGGCATTACCGCATTTGATGTGGTGTTCTAAAAAGCTTAGAGGTGTGCCAAAAATAAAGCTATCTATCCAAAGTGAAAGCTTCGTAAGCTCTATGCTAAAGGGGTTTAAATCCACTCCAAAAATCACGCGCTTTAGCAAAAGCCGCTTTAAAATATCGCTTTCATCGGCTTCATAGCCTTTGATAAAGGCGCAAATATTACTTTGCACGGCTTGTTTTTCTTCCTCATACACCTTTTTAAGCGCAGGAAAAGCATCAAAATCCTCTTGAATAATTTGCGTGATTTGGTTTAAGGCTTCTACTAGGAAATGTCCGCTTCCACAGGCATTATCTAAGATTTTAAAATGCAAAATATTGCTAGAATCTAGCTTGTCTTTAAGGGCGTTTTTTACTAGGAATTTTGTAATAGAATCTGGTGTATAAAAACTTGCGGTGCTTTTGCGTGAATTGCTCGTGTTTTTGAGATAGATTTGTCCCTTTTTGTAGGTGTCTTGGCGGTGGATTATGGAATCTTTAGCTATTTTTGCATAATCATAGCTATCAAAATAGCCCTCAATGGATTCTAGTTTGCCCTTTTTTGGTGCATATACGAGGTAGAAAATCTCTTCTTCAGCAATGGCAAAAAAGTAAGAAAGCAACCCCTCATAAATCGTGCCAAGATGCGCCACGTTTAAAGTGCGGTAATCGCGTCTAAAGAATGTTTGCGTATCTGTGTCTTTAAAATTAAATAAAGAATCTAAAATAAAATATAAAGTTGCATCGTTAAAGATTTTGGGTGCTTTAAGCAGTGGGGCGTTATTCTCATCAAAAAGTCCGCCATTAAAGATTGGCATATCTAAGTTGGGATTCCCCTCATTATAGATTCTAAAAATACTTTCAAGCTCGTTTAAGCCGACATAACTTTGGGTTAAATCGTCCTCTTGACTTTTAAGCCTCTCAAGCAAAGCATAAAGGCTAATGCGCTTTTTAAAACTTGAATGCCTTGAGAGAATCGCGTCAAATTTATCCTCAAAATAGGCGATGAAAAGGAGGCGAAAGATAAAATAAAGCGAGGATTGGTACACATCTTCAAGTTTTGCATTAGGATTTTTGTCATAAATGCAAGAGCCGATTTTCTCAAACAAAGAATCCTTGCCATTAATCCCATAAATGAGCGATTGTAAGTCGTCTTCTATGGCGATTTTGGCTTGGTTATTTTTGTTAAGAATGTCTGTGATTGTAGTTTGGGATTGCGTATTTTGCGTGAAGTTGTTTGCGTGAAAAATGTGATAAAAATAGTTAAAGCCCTGCGCGTCATTAGATTCTATAAGTGCTTCAAGATTGATTTCATAAAAGACTTTTTGACTGCTGAGTTTAGAATTATCATAAAAGCGCCAAATCCTGCCATTTGTAAGGAATCCAAAGTCAAGCTTAAGATTGCTTAAATAACGTAAAAGCTGAAAATGCGGATTGTCTTTGATTTTTTTATTATCCACTTCTACATTGTAGGCTTTGGATTCTAAAATTACTGATATGTGCGCATTGCTTGCTTGTCGCTGCTCTTTTGGGATATTTTGATAAGCTTTTTTAGAATCCAAATTGCTAAAAAGCAAGAAGTCGGGCTTTTCTAACTTGCCTTGAATGATTTTTTCATCTTGTCTAATGCTGTGCCAACCTAGAATTCCTAAGACTTTAGCGATAAAATCATCTTCAAATTGATGTTCGTTTTGCTTTTGGAATGTGGCTTTATTATAAAGGGATTGTATGGATTCTAAGACGTTTTGCGCTTGTGTTTGATGGTTTGTAAAATCATAAATTTTAGGAAAATCCACTGCTAGAGTGTAGGTGGTGAAGAGGTTGTTGTTAAGAAACTTAAAATTTTCAAATTGCATATTTACCCTAATTAAAGTTATTTGTGCTTTTTATTGGCTAATTACAAGGGAGATTAGAATAAGTGGTGGCTCGAGGCGGAATCGAACCACCGACACGGAGATTTTCAGTCTCCTGCTCTACCGACTGAGCTATCGAGCCTTTTAAAAAAGAGTCGCAATTATAGCATTTAACATTTAATAAAAACTTAAGAACTAGAGCCAAGCTTACGTAATAGGTAAATCGCATTACCCTTTGTGTTGCGAAATGCTTTGAGATTTTCATATCCATAAAATAGCGCAAGTTTAAAAAATCCCTCTAGGTTATAATCTTTTGTTTTCTCCACAAAAATCATTCCCCCACCCTCTAGTTTTTTGTGTAAAGATAAAAAGTTTTTTTTCTCGCAATTCTCATCTCTAGCCTTGCTTACTTGCGCACTATTTAAATGTTCTTTGCTAATGTTTGAAAACCACATTTTTAATAAATGTTTTTCAAAATAGGCTTCTGGGTCAAACGTATAGGGCGCATAATATGCCATTTTAACCTTTCTTCCATTTAGCATCGCATCTAAGGCACTTTCGTTATCAAAAAAGTTTGGCACATAATAATGCAAAATTAAAATTTTCATTGGATCAACATTAGATAGCACTGCCTTATATGTGCGCAAGACAAGCTCTTTTACATCAAAATATTGAGGAGTAGAGATTGCATTATTTATAACTTGGGGCATTTTTAATGTTTCAGATACTAAACGTTTAATCCATAAATTTAAAGAATCTCTAGGCGCAGAATCTAAAAATGTTCTAATGCTCATCACTTCATCGTAAGTTTTGGAATCTAAAAAGCATTTCACGCCACAATCTGGGAAGTTTCGTGTAATTTTAATTTCGGCTAAGCGATTTCTAATCCCAGCAAAACTTGGATAAAAAAACTCTGATTCAAAATTGATTTTAATCAGCGGATTATCATCGTATATTAGGCATTTGCGCTCATTAATGGCTGCTTCAAAGGCAAAATTTCCCATTGACATATAAGGCACTAGAATATATTCTCCCTCATGCGTTTGCGACAAAATCACCTTTTCATAAATGCTTAGATAATCCGCATCTGAAACTTCTACTAAGTCTTTTAACCCCTGCATGCAACCCCTTATTGCTTTTGATACATTTTAGCATATTTTATGCAAAGTTTTATTCATTTTTTAACTTTATGTGCGCATAATTCCCGCCTTTATTGCAAATACCAAAAAGGAATCGTATGCAAGTCCTATGCACCACAAAAGAGTTGCGCCATCACATTGCAAACTTTAAGGCTAAAAATCCGAATAAAACTATTGGTTTAGTCCCCACAATGGGAGCATTACATAACGGACATTTATCTCTTATTACACAAAGCAAGGAGCAGTGTGATTATACAATTGTGTCCATTTTTGTTAATCCTACACAATTTGCCCCCAATGAAGACTTTGATAAATATCCTAGAAAACAAGAGGCAGATTTAAATATTTGTCAAAAAGCGGACGTGGATATTGTCTTTATGCCTGAAATTGCGCAAATGTATCCATTAGATTCCACCTTACAAACTACTTTTAATGCTCCAAAAAATATGGCAAATGTGTTAGAGGGTAAAACACGTCCGGGACATTTTGATGGTGTGCTACAAGTCGTGCTAAAACTCTTTAATCTCACACAGCCTACAAAAGCATTTTTTGGGCAAAAGGATGCACAGCAACTCTTAATTATTCAAAAAATGGTAGAGGATTTGTTTTTGCCTGTTACCATTGTGCCTTGTCCAATCATTCGCACACAAGATGGGTTAGCACTAAGCTCACGTAATGCGTATTTAAGTGAAAATGGCAAAAGAGAAGCCCTTAAGATCTCTAGCGCATTAAATGCTATCACAAAAGCAATTATGCAGGGCATAAAGGATTCTAAAAGCCTAGAGAGAATCGCTTTAGAAGTGCTAGAAGGCACAGAAGTAGAGTATTTAGCAATCGTAGATAGAGAACTAGAAGCACTTCAGAGCATTAAAAAGGATTCCACTTTAGTGCTAATTGTTGCGCGCATAGAGGGTGTGCGATTATTGGATAATCTATGGTTTTAATAGAATCCAACCCCTAACCCCTAAAACTTCTTCTTATTCACATCTCCTAAAATATCATCAGCAATCTTATTAACTTGTGTAGAAATGGCATTTGTATGGTTTGCAACATTAACATTATCTTGTGTTACAG
>NZ_JAIGYQ010000008.1 GCF_019711685.1 Helicobacter turcicus
TAACACAAGATAATGTTAATGTTGCAAACCATACAAATGCCATTTCTACACAAGTTAATAAGATTGCTGATGATATTTTAGGAGATGTGAATAAGAAGAAGTTTTAGGGGTTAGGGGTTGGATTTGGTTGGGGGTATGCGATTCTCGCATACTTTTTCTCCGTAGTCTTACTCTCCTTGTGATTTAATAAAATTGACACTAATTAATAGAATGGATTTAACTCTTTAAAAATTTGAGGCATTTTGTTAAGATTTTATAAAAATAAGGATAGAGATGAAAACAAAGCTTGCAAAACGGATTATTCCTTGTCTTGATATTAAAGATGGACGTGTGGTGAAGGGTGTGAATTTTCTAGGTTTGCAAGACGCAGGGGACCCCATAGAGGTGGCAAAACGTTATAATGATGAGGGGGCAGATGAGATTACATTCTTAGATATTACTGCAACCATTCAAGCGCGTAAAACCACCGCACAAATGGTCGCACAAGTCGCAAAAGAAATTTTTATTCCCCTAACAGTTGGTGGTGGTATTGCAAGTTTGGACAATATGTATGATTTGCTCAACGCGGGTTGCGATAAAATCAGTTTGAATTCTGCTGCAATTAAGAATCCCAACTTAATCACACAAGGGGCAAAACGTTTTGGTTCGCAGTGTATTGTAGTGGCAATGGACGCAAGGCGAAATCTAAGTGGGGGTTGGGAGATTTATACACATGGAGGGCGGAATCCCACAGGAATTGACTTATTAGAGTGGGCAAAAGAAGTGTATGATAGAGGGGCAGGAGAGATATTATTAACAAGTATGGATTGTGATGGGACAAAAAGTGGCTACGATTTAGAGCAGTTGCGTGCAGTTTCAAGTAGCGTTGGGATTCCGTTGATTGCAAGCGGGGGAGCTGGGAGTATGCAACATATTTTAGAAGCTTTTGAAAACGGAGCAGATGCGGCACTTGCTGCTTCAATTTTTCACTATCAAGAAATTAGTATTAAAGATTTAAAGAAATTTTTAAAAGAACATGGAATTCCCGTTAGAATTTAATTTGGATTCTAATTTTTGAAATTTGGTTTTAGCTAGGGTTTTTATATGCATCAAATGTTAAATAAGCTCTCTTAATCTTAAAAGAAAGTCCTGAAGAAAAAGGAATTTTTGTGTTAGCAAACTCTTAATGCGCTTGTTTTGGGGGTTTAAAAAAGGACTCTAGTAAAATCTAAATGGAATCTAAAATGCTTAGGATTCCTTTTTTGGTCGCTTTTCTTCAATCCAATTTATAAGTGTTGGGTCAAAATCTTGATACGACCTTAAACGGAAGAAATCGCCCTCTTTTTCCACTTCAAAAAGTTTAGCTGGAGCACTTTGGCTAAGCAATGCCTTTAGTGTTTCTTCATGCTTTCCTGTATAGGTTTTAAATTTTACCATAGTCTCTGGTTCTGAAATCTCACCGCGGATAATCATTTTTGTGAAAAGCGCACCCTCATCAATACCTTTTAAGCGCACTTCGTTAGTATAGTAAAGATTAATAATATCTCTGTATTCTAAAAGTAAGTGTTTGTATTGTTCAAGGGCTTTTTCGTATTGATCCACGATACATTGTAAATTTTTAGGAAGCTTTTCGTTTGGTTTTTCTTCTGCATCGTGCTGGATTTTGTGTGCTTTTCCTTGACTTGCAAGCAAATAGGCATAGACTTCATCCATCTGTTTTTTTAGATGACGAAGGCGAATTTTGATTTGGTCAGATAACATCATATATTCTATGCGGTCGCGTCTTGTAAAAGCAAATTTTGCTGGGTTTAGCTCAAAAGTATTATGTTCTCCTAAAATATTATCCACAACAAGACTAAAACGTGGATAGATTTCATTGTAAGAGCGCACATCTTTGATGTAGATATAATCTGCAATGATTTTTCCGCCTAGTGTGCTGTTGATGTAGGCAACTTTTGCTTCCACCATTCCTTTCTCTAGAACATCAATAACCACAGTGTGCGCCTTAATCTCGCCTCGGTGAGAGCCAATAAAAGCAATATCGGTCTGGATTTTTGCATTGCTGTGAGTTTGTCCATCAATGCTTAGGGATTCTTTTTGGGTTAGTGTGGGTTTGCTAGATTCTGTTTTTGTGGTGTTTAGCTCATCACTTATGGTGTAGCAAAAAGGTTTAGTTTCTTTTAGGAATCCGTCTTTTGCGGCTTGGTATTTGATAATATTAGAATCACTTCTTGCGCGAATACTAGAATCTGTTTGGATAACATTTGCCATAATGGTTTTAATGGGGATAAACTCGCCTTTTAGATTGCGTCCAATCTGCCCATTAATAGGTTTAGTGTAAGTAAAAATCTCATCGCCCTTATTTACAGCCTGCATACATACGCGCGGCTGAAAAGAGCCTATGGGTTGTTGTACAGGGTCGTTTTGGAGTGTGAAGAAGCACTCTAGCACACCATCTTTTCCCTCTATGCTTTCTACGCCAACACCAATATTTAAGGTGATTTTTGGAACAATCTTGCCCTGCTTTAGTGCAAAAATAAAGGCATCAATTTGTTGAGAAAGCTTGCTGTATTCACGGATTCCAATGAGGTAATTTTGCAAAATCATTGTTTTGTAAAGCTCTTGGTAAATTTCTTCTTTGATAGAATCGTGGTATTTGATTGCATCGTTGCATAAAAGCACTGCGCGCAAAATCGTATTTTCATGGGGAAAGAGCTTGAAGCCAAAGGTGCGCTTTGGTTTTTGGGATTTCTTGCACACTTCAATGCTATATACTTGTTTAATGTCAATGTTAGCAATGAAGTTTGCGTTTTTAGCAAAAACACTCACATCACTAATGGGTTTATATTTATTCTCACCTTTTTTGCTGTAAAATGTGCGGAATCCTAAAAGATAAAAGTCAATTTCCTCGCCAACTTTTTTTTGAAGTTGTAAAAGCGTGTTGCGTAAATTTGTAATATCATTAAAAACTTTAAATCCACGGGATTGAAACTGCATTACAGATTCCTAAAATTGTTTGAAATATTGTTTAGCTAGGGCTTCAAAATTATCCTCATCATCTAACCCTAAATCCCTATAAATGAGAGGTTGTTTGCAAGTTTTGCAACGTATAAAAGTGCCTTCTTCTTGCATAATCTTATGCAAGGAATCACACACTTGAAATTCCTTTAAATGACAAAGGCAAATGTATTTGTGTGTAGGTTCATTTTCCACATCACAGCGCTCCGCTAGTATTTTTGTTCTTTGTTCTAGGCTATATGGAATCTCTTTGATGTCATGGAGGCGGTTGCGGTAGCTTTCAATTTGTTTATCTTCCACTAAAATATGGTCAATTAGCCAATTTTTCAAGCAACCATAAAATTCTTGTGCGCAATTATCCACATCCTCTAATTCCATCATTAGCATTGAAATGTTAGAAACAAGCTCTCTATGTAGAGTTTTGTGCTTGCTTAAAAAGGGATAGCCAATGTGTTGCATGTAGGTTTCTTCTGCTTTAAAATGTTCTTGCGCACTACTAGTAGCGTCATTCATTTGCTTTTCAAGCTTTTGGAGCTTGTCTGCACCAGAATATTTTGTAAGTTCTAGCGCGTCGGCAATTTGCTGCATAAATTTCTTGTGTTGTTCGTCTAAATGTTGATTTTTAATGCTAAATTCTTCACTCCACTCTAACACGGCTTCCCTACCTTAAAAGAATTCCATTACAAATTATACAAATTAAATTTGCAATTATAATACCTTATGCTTTAAAGTTAGTTTTAGAATAGAAAATTTATTTTATGTGTCCTTATTGGATATAATGCAAAATTTAAAACTTCAAGGAATTGCAATGCGCTTACAAGACCAACTGCAAAGAACACACGCAACAAAAGGGATTCTATCTACTATTCCGCATAGAGTGCGTATAGAGTTTTTATGTAGATGTGCGGATATTTTATTAGCAATGGAATCCAAAATTCTTAAAAGTAATGCAAAAGACTTAGAGCTTGCTAGGAATCTAAATTTGAGCACTTCAATGTTAGAACGTTTGGAGTTAAATCCTAAAAAACTAGAAAATATGGCAGAATCGCTAAGGCAGATTGCAGAATTTCCTGACCCTTTAAATAAGATTTTAAGCGGATTTAGCAACTATTGTGGATTAAAGATTGAGAAAGTGAGTGTGCCTTTGGGGGTTGTAGCGGTGATTTATGAATCACGACCTAATGTAACAAGTGATGTTGTAGCACTTTGTTTTAAAAGTGGCAATGCTTGTGTATTAAAAGGTGGCAAAGAAGCACAAAATAGCAATGAAGCAATTATGGAAGTCTTTTATGAAGCTTTAAATGCGTTTAATCTACCAAAAGATTCTATGGTGCTATTGCCCGCAATGAAAGATAGAGAGGAATTAAAGGAGATTTTAGGTGCTAAGGGGTTGATTGACTTAGTGATTCCACGCGGTGGAGAAGGGTTGATTAACTTTGTGAGTGAAAATGCAAAGATTCCTGTTATTAAGCAAGATAAGGGTGTGTGCCATATCTTTGCGCATCACACTTGCAAGGTAGAATCTGCAATTTCTGTGATTGTTAATGCAAAAACTTCACGTCCTAGTGTGTGTAATGCGTGTGAAACACTGCTTGTAGATTCTGTTTTTGCTAGGGAGTTTCTGCCCCTTGTGGCAAAGGCATTGTGTGAAAAAGGCACACTTTTAAAAGGGTGTGCTAAGAGTTGTGTGCTTTTAGCAGAAAGTGGAATTGCTTGTGTGGAGATTCCCTTCAGTGAGTATCATAGAGAATACGGAGAGAATATTTTAAATTTGCGTGTTGTAGAGGGTTTGCAAGGTGCATTGGAGCATATTAGCATTTTTAGCAGTGGGCATAGTGAGGCAATTTTAAGTGAGGATTATAGTGTGATTGAAGAATTTTTAAATGCAGTAGATTGTGCTTGTGTGTATGCAAATGCCTCTACACGTTTTAGTGATGGAGGGGAGTTTGGCTATGGAGCTGAAGTTGGAATCTCAACTGCAAAAATCCACGCACGCGGTCCTATGGGCGTGGAATCACTAACAAGTTATAAATACAAAATCCGCGGAGATTATCAAACACGCTAGAAACAACTTGAAAATTTTGGGATAACGATTCTACTATTTTAAGTTGTCGTGTGCGTGATTGGTGTTTTTCTAAAATGGAATCTCCTTATGCTTTTGTTAGCTTTCATTTATTCTCCCCACTGAGCCTCGACAACTAAAGTAAAACAAACTCTTAAAGAAAAAACGGATTCTAGCTAGTGGTGTGAGATTACTTGTAGAATCAAGGGCGGAGCTGTTGCTAAGTTCTAGCTAATGCGGAATTTGTAAGAGATTTCATTGCGTTAGTCAAGTTAAGCTAGTTTTCGAGATTTATTTGCGTGGAATCTAAAAATATTTAAGTTCTAGCAAGGGTGTGCTTTAAATTTCTGAAAGATTATAAGAATGTTTGGGGATTTTTGTGTGATATGAAATCTTTAAACACAAAGAAAACTCTCCTTTAGTATCTGCATAGATTTTATCATCAATCTAAGGCTTAAAATCTACAATAGTGTAAAATGCGGATTTTTCAAAGCTTGATTTAAAATTTCATGCGTGAGAAAAGATTAAATTTTTGCGCATTCGTGTTATAAATAATACTTGTTTAAAAAACACTCGCGTATTTAATGTAGTTTTCATTGGCATTCAAAAGAATGGGATATTTGCATAGGTTATCCTTAAGAAATAGGGGAATCATTTTTTGCTTATATGGTCCTTTTTTATCTTTAATAATTTAAAAGGAAGCATAAAAACAAGGGGGATATTATAAGGGTTTTTAAATGTTTTAGTAACACATAATCCTAATTTATAAGCTAAATGGGATTTTAATTTTTGTGCTTCCTTATAATCTGGATAGCTTTGTATTGCCTGAAATTTTGGAGTTCTAAAACCAGTTTTCTCTAAATGCCGTTTGAGTCTTAATTGTTCTTTTTTGTGTTGTATTGCAATTTTTGAGAGGATAAATGGAAGTTTTATGATTCCACTAACATTGTAATTTCTAATGATTGCAGCCCCTAATTTATAGTTTAAATAATTATAAACTCTATTTTTTGCATAAGATCCTTTATTGAGAGCTTCTTTTGAATTTTTTTGAACTAAATCTCGTATTTTGTTAAAAAAGTCAATGCAGGATTGGAGTTGTATACTATCTAGCTTCGTAGTTTTTATATCCTTGTCTAATGCATCTTGAAAATTTGGCAAATAAGACACATGGTATTTAGAGTCAATGGGACATTGGAGTCTGCTAGGAACTATAATAAGCTGGTTTAATATGCACCAGTTAGTTAAGAGGTCATGGATTCCTCCTGTTAGAAACATAGTTTTGAAAAATTTAAGATTTTGTTTTTTGTCAAAATTATACAAATCCATAAAAGATAACATTGCGTTTCTATGCCCATAAAATTCTAGACTACTAAAACCGCCATCAAATAATTTAGAAGCTATCTCATTTTTTCGTATTTTGAAAAGCTCACATCTTGTGAAATTTCTTGGCGGTTCCTGATCGGCTCTTAAGTTAATAATATAATCGTATTTAAACTGAAACTTATTTTCGTGCTCTAGAATCATTTTGCGCCCTTGAGCTAATAAGAAATATTCCTTATTGGTATTTCTAAAATAGGTTTCCAAATGAGTTTCTTTAGCATGCTTTGAAGGATATAAAACTTGTTGCATGTGTTTATGCAAGGTTTTTTCAAATTTTTTATCATCATTGAGATTTACGCCTTTAACGTTTTGGAATCTTACAAATTCATTTGGAAATAAAGGCTCACTAATTTCATTGTCTAAGACTTTAAAAACATTAGGAAAGTGTGCAAAGAGCTTAGTTTTGTGGTTGATAAAATCTGGACAATCATTGATAAGAGAGGGATAATTTCTATGGACAAAATTTCCAGCAGCACCTGCAAATCCGTGATAGCAAAAAGTTTTATTCCAAGTAGAGACAAAAATATCTGCCTCTAAACTCTGCGCTAAATCCAAAACACCTTTAAAGCAGTGTTGATAATACCCTCTAAAAGCCCCTCTTAAACAAATGGCAACTTTTATTTTGTCATTGTTATAATAATTATTGTAGATTTGTATAAGCCTATGAAAGTATTTTTGCGCTCCTGCGCAATTAGTAAATTTTGAATGTAAAAGTTGCAAAATTCTGTTTCTTGAACGTCGAAAATAAGTCCATTCTCTTAATTCTTCAAAATAATTAAAAATTTCTGTAAAGGTATAAATGAGAGAGGTTCTATTAAAGTTATTAAAATCTAAGAATGCAGAATTTAGAAATGCAACTGCCTCGTCAATGCTTAAGTTCTTTTCTCTTATTTTTGTGTTGATAGTGTGAATTTTTAATATTCTTTTTGGTATGGCGGTAAATTTAGGATTTTTATCAAGAGTCTCTAGCTTTGCAAAAAGAAGTTCCTTAATGAGAGAAACATGTATCCTGCCCCCCCCCCCACTTTCATTGAAATCTATAAAGGTAATGTTTTGAGATTCTAAAAAACATAGTAACCTTTCAAATAAAGCACATTCAAAAAGCATACTACAAAATACCTGAGGATATTTGTTTTGACATAAATCAAGTGCTGTTTGAATATCAAAATCATTGATAAATTTGTAGATTTCTTTCAATGGGATTCCTTTTGCATTCTTAAATCTTTACTTCTTTTTCTTCTCTTTTTTGTTTTTATTTTTCTCTTTTTCGCCTATCTTGCTATTTGTATCGCTTGAAAACATTTTAACGCTAGAATAATACGACACAATTCCCGGGTCTGCTAACAAACATACATTTTCAGCATCTTTGTCTTCATAGTCAATTTTGGATAGTAAGATTCTAGCAAGATTGATTCTTGCGCGTTTTTTGTCGTTAGAATCTACAATCAACCACGGAGCAAAGGGCGTATGTGTGCGTGAAAACATTTTTTCAAAAGCCTCTGTGTATTCGTCCCATAAGTTTAAAGACAATTCATCAATAGGACTTAATTTCCAACGTTTTAGAGGCTCATCCTTGCGACTCTCAATACGTTTTCTTT
The DNA here is from genome assembly GCF_019711685.1 of Helicobacter turcicus. Lineage (GTDB taxonomy): Bacteria > Campylobacterota > Campylobacteria > Campylobacterales > Helicobacteraceae > Helicobacter_D > Helicobacter_D turcicus. The sequence goes on from NZ_JAIGYQ010000008.1 coordinate 8,038, forward strand.
GCTCTTCACGTCCTACATCTAAAAAAAACTTAAAGAGAATATAGCCACTCTCAATGAGCATTTGTTCTAAGTGTGAAACTTGAATGATGAACTCTTTGTATTGTTCGTTTGTGCAGAAATCCATAACCTTTTCTACGCCTGCGCGGTTATACCAACTGCGGTCAAAAAAGACGATTTCTCCACCATTTGGAAGCTCATCAATATAGCGTTGAAAATACCATTGTGTTTTCTCTACATCACTTGGCTTTTGCAGAGCAACTACACGCGCCCCGCGTGGGTTTAAATGTTCCCTTAGTGCCTTAATCGTTCCCCCTTTTCCTGCTGCATCACGTCCCTCCAAAATAATGATGATTTTTTTCTGGTATTTTTTGACCCAATTTTGCAACTTGATTAACTCAATTTGCAACTTTACAATTTCTTTTTCATAGAACTTTTTATTGATTTTTCCCTTGTCGTTATAAACCTCACCCGGTTTTTCATCTTCTGGACGCACTACCAAAGTTTTACTCATAATTTCCTCCCAAAATTAGCTTAAAATGGTTAAAATTATGCCATTACTTAAGCATTAAAATCAATAAAAAGGCAAAAATTGAAGACTTTAATTTGTATAGGTGAGAATTATCGGGACTTTGCACCCTTAAATCAATATGCACAAAATACTGCTAGAGTGATGTTTGGAACTTTAGATTCTCTATTTTTTGTGTGCAAGTTTGATAATATTAGGAATACATTAAAAACATATAGGCAGTGTCTAGTGGTCGCTCCAAAGGCAATTTTTGGGGAGATTTTAAAAGCATTTGGCAACAAGAGTGTCAATGTGGAATCTATCAATATAAATGCAATGTGTGTGAAAAATGCGGAATTGCAAATGTATTTGTTGGATTTACAAAGTGCTACGCAAGAGGAATTAACGCAGGTTTTTAGCGCACATGGAGTCGTAGAATCTTTTGGAGATGCGAAATCTCTATTGTATCTTTATCCCTTAGGTATTGATGCGACATCTTTACAAATGTTACTAGGTGGAATTACAGAGGAATTTGGCGTAAATGTGAATGTGCTAAATGCAGAATCGCATTTGGATATTTTAAGTGCGCAGGGCGGAGATTTACAAAGTTTCAAAGAAGCGGTAAAAGTGGCATTTGGAGAGAAGGTATTTTTAACATTTGATTTAGCAAGAAGTGTGATTGAGCTTTTAGAAGGGCGGAATCTTAAAATTACTAGTGCTGAGAGTTGCACAGGGGGGTTAATTGCTACCACACTAACGCGTAAAAGTGGTGCAAGTGTAGTTTTTGATGGTGCTGTGATTAGCTATGCAAATGCAATTAAAGAAACGTGGTTAGGTGTAAGTGCGGAGAATTTGGCGAGTTTTGGGGCAGTGAGTGAGGCAGTGGTACGTGATATGCTTGATGGCGCACTTAAACTCTCAAAAGCACATTTTGCTCTTGCGACAAGTGGTGTTGCAGGACCTAGTGGAGGGAGTGTTAGTAAGCCTGTTGGCACTGTGTATATTGGAGCAAAAAGCATTGAAGGGGTGGAAATCATTGAGCGGTTGCAATTTAGGGGTAATAGGAACTTTATCCAAGAGCAAGCAACCCTGTATGCGTATCTGTTGTTCCTAAAGATTTTTTTCAAAAACTATTGACTTTTATACCTTAAATCTATATAATTTTACTCTTTTTTGAAGACCCGCTAGCTCAGTTGGTAGAGCAATTCCCTTTTAAGGAATGGGCCGTTGGTTCGAATCCAACGCGGGTCACCACTCAAATAAAAGTGGCTCCTTCATCTAGCGGTTAGGATACCACCCTTTCACGGTGGCTACAGGGGTTCGAGTCCCCTAGGAGTCACCACTTTTATTTTTGTTTAAATCTTAAATTGGTCGCTTAGCTCAGTTGGTAGAGCGCCACCCTTACAAGGTGGATGTCATAAGTTCGAGTCTTATAGCGACCACCACTTTTGGAGCGGTAGTTCAGTTGGTTAGAATACCTGCCTGTCACGCAGGGGGTCGCGGGTTCGAGCCCCGTCCGCTCCGCCACTTTTCTATCAATCAGTAGTTACAAATTTTGAATTTTTTAAAGTAGCTTTTAAATAATCTTGCTTTTTGATAAATCTATGATAATTTTGTATTCATATGGAAGAATCGGAACAGACGATACTGCGCAGAGGTCCGCATAATTTCTACTCGTTTTCTCTCTTGTAAATAAAAGGTTTTTGCGAAGTTCTTCTCTGATTTCTATGTAGAGAAAAATATCAGCTTTCTCAAGACGTTGTATGCTAGAGCCTATGCAGAATATGATTTTGACATAAGGGGGTAAAAATTTCAAAAAAATATTTAAATTGTCTCTGTTATTGGGATATTTTGGAGTAAATTTTATTTTTGGGCGGGCTACAAATAGATTTAAGCTCATTACATTGTCATCAATAACGGCTATTTCATAAGGCTGGAATCTTGCCCCCCCCCCCATTACATTTTAAGCCATTTTTGCGAATGTAGCCTCCAAGAGTGCTTTTCCCGACACCAGGTAACCCACTAAGAGCAACAAAAATTCTTTTCTTATTTTTAAGGGCGCGTACGCAGGTGTGCGCAATGTGCTCTAGAATTAGCGGGCTAAATTGGTTTTTACTTTTGTGCATTATTAAATTAGTTTTTGTTTTTATCGACAAGTTTTCCAGCACCTATCCAAGGCATCATTGCCCTTAAACGTTCGCCAACTTTTTCAATGGGATGGTTTGCTAGGTTTTTGCGCTCTGCGTTCATTCTAGCATAGCCTGCTTTGCGTTCTAAAATGAAGTCTTTTGCAAAGCGCCCTTCTTGAATGTCCTTTAGTATTGCTTGCATTGCCTTTTTGGATTCTGCGTTAATCACGCGCGGACCACTCACCATGTCGCCGTATTCTGCAGTATTTGAAATGGAGTAGCGCATATCTGCTAGCCCACCTTGATACATTAAATCTACAATAAGTTTTAATTCATGTAAACATTCAAAATACGCCATTTCTTCAGGATAACCAGCCTCCACTAAAGTTTCAAATCCTGCTTTTACAAGACTGCTTACACCTCCGCATAGCACCGCTTGTTCGCCAAATAAATCGGTTTCTGTTTCGTCTTTAAAAGTTGTTTCAATAATTCCACTGCGTCCCCCACCAATAGCACTTGCATAACTCAATGCAATAGCCTTTGCATCGCCTCTGCTTGTGTCTTGTTCTACTGCAATTAAATCAGGGATTCCGCCACCACGTACAAACTCACTCCTAACAGTGTGTCCGGGAGCTTTAGGGGCGACCATAATAACTCCCACACCTTTTGGAGCTTTGATTTGTCCAAAGTGAATGTTAAATCCATGCCCAAATGCAATGATTTTATCTTCTGCTAGATAGGGTGCAATGTCGCGCTCAAATACATCTGCTTGGAGTTCATCAGGAATTAGAATCATAATCAAATCTGCCCATTTTGTCGCCTCACTCACTTCTAGGACTTTGAAGTTTTTAGCTTCTGCTTTGGACCAACTTTTGCCACCTTTATAAAGTCCAATCACTACTTCAACGCCAGAATCACGTAGGTTCTCTGCGTGTGCGTGTCCTTGCGAACCAAAGCCGATAATAGCCACTCTCTTGCTTTTAATAAGTCCCAAATCACAATCTTTGTCGTAAAATACTTTTAATGCCATAGTGAACACCTTGTTTAAGTAAAATGTAAGATTTAAGATTATAATGCATTTTTCCTTAGCGCATACTTTGCTTTTGGGATTCCATATTCAAAATCTCTGGAGTGTGAAAAATGTTCAAAAAATGCTAGAATACGCGTTTTAAAATGATTTGCAAGGATTGTGGAATGTTTGAACGCATTGATGGAATTTTGCGCGAGATTGAAGAGGCGCAAGCAGAGATTCAGCTACTTTTAGGATTGGCGAAAATTTCTTTTGTGGATTACATTATGATAAAGCGCGGTGCGCAAGATATTCCAGAAGAGCTTGGGGCGTGGAATATTCAGCAAATTGACAATGAGGTTTCACGTTTAAGAGATGCAATTGATACGCTTAATAAAATCAAAAAGGAAGTGTTGGTTTGGTAACCCAAATATATGGAATCCTAAAATGATTCTAGGGCTAAAAAGAATGCGTGCAAAATTGCATTCTTTTTAGATTTTAAATTTTTTAGTTTGGAATCTAAAAAGGCAATTTTGGATTCTATTTCTAGCAGTGTTGATGTTTTTGTTGTTTTTAAAGGGCATAGGATTACATTTATTCTGCTTTATTAGCATAAATAGGCGCATTTTTCTAATTTTAGTTATTCCATAGAGTAGAGTGTTTTTAAGTTTTATAGGGAGTGATAGAAGGTGGGCTTTTGCAATTTAATTGCACTTAATTAGAGTAAGGTAAAACAAAATCTATGCAAGTATTATGCCTTTGTAAAATGTAGTGGGAGTTGAGGTAAAAAACCTTGACCTTTGAAATTTTAGAAGTCAAGGCTTAGACCCAATATTGATAGACTAAACAAAAGAAACCATAGGGATAATTGTAGGGTATTTTTTTGTCTTTTTAAACATGAGTTTTCTTAAAGCATTTCTTAACTCGGCTTCCATAGCTTTTTGGCTGTTGTAAAGCTCTTTTTTGCAGTTTTTGCTAAAGAGAGTAAAAAACTCTTCAATTTCTTTGTTAAATACCTGTGTTTCCTTATTTGCAATGACTCCCATTGTTTGGACGCGCGGTTTACCAATCACGGAATTTTTCTCTTTATTGAGCTCCACAAAAACAATTAGGATTCCATTTTCTGCGAGATTTTGACGCTCTAAAATCACATCATTAGCAATGGTTGTATTTACTTGATTGTCAATGTAAGTTTTGCCTGTTTTCACGCTACGCACTTTGCGCAAGTAGTTGTGTGCAATCTCTATTTGGTCGCCATCTTCCATAAGGTAAATGTTGCGTTCATCTACACCGCAGGAAATTGCTGTCTCCTTATGACGTAAGATGTGGTTATATTCGCCATGGACGGGCAAGAAAAACTTTGGCTTTACAAGGCGGAGCATGAGCTTTTGCTCTTCTTGGGCAGCATGTCCGCTTGTGTGAATCTCGCTAAAGTCTTGGTAATATACCTTTGCTCCTGCTTTGTTTAGAAAGTTTAGAATATTAGATACAGAGCCTTCATTGCCCGGAATCGCTTTTGCAGATAAAATAATCGTATCGCTAGGCTTAATCTTGATGTGGCGATGTTCATCTGTTGCCATACGATAAAGAGCACTCATTGTCTCTCCTTGAGAGCCTGTTGTTACAATTAGCACTTCTTCATCAGCGTATTTTGCTACTTCATGTGCTTCAATAAAAATATTTTGTGGAAGTTCAATATAGCCTAAAGTTCTAGCAATTTCTAGATTTTTCTCCATTGAGCGCCCAATAACTGCGACTTTGCGATTATATTTGATTCCATGTTGAATGGCTTGATACACGCGGTGGATATTAGAGCTAAAGGTGCTCATAATCACACGCCCTTTTGCACGTGAGAAAAGCAAGTCAAATGCAGGTCCAACACTTGCTTCGCTTGGTGTGTAGCCGGGTTTATGAGAGTTTGTGGAATCACTAAGAAGTAATAAAATGCCTTGTTCGCCATAATATGCGATTCTATTTAAATCTGTTGGATAACCATCAATTGGTGTGTGGTCAATCTTAAAGTCTCCTGTGTGAAAAATAAGCCCAGCTTCTGTTTTAATTGCAAGTGCGCTAGAATCTACAATAGAATGCGTGATGTGAATCCATTCAATTTCAAATTCTCCGATTCTAATGGGCTTACGCTTTTCTACTGCACGGAAAAGAGAGCGGAATTTTTTAAGTCCATGTTCGTCAAATTTAGAGCCAATAAGCCCTAATGGCAAGGCTGTTCCATAGATTGGGAATTGGTATTTTTTAAATAGATAGGGCATTGCGCCAATATGATCTTCATGGGCGTGTGTGATGATAATGCCCGCAATTTTGTCTTTAATAACTTCAAGATAGCTAAAATCTGGCACTAAAATATCCACGCCATGCATACTCTCATCTGGGAAGCTCATTCCTGCATCAATTATGATTGCAGAATTTTGCGTTTCAATCACCGTCATATTGCCACCAATCTCCCCTAAGCCACCAATTGGAGTGATGCGCACTTTCGCATTTGCATTAAATTCAATCTTAGAATGTGGAGTAAGTGCATCCTCGTGAATTTTTGCATTAAGCTCCACAGCTTTGCGAAGTTCAAGGTTTGAAGCCTGTGTAGTAGCACTTGTGAAGTTTTTGTTGTGGTATTTTTGGTGATTTTCACGCGTGTTTGTGCTAACTTTTTCTTGGTCTTTTTTGAAACGAGGGTTGTGCAGGTTGCGATTTTGTGGTTTTTGTCCTTGTTTTTGGTTTTGGTTTTGTCTCTCGCTTCTTTTATGTCCTTCTTTTTGCGATTCTATCTTTTGAGAATCCACTTTGTCTTTGCGAGGTTTAAAACGACGTTTGTTTGGATCGTGGTTTTCTTTGTTTGGTTGTGTCGGGTTTGTTTGTTCTTCCATTTGTTCCGCCTTTTTATAAAATTTTCAAAAGTCGGTGATAATTTGGCGTATCAATCTCGTGAGGTCGTTTGCTAGGCGTAATTTGTAAAGATTCTAAAGCGTCTATAATGGCTTGTTTTGGATAGGCTTTGCTTAGGTTATTTAGAATCGTTTTTCTAGGTGCGCTAAAGGCAACTTTTAGTAGAGATTCTAAATATTCTAAGTCCCTAAAATTGGGTGGATTTGCTACCTTTTGGAGTAAAAACACCGAAGAGGTAACTTTAGGTGGTGGCACAAAGGCACTAGGCGGCACATCAAAGAGCAGTGTTGCCTCTCCTACGCTTTGTGCTAAGACACTTAATGCGCTAAAGTCACTTTCTCCACATTGTGCGCAAAATTTTTGCGCAACTTCTTTTTGTGTCATCACGACACAGCCTTTAGATAGCGGGTCTTTGATAGTTTTTATCACAAGTAAAGTTGCAATATAATAAGGCAAATTTGACACAAGAAAATAAGCTCTATTGTGCAGACTCTCGCCTTTCCAAAACTCCAAGACATCGCCAATTACAAGGCTTAAACGCCCATATTCTAATGCGTCTTTAAAACGCTCTTGCAAACAAGGAATCAATTCCTTATCAACTTCATAAGCAGTGATATTCCCTAAGCCTAATAGCTTATTTGTTAGATCACCTAACCCAGCCCCAATTTCAATGAGTTCTATATCTGTGTTTTGTTTGGGAATGGATTGGATGATCGCATTTAAGACATTTTCATCTTCTAGGAAGTTTTGCCCAAAATGCTTTTTTGCTAAACTTTGCTTCGTTGTTACAGCTTTTATATCTTTATATATTGCGACACCCTTAAAAATTGCTAATTGTAACACAAAAACATTAAATTTAGCATTTTTGGATAAAACCACTTGGTAAAATGCAGATTTTAACACTTTTACCGCTTTTATTAAAAAGCTCTAAGGACACAATTCCTGTTGGTGTTGTTGGCTTTTTATAGGGATTTTTGCAAAGTAAGAATCCTTTTTCATCAAATAAAATTCTAGCTGCATTATCCTCTCCACAACCACCAGAGGCTTTGACATTTTGGATTCCAAAACGTTGCGTGATAGCTAAATCACCACTTCTTAGTGGATTTGCAAACTTTGAGTTATCATTATTATAGACATTTAAGTATTTGTTATCTAGCAAATCTCTAGCGATTTCTTGTCTATCACGTGGGCGATCATCAAGGTTTTTGGTGCGCACTGCACGCGCAGAATCGCTAAAAATATAGTAAGCATAGCCGATATCTTGTAAATAGGAAAACTGCATTCTCCACAAGCTCTCCCTCCAACGTGTGCGCTCTTGTTTGCAATTATCACTTTGACAAAAAGCACTTTGAGTAATCTGCTTAGCATTATTTAGGCTTAAAAAGCGCGTATAGTTCAGATGAGAGATGATTTGATTTTGAGCTAAGTGGAGTTTGGAATCTGGAATCCAAAAGTAACCCAAAGTAGCAAAAATGCTAAGGATTGCTAGGGTTAGAAGTGTTTCAAATAGGCTAAATGCTAAACGTGTCATTTGAGATAAAAAGTGGCAATGTTTTTACCATAATAAGAAATTGGAATTTTTTTTGCCCCACTTGTTGGAGAGGCATAGAGATAAGCACCACCTTTTTGGATTCCATAAAACTTTAAGCGTAATTGCAAAGTTTCATCAGTATTTACAGATGTTACACCTTTTTTGTGTAGTGCGTTTGCGAGTTCTTTAGCAATAAAGTGGCGGTGAGCAAAATGCTCGTTGGAATCTGGAATAAAGACAAAGAGGGGCTTAGATAAAAATAATGTTACACTCACTGCTAAAAGCACTATGAATGTAGCTAAAAAAGGGATTCTGTATCTTGCACGAAATTGTGGTAGGCGCACACGAAGACCAGATAAATAGAGGTTTGTCATTAGCGGAATCCCAAGAAGCAAAAAAGGCGCAAAAAGCTCTATTTGCACTCTTTGACGCAAGGATAAAAGCCAAATAAACATTAGCGCACAAAAGGTAATATACCACATTAGAGGTTTTGTTTTTGCATTAAAATACCGATAGAGTGTGTAGAGGAAATATAAATATAAAAGTGGGGAGAAAATCAACATTAAATGTCCATTTGCATCCAAAAAATAACCCTTAGGATGCCCGCCGATACTAAGTCCAAAAAGATACATATTTAGGGCAAAAAGCAATAAAGAAGCAAAGAGAAGTTTAGTATCCCTTTGGGCGATGGAATAAAATATTAGAGCTAGGAAAAGGAGTGCAAAACTCTCATCAATAAAAGCTAAAGCAATAAGCAAGAAATAAGGAATTTGATTTGTTTTTTGCACGATAATACATAGGAGAAGTGTGAAAAATATCACTATGCCTACATTGCAAACAAGTAGTGCAACAGCATTCACCCCCGGAAGCAAACAAAAGAGCAATGCGGCAAAAAGTGCATCACTTTGACGCTTTAGAAAGTTTTTGGAGAGATAAAAGATTAAAAGTGTGTTACAAAAATGTAAAAGCAAAAATGGTAGGCGTAAGGCAAAGTCATTTTGTCCAAAAAGTTTGGTGCTTAAGCGACTAGCAAAATGTGCAAAATTTTGCGCTTCAAAGAAAATTTGTGCTTCATCATAACTGATACTAAGGGTATTTAATAGCCCAAAGAGTGCCACTAAACTTGCAAGAAGCAGAATGCTAAGCCATACATAGATGCGAATTTGCGATTCCATTAAATCTCTATAAAAGCATAGCTATTTGCTTGGAGTTGCTGGCGGATTTGGGCTTGATGGTCTTTGCCTTTTGTTTCAAGGCTAACGGTTACATTCGCATCGCCAAAGGCAAGGGAGGTGGAGGTTCTATCAAAATCAATTTTCACGATATTTGCTCCAAGTTTTGAGAGTAAATCACTAAGCCCTTGTAAGCTTCCTGGTTTATCAATGAGTGTTACACAAAATTGCATTTTGCGGTGAGAGCGCACTAAACCTTTTTCAATAATATTACCTAGCATTGTAACATCAATATTTCCGCCACTTAAGACTAATCCTAAAGTTTCATTACTTTTAAAATTTATTTTGTGGTGCAAAAGTGCAGCAACAACACTCGCCCCAGCACCCTCTACAACAAGTTTTTGATTCTCAAGCAGATATAAAATCGCATTAGCAATCTCCTCATCATCAACTTTTACAATCTCATCTACGGATTCTAAGATGTAAGAAAAATTTATAGGATTGACATCTCTAACAGCGATTCCATCGGCGATTGTGCGCACGGAATTTGTTTTTTGAATTTCTTTTTGATAAAAGGAGTGATACATTCCTGGAGCCCCCTCTGCAACAACACCGATAATGCGCACATTAGGTAACATTTGCTTATAGGTCGCTGCAATTCCTGCAATTAATCCTCCTCCTCCAACTGGCACAATAATGGTTGTTAGATGACTTTGGTCTTCAATCATTTCTAGGGCAACTGTGCCTTGCCCAGCAATCACTGCATCATCAGCAAAGGGGTGGATAAACTGCAAATCGTGTGTTTTAGCGTATTCTAGGGCATAGGAATAGGCTTCATCATAGTTATTTCCTTTTAAAATCGCTTCTGCACCAAGCTCTTTTACTCCCATTACCTTAAGCAGTGGTGTAGCTTCTGGCATTACAATCACGCCTTTAATCCCAAAATGTTTCGCACTATATGCAACGCCTTGTGCATGGTTTCCCGCACTTGAGGCGATCACTCCTTTTGCACGCTCTTCTTGTGTAAGGGAAGCGATTTTATTAAATGCGCCACGTAGCTTGAAAGAGCCTGTGTTTTGGAGGTTTTCTTGTTTAACATAGACTTTTGTGCCGCTAATTTGGCTAAGTTTTGGAGCAAACGCAAGCTTTGTGTGCTGGATAATCCCGCTTAAACGTGCTTTAGCGTCCATTATCTTAGAGATTGGAATCATTAAAAATCCTTTGGTGTTCAATTTGGATACAAATATCTTCAAAATACACAATTCCAGTCTTTTGTAGTAAATCTTTAGCTTCTTTGTTTTTTAATCCTAGTTGCACCCAAACACATTTTGGGCGATAAGGGAGGTTTAAAACTTCTTGCGCCACGTTAAAGAGTGCTTCACTTTTACGGAATACATTTAAGATGTCAATATCACTCTCTGTATTAAAAGCATCTTGTAGGCTTGTGTATGCTCTCACTCCTAGGATCTCACCGCCTTTTGGGTATATAGGAATGATTTTATATCCCTTAGCTTGTAAGTATTTTGCAACTGCATTGCTAGGTTTGTTTGGGTCTGGAGATAAGCCTAAAATGGCAATTTTCTTAGAAGTTTCTAGTATGTTCTTATGGGTTGCTTGCATAGCGTTGCCTTTTTTGTGGAAAATTGCCACTATTTTAGCAAAGTTTTAGGTAAAAAGTTTTGAAAAAGTGGGAATTTTTAGGGATTTAAAATCCATTGTTTATAATGGAGAAGTTGTGTGTTTTGGCTAAAAAGTTGTGCTTGCGCATAAAGTGCAGCTTTATCAAAAAAGTTTGGGTTTTTTAGTATAAAGTCCATAGAAAAACATAATGCTTCCTTAGAGTTTAGTGGAATTAGGATTCCACCTTTTGCGCTTTGACATTGAGACTTGGAATCCAAAAATTTTCCTTGAGGGGCTAAAATTTCTCTAGGAGCGCAATCTGTGGAGATAATTGGAATCTTTAAAGCTAAGGATTCTACTAAGACATTTGGAAAGCCTTCATGATTTGATGCAAATAAAAAGCAATCCGCACAACTTAGAGGAGCATAAGGATTCTTAGTTTTACCAAGTAAAAACACACTAGATTCTAATTTAAGTTCTAAAATTTGCGCTTTTAGGGTGGATTCTAGCTCTCCTCCACCGATAATAAAAAGCGAAGCTTTGTCTTTAAAATCTTGCATAGCATCAATGAGTAAGCGGTGATTTTTACCGCTATCTAAGCGACCAATACTTATGAAAATGAATTTACCTTGTGCCTTTTGGTCTAAAATTTGCAGAGATAAAGCAGAATCCTCTAGGCTTTGTGCATGGATTTTTTCAAGATTAAAAAAGTTTAATAAAAGCGTGGTTTTACTCGGACTTACTCTAAAATTTTGGATTAAATCTTGCAGGTTTTGGGGAGAGTTTGCGCTAATTTTATTTGCTTTGTTGTAGAGCATTTTGATTAAAAAGCGATTGATTTTAGAGTTTAAATTTCCATAGCCATATTGTAAGCTAGGATGACTACGTTCGGAAATTAAGATTCTAGGTTTTTTAGTCCCACATAGCAATCCTGCTAGAATGTTAATGTAGTTTGGACGTGTCATTAAAGAGAGTGAAATATCGCAGTCTTTTAGGAGTTTTTTGTATTTTAATGCTAAAAATGGAATTTTTAGAAATTTTTGGATTCCGCTCTCTTGTGTGCTGTTATTCCCTAAAATAACTTTTGGAATCTCTTTTGGGATAGAGTAATTACAAATATCCTCTAATAATACAAGTTTAAGCGCACATTCTTTTTGTAAGGCTTCAAGCAAAAGCGAGGTAATACGTTCTGCTCCTCCTGCTCCTAAGGAATACAAAAGAATCATAACGCGTTGTTTTTTGGGCTGCATTAAAGCTTCTTTTTTAGAATCTCAAGTGTTTTTTCTGTCATGTTTTTTGGGCTAAACTCTTTTATAATATGCGCTCTTGCTTGCTCTTTTAGTTTTGTAAATTGTGCAGAATTTTTAAGTACATAAAGGGATTTTAAGCACTCTAATGCGCCTTTTGAATCTTTTGGAGTGAAGCAAAATTGATAGGAATCTTGATTAAAATTTGCAATAACCTTACTCTCGCCAACATCACTAACAATTGGTACACAGCCACAAGCCATTCCCTCTGCAATAGAGTTTGAAAAACTTTCTGTATAAGAAGTAGAAACAATGCAATCAAAAAGCGGATAATAGTGTTCCATAGCATTTTTTGCGCCTAAGAACTTCATAGAATAGGGTGCTAGAAGTTCCGTGCAAGTGTGTAAAATTTCTAGATTACTTTTACCTAAAGATACAAAGGCAACCTTGTCCTTTTTGCTTCCTAAGCTTTCCAAAAATTCTTTTGCTACAAGTGCGAGTAAGGGATAGTCTTTAACCGCATGCATTCTAGCAGAAATCCCAAAAACAAAGCAATCTTGTGCAATTCCAAGCTCCGCTCTTAGCGCACTAGAGTCGCTTGGACAAAAACGTTTTGTATCAATTCCATTATGCACAACAAAGGCTTTCTTCATAAAATAGCCTTTGCTTTTGTAGAAATTAATCGCATCTTGAGAATTACAGATGATTGCATCTGCATAGCGGCTTAGGAATTTTTGTGTATAAAAATAGAGCTTAGAAGCAAAGGGGAGTTTGCTAACATTAATCGCACTAGAGCGGAATCCAAAAATAACTTTACATGCGTTTCTTTGCAGTTTCCCACACAGCAAACTAAAAATATTCATCTCTGGCATAAAGGCGTAAATACAATCAGGGTTAAAGGTTTTTATGAGCTTATAATAACGGAGTAAAAAGCTAAAATCACCGCGTCCCTTTTTCTCTAAACATGTGTGAGGGATTGTATGAATTTCAGATTCTAACTCTCCTCCACCATAAAGGGTGCAAAGATGCAGTTCTATTTCTTTGTGTTTTGTAAGTTCTTTTGCAAGGAGAATCCATTGTCGCTCTGCCCCACCAAAATTAAGTGAGCGGATAGCAAGAATAATCTTTAATTTTGGGTTTTTAGTTGTTTTAGATTCCATTATTTTTCAACGCGTTGGCGGATTTTTAGCTTTGGCAGGAAGGATACAGGTAAAAATAAGCAGACAAATACTTGGAGCGCAAGTAGATTTGGACGGATTGTTAGGCTTTGGAGAATCTTTTTAAACGCTTTTTTGCGGTTGCCACCTTGTCGGTAGAGCAGTGCAGCAGTCGCACAGAGCTTTGCAAGATGTGCTGGGCAACATTTTAGACGTTCTTTGTAGAAAAGCAAAATATCTTGTTCGTAATTTTTTACCATTTCTAGGGGTTTGTATTTTAGGTTTTGTGTTAGGGATTCTGCGTGGATTCTGTAAAATTTAAGCGGTTTGTGTAGATAGTAGCAAGGGCGGTTTTTGTGAAGTTTTAGCCACAAAAGCCCCATATTTCCGCGTTGTAAGTTTTCATTAAAACGCCTTTGTCCTAGCAATTTGCGCTCAAAAAGTGTCAAAAATTCGCCATCTAAGCGACCACAAAGCACTTCTTGAAAACTAATTTCGCGTGATTCACTAACTCCCTTGCCACTTAGAAATCCATCATCACTTCTTGTGCAGTTTGCAATTATGATCCCATATCGACGCTCAAAGGCTAGATAAACATTAATCATCTGTGAAACTGCTTCTTTAAAAAGCAAATCATCATCGTCTAAAAGCATAATTAGCTCACCACTTGCATGGTCTAAGCCATTATTGCGGTTCCCAGCACTACCTTTAGCATGGGAGTTTTGCACAACTTTAATATGGGGATTTTCTTCTGCATATTCACAAGCAATATTAAAGGTATTATCACTAGAACCATCATCACTAACGATAATCTCTAGGTTTGGATAGTCTTGTTCTAGCAGACTCTCAATGGATTCTGTGAAAAAATACTCACGATTATAAGTTGTTAAGATAATGCTAACTTTTGGAAAGTTTGGATTCTTGGGTGCTTCTTCTAAAATCTTTTGGGAGAATTCTTTGGGTAAATCTTTAATATTTAATTGGGTTTGCATTAGAAAATATCCTTGTGCGTTATGGAAGTTAGAATGCCATTTTGTATTTTGTAGATGGAATCGCAATTTGCAATCGTGCTTAAGCGGTGTGCAATGATAAGAAGTGTTTTGTGTTCTGAGATTCTATAAATTTCCTCCATTATCTTAGTCTCCACTTGCGAGTCTAGCGCACTTGTGGCTTCATCAAGCACTAAAATTTCAGGATTACCATAAAGTGCGCGCGCAATGGCAATACGTTGTTTTTGTCCGCCACTTAGTGCGATTCCACCATCGCCTACTTGCGTATGAATTCCTTCTTTGCTTATTAAAAAATCATAAATATTTGCGCTCTTTAGTGTAGCAATAATTTTTTGTTCATCAAAATCTCTCCCAAAAGCGACATTTTCTGCCACACTTCCGGAAAAGAGATACACATTTTGAGGGATATAGCCAATTTTAGTGCGCCAATTTTTAAGAGTATTTGTATTAATTTCTACACCATCAACTAAGATTTTTCCTTTTGTTGGGCTAAGTAAGCCAATGATGACATCAACAAGTGTGCTTTTACCGCTACCAGACTCCCCGATAAAAGCGACTTTCTCTCCTTTTTTAATGCGAAGATTAACACCCTGTAAAATTGGCTTATTTTGGTAGCTAAAATGGATATTTTCTAGCAAGATTTGTTCGCTAAAATCCACTTTTTTTTCGCCTAGATTTTTGATTTTCGTGTTTAAATCTTGATAGATGATTTCAAGGGAGCGGAAGTTAAAAATGATTTTATTGTAGGAATCTAAAATGCGATTAATAGAGGGTAATAGGCGATAGAGTGCCAACACATAGATTGAAAGCAAGGGTAAGTAGCTTGTTATATTGTTAGAATCTTTAATAAAAAGATAAAGTGCTACGGCAATCATCATACAAAATCCGATGGCTTCAAGCAAAAGACGAGGAATGTGAAAAAAAGTTTGGTTTTTAATATTTGCTAATGAATAGCCCCAAAGAGAGCTAGAAAAGGTTCGCATAATTGCACTATCATCACTTTGGAGTTTGATGATTTTGTAGTTTCCAAAGCTTGAGCTAAGGATTTCAAAAAAACTCTTTTGATGTGTTTCTTTTTCTCTGCCTTGATGTTTGATTTTTAGAGTAATAATGCGCGCCATTAGGAATCCAAAGAGTGCTAACATTAGCGTTAAACCTAATGTGATTTTAAAATTTACAAATAACAAAGTGCCATAAATTAAGAGCACAACAAAAACTTCTGAAGTCATAAACAAAGCTGCGGCTAATAAAATTGTGAAATTATGCGCTTCTGTGGTGATTGTTTTTGTTAAATAGCTTGTATTTTTTGTGAGAAACTCTTCGTAATTTAGCCCTAAATAGTTCCTAAAAAGGCGTCCAACGATTAAATAATAACGTCCAAAAGTGAAACGTGCAAGCAAGTGTTGGTAAAGGAGATTTATAAGGCTTCTAAAAACATAAAATGCAAGCAAAGCCACGCCAAAAGTGATAACAAAATCCCTTGCAGTTTGGAATCCAAAAAGTGTGTAAGGAAAGGAAAAATAAGGTTTGCTCTCAATTAAGGTGAAATCACTTGCAACTGCCATAAAAGGAGCGATTGCCGAGATTCCAATAAGCTCTATTAAAGAGATAAGCAAAGAAAGCAATAGCAATCCATAGATGTATCGCCAATCGTGGTTTGAGAGGATGAATTTTAGTTTAGAAAGCATAGAAACCTTATGTTTTTAGGGTGTATTATAGGATAAATTTAGTATGAATTTTTTTAAATACGACGAAAACTTAGTGCTTCTAATAAATGCGATTTTTTAATACGTTTACTCCCCTCTAAGTCTGCAATACTGCGTGAGAGGCGCAAAATTTTATCACTTCCACGTTTTGAGATTCCAAATTTTTGTATCGCTTTTTCTAAGATTTCTTGTTCTTCTTGTAAGAGTGCGCAAAAGTTTTCAAATTCAGCACCTTCAAGCCTTGCATTAAAGCAACCCTGTCCGCGTTCTCTTTGGAATTTAAAAGCATTTAAAACTTGTGTTTGCAGGGTTTTGGAATCCACGCGGTGAGCATTTTTACTAGATTCTAAATGTGTGTTTTCTTGCATTGCTACAAAAATATCTAAGCGGTCCCAAAAAGGGTCAGAGATTTTAGATTTATAGTCTTTGATTTCTTTTTGATTGCAACGACACTCTTTAGTAAGACTTAAGAGATTCCCGCAAGGACAAGGATTCATAGCACCCACAAACATAAAGTCTGTGGGATATGTAATTTTTGTCTGTAAGCGCGAAATTGTAAAATTATGATTTTGCAGAGGCTCACGTAAGGATTCTAAAATGCTTTTTGGAAAATGCGGAAGTTCATCAAAAAACAACACCCCCATATTTGCAAGTCCAATTTCACCCGGTTTTATGTTTTGTCCAACAGCACTTCCTAAAATCGCAGCCTTTGTGGCACTATTGTGTGGATTTCTAAAGGGACGATTTGGTGAGATTTCAAGCGTGGTAGCCGCAAGTTGTAGCATTGCATTTAGAGTTAAGGGTGGGAGAATATAAGGAATCCTAGAGGCTATCATGCTTTTTCCGCTACCTGCACTGCCCTCAAATAGAATATTGTGAAATCCACAAGCGGCAATTAGCGCAGCTCTTTTTGCTCTTTCTTGTCCGATAATGGCGTGAAAATCTAAGGGAAAATCTTGCGTGTAGTAAAACTTCTCATTATGAGTTGGAATCTCTAAGTATGCAAAGGGCAAGGTGGAATCATAAATTTGCAAAGGAGGGGGATTTTGAAGAATATCTAGAGCTTCTTTTAGAGATTCTGCATAATAGGCTTTTAGATTTGGAATCTTAGAATAAAACTCTTGCGCACTTTTAGGGAGAATAAAGATAGAATCGCAATTTGCGTTGCTAAGAAGGGAGAATAACAGCGGATAGATTGCAGGTGTGTCTTTAATGCGTCCATCAAGCCCTAGTTCGCCAAAGGCAAAGATTTTTTTCTCTTGCGTGGTCAAGTTTAGTGTATTGTGTAAGGCAATTAGTAATGCAATGGGTAAATCATAAAAGCTCCCTTGTTTTGGTAAATCTGATGGGGAGAGATTAACTGTGATTTTAAGAGGTGGAAACTTAAAGCCATTTGCTAGAAGAGAGGATTGCACTCTTTGCCTTGATTCTTGGATTGCATTGCCTGCAAGCCCTGTGATAGAAAAGGACGGCAGGGCACGTGTGAAGCTTACCTCTACTTCAACTTCTTTAGCAACAATACCAATTTGCGCGGCACAAAATAATGTGTTTATCCCCATAAAAGTTCCCTATCATAAAGATGCCCTTAGTTTAGCAATTTTGCTACAAAGAATAAGTGAATTTTAAGAAAATGAAATTTTTTTGTCTGGTTGTGTAGCTACTTGTAACATTTTACTTAAAAACTAGCATTGCATCTAAGTGCTATGTGATTCAAATATTTTGTTTTAGGATATATTCTCTATTTGTGCGTAAAAATTCTTATAAAATTGCATAAACTCTCCTTTTAAAATTGCTTCCCTAGCATCACGTACAAGACTAAGATAATACGCTAGATTATGAATGCTAGCAAGACGAAAATAGCTTATTTCTCCCGCACGGAATAAATGGTGTAAATATGCGCGTGAATGCTTGGAGCAAGTGTAGCAGTGGCATTTAGAATCTAAGGGTTGTGTGTCAAGTTTAAAACGTGGGGATTTGATAGCGAACTTTCCAGAATGTGTAAAAATTGTCCCATTTCTTGCATTACGTGTCGGCATTACGCAATCAAACATATCCACTCCTCTAGCAATGGCTTCTACAATATCTTGTGGTGTGCCAACACCCATTAAATAACGTGGTTTTTCTTTTGGTAAAAGGGGAGTGGTAAAATCAAGTGTGGCATACATTTGAGTATTTAGCTCACCTACTGCGAGTCCTCCAATTGCATAACCATCAAAATCTCCAAGACTTGTTAAATCCCTAGCACTTGCTTCTCTAAATTCTTTGTCTATTCCGCCTTGCACGATTGCAAAGATATTGTTAGTTAGGATTTTGTTAGAATCTGCGGTGATTTGTTTTTTGAAATTGTGATAGGTAATTGCCTCTTGCGCCCATTTTGTCGTGCGATTAATAGAGGAAATAATACGTTCTTTGCTTGCTGGTAAGCCCACTAAATCATCTAAAATCATCATAATGTCGCTATTTAAATTGTATTGGATATCAAGCACCTTTTGGGGTGAGAAAAAATGCCTAGAGCCATCAATATGGCTTTTAAATACGATTCCATCTTCTCTGTGCTCGACATTATTATTTAGGCTAAATGCCTGAAAACCTCCACTATCTGTCAAGAAATTTCTAGGAAATTTTGTAAATTCATGGAGTCCTCCAAGTGTTGCGATTGTTATATCATTAGGGCGCAAATATAAATGGTAAGTATTTGCTAAAATAATGGGTGTATCAAGCTCTAAGAGATCATTAAAATCTAACGCTTTGATGCTTGCTTGTGTGCCAACAGGCATAAAAATAGGCGTTTGCACTTCTCCATGTGCGAGCTTTAGAATTCCAGCGCGCGCATTGCCATCGGTTTTTTGCAGATTAAATTCCATTTTTAACCTTTTTTTGCTACATTTTCGCCAATTTTTAGCGCGTTTAGGGGAATATATGCGAAAAGTGCTTTGTGTTTTAAACGGAATTGTAGCAAAAGAATTCCTAACAACCTTAACATTAAAACACTTAGATAAAAATGCATATATTTTTGTTTCTTTGGATTCTAATCTTTTGCCTAAAAATCTTCCACAAGATAGTGAGGCATATAACTTTGACCCAAGTGCTTCTAATAAATTAAAAGAAATTTTAACCCCAGAAATTACAGATTGTTATATTGTTTTACAAGATGCTAAAGAGCGTGAAGCGGTGTATCATACGTTGCGTGGGTATAATAAAATGCTGCAAATTACAATGCTAGGGGAGATTTCACTAGTAAGAAGTGATAAGCAACTTATTATGCTAAATGAGGCGCACTTGCTAAGTAGCCGTTTGTTTGAGAAATTCCCAAATGTTCCAAAAACTGCTAAAAGCATAGGTTTAGGAGAGGGTGAGATTATGCAAGTTAGTGTGCCTTTTGGTAGTCCTTATGCTTATCGTAGTGTGGGTGTGATTAAACAAAAGAAATGGAAAATTGCTGCAATTTACCGCAATAACAGCTTAATTTTGCCCAAATATTCCACAACGATTCTTCCAAATGACGCGCTTTTGATCATAGGAGATCCGGATACACTTTGGGATATTTACCATCGTATTAAAGAGGAATCAGGGCAGTTTCCAACGCCTTTTGGACGTGATGTGGTGTTATATTATGATTTACTGCATTCTAAGGATTTAGAAAGCTATTTGCGCCAGACAATTTGGCTTTTTAAGCATTTTAAAAATAAACGTCTAGAAGTGTGCTTTTTGAATCCTACAGATATTGCGACAATAAGAATGATTGAAAACCATGAGCTTTTAAACACAGGAGAGGTTTCTTGGCGTATTGAGTATCACGAAACTTCATTAAAGGTGCTAATTGAGAAGGATAGGGCAAGTAAAAACATCGGCTTAATTTTATTAGAGGAATATTGTTTTAGTCATTATCGCGGGTATTTGTTAGATTTAGGGATTCCGCTTTTAAAGTTTGGGGTGGAGCTTATAGAGAGTTTAACACATAGCGTTGTGGTTTTGCCAAGAGATACGGAGGAGGCAGAGAAAATTTCTTCTGTGGTATTTGATTTTTCCACACAACTAGGCTTGAAAATCTTGCTTTATGATTTTGATCCAAATGAAGAAAATCACGAACAAGCACTAGATTATTACAAACATATTGCAAAAGTGTTTAATAAAAAGCTAGAAATTGATACTTCTAGTGCGCAAAATCCAATCCTCTGGTTAAACCACCAAAAAAATATGCTACAAATTCTGCCTTTAAGAAAAGCAGGAATTAAACGTAATCCGCTATTTTCAATGTGTGATGTAGAGAATCTAAGCGCATATTTAATTAAGATCCCGCAACTTTTTGTGCCAATTTCTGTTTAAAAGAGTGTGATATTTTCTATTAAACGCACATTAAAGGCTTCACTTTGTGTATTTTTGCTTAAGATTAATGCGTTTAGGCAATAGGGTAAGCTTAGATGACGTTCTTTTAAGTAAATTTCTATGGTTTTACTAAGTTTTTGGAGTTTGCTTGGGGTTATGTTGTGAATAGGTTCAAATCCGATTCCGCTTTTGACTTCAAAAAAGTGCAAGACTTCATCTTTTTTTGCCACGATGTCAATTTCACCAAAACGTGTGTTGAAGTTGCGCTCTAAGATTGTATAGCCCTCTTTTTGCAAAAAGACACAAGTATAATCTTCAGCCTTCTTGCCTTTTTGAGTTGTAGAATCTGTGTTATTTTTCAATGCGAATCATTGTCGGTTTAGCTTTAACCACTTCAAGTGCGCTTATGCGTGCAACTGCAAGCCTAATCTCTGCTTCCTTGCAAATATGCGTTGAGAGTAAAAGCGTGGAGTAATGCTTGTGGTTATGCTGTAAAAGTGTATCAATAGAGATTCCAATCTCTCCTAAGATAGTGGCAATTTTTGCAAGCACTCCGGGCTTATCTAGCACTAAAATACGCAGATAATACGCGCTTGTTATCTCTTCTATAGGTTTTAGTTTTAAGATGTGGTTTGTAGTTTTAAATCCTAGCATTGGGGAACTTTTAGTACGTGCGATTTCAATAATATCAGAAATCACAGCACTTGCCGTAGCCTCTCCTCCCGCGCCTGCTCCATAATATAGGGTTTCTCCTACATAATCACCAACGACACTAATAGCATTCATTACACCATCAACCTTGCCTAACATTGCGTCTTTTGGTAAAAATGTCGGATGCACCCGCAATTCTATACAATCACCATCTTTTTTAGCAATGCCTAGAAGCTTTAGGTGGTAGCCAAATTCCTTAGCAAAGGCAATGTCTTCTTGTGTGATTTGTGTGATTCCTTCAATCAACATGTCATTTGGGCGTGCGTCAATCCCATAGGCAATGCTTGCAAGGATTAAAAGTTTATGTGCTGCATCAAATCCTCCAACATCAAAGGTTGGATCTGCTTCTGCATAGCCTAATTCTTGAGCTTCCTTTAGCACTGCATCAAACTCCATGCCGAAGTCTTTCATTTTGGTTAAAATAAAATTACAAGTGCCATTAATGATTCCATGAATGCTTAAAATATGATTTGCTCCTAAGCCATCACGCAAAGCTTTGATGATTGGGATTCCACCTGCAACACTCGCTTCAAAGCCTATAGGCAAGTCCCCAGCAATTTGTTGGAGACTATAGCGATGGTAGGCTAACATTGCTTTATTAGCAGTTACTAGAGATTTGGAATTCCTTAGGGCTTTCTTAGCGATTTCAAAAGGCGTATCCACACCCCCTGTTAGCTCTAAGACAATATCAATTTCAGGGTCATTTAGGATTTCATCAATATTATTGGTAATAGGAAAATCAAAAATTTCACGGCTTTTGGAGAGGTCTTTTACTGCGCCTTTTTTAATATAAATTGCACAGCCAGCACGTGCTGCAATTAAGTCTTGATTTTCTTTTAAAATCTTTGCAACACTCCTGCCAACCGTGCCTAAACCAATGATTCCTAATGCAAGTTCCTTCATATATGCCCTTTATGAAAACTAAAGGGCGATTATAGCGTTTTTTGGTAAAATGCGCTATTTACTTTTAAGGGTAGGTTTTGAGAATAGAACAAGTTGAAGATAATTTTTATATTTTACATGGAAAAATGAAAGAAATGACTGATTATTACGACTTAAAAGTGCTTTTAGAGAAGCGCAAACAAGCAGGAAAAGTGGAGGTGCAATTTAAGATTCCACAAGCAAAAGAGATAAATTTTTTTATTCTTGGTTATTTGCTAAAGCTTGCACGCAAAGATGGTTTTAAATTTCGCTTTTTAATTGCGAGTCCTTATTTGTATGAGAGTTTGCATCGTTTTGGACTACACATATTCTTTGAGCTAGAAAATGGAAGTTAGAAATGACAATGTGGAATACTATTTATAGCCATTTTGAACCCGTCGCCTTTAGCATATTTGGAATCTTAGTGCATTGGTATGGAATCATGTATGTTTTAGCACTCTTAGTAGCGTTGTTTGTAGCAAAGTGGCTCGTTAAAAAAGATTCCTATCCTATCTCAAATGTAATGCTTGATAGTTATTTTATTTGGGCAGAAGTGGGAGTGATTTTAGGTGCGCGTTTAGGTTACATTATCTTTTATGATCCCTATGCTTTGTATTATCTAGGGAAGCCATGGCAGATTTTTAATCCTTTTGACCATAATGGGCAGTTTGTTGGAATTCGTGGAATGAGCTACCATGGAGCTGTGATTGGATTTTTAATTGCGTCTATTCTTTTTGCAAAAG
This sequence comes from Helicobacter turcicus, assembly GCF_019711685.1. Classification (GTDB taxonomy): domain Bacteria; phylum Campylobacterota; class Campylobacteria; order Campylobacterales; family Helicobacteraceae; genus Helicobacter_D; species Helicobacter_D turcicus. The sequence goes on from NZ_JAIGYQ010000008.1 coordinate 30,726, forward strand.
CAAAAAAGATGGATTTTTGGCTTTTTATGGATTTAGCTGGGCTTAGTATCCCGCTAGGTTATGTATTTGGACGTATTGGAAACTTTCTAAATCAAGAGCTTGTAGGGCGAGAGACAACAAGCGGTATTGGAATCTTAGTAGATGGAATCCTAAGGCATCCTAGCCAACTATACGAAGCATTTTTAGAAGGGATTATAGTGTTTGTGTTATTGTATTTGTATCGCAAAAGAGCACGTTTTATTGGAGAGATTGGAATCTTATATGGAATGCTGTATTCTTTAATGCGTTTTATAGCAGAGTTTTTTAGAGAGCCAGATGCGCAACTAGGCTTTATTGCATTTGGGTGGCTAACACAAGGGCAGTTGTTATCCTTGTTTATTGGAGGATTTTGCTTTGCGCTTTGGTTGCATAAGGGAGTACAAAATAAGGGAAAAAATGGCTAATATCTCTTTGCAAAATATTTCTAAACAATACGATTACAAGGCGATTTTACAAGATGTATCTTTGCATATTGAAGACAATGAACGTGTGGCAATTGTCGGGCGCAATGGTGCAGGAAAATCCACATTACTTAAGATTCTAAGTGGAGAGCTAGAGAGTGATTGTGGAACTAGAATTTTAGAGGGTGATTTGGAATTAAAACATTTAATCCAAAAGCCACATTTTAAAGCCGGTCAAACTACAAAAGAAGCTATCATAGAAGCCCTTAGTGAGCAGAATTTTGCAAGAGAGCGATATTTTGCAGTGGGAAAATTGCTTGAGAATTCTCCAGAGGATAAGGTGCTTTTGGCTGAATACGCACGACTTACAAATTTTTTAGACCATCACAATGCTTGGGATTTAGAATCTAAAATCAAGCAAGTGCTAGAGACTTTTGAGCTAGAGGAATTACAAAATCGCTATGTGAATTTGCTAAGTGGGGGAGAACAAAAGCGTGTGGCATTAGCGTGTTTGCTACTCCATAAGCCTGATATTTTACTACTTGATGAGCCTACAAACCATTTAGATGTGCAAATGGTAGAGTTCTTAGAAGAGATGCTTTTGCGTGGAAATTTCACATTAGCGTTTATTAGTCATGATAGATATTTTATTGATAAAGTTGCAACGCGCGTGGTGGAAGTAGAAAATGGCAAAATTAGAAGCTTTAGGGGCGGATATGGCGATTATCTGCGTCAAAAGGAAGCCTTGTTATTAAGTTTAGCTAAAAGCCATGAGACACTGCTAAAACACTTAAAAGCAGAGGAGGAGTGGTTAGCACGTGGTGTCCGTGCAAGAGTTAAACGCAATGAGGGGCGCAAAGAACGCATTATGGAAATGCGTAAAATGGCAAAAGTTAATCCCTCTATTATCCGCAAAATGACTTTAGAATTAGAGAGGGAGCGCAAAAATTTCAATCAAACAGAAGGAATAAATCGTAAAAAAATGCTTTTTGAAGCTAAGGATTTATGCAAGGAAATTGAGGGCAAAATGTTGGTGCGCAACTTCAGTGCTAGGATTTTACAAGGGGATAAGATTGCAATTGTCGGGCGCAATGGTGCAGGAAAATCTACATTATTAAAAATACTTTTAGGAAGTGTTGCGCCAAGTAGCGGAAGCATTGAATGCGGAGAGGCAAAGATTGGCTATTTTGACCAGCATAGAGAAATGTTAGATGATAGTAAAGACTTGTTGGAGACTTTTTGTCCTTTTGGTGGAGAACATATTGAGGTACGTGGCAAGAGTATGCACATTTTTGGCTATTTAAAAAATTTTTTATTTCCCAAAGAGTTTTTAGATAAGAAAATTGGAGCATTAAGCGGGGGCGAAAAAAATCGTGTCGCTCTAGCTTTGCTTTTTACAAAAGCTTATGATTGTTTGATTTTAGATGAACCAACAAATGATTTAGATATTCCTACAATCAATATTTTAGAGGAGTATTTGCAAAGCTTTGAGGGAGCAATTCTATTTGTAAGCCACGACCGCTACTTTGTAGATAAAATTGCAAAATGCTTGTATGTGTTTAAAGGAAATGGTGAAATTGTAGAATCACACAGAAGCTTTAGCGAGTATTTAGAGATTCAAAGTGAGTTAAGGGAATATGCAGCTTTAGAGCTAGAGTGCAAACAAGATTCCATAACACAAAAGCAAGAATCCCCTAAAGAAACACAAAAGAAAACGAAGTTAAGCTACCACCAAAAACGTCTCTTAGAGATTCTACCACAAGAAATTGCAAGTTTAGAAACAGAGCTTAAAGCCCTAGAAAACCTGCTTTATAACGGCGTTTTAAGTATGCAGGAATTGCAAGAAAAATCCTTAGAATTTGAAGAGAAAAAAGCACTTTGTGATGCAAAGATTTTGCAATATTTAGAATTAGAGGAGAAGAAAGCTTCTTTGTAAAGTTTTTGTAAAAACTCTTGACAAACACTAAGTGTCAGTATTTATAATGTGCAATGCAAATTTTTAAACAAGGAAGATTAATGCAAAAAAATCAGCAACATTCAAGGCGAGAATTTTTTGAAACATCTGGTAAAATTGCTTTGTTGGGGGCTTTTGGTGGTGGTTTTAGCTCCCTATTTGCGCAAACACAAAACAACAAATCAAACACAACAATGCAGCTTACAAACACTGCGAGGGAGAACTTTATAAAGCTTTTTGGAAAGGAGAAATTTCCTCTTAGTGTGAGTGATAAAGAGTTTTTTGAGGGTTTTATAAACTTTGCACTTGATGAAGCACTCACACAATCAAAGCTAGAAATACAAGAGTATATAAAAATCGCATTAGCAGCACTAATTGCGATTCCATCTTTGAGAGAGTTTGAGATAATCTTAAGCGCAGCAATGCGCAATGGCATAAATCCTGTGGAGATAAAAGAGATTCTCTATCAAGCTGTGCCTTATGTGGGTTTTGGATGTGTAAGTAGTTTTATCACAGCTACAAATGCAATTTTTAAAGAGCATAATATTTCTTTGCCCCTGCAATCACAACGCACGACAAATAAGGCAAATCGACAGGAAAAGGGCTTGAATATCCAGCGACAAATCTTTGGTGTCGCTATTGATAAAGGCAATGCAGAAGCTCCGCAAGATGAAAAACACATTAGAACATTTTTATCTGCAAATTGCTTTGGGGATTATTACACAAGAAATGGGCTAGATTTACGCTTTAGAGAACTTTTAACATTCGTATATTTAAGTGCGCTAGGTGGGGTAGATGCGCAAGTTAAAGCGCATGTTAGTGGAAATGTCAATGTTGGCAATGGCAGAGATAAGTTAATTGCTGTAATCACCGCTCTTATTCCTTATATTGGCTACCCTAAAGCTCTAAATGCTATTGCTGCTATTGATGCGATAACTTTACAAAAACCAAAACAAAACTAAGGAGAAAAAATGAAAAAAATTTTATTAGCAGGTGCGCTATGTGCCGTTGTATTTTTGGATTACGCATTTTGTGATTCTGTGGTGAAAAAAGAGCTAGCACAGCAAAAAGTTGAACGCAATTTAGTTAAATTGAAAGGGGATTCTAAGATTTTTAGCGGTGAGGTGAGTGTGCAAATGCTTTTTGATAAGGAAGTATGGAGGGATTTTAATGGTGCTTTAGTAGAATTTGCTCCAAAGGCTAGAAGTGCGTGGCATACACACCCAGCGGGGCAAACGCTTATCGTTACAAAAGGCACGATTTATACCGGCACAAAAGATGGGGTTGCAAGCGTGGCAAAAGAGAGTGAAGTGATTTCTTGTCCGCCTGATGTGGAGCATTGGCACGGAGCTGGGCTAGAATCTAGTGGAGCGCATATTGCCCTGCAGCAATTTAAAAATAATGCGAATGTGGTATGGGGACAGAAGGTAAGTGATGAAGAATATAATGCGGCAATAAAGAATGCAAAATAAGAAGCAAAATATTTTATAGCCTTATTGGAATCTTAAAGGAGAGATATGCGAAAGTTGATTCTATTAGTATTATTGGTTTCTTGGGTGTTTGGCGCAGAAGCAAAGGTAAAAACGCTTGTGATTGCTTCTCACCCTTATCCTAATTCTTCTACCTTTATCAAGTCTTTAGAACAAGCAGCAAGAAGTGTGAAAAATGTGGAAGTGCGGAATCTTGAAAGTATTTATGGATATGATACGCGCGCAATTGATGGGAGCTTAGAGCGTGAAATTACAAGGAAGTATGAGCGGATTGTATTTTTGTTTCCAACGCATTGGTTTAATATCACGCCGATGATGAAAGCGTATTTAAACGAAACTTGGGGTAGTGTTGGTCCAAATCTATGGCAGGGTAAGCAAATGTTAGTTGTCTCTACTGCAGGTGGTGGAAGCTCTACTTATGGCAAAAATGGCAGAGTGGGTGTGGAACTTGCTGATGTGTTTTTAAGCATGAAAGCAAGTGCAGCGCACGCAGGAATGGAATATCTTCCACCCCTTGTTTTTCAAGCAGTGCGCACAAGTGAGCTAGAAAACTACAAAAATGCTTTCATAGAGCGTTTGAGTCGCTAAGATTTTTAAAAAATTTTTAAACAAAGGAGCGATATGAACGCATTAGTAGCGTATTTTAGCGCAAGTGGAATCACAAAAGAGGTGGCACAAAATATCGCAAGTGTGCTTGAAGCAGAACTCTATGAGATTCTACCGCAAGAGCCTTATACAAAGCAGGATTTAGATTGGCGTGATGAAAACTCACGCACGACTTTAGAATGCAAAGATAAAAGCTCCCGCCCTAAAATTGCGAATTTTAAGGATATATCTTCTTTTGATGTGATTTTCGTGGGATTTCCGATTTGGTGGTATAGTGCGCCTCCTATTATTTTTACATTTTTAGAATCCCAAAGTTTTAGCGGTAAAACACTTATCCCTTTTTGCACAAGTGGTGGAAGTGATTTAGGCAATACCCCAAGAGATATGCAAAAATGTGCGCTAGGGGCTAACTTTAAACAAGGGCGATTGCTCCGTTTTGGTGAGAGTAAGGCAAGCATTAGAAAGTGGATTAATACACTAGGTATTATGGAGGCTTAAAGGTAAAAGTAATGGCATATACAATTTTAGAAGTGGAGAAAAAAACAGGCATTCCCTCACGCACATTGCGTTTTTGGATAAGCAAAGGGTTATTTCCTTTTATAGAACGTGATAAAAACGGAATCCGCTATTTTGCAGAAAGTGATGTACGTTGGGCAGAGTGGGTGAATTGTTTGAGGAGTTGTAATATGCGCATTAAGGATATTAAACGTTATATTACTCTCGCAAAAGGTGGAATCCAAACTGCAAAAGAGCGCAAGGAATTGCTAGAGCAGCAATTTGCAGACCTTAATGAACAGCTTGAAATTCTAAATGTAGCGCGTAAAAAGATAGAATCTAAAATTGCTTTGTATAATCAAATGCTAGAAACAGGGATTGATTTCTTAAATCCTAATGATAAATCTTATGCGATTCCAACACAAAATGAAAAAAAGTAGCATCGGTTGCTTAGATTAAATAAAGCTTAGATTTTTTAATTTTTCACAAAAACTCTTGACAAACACTAAGTGTCAGTATTTATAATTTCAAAGTTCAAAGATTCTAAAATTTACATATTAAGGATACACAATGTCAAACAAAACAAATAAAAACCATCGCAGGAAATTTTTGCAAAAAGTAGGTGTAGGAGCAGCAGGAGCATTGCTCATAGGAAATGCACTTTTTGCAAGAGATGAGGCAAGATTTAAGCAAGAGTCTTTGTCTCTTGGCAAAGAATGGGATAAAACTTTTAAAAAAGATAGCGCAGTTACGCACAAAAAGGTAACTTTTCATAACCGCTATGGAATCACACTTGCTGCGGATTTATATCTGCCAAAAAATCTAGCTAAAGATTCTAAACTCCCGGCCATAGCCATAAGTGGTCCCTTTGGTGCGGTAAAGGAGCAATCAAGCGGACTTTATGCACAAACCCTAGCAAAAAATGGCTTTATTGCTTTAGCTTTTGATCCAAGTTACACAGGAGAAAGTAGCGGAACACCACGTTATGTAGCTTCCCCTGATATTAATACAGAAGATTTTAGTGCAGCAGTGGATTTTCTAAGTGTTTATCCTAATGTTGATGCTAATAAAATCGGGATTGTAGGGATTTGTGGTTTTGGAGGATTTGCGATTAATGCAGCAGCAAATGATCCGCGCATTAAAGCAACCCTTGCTTCTACAATGTATGATATGAGTCGTGTGAATGCTAATGGGTATTTTGATAAGGAAAATAGTAAGCAGGCAAGAAATAAAAAACGTAAAGAGTTAGCAGAGCAGAGAATTAAAGATTATAAGGCAGGATCTTATACCTTAGCAGGAGGCGTGGTAGATCCTTTACCAAGTGATGCACCTGAATTTGTGAAAGATTATTATGCGTATTATAAAACAAATCGTGGTTACCACAAACGTTCCTTAAACTCCAATAGCGGGTGGAATCTCACTGCAAGTTTGCCATTTCTTAACATGCCAATTTTAACTTATAGTGATGAGATAGAGACTGCAGTGCTTTTAATACATGGAGAAAAGGCGCATAGCAGATATTTTAGTGAAGATGCTTTTAAAAAGTTACAAGGCAGCAATAAAGAACTTTTTATTGTAAAAAATGCTTCACACACAGATTTATACGACCAAGTGGATATAATACCTTTTGCAAAAATCACAGAATTTTTTAAGCAGTATTTGGGCTAGAGAGGGAATATGCAAGCATTGTTGATTAATGGTAGTAAAAAGTTTGGTAATGATGGTACAAGGCTTAATCACACTTTGCAATCTGTGGCAAAAGAGGTTTTAGAATCTAAGAGTTATAGAGTGTTAGAGACAAGCATTGATAGGGGCTATTCGCCACAAGAGGAGATTGCAAAAATTGCAGAATCTAATCTTATCATCTATCAAATGCCAGCGTGGTGGATGGGGGAACCATGGATTGTGAAAAAATACATTGATGAGGTGTATCTTATGGGTGTGGGGGTATTGTTTGCAAATGATGGGAGAAGTTCTGCTAATGAAAGTTTAAAATATGGAAGCGGTGGGTTAAGTGCAGGAAAAAAAGTTATGCTTAGTGTAACTTGGAATGCACCAAAAGAAGCCTTTGTAGAATCTAGCGGGTTTTTTGAAGGCGTGGGTGTAGAGGGCGTGTATCTGCATTTGCGCAAAGCGCATGAATTTTGTGGTATGGAGTGGTTACCGATTTTTATGTGTAATGATGTGGTGAAAAATCCGCAAGTGGAACAATACATAAACGCATATAAAACACATTTGCAAAAGTATTGTTAGATCTGTTGATAACACGAGTTTAAACTCGCTAGATTCCACTATTAACTCCACCCTTTAAAGCCTTTTTGATTAAGGCTTTCTTTTTTATTTTTGTAAATTTTCTTTGAAGTTTTAAAACGAGCTTAAATGGGGGGCATAAATGCTTGTATCTGTCAATTTGGTCTATTTTTAAATTGCAATTCTCAATTTTTGCAATCAAAGCATTAAAAGAATCTTTTGCAAAAAAATTCTCCAAATATTCCATAACTTTTTGCAAATCCGCAATATTTCTAGAGTTTTTCTCTTTATTGTGTGTTGTGGAGCTTTCGTTGTGGGAGTAGTAATATAAAGGCATTGGAATGTATTTTATTGTTTTAACATAAGAACAATAAGTTAAATTATGTAAAACATCTTCAGCATAGATTAAGCCGCTAAGATTTTTAAGGTTATTTTCGTAGTTTTTAAGAAAAAGTTCTTTTTTGAAAGCCCTTGACCACATGGGTGTGAAGAGTTCAGTCGGTGCATTTTCGCAAAGCCATAAATGCACAGCCTCATCAAAACTAAAGCTTGAGATTGCGTTTGTTTTCAAAAAGTTGTGTTCGTGCTTGAGCCACTTACCCTCAAGTTCACAATAACAATCAAAGAATAACCATTCTGCCCCCCCCCTTCTTTAAAATTTTCATAGACAAGCTCACAAGCATTTAAATCCAAAAAATCATCACTATCTAAAAACATTATAAATTCACTATTTGAAGCTAAAACACCTCTATTGCGACTTACAAAGGGTCCTAAATTTTGAGAATTTTTTATAATCTTAATACGAGAATCTTTATTTGCAAATTCTTTAACTATCTCCATACTTTTATCCGCACCACAATCATCAACACAAAGAATTTCTATGTCTTTAAGGCTTTGATTTATAGCACTCTCTAAAGTTCTTTTTATAAATTTTTGAGCGTTATAAATAGGGAGGATTAAAGAAATTTTTGGCTTATGCATTATTTTCCTTATTGTGTAAAAGTGTAATTTAATGCAAAATTATACAAAAATATGTAGAATCTGCATTTCTATTTAAAGTGGTAATAACAATACAAAGGTAATCTTATGGAATCTATTATTTTGCATAATGGTGTAGAAATGCCTAATATTGGGCTTGGGACTTATAAACTCAAAGGCAAAAAGGGTATAGAGGTTATGCAAAATGCACTTAAACTTGGATATAGGCTTTTTGATAGTGCGCAAATGTATGGAAATGAAAAGGAGTTAGGGGAGGCGATTAGGAGAGGTGATAGTGATTGCACACTGCAAAGAAAAGAGCTTTTTATCACTACAAAGCTTTCTTGTAATATGTCCTATAAGAATGCACAGCAGAGTATAGAGCAAAGCCTTGAAAATCTTGGGCTAGATTTTGTAGATTTGCTTTTAATCCACGAGCCTTACCCTAATGCAAAAGAAATGTATAAAGCCTGTGAGGAAGCTTATCACAAAGGGCTTACACGTGCAATTGGAGTCTCAAACTTTTATGGTAGATTTTTAGAGGATTTTTTAGAATTGATACATATACCCCCTATGCTTAATCAAATTCAAGCGCATATTTTCTTTCAACAACACTCCTTTCATAAACTTTTGGAATCTAAAGGCATACATTTACAAGCTTGGAGTCCTCTAGCTAGTGGGGGTAATGGAATTTTTACAAACAAAACTTTACAAGAAATTGCTACAACACATAAAAAAAGTGTTGCACAAATTGCATTGCGGTTTTTACTAGAGAGGGGGATAAGTGTCATTCCAAAGGCTTCCACCCTTGAAAGATTGCAAGAGAATTTAGCAGTTTTTGACTTCTCCCTCACGCAAGCACAAAAAGAGGCAATCACACAGCTTGATACTAATAAAAGCCTTTTTGGTTGGGATTGTTAGATTAAAATATTTTTAAGCAATTCTCTGCTTTATTTAAAAATCTCAAAATATTAAGGATTAGAAATGTTGATGAAATTTAAAGATAAAGAACCGCAAATTGCGAGTAATGTTCTTATTGCAGAGGGTGCTAAGGTTATTGGCGAAGTAGAGATTGGAGAGGATTCTAGTGTGTGGTTTAATTGTGTGCTTAGAGGGGATGTTAATTTTATAAAAATTGGTAAGCGCACAAATGTTCAAGATTTAACAACCTTGCATGTGTGGCATAAAGCTTATGATGCAAATGGAGCAGAGATAGATGCTGGTTATCCTGTGGAGATTGGAGATGATGTAACCATAGGACATAATTGTGTGATTCATGCCTGTGTTTTAAAAAATCGTGTTTTAGTGGGAATGCATGCTGTGGTCATGGATGGGGCTGTGATTGAGGAAGATAGCATTGTTGGAGCTGGAAGTGTTGTAACAAAGGGCAAGAAATTTCCACCCCGCTCGTTAATTTTGGGCAATCCAGCGAAATTTGTAAGAGAGTTAAAGGACGATGAGGTCGCATTTATCAAGGAATCGGCACAAAACTATGTGCGTTTTAAAAATGCCTTTTTGTGATTCTTAATTGCTACAACATTTTCATGTATAAATGTTTTTATGTGTGAAAATGTTACTTTATCTTTATGCACAATTGTTGATTTTATTTGCCCTCAATAATTTTTAATTTTTCTTACATTACACTAAAAAGATAATAAATAATTTACTTTAGGAGTGATTATGTGGCAACAAGTCGTTGATCCTATGGGGAATATTTGGCTAAGTGCAGCAGTGGCATTTCTGCCTATTTTGTGCTTTTTGTTTTGTTTGCTTGTCTTTAAGCTTAAAGGTTATCAAGCGGGATTTCTAACCGTTGTTTTGGCTTCTATCTTGGCATTTTTTGCTTATGGAATGCCTTTTTCATTAATCGGGGCTAGTTTTGTGCAAGGTTTCGCGCAAGGAATGTGGCCTATTGCGTGGATTATTATTGCAGCGATTTTTCTTTATAAACTTTCTGTTAAGTCGGGTTCGTTTGAAGTGATTAAGCAGAGTGTTATGTCTATCACACCTGACCATAGAATCCAAGTGATTTTAATAGGTTTTTGTTTTGGTTCATTTTTGGAGGGAGCTATTGGTTTTGGGGGACCTGTTGCTATTACTGCGGCTTTGCTTGTTGGGCTTGGATTGAAGCCTTTGTATGCAGCGGGGCTTTGTTTGATTGCAAATACTGCTCCTGTTGCTTTTGGCGCGGTTGGGATTCCAATTATTGCTATGAGTAATTTAGTAGGAGTTGAGCAATATGCGGTCTCTGCAATGGTTGGTAGAATGCTAGTGCCATTAAGTTTAACAGTGCCATTTTTTATTGTGTTTTTAATGGACGGATTTAAGGGTATTAGAGAAACATTTCCAGCAATTTTTGTTGCAGCAGTTAGTTTTACAGCAACGCAGTTTGTAAGTTCTAACTATTTGGGTGCAGAATTGCCCGATATTGTTTCAGCGATTGTTTCTCTTGCTTGCACAACTTTGTTTTTAAAATTTTGGTCTGTTAAAAATGTTTTTAGACTTGATGATGTCAAAGATTTTTCAAACCATAGCCAACTTGAATTTGGTAAAATTTTTAAAGCTTGGTTGCCTTTTATTTTATTGATTCTATGTATTGTTGTTTGGACACAGCCTTGGTTTAAAGCACTCTTTGCTAAGGGAGCAATTTTTGATTACACACAAGTTACAATCGCATTTAATAATATTCAAGGCGGTATTGTGGATATGAATGGTAAGCCTATTGGATTGAGTTTGCCGATTAATTTTGTGGCATTGCAAGCAGGAACGGCGATTTTACTTGCGGCATTTTTAACTATTTTCTTTTTAAGAATCAAAGCAAGTGATGCGAGTGAGTGCTTTTGGGATACACTAAAAGAAATGGCGATTCCTTGTATTACAATTGGTTTAGTTGTTGCTTTTGCCTTTATTGCAAAAAATTCTGCTATGAGTGCGACTTTGGGATATGCTTTTGCGCAAACAGGTAATGCTTTTGCATTCTTTAGTCCTGTGATTGGCTGGATTGGTGTTTTCTTAACAGGAAGTGATACAAGTGCAAACTTGCTTTTTGGTCCTTTACAACAAGTAACTGCTAGAGAGCTAGGAATCGGCGAAGCATTATTTTTAGCAGCAAATTCAGTAGGTGGAGTTGTTGGTAAAATGATTTCGCCACAATCTATTGCTATTGCGTGTGCGGCAGTAGGGCTTGTAGGGCGCGAGTCAGATTTGTTTAAATTTACACTTAAATATTCTGTTGGATTTATTATTCTTATAGGAATTTGGACATTAATTATTGCAACATTCTTAAGTGGGATTATTCCTGAAATTGTGCCTTTAGCACGATAGGGTAAAACAATGAAAAAAGTGTATTTTTTTGCTACCTGCTTAGGTAGTGCAGCAATGCAGGAGATGGTTGTCAATGCTATCAAGCTTTTGCGCAAAGAAGGTGTAGAGGTGATTTTTAAAAAAAATCAAACCTGTTGTGCGCAACCTTCTTTTAATTCTGGGTATTTTAAAGAAAGTAAAGAAGTTGCGCTCTACAATATTGAGCAATTTAGAGAGGATTTACCAATTATTGTGCCTAGTGGTTCTTGTGCGGGAATGATGAGCCATGATTATTTGAATCTTTTTAAGGGAGATAAGGATTTTCCGCTTGTAGAACGTTTCTCTAAGCGTGTGTATGAGCTAAGTCAATATTTAGATTCCGTATTAAATGTGGAATATGAAGATAAGGGTGGGGAGGTTAAAGTCGCTTGGCATTCTAACTGCCATGCTTTGCGTATCCAAAAAAGTGTAGAATCTAGTAAGAATCTCATAAGAAGGCTTAAGAATGTTGAGCTTGTGCCATTAGAGTTTGAAGAAGAATGTTGCGGGTTTGGTGGGACATTTTCTGTTAAAGAGCCCGAGATTTCAAATGCAATGGCAATGCAAAAAATCAAAGATATTCAAAGAAGTGGAGCAGAATATCTAATTAGTGGTGATGGAGGCTGTCTTTTAAATATTAAAGGCACAATGCAAAAATTAGGTGTTGATGTGCGCGGTTTGCATTTGTATGACTTTTTGCAAAAGCGATTAGAGGGAGTGGCACTATGAGTTCAAAAATTTCCCACGAAGAGATTGTGCATACAAAGTTAAATGATACGCAAATGCGTGAAAATCTAAATGTTGCAATGCACACTTTGCAAAGAAATCGTCTAAAAATCATTGATGAGAAGTTTGAGGATTGGCAAGGCTTGCGCAAAAAGGCAGAACAGGCAAAGAATAATGCATTGATGAGTCTTGAGGAACGCCTTTTAGAGTTTGAAACAAATGCTACAAAAAATGGAATTCAAGTGCATTGGGCTTCTAGTAGCAATGATGCTTGTGAGATTATCTATACCCTTATGAAGGAGAAAAATATTACAAAGATTCTTAAGGGTAAATCTATGGCAAGTGAGGAAATTGGTCTAAACCATTACCTTCAAGCCAAAGGAATTAGCGCAATTGAGACAGACTTAGGAGAGTTAATTTTACAGCTTAATGGCGAAACACCCGTGCATATTGTAGTTCCAGCAATACATAGGAATCGTTATGAGGTGGGCAAGATTTTTCAAGAGAAGCTTAATGCTCCTTTGGAATCTGAACCAGAAAAACTAAATGCCATTGCAAGAAAGCACTTAAGGGATGAATTTGAGGGTCTACAAATGGGCTTAAGTGGAGTTAATTTTGCAATGTCCAAAGAGGGAGCATTTTGGCTTATTGAAAATGAAGGCAACGGCAGAATGTGCACTACTGCTCCAGATATTCACATTGCTTTATGTGGGATTGAAAAGGTTATGGAGAGCTTTGAGGATGCGGCAACTATGGTGCATTTGCTAACACCATCTGCAACAGGACAATTTATCCCAACTTATAACAACATTATTACAGGACCGCGCAAAAATGGAGATTTAGATGGACCAAAAGAAGTGCATATCGTGCTTTTTGACCATCATAGAAGTGATATGTTAGCGCATAAAGATTATTTTGAAGCATTGCGTTGTATTCGCTGTGGAGCTTGTATGAACTTTTGTCCCGTGTATGATAAGATTGGCGGACATACCTACCAAACAATTTATCCCGGACCTATTGGGGAGGTGATTAGCCCAAATCTTTTTGGGATTGACGAAACAGGAGATATTTTGAGCTTTTGTTCTTTATGTGGGCGTTGCTCTGAAGTGTGTCCAGTGAAAATTCCTTTAGCGGATTTAATTAGAAAATTAAGAAGTAATAAAGTTGGACAAGGGGAGAATCCACCTCTTGGCACAAGCGCATTAGAATACGACAAAGCAGAATCTAGTGCAATGCAGAATTTTGCAAGGTTTGCGACAAATGGAGCCATTTGGCGTTTTTCACTCTCTAAGGCACATTATTTTAATGGAATCTTGCATAAATTTAAAGATTCTTTGCCAGTGGTTAAAAAGTGGAGTGCTTTTAAGGAGCTTCCACAAATTAAGCTTGATTTATATAAAGAGATTCAAAAAATAGATGGGGTGATTTATGAGTAGAATCCAAGAAATTTCACAACGTAGCAAGGGACAGATTTTAGAACGTTTAAAAAGGGCACATAAGGATTCTAATTTTATCCATAAGCCAAGCATTGATCCTGTGGAACATATCCAAAGAAGTGGAGATGTGTTAGAAGAGCTTAAACGCAAGATGATAGACAATAAATACATTGTAGAAGAATGTGCAAAAGAGAGATTAGAAGAGAAAATTAATTCCATCGTTGCAGATTATGGTTATACAAAAATGATTTATGGAGAGAGCTTGGGGCTTGATATTGATAAAATTCAAGCACAAGAAAAGGTTTGTTTTAATAAAGAAATTGAGGAGTTGCGTCAAGAAGTATTTCATAGTGAATTTTCTATCGTGCATGCAAGGTTTGGTATTAGCTCACATGGAGTGGCGTTAGTCCATTCTAGTCGCGCACAGCCTAGAATGCTATCTCTTGCACCTACACTTTGCATTATGCTTTTAGAAAAAAAGAATGTTGTAGGAAGTTTAGCTGAAGCGTTAAATCTCGTTAAGAGCGAAAATTCAGTGTTGCCAAGCAATCTTTTGTTCATTGCTGGACCTTCACGCACAGCAGACATTGAACTTATCACCGTTTTTGGAGTGCATGGCTCACAAAAAGTGCATTTGTTGTTGTATTAGCAGAATCCTAAACTTACAATTTTTGCCTTAAAAAACTAAAGGGAGGAAGAGTGAAAGGTAGCAAAAACGGGTTTTCGTTACCACTATGGATAGATTCTAGTTCTTTTCCATTTTCTAAAATGATTTTGAAAAACTGCAAGTATTTTTTACCCTCTTTGCTAAAAATCTCTCCAATTTCGTTTTTGCCTTCTTTAATGTTCTCTGGCTGTGCGCTTACAATTTCTTTTGGTTCATTGGGGCGGATTGTGTGGCGACAAAGTGCGCTTTTACCATCTTCGCTCACTTCGGCATTGACTTGATAGCTTCCCTCACTAATGGCAGTAAAATGGTTCTGTGTGTTGAGCTTTTCATAAGGGCGATGGATAATGTAGCCATCGCTAAAGCCACGATTTTTTAGTGTGTCTAGCTCTTTGGTGTATTTTTGCTCCACAAATGCACCCTTTGCATAATCCTCTAGTGCCGCCTTATAAGCAAGTGCTGTGATTCCTGCATAATAAGCAGATTTCGTGCGTCCTTCAATTTTTAAAGAATCAATCGCCCCACACTCTAAGATAGTAGGAATATGTGTGGCTAGATTTAAATCTTTAGAGTTAAAAATATGTGTTCCTATGCCCTCCTCTTCTTCTAGACGCATTATTACTCCATTGTCTGGATTTCTTGCATAAAATTCTTTGCCACTAAAACGCACAAGTTCGTCATTAGTGATATTACGCACATAATATTCATAATCAAAGCGGCAGTCATTTGCGCAACTTCCACGATTTGGGACGCGCCCACTTTGTAATGCAGAGATTAAACAACGTCCAGAAAATGCAAAGCACATTGAGCCGTGGATAAAAATTTCTAATTCTAAATTTGGAATTGCTTTTTTGATAGCAACAGCGTCTTTTAAGCTAAGTTCTCTTGCTGCAATAATACGTTTAACGCCTAAATCATAAAATACTTGTGCATCTAGAACATTTAGAACATTTGCTTGTGTGGAGAGGTGGATTGGAGTCTCTGGAGAAACTTGTTTTGCAAGTTTGACGACTCCGGGCGTTGCGACTATAAAGGCATCAGGTTTTAAAGAAGCCATTTTTTCAATATGGTTTTTTAGCAGCGTTAGTTGCGAGTTAAAAGGAAATCCATTTATGGTTACATAGATTTTTTTGCCTTTTTTGTGTGTGTATTCCACACCCTCTTTAAAGGTGTCAAAGTCAAATTCTTTGCCTGAGCGATTCCGTAAAGAAAAGTGGCTAACGCCTCCATATACAGCGTCTGCCCCGTATTCTAAAGCGATTTTTAGCTTTTTAAGATTCCCAGCAGGAGAGAGAAGCTCTGGAATCTTTAGGGATTGCGGTAAGGGAAATTGCATTAGTTTGAGCCAAATTTTTCAATAAGTGCCTCAATATCGTCTGTGTGCATTACATTATCCGCAGAATCTCCTTGTATATACACAGCGGAGCTTACACGTTTGTTATCTTCAATTTTTCCTTCAAAAAGAGAACTCATGTAGCGTGAGAGCGCACGCATTACATTAATAACACGTTCAATTTTTTGGCGGTGAATGTCTTGATATTGCATACTCTCCATTGCATCTAAAGAAGCTGTAGAAATTTCTTGCAAGGCATCGGAAATTTTTTGTGCGCTTTCTTTTATGCTAGCAATTTCTTCTAGTTTTTCATCAAATGTGTGGAAGTTTGGAAATTTTGTGTGGAGTTTTTGTAATAACTCTTCTTGAGAGTTGATAAAATTCTGAACTTTTCTAAAAGAATCTTCAATGTCCGCTCCTAGATTATTAATGTTTTCTAGCTTGTCAAACATTTCTGTTGCTTTAATTTCGGAATCACGCGTTACATCATCAAGTTGATGAACCACTTTATGTTCTGTCGTTGGGGGTGGTGGAGGCCAACTTGCCTCATGACTGATTTTAAAATCATCAGCAGTAACAACACCGCTTTCAATGGTTGGGTCTGAATGACCGCTTGGTTCTTCGTCACTCTGTGTCTTGGTTGCTTCTGTATCCTCAGCAACATCTTCAATATCACTATTTAGCAACGCATCTAATTCTTCTTGTGTCATCATCACCCTTAAAAATAAACTTAAAATTGTAATTATACATAATGCTTTGTATAATTTTGTTTAAATCTGCGCGAAAAATCTAAAAAAGCGGAGCGTCCATTTCACTTGGAATCTCTAAATCCATGAGCTTTAAAATGCTTGGAGCAATGTTATTTAAGCCACCATTTTTGACTGCTTTTACGCCATTAGCAGCCACGAAGCACCACACACTGCCTATGGTATGATTGGTTAGTGCTTCACCTTTTTCGTCTTTCATAGCTTCACAATTTCCGTGGTCGCTGGTAATGACAAGCCCATAGCCTAACTCTTTTGCCCTCGTGTAGATTCTGCCCAATTCCAAATCCACAGCTTCTACTGCTTTAATGGCTGCTTCATAATTTCCTGTGTGTCCGACCATATCGCCATTTGCAAAATTTACAACAATAAAATCATAATCACTATCCATTGCATTTAACACTGCATTGCTAACTTCTTTAGCACTCATTTCTGGTTGTAAATCATAAGTTTTTACTTTTGGAGAAGGCACTAATAGACGTGTTTCATTGAGTTGTGGCTCTTCTACTCCACCATTAAAAAAGAAAGTTACATGAGCGTATTTTTCAGTTTCTGCAGTGTGAAATTGACGTAGGTTATGCTTAGAAATCACTTCTGCAAGAGTGTTTTTGATAGTCTCTTTTGGAAAAAGAATGGGAAAGGTGAAAGTTTTATCATAAGGTGTCATTGTAAGCAAGGGAATCTTAGTAAATTTCTTTCGCTTAAATCCGCTAAACTCTACATTTCCTAATGCGCTCACAATTTCTCTTGCTCTATCACTTCTAAAATTTACAAAAATGATTCCATCGGTATTTTGGATTCCATTATAGTAACTAAAGCTTGCTGGCTCTATAAATTCATCAAAAATTTCTTTTGAAAATTGTGCTTGCAAATATTCCTGTGGGCTTATATTTTGAGGATTTTCACCAAGTGCAATTGTGTTATATGCAAGCTCTACTCTCTCCCAACGATTATCCCTATCCATTGCAAAATAACGCCCACTAATGCTTGCAATGCAGATATTTTTGCCTTGTATTGCATTTTCTATTTCGTTTAAGAAATAAGGAGCACTCTTTGGTAGCACATCGCGTCCATCTGTGATTAAATGCAAGAGTACTTCACATTGAGATTCCAATCCATGCGCTAAGGCTAAAATATGATTTAAGTGGCTATGCACACCCCCATCACTCATTAGACCGATTAAATGTACGCGCTTACAAGATTTAAGGGAGGTTAAGGCTTTGTTTTGCATAAGAGTATTTTCCTCTATTGCCTTATTAATTTTTACTAAATCTTGGTAGAGAATTCTACCACTTCCTAAACTCATATGCCCGACTTCAGAATTTCCCATTTGCCCTTCTGGTAAGCCCACAGAAAGCCCAAAAGTTTCAATCATGCCAAAAGGCACTTCTTTAAAAAGTTTGTCATAAGTAGGTTTTTTAGCATGAAAAAAGGCATTATAATTTTCATTTTTGTTGTAACCGATTCCATCTGTAATGATTAAAATTGTTTTCATAAAGGGATTTTTCCTAATTTTTTTAAAGTTATTTTAGGTAGAATCCTACCTAAACTTTTCCTAAAATTTCATTTATAAGTGCTAGATTTATGCTTTATTATTTATACACCTTTTTTGATATTAATATTTTTCAATACATTACCGTGCGTTCGGCAATTGCGTTTTTTGTAGCATTTTTTCTAAATATTTTTTTAATGCCTCATTATATTTTGTGGGCGCAAAGGAAGCAGGCAAATCAGCCAATTTCAGAATTTGCCCCTAAAAACCATCAACAAAAGGTAAATACACCTACAATGGGTGGAATCGTTTTTGTAAGCACGACATTATTAGCGACTCTATTGTGTGCAAAATTAACACATATTTATGTTTTATTAGGAATTGCTACGTTACTTTTTTTCGCTTTGCTTGGTGTGAGTGATGATTATTCTAAGGTTTCACAAAATCAAAATGCTGGAATGTCTGCTAAAAAAAAGTTTTATTTGCAAATTTTTATTAGTTTTATGCTTTCTTTAGCATTGCATTGGACGACCTTAAATACAGAGTTTTATCTACCTTTTTTTAAAAATGCACTTTTTGATTGGGGGATTTTTGGCATTGCGTTTTGGACACTTGTGTTTGTAGCAACAAGCAATGCAGTAAATCTTACGGATGGTTTAGATGGCTTAGTTGCGATTCCCTCCATTTACGCACTGACTTCCTTGAGTGTGTTTGTCTATGTGGCTGGACATAGTGGATTAAGCGCATACCTTTTATATCCAAAAGTGCTAGATAGCGGAGAACTTGTGATTTTATCTGCAGCACTCATTGGTGCGCTTATTGGCTTTTTGTGGTATAACTGCCACCCTGCGCAGGTTTTTATGGGGGATAGTGGAAGTTTAAGTCTTGGGGGATTTATAGCATATATGGCAATTGTATCTAAAAATGAGATTCTTTTATTTTTAATTGGTTTTATTTTTGTAGTGGAGGCTTTGTCTGTGATTTTGCAGATTGGAAGTTATAAAACGCGTGGCAAAAAAATTTTTTTAATGGCGCCTTTGCATCATCATTTTGAAGAGAAGGGTTTAAGTGAGAGTAAAATCATTGTGCGCTTTTGGATTGTAGCGTTAATGAGTAATCTCATTGCTCTTTTAACGTTAAAGCTCCGTTAAGGAATACTATGCTGATACTTTTGGGATTTGGGGGGACAAATCAAGCTATTGCGGAAGCATACGCTCCTGTTTTGGCTTTTGATGATAGTTTTAATACGTTAAGTTATGATAGCTTTGGTAATGCACTCTATCCTAGCGCGTATTTGCCAGAGATTCTAGCTACGCAGCTTGATGCGCAAATTATTACTAGCCCCGGGATTCCACCAAGTAATACAATGGTGCAAACAGCTATTTCTTTTGTCCGTCAATATCCTAAAATGCGTCTTTTGAGTGAATATGATTTTTTTGCACATAAAATGCCCGCTTCTGTGTGGATTAGTGGCACAAATGGCAAAACAACAACCACGCAAATGCTAACACATTTACTCCAACATTTAGGCACACAAAGTGGTGGAAATATCGGCACCCCGCTTGCAAAATTAGATGATAATTCTCCTCTTTGGGTGCTAGAGACAAGTTCTTTTACACTCCATTACACAAATATTGCAAAACCAAATCTATATCTTTTGCTTCCTATTTCACAAGACCATATTAGTTGGCATGGGAGCTACGAAGATTATGTTGCAGATAAGTTAAAGCCTATTTTATCACTTAAAGAAAAAGAAATTGCGATTTTGCCAAAGAGTGTAGAGGGGCATTCTCATTGCAGAGAATCTCTTGGGAGGCTTGTATTTTATGAAACTTCTAGTGATTTAGCGCAAGCATTTGAGTTGGATTTAGATAGAATTGGTTTTAAAGAACCATTTTTGCTAGACGCTACTTTAGCGCTGTGTGCGGCAAAAATTTTAAGTTTGCAAAGTGATTATGCGCTGTTAAATACTTTTAAAATTGGGGCGCATAAAATGGAGGAATTTTACGATAAGGGTGGAAATCTTTGGGTAGATGATAGCAAGGGGACAAATATTGATGCGACAATGGAAGCCCTTAAATGCTATAAGGATAAAAAGATTTTGCTTGTGCTAGGTGGTGATGATAAGGGAGCGGATTTAAGTCCTTTGTTTGGTTTAATTCAGTGTTTGCAAAGTAAAAAGAGAGAGGAAATAGAGATTTTTGCTATTGGGAGTAATACAGAAAAAGTTTGTGAGTTTGCACAAGGCATTGTAAAATCCAAAGCATGCTATACGCTAGATGTTGCGGTTAAGAGCATAAAACAGCGCCTTTTGGAGATAAAAGATTCCAAAAATTGTGTGGCGATGCTCTCTCCAGCAGCAGCAAGTTTAGACCAATTTAGTTCTTATAAAGAGAGAGGCGAGAAATTTAAGACTTTCGCACTTAGTTAAACTCAATAGGGTCTATATCAATCTCACACGCAAAATTGCGCAGTGGCAAAAGGGCAATGTGTAAGTCCTTTGCCTTTGGAGAGCGGAGCATTATTAAGTACCGCCATTTGTCTAAAATGCGTTCAATTGGTGCTTCTCCGCTACCGACAATCTCCACACTTAGAGAGTTTTCTTGGATTTGTTCTGTTAGGATTCCTAGTGCTTTTTGAGTAAGATTTTGAGCTTCTGTTTGGTTTTTGTGGTTAAAGCAAATGAGTGCTAAACGCACAAAAGGAGGATACAAATCCCCGCGCATTTTAAGTTCATCTTCTAAAAAAGCTTGATAATCTTGCAAATAATGTTGAAAAAAATCTGGATAAAGTGTTTGGATTAGCACTTCCCCATTTTCCTTTCTTCCGCTTCTACCAGAGAGTTGAAACATTAGTGCTAATGCTCTCTCTCTTGCCCTATAATCGTTCCCTTTTAGAATATAATCTAATCCTAAAGCCACGCTTAGAGCAACATTGTGATAATCATGCCCTTTAGAAAGCATTTGTGTGCCAACAAGAACGTCAATGGTGTGGCGGTTGAAAGCATCAAGGGTTTGGGTGAGTTTCTTTTGCGTTGTGATAGAATCTCGGTCAAAGCAAGCAATGCGACTTTGTGGCAAAGATTCTTGTAAGACTTTAGCGAATTCTTGTGTGCCAATGCGTAAGGTTTGGAGTGTGCCTTTACATTTCGGGCAAGCTGTTGGGATAGGGCGTGTGTAGTGGCAGTAGTGGCACTTTAGACTAGAATCCTTTGTGTGCAGACTTAAAGACACACTACAATTTGGACATTCAATGGCTTCTTTGCATTGGATACAGAGTAAATGCTTAAAATTTGCGCGCGTTGGCAAAAAAACAATAGCTTGTTTGCCATTTTCTAGGTTTTTTTGTAGCGCACTAAGAATTGTTGGCTCAATAGATTCCGCACTCTGACAGAAATGATAATGCTTTTGCGTGTCAAAATGCGTTCCTTTTAAGCGAAAGAGGTTATTGTTTTTTTTAGCACGTTGGTAGCTTGTAGCAAGTGGAGTTGCCGAACCTAAAACAATTTTAATGTTTTGTGTTTTTGCTAGATAGAGGGCAACATTGCGTGCGTGGTAACGTGGAGTGGAGCTTGATTTGTATGCATCATCATGTTCTTCATCAATGATAATTAAATCTAAATTAACAAGTGGTAAAAACAGCGCAGAGCGTGCGCCTGCTAGGATTCTAACTTTACCCTCTTTTAAATCTTGCAAGATTTTGTGTTTCTTACTCTTTGTGATTTTGGAATGCCAAAAGGCAATACAATCGCCAAAAACAGCTTTTAAACGTTTCTCCATTTGTGGAGTCAGGGAGATTTCTGGCATTAAAAAGAGTGCGTTTTTGCCTTTTTTTATACTTTGGTTAAAAAGATGCATATAAATTTCTGTCTTACCGCTACCTGTATCCCCAAAAATCAAGGAATCTTGACGTTTTGTGATAAAAGTGAAGGCTTCAAGTTGTTTGGTGCTTAAAGGATTTAGCGGAAAATCTAGAGGTTTTAATTCTGTTTTGTGTGTGTTGTCAAAAGGTGTAAAAAGGCTAAAAGCAAGAGAGCGTGAGGTGCAATAATAACTAGCGATAAACTCTGCAAGATCGCATTGGGCTTGTGAGAAGTGAAATTCTAAAGGTGTGGCTTCCTTGCACTTAAATTCTGGCTTTTGACATTCTTTTAATACCATCCCTTGAAGTGTTTTGGAGAGTAGTGTAATGCTAACAAGTGATCCTTTTTCAAGCGGAGTCTTGCTAGAGTAAGTTAGCAGGGGGGAATTTCGCTTTAAGATAACAATGTGATAGAAAAATTCTTGCAAGTCTAATTGGAATTTTTTGCGTCTTGGAGTTTTTGTAAGGCGACAGCAATGCTAGATTCTAGTGCAGTTTTAATTTCGTAAGATTCCAAAAACGCACACAAAAGATCACGAGGGTTTATAGTGTTTGAAGTATCTGTAATTGCTTTTAGTGCTTCAAGTGTGGCAGGAGCGACTTCGTGAGTTGGAATATCAAAGAAACGTCCTGCAATGCAGACACGAAACATATTATCCATAAAACTTAGCGTCCTAGTGCATTTTGGATTTTATTTAGCACATTTTCTAACTCACGTTCTTTTGCACTAATTTCATCATAAAGGGAGCTAATTTCGGAGTTTTTGGCTTCATTTTCGGCTTTTAAAAGCACGATTTGTTGGCGTAAAGATTGGCTTTCATCGCGTTGTTTTCGCAGTTCTTCAACAAGAGCTTCAACACTTTCTAGGAGTTTATTTGAAATATTTTTAGCTTCTTCCATACACATATTTCCTTCGTCTAAATAAGTGCTGTATTTTAACATTATTTCTTTAAGTTTTTCAGGATTTTCTAAAAATTTTTAAGGAAGTAGGGCTTTAAGCGTGGCAATTAAATAAGCAATTTCCTCTTGTGTATGTGTGTAGTGTAAATTTAGCCGAACCCAACCGGGTTTTTGTGAAAAGTTTGCGTCATCTTCTAATTCTAATAAATCATGTCCATAAGGTCCAGCACATGAACAGCCAGCACGTACTAGGATTCCATAATTTTGTGAGAGTTCTTGAGCTAGGCTAAAGGGAGAGATTCCTTGAATATTGAATGCAAAAATCCCTAAAGTATTATGCGCTAAGTTTCCATAGTGTGTAATACGTGGTTCGTTTTCTAAGAATTCTCTAAAATCTTGGATATAAAAACGTTTAGCTTCCTCTATCCATTCTATACCGATTTCTTGACGTAAGCAAAAGCCTAAATATGCACGTAAAAAAGCTAGAATTCCGGGGGTTCCAGCTTCTTCTCTAACTTCATCAATCCCAAAATAACGCGCACTAGTGCGTGAAACATAACCCACAGTGCCTCCGCCACAAAAGGTTGGAGGCAGTGTTTTATCGATTAATGCACGATTTATAATTAGGATTCCACAACTTCCAATGCCTCCAAGTAGTTTGTGTGGTGAGAGAAAAATCGCATCAAAAAAATGTGGAGAAATGTCTAGATAAGAAGCACTGCTAGCACAATCAAAGCAAACAATTCCATCATATTGGCGTAGTAAGCGTGATATTTCTTGATAGGGAATTACGATTCCACTTACATTTGAGCCTAGCGCAAAAGAGCCAATGATTTTGCGCCCCTTGTTGGAGTCTAAAATATGTTTTAAAGCATTAATATCAAAAAGCCCTTGTGTGTCTAGTGGCACACGTACCACTTCACACAAACCTTCTCTAAAACTTAATTCATTGCTATGGTGCTCATAAGGTCCGATGATAACTAAGGGGAGTTTGGATTTATCAAGATTTTGTAAGTTTAAAAGTGCCTTAGTTTTTGGAGGAATATAAATGCCTAGAAGCTCTTGAAATTTCTTAATGGCTGCTGTTGAACCAAAGCCACAAGCAATAAGGGCAAAGTTGGAATCTAATTTGAAAAAGCCTTTTAAACGTTCTCTTGCTCCTTCATAAAGTGCGCCCATAAACTCGGCATTTACATTGCTTTGGGAATGTGTGTTAGCATAAAAAGGTAGGATAGAATTTAAGCGCTCTTCTGTGCATTTTGCGGCAAGTCCGCTAGCTGTCCAATCAAAATAATGGAATCCTTTTTGTAAAATACAAGCCTCTTTTAAAAGGGTGCGCTTGGATTCCATACTGCTAGGAAGAGTGCTAAAAAGGGGAGCAAAGAAGTCCATAATTCTCCTAAATCTTACTCTTAAAAAAAGTAAAAGGTTGGTCATTTTACCACAGATTTTTTAATATTGCACTTGACTTTAAAGTAATGCTATACTTAGGCTTTATTTTAGAGTTTTTGGGCATTTATGGAAAACATTATCACCTTTGGAATTGTTGCAATTTTGATTGTTATTGCACCTTTTTTAAGCTCTCTTACGCACTTACCTCTTGTAGCTGTGGAGATTGTTTTGGGTGCTTTAGCATTTCACTTTGGGCTTTTTTCGCACTTAGAATCTCTAGAATTTGTCGCAAAAATTGGATTTTTGTTTTTAATGTTTTTATGCGGTTTAGAAGTGGATTTAAAGACTTTTACAAAGCTTGGTGATGGGTTTTTAAAATCTGCATTTTTATATTTTTTTATTCTATATGGTGCGACGTTTTTATATGTGCTAAATACGGATTTATCGGAATTTTATATTGTTGCATTGCCGGTTATGAGTCTTGGAATGATTATGGCAATGCTAAAGGAATATCCTAAAAATACACCTTGGTTGCAATTAGCACTTAATGTTGGAATACTAGGGGAGCTAATTAGTATTGTTGCGCTTGTTGTGTTAAATGGTGCGTATTCGCATGGGCTAACTTGGGAGCTATATAAGACGTTACTTGTGTTGTTTTTGTTTTTAAGTGTGATCGTTGGGGTTTTTAAGGTTGCTGATGTATTATTTTGGTGGTTTCCCACATTGAAATTTTTTCTAATCCCAAAAGAATCAAGTAAGAATCAAGATATTCGCTTTAGTGCGATGTTGTTTTTTATTCTCATTGGAATTACACAGATTTTAGGGTTAGAGAGTGTGCTTGGGGCATTTTTAGCTGGAATGATTCTTGCTACATATTTCCATCATCAAAAGGGCTTAGCAGACAAGCTAAATGCGTTTGGCTTTGGTTTTTTTATTCCTCTATTTTTCGTTTATGTAGGCTCTACACTAGATTTAAATTTGATGTTAAAAAATCTACATTTGCTTTCCTTAACACTAAGTATCATTGCTATTATGGTGTCTTTACGTTTAATTGCTGCATTTGTGGCGTATCGTAAATATTTTAAAAACTATGTTAAAACTGCACTTTTTGCCTTTAGTCATGCAATGCCTTTGACATTTTTAGTTGCTACTGCCCAACTTGGAATGCAGTTTGAGGCAATCAGCACTGAAGAGTATTATGCGCTTATTTTAGCAGCATTAATGGAAGGGATTTTCCTGACCATTGGGATTAAAATGCTTTATAGTTATGGGATAAAACACAAGGCAAATCAAGAAAGTTAAGGGCTTTTTAGCAAGGTGAAGAATAGAATCCATTTTGGATCTTAATTAAGTGTTAGAGGACTTCTAAGCGTCCGTTATTGCGGCGGATTTTGCCCTCTAGCTCGTATTCAAATAAAACTTCTCCAAAGCGTAAAAATGCATCTTCAAAAAAGGGATTCCCTTTGCAAAATTCTAAAACCGCATCACTAGATGCGGAAGCATTTTTGTTGTAATTTTTAGTAGAATCTTTAGTAAAACTTTTAAAGACCTGCGCACAAATTGCATTCACAAAGGAATCTATTTCCCAAATGACCTTAGCTTGATTGTTTTTAGCTAGACTTTGAGTGCCAAGACTCTGCCCAATATGATGTGGTGGGACAAAGATTTTTTTCTGTAAAGATAAGGCATAGTTTGCACTCTGCATGGAACCGCTTTGCAAATCTGCTTGGGGGATAATTACATATTCTCCTAGACTAATAACAATCTTATTGCGTTCTAAAAAGGAATAGCGCCGTGGGACATAATGGGGTGCAAACTGGCTAAGAACCAAGCCTTGTTTGTAGATTTTAGAAATAATATGCGTATTGCTTTTAGGATAAATGTAATCTAGTGAAGCAGGAGAAATCATAATCGTATTAGGCAGGGCATTTGCGTGGGCTATGATGTCTGTGCCTAGCGCACCGCCACTGACAATTACGATTCCATGTTTGCTAAGCTTTTGTGCAATTGTTTGGGTGAAGTTTTGTGCATAGGGGTTTGGATTACGTGTGCCGATAATGGCTACTTTTGGCTTGTTCAGAAGTTCTAAGTTGCCATAATAATAGAGATTCTTGAGATTTTTAATATGCGTGAGTGTTTGAGGGATTTTTGTAAGAGAGAGGAAGTGGCTAGAAATGTCGGAATCCATTTTGGATTCCGTATTAGAATATTCCAAAATCACGCTTCTTTTTGGACTAGGTAAATTACAATGGAATCTACAAAGCCATAGCGACGATAACCATCGCTTTCTCCATCGCCTTCAAATTGGTCTAAAATGGTTTTTACCTCGTGGTTTTGGAGAAGTTTTACAAGCTCAAAGCTCTTGCCATAACGTTCAAAATAACGTTTTAATGTAATTACCCAATTCACTTCAATCTCGTGTAAAGCTTCTTCAATTTGTTTTAAATATGCAACTTTTAAGAGTGAGCCGATTTTATCTGCCCAGTAATTAATCTCTAAATATTCTCCAAATAGAACCATTGCGTGTTTTGCATTCCCGCTATATGCGTAAGGCTTAGCTTCTTCATAGCGGTGTAAAAAGTCTTTAGTGAAATCTTTAAACTGCTGCATAGAGCGCAAACTTTCAATTTCATCAATTAAAGAATACACTTTTTTAATATCTTTTGCTTCAATGGCATTTAAGAGTGTTTCTTTTTGTTGCATTAACACAATACGCTCATTTGCGGTGCGCTTTAGGGTTGGGAATACTAGTAGGATTTCAGCAATTTTCTTTGCTTCTTCATAGTGGAAATCTTTTTCTAGTTCAATTAAGTTTGCTAACATTCGCTCACCTACAAGTAGCACTTTTTTGTATAAATCTGTCTCACGCAAAAAAGAGAATTGAAAAGTTAGGCTAAAGTATTCTTTGAAATTTTGTTTTTTGATAAGTGCTTCAGCTTTTTCAAATACATCACAATTGCGCAGTAGTTGGACAATGAGTTCTTTTTTTGGTGTGTTGTTAAAAGGTGCTAGAGTTTGCTCTGCTAGACGTTTATTAGCATTCGCATTTTCAATTAAAAGCTTTTTAGCGTTAAAAAATGCCTTATTCCAAATGTTTTCCAACTTTTCATAAGCTTGTGTTTTAACAAGAAACTTCGTTGTTTGAAGCATTTCATAGGCTTTTGTAAAATCTTTTTTAGTGATCAATTCTAAAAATGTCTTCACGCCATCTTTTTGAGCAAGGTAAAAGTCAAATTCATTTTTCTTAGACGGGCTTACGACAAATGGCGCAGTTAGCTCAATGGCTTCCTCAATGGAATCTTGATTGAGCAAATCAATAGCTTGGTGCAAAATTTCTGGCCAAACTTCATCAAAAATCTTTGTTAAAGGGTGAATACTCAAAAAGACATTTTTGTTGATTGCATCTCTTGCGCTTTTATAATCTTTACGTTCAAGGCTTGCTTTTAGCTCGTCTTTACCCTCATTATAATCAATAATTAGCAGTGTTCCATCAATAGAGCCAATATATAAGTGGTCAAGAGAGAAAGCTAACGACGCAGTTCCAGCGTGTTCGTTTTTAATTTCCATAGCTTTTGTATTGTCTTTTAGTGCAATAATATAAAGCGTATCAGAACGTGTGCCAACAAGGGCATAATTTTCTTCGGAATCCACAGCAATACTTGTGGGCCAAAAAGCAAAAGGGTATTCTGTGGAGATGATTTTGCCATCTCTTAGACTAAAGATAATAGAAGCATTGTTGCGACATACAAGGAGAAGCTTCTCATCATCATCAAAAAATGCGGAATCCTCTACAACATCGTTTGTAACGAAGTTGAAGGCGATTTTGTGGCGGAGCATATCAAAGATGAGCGTAAATTTATCAAATCCACTAATAGCGACAAACTCACCTGTTTTGGAAAAACGAATCGTAGAAATATAATCAGAGCGTGCAAGCAGTGAAATGATAGGTAAGAAACTGCGTCCATCGTAAAAAAATACGCGCCCATCTTGTCCGCCTGTAGCAAAAAAGCGCCCATCATGTGAAAACGCGGAGGATTCTATATCGCCATCATGGTCATCTAAAGTTGCAATATGCTTGGGTTTTGCGTTATCAAACTCTACGATAAATGCCTTCTTCTCGCCAAAAATTGGGATACAAAAATATGCTTGTGGAGAGATTCCAAAGGCGTGCGAGTAGCGGTGAGGGGATTCCACATTTTTGGTAACCTGAACGCTTCTGGGGGCGTTTAGGGAAGGGCTAACTTCTGCAATATGAAAAGTGTTATCCACGCATAATGTGGAATCCTTAGACTGCACAATGCTTAAAACGCTACCTTGTAGCTGTTGTGTGGATTTTGGAGTTGTCATGCGCGATTTTCCTTGCCGCAATTTTTCTAAATAACTTAGAAAGTTCCCTATTTTAGCATATTTTCTTTAAATAAATGTATTTATGGTGTGATGATTTCGTGGATATAAACGAGTTCTATACCACTATTTTCTAGGTAATCTGTGGCATTTTTGAGTGCTAGAAATGTGGCTTTGTGCGGGTGTCCAATGGCAATAGCGTAGCCTTTTTGTTTAGCAATTTGCACAGCTTGAATGAGTTGTTGTGTAATTTTTGGAATTTCTAGGGTATTGTCTAAGAATATATCACGTTCTAAAGGTGTTTGTTGGCATGGGTTAAATGCAATGTAAGGAGATTTTGCATAGGCAGCAGCAGTTTTTGTTGCACCAATGGTTCTAGAATCTACAAAGTTAATATGATGTGTGTTTAGTGTTTCTAAAAGTAGCGACATGGATTTTAAATCTTGTGTGAATTTACTACCCGTGTGATTATTGATATAGCTTAAATTTGGAAAATCCTGTTTGATTGCATTAATATAGAGTTCTATCTTTTCTTTAGAATCACCAACAAATAGCCACTTATGTTCCTTTTGGTAAAAATTTAGCGCTTCAAGTGGCAAATGAATCATGTAAAAAGGTGCAATTTGGGCAATTTTTGGAGTGTCTGGATTAACCTTGCTTTTGGGAAACAAAGAGGGTGTGAGCTTAAAAGGAATCTGTGTGATGGCTTTGTATTGAGCAAGGGTGCTTATATCATCAATAATAATGGCAAGTTGGGGTTTGTTGCGCACACAAGCGGTAGAATTTATCTCTGGATTTTGGTGTGTAGTTTGTTTGGGTAAAATAGGGCTAAAAATTGTGGAATCTGTGGCAAGTGTGGAATCTTTTTTAGAGTCTAAAATCTGTGAAGAGTCCCTATTTTCAGAATCTTGTGGAGTAATATTATCTTGCGTAGGGGAATCTTTTTTGGAATCAAGTTTCATTTGTTCTAAATGCTGTTTTAGAAAATCAATATTTTTTTGGATAAGCTCTGCATTGTTTGTTGCAAGTGTTGTGTTATTTTCAAGGGTTAGCCTTTGGGGAGAAAGTGTGTTTTTTTGTGGCTTTAAATCGGAGCTTTTGGGGATAAAGTTAAAGGTTAAAAGGACTAATAATAAAGCAATGATGCCTATTGTAAGGGGTTTAACTTTATCCATTAGGACTTATTTTTGTAAAAGAATCTCAACTTCAAGGGTGTTGAAATCTTGGTTGGAATCTGTTTTAATATCAATTTTTTGAGCTTTTGTGTATTTTTTAATGACTTCTAAGATTTCTTGCTTCATAGCTTCCATATAAGGCACATTAATCGCGCGTTCATGGGCTAAAATGAGAGTTAAGCGGTCTTTTGCTTCTTGAGCAGATGATTTTTTGCTTTTGAAAATATTTTCCCACAAATTCATTGAAATAACCTTCCAAAAAAGCCCTTTTTTGCTTTTAATTCCAAAAATGGCACATCTTCTCCCAAGATACGTTTTGCGATGTTTTGGTAAGCCTTAGAAGCTAGAGAATCCCCATAAATGACAGGTTCTCCAGTGTTTGTAGAAGAGATAATTTTCTCATCTTCAGGAACGATTCCAATTAAGGGCAATGCTAGAATATTTAGCACATCTTCTACGCTTAACATTTCTCCTTTTTCCACCATTTCAGGTTTTATGCGGTTAATAATAATGTGCTTGAGGACTTCATCGCCATTTTTTGCCTTTTGACTTTTTGCATCAATAATTCCAATGACTCTATCTGCATCACGCACACTTGAGACTTCTGGAGTGGAGATGATTAATGCCCTATCGGCTAGGAAAATAGCGTGCTCAAAACCACCCTCAATTCCAGCTGGGGAGTCTAGAAGCACAATGTCAAATTCTTCTTTTAGTCTATTGATTAGAGTTGCGACTTTGTCTGTATCTAGTATGTTTTTATCTTTGCTTTGACTAGCTGGTAGAAAATAAAGATTCTTTGTTTTTTTGTCATTAATTAGTGCTTGGGAGAGATTGCACTCGCCTTCCATTACATTGACAATATCATAAACAATGCGATTTTCAAGCCCTAAAATCATATCCAAATTACGCAATCCAATATCAAAATCCACCGCAACGACTTTTTTGCCTAATTGGGCTAAACCAACTGCGACATTTGCGGTAGTAGTTGATTTTCCAACACCACCTTTACCTGAAGTAATCGTTATCACACATCCGCTCAAAATATACACCTTACATTACAAAATAGCTGAAATTATAACGTTTGCTTCGTTAAAAAAGCGATAAAATTTATAAACTTTTTCTAAAAAAGTGTGGCAGAATCTAGGGATTTTATGCGGTAGCTTCTGCGATGGACTGGGGATAAACCATGCGTTGTGATAGCTTGTATATGCGCCTTTGTCCCATAGCCTTTATTTTTTGCGAAATCGTATTGTGGAAAAAGTTGTGCTAGGTTTTGCATTTCTGTATCTTTTGCATTTTTTGCTAGAATGCTTGCAGCACTGATTGCATGGAGTTTGGAATCGCCTTTAATGAGCGTTTTTAAATGCGGAATGCTAAAATTACAATTTCCATCAAAGACATAAAAGGGGGCATTAAATGCGCTTAAAATTTCTTGCAAAGATTCTTTAATGCACACACTTAATCCTTGTGTATCAATGACGTGAGCTTCCTTTTTTACAAGTTTAAATTCCGCATAATCTTTTAAGGTATCTGCTATGGCATCACGTCTTTTTTGGCTTAACGTTTTGGAATCTTTTAGTGAGTTTTTTAGCGAGCTTGGGAGTTTGTCTAAAATCACGCCACATACAAACATTGAGCCTGCCACACAGCCTCTTCCAGCTTCATCAATACCACAAATTTGTGCATTTGGTGGGATATTTAAGGAATCCAAGATTGTGGAGATGGAATCTGTTTTTAAGTTTTTGGGGTTTTTAGATTCCATGCTTTTAGGAGTTGCTGCATTAGAGAAGCTTAAATCAAACAAAGCACTATCTCAAGATGACAGCTAAAACTTCTTTAAAATCACTTATTGGATGGATTTTTAGCCCGTCTCTAACCTCTTGTGGAATTTCATTTAAATCACGTTCAAAATTTTTCTTAGGAATTAGCACTTCTTGTATTCCAGATTTATATGCGGCAATTAGTTTTTCCTGTAATCCTCCAATAGGTAAAACTTTTCCACGTAAAGTTAGCTCTCCGGTCATTGCCACATCACAACGTGCTTTTTTATTTGTTAGTAGCGAGGCAAGCGCACTTGCAATAGCAATCCCAGCACTTGGTCCATCTTTTGGTGTGGCACCCTCTGGGACATGTAAATGAATGTCAAAGCGATTGTAAATCTCACTTGGACTAGGTTCTAAATGTTCCTCCTTTTCTTTTGGAGTGAGTGGAATTAACTTAGGGTTGATTTTTAGCACACCTGTGTCAATGAGAAATTTGACATAAGAGTGGGCGATTTTTGCACTCTCTTTCATTACATCGCCCAAATTTCCCGTTAAATGCAAACTGCCCTTTCCTCTAATTTTTAAGGCTTCTATCTTTAGCACATCGCCCCCGACGCTTGTCCAAGCAAGCCCATTAACAAGCCCAACTTCTGCGTTTTTGCTCACATTTTCAAACTCAAAGACAATTTTATCAAGGTAACTTGGTAGTGTTTTGGGTGTGATTGAAATCTTTTTTGTGTTTTTAGATTCCACATTTTTTTGCGCACTTTGTAGGATTTGTTTGCTGACTTTACGTAAAATCTCTGCAATCTTGCGTCTTAAACTCCGCACCCCTGCTTCTCTTGTGTATTTTTCAATGAGCATTTTGATTGCAGATGGACTAAAGCTTACTTCAGAGACAAGCAAGCCGTGCTTTTTAAGCTCTTGGGGAATGAGATATTTTTTAGCAATTTGCTCTTTTTGGTTAGGGGTGTAGCTATTAATGTTGATAAACTCCATTCTATCACGCAATGGAGCGGGAATTGCACTAATATCATTTGCTGTGGCGACAAAAATCACTTGACTTAAATCCAAATCAAAATTTGTGTAATAATCTCTAAATTCCTTATTTTGTTCAGGGTCTAGAATTTCTAGCAATACAGAAGAGGGGTCGCCACGAAAAGAATTTCGGATTTTATCAATTTCATCAAGCACAACCACAGGATTCATCTCTTTTGCCTCAATGAGTCCCTGCACGATTCTGCCGGGCATTGCTCCAATATAAGTGCGACGATGCCCTCTTAGTTCGCTAACATCTTCTAAGCCGCCTAATGCAATGCGCACAAGCTTACGCTTTAAAGCAGTAGCAATGGAATTTGCAAGACTTGTTTTGCCCACACCAGGAGGTCCATAAAAACAAAGAATCGTACCTTTAGCTTCTGTGGAATCTAAATGGGATTCTGCTTTTGTCTTGCGTATTTCTAGGAGTTTGCGCACTGCAAAATATTCCAAAATACGCTCTTTTGGCTTCTCTAGTGCATAGTGGTCTTTGCTAAGTTGCTTCTCAACTTCGCTGATTTCTAAATCTTTTTTCGCATAGGCGTTAAAAGGAATTTCAAGCACAACTTCTAAATAATTTTGTAATAGATTTGCATCGGCACTATCTTGGTGCATTCTTGAGAGCTTATTAATCTGTTTTTGCACCTCTTTATACGCATCTTTTGGCATAGCAGATTTTAGGGATTCTAACTTTTGGCGGTATTCTTCAATTTCAGAATCCTTTTTGGAATCACCACCAAGTTCCTTTTGAATCTGTTTTAATTGTTCTTTTAGAAAATATTCTTTGTTTGCCTTTTCCATTTGGGAATTAACTTTGTTTTTTATCTCCTTTTGGATTTGCTGGGCGCGGATTTCTTCCATTGTAATTTCAATAAGGCTTAATAGCCGCTCTTCTGGATTCTCCTCTTTAAAAATCTTATAAGCTTGGTCTTTTTTTAGGCGGATTGCACTTGAAATTAAGTCTGCAGCGCGGTTTGGGTCACTTGTCTCATTAATGCTTTTTAGTAAGTCTTGAGGGAAGTGTTGGGAGATGCTATAAAGCGTGCGTAAGTTTTCTTTTAAAACTGCTAAAATTGCCTCAATGCGCACGGCATCATAAGGTAAGGAGATAATAGGTGCAACACTTGCAATGTTTGGATTTGTAGATTTGATTTGTAAAATACTACCACGACTTAAGCCTTGGAATAGAATCTTAATGCGTCCTTCTGGTAGAGCAACACGGCGCATAATTGTGCCAATTACTCCAATGTCATAAAAATCTAGTGTGTCTTCATCATTAGATTTTGAAGGGGCAATGAATATAAGTTTATCTTTGCCCTCCATTGCCAAATCAATAGCTTTTAAATTATCCTCATTGCTAATAAATAGAGGGGCAATCATAAAAGGATAAAGAAGCATATCCTCATCAACAATAACCGGTAAATCCTTTGGAAATTCGCCATAGCGCGTTAATTGCATATTTTCTCCTACCATTCAAAGAGTTTTTGATACCATGGTGATTTTACATCATCACGTAATACATCTTTTAGCCACTGGGCTTCTTGTGTTTTTTCTCTGTAATACTCCGCACCGCTACCTTTTTTTCTGCGCTCATAAAGGCGTGCAATTTCTTCATCAAGTGTGAGTTTGGATAGCTCTAAGCGCAAAAGCATAGAA
Source organism: Helicobacter turcicus (assembly GCF_019711685.1). GTDB lineage: Bacteria > Campylobacterota > Campylobacteria > Campylobacterales > Helicobacteraceae > Helicobacter_D > Helicobacter_D turcicus. Next base: position 64,828 of record NZ_JAIGYQ010000008.1, read on the forward strand.
TCTACCATTGGGCGATAGCGGGAGTAAGGGTATTTTTGGGTAAATTCTTTAGCGTCTTTAATGGAATCTAAAAGCAACTGCTGGTCACGAAACTGCTTAGAGAAAGCAAAGTAATTGGCTTGGAGTTTTAAAAACTTAATAAAATCAATATTTTCTGGGTTTCCAAAGCGTTTTGTGAATTCATCAAAATAAAATCCTGCAAGCACATATTCTTCTTTTTGCATATGCGCACGCCCTAAAATTAGCATAGCTTCGCTAAGTAGGGGAGAGTTTAAATGCTCACTTTGCAAGGATACAAAATAACTATCAGCCTTTTCTAAATTGTCATTGCGGATTTCTTTTAGCATATTTTGATACCAATAATCTGCTGGTTTATTGACTTCATCAAGGGCTAGACCGCTATTTGTTTTGGAAGAACAAGCACCAAAAAATAGCGCAATATAAAGGCTAAAAATAGAAATTTTAATCATTTTAAACACTTTAAAATTCCTTTATAATATGGATTTTGTAAAGGCTCGAAGAGCCAAATTAGGATAAGAATTATAAATTTATGTGGGCGTAATTATAGCGGATTTGCGGATAATTTTTCTAAAATTTAGATAAATAAAATTGATTTTTTGATTTAATTGCGATAAAATCACACGCAAAACTTTGACACTAAAGTGCGGTATTTGTCAAAATTAATATAAATAAGGTGGAGAAGGAACGCGGTATGGAATTTGAAGTAAAATCGCCTATTTTGGGTTTTGAACAAATCAAAAAAATGACCTTAGAGAGAGTTGCAAAAGATGATGAAACTTTTATGCAACTAAAGAGTATGCATGACGATGGGATTTCTTTTACTTTAATCAATCCTTACAGCGTGCGCTCTGATTATGAGTTTGAAATTCCAATGCCTATTAAAGAAGCACTAGGGTTAAAGGATTCTACAAATGTTGAAGCCCAAAAGCATCAAGTTGTAACGTTAAATATTGTCTGCATTCAAGAGCCTATCCAAGATTCCACGATTAACTTCCTAGCACCTGTGTTATTTAATTTTGAAAATAAAACGCTCGCACAAGTTGTGTTAGAAAATCAAAAATATGAAAACTTCGGGTTAGCAGAGCCGATTTCTAAATTTTTTGACTTTGCACAATAGTAGTTTTAGTGAAAACCTTAATTCTTGTTGGCTATGGAAAAATGGCAAAAGCCCTAGCAGAGGGACTAAAGGATAAGTATAGAATCCTAGTTTGCGGTAGAGATTGTGCTAAAATCCAAAATTTCTGCGACACTTTAAACCTAACTCCCCTTTATTTAAAAGATTCCACGTTAGAAATCACAGATAGGGAGGTATTGCTGTGTGTGAAGCCTTACGCGCTGGATTCCTTTGTATTTAAAGGCAGGGCAAAATGTGTGTATTCTATTTTAAATGCCGTGAGTGTAGAGCAACTAAAAGGTGCAGTCAATGCAGAATTTTATATCCGCGCAATGCCAAATGTGTGTGCAAGCATCAAGCAATCTATCACTAGTCTTTGTGGTGATGCGCAATACAAAAAAGAAGCCTTTGATATTTTTAATGCTATTGGGAAAAGTATTTGGTTAGAAGAGAAGCATTTCTCCTTAGCCACAGCACTTGGTGGCTGTGCGCCTGCGTTCTTAGCCCTTGTTGCAGAATCTCTCATTGATAGTGGGGTAACTTATGGACTAAGCAGGGAGGATTCCACACAGATTGTGCAGACGCTATTTAGTGGATTTTCTAGCCTCTTAGAGCAAACACACCCTGTGCTTTTAAAAGAAAATGTAATGAGTCCTGGAGGTTCTACGGCTCAAGGTGTGGCAACTTTGGAAAAACATGCTCTTAAGAGTGCTTTTTTAGAAGCGATTTTAGCCTCCAAGAACTTTGCCTAGAATTTTTAATTTGCAGACGCAACAGAATTTTAAGACTCTTGCGATTTTAGGAGGTAGTGGCTCGGGAAAAACCGCTCTTTCTTTAGAGATTGCTAAGGAGTTTTCTTGTGCGATTCTATCTCTTGATTCTCTAAGTATTTATAAAGAAATTGACATTGCAAGTGCGAAGCCTAGCCTAAAAGAGCGCGGAGAAATCGTGCATTTTGGGATTGATGTGTTATCTCCTAAGCAAGTGCAAAATGTGCAAAACTTCATTGCGGAATTTAAAAAAGCACAAGAATTCTGCATACAAAATTGCAAGCATTTACTTATTGTTGGCGGCACTAGTTTTTATCTAAAATCTCTTCTTTGCGGAATCTCACCAATGCCAAAGCGAAAAGCTACCACACAAGAAAATATCCGAGACATAGGAGATTTAGCAGAGCAATACGCATTTTTATGTAAAATTGATTCTGCATATGCAAAGAGGTTACAAGCTAAGGATTCCTATCGCATTATACGTGCTTTAGAGATTTATTTTGATACACAATGTGCGCCAAGCGTGTATTTTAAGAAAAATCCTCCATATCCCATTTTGAAAGATTGTGCAATTTTTGATATTATGCTTGATAGAGCAGTTTTACAGCAAAAGATTGCGTTGCGCACGAAAAGAATGCTAGAGCAAGGTTTGATTGCCGAGATTGAAGGATTGGTAGAATGTTATGGGGAGGCACATCAATGGGCAAAAAGTATAGGGATTAAGGAAGTTTTAGCATTTAAAAGAGGAGAATTTAACTTGAAAGAGTTGGAATCTTTAATCACAACACACACTGCACAACTTGCTAAGCGTCAAAGAACCTTTAATAAAACGCAGTTTTTACCGCATTTTTGCGGAGAATATTTAGAGGTTAGAGAGGCAATTAGGCAAAAGCTTTCAACTTAAAAGTGTTTTTGGTAAGGGTTTGCTGCAATTAGAACATCACAAAAAAGATTGTGAGCTAATTAGAAAGACTTCCTTATAAATAAACAAAAGATAAAGTAAATGCAAGTAAGTGGAGTGTAAGTTATTATAGATGAGGGATTAGCAGTAAAAGGAGAAGGTTAAAGCTACTAAACAAAATTTTGTTAAAAAAAAAGGAGATATAATCAAAAACGTTAGAAATTAAAGCTTTAAGTTTTAAAGAGAAAGCTAAAATTAGAATACGGGTTGTTAGGTTGTTAAAAGCTATAACCTAGAAAGTGTCAAAGTTTTAAAAATTATCCTAAAATATGAAAGAGATTTATAAAATTACAAAATTTGGAATCTAAAATGATAGAATCTACTCAAACAAAAAATCAAAATATAGCATTGCAAAAAAAGGATTCCAAAATTATCCTAGCTCTTGATATTGGATTAAAGCGCATTGGTGTAGCGAAGTGTATTAATGGGATTCCGCTATGTTTAGAGCCAATTTTACGTAAAAATCGTAATCAAGCTGCAAATGCTGTGCGCTCGTTAATTATGGAGTCTAAAGCCAGTGTGCTTGTCGTAGGGCTGCCTGAAAAAAATTCCACTTTTCAAGATTTTGCTTTAGAGGAATTTCAGTGTAGTTTTAAAGAAGAAGAACCTATTTTAGTAATGCAAAGACGTATTAAACATTTTGTTGGATTATTGGAATTGGATTCTAGCATTGAGGTGGTTTTCTTAAATGAAGCATTTAGCTCTAAAGAGGCTTTAGAAAAATTAGAGGACAAAAAAATGCGCAAAAAAGCGCATAGTAGAGATGGGAGCTTAGATTCTCTTGCGGCACTTGTAATTTTAGAGCGGTATTTAATGCGCTAAAAACAGCACCAAAGGTTTATCATTGAGCAGTAAATTAACCTGTACACCTTGCTTATCGCTTAGTGTAATAGCAATTTCTTCCTCACTTTTATAGGCTTTTGGTAGAGAGATTCCAATAGAGACATTATGCTCAGATAGAACTGCTTTTGAGCGTCCAGCAATAATGTTTGTAAATTCAGAAATGACATCTAGTAATTCCTCATCACTTTGAGATTCTTCACCTAGTAGCATCATTGAGGCTTCTTTGACAATAGATTTGCTAAAACAAAGTGCTACTAATCCGCTCACATCACCTTCAAACTTAATCATCGCACCCATAACATCTGTTTGGGAAGTTTTATTATAAGGTGTAACTTTATAATCTGTGCGCTTTGCGCTCCCACCAGTTAAAGAAGAGAGCGTTTCAATAGCTGCATTAATAAACACGGGAAGTTGCGCTACAAGTTGCTTTGTCAAGCCTTTACGTTTTTGTCCAGCTGTTTGGTAGCTTTTAGCTAACTCTTGAATTTTTGGATTTTTTTTGCATTCTTCAATGCTGTGAAAAAATAAAATATTGCTCCTAGCGCAAAGGTTTTGTTTATCTGTGTCTAGATTAGCTTTCAAGCCACAAATGGCGATACAAGATTCAAATCGCGTATTATTTAGTGCTAAGGACATTATAAAATCAAGCACACTTAAATTAAACTCCTTTGTCTCGCTTGCGTCAAAAATGAAAATCTTATAACCCTCTCTAAGTCTAGAATTATGCGCTTGGATATTAAAAAATAGAGCAATGTTTTTATCTACTTTTTTATATAAAGTATAAGTTACGATTCCATTTGCAATGGTAATGGGAATGAAATTGTTTGTAATATCAAAATAAATGTCATAAAGATAAATGGCTTTATCTAATAGCTGACGACGCTTATTGATAAACTCACTGCTAGAATTAATGCAAATGACTTGATAACCCTTAGAGATTAGCTCTTGAGAGATTAGCGTTTGCACCATGCTATCTTTATCATAATAGACAATGGTTTGGTTAAGAGGCGGTGTTTTTAATCCTAGCAGTAAGTTTGCCATATTCTCTGTGCGAAACAGCGGCAAGCTTTTATTGGGGAACAAGGTTTTTAGCTTTGGAAATTGTTCATCGTTATAATCAACAAAAGCCACTGCAACGCTGACTTTGTTTTGCATCGCAAGCAAGGCTTTTGCGATAAGAATTGTTGCGCCCTCGTCAAATTCATGGATATTTTCAAAGGAGAAATACACCGCCTTTAGCGCAAGCGAACGAATCGTCGCACTATTTGAGATAAGGACTTGGCAAATCTCCTTAGCGGCTTTCATGTCTAAATGCACATCAGGCGCATAAATGGCAATATCATGCTTAATAATTGGTCGCATAATCCTAACTTAATTACTTGGTGTTGTGTAGATTTCTGCTTCTACCCTTCTGTTTTCTTTTCTGCCTTCTTTTGTTGTGTTATCGGCAATAGGTTTAGATTCTCCATAACCTCTAGCTTCTAAGCGCCCTGCTTGCACACCTTCTTCAATAATTGCGTCTTTAACAGCTTTTGCGCGACGTTCTGATAGTTTTTGGTTGTATGCATCGTTGCCTGTGGAATCTGTATGACCGCTAATTACAGCAGTTTGGTTTGGATTGTCTTTCATAGATTGTGCGAAATCTCTAATTTCTGCATTGTATTGTGGAGCAATAGCAGAAGAATCAAATGGGAATTGCACAGAGAAAGTATGAATGTGTGAGAGTGTTGGTTGTTGTTCAACAATTTCTGTAACTTCTTCTACAACAATTTCTTCTCTTGCATAAGTGCCAAAAGGAATACTAAAGCCGACACTACCCACAATATCACTACGTCCATCAAAGCTTACAACATGTCTAAGCTCTGTTTTTAAGTGTAAAAACTCTGCTAAAGCATAGCGCAGACCCACGCCATATTGTCCAAAAAAGTCGCTGTCCATACTTTGGAATTCATTAGAGATATGCTCATAACCAAATCCTCCTAAAATATAAGGAGAAACCTTGCTATCAATATTAAATTCTTTGACTAAATCTACATAATAGCGATTCACATCAGTGGATTGTTTTGGAAAATTATACTTTGCATCATCAATGCGCTCATATCCAACTTCTAAAAGCACACTTGGCATAACGCGAGTAGCAAATTTTAAACCATAGCTTAAATCAATGTCATCAGCATATCTATCGTTACTAATATGCCAACTTCCACCAATTTGTGGAGTGATTTCCACAAGATTATCCGCTGCAAACACGGAAGTGCTAAGTGCTAGAGAAAGTGCAATTGCCTTTTTCATCATGTTTATCCTTTGTTTAAAAATAATTTTTGCGTGCGCATTTTATCTAAAAATATTTTTAGATAAAATTATATTTTTAAAAACTTATAAGAATTCTTTGTGAATATGAATTTCTAAAATTAAAGACTTAATGCTTTTATTGGGTGGTGATTTATGAGAGATTTTGAAACAATTGCGCAAAAACTTGTAGCATTTATTCAAAACGCAGTTAAGAATCGTGGATTTGATGCTGTTGTTTTTGGGCTAAGTGGTGGAATAGATTCTGCAGTGGTGGCTAGACTTTGTCAGCTGGCTTTTAAGGATTCTCACAAGGCTTTAATGTTGCCCTCAAGGCAATCTAGCAAAGAAAGTTTAGAACATGCACTAGAATTGTGTGAAAAGTTTGGAATCCAAAATGAAATTATTAGTATTAGCGCACCACAAGATGCATTTTTAGAAACTTTACCAAATCTTGCACAATCCCAAATACGTTTAGGCAATCTTTGTTCTAGGTTAAGAATGATTTGTTTGTATGATTACGCCTTTGCAAACAATGCTCTTGTTGTTGGAACGAGTAATAAAAGTGAGATTTTGCTAGGATATGGAACGATTTATGGTGATTTAGCTTGTGCAATTAATCCTATTGGAAACCTCTATAAAACTGAAATTTATAAGTTAGCAAAAGTTCTAGAGATTCCACAAAGTATTATGCAAAAAGCCCCGAGTGCAGATTTATACGCGGGACAGAGTGATGAAGAGGAGCTAGGATTTTCTTATGCAACATTAGATAGAATTATGCTACTATTGCTTGAAGGAAAGGACGATGTAGCAATTCTAGCTCAAGGGTTGCCTAAAGATGCATTAAATTTAGTCCGCACACGAATGAAACACTTTGCATTTAAACAAAAAATGCCAGATATTGCGCAAATTTAAAGGAAAAAGTATGCGAAAAATTCCCTATTTTATCCCCGATATTACAAAAGCAGAGAAGGACGCCATTGCTAATGTTTTGGAGAATCCTAGCTATGATATTGTAAGTGAGCTAGAAGAGGAATTTAGGGATTTTATTGGAATTAAATATGCAATAGCAACGCTTAGCGGAACGACTGCTTTTCATTTATGTCTATTTGCTATGGATATTAAGCGGGGCGATAAAATTATTTGCTCAGTAAATTGCCACCCAATGTTTCCAGAGATTATCCGCCACTTTGATGCTGAACCGATTTTTGTGGATATTGAAGAAGATACTTTCTTTATGTCTTTTGAAAAATGTAAAGCAACTATTGAAAAAATGGGCGTGAAAAAACTGCGCGCAATTATTGTAAGTCATACAGCAGGGCAGGCTATGGATATTAATCCTTTCTTTGAGCTTGCAGAAACGTATAATATTAAAATTATTGAAGATGCCACAATGGCGTTAGGACTTACATATAATGGTGTGAAAGTTGGCGCAAAAAAGAGTTTTGCAAGTATTTTTAGTATTGTGCTTGATGCGTTTAATCCTGTGGCACAAGCTGGAGTTTTGACTACACAGGATAAAGAGCTTGCAGAAGCAGCAGTCTTGTTGCGTTATCATGGAATTGTGAGTGAGAAAACAACCTCCACGCGTCCGCAGTATTTATATGATGTCGTGGGGATTGGAAATAAATATAATGTTAGCTATTTAGATGTTGCCTTATGTCTTAGTCAGCTTAGGCGCATTGATTATATTATTAAACGTCGTCAAGAGATTGCAAGATACTATTATCAAAACTTAGAGAATGCGCCACACATTTCTTTGCCTGTGATTAAAAGCGCACATACTTTTTTGCATTTTATTATTAAAGTGGATAAGAATCGCGACCATTTTGCAAAAGAGCTTAAAGAATGTGGGATTGAAACAGCATTGCATTTTGTGCCAAATCACTTGCTGACCTATTATAAAAGCAAATATAAATATAAAATTAGTGATTTTCCTGTTGCACTTAGAAATTACCAGCAAATTTTGAGTTTGCCAATTTATAGTGCGATGCAACAAGTAGATATGGATTATGTGTGTAAGCAAGTCCTAAACCTTGCTAGTGTGCGTGTATAAGGGGATAAATGCGCAAAATTGAGCAGTATTTTTATGCGCCAAGCCCTATGCAAAAGGTTTTAGCGTTATTATTATTACCTTTTTCCTTTATGTATTGTGCGGTTGCAACACTCAAGCGTAAATTTGCGCGTTTTAGGGATTTTGGGATTCCAATTGTTAGTGTTGGAAATTTAGTGTTAGGAGGCAGTGGAAAATCACCTTTTATTATAGAGGTTGCAAAGAATTATACTGATGTGTGCTTGATTTTGCGTGGATATGGGCGCAAAACTAAGGGGTTAAAGGTTGTTAGCATAAAAGGAATCCTTCAAGAAAGTGTAGAAAATGCAGGCGATGAAGCAATAATGTTAGCTAAAGCCTTGCCCAATGCTAGTGTGATTGTAAGTGAGAAACGTGCAGATGCAATCTTAAAGGCAAAGGAACTGGGTGCTAGAATCGTGTTTTTAGATGATGGATTCCGCTTTAAGTTTAAAAAACTCAATATCCTTTTAAAGCCAAAATTAGAGCCTTATTTTAGCTTTTGTATTCCAAGTGGTGGGTATAGAGAATCTAAGAGAGCCTATGATCAGGCAGATATTTTAGTGCAAGAAGGTGTTGATTATGAAAGAAAGGTGGAATTGCTAAACCCAACGTCTAAAATGTTATTTCTAACTGCAATTGCAAATCCCACACGTTTAGAGGAATATTTGCCTAATGTCGTAGGAAAAATCACATTAAAAGACCACTCCTTTTTTGATAAAGAAAAAATCTTAAAAGAATATCAACGCTTAGGGGCAACTTCTTTGCTTGTGACGCAAAAAGATGTACCAAAATTAGAAGATTTTGGTGTAACTTTATCTATTTTGCAGTTACGATTAAAGATTAATCCCACTATTACAGCACACATTAAAGATTACATTACAAAAGAGTTAGAGGAATCTAAAATTTCTACATAGTCTAGGTGCTTGTTTGGATAGAATTTAGAGGGCAGGAGCATTTAGGATTTGAAGAAATGAATTTAAATGTTTTGGTATTTGAGCGTTAAAACTACTACGACGGAGCTACAACTCATTTTTTGTAGTGTTTAAGGGTGCGCTTATGCAATGTGAAAAAAGATAGAACCTTTAAGGTGATGCATAGATTTTTGAGTTTTAAAGTTTTTCATTTTTTCTCCTTTTGTTTTTCTCTCCATTCTCTTTTTATTCTAGGCACATCTATAAAGATGTATTTTATTATGCCCCCCCCCCCCACACATTCTTATATGCTTTTAAAAAAGCATTGCCAAGTTTATAACTTAAATGTTCTTTGAATCTTAAAGCTTCTTTATAATCAGAATAAGATTCTAAAGGAGGAAGTTTTAATGCAGGATTCTTTTGTATGTGTTGTGCATAAGCTTTTTGTTCTTTTTTATGTAGCTCTGTAATAT
>NZ_JAIGYQ010000009.1 GCF_019711685.1 Helicobacter turcicus
AACACACGTTCCTTACATGCAAAAAGTTCTCCCCCAAACAAACACAGAAAAATCACTAAAAACCGCAACTTATCCTCCCTTACCTATTACTTTTTCTTGATAAATTTAGGCTTTTCCTTGCATAACCTTTGTTTGTTTTTAGAATCCGTATTTTCTACAATCACGCAAGAGTCTTGCAGTGCTAGTAATTTGAAATTTGTCTGTGCATGTGTGAATTTTGCATTTAGCATAACCCAATTTCCATTGATATTTGCCTTAGTATGCAGTATTCCAAAGAGTTTTAATTCCCCAAAATCCTTAGTTCCGTAATAAAATGGGTCGCAAAAAAGCACTTGAATCAATAAAAAAAGTATTAAATAGCGCAACTACTCCCCTTGAATCTGCAAAGTTGCAAAAAGTGTCAAATCTCTAGCACTTGAGCTTGGATAAAGTTGCATCGCAAAAAGAGATAGCTTAGGTTGCGTTTGCAAAGATTCCAAAAAGTTTAACATTGCGTGATATTTTCCCCTCGCTCCAAAATTTATCCGTCCATTTTCTTGCGCAATCTCCACATTATAGAGTGCATTACTATCTGCTAATTCTCTTAAAAAATACACACCAAACCTCTCCAACGCAAGCCTTTTTCTCTCCTCTTGCTGCATAATTTTTTGTTCCATTATTGCGATTTCTTTGCGAATGGTTTGTGTATCTTGTGCATTGAGATTACTCTGTGTTGTAATAGCATTTTGCAATGCAAATAGCCTATGATTGAGTTGTGCATTTTGTGCATTTTGATTTGTAATTGTATTTTGCACACTCTTAGATAATAACATTACAACAAGTGCAAATCCTAGCACAAAACACAGCACAAAAAGCAGCACCATTTCCCGTCTTGAACGTTCTTGCAAAAAAGATTCTATTTGCAAGTTAGGAATTTCCATTTTTGTTTCCTTTAATTGCACTCCACACGAACTCCCCATAAGCTCCCATTGTTTGAATCTCGCCTAGCGATTCTTTCTCTACCGCCTCCAAAACTTTTAGTGCATTTACCCCAAAAAGCAACAAGGCAAAACTCTCCTGCTCCACCCCAAAATATGCAATTTTCACATTAAATTTTTCCAAATGCGGATTTAATGTAAGTATTAATTGCGCCACTTGAAAATCCGCTTCACCAAAATCCTTTAAAGATTCCGCATTAGAATGATAAACACTCCACAAAGATTCTAATTTTTCTTGCAAACCTATTAGCTCATTTTGAGCTTGTGTGCGATTTTCACTAAGTCTCTCAAGCTCACTTTGCAATGTGCTAATTTGCAATTGCAACCCCGTATTTTCTCTTTGTTTTAACAACCCAACTAAGATGAACACAGCCCCTAGAGCAATCCCAAGCGCAACTCCTGCGACCAAACACTTAAACGCTCCTCCTGTGCGCGTTTGCAAAAAGGGCAAAGATTTTTCTAAGGGATTAAAGTTATAAGACTCTAACAACTCCATATTTTCTAAGGTTTGCGCAATGTGATGCCTAGAAAATTTAGATTCCATATCCTTTAAAATTTCTCTCTCATGGCAAGTAAGGTCACCCACTTCCCATAACCAAAACGCATTTAAGCCCAATGTTTCTAACTTCTTGCGCACTTCCCCCAAATTTTCTAGCGCATAAAAATCCACAATATTTTGCTCTTTAAATCCCACAAACACCCAATTGAGATTCCCATCCTTTATCAAAACATAACCCTCCCTAACAAATTGCGCACACAAAAAACAAGGATGGCTTAGAAACTCTTCAGCACTACTGGTATAATCCTTCAAGGTTTCCTTATCTAGTAGCACACAATGGTAAGCAGTGCCACTATCAGATAAAGTATAATGCAAAAAATATTCATGCTCTTTTGGTAAATTTAACACCACGCAAATTTTTGCTTCCAAAAAATCACGCAAATTCTCGCTATTTGCTTGATCTTGCATTTCTTTATCGCTTAAAAATAACGTATAAAATATTATGCAATCACTCTTAAAACACTTCAAAAATCACAATTCCTTGAGTTTTATTTTGATTTTAAAACTTAAAATTAACACACATAAAATAAATTTTACTTTTTTAAAGAAACTTATATAATCCTTTTATGAAAGCATTTGCACTTTTAGAATTTTTAGTTTTTATGGTAGTTTTAGGTGTGGCTATCTTGGGAGTTTTGGGAAATCTTAAACAAAATCATAGTAAAAACCCGCAAAATACACACAATTATTCCTATGAATCTGTAACTTTTTGTAACAAAATATCTCCAAATTGCATTTTAGATTCCAACATTCCTCCCCTTACTCCACTTTTTGAAATCAATGCTACCAAAGCCTATTAAATGCCAAAAAACTTAAAAAGAAGCGCTTTTACATTATTAGAAGTCCTACTTGCTATTTTATTATTGGGAGTTTTTGGAATCTTTAGCGCAAAATTACTGCTAGGAATCTATCAAAATTACAGCTTAAAAAGCCAAAGTTTTCAAAAACAATTAAAAGCACAAAATGCGCTTTTACAGATTAAAAGGCTCTTAGAAAACGCGCAACTAAAAAGCTTGCAAATTTTATCTAACCCTTCCGGTGCGCAAATCTCCACAACTCCAAAAAATCTCATTGGAGAATCGCTCATTTTTTATGAAAAATTAGAACATTTTTCTTTGCATGGGGATTTTGCAATTCCTTGTTTTCATGGGATTTTTAACCCAAAAAGTGTGCAGGTTAAAAATAATACCTTAACTCTAGATTTCCTAAAACTCTCACAACCCTCTAGTGCTAATACAACATGTGATTTTAAGATTCCAAAAACAGCCCTTTTAATTACTGAAGAATTCATCGCTCCACAGGATTTTTATAATCCGAATTTTCAAGGCAAAATTTTAGCCCTAAACACAGATTCTATCACGTTAGAACTCCCATCAACGTTAAGACTCCAACCTCTCACCAAGATTTCCCCACAGCTTTATTTTCTAAACTCTCCCACACTTTTACACTTTAGTAATTCTATTATCTTAGAGCAAAATGGCAATAAAACTTTACTCCTTGAAAATCTAAGTCATTTTAGTCTAAAATCTCATCATTTAGGGCTTTATGCTCACCTATGTTTAGAAAAGGATTCCTATTGTGCCAGCACGATAATTGTGGAACTATGATGCATAAAGGCATTATCTTACTGCCTTTGATGCTTTTTGTGATTTTAGGAGCATTTGTGCTAATTCTCTCTACAAAATTTGAGCAAAAAAGCCATACATTAGAAGATTTAAACGCGCGCATTTTATGGCTAGACCTTCATTTAGTTAGCATCAAAGAAGCTTTAAAAATCCAATTAAAAAATAAAAGCTTAACATCGATTAATTTCACAGAGCTTTCTTTGCAAATTGGTGATTATCACTATATTATTGTCTTAAAGCAATTCACCCCGACACTAATGCAAACACCTCCCCAAACAAACGCTTTACAAATGCCACAACCCTCAACTATTGCTTATTATTTTGTGGATGTTTTTGGAATCTACCGCGACTCTAGCAAGGAGTTTTTGCAAGAATTTTCCACAAGAAGAAATTTTATTTTATCACTTGAGCTTTGAGCCTTAAAGCCACTAGCGCAAAGTTTCATTTAAAATATGCTACAATGCTTTCTTATTTAGATTAGAAATTATGAAGGAAATTTTGTGATTTTAAGCCACGAGATTCCACAGGGTTGCAAACTCTATTTTGGCAAAAATGCACGTCTAAAACGTGAGATTGAAGCCCTTGCTAGTGCGATTCTTTATCAAAATGGGTATGAAGAGATTATCACGCCGACTTTTGCATATTTGGAACATCAACGTGATACACAAAGCCGTGAAGTCGTTCGCACAAACAACCAATACAATCACCAAATCGCATTGCGTAATGATTCCACTATTGACACAATCCGTCTTTTAGCACCACATTTGCGCGAGAATGCACTAAATAAGCGTTGGTTTTATATCCAACCGATTTTTATTTATCCTACAACTGAGATTCATCAAATTGGTGTAGAAAACTTAGAGAATTGCGATATTGCGCATTTTATTGCAATGTCTTTGGGTGTTTTAGAATCCAATTTTTCAAATTCTAAAAATTCTAGTTTAACAAACAAAGAAAATCACAAGCTATTCTTACAACTTGCTAATGTAAAAATCCCACAAATTTGCGCAGAAACTTTTGGGATTCCACTCATTGCTTTTGAAAAAATTGATGTGGATGCAATAACTAGCGCAAATCCTCTTATGCAAGAGCTTTTGTGTGTGCATAATGCAGAATCTCTGCAAAATTTTATGCAACACCACAACAATTTACCACAGAATCTAAATAATGCTTTAGAGCAACTCTTAAACCTTGCAAAAGCAATCCCGTATGCAAATTGCATTATCTCGCCGCTGTATTATGCACCAATGCACTATTACACTGGATTGTTTTTTAGATTCTTTGCAGAGAATGCAACTTTAATTATGGGTGGAGAATACACGATTTTAGGACAAAATGCTTGCGGTTTTGGAATCTACACAGATGATTTAATCCAATATTTATTAAGGAGTGATGGTGAGTAAAGCAGATTTAATTGTAGGGATTCAATGGGGGGATGAAGGTAAGGGAAAAATGGTGGATTTGCTTGCGCGCAACTATGCCTATGTCGTGCGTTATCAAGGGGGACATAATGCTGGACACACTATTGTTACAGAGGGAAAGAAATATGCTCTACACCTAATCCCTTCGGGCATTCTCTACCCAAATTGTAAAAATATCATCGGCAGTGGTGTTGTTATTAGCCCAAAAGCATTAATCACAGAAATGGCTCAATTTGAAAACATGCATGGCGGACTACAAGGACGCTTGTTTATTAGTGCAAAGGCACACTTAATCTTATCCTATCATGAGTTGCTTGACCAACTTAATGAAAAAAGTGCAAAAGTAGCTATTGGCACAACAGGCAAGGGAATTGGACCAGCATACACTGATAAAGTCTCTCGCAATGGAATCCGTATTGAAGAGCTAAAAAACACAGAATCCTTAGCACAAAGAGTGCTAGAAAAATTCCAAAGCTTGAGTGCAAAAGGAATTGTGATTCCAACTCCTACTTTTGAAGACATTAAAACTGAACTTGACTCTTATGCTAAGGCACTTTTGCCTTATCTTGCAAACACAACTGCAATGCTATGGAAGGCAATGGACAATAACGAAAAAATTCTATGCGAGGGTGCGCAAGGCAGCATGTTAGATATCGACTTTGGAACTTATCCTTTTGTAACAAGCTCCACAACAACAGCAGCAGGAGCATGCAGTGGAACAGGAATCGCGCCAAGAGAGCTAGGCGAAGTCATCGGAATCACGAAGGCTTATTGTACACGTGTAGGCAATGGACCTTTTCCAACAGAGGAAGAAGGCGAAATTGGTGAAACTTTGCGCACAAAAGGCGGTGAATTTGGTGTAACAACAGGACGCGCAAGACGTTGCGGTTGGCTAGATGCAATGGCGGTGAAATATGCTTGTCGCATTAATGGAGTTAGCGCACTTGCAATGATGAAGCTTGATGTATTAGACGGATTTGCAAGTATCCAAGTTTGCACCGGCTATAAAGACAAGAAAGGGAATGTTTTAAAAGATTTTCCAAACGATTTAGCGCAGGTTACGCCGATTTATCAAAGCTTTAAAGGGTGGGATAAAACTGCTGGTGTTAGAGAATTTGCAAAACTTCCAAAAGATGCACAAGACTATATTTTAGCCCTAGAGCAATTTATCGGCGTAAAAATCACAATGATTTCTACAAGTCCTGATAGAAATGATACGATTTTTAGATGAAAACAAAATTCACACAACTTGTGCTTTTGCGCAAAAAAAAAGTAGATGAGGCAGAATTAATGCTCCAAAAAAATGCCCGGCACATCATTGCTAAGCAAGGCGAGATTGATGCGCTTGTGCAAGAATTTGCCACACTAAAAGAGCCACAAAATGGAATCTATCAAGCTTTTTTGACCTTTGTCCATCACAAAGAAGAATACCGCTCTAGCATTGATTTTAAAATGCAGGAATTAGCAGAGCTAAAACAAGAAAAAAAAGCCCTTCAAGAGCACTTCAAACTCCAAAATGTAGAGTATGAAAAGGCGAAATATTTAGATGGTTTAGAGGTAAAAAAAATGCTTGATAAAGCACGTATTCAAGAAAACAGAAATTTAGATGAAATTTCTGTAATGCTTCATGCAAACAACAAAGACAAACACTAAAAGGAATCTTATGAAACACTCTTTTCGTTTTCCAAGTATGCTTTATGCCCTTATGTTCCCTTTCTGCCTTAATGCAGCACAAAGCAACCAAGTCATTGACTGCAATATCATTTTTGAACAACGCAAAGGTGAGATTCTAAGGGAGCTTGAAAGAATTGACGAACAACAACAAGCCTTGCAAGCTCTCCAAAGCGCAACACAAAATGTGCTTGACCAAAAAGAACAAGACCTCAAAAAACGCGAACTAGCCATCGCCCAGACACAAAAAGACATTCAAGAACGTCAGGAAAAAATTGAGCGCCTACTTAAGCGCAACGAGGAAATTTTAAAAGAGATAAAAGGCATTACACAAAGCAAAATTGGCGAAACTTATGCCACAATGAAAGACTCTAAATCCGCTACAATTTTGCAAAGTTTATCCGATGATGAAGCTGCTACGATTCTATTCTCTTTAGATACAAAAATTATAAGCAAGATTCTAGCAAAAATGGATCCTCAAAAAGCAGCAACACTCACAATGCTCTTGCAAAAAGGTCCTCCTTTTAAAGAGGATTCCAAAGAGATGCAAGAAACTCAAAACTAGCACCACAAAATATATGCGATAGCCAATCTAAAATCGTAAGCTTGTCAGATTTGCGATTCCATCAACATTGCACTAACGCCGTAAGTTTCTGCGAAATTACCGCACAATTCCTAGTGAATTACTTCATAAATTATAACTTAAATTAAGCTATATTTAATATAACTCCGATATAATTGCGACCTTTATCCCAAAAAGAGTTTTTGGGCTTTTTAAGTCATAATATTTTTAAGAAAGGCAATGCAATGAATATTACCAAAATGGCAAAAGCCAATGAAATTAAACGCGAATGGGTTGTTTTAGATGCAGAAGGTAAGACATTTGGTCGTCTCATCACAGAAATCGCAACACTCCTTAGAGGTAAGCATAAGCCACTTTATACACCAAATGTAGATTGTGGAGATTTTGTCATCGTGATTAACGCGCCAAAAGCTAAATTTAGCGGAATGAAGCTAGAGGACAAAGAATACTTCACGCACTCTGGGTATTTTGGAAGCACAAAATCCAAAACACTGAAAGAAATGTTAGAAAAACACCCCGAAAAGCTTTATAAGCTTGCTGTTCGCGGTATGCTTCCTAAGACAAAATTAGGACGCGCAATGCTCAAAAAGTTAAAAGTTTATTGTGATGCAAATCATCCACACAGCGCACAAGTTTCAAAATAAGGATTGAGAATGGCAAAAATTTATGCAACAGGAAAAAGAAAAACAGCAATTGCAAAAGTTTGGTTAGCTCCAGGAAGCGGAAAATTAAGCATTAACGATACGAATCTTAACGATTGGCTTGGTGGGCATGAGGCTATCAAAATGAAAGTTATGCAGCCTTTATTACTCACAAAACAAGAAAAAAGCGTTGATATTGTAGCACTTACACATGGCAGTGGTTATTCCGCGCAAGCTGAAGCATTGCGACATGGAATCTCTAAAGCTCTAGCCCTGTATGATACAAACTTCAGAGCAATCCTTAAACCAAAAGGCTTATTAACGCGTGATTCTAGAGTTGTTGAGCGTAAAAAATACGGCAAACGCAAAGCAAGAAGAAGCCCACAATTCTCAAAGAGATAAATGGCTTTATTACAGAGCCCTTTTGGGGTTCTTATCCGAATCTTTTGGTATTTTGGAAGCGCATTTTACGCATTATGCTAAAAACTATTTTCCTACCCCAAAATATACGCTTTTTACACTTTATTTTTATTACTATTCTTTGCAGTATTCATTTTGGATTCCATTATTTAGATTTTAAACTTCTTTTAGACGACCCCAAAAACTTCGTAGATGGCACACTAATCCTTACTTCTTTTGATGCCTACCATTATGCAAAAGGCACAAGAGAGTTTTTAGAATTCTTAAAATCACCAAATTTTTATACATTCAATGCACTATCTATGTTGCCCTTTTTGTCTATTTTAGGCGGAATCCTTGCTAAATACACCTCTTTAAGCTTTGTTCTAAGTTTTGCTAGTGTGATTTTTAGTGCAACACTTGCTCCTATAATGTATGCACTAAATTATTTTGTGTTAAATCTTCTATCTCAAAAACGTTATTTTTGTAACAATCTCCTAGCATTTACCGCCTTTTTAGCAAGTCTAATTGCTCTGTTTTTGCCTAGCTTTTATCAACGCGTTGGGGCTGGATATTTTGATACAGATATGCTCTTACTAACCCTTCCTTTGTGCGCATTATTTTTCTTACTCAAATTCACAAACGCAACACGATTTAGCTACCTTGTCCTATTTGCTGCTTTTGGGTTTCTTGCAATAAACTGGCATAATGGAATCCAAAATATATTTTTATTAGGATTCTTGTTATTTTTAATTCTAGAAATCCTCTGTGCCTTGCGATTTCGTTCTATTTCACAAGAAAGCTTAATGCTTGCTAGTAGTTTCTTTGTGATTTTAACACCCTCTGCACCCTGTTTTATTGTGCTTATTGCCTTACTTTTAGCTTTTAGATTCTGCCCAAAAGGTATTTGGCTCTATTTTGGAATCTCAATAATTTACGCCATTGCTTTTGACTTATTTAATCCCCTTATTGCGCAAATTAACGCTTATATTTTTGGTGCGACACAACATACAAGCGACTTTATCTTTGCCTCTGTTGTTAATACAATTTTAGAGACAAGCCCCACTACGTTATCTGTGCTTATTGCACGCAATGGTGGAATCTTAATTTTTATGCTTGGGATACTAGGTTTTGGGGCACTGCTTTATAATGCCGCCTTTGTCTTTTTTAAAATGTTTATTGCACGCAAAAACCCTAGCAGACCTATTCTCTACCTAAGCATTTTTTTGCTTCCTTTTTGTATTCTAGGATTCTATTCTCTTAATCTTGGGGTACGTTTTAGTTTCTTTTTAACACCCATTGTTTCTCTTGGAATTACACTATTTTTGCTTATTTTCTTTTCAAAATGTTACCGCTACTTGCCCCTTTGCGTCTTTGCAAGTGCAATTATTTTGCCCCTATCACTCACAACTCTGCGCTATTCTATCCCAAAACCCATTTTATCCGCAGAAGAAATCCACGCATTTAAAATCCTAGATTCCAAACTTAGCGCAAATGACTTTATCTTTTCATGGTGGGATTATGGCTATGCGTTACGTTACTACACAAAGGCACAAATTTTTTTAGATGGAGGACGTCATTCTGGAGCGGTTAATTATCCTATTGCAAAGATTTTGCTAAGCAACTCACCAAAACTTTTTTATAACTTCTCACTACTTTTAGCCCAAAACCTACAAAATACACCTAAAAAAATGTGGAATCAGATTTTTGCATTAATGCTAAAAGATAAAAGCCCTCAAGATTTTTTAGATTCCTTAAAACAAGATTATCAAAATAGACCTTTAGCAAATAATGCACAAGTATATTGGGTGCTTCCAATGCGTGTTTTACCGCTACTTGCGAACATCAACACTTTTGCAAATCTCAATCTAAAAACTGGCAAACCCCTAAAGGATTCTGGTATTTTTGCCTATTTTAATAACACGAAAAATTCGCTAAATTACAAAATAAATCAAGAAATTAATATCTATCAATATTTCTATACACATACATTTTTTAGTGCCTCAAAAACACCTTTGACACAGATTAATTTTGGGCAAAATTCACTGCTATTGGACACAGATTATCTAAAAAGTAATATCATTTCTGCAATGATTTTTCAAAAACTTCCCCAAAATATATGCGCTAGTGGCAAAAATGTGCGCATATATCACCTAAAGGATTCTAAATGTGCGGAATTGCCGGCTCATTAAACACACAAAAACTTCCCCTAGAACACATTTGCGAGCTAATGCACCATAGGGGTCCAGACTCCAAAGGTGCATTTTATGACTCCACAAAATGGGGCTTATTGCAATTTTTTCATGCACGTCTAAGCATTCAAGATCTAAGTCCTCTAGCACATCAGCCAATGGAGTATGACAATTTGTGCTTGGTGTTTAATGGAGAAATTTATAACCATTTAGAATTTAGAAAAAATCTTGATTTTCCTTTTAAAACCCATAGTGATACAGAAACGATTCTTGCACTATTTGCACGTTTTGGGGAAACATTTTTAGAAAATCTCAATGCCTTTGATGGAATGTTTGCTTTAGCACTTTTTGATAAAGCTACACAAAAAATCTATTTTGCACGCGATAGAATGGGCAAAAAACCCCTATTTCTTTATCAAGATTCCACACAATTTGCCTTTGCAAGTGAGCTTAACACACTACAAATCCTAGTAGAACGTCCTTTGGAAATCGACTTTGATGCGCTAAATTTTTATCTCCAAAGTGGCTTTTTCTACTGCGATAACACGTCTTATAAAAACGTCTTTGCTCTTCCTAATGCAAGCTATGGAATCCTAAATTTAGCCACACACTCCTTAGAAATTAAGCCTTATTTTGATTTGAAATCCTGCTATGCAGCCCCAAAAATCACTGATGAAAACGAAGCCTTGCAAACTTGTGAAACTCTCCTAAAGCAGAGCATACAAAACCGCATAGAATCCTCTGATTTAGAGGTGGGTGCATTTTTAAGTGGAGGAATTGATAGCTCACTTATTGTAGCTCTAGGTTCGCAAATTACACCAAAGCTTCGCACATTTACTATAAGTTTTGAGAATTCTAGCTTTGATGAATCTATCCTCGCAGAAGCTACCGCCAAACGTTACAATACACTCCATACAACACTAAAAATTAGCACAAATCTAAAAGATGACGTCCCAAAGATTCTGCAAAACTATGGACGCCCGTTTTTTGATAGTTCAGCAATCCCTAGTTTTTATGTTGCAAAAGCCGCAAAAGAGCACTTAAGCGTAATTTTAAATGGCGATGGTGCTGATGAATTCTTTGGAGGATATAGGCGCTATGTGGGGCATTTGCTCTTAAACAAGATTCTACCCTTTAGTTTTTTTGCAAACTTACTTCCAAATCCAAAGGCAAAGCAGTCTTTATACAACTATTTCTACCGCCTTTTACAGATGGCAAATGCCTATAAGAAAGATTTATTAGAATATTATTTGTGTGCAACAACAGATATTTTTGTGGGATTCTATGATTTTCCTGTGTATCCTAGCTTCAAAGTTAAGGTGGAATCTATTTTTAAAAGCAATCTCTCGCCACTTTCTAAAATGTTACTTTTAGACGCGCAAAACCTTCTCCTTTGTGATTTATTGCCCAAAATGGACATCGCTACAATGGCACATTCCTTAGAGGCTCGCTCCCCATTCCTCTCTAAAAGCCTTGTGGAGTTTGCCCCACGCTTAGATGACAGCTTAAAAGTGCGCAAAAATGTTACAAAATATCTTCTTAGAAAACTTGCGAAAAAATACCTTGATGAAGCTGTTTGTAGCGCTCCAAAACGCGGCTTTGAAGTGCCTTTGACAACTTGGGTTGATGGTGAGCTTAAGCCTTTAATCCTAGAAACACTACAAACACCAAAAATCGCACAAGAATTTTTAGGGAAAAATACGCTAGAATCCCTTTGTTTTAAACCACATCTTTATCCCAAAGAAAAGCGTGCAAAAATGCTTTGGAGCTTATTTGTGCTTGAAGTGTGGTATCAAAATCAATATAAGAAGTTATAATGGAATTGACACAAGAAGAATTAGAGCGGTATAACCGCAACATTGTGCTAGCTGGAATCGGACAGGCTGGGCAATTAAAGCTAAAAAAAGCACGCGTTTTTGTAGTTGGTGCTGGTGGGCTTGGTTCACCCATTTTATATTATCTAACAGCTGCTGGAGTTGGAAATATTGGAATTTGCGATGGTGATGTTGTAGATACAAGCAATTTACAACGACAAATTCTGCACAATACGCAAGATATTAATAAAAATAAAGCAAAATCTGCCTATGAAAAACTTTACGCGCTCAATCCTACATTAAATTTACAGCGCATTGAGGAACGACTAAATACACAAAACATCTTAACATATATTAAGAATTATGATATTATCGTGGAAGCTACCGATGTATTTAGTGCAAAATTTTTGATTAACGACGCCTGTGTGTTAGCCAATAAAATCTTAGTACGTGCAAGTGCGCTTGCCTTTAGCGGACAAGCAATGAGTATTAAACCAAAGACTAGTGCGTGTTATGCCTGTTTGTTTAATGAGCCTCCAAAAATTACAATGCCAACGGGTGCTACAGCAGGGATTCTTGGCGCTGTGGCTGGGCTATTTGGTTGTATTGAAGCTAATGAGGTGATAAAAATTATCACAGGAGTTGGTGAGCCTCTTTTTGATAGGCTTCTAACCTGCGATGTACGTTCAATGGACTTTAGAACAATTGCAATTAAACGCAATCCAACCTGCCGTGTCTGCGGAGAAAATGGAATTACAAGCCTTGATGCTACACTCTATCAGTAAATGCTCAAATCTAAT
This sequence comes from Helicobacter turcicus, assembly GCF_019711685.1. Taxonomy (GTDB): domain Bacteria; phylum Campylobacterota; class Campylobacteria; order Campylobacterales; family Helicobacteraceae; genus Helicobacter_D; species Helicobacter_D turcicus. The sequence goes on from NZ_JAIGYQ010000009.1 coordinate 12,683, forward strand.
GAATTAACCTTTGGTAATTTTATGCAAGAGTGGCTCTATGGGGAAGGGGCTATTTTTGGAACAATAGGCTATTATCACACCGCTCGTATTGGGACTTTAGGGGATTTCTATACAAATGTGAGTGTGGGAAAATTTTTTGGGTATTGTATCGGCTACTACTTGCATACTATTCTTATGCAAAACTCTCTAAAAGGTAGAATCGCAATCGTTGAAATCGGTAGTGAAAAGGGGGATTTAATCTCTGATGTAGCAGAATTTTTTGCACAATTTGATGCACATTTAATGCTAGATTTTCTAACATTAGAACCACTCATTTCCTTACAAAACTTACAACAAAACACTTTTAAAACACGTAATTTAAATATTAGTTGCATTTGCGATTTTAATGCTTTAAAAGCATGCAATTATGATTATATTTTATTCCTTAGCAATGAACTTTTAGACGCTTTTGCTTGTGAGATACTTTGGCACAATACTATGGCTTTTATCAACAAAGAAACCCTAAAGCTTACTTTTAAACCCGCCAGTGAAGAAATGCTAGAATTAGCAGATTTATTTAAAATCTCTATTGGAGAAATTCCAATGCATGCTTTTAGTTTTGCAAAAAATCTTGCGGATTCTGCTCCAAAATGGCTGTTTTTGGGTTTTGATTATGGAGATTTAAAACCACGTAACGCGTTTTCCTTGCGTTTTTATCAAAACCACACAACAGAAAATCTTTTTTTGGACTCCACAACAAAAAATTACAATCAAAGATTATTAAAAAACTTTGGACTAACAGATATAACCTATGATGTTAATTTCGCACTTTGGCAGGAAGCCTTTTTGTGTGCTGGGGGCAAAACTTGGTTTCTCCACCGCCAAAATCGCACACTTGTAGAAATGGGTCTAGACAAAATGTGCTCTTGGTATATTGAGAAGTTTGGATTAGAATCCTACATGCTTCAAAGCGGAAAACTTCGCACACTAATATCTCCGGGAGCCTTTGGGGAGAGATTTTTTGGCTTTGCTTTTGCCAATTTCTAAAATACACTCTTATGGATTCTTAAACTCTAACAGCATACAATGCGCAACTAAAATTTGTAAAGGCTTTTTAATGTCTAATGCTGTTATGATTTTTTCTGCGATGATTTTTACAACCTTAATTGTCGCTTCAAATTATCTTGTGCAATTTCCACTCAATGACTTTTTTACCTATGGTGCGCTAACTTATCCTTTCACTTTTCTTTTAGCGGATATTTTAGCAGAACGTTACACAAGGAAAGAAGTGCTAAAAGTCGTCCGCATTGGAATCCTTTTTGCATTTATCCCCTCCATGCTCTTAGCGGAGTTTAGAATCGCAATTGCAAGCGTAAGTGCATTTTTCATCTCCCAACAAGCCGATGTGTATGCGTTTTATTGGATTAAAGCAAAGCTACCAAAAATTTGGTGGCTAAGAAGTGCTGGAAGCACAGCATTTTCACAATTCATTGATACAATGATTTTCTTCCATATTGCATTTTTATTTGTAATGCCTTGGCAAAATGTGCTAATGTTAATGCTTGGGGATTATGTAATGAAATTCATTTTTGCTTTCGCAAATACTCCGCTATTTTATCTCTTTGGAATTAAAATGCAAAAGTTATTTGGAGTGTTTGCACGATGAATCTAACAAATATTCAAAAACGTAAGGTTGTGTTTTTTGACCGCGATGGAGTGGTAAATTTAGAGGACGCTCCTTATGGCTATAAAATTGACACCTTTTACTTTGCGCCCCATTTTATGGAGCTTTTCTTAGAGCTCAAAAAACAAGATGCACTCTGCTTTATTGTTACAAATCAGTCAGGAATTCATCGCGGAATCTTTACACAAAAAGACTTTAATATCCTAACTTCCTTTATGCAAAGCTGCATAAAATCTTCCCTTATGATTCCTTTGCGCGAAAGTGGATTTATGCCTAAAAATATAGGCTTTGATGGAGTGTATTTCTGCCCACATACTGAAGAAGAGCATTGTTCTTGTCGTAAGCCAAATTCTGCAATGCTAGAGCAAGCCATTAAGGAATTTCACCTAAACATTAAAGATTGCGATTCCTATATTTTAGGAGATAAAGATACAGATATGCAAGCGGGGCTTAAAGTGGGGATAGAAACACGCATTTTTATAGGCAACACAGAAGCCCCAAACGCAACACATAAAGTTAAAAACCTAAAAGAAGCAGCAAAGATTATCCAAAGGAACGATTCTCTGCATTGAGCTGCAAACTTAGACCAAATCATCACAGACAAATTTAGTCTAAGTTCTGTTTGCTTTTAATACTTCAAAATTTTTTGTCAGATATATGATGACAAATAGCAAACAACCTTATGAAAATCTATACAAGATACATTGCACTCTATCATAACTAAAAGTGGGAATAAACCTGTAACCTTAACAAAGATCAGGTTATATGACAGACTTTAGTGCTTTTGAAACTTTCATTGGGGGGGGGTTGTCAAGTAGGATATTTGAATAAGATCTCGTAGAATCAAAAATGCTATCCAAATACTTTAGAAAAGATTCAAACTTATTTATTAATCAAGGTGTGGCATTAGATAAATCTTTCAAGTTAGACAATGTGGCTATTTCTTAGAATGGTGACGATTCGCCTTTTCATGTTTTTCATTTTCACAAAGAAAAATGCATTAGTTTATGCACTCCACTAGCTCACAAAAAGTTAAATGCCCTCACTGCAAGAATAAGGACTTCGCATTGTAGAATCTTCTACGATAAACCTTGCTAACAAATTCTTTTTGCAATTAAATCTCTCACAAACATAACAACCCCCTTGAATAACCCTGCAACAACCGCTTAAAAAAGTTTGAAAAGTGCAATTTTCAATAGTAAATTTATTTTAAGGTTTTTAATTGTTGCATTTAAATCGCAAAAGGGTTCTTACTTTTGGCACTTTTGATTTATTCCATTTTGGACATTTAAAGCTTTTGCAAAGGGCTGCAAAATTAGGTGATGAACTTTTTGTAGGCATATCTTCTGATAGTCTTAATTTTGCTAAAAAATCTCGTCTTCCTATTATGAATGAGTTTGAGAGAGCCCATATTGTAGCTTCTTTAAAATGTGTTAATAGTGTTTTCTTAGAAGAATCCTTAGAATTAAAAAGGCAGTATTTATTGCGTTATGAAGCCGATATTTTAGTAATGGGTGATGATTGGTCTGGAAAATTTGATGAATTTGCAGATATTTGCGAAGTTATATACCTTCCACGAACGAAAAATATCTCTACAAGCGAACTTTTACAAAGAATCAAAAATGACTTTTAAAGCAAGCTTAAAAAAAGCTTTTATTGAAACAAAAGGCGAATTTTTCATTACGCGGCTTTTGTGTGCTTTTTTTGAATATTATTTTCAAAGTCTCAAAACTCAAAAAAAGGCTTTTTTAATCCTTAAAATTTTAAGTATTTTTAAACAAGATATTAGTCTTTTTTATAAGGCTAAAATAGAGTATTTTAAAGGTGATTTTCATAAAGCTTTATTTTTGCTTGAATCCTTAAAACCAAACAAAAATCCCGATATTTGCTATTTGAAAGCAAGAGTTTTAAGCCTTTTGGGACAAAAAGAACAAGCCTTTTTGCTTTTGGAACAAAGTCTTAAAAGTTTCTCTAGGCTCAAGGGCTTTATAGAGCTTGTGAATTTAAGCACCAATAAAGAAGAATTTGCACTTGTAAAAAAACTTTTTGATGAAAATAAAGACAATTTTGCTCATTTTCAAAATAACAAAAAAGAGTTTTTGAAATGGCTTGCACAAGCAGCAATTAATGCTAAAGAATACCAGTTTGCAAAGCAGTTTTTAAAAGAGTCTTTATTTCTTTTTTTAAAAAATCCTAGAAAAAAATTTCAAGCCAAACAAATAATGCGCACAAAAGACGCTAAAGAAGCTTTAGAGGATTTAGCAGAGCTTTTAGCCCTTAATAAAATAACGATGTTTTTAATCAGCGGAGTTTTTTTGGGTTGTGTGCGGTCAAAAAGCTTTATAGAGCATGATTATGACATTGATGTAGGGGTGTTTGGGGTGAGTCTTGAAAGTTTGCATGAAATTTTTACAAAAAGTCCTTGTTTTGTTTTAAAAAATCCGCATTATCAAGGGGGAGTGCAACTTTATCATTTAAATGGAATCTATATTGATGTGTTTTTGCATTTTGAAGAACACGGCTTTATTTATCATGATGGAGATTTTGTAAGGTGGAAAAATACAGCTTTTGAGCTTTGTGAATATGAATTCTTAGGGAAAAAGTATTTAGCCCCTAAAGATTATGATTTATATTTAAGAGAAAATTATGGCGTAACTTATATGCAAAGCAAAAATTCTAAGACTTACTACACTTTCTTAGACACTCCTAATATGCAAATTTTAAATAAAGAGGAATTTATTATTTGTCTTTATGAATCGTTATTTAAGGAATTTGCACTTTTTAATGAGACAAGGATTTTAGACAAACTCAAAGAGCTTAATGAAAAAAGCTTTGTTACAGAATATTTAGATTTTAAAAAAGGATGTGTATGAAAATTTTGGCATTTTGGGTGTTTTATCTTTGGGCTATGAAAATTTACCATAAAGATAAAAACTATGGAAAAGCTTTAGAGTTTTATGAAAAAGCAAGGAAATTTAACCCCTCCTTTGCAAAAAATTATTTTAAAATGGGCATGTGTTACCACAAAATGCAAGATTATGCTAATGCAGAATTTTTTATTCAAAAAGCCTTAGAATTAAAACCGCAAAATTCCAAGTGGAAGAAACAGCTCTCCGTAGAGCAAAGTTCAAACATAGTTTTCATTCAAGCTCAAAGGCTTTATTGGAAAGACATTATAGATATAGAAACCGAGCTAAGAGAAGGCAAGAAAAGTTTTATTTTGTATTTTGAACTTGCAGGGGCTCTTTTAGAAATGCATCGCTTTTTGCAATCAGCTAAAGCTTACGAAGAGGCTTTGAAATTTTGCAAAGATAAAGGAATGCTAAGTAAGCTTTACTATGAAATGGGTTTTGCTTATGAAAAAGCTAGCACAGAAGAACAAAAAGAAGAATATTTAACCCAAGCAAAAGAAGCTTATAAAAAAGCGACTTTATATGATGAAGATTTTGATTCTAAAAGATATGGCGTGGGCGTGTTTCACGAGCAAAATCAAAGATGGGAATTTGCTAAAAATGCTTATTTGGAAAAAATTTATAAACAAGATAGCAAAGACTTAGAAAAGCTTTGCTTAGAGGATTTGCACACTTGTGAGGATAGTGAGCTTTTTTACAAAGTTGCTAGAGTTTTTGACATTTTAAGTGAGCATGAAAGGGCTGAATTTTTCTTTGAAAAAGCTTTAGAAATTAATTATCAAAATGCTCAAACCCATTATTATTTAGGCATAGTTTGTGAAAAGCAAGGCAAGTTTGAGAAGGCTAGTTTTGCTTACAAAGAAGCAGTAAGAAGGCAAAATTCTTTTAAGAGTGAATGGTTTTATCGCTTAGGCTTAACACTCCAAAAAGTAGGCAAAAAAGATGAAGCCTTAAAAACTTTTGAAAGCTTGCAAACCATAAATTTCGCTCCTTTTATACAGATTTCACAAGGTGCGGGGGGGGGGGGCTTTATGATGAATCTTTATAAGAACAAAACCTTAAAACAAAGGGCTATGTACACGCATTTTTATGAAAATTTAGAGCTTGAATGGAAAACTATACTTTATGAAAGTTTTCATGGACGGCTTATGTCTTGTAATCCTTATGCGATTTTTAAGGCTTTGCTAAAAGATGAAAGATTCAAAGATTACACGCATATTTGGGTGATTTCTGATAGCTCTTTTATCCAAAAAAAGTATGCAAAACTTAAAAATTTAATTCTTGTTTCAAGGAATAGCGACCTTTATTTAAGATATTTAGCAAGTGCAAAATATCTTATCAATAACACAACTTTTCCTCCTTATTTTCTTAGAAAAGAAGGGCAACTTTACCTCAACACTTGGCATGGCACAGCACTTAAAACTTTGGGTAAGCATATCAAAACAAGTTTTATGGAGCATAACAACACCCAAAGGAATTTCCTACAAAGCACACATATTATTAATCCTAATGCATTCATGCAAGATGTTTTGCTTAAGGATTATGATATTGATGAAATTTATAGTGGTAAAGCTTTGATTAGTGGTTATGCAAGGGTTGATTTGAGTTTAAAAAAAGCTTTCTCCAAAGAGCAAGAAGAGGAATTTACAAAAGAAAAACAAAGTTTAAAAGAGCATTTTTGTATCAAAGAAGGAGAAAAAGTTCTTTTATATGCCCCTACTTTTAGAGGACATTTTGGCAATGCAGATTTTGCGTACGAAAACATCACGAAGCTCTTGCAAGAGCTTTCCGTAATGCCCTTTAAAGTCCTTTTTAAAGGGCATCACGAAACTCTTAGGTATATAGAAGATGAAGAAAAAAGGATTTGCGATGCAAACGACAGAGAGATTGATACTAACGAGCTTTTGAGCATAGTTGATATTTTGATTACCGATTATTCTAGCATTGCTTTTGATTTTATGCCTTTAAATAGACCTATTATTTTCTTTGCTTATGATTATATGCAGTATCAACAACAAAGAGGCATGTATTTTAACTTCCAAGATTTAGGGATAAAACCAGCTACTAGCATAAAAGAAGTGAAAGCACTTTTAAGTGATACAAATTTTTTAAACGTTAAAGAGCCTTTTGCTCATCTTAAAGAAAGATTCTTTCCTCTTGATGATGGGCTTAGCACACAAAGGGTAATTGACTTTTTCTTTTTTGGCATTTATGATGAAAGTAAGCTTTTTAAAAACATGAGCAAAAAAACTAAGCTTTTGTTTTTTCAAGGCGGCTTTATGGCAAATGGCATAACTTCGGCTTTTAAAAACCTTATTGCAAATGTTGATAGAGAAAAATTTAGCATTCATTTAGCCATTGAAGGAGGGATTGACGCTTTTCCTGAAAGACTCGCTTTGTTTAATGAAGTAAAAGATTCTTGTAAGGTTTTGCCTAAGGTTGGCACTTTGAATTTGAGTTTTGTGGAATATGAGTTGATGAGGAATTTTTTTATAGAAAGGAATGCAGCACAAGAAAAGATTTTTGCTAAAGCTTGGCAAAGGGAGTTTAGAAGGCTTTATGGTGAGAGTAGGTTTGATAGCTTGATCCAGTATGATGGCTATAACCGCTATTTTTCCTATCTTTTTGCTTATGCGGAGGCAAAAAAATTCATTTATCTGCATAATGATATGCAAGGAGAGTTTTATAAAAGATTCCCCTATCTTAGGGGAATTTTTTACCTTTATAAAAGATTTGATGCACTCTTAAGCGTGAGTGAGCAAACAACAGAGCAGAATGCTAAAAATTTGGCTTTAAGTTATGGAATCAATGAGGATAAATTCAAAACAGCTTTTAATTTTATTAACGATAATGAGGTTTTAGAAAAATCAAAGCTTCCTCTTACTCAAAAGGATTTGGGTTATTTCAAAAAAGACTATACCACCTTTATAAACATAGCAAGGCTAAGTGTTGAGAAGGATCAGACAAGCTTGATTGAGGCTTTTGTGAGCTTTCATAAAGAATTTCCAAAAACAAGACTCTTGATTTTAGGAGATGGACCTTTAAAGAAAAATTTAGAAATTCTTGTGAAAAAACTCCAAGCAGAAAAATATATTTTTCTGCTTGGATTCGCACCTAATCCTTATAATTTCCTTAAACAAAGCGACATTTTCGTGCTTTCCAGCCAACACGAGGGGCAAGCCCTCGTGTTGGCTGAAGCTATGATTTTGCACAAAAAAATCCTTTGCACTGATTTTGCTTGTGCTAAAGACTTTCTAGGAGAAAACGCGTATGGGCTTGTAGTCCCACGTGGCAGTAGTGGCATACTTAAAGGGCTTAAGGAGATTTACACTAAGGATTTTAACTTCTTAGACTTTGATGTTAAAACCTACAATGAAAAAAGAAAAAAAGAATTCCAAAACTTTTTTGGAGAAAAAATTGGAGAGTAAAATGGCTTATAAAATCGCTATACAATTCTATGGGCATCTAAGAAGCTATAAAGACACTTTTGCATTTTTTCAAAAGAATGTCCTAGCAGCTAATGCACCCTTTGGGACGCAAATTGATGTCTTTATGCATACTTGGAATGAGCTTGAGCATACAGCACTAAGAGCGCAATACAAAAAAGACTTTGCATTTGCGGGTAAAAAAGTGAGTAAAGAGGACCTTGATTTTGTGAAAGAAAACTATAAACCCAAAGCCTTTTTATGCACTCCTCAAGTAAATTTAAGCCCTAAAGAAAAGGAATTCGTAGAACAAAAAGGTTTTAAAGCAGAAAATTACATAGCCATTTTTAATGTAAGCTATGCGATGGCGCAAGTAGATGGACTAAGAAAAGCTTATAGCAAAAAACACAAAATCAAATACGATTTAATAGTGCTTGTCCGCCCTGATATACTTTTTAAAGAGCCTTTAGTTTTTCATAAGGCTCTAAATGACAGAACTTTAGGTAAGCATAAATTCTTGCATTTTGGCATCGAAGAGTTTAATAAATGTGTGTTTTATGCCTATATGCAAAAAGAACCTTTACATGATGAGCTTTTTCGCAATCAAAAGCTTTATGTAACAGGAATCGACTTACTTTGTATGGCAAGTGAATGGGCTATGAGTCATCTTTGCTCTTGGCATAGCAGGGTTTTAAATTTCGCTCCTATGGGTATAGAGTGGTGGCTTACAAAACAAATTGTTGATAATGGCTTAGAGATTTCTTTGATGTATTACCAAAAACCTGCGAATTTCACTATTTTAAGAACGAATGATTCTGCCTTAAAAGAACAAGTTCAAAGTGCGGGGGGGGGGGGCATTTATGTTGCCTAACTCTTTGTATCAAAGTGAAATTGCAGCTGCAAGAGAGGCTTGGGATTTTGTAAAAGTTTTGCAAAGCTACGACAAGGCTTTAAAACAGAATGATTTTTTAATTTTTGAGTTTATACGTTTTTTAGCAGACACGGGAGCACTTGTAAGAATCAAAGAAATTTTTGAAAGTAAGGATTTAACATATTTTCAAGACTTAATTACTCACAATCACCACGACAAAAGAGCGGGAGAAATTCTTTTAAAATTTTATGAAAAATTTAAGAAAGCCTTGCAAGAACCACAGGATTTAGAGGAAAAACTACTTTTTAATGCTTACCATAAAAATTTTGACGCCTTAAAAGAGCTTTTAAAAAGTGATGAGGTTTTAAGCGATGTGGGTTATATGAGTATGATAGTCAATTACTGCTTTAATGAGCTTTTAGCTGCACAAATGCTAGAAGAAAGTTTTTTTATAAGGCTTATTGATTGCTATATAAAAAGCAGGAGAATCACTCCTACTAGAAAACAATTTGTTTTAAGTTGTGGGCTTGAGTATTTTGCTAAAAAGTCAAAATTTATAGATATTAATGCTGCAATGCGGCTTAATTCCTTAATTGTGAATTTAGCTTCTAAAGAACTTGCTAAAAACTTCAGTGTTAAAATTTATCAAGCTCTTTTAAAGGCATATCCTCAATTAAATGCGCTTCACTTAGCAAATCAAAAAAACCCTATTAAAACTCCTAAAACACGAGGTAAAAAAGTAGCTCTCTTGCTTTGTGGGCAAGTGAGGGGGAATTTCAACGCTTGTTTTGAAGTCTTTAATGAAAGAATCATAAAGCCCTTAAACGCCGATGTTTTTGTTTTTACTTGGGATTCTTATTTCAAATATCCCGGGTTAGCAGGAAGTGCAAGTAGGGGTAATGACTGGGCTTATAGATATGCTAAAGGCATTCCTTGCCCAAGCGATCTTAATTCCACAGGTTTTTTTATGGATAACTTTCCTTTAAGTTATGCAAAGCTTAATACCAAAACTCCGCCACAACCTACCAATAAAAATCTATTTAAAACCCTAAGAAATGTCAAAAATATAGAAATAGCAGATGAAAAGGAAGCCGATAAAGAATGTAAAGACTTTGCAATGGGACAAAATCAAAGAGAATCCAATATGTATAAAATGGTTTATGGCTTTAAGAGAATTTTAGAGAATGTCAAAGAATATGAGGCATTAAATGGAGAATACGATTATTTAATACGGGTTAGACCTGATGTTGTAGTTTATGGTGAATTTAGCTTTGAAAAACTTGAGACTTTGAATGCAAATGAAATTGTTGATGATTTTTTTCATTATGGAATGCAAGACCAGTTTTTTTTAGGTAGAAGAGAAGTTATGGATAGAATGCTTAAGTTTTATGATTGTGTAGCTAGGGCTAAAGATTTGCGGTATTACTCAAAAGATGTAAGCGCGAATTTTTCTTGCCATTTTGCTTTTTGGATGCATTGTATTTTAAATGATATTTTTGTTGTAAAAAGTTCTTATCCTAGGGATTTGAGTGTGTTTTTGAAAGATTTAAAATTGCCCGATATAAAAGAGGAATTTTTGATTGATTTTAAAAATGCTCCACAAAGCATTAAGATAAGAAAAGATATAAAAGAATTTTTTGCTAAAGCCTTTGGTTGTGGTGTTAAAACAAATCCTAAAGAACATCTTTCTTACAAGCTAGGCTCCGCCTTGATTAAAGCGCATAAAGCTTGGTATAAAGGAGGTTATATTAAATTCTTTTTTGAGCTTTATAAAATAAGAAAGGAATTTAAAGAAAAGCAAAAGACTAAGCTTTAATAGAATCCTTTAAGCCTTAAATATTCCAGACTTTTTAATGCGCGATTCCCTCATAAGCGCGCGCTGACTTGCTCTTTTGGTAGGATTCCTTTTAAGTCATACACAACTACTAAACCACGTTTGCTAAAATCTAGTGTTTTGAATGCATCATGAGCTACTGCAACAATAACTGCTTGATACTCTTGTAAGGCAAATTTGCTAAAATCACTTAAAGTTAGTCCATACTCATGTTTAACCTCTTCAGCATTAGCCCAAGGGTCATACACATCAACTTTGCATTCAAAATCTTTGAGTTCTTTTACAATATCCACAACACGAGAATTGCGAATATCTGGGCAGTTTTCTTTGAAAGTAATGCCTAAAATTGCAACCTTTCCTTTAACGATTTGGTGAGAGTTTTTAACCATAAGTTTAATCACTTTATTTGCCACGACAATACCCATATTATCATTGATATGACGTCCTGCTAAAATCACTTGAGAATGATAGCCTAGAGATTCTGCCTTGTGTGTAAGATAGTAAGGATCTACGCTAATGCAATGCCCACCAACAAGCCCAGGACGGAAGGGCAAGAAATTCCACTTGCTTCCTGCTGCTTCTAAAACATCAAGCGTGTCAATGCCTAATCTATCAAAGATTAATGCAAGTTCATTAACAAAGGCGATGTTAATATCACGTTGGGAGTTTTCAATCACTTTTGCTGCTTCTGCGACTTTAATGCTAGATGCTTTATGTGTGCCAGCAGTGATTATGCTAGAGTATAGGGCGTCAATCTCATCGGCAATTTGTGGAGTTGAACCGCTTGTTACTTTTTTGATATTGGGCAAGCGGTGTTTTTTGTCTCCGGGATTAATGCGCTCTGGAGAGTATCCACAAAAGAAATCCACATTAAACTTAAGTCCGCTCTCACACTCTAAAATTGGCACACAATCTTCCTCTGTGCAGCCCGGATACACGGTGCTTTCATAAATGACAATATCACCTTTTTTAAGCACTTTTCCTACGCTTTGTGATGCTTTTTTAAGCGGAGTTAAGTCGGGTTTATTGTAGGTGTCAATGGGAGTGGGCACGGTTATGATGTAGATTTGTGCTGCTTTTAAATCTTCTAAGTTTGTTGTGAATTGTAAATGTTTTGCTTCTTTTAATTCTTTAGAATCAACTTCTAGTGTGCGGTCATAGCCACTTTTTAACTCATCAATACGTTTTTGAAAAATGTCAAATCCTATCACCTTATACGTTTTGCCAAATTCTACTGCTAAGGGAAGTCCAACATAGCCAAGACCGATAATCGCAAGAGTTTTCATTCAAAGTCCTTTAAAAGATTTGTAACATTCTATCTGGTTTTGATAAATAAAAAGTAAAGCAATGATAGAATTATGGAATATTTTTTGCTGATTTTGGGAGAATCTCAATCCCATTTTTGCGCTTATAAGGAGTATTTATGAAAAAGCTAATTATTGGAATCTTTAGCGTGTTGTTATTTAGCGGATGTGTAACAACAAGCCTACAAACAAAAGTAACAATGGCACAAAGTGTGTTTATTGACCCTGTGAATGCAACACAAAAGATTATTTATGTCGCGGTGAGAAATACAAGTGGTCAAAATATCAATTTACAATCAAAAATTGAACAGCATTTGCAGCAAAAAGGCTACCAAATCACGCAAAACCCAGATAATGCAACTTTTATTTTGCAAGCAAACATTTTGTATTGCGATGTAAAGCAAGAAAACAATGCACAAGATGCCGCAATTTTAGGAGCAGCAGCGGGAGCGGGTGTGGGTATATATAATCACTCTAGCGCAACAGGTGGCGTTGTAGGTGGCTTAGCGGGAGCTGTTGTTGGAGGATTAGCCGGCAAACTTACAGAAGATAAGATTTTTCAAATGCAAGTGGATATTAACATTCGCCAAAAAACTAATGCGAGAGTGTGGGCGGATAATGGGCAGAGCATCGGACAAGCAAAAGTGAGCAACCAAAAACGTGCGGGATTTTTAAATAGCTTTGGTGGTAATGTACGTGATACACAAGGTGGCGGAAATTTGCAAAGTAATATTCAAAACTATGATAATCAATCTTATGAGCGCGACTATATCCAAAAACAAACCACGCTTCTTGCTGAAGCAACAAAGTTAAATCTAACACTTCAAGAAGCAATTCCTGTTTTAGAAGATAAAGTTTCTAGCCAAATCTCTGGAATTTTCTAGGCTGCTTAAGAGCATCGCCTCTCTTTTTATTCTCACATTTAAAGTTGGATTCCTTAGTGAAACATAAATTCACTAAGGGAAATTTGCTGTGTCAATTTGTGCGCATTTATTAATCTTTAAGATAATTAAAATTATTATATATGAACAAATGCTCATATATTGAGTATTTAATTTTAGATTCCAACTTCAAGGATATACAATGCTAGAAACCCAACGCAAACAGACATTACAAAATGCCGCAGAAAATCTTCCCAAAGAAGAGTTGCTCTATGATTTAGCAGATTTTTTTAAGATTTTTGGAGATTCTTCAAGGATTAGAATCTTATTTCTTTTGCGCGAAGAAAAACTTTGCGTTAATGCAATTTCTTACCTTTTGCAACTCTCACCAAGTGCGGTGTCTCATCAGCTTAGAGTCTTGCGTCAAGCGCGTCTTGTGCGCTACCAAAAAATCGGCAAGGAAGTGTTTTATAGTCTTGATGATGACCATATTGAAAAAATTCTAGACCAAGGTTTAGAGCATATTAAAGAAATGTAGAGGGGAAAATATGGAATGTTGTGGTAAGGATTGTAAAATAAAGTCTGCAAACAACAGCTTTAAGAAAGTTGTGTTTGGTGTGGCAATTTTTGGATTTCTCATGGCACTTGCTAGTGAGTTTGAGTTGTTTTATTTGCCAAAGCTAATGCAGATTCTGCTTTTTGTTGCAAGTTATTTTATGTTGGGTTATGGAATCTTAAAGGCAGCATTTTTAGGGCTTTTAAGACGTGAGTATTTTAATGAAAATAGCTTAATGGTGCTTGCAAGTTTGGGGGCATTTTGTATCGGTGATGGAGCTGAAGCGGTTGCGATTTTGCTTTTTTATCGCGTGGGCGAGTTTTTAGAGAATTTAATTGTAGAAAAATCTAAAAAGCAAATTCGCTCACTTGCGGATTTAAAAGTAGAGAATGCAAGGATTTTGCAAGAGGGCTCCCATGTGCAAATTCCTCCAGAGCGCGTAAAAAAAGATGATGTTTTAATTGTGTTTGCAGGAGAGAGAATCTTAGCAGATGGCGTGGTGATAAAGGGCGAGGGTAGTGTGGATAACTCCGCTCTAAGTGGCGAATCCATTCCGCAAAGTGTGTGCGTTGGCGATAAAGTCCTCTCAGGTGGTATTAATCTAGATGGAATCTTGGAGATTAGAGCGACACAAAGCTATGTAGATTCCGCATTTAGCAAGGTTTTAGAACTCATTGAAGAGGGAAGTGCGCAAAAAAGCAAAAGCGAAGAGTTTATTACAAGATTTGCTTACTATTATACGCCTATTGTTACGTTATGCGCTTTTTTGGTTGCATTAATCCCATCGCTTTATTTTTGGGCATTAGGCGGTAGTTTTATGCAAGAGTTGCAAACTTGGGCTTATAGAGGAATCATTTTTTTAGTTGTTTCTTGCCCTTGTGCGCTTGTAATTTCTATTCCGCTAACATTTTTTGCCTCTTTAGGAAGGGCGTCAAAAGAGGGGATTTTAATTAAAGGTTCAAGCTATTTAGAGGCACTAAACTCTGTTGGGGCTGTGGTGTTTGACAAAACTGGAACACTTACAAAAGGAATCTTATCGCTCAAAGAAGTGCGCACTTATGGAGACTATGCACAGGATTTTGCGCTAAGTCTTGCTGTGGCACTAGAATCGCATTCTAATCATCCTATTGCAAAGGCAATCTTAGAGGCTAGAGAAACTTTAAAAAATGTCGAAGTAGTGGTTTTAGATTCCATAAAAGAATGCGCTGGGGGTGGAATCCTAGCACAATACAAAGGAGAGGTTCTAGCACTAGGCAATGCGCGCTTTATCAAAGAGACAATAGGGCAACAAATTGCGGAATCTCAAAGTGAGAAATGCGAGATTTTTTTAAGTTTAGGAACAGAAGTTGTTGCGTCTTTTGTGCTTGAAGACGGAATCAAAGAGGGCGCAAAAGATGCAGTGAGGGATTTAGGCGGACTTGATATGTATATCTTAAGTGGGGATAGGGCAGAAGTTACACAAAATGTAGCCCAGCAAGTTGGAATTACAAATTATTTTGCGCCTTTGTTGCCAGCAGATAAGGTGGGGCATTTAAAGGAGATTTTAGCAAAGAATAAAGCACTAGGCAAAAAGGTGATTTTCGTAGGCGATGGAATCAATGATGCGCCTTCTTTAGCACTTAGTGATATTGGAATTGCTATGGGAAATGGTAGTGATGTAGCATTAGAGGGAGCGGATATTGTGATAATGCGCAATGATTTAAAAAAGATTCCATTTGTTTTAAAGCTTGCACAAAAAACGCGTTTGATTTTATGGCAGAATATTATTTTTGCTTTAGGAGTGAAAGTGGCGATTATGCTTTTTGGTGTGTTTGGAATCGCAAATCTATGGATTGCTCTTTTTGGTGATGTGGGTGTGGCAGCTCTAGCCCTTTTAAATGCAATGCGTGCAATCCGCTAAGAAAATGTTTCCGCGTAAATTTTATCGTTTAGTGTTTGCTTTTTTGATGTCTGTGTTTATGAGTTTTATAATGTCTGGAATCATTACATTTTTAAATTTAGGATTCCAAGCAGATTTTTTTGAACAATGGCTTTTAGAGGCGTTTCCAAAGGCTTGGGTGGTGGCATTTCCTATTGTGTTTTTTCTCGCGCCATGTGTGGCAAAACTTACGGAATTTCTTATGCGAGAGTGAAGTTTAAACCCTGTTTATAAGAGTTTAAAAAAAAAAACAATATTATACGTTATTAAATACGACTTAAGGAGATAAAATGGAAGATATAAACAAACTCTTTAGAGAATTCCAGCGGGAATGGAATCTACAAAAGGTGAAAAATATGACTTTAGAGGAATACACAGCAGTAGGCGGGGCAAATAGAAATGATTTTACTTATTGGATAGAACATAAGCTTAAAAAGCTAGGAGTTATGGGTGGTGGAGATTCGTTTAAATTTGGGATTTATAAAAGAGGAAATAACGGAGGAAAAACATTAGGAGAAGGCAAAAAGCATGATGGTGAATATGCTTGGCTTACAGAATATGGACAAACTTCAGAGGAAGCTTTTAAAGAGATAAAAAATCGCATTGTGCAAGTCATAGAATGTAGTCAGCAAAATAGGCTTGATGAGATTGAGAAAATACCCTTAGGGGATGTATATAAATGGAAAATTGCCTTTCACTATCAAGATATTGATAATATAAAGATTGTAAATATTTTTGCAAAAAGTTTATTACAAAACATTGCTAAAGGCGAGGGTTTAGGACAGAATCTAAACACAGCACAAATTCATCAAAAGCTTTTAGGAGATAAAACTTACACTCTTAATGCAATGATAGAGGAAAAATTCATTCCTTTTCGGAAGAAATATAAACTACAAAATCAAGGGGAGACAATGCAAGAATCTAATCAAAACAGCACTCAACAAGATTCCAAACAATCAAAACCCCCACTCAATCAAATCCTCTATGGACCTCCAGGCACAGGCAAAACATACAACACCAAAATTAAGGCATTGGAGATTTTAGTGAGCAAGGAGTATGAGAAAGCCTTAAGTTCTGGAGAAAGGGAGGAGATTTTAGAGATTTTAGAAACTTTAAAAAAGAATCCTAAAGATGAAAATAGCCAAGAAAGGGCTAAAAAAAATTTTGATGACAACAAGAAAAAGGGGCAGATTGCCTTTATCACTTTTCATCAAAGTTTTTCTTATGAAGAGTTTGTTGAGGGGATAAGACCTGTTCTTGGAAATTCTCAAATGAATTATGAATTGAAGGTTGGAATCTTTAAAGACATTTGCAAAAGGGCTGAAAAAAATCCTTCAAAGCCCTATATCCTAATTATTGATGAGATTAATCGCGGAAATATAAGCAAGATTCTAGGGGAGCTTATTACATTAATTGAGCCAGTTAAAAGAAAAGGCGAAAAGGAGGGCTTAGAGGTCAAACTCCCTTATAGTCAAGAATCCTTTGGTGTGCCTAACAACCTTTACATCATTGGCACGATGAATACCGCTGATAGAAGCATTGCCCTGCTTGATACTGCATTGCGTAGGAGGTTTGAATTTATTGAGATGATGCCAAATTTTGAACTTTTAAATTCAAATTGCGCGGGGGTGGATTTAAAAAAACTTTTAGAAAAACTTAATCAGCGCATAACATTTTTGCTTGATAGAGAGCATACCATAGGGCATAGCTTTTTTATGGAAGCAAAAAATTTAGAGAATTTAAAAAAGATTTTTAGTAGAAAAATTATCCCACTTCTGCAAGAATATTTCTATGAGGATTATGCAAAAATTGACGCAGTGCTTAATGGTAATGGAATGGTTAAATCAGAAGATTCTAACTTTAGCGAGTTATTTGATAGTAGTAAATTTAGCGACCTAGATAGCGAAAAGAAAATCTATACAATCACAGATTCTAACAATTGGAGTGAAAAGGAGTTTCAAAAAATTTATGATAATGCTATCAAAGATAAAAAAGACAATGAAGCATAAAAATTTATGTATTGCCGAATGGCAATGCTTTAACGTAGAGGATATTAAGCAGGTTTTAGGACAAAACAACGCAAAAATACAAGCTGAAAAAATCTTTGATGAATTAAGAGAATTTGCACAAGGTGAGGGTAATCATATTTTCTTAAAATTTGCAGGTAAAAAGCTAAAGGCGCAAAATTATGTCGGGCTTATCCAAACTAAAAGTGGCTTTTGCGTGGAGATTCTGCCTAAAATTTTTGCTAAAGAGAGTGAGGGTTACTCTCAAAACTGCACTTGTAAAGAAGCTAAAGAATCTCAAAATGCGAAATGTGAAGTTTGCGCAGCTAAAACACTTTTGCTTTCAATGCTTAAAACCCTAAAAAATTCCCCTTTCAAGCAAAGCCATTTGAGCAGTCTTAAAACCCAAAATCTCCCCTTGCTTGAAGTCTTTGTTTTAATGTTTTTAGAGCAATGTGAGGGGCTTATTAAAAGAGGGATTGTAAGCCATTATGTGCTAAGTGAAGAAAACCGCAAGTTTTTAAAAGGCAAACTCCTTTTTAACCAAAATCTTAAAACAAATCTTGTTCATAAAGAGAGATTTTTCACTTCAAGCGATGAATTTAGTCTAAATATCGCCCCTAATCGCCTCATAAAAACTACCTTAGAGTTTTTAGATAAGCAGAATCTAAGTAGCCAAAACCAAAGCAAACTCACACAAATACGTTTTATTTTTGCTGATATTCCACAAAGCCAAAATATCCATAAAGATTTCACGCAATGCCATACTGCTAAGCAATTTAAAAGCTATGAATTGCTTTTGCTGTGGTGTAAGATCTTTCTAAAAAAACAGAGTTTTACGCCTTATTATAGAGATTCTAAAGCTTTTGCCCTACTTTTTGATATGAATGTGTTGTTTGAAAGCTTTGTAGCAAACACAATGAAAAAATGGCTGCATAACAAGGAATTTAGGGAAAGAGAGGGGAGGCAATATGAGGATTTTATGAAGGAATTTTTAGAGAATACAGATTGCATTAAAACTCAAGAGTGTAAAAAATATTTAGCACAAGAAAAAGAGAATGGGCGTAAATTTCTCTTAAAGCCTGATATTGTGGGCTATCAAAGAGAGCAAGAACAACTTGTCTTTATTGCGGATACAAAATGGAAAATTTTAAACCAAGATTTAAAAAATATTTCAATACCTGATGTCTATCAAATATGGGCATATCTCTCAAAATACAAATGCAAAAAAGGCTTTTTGATTTACCCTCTTTTGCGAGATTGTGAATCAAAAAGGCTAACATTGGAATTTAAACCAGAGATACCTTGCTTTGAAAATAAAAAAGCTAGCTTTTCTTGTGTGTTTTTTCCACTTGAATGCAAATAGCAATTTTTATTTCTTTTAAATATTTATTGAGATTCTCAAAATTTTTTGCTAATGGATAATTTGGAGGCTAAAGCCTAGCTGATATTAAAAAGACGTTGAGTGTTTGCGTTAATCTGTGCTATTAGTGTCTCTTTGGGAAGTTGTAGAATTTCTTGCATTTTTTCTAAAACTAAAGGAATGTAGGAGGGTTCATTGCGTTGCCCTCTGTGCGGGTGGGGCGTGAGATAGGGAGCGTCTGTCTCAAGCAGTAGTGATTCTAGGGGAATCTTTGGTAGCACTTCTACTAGTTTTCTAGCGTTTTTAAAGGTTAAAACTCCTCCAATTCCATAATAAAAATTAAAAGGTGCAAGCTTTAAGAGTTGAGAGTCTGCATTAAAGCAGTGCAAAACTCCGCCTACTAAGTCTTTTGCATAAGTTTGTAGAATCTCTAAGCTATCATTTGAAGCATCTCTAATATGCACGATAAGAGGTTTTTTAAAAGCAATAGCAAGTTTAATTTGTGCGATAAACACGCGTTTTTGCATTTCCTTTAGCTCTAAGATGGAATCTAGGTTAAAATCCTCTAACTTTTCTTCTAAGTTGTAATAGTCCAAACCGCATTCTCCGATAGCAATGCACTTTGGATTGTTTAAAAAAGATTGAACATAGGCTTCATCATAAGCATAAGCTAAGTTAGGATGCACGCCACTTGCAAAATAGACATTTGTATGTGTGTTTGCTAAATTTTGTGCTTTTTGTAAATCTTTGGGGTCTGCTGCTGGGATAATAAAATGTGAGATTCCTGCATTTTCTGCGCGCTCTAGGATTTCTTCAAAGTCCGCATCATAACGTGCATCATCTAAATGGCAATGTGTATCGCAAAGCTGCATAATAATCCTTTTATGTTACAATTTGCGCATTGTATTAGATTGAAGCTTAAAGGTTAGGAATGTTTACAGGGCTTGTGCGCGAGTTTGGCAAGGTGGAGAGTTTGCAAGGGTCTAACTTGTGTATTTTAGCAGAACATAAGCCACGTATTGGGGATTCCATAGCGGTAAATGGAGTGTGTTTAACAGCAATTGAAGTTTTTAATAAAGGCTTTGTGCTAGAGCTTAGTGAAGAGACGCAAAAACACATTGCATTAGAATCTTATAAAGACTTAGTGCATATTGAACCTGCAATGCGCTTAAACGACCGCTTAGATGGACATATCGTGCAAGGACATGTTGATGGGATCGGGGTGATTACAAAAATTGTGCCACATTCTGTTGGGACGGATTTTTTTATTCAAGCAGATTCTAAGATTTTAGCTTTATGTGTGCCTAAGGGTAGCATTGCAATTAATGGGATTAGTTTAACTATTAACTCTCTTTTGGATTCCACATTGCGTTTGACAATTATTCCACACACAATGCAAACAACACTTTTTGGGCAGTATCAAATAGGAACACGTGTCAATATTGAAACAGATTGTTTAGCGCGCATGGTGCGACATTTCTTAACGCATAATTTAGATTCTAAACTTAGCTGGGAAGCAATAGATAGAATCTTGGGGAGTTATTAATGTTACAAAAAAATCCTTTGAACCAAAAAGCTGTTGCCTTAGCTTATGAGCAAAACAAACAACGTGCTCCAAAAGTGATTGCTAAAGGCGAAGGGTTTATTGCCGAAAAAATCATACAAAAGGCAAAAGAGTACGATATTCCCCTTTTTCAAAGTAGGGCACTTGTGGATTCACTCATAAACTTAGAGTTAGATGAAGAAATTCCACCTGCTTTGTATAAGGCAGTTGTGGAGGTCTTTATTTGGTTGTATCAAACAGAGAAAAAAGCACAGATTAGCAATACTTAGCATTTGCATTTAAGCAAAAGTGTTATACAATTAGCCCTTTTACTTCAAATAAAGGGTGTAGAGTTGTTTGCTGGTATTACAGAAAGCTTTCAAAATGCAATTAATAAAATCCGATTCCAAGATGATGAAAAAGCACTAAAACGCGCTCTAGATGAGCTTAAAAAAGCACTATTAAAATCTGATGTGCATTACAAGGTTTTAAAAGAGTTGTTAAGCGATGTGGAGCTTAAGACAAAGGCTTTAGGAATCGGAAAGGACAACTTTTTAAAAGCTTTGAAAGAGGCGTTAAATGCGATTCTAACTGCACCGGGACATTATGGATTTATTTTTGCCTCAAAGCCACCTACAATTGTTTTAATGGCAGGCTTGCAAGGAAGTGGTAAAACAACAACAACAGCGAAGTTAGCAAATTATTTAAAAGGCAAACAAAAGAAAGTTTTACTTGCTGCTTGTGATTTACAGAGGTTAGCAGCGGTGGAGCAGTTGCGCCAACTCTCTTTGCAAGTGGAGGTAGATTTTTTTCATCTTGAGGGAAAAAGTGCGGTAGAGATTGCAACAGAGGCTAAAAAAAAGGCAATAGAGGGTTTGTATGATGTGCTGCTGGTGGATACAGCAGGACGTTTAGCTATTGATGAAGAATTAATGCAGGAGTTACAAAGCATAAAGCAGGTAATTTCTCCTAATGAAGTGTTTTATGTGGTAGATAGCTTAAGTGGGCAAGATGGCGTGAAGAGTGCAGCAATTTTTCATGAAAAAATGGATTTAAGCGGTGTAATTTTAAGTAAGTTTGATGGCGATAGCAAAGGTGGAATCGCGCTTTCTATTGCCCATCAACTTGGGATTCCATTACGTTTTATTGGTGTAGGGGAGAAAATTGCAGATTTAGAAGTGTTTATTCCAGAGCGCGTGGTTGGGCGCTTAATGGGTGCTGGAGACATTCACTCATTGGCTGAAAAAACTGCGGCTGTGATTAGCGAGAAAGAGGCAAAAGATATTTCTAAAAAAATCAAAAAAGGCAAATTTACTTTTAATGATTTTATTGCACAGCTTGATAATATTAAAAAAATTGGTTCTATGCAGTCCATTTTATCAATGTTACCGGGTCTTGGAAATATGGCGAGTGCGCTAAAAGATGTAGATTTAGATAATTCTAAAGAGATTAAGCAAATGCGCGCGATGGTTTCTTCTATGACGCCAAAGGAACGTGATAATCCAGATTTATTAAATGGCAGTCGCAAAAAACGTATTGCAATGGGAGCGGGGATTGATGTGAGTGATGTTAATCGCTTTTTGAAGCAGTTTGAAAATGCCGCAAAAATGGCAAAAAAGTTTTCCAACAAAGGTGGAATGGGTGATTTAATGAGCCTGATGAAAGACGCAAGAATGGGACAACTAAGGTAATAAATGCCGCATCTCCCAAAAACATAAATTTAAGCGTAAGTTTGTATAAAAGTGAGTAGAATTTCACTTTTATACAGATTTATCTGTGGTTTCAAAGATTTAATTTTTAAGGAGCATATTTTGGCAACTGTTATCCGCTTAACAAAAATGGGACGCAAGAAAAAACCATTTTACAGAATCGTTGTAACTGATAGTAGAAAAAAACGTGATGGGGGTTGGATTGAGTCTATTGGGTATTATAATCCTCTAACAGAGCCATCTGTTGTAAAATGCGATACAGAGCGTTTAAAATACTGGGTTAGCGTTGGCGCAAAAATGAGCGACCGCGTGCGAGCAATCACAAAATAAAACAATATGGTAGAGAATTTTATAGAATCTTATGTCAAAAAAATCGTGGCAGAACCCGATAAAATCCGTGTAGTTAAGCATGAGATTGATACGAATTTTTATGAAATTGAGATTCTGTCTTCTTTGCAAGATGCTGGGCGATTGATTGGCAAAGATGGGAAGATGATTAGTGCAATCAAAACTTTTATTTCGGGCATTAAGGCAAAAGATGGCAGTTCTTATCGTGTTATAGTCAAGCCACAATAATGCTTGGCAAGGCGATTCCAAAGGATTGGGTGAGCGTCGCAAAAATCGGGCGTTCATTTGGTTTTGAGGGGGATGTAGTTTTGCATATCTTAAGTGATTTTCCAGAATCTTTTAGGGTTGGAAATGTTTATCACTCGCAGTTTAAAGAGCTAACTTTAGAACGTTACTCTCCGCAAAAATCTATCGCGAAATTTAAAGAAATCAATTCCAAAGAAGAAGCAAAACAGATTGTTAATTGTATTTTGTATTCTACGCAAGAAGAAAGCAGGGCGCAGTGCGTTTTGGAGGATAATGCGTTTTTTTGGTTTGATATTATAGGGAGTGAGGTTGTTGAAAATGGTGAAGTTTTGGGGCTAGTGAGTGAGATTGACCGCTTTTGCAATCAAGATTATTTGTATGTGAAAACCTCCTCTGCACTTGTAGCACAAAATTTTTCTAAGAGTTTTCTGATTCCTTATAATGCGCGCTATATTTTGAAAGTGGAATCTAAAATAGATTCCAAAGAGCAAAATCCAAAAAAAGATTTACTAATTAATCCTCAAGTTGATTTTAAAAGACAATCTAAATCAAATGCCCCAAAAATTATCCATACACAATTTTGCAAAGATATTTTAGAAAATAGCTAATGTGTTTCACTTTTGTTACATTATTTCCGCAATTAATTGAGGGTTATTTTAGCGATTCTATCTTGCACCGCGCACTAGAAGCAAAACTTTTAAGTGTGGATTTTGTCAATCCGCGTGATTTTTCCCAAAATAAATTTTTAAAAGTAGATGACTATCAAGTTGGTGGCGGAGCCGGTCTAGTGCTTGAACCTATAACACTTAGTTTAGCACTAGATTCTATTAAAATGCGGAATCCAAAAACGCATATTATTTTTTTAACGCCTTGTGCAAAAACTTTTTTGCAAAATGATGCAAAGCGTCTAAGTCAAAGTGAGCATATTACCCTTGTCTGTGGACGTTATGAAGGTTTTGATGAGCGCTTGATTGAATTGTATGCTGATGAAGTTTTTAGTGTTGGGGATTTTATCTTAACAGGTGGTGAGCTAGCAGCATTGTGTTTATGTGATAGTGTGTCAAGACAGATTGCTGGTGTGCTTGGAAATCAAGAATCTTTGCAAGGTGAGAGTTATGAGAGACATTTGCTTGAGGCTCCAAATTTTGTAAAGCCGCATTGTTTTAAAAAATTAACTATCCCTTCAGAGTATTCAAAGGGAAACCACGCTAAGATTGCCGATTTAAAACTAAAAGCTGCAGAGGCGAAGACCAAGTTTCATAGACTAGACCTCTATATGCGTTATAAACAAGGGTTAAAAGATGAGAAATAAATACATTCAGCATTTTGAAGATGCGCAAATTGCAGGCAAGGAAATTCCGCAATTTAAGGCGGGAGATACTCTAAGGATTGGGATTAGAATCTCTGAAGGAGATAAAACAAGAATCCAAAATTTTGAAGGTGTTTGTATTTCTTTGCGTGGTGTTGGGACAGGCAAGACTTTTACGATTAGAAAAATCGGTGCAAATGGTGTTGGTGTGGAGAGGATTTTTCCAATTTATTCCGAAAGCATTGATAGCATTAAAGTCCTTAAAATCGGTCGTGTTAGACGCGCAAAACTTTATTATTTGCGCACAAGAAGTGGAAAATCTGCTAGAATTAAAGAGATTAGAAAGAGTGAAAGAAATTAATAATTTCTTTTCTCTCCCTTGTGTGTGAGATTTTTAAACTTTATTTGGTAACTTTAGATTCCACATTTGGAATCTTTTTACACTTTCTACATATCCATTATAAAATCCAAAATTTCTATATTTCTATCTTGTAAAAGCTAGATTTATGTGGTTTTTACAACAATGTTTCGTTTTCTTGAATCGTTTGTTTCACATTGTAACTTTTTATAAAAATAATAATAATAAATTCTTGCAGTGAAAAAGTAAAGAATTTATTAATTAGATACAATAAATTATCTTGTATTTTTAAGGAGAAATAATGCGAATTTTAATGGCATTTTTGCTAGTGGTTTCTTGGCTGTTTGGGGCAGTAGATTTAAATACAGCAACTAAACAAGAATTAATGAGTGTAAAAGGAATTGGGGAAGCTAAAGCACAGGCAATTTTGGATTATCGCGCGAAACAACCTTTTAAAAGTGTAGATGATCTCATTAATGTGAAGGGTTTTGGAAGTAAAAATCTAGCAAAATTCAAAAATGAATTTAGCGTTTCAGAAGCAAAAGAAGAAGTGAAAAGCGAAGCAGAATCTAAAGAGTAGTCTATAAAATAAGAGAATTTTTGGGGCTCTGTAACGCTATTAGTGATTTTGTATACACTTTAAAAAGTTCGGATTTTACATAAATTTGAAATTTTAGTAGCTTTGGAGCTTTGATTTTATTAAAAGCAAAGCGATAACTTGTGCAAAACTCACTTTAGTAAGGTTTATGGAGTCGAATCTGTCAAGTTTTAGATTTAAAGTTTAGATTATAGTTACATACTTCAAGCAAGGCTGCTCTTGTGAGGAACTTATCTTAAGGACATAGATTAATGTTTGGGTTTAGTCTCCAGACTCTAAACAAGAGTTTTTCAAGCTATCTCAAGCTCACTTAGGATTAGCTTGGAAGCTTTCCTTTAAGTGAGACAATTTATGTAGTTTTTATAAAGATTTTGTTTAAAGCTTTGGGGGAACTATTTTAAAGCAGCCCCCTAAATTTGAGGAATCTAATAAAATCCTCTTATCGCAAACTCTCTATGTATGCTCCAACTTCGTCCATATCACGTTTTGTGTAGCGCTGGGCAATTTGATTTTTTACAAAGCGAGATTGTCCTTCAAAGGTTTGATTCGCATAGGTTTTAATTTCATTAGCAATATCAGCGGCTTTCCAAGTATTAATTGGTTTTTGGCTAGCAACAGAGATTTCGCCCTTTTGTCCATGGCAACCTGCACAATCTCTATTGTAGAGTTTTTTGCCATTTTCTAAGTTTGCTCCGCGCTTACTCTCACTGACTTCACCTGTGCCTAGCATACTTGATAAAAAACTGCGTTCTTGTGGAGTTAAGTCCGCATCTTCGCGCACAACTTTGATGTTATCCCCACCTAAGTTTTTGGAGTATTTTTTCATAATAGCCTTAATCTCCTCTCCAAATTCGCCTTTTAACTCAAAACAAATACACTCTCCAGCATATAAAGTTCCACTTAGAGTGAGTATGCAAGTTAGTGTTGATAGTAGTTTTTTCATTGTGAGATTCCTTAAATATTTAAAGTTATCTGTGCAATTCTGCCTAAAATTTATTAATTTTTGGATTAAAGTTAAATGCTGCTTTAGCTAGGATTGTTTATAATTGCGTCTGCCTAAGTGGTGCGTGTTTCTTTCACTTTGGGGTCCAACAGATTAAAGTATTGCTGATTGCATAGTTGGTTTTGTGTGATGGTGTTTTCGTTATTAGTCTCTTAAGTTGAGACGAGAATCTGCCGCCTAATGAACTGCTTGTGGTTAGAATCGTTGCCTATTTCGGGCCACACAAAAAAGTAACGGCTGCTTGGGTTTTTTGCTTTTTAAAGTTTTTTAAAATCTAAAATTTTAAAAATCAAAATATTTAAGGTAGAGTAAATGGAAATTGTTATTGTAGGAAGTGGCGGAAGAGAATATTCTATTGGGCTTGCTTTGCAAAGCGAGTGTAGGGTAGATGGAATCTATTTTTATCCTGGAAATGGTGCAACAAGCAAACTTGGTAAAAATATTGATTTTAAAAACCAAAAAGAATTTGTGGATTTCGCTTTAATACAGCGCATAGGACTTGTGATTATCGGTCCAGAAGCTCCATTAGTTGAAGGATTAGCAGACACATTAAGGGAGAATGGAATCCTAACCTTTGGTCCAAGCGCAAAGGCAGCACGTTTAGAGGGTTCAAAAGCGTATATGAAAGAATTTGCAAAACGTTATGATATTCCAACAGCAGGTTTTATTCAAACACAAGATTATGAGGAAGCTTGTGCATTCATTGATACGTTAAATACGCCTATTGTTGTAAAAGCTGATGGTTTGTGTGCAGGCAAAGGAGTGATTATTGCACAGAGCTATAATGAGGCAAAACAAGCAGCAAAAAAAATGTTAGAAGGCAAAAGTTTTGGAGATTCTGGAAAGACTATTGTGATTGAAGAGTTTTTAGATGGTTTTGAACTTTCTGTCTTTGCAATGTGTGATGGCAAGGATTTTATCGTGTTACCAGCAGCGCAAGACCATAAACGTTTATTGGATAACGATAAAGGACCAAATACCGGTGGAATGGGAGCTTATGCGCCCTCTCCTTTAGCAAGTGAAGCAATTATTAGGGAAGTGAAGCAAAGCATTATTATCCCAACGCTAGATGGTATGGCAAAAGATGGAAATCCTTTTAGTGGAACACTTTTTTGCGGGATTATGGTAGTGAAAGATAAGCCTTATTTGTTAGAATTTAATGTGCGCTTTGGAGACCCAGAATGTGAAGTGTTAATGCCTCTTTTTAAAGAGGGGTTGTTAGATTGTTTCTTAGCGTGTGCTAATGGAGATTTAAAAAGTGTGCAATATTGCTTGAGTGATGAAGTGTGTGTGGGTGTTGTGGTAGCTTCAAAAGACTATCCTTATAAGAGTTCTAAAAAAGAAAAAATCAAGTTTAATGCACAAAGCAACGGAAATGCACACATTAGTTTTGCAGGTGTGAGCAAAGAGGGCGAGGATTTGCTAGCAACTGGAGGGCGTGTGCTGGTGTGTGTGGGCAAAGGAGGTAATGTGCAAGAGGCAGTTAAAAACGCATACAAATGTGTAGAATCTGTGAAATTTGAGGGAATGCAATACCGTAAAGATATTGCATATCAAGTATTAGGACGCTAATGAATCCTGAAAAAATAGAAGAAATTTTAGCGCGTGAGGAAATCCAAACTGCGGCACTTTGGAAACGGGTGGTAGCACATATTATTGATGATTTGCTTGTGAGTATGGTGATTATTGGAATGTATTGGGAGAGTATTACACAAAATGTAGGCGATCCAGAAGTTGTCTTAAATGCTATTTCAAGCTCTTGGTTGATTTTGTATGTGGTGCGCATTGTGTATCATTGGCTTTTTGTGCGCTATTATGGAGCAACTATTGGAAAAATTGTGGTAAAGATTAAAGTTATTGAAACGGAGCTTTTAGATAATCCAAACATAAGACAAGCTTTTGTGCGCTCTTTGTTTAGAGCGTTAAGTGAATTTTTAATGTATTTGCCGTTTTTGTCTGTTTTGATGAATTCTTTACAATTAGGTTTGCATGATAGAGTTGCAAATACTATTGTTGTGGAGTTAAAGAGTTATAATGTTTAAAAAAAATGTCAAAAAATTAGGAGTCGCAATCTCTTTAGCAACAACTTTTACATTTAGTTTGCTTGAAGCGCGTCCGTCCATTAAGCAGTTTGATGCAAAGCAAGAGGCTGTTTTTGAGTTTTTAGCTGATGATATGGAATATAGCCAGTCCATTATCGTGGGTAAAGGGCATGCTACGGTGATTAACTTAGATTATTATATTAGTGCAAATAAGGCGGTATATAATACAAAAACACGTGAGATTACACTAAGTGGAGATGTCAATGCCTATAAAGGAAATGCACTTTATTTAAGGGCGCAAGAGGTCAAAATTAAACTCCAAGAAGATTATTCCTTTTTAGAGCCTTTTTATATGCAAGATTCCACAACAGGTTTATGGGTGGAAGCAAAGAGTGCAGAATATGATAAAGACGTGTATAAAATACAAGATGTGGCAATCTCCACTTGTAGTGTGAATAATCCTATTTGGAAGCTTAAAGCAGATGAGGGCAAATACGATACGAATAAAGAGTGGTTGACGCTTTGGCATCCGCGCTTGTGTGTGTATGATGTGCCAGTGCTTTATTTTCCTTATCTTTCTTTCTCCGCAGGTTACAAGCGTAAAAGTGGATTACTCTATCCCGTGCTTGGAAACTCCAAAGATGATGGAATCATTTATTCCCAACCTATTTATTTTGCTCCTTACAATTGGTGGGATATGACGCTAATACCGACTATGCGCACCAAAAGGGGTGGGGGTGTGTATGGAGAGTTTAGAGTTATTGATGATAAAAGTCAAATGTTATGGGCAAACTTTGGGTATTTTGGTGATTCTAATAGTTACCAAAATACTTACAATTTAGAGAATCAAGAGCATTTTGGATTCCAACTAGAATACACACGCAAAGATTTATTAACAGATGTGCAAAATTACTTTTATGAAGATGGACTCTATGCAGATATTTCGCAAGTTTCTGATATAGATTATTTTAGATTAACAGATGATAAAGCACGAGAGCGTGCGGATTTGCAGGGTAGCCTTTTAACCACAAGATTAAACTATTTTTTAAAAAGTGATTCTGACTATATTGGAATCTATGGGCGATACTATTCGGATTTAGAATCCACAAGCAATGCAAAAACACTCCAAACTTTGCCACAAGTGCAGTATCATCGCCAAATTGACAAGCTTTTTATTGAGGATTTGTATTATAGCTTTGATTACCAAATCAAGCACTTTACACGTCCTATTGGGTATAGAGCGGTGCAGCAAGAAGCGCAACTGCCAATCCTCTTTACTCAAAGTTTTGCTGATGATTATTTAAATGTTTCGCTTTCCCCAGTGTTTTATGCTACGCAGGTGAATTATAATAATATAGACGATGGATTGCATCTAGCGACAGGACGTTACATTACGCAACATTATCAATTTAAAGCAAACACAGATTTGGTTAAGCAGTATGAGAATTTTGGACATACGTTAAACTTAGAGACATTTTACACGTTACCCGGATTTGAAGACAAAAAGGGGAGCTTTACAACTTTTTTTGCTCTTCCGGGCGATAAGCAAGAGCTAAGATTTAGTGCTTCACAACATTTTTATGACACAAACAATATTTTAAAACTTTCTCATCGTATGCGTCAATATTTTTACTTAGAAGATAAACATAAGGTGGGTGAGCTAGAAAATGAAGTGCAATATTTTTATAACCATGAGTGGAGCCTTTTGAGTGATATTTTCTATGCGCATTCAGAAAATAGAATCTCAGAAGCCACACACAAGATTAATTACAACAGAGAGTATTTAAATGCTTATTTTGGGCATTTTTTTCGTGATTCCTTTGCTAAAACGGATTGGAGTCGTGGGCGTTATGGAGAGGCAAATTATATTATGGCAGGTGTTGAGAAGGATTTCGCGAATTTAAATCTTTTTGCAAGTTTGGGCTATGATTATAAGGAAGATTATTTTAAGACTTGGCAAGTAGGTTTTGAAACAAGTGTGCGTTGCTTTTCTTTTGGGTTAAAATATGTGAGTGAAATCTATCCCATGCTAACAACACATGGAGCAAGGGCGAGAGATGATAGATATGCGCTTTTGACCATTAAATTTATTCCGCTTTTAAGTAGTGATGTCAAGGTAGGACGCTAATGCAAAGTATTCAAAATATCATAGGCAGTGCGATTCCAAATACACAAAGGAGCAACGCAACACATTCCACAAGACGTAAAATTCTCTTTGAAAATCGTGATGATGCTCTCCAGAAACTGCTTAGTAATATGCCGCTTAGTTTTTTTGAACGTCAAGATTGTATTGTTGTTGGAATCTCTTTTGATGGGATTTATTTTGCCTATCGTTTAGCTCAAACTATTAAAGCACCTTTAGCCTTTCTTTTTACTTCCCAAATCCTAGCTCCTAATAATCCAGAATGTGAAATCGCAATGGCGACAGAAACACATGATGTTGTGATAAATGAACCGCTTGTGCGCTCTTTTGGAATTAGTTTAGACTATATTTATGGAGAGGTGCAAAGACAATATGAAGATAAAATGTTGCCACTAATCTATCAATACCGCAAAGGCAATCCGCTAATCTCATTTAAGGGAAAGCGCGTGTTAATTGTAGATGAAGGTATCAATAGTGGATTAACAGCACTTTCTGCCATTAAGTCAGTGGTTACTTTGCGAGCAAAAACGGTGTATTTTGCTTGTCCTGTTGCACCTTATGATGTTGCAGAAATTATGGAAGAAGCCACAGATGGAATCTTTTGTCTTTATAAATCAAAAGATTTTGTTGATATTGGATATTATTACAAAGATTATCCACCGATTGAAACAGCAACAATTGAAGAAGTTTTTAGCAAGATACAAGGAGAGTAAATGTGTGAAATTAACCTTTCGTTTTTAGAAAAGGAAGAACAATACATTTTTGATTATGTTGCAAAACAAGCAAGCGGGAGCGTGTATTATAAAAGCGGAAATAATGTGTTATTAGCAACTGTGGCGGTAGATTGTGATTCCATTGTGGAGGAGAATTTTTTACCTCTAACTGTGCAATATATTGAAAAAGCCTATGCAGTAGGGAAGTTTCCGGGTGGTTATGTAAAAAGAGAAGCAAAGCCCGGAGACTTTGAAACACTTACAGCAAGGATTGTAGATAGAAGTCTGCGCCCACTTTTTCCAAAGGATTACTGCTATCCTACGCAAATTACAATCATAGTGTTAAGTGCAGATAGTGATGCAGACTTGCAGATTTTAGCACTAAATGCAGCAAGTGCGGCTTTGTATGTTTCGGAGATTCCGCTAAACTTTCCGATAAATGGTGTGCGCATAGGCAGAATCGGAAATGCATTTGTGGTTAATCCAAGTTTAAAGGATATGGAACAAAGCACACTAGATTTGTTGGTAAGCGGAGTTAATGAGGATTTATTAATGATTGAAATGCGCACATTTGGTGGTGTGGATATTGTATCTCCTAGCAACCCGCTATGCTTAGTAACTACGCTTATGGAGGATAAAAAAGCAGAATTTAGTGCAAATGAACTTACAGAATCAGAGCTAATGCAAGCTTTAGAGTTAGCTAAAACAAACATTAACAAGAAGAGTAAGCTAATAGAAGAAAGCTTTAAAATTTGTGTAAAGACGCCTTTAGAATTATTCCAAATGCGCAAAAGTTACAAATGCCAAAGAGTGCAAGATTTTATAGTGCAAGGCTATTTAGGTGAGTTGCATGAAATCATTGCGCATCTTTCTAAAACTGAGCGCCATAGTCGTCTAAAAGCTTTTGCAAAAAAAATTGCACAAGATTATGTTCTTAAAAACCCAGAGGATACAGAATTCATAGAAATGCGTGTTGATGCAACACTTGATGCGCAAAAACGACAAATTATCCGCACAATGATACTAGAAGAGGGGGTGCGTGCAGATGGGCGAACACTCAAAGAGGTGCGCCCTATTAGCATTGAAACAAACATTTTGCCAAAGGCGCATGCAAGTGCGCTCTTTACGCGCGGACAAACGCAAGCACTTGTAGTTTGCACGCTTGGTGGTGATATGGACGCGCAAAATTATGAGTTGTTAACCGATAAAGGTAC
This sequence comes from Helicobacter turcicus, assembly GCF_019711685.1. Taxonomy (GTDB): domain Bacteria; phylum Campylobacterota; class Campylobacteria; order Campylobacterales; family Helicobacteraceae; genus Helicobacter_D; species Helicobacter_D turcicus. The sequence goes on from NZ_JAIGYQ010000009.1 coordinate 44,642, forward strand.
ATCAAAAGAGCGTTTTATGGTGCATTACAATTTTCCACCTTTTAGCGTGGGTGAAGCAAGTAGCATTGGTGCAACAGGTAGGCGAGAACTAGGACATGGAAATTTAGCTAAAAGAGCATTGGAATGTAGTGTGATTAATGGTGAGCAAAAGACAATTCGCCTTGTGTCTGAGATTTTGGAATCTAATGGCTCTTCTTCTATGGCAACAGTGTGTGGAGGCTCACTAGCACTTGCTGCGGCAGATATTGAATGTACTTCACTTATTGCTGGAGTAGCAATGGGGCTAGTGTGTGAGGATGGAAAATATGCAGTTTTAACTGATATTATGGGTTTGGAAGATCACGATGGAGATATGGATTTCAAAGTTGCTGGGAGCAAGAAGGGAATTACAGCTTTGCAAATGGATATTAAGCTTGGTGGTCTAAGTATGGAGATTTTAGAGTGCGCACTAGGGCAAGCAAAAGAGGCACGATTGCATATTTTAGAAATTATGGAGAGTGCAAAAGCAAAAATTATACTCAATACAGCAGTGCTTCCTAGCTCACAGATTTTTGCAATTCATCCTAGTAAGATTGTTGAGGTGATTGGACAAGCTGGTAGGACAATTAAAGAAATTATTGAAAAATTTGAAGTGGCGATTGATTTAAATCGCGATAATGGTGAAGTGAAAGTTAGTGGTGGGAATAGAGAAAAAGTAGATGCTGCAAAAGAATATATTATTGGAATTACAAGTGCTGTGAGTGATAAACCTAACATTGCTGAACTTTACAAAGTGGGCGATGTGTATGAAGGTAGGGTAAAAAAAGTTGTGGATTTTGGGGCATTTGTAGAATTGCCACATAATTATGATGGGCTTTTGCATATTTCAAAAATTACAAGCAATAGAAATGCGCAAGTGGGTGATTATTTAAATGAGGGAGATTTGTTACGCGTAGAAGTGTTGTCTTTAAATAAAAACAAAGTTGAATTAGGACTGCAAGAAAAATTGAGTAAATAGGTGGCATTTACACATTTGAAATGCTTGTTTTGAGCTTAAATTAAATAAAAATTTAGCTAAATGCGTTTATAATGAACTCTCACAAAGTGTTGAGTAGGGGACAGATCCGAAAGGGCTTTGAAATTTTAAGGAGAAAGTTATGAAAAAATTACTTCTAGTGTTTTTTGCATTAGCTGGTGTAGCATTTGCTGCAGAGGGAAATGAAATGTTATTGTCTTATTCAGCAATTGCTGCTGGTATTGGTCTAGGTATTGCTGCTCTTGGTGGTGCAATCGGTATGGGAAGCACAGCTGCTGCTACAATCTCTGGTATGGCTAGAAATCCGGGCGTTGGTGGTAAATTAATGACAACAATGTTTATTGCATTAGCGATGATTGAAGCGCAAGTTATCTATACACTTGTTGTTGCACTAATTTTACTTTATGCAAACCCATTTTTAGGCTAATTAATAGTTTCAAATTCCTTAGGCTTGCCTAAGGTATGCGCTGGTGGTGGAATGGTAGACACACCATCTTGAGGGGGTGGCGGGGCGACCCGTGCGAGTTCAAGTCTCGCTCAGCGCACCACTTCTAAATTCTTCTTTATAAATCTTTCATTTTAGATTCTTGGTTTTCGTAGTTTGCAATCTGTAATAGCCTTACAACATAGAATCTAAAAAAATACAGAAACACTTGTGCTTAAAAAGAGTTTTTATAAACATAATTTAGGGATTGATATAAAAAGTTTGGAATAAAAGAGATAAAAACATAACCTCTATAATAAGCAAATGTAACTCCAATAAAGAATCTGTGAGTGTTCATAGAACCCACTAAGAAAGCACTATGATATGAATCTTAAAAATTAGTATTTCAAGAAATATTCTTGAATTTTTTTAGGGTTGTTTGTTTTTGTAAGTGCGAGTGCTAAAAGGATTCTAGCTTTTTGTGGATTTAAATCTTCTGCGCTAATAAAGCCTAGTTTTGCATCTGCTTTGCTTACTACTACACGTCCTGCGACAACTCTTGAGCTAATAGCGATATTTACGCCCTCTTTTAAAAGTTCTTTTAACACTTTTTTTTGGTTTTGGTGGATATTTCCAGAGCCACTTCCTGCAATTACCAATCCTTTTGCGCCATCGGCAACAAAAGCTTTTGCGGCAACTGCTCCCCCGTCATTGGAATAAGTATAAAGAATATCTACTTTTGGAAGCTCTGTTAATTTGCTTACATCAAATGGAGATTTTTTTTGTGTTTTTTTTGTAATATTGTTGCAGAAGAAAACTTGACCATCTGTAATGTAGCCTAAATCCCCAAAATTTGGAGATGAAAACGCATCCACATTTAGACAATGTGTTTTTACAACACCTCTAGCGCTTTGAATTTTATCATTCATAGCAACCATTACGTCTCTATCTTTAGAAAGCGTGTCTGCTGCAAGTGCTACTGCGTTGTAGAGATTTTTAGGACCATCTGCGCTCATTGCAGTTGAAGGGCGCATTGCACCAACTAATACAACAGGTTTATTGCTTTTAATGGTAAGGTTAAGAAAATACGCAGTTTCTTCCATAGTGTCTGTTCCATGTGTGATAACAATGCCATCAATTCCGCTTGTAAAAAGTTTATTAATTTCTTTTGCAAGCTTGAGTTGGATTTCATCTGTCATATTTGAGCTATCAATATTTGCGATTTGTTGTGTAGAAATTTTTGCTAAATTTTTGATTTGTGGCACTGCTTGTATGAGCGCATCTGCGCTAACGACACCAGCGGTATATCCTGTTGTGGCAACAGAAGTATCAATAGAGCCTGCGATTGTTCCGCCTGTGGCAAGAATTACGATTTTAGGTTTTGTATAAGCCATACATGCTCCTAAAAACAAAAGTCATTATGCAAAGCAATGACTCCTTAGTAAAATTTATTCCATAAGGAATTTATATAGGGTTGATTGATAAGAATCTCTTTTTATTAAGGGGCTTTAATTATAGCTAAACCTTTAAGTTTTTTAGCTGATTTTGCAATTATGGTTAAGCAAACGATTAGTTTTGCAATGCAAAATAAAAACTAGAGAGCGTGTATTGCTGGGAATAAAATGCTAATAGTTGCAGATTTTTCCAATGCTGCAAAAGAAGCAATGGAGATTATGGCGAAGTCGGGCGTTAAAGAGTGTTCTTGCCCACAATTTTTAAATGAAGTAAGAAAGCGTAGATGATAAAATGACTAAAAATTGTATGCAATTCAAAGAGATTTTTTGTATAAGAGATACTGAAAACCCAGAACATTTTCAAGCTAGAAAAATGTAGTAGTTGATTATGTAAAAAATTGTTTAGAAGAGTTTAAAATCTAATGATTTAATAAATGTAACTTCTTATTTTTATTTGTTTTAGTCTTGTATTCTTAAGGCTGGAATCTAAAAAGTTAAGCAAAAAATGGCAATATGTCTGCTAGAATATCAACTCTTTTTGACCCTTTCATCTAGTGGCCAAGGATAATGCTCTTTCACGGCATAAACGGAAGTTCGAATCTTTCAAGGGTCGCCATTATGTTTGCAATTCCTTGTTTCCTGTAAATTTTTCCATTGTTATGCTTGTGCTTGAACTAATGTCTTTGCGTTTAATCACCTTATAAAAGGTTATCCAAAAAATCCTACAATCTAACCAAAAACTAAGATTATCCACATACCAAACATCAAGTTTAAATTTCTCTTCCCAAGAAATTGCATTGCGTCCATTAACCTGCGCCCAACCTGTGATTCCGGGTTTGACCTCGTGACGTCGTGCCTGTGTTTTAGAATAAAGAGGTAGATATTCTACAAGTAAAGGGCGCGGTCCTATGAAACTCATCTCGCCCTTTAGCACATTAAAGAGTTGAGGGAGTTCATCAAGACTGCTTTTGCGCACAATCTCTCCAAAGCCTTTTAAGCGTTCGTTATCTGGTAGCAGCTCACCATTTGCATCACGTGCATTAGTCATTGTGCGGAATTTGTAGATTTTAAAGATTTTTCCATTTTTGCCCGGTCGTTCTTGAGTAAAAAAGATTGGAGAGCCTAATTTAATACGAATTAAAAGTGCTACAATACATAAAATAGGAGAAAAAAGAAGCAATAAAACAAGAGCAAAAACGTGGTCAAAGAGTGGCTTAAAAAAATATGCATAAAAACTTTTATATTTTAAATTTTGGGATTTTATGTTGGAATCTGTTTTTGTATTTAAGATTCCATCATATAGAGAAAGATACTGCTTCACCACGGAATCTATGCTAAATTCCTTGCAGATTTTCTTGCGACTTGCTGTGCCAAATTTTGTTTGCAAGTCTTTGTTTTTACAAAGCTTCTCTAACGCTTGTGTTAGGGATTGTGTATTTGCAACTTCAACAAGGAATCCATTTTCGCCATCATTGACCACTTCACGACATCCCACTGCATTTGTGGTAATAATAGGCTTTGCCATACTTCCAGCCTCTAAAAGTGTGCGCGGAATCCCTTCTCTATAACTTGGTAGCACAAACACATCGCAAGCGCTAATTAGCTCTCTAATATCCTTGCGCTCCCCTAGATAAATCACAGCCTTAGAACTTTTTAAAAATGTTTCTTCAATTGGTGCGATATTACCCAAATCCAAGCCACCAACATATAAAAACACAAAATTTGGATTCTGCTCTTTAAGTATTTGAGCGCTTGTATAATACTCTTTTACGCCTTTGTGTAAAATTGCACGCGCAATCATTAAAATAATCACGCAATGTTTTGGGATATTAGGATCTATGGAATCTAAAATCTTGTTTCTAATCTCAACGCGTTTAGGGTAAGAGTAAGGCATAAAGGCTTGTGTATCAATGCCAGAGCCTTTAATTAGAGCGGTTTTGTTTGTATGGACTAAGCCTTTTTTAACAAATAAATCCAAATCATCTTGGTTTTGAAACAGCACTTTTTTAGAGATTGCAAAGGCTATACGATTTAAGGATTCTATAATAAAACGAAAAATCTTAGCTTTTGTGTCGTTTTGAATGTAAAAACTCCCAAGACCTGTGAGGCTATTTATCACATAAGGGATTCCAGCAATTTTAGCTGCAAATGCGCCATAAATATTTGGTTTTAGCATAAAAGTATGCACAATATCTGGACGTATCACTTTTAGAATCTTAGTGATTTCTTGAATGCTGCTTAGTGCGCTAAAGGGATTTAAGCTACCCCGTTTAATGTGGTATTCTATCGCCTCAATGCCTAAGGGAGCAAATTTTTCAAAATCTTCACCCCTTGGAGTGAGGGCAATAACTTTGTGTCCTTGTTCCTTTAAGGCAAGCATAACAGGGAGGCGGAATCTAAAAAGATTGGAATCTGTGTGGGATAAAAATACAATTTTCATACAGAACCTTTTAAAATTTAAAATAAAGATTATAGCATTAAAAGACAACAGATTTAAGTGTGCAATTATGCTATAATATAGCTATTGCAAAGGAGTTGTAATGGATGAAGAACTCATAGATGATGAAGAGGATTTTTTAAACAAGCCTGATAATGATGCAGTCATTCAAAAAGTGTGCTTGAATATTGATTCTGCAAATGGGGTGATTAAGGAGCAAAAATATGGCAAAGCGAGTGTTTTGTTAGAAGTTACAAGCAAAATGGTGCTTGACAAATTTGGGCTTGTGCATTCTGGGTATTTGTTTTCAAGCGCTGCGTATTGTGCGCTTTTAGCAGTTAATGAACCCAATGGTATTATGATTGGCGCAGAAGTGAAGTTTCTAGCCCCCATTGAACTAGGCAATGAAGTGTTATTTCGTGCAGAAACTTTACAAGAGGATACCAAAAAACGTGAAGTGAAGGTGGAGGGATTTGTGCTTGATATTAAGATCTTTGACGCAATTTTTTATGTTGCTGTGTTTGATAAGCATGTCTTAAGTTTGCATATTACCAAAGAAATGGAAAAGAAAATGGGCTAAGGACATAAAATGCATGTAGATTTACATAATCATACAAGTTTGTGCAACCACGCCACAGGAACAATGGAGGAATACATTATAAAAGCCATTGAAAAAGGGATTGATGTTTTTGGGTTTTCCTGCCATAATCCAATGGCTTTTGACTCTAAATACAGAATGCGTTTTGAAGAATTGCCGCTATATTTGGATTCTCTTAAAACTTTAAGAGAAAAATACGTTGGGCAAATTGAGATTCTAAGCGCACTTGAGATTGACTTTTTGCCGCAATTTATGGAGGATTCTTTATTTAAGATTCCACTAGATTATAGAATTGGAGCGGTGCATTTTTTAGGGGATTGGGGATTTGATAATTTAGAATTTATTAGAGAATATGCAAAGCGAGATATTAATGATTGTTGGGTGGAGTATTTTAAAGCAATAGAAATGTTGGCAAATAGCGGTAAGTTTGATATTGTGGCGCATATAGATTTACTGAAAATTTTTAAATATTTTCCTACAAAAGATTTAAGAAGGGAGATAGAAACCACATTAAAGGCGATAAAGCGGGCAAATATGAGCGTAGAGATTAATGCCGCGGGATTCCGCAAGGAAGTGGGTGAGCAGTATCCTAGTAGAGAGATTTTGGAGATGTGTTATGGTTTTGAGATTCCAATTACTTTTGGAAGTGATGCACACGCAATAAATCAAATTAATTTCAAACGCAAGGAAATAGAAGCTTTAGCAAAAGATGTAGGTTACACAAAATGTGCGGTGTATCGTCAAAGAGAGCAAGAATTGGTGGAGTTTTAAACGCGTTTTGCCTAACTTTTCTCAATGAAAATTAAGTAAATTTGCGCTAAATTCTCTTTTCTACATAAATTGCGGAGGGTATATGTCGCTGGTGGGCATCGTGGGCTTCAAACCCATTTGAGCGGATAGGTGTCTATTTGCTGGGGAGTTCGATTCTCTCACCCTCTCGCCACTTCACTTAAGGACTTTATTATAAAAACAAAAAGTTATAAAGAGGTTTTGTTGCAAGTTAATAATACAAAAATGCTTATCATTGGCGCACTAATACTTTTTGGAATCTTAACGCTTCTAGGTGAGATACTAGATTTCTTGAACGTTTTGCCACATGTGCAGTTTTGGCTTTTGGGGTATTTTGGCTATATTTGGGCATTTGGCGTTGCTTATGCACTATATCAAGCAAAAGCAATTCCAAGTCTTAAAAGCCCCTTTCTTTTAGAAAAGGCATTAGGTGTTACAATTATTTCTTTTGCCCTTCTTGTGCTTCAAGGATTGTTTTTTCATAATGCTGGAATTTTAGGTATTGCATTTAATAATGTTTTAAAGCCTATTATCACTTCGCTTGGAATCTTTGGCTTAAGTCTTGTAATGCTTGGCTTTGGCGTGGTGCTATACACAGCAAAATCCCCAAAAGAACTCTATATAATCCTACTAAAAGCACTTAAAGATGATTTACAAAAAGACATTAAGCAAGCTAACATTTCTAAAGCTAAACTCTATAAAAATATAGGAAAATTAAAAAATTTTTGCCTAAAAACAAAGGCGTTTTTTACTCTACCTACAAAAAAGGATTCCGAAGAGGAATCTAAAATGGATTTTGTGCAAAGTGTGCAAGAGAGTAATGAGAAAGAAGTTTTAAAAGAGGATTTTAAAGAAGAACAAAAAGAGATTATAGAAGAGGGCGAAGAGTTACGTCCTTTGACACTAGAAGAACTCATTGAGCAAAGCAAAAACAATCCCCCCCCAAAAGAACGCGTGTCTTTTAACTTTGATAAAGATGAAGAAGAGTTAGAAGAAGAGACACAAGTTTTCGTGGATTCAATGGAATCTAAAAGTTTTGAGGATGGTATTGACGCGTTGCGTCAGGATATTGAGCTTCCAATGCGTGAGGATAATCCTTTAGAAGAGGCTTCCAAAGAGTTAGAAAATCAAGATTCCAAAATCCGTGTGATAAGTGCAAAAAGTATCCAACATGAGGGCTTTGACCCTGCACAATTCCAAATGCAATCTATGGCAAGTTTAGAGAGTTTTAAGCGCTTTGAGAAAAGTAATTTTTACCACAAAGAAGAACAAAAAGAAGAGCCAATAAAACTTATTAAAAAAGAGAGTGTTGCCCAAGGTGAGTATAATATATCTTATGGAGATGCGCTAGAAGTTGCGTCAGTCCCACAAGTTGAACCTTTAAAAGAGGAATCTAAAAAACAAGTCATCAAAGCCTATCCAAAAAATCTCTATGCCGCAACGCCTTTTAGCGCGTATTACGATAAAGAGCCAGTTGGCACCCATGATTGCCTTATAGATATAGAAAATATTTATAAAGGATATCCAAGCAAGAGCGAAAAAGACGAGCTTCCTAGAACGATTTTTTATTATGGGGATAAGGTGAGTACACATCCGTTGTCAGAAAATACTGAAGCACAAAATATGGAATCTAAAGCCATTGAGGTCGTAGAAACTCCACAAGAAGCTGCATTAACTCAAAATGTGGAATCCAAAATAGAATCACAAGTTACGCAACAAGTTACACCACAAGTTGCTCAAGAAAGTGCGCCACAACAGGTTATGCAACAGCCAATATTTCAAACCTCGCAGATTAAAGAGATTCCAACTCCACGATACGTCGCAACTCTTAGTGTGATTCCGACTTTTGATTATAACTATGGGCATTATCAAGAGTCGGCACAACAAGCTAAACCACAGCAAGTCAAATCCGAAACGATTAATTTATTTCAAGATTCCAAACAAAAAGTAGCACAAAATACGGAATCTAAAATAGCACAAGCACCCCAGCAAATTATAGAACAATCAACATCTCAAATATTAACAGAAGTCGCACCTAAACAAGCTCCAATGCCACAATCACAATTTTCTCCCCAAGCTGCAGAATCACAGGCCCCACAACACACGCAACAACTTGTGCAATCCCAAACACACACTCTTGTGAAAACACTAGAAGAAAATGCCGTGCTTTTGGAGGATTTAGAAATGACACAAACTCCACAAGTGCTAGAACCTAAAGATTATGAGTTGCCAAAATTAGAATTTTTGCAAGAGCCAAAGAGTGCGCATGTTGAAATTGATGAAAGTGAGATTGATAGAAAAATTAATGATTTATTGAACAAAATGCGTGTGTTTAAGATTGAGGGCGATATTGTGCGCACTTATTCAGGTCCTATTGTTACAACTTTTGAGTTTCGTCCAAGCCCAAATGTCAAGGTTTCACGTATTCTAACCTTACAAGATGATTTAGCAATGGCATTGCGTGCAAAAACGATTCGCATTCAAGCACCAATTCCGGGCAAAGATGTCGTAGGTATAGAGATTCCAAATGCACAAGTAGAGACAATTTATTTGCGCGAAATTTTAGAAAATGATTTATTTAAACACTCTGTTTCGCCTCTTACTTTAGCTTTAGGAAAAGATATTGTAGGCAATCCTTTTGTAACAGATTTAAAAAAGCTACCTCATTTACTTATTGCAGGGACAACAGGAAGCGGTAAAAGTGTGGGGATTAATGCAATGATTTTATCGTTGTTGTATAAAAATCCTCCCGATAAACTCAAGCTCATTATGGTAGATCCTAAAATGGTGGAATTTAGCATTTATAATGATATTCCTCATTTATTAACCCCTGTAATTACAAGTCCTAAAAATGCGATTTTTGCGCTTGATGTAGCAGTAAAAGAAATGGAACAACGTAATGCGCTCATTAGCGAAGCAAGGGTAAAAAACATTGAAAGCTATAATCAAAAAGCGGAAATGGAAGGTTTTGAACCCTTTCCTTACATTGTAATTATTATTGATGAGTTAGCGGATTTAATGATGACAGGAGGCAAAGAGGCAGAAGCATCTATCTCGCGCTTGACACAAATGGCGCGCTCAAGTGGAATCCATTTAATTGTTGCGACACAACGTCCAAGCGTAGATGTTGTTACAGGATTGATTAAAGCAAATCTTCCCTCACGCATTAGCTATAAAGTCGGGCAAAAAATTGATTCTAAGGTGATTTTAGATTGCCATGGGGCAGAGTCCTTGCTAGGAAATGGCGATATGCTTTTTGCAATGGGTGGAGGCAATGTAACACGTTTGCATGCTCCTTTTAGCACAGAAGAAGAAATTGAGCGCATTGTAGAATTTATCAAAGTGCAATGCCCACCACAATATGATGAACGCTTTTTGCAAAAAGAGGAACGCTTACAAGTGCAATCTAATGGAGATGCTGATGATCTTTATGAAGAAGCAAAACGCATTATGTTAGCAGATGGTAAAACTTCCATTAGCTACATACAGCGCCGATTGGGAATCGGATTTAATAAGGCAGCAAATATTGTAGAGCAAATGCAACAAAGAGGATTTTTGAGTAAAGAAAATTCTAAAGGTGTGCGCGAAATTATCGGCGAGTGAGAAAACACTAATAGAATTTGCAGTTTTAAGAAAAATTTTGCTAAAATTAATAATCACTTAATTTTAAATTTGGAGCATAAAAAGAATGAATGCAAGTCTAAAGGTCAATAGAGTAGATAGCGCAAATGCAACAGCACAGGCTATGATTCCAGTTGATGCATTAAATAAAAAGCTAGATAAAGTTACAAAAGCAGCAAGCAAGAATCTAAAATTAGATGGATTTCGTAAAGGAAAAGTGCCAGCTGCAGCAATTAAACAGCGCTATGGAAAGCAACTTGAAGAAGATGCACAAAGAGAGTGTGTGCAAGACTTGTTGCAAGATATCTTAAAAGAGCTAAATGTGGAAGCAGTTATGTTGCTTGGTGATCCGCGCATTACTAAATTTGAGAAAAAAGACAATGGAATTGAGCTTGAAGTTGAGTTAAGTCTAGCCCCGACAATCAAGCTTGATGATGTAGATACTTGTATTCCAGAAGTTAAGATTCCAGAAGTGAAAGATACCGATGTTGATGCGCGTTTAGAAGAGATTGCGAGTGCTAGAGCACCTTTGGTTAAAATTGAAGATGGCAGACGCAAATTAAAAGATGGTGAATATGCTAAGATTGATTTTGAAGGCTTTATTGATGGGGAGCCATTTGATGGAGGAAAAGCAGAGGGCTACTTATTAAAAATTGGTAGCAAGTCTTTTATTGATGATTTTGAAAATCAGCTTATTGGAATGAAAAGGGGGGAAGAAAAGGAGGTTAATGTAACTTTTCCAGAAAATTATCAAGCGCAAAATTTAGCAGGAAAACCTGCAGTATTCAAGGTAAAATTGCTTGAAATTCAAACAAAAGGCAAGATTGAAATTGACGATAATTTTGCAAAAACACTATTCCCAGATGATAAAGATGTAAGTGTGGATAGTCTAAAAGTAAAAGTAAAAGAACAACTTCAAAATGAGAAAAAGCATGAAGTTTATAACAATGAGCTAAAAGAAAAGCTTGTGGATAGCTTGAATGCTAAGATTCTATTTGACTTACCAAAATCTATTGTTGAACAAGAAATGGATTTATTGCTTAGAAATGCGTTTGCAACACTACCAAAAGAAGAACAAGAAAAACTTGCAAAAGATAAAGAGGCAATACAGGCAAAACGCGAAGAGCAAAGAGAAAATGCACAAAAAAGTGTGCGCATAACTTTACTCATTGATGCGATTGCAAAACGTGATAATATCCAGATACCAGATAATGAAGTGATTAATACAATTTACTATGAAGCAATGGCAATGCGCCAAGATCCAAAAGCAATGTTTGAGTATTATAAGAACAATAACTTAATTCCAGCAGTTAAAATGGCAATGCTTGAAGATAGAGTTCTTACAGCACTCTTGGATAAAAAGGCATAATATGGCGTATTATGTGCCAACGGTTATTGAAAAAACTGGACGTGGTGAGCGTGCGTATGATATTTACTCCAGACTTTTAAAAGATAGAATTATTCTCTTAAGTGGGCAAATTGATGATGGTTTAGCTTCGTCTATTGTCGCGCAGTTATTATTTTTAGAGGCTGAAGATCCCGATAAAGATATTTATTTGTATATCAATTCTCCAGGTGGTGTTGTAACTAGCGGATTAAGCATTTATGATACGATGAATTATGTGAAGCCTGATATTAGCACTATTTGTATTGGGCAAGCAGCAAGTATGGGGGCATTTTTATTAAGCTGCGGAACAAAGGGTAAGCGGTATTCCTTGCCAAATTCACGCATTATGATTCATCAGCCATTAGGTGGTGCGCAGGGACAAGCGACAGAGATTGAAATCCAAGCAAAAGAGATTTTACGACTAAAAGCAAGTTTAAATGCAATTTTAGCAAGCAATACAAATCAACCATTAGAGAAGATAGCAAAAGATACGGATAGAGATTTTTATCTAAGCGCAAAAGAAGCACAAGAGTATGGGTTAATTGATAGTGTTTTAGAAAAAAGTTTAAAATGAGGGGTGTGTGGTGAAAGACGATTTTGGTTCTCTTGATGGGTTGCAGAGTTTTGAAGCCGGTGGCGTTGAGGAATCTGGTGCAGGGAGTGAAAGTTCCTTTTCATCTTTTGGAACGGATTCCGCACCTTCGTCTGTTGCTCCAACTCAAAACAAGGAATCAAATGCTGGTGCAAATACGCTTGAAGAATATGGCTTACAAATTGTCCAAGAATTGCAAGCTAATGGAGTCTTACCTACACCTTATAATTATAGAATCTATTTTGAAAAACTTTTAGAAAACAAACCCCAGCAGTTTAAAGATGAAGCATTTCAGTATGTAGAGGTTCATCAGCGCCCAGAAGAAAAGCAGGCTGCATTGGAATCTAAAGTGTTTAAAGCACAAAGTTACATGACAAATACTTTGCATCAAGTTGGTGCTTTATTAAAAAATCTAAGATTACTTCAGGATATCTTAAAAAAACACGAAAAAGAGGTGGAAACAACTACCAATGCCATTGCGCTACAAAACATCATCACAGTTTTTCAAAAAGAGTTGGATAAACTTAGTGAAGTTGCAGGACACCAGCTTCAAGATATTAAAGCAATGCATGAAAAAACGCTCGCTTCTATCGGAGGAATTAGTGATGAGGTAATTTGTAATAGTGTTTATGGAATTTACAATAAACGTTTCTTGGAAAAACGCGTGTTAGCTGAAGCAGATTCAGTGAATATGGGAGGATATAAGTCTTCACTTTTACTTGTACGTGTGTCAAAAAGCCTACAAAATCGCATCACTTCGGATAAAACAGCGGCTGCAGTTAATCGTTCGCTTTCAAAAATTTTGCAAAAAGTTGCCAATCGTAGTGATATTGTGGCGTATTATGAGGCTGGAATTTTTGGAATCTTACTAAGCCATAGCGACAAAGATTCCGCAAAACGTTTTGCAAATCGTCTCATTGAAAGAGTTGTTGGGACAAATATCATTGTTAGTGATGAGGAAATTTCTTTAAGTGTTTGCACAGGAATTGTTGAGATTAATGAGTTTTCCAAACAAAAAGAGATTATAAAAAATGGGCTTGACGCACTTAAAAAAGCGTCCAATGGCAATATTTCTTTTGTGGTGTATGGGGACTAGTCCGTGCTAGAGGTTATTACTTATCCCAACCCTCTATTGCGACAGATTTCAAAACCTGTGGAAATTTTTGATAAAGAGTTGCATACGTTATTAGATGGAATGTATGATGTAATGCTTGCAAAAAATGGAGTTGGAATCTCCGCAATTCAAGTAGCAAAGCCGATACGTGCACTTCTAATCTGTATTCCTGATGAAGATGGCAATCAGCATAAAGAGGATTTATTAGAAGTGATCAATCCAGAAATTATAGAAAAAGAAGGCAAGATTCTTTTTAGTGAAGGGTGCTTGAGTGTGCCGGAATTTTATGAAGAAGTGAAACGTTATTCTAAGATTAAAGTGATTTATCAAAATCGCTTTGGGGAGAAATGCGAAATGGTCGCTCAAGACTATTTAGCTGTTGCCTTTCAACATGAAATTGACCATTTAAATGGTGTTTTGTTTATTGATAAGCTCTCTATTATTAAGCGCAAGAAATTTGAAAAAGGTTTGAAGCAAAAACATAAATTTTAGTTTATTTCCCCTATTGCATTTAGATTAATATGGCAATACCCATTTGGATTTTTTTGCAAGTATTTTTGATGGTATGCTTCTGCAGGATAGAAGTTTTTTAGTATTTTTACTTCTGTTACAATAGGTTTTGGTAACCCCTTTTGTAGCGTCTCTATGAAATCTCTTACATTCAAAAGTAAAGAGGAATCTTTTGCATAGATTCCGCTACGATATTGTGTGCCAATATCATTACCTTGATAATTTAGCGCAAAAGGGTCAATAATATTAAAAAAGTGTTTTAAGAGTGTATGTATGCTTAAAAGTGTGGAATCAAAGACAATCTCGACAGCTTCTACTGCTTCAGTGATTCCGCTGCAGACTATGTGGTAGTTTGGAGACTCTACTTTGGAGTTTGCATAGCCAACTTGTGAGCTAATTACGCCATTTAATAAGTCAAAATACCTTTGCACTCCCCAAAAACATCCGCCTGCTAAATAAATAGTTTGTTGCATAAACTTCCTTGAGATTTGGTATGCGAAATTTTAGCTAAAATATAAGAGAGTTTATTGTTTCTTGGATATTCTTTATATATAAAAATTAATAAATCCCCCTTAATTTAATTGCTCGTTAGATTTCTTAATACGAGTGTTTTGTTTGATCTGTGTATTTAAAAAAGTCAAGCAAGACAAGATTAAAAAGATTCGCTTCTAATGTTGCAAAATCATTAGCGCAAGGTATTTTGCTTACCAAAAGGTAGAAAATAAACTTCCAAGCATTAAGAAAGTTTAGCGAGAAAGTTTTGATTAAAAAGCCTTAAGCCAAAAAACCTAGAAATTTAACTTCACATATTCTTTTGGCACTTTGACAACCACTTTTTTAACTGGCGTAAAGTTGGAATCTGTTGCGATTCCACCTGCATGCACATCTATTGCCTCAAAGACTGCTAGATTTCCGGGAAATAATTGCACACTAGAGATAAATGCGCTTGGGTGATATTCAATCAAATCCGTTGCAGAATCCAAAGGCTTTTTGATTTCGCATAGCGTATTTGGGGAGACAAAAAAGATTTCTCTGCCTTGCACCACCATTTGAAAATCCACCATTTCTATGTGGCTTTCATAAAATGCATCTTTTGGGGATTTTGTATTATAGGCTTGCTCAATCGCCTTTGCACCACCATCAAAAAATACTTCAAATTTTTTTCCAATTTCAAGCGCACAAATACGCTGATGTGCTTCGCTGTTCTCGTCTAACACATCAAAAAGATAACCAAAAACCTTGCTTAAGACTTCATTTTTTTTAAATTTACTTGCAGTATCTGGCAAATATCCTAAAAACATTAAAAATCCTTAAAAGTTATTAAGCCCCATTAGAATCCAACTATCCTCATTCTCTCGCTCAAGTTCAATTACACAACCCTTACCCACATGTAAATTTAGTGTTCCTTTTGCACAAATGAAGCGCACAAACTCACTAATACTAGGCTCATGCCCCACAACAACAAGCGTTTGCCAATCCTCCTCCATTTTGTCTTCATTCCGTAAAAAGTTCTCAATCCCTTCCTCTGGGTTAATGTTAGGTGTTAAAAGAAAAGTGCAGTGTGCTTGTTTTTTTGTGATATACTTTGCTGTATCGCACGCGCGAAGTGCTAGGGAAGATATTACTGCATCCACATTTGGATATTTTTTGCCAATGTATTTTGCAATTTTCTTTGCCTGTTTTACTCCTTTTTTAGTTAAAGGGCGTTTCAAATCGTCCTTTTCAGTCCATTTTTCTCTATCTTCAGCCTTTGCGTGGCGCACTAAAATTAAACGCATAAAAACTCCTTTATAATTTTTCTATCATCTTAATCACAAGTAAAGCACTAACTCTTGCACTGGATTCCAAAAACTCTTCGTAACTGACTAGTGCCTCATCGCCTGCATTATCTGAAATTGCCCTAATAACACAAATAGGGACATTTAGATTGTCACACACCACTGCAACACTTGCTCCCTCCATTTCAATTGCATCGGCGTTAAATTCCTTTTTAATCCACTCTTTACGCTCTTTAGAATGCACAAATTGGTCGCCTGTTGCTACCACACCCTCATGCAAATTAATACCATTTTCCTTTGCTATGGCTTTTGCGATTCCATTTAATACACAATCTGATTCTGTAAAAATTTTACTTTCGGAAAAATACCCATAAGGATGTCCAAATGCTGTAATATCTACATCGTGTTGGCAAAGCTTACTAGCAAGAACCAAATCACCAATTTTATAACTAGGATTGATTCCACCTGCCACACCATTAAAAATGATTTTCTCGCAACCAAAGTTCAAAACCATTGTGCTAGCAGTCAAAGCAGAATGCACTTTACCAATGCGACTGCACGCAATGATTAAAGTTTTGTTCCCAAGCGTTACTTTATAAAAAGTATTGCCCCCAAAGGCAATGGCTTCGTGTTTCTTGTAATGCTCTAAAAGCGGAGTAATCTCCTCACGCATTGCCCCTATGATTCCAATTGTCATATTAGTCCTTTTGTAGAAAATCTTGAATCTCCGCATAAGTTTGCAAAGAAAGTGTGTCTTTTTTACTTAGGCGTTTATTTAAGCCCTTTAACACACTTCCACCACACTCAATAAAGGAATCAATCGCACCATCATTCTCTCGAATAGATTGCTTATAAAGCACAGGTTTTACAAGCTGATTTGCAAGCAGTTCAAGTGCTTGAATCTTTGAGTTATAAGGCTTTGCATTGACATTTGAAATGATAGGAAAAGCAAAGGAATCACAAAGTGCTTCCTCTAATAGCACTTTAAAATCTCCGCATATACTCTCTAACGCTGGACAATGGCTTGCTACGGACATCGGAAGTATTAGCGCTCTTTTTGCTCCTAGCCCTTTTAATTCCACTTCTAAATCTTGCAAATCTTCTTTGCTGCCTCCCAAAACCATTTGTCCATCGCCGTTATAATTCGCACACCAAACTTTTAACCCAAGATTGCGCTTTTTCTCACAAAACTCTTCAAGCACTACATCTTCTAAGCCAAGCACCACCATCATTCCCGCGACCTTTGACTTGCATGCTTCTTCCATTAAGATTCCGCGTTTATGCACAAGCGCAATTGCCTTTTCAAAGCTAAGTGCGCCACTGGCACATAATGCACTAAACTCCCCTAGTGAATGCCCAAGCCCAAATGCAATTCCGCTACCCTCTAGCTTTTTGCGCACGAGCGAAAATACGCTATAACTTACAAGTAAAATGGCGGGCTGTGTATATTGCGTGAGGTTTAATTTTGCATTTTCTTCAAAACAAAGTTTTTGCATATCCTCTTTCAAAATCTCACTTGCTTGCTCAAAAAACACTCTAACTTCTGCACTATTTTTAAATAAATCTTTACCCATACCAACACTTTGACTACCCTGACCCGGAAATATTATTGCTCTACTCAAAAACTCTCCTTTACATACTTTCTTTTGCTCTAACGCCTAATAAATCCAATCCTAAGGCGATAGAATGTGCTACCACAACAAGCACCTTTAAAATTTGTTCTTCATTTTCTGTGTTTAAAATTTTTGTTTCATTATAAAAGCGGTGGAAATCTGCAGCTAACGCATATAGATAATCCACTACTTTATTAACCAAACGTTGTGAAAATGCGTCATTTAGCACCTTTTTAATACCAAGTGCAGAAACTAGCAAATCACATAAATCCCCTTGTAAATTCCATGTATTATATTGTTCTAATGGAAGCTTTTTGAAGGATTCCATAGTAAAACTTGATTTAGAAAATAACGTGTAAATTCTTGCATGTGCATAGTTAATATAATACACAGGATTACTCGCATCTTGTTTTTTTAATAAATTCACATCAAATTCCAAATGCGTATCTGGCTTTTTGCTCAAAAACATAAGGCGCAGTGCATCAGCCCCAACATCCTCGACCACATCTTTCATTAGGATAAAATTCCCAGCGCGCTTACTCATTTTATAAGGTATTCCATCTTTTAGAAGTGCCACCATTTGCGCTAGTAAAATCTCTAATTTTTGACTATCAAAACCTAAGTATTCTAATGCCGCCTTAACCCTTGCAATATAGCCGTGATGGTCTGCACCCCAAATGTTAATGTAATGTGAAAAATTCCGCTCAAACTTGTTTTTATGGTAGATGATATCGCCAGCTAGATAGGTTGGCTCACCGCTCTCACGCACAATCACGCGATCCTTTTCATCGCCATATTCTGTGGATTTTAGCCACAATTTCTCTTCATTTGCATACACACCATTATGAGCCTTTAACGACTTTAGCGTGGAATCCCATTGTGTAAAAAGCTCTTTCTCACTAACATAAGAATCAAAAACGATTCCAACTTGAGCAAGATTGCTTTTTATTTCTTCAAGCATCTTATCTTTACCAAAGATACAGAGTTTTTCTAAAGATTCCAAATTTTCAAAAACGTAATCCCCTAGAGTATTTTTTGCTTCTTGTGCAAGTTCAAATACATATTCCCCCTGATAGCAATCTGCTGGTAATTCCCTACTTTCTCCAAAAACTAAAGCGCGTCCAGCATAATAAATTGATTTACCAAGCTTTTCAATTTGTGCTCCAGCATCATTAATATAATATTCTGTGTGAATGGCATACCCTAAAAAACGTCCAATGCGCGCCAAACTATCACCAAAAATAGCCCCTCTTGCATGTCCTATATGTAAAGGTCCTGTGGGATTTGCACTCACATACTCTAGCAAAATACGTTCTTTTTGAGATTCCATATTTTTGGATTTTGTTTTGTCTTGTAGAAATTCCCATGCACATTGCCCCAAAAACGCACTGCTTAGACTAAAATTCACATAGCCATTTACCACGTTCACACTCGTAATTTGCGGTAGAGATTCTAACTTTTGTGCAAATTCTTGGGCGAGGATTTGCGGAGCTTTATGTAACTCTTTTGCGAAGCTAAAAGTCGGTAGAGCAAAATGCCCAAAACTTTTATCACGTGGTGTTTCTAGAATGCTAGAAACACCAATGGCAGAGTTGATAATTTCCTTGATGGTATAATACATTAAAACTACACTTTTGCAGTTTCGTTAGGCTTAGTTTCTGTTTGTGTGCCTGGCGTTGCCGCAGTTTTATCTTGCTCAATCTTCGTATTTTGAGTAACTTCCTCCTCATCTTCTTTCACAGCTTTTTTGAAGTTTTTAATCCCAGAACCTAAACCTTTTGCTAAATCTGGAATCTTTTTTGCTCCAAAAAGCACAATAATAATCAATAAAACAATAAGCAGTTGCTGAACGCTTGGCATCATTGCAAAATCCTTTTAAACTTGAAATTTGTTGGATTATAGCATAAATCCTCTTGCATACAAAAATAAAAAAGATTCTACATTTTCATAACGTTTTCATTGCATTCACTCTAAAGTGCGCTAAAAAATGCTTTTATTAATGTCAAAATTCTCAATACTTTTAAAGTAGTAACACTTGCCCTTATAATGAAATTGTAATCCATAAGCATGAAGCATTAAGCGCGTTGCGCCAAAATATTCTAAACGTTTTTCATCGCTTAATGTGTTTTTAGATTCCATCTCTTTTGGGATAAATTCGGAATCTAAATATTCTCGGCTGTGCTTGTCCTTTGCACCATAGAGCGGGTCTCCTAAAATGGGAATTCCTAATGCTTGCAAATGCACGCGGATTTGGTGTGTGCGCCCAGTTTTTGGTCGCACTTTTAAAAGCAAGAATTTAGAGTTTTTAGAGAGAATTTCAGAATCTCCATTAATCTTATATTTTGTTAATTGCTCTAATTTCTCATCATTAAAGTCTAAAATCCCTAGCATTTCAAAATCACTTTGCGCATTTTTAAACTTTAATTTCTTATGGCTTGATGCACTTTTCTTATACACAGAGCGCACACACAAATCCCCTCCCTTTTCTTGTGTAGCAAGAGGTAGAGACAGACTAAAGCAATTAAATTTTGTATGTTGGATTCTATTATTAGCGCGCGTTAATGCGAGATATTCTTTTTTTATGCTGTTATTTAAAAACATTAATCCTAGCTCAACTATACTTTTTTTATGCTTACCAACAAGCACCAAACCGCTTGTTTCCTTGTCTATTCTGTGTGTGAGATTTGCTACATTGCCTAAGTAAGCACGTACCTCATCAATGAAGCTATGATGATGAAATCGTCCTTTAGGGTGAATTAGCATTTTTGGCGGTTTATTAAAAATGGCAAAATCTTCATTTTCAAAAAGAGGTTTTAAGCCAATAGAATCGGGCTTAAACACTAACACTTGTACACAATCACTTAAAATCTTTGTCTTTTCTTGTAAAACTTTCCCTTTATACCACACTTTGCCCTTGTTGATGTAACGTTGGGCATCTGCTATGTTTAAATTAAGATTTTGCATTAAAAACACATAAGCTTTTGTAGGAGAATTTATAATAAATTCTTCGTAAATATAGGGCATTTTCTAACTTTTAAGGGGTGTTATGTTAGCATTATTGTAGCACAAAACAGAAAGGATTTTCATGGTAGAGAGATATGCAAGAGAAGAGATGAAAAAACTATGGGATATGGAAGCAAAATATTCTGCGTGGCTAGAAGTAGAAAAGGCTTTAGTGCGCGGATGGAATAAATTAGGATTAATTCCTAATAGCGATTGCGAGAAGATTTGTAAAAATGCGAAGTTTGATATTGCAAGGATTGATGAAATTGAAGCAGTTACAAAGCATGATTTAATTGCTTTTACCACAAGTGTAGCTGAAAGTTTGGGCGAAGAATCACGTTGGGTGCATTATGGAATCACAAGTAGTGATTGTATTGATACAGCAGTGGCATTGCAAATGCGTGATTCTTTGAAGATAATTTTAGAAGATATTAAGCAAGTGCGTGAAGTTATAAGGATTAGGGCGCAAGAACATAAAGACACATTAATGGTAGGGCGAAGCCATGGAATCCATGGGGAGCCAATCACTTTTGGATTAGTGTTAGCAATTTGGTATGATGAGTTAGGGAGGCATTACAAGGCATTAGAATCCACTTTAGAAGTGATTGCCGTTGGGCAATTAAGCGGAGCAATGGGAAATCTTGCCCATACTCCCATAGAGTTAGAAGAGCTTGTTTGCGCTGAACTTGGGTTAAAACCTGCTCCCATAAGCAATCAAGTAATCCAAAGGGATAGATATGCGCGACTTATGAGCGATTTAGCTCTGCTTGCTAGTAGCTGTGAAAAAATTGCTGTGGAAATCCGCCATTTGCAACGTACAGAAGTGTATGAGGCAGAAGAGTATTTTGAAAGCGGACAAAAGGGTAGCTCGGCTATGCCTCATAAACGTAATCCGATTTTAAGTGAAAACATTACAGGACTTTGTAGAATGATTAGAAGCTATGCTATTCCTGCTTTGGAGAATGTCGCACTCTGGCATGAACGCGATATTAGTCATAGTAGTGTTGAGCGATTTATCCTGCCTGATAGCTTTATTACTACTGATTTTATGCTTATGCGCTTACATGGGCTACTTAAAAAGCTTGTGGTTTATCCAAAAAATATGCTAAAAAACCTCAACTTAACTGGCGGACTTGTATTTTCACAGAGAATTTTATTAGAGCTACCCAAAAAGGGTATTTCAAGGGAAGATGCGTATAAAATCGTGCAAAGAAATGCGATGAAAGTGTGGAGTGATTTGCAAAATGGTAAGAGCGCAGTAAATGAAAAGGGTGAGAGTCTGTATTTACAATATTTATTAGCAGATTCTGAACTTGTGGGACTTATCGGTCAAAACGCAGTGCGCGAATGCTTTGAGTTTAGCTATTACACAAAAAATATAGATTCCATTTTTAAAAGAGTTTTTGGGGATAAGAATAAAAAATAAACAGGGCAAAATAAATTCATCAATTTAAAAATATTAACTTTTATAGTTTAAATTAAGTAAAAAAAGAGTAAATTTTAAGCGATTTTTAAACTCAAAGTAAAAGGAAGGTTAGCATTATGGAAAAAGAGAATCTTTTACTCCAACAAGCAGAAGAAAGACTAGCAAAACTTGCGAAGTTTCCTGCGCTTAAAAAGGGCAATAGCATTAAAAAAATGCTAAAAGAAAAAGGAATCTCAAGAAGGGATTTTATGAAATGGGCAGGAGCAATGACAGCAATGCTATCCTTGCCAGCAAGCTTTGCACCACTAACTGCTAAGGCTGCAGAAGTTGCTGATAGGCTTCCAGTGATTTGGTTGCATTTAGCAGAATGCACAGGCTGTAGTGAAAGCTTATTAAGGAGTGATGGACCTGGTATTGATAGCTTGATTTTTGACTACATCTCTTTGGAATACCACGAAACTCTAATGGCAGCAGCAGGCTACCAAGCAGAAGAAAACCTAGAATCTGCAATAGAACGTTACAAAGGGCGCTATGTATTAATGGTAGAAGGTGGCGTTCCAACTGCATTAGAGGGTGCATATTTAACCATTGGTGCGCATGGCAAAACGGGATTAGAGAGTGCAAGGGAAGCAAGTGAACATGCAGCAGCAATTTTTGCGATTGGAACTTGCTCTAGTTTTGGTGGAATCCAAGCTGCAAACCCAAATCCAACAGCTGCAAAACCATTAAGTGCAGTAACGAATAAGCCTGTAATTAATGTTCCGGGT
The DNA here is from genome assembly GCF_019711685.1 of Helicobacter turcicus. Taxonomy (GTDB): domain Bacteria; phylum Campylobacterota; class Campylobacteria; order Campylobacterales; family Helicobacteraceae; genus Helicobacter_D; species Helicobacter_D turcicus. The sequence goes on from NZ_JAIGYQ010000009.1 coordinate 67,170, forward strand.
TGTCCTCCAAGTGAGAAAAATATTGTAGGAAATGTGTTGCATTTCATTCTTTTTGGAACATTGCCAAGCCTTGATGCTTATAACCGACCAAAATGGGCGTATGGACTTAGAATCCACGATTTATGCGAAAGACGCGGACATTTCGATGCAGGCGAATTTGTTCAAACTTTTGGTGATGATGGTGCAAAAAATGGATATTGCCTGTATAAAGTAGGTTGCAAAGGTCCTTATACTTTCAATAATTGCTCAAAACTTCGCTTTAATTCTCACACAAGTTGGCCTATTCAAGCAGGGCATGGCTGTATTGGTTGTAGTGAGCCAAACTTTTGGGATACAATGGGACCATTTGAAGAGCCTCTTGCTAATAAGCTTTATAACACGCCATTGCTAGGTGGTGCCGATAGAACAGCAGATACAATTGGAATCACACTTTTAAGTGCAACCGCTATTGGCTTAGCAGCACACGCTGTATTAAGCAATATTAAAAAAGACAAAGAATAAGCTTAAGGAGAAATAGATGACAAAAAGAATCATTGTAGATCCCATTACAAGAATTGAGGGGCATTTAAGAATTGAAGTGATTGTTGATGAAAACAATGTAATTACTGATGCTTATTCTAGTTCAACACTATGGCGTGGAATTGAAGTTATTGTTAAAAATCGCGATCCTAGAGATGTAGGATTTATGACACAAAGAATCTGTGGTGTTTGCACTTACTCACACTACAAAGCTGGAATCACAGCTGTTGAGAATGCTCTTGGAATTAAGATTCCATTTAATGCAGAAATGGTGCGTTCGTTAATGAATATTTCTCTCGTATTGCACGACCATTTAGTGCATTTTTATCATTTGCATGGACTTGATTGGTGTGATATTACTTCTGCTCTAAAAGCAGATACCAAGAGGGCTTCTGAGCTTGCCTTTAAATATTCTAAAAACCCTATTGCAACGGGTGCAGATGAGTTAGCAAATGTGCAAGAGAGAGTAAAAAAATTTGCTAGTGCAAAACAAGGTTTAGGACCATTTGCAAACGCTTATTGGGGTCATAAAACTTACCATTTTTCCCCAGAGCAAAATCTAATTGTTCTCTCACATTACCTAAAAGCGCTTGAAGTGCAAAGAGTAGCAGCACAGATGATGGCAATCTTTGGGGCAAAACAACCCCATCCTCAAAGCTTAACCGTTGGTGGTGTAACTTGTGTGGCAGATATTTTAGACCCATCAAGACTTGGTGATTGGCTAACGAAGTATAAAGAGGTTGCGGATTTCGTAAATCGTGCATATTATGCCGATGTTGTGATGGCAGCAGAAGTGTATAGAAATGAGCCAAGTGTCCTTAAAGGCTGCGGTGTGCGCAATTTCTTATGCCATGCTGAAATTCCAGTCAATCGTAACGAAACACTTTATAGCACAGGGATTGTACGTGGTGGCGATATTTCAAAATTACTTGATTTAGATGAAGAACTAATTACAGAAGAGGCAACACACTCTTGGTATGCAAACAATAAGCCACTCCACCCCTATGATGGCGAGACAGAACCAAGCTATACAGGCTTTGTAGATAAAGACACAATCGGACCAGATGGAGCACCAATCAAAACAAAGGCATTAGATACAGATGGTAAATACAGCTGGATTAAATCTCCGCGCTACAATGGTGAAGCAATGGAAGTGGGACCTCTTGCGGCAATCGTCGTAGGGTTGGCTGCTAAAAATCCACGTATTACAAAAATTGCAACACAATTCCTAGAGGATACAGGATTGCCACTTGAAGCACTCTTTAGCACTCTTGGAAGAACAGCTGCGAGAGTTCTTGAATGCAAACTTTCAGCAGATTATGGAATTGAAGCCTTTAATTCCTTAGTAGAAAACCTAAAAACAGGAGACCAAACAACTTGTGCGCCCTATAAGATTGATAACAAAAAAGAATATAAAGGACGTTATATCGGAAATGTGCCTCGCGGGACACTAAGTCATTGGGTGAGAATCAAAGATGGTGTTGTATCAAACTATCAAGCTGTTGTCCCTAGCACTTGGAATGCAGGACCAAAAGATTCCAAAAACCAAATGGGACCTTATGAGGCATCACTTGTTGGCACAAAAATCCAAGATTTAACACAACCTCTTGAAATCATTCGCACAATCCATTCCTTTGACCCATGCATTGCGTGTGCTGTGCATTTAATGGATACAAAAGGCAATGAAATTAGTCAATACAAACTAGACCCTATTGCAATGAATTGTAGTATTTAAGGAGGGTAGCTATGGAAACAAAATATAAGCCCATAATGGAGTTTTCAAAACTTACGAGAATTTTTCACTGGTTAAGGGCAATCGCCATTTTTGCACTCATTACCACAGGATTCTATCTAGGCTATCCTTATCTAGCTCCAAACAACTTTAGCGGTGAGCCAACAGGATTTCTTTATGCGTTGATGCGCAGTTGGCATTTAATCTTTGGATTTATGCTTATTGCAGTTACGATTTTTCGCATTTATTTACTTTTAACAAAAGAGTGTGCAGTAGAACGTCGTTCATTTTTAGATTTGATTAATCCTATCATTTGGTTTGGTGTGATTAGGGCATATTTGCTTTTTGGTGGGCATCCGCGTTTAAAGGGTTCTTATAATCCTTTGCAATTTATAACTTACACTGCTGTTTTGTTGCTAATTCTTGCCATTTCTCTTACGGGATTAGTGCTATATGCGCATGTCTATCATGAAGGTTTAGGCGGATTGATTATGCCTCTTGTGCGTCCTGTTGAAGTGCTATGCGGTGGGCTTGCAAGTGTGCGTGCAATCCACCATATTTTAACTTGGGCATTTTTAATTTTTATTCCTATTCATATTTATATGGTAGTTTGGAATGCAACACGTTATCCAGGTGGCGGAGTTGATACAATTTTAAATGGTATTAAATTTGAAAAAGAATAGGGGCTTTCTCCTATTCTTTTTACTATTTAAAAAATCTCACAACAACACATTCTAAAATTTTCTGTTCTTATTGATTTTTAAAGATGGACATTTCTTTAATACTTCAGTAAGAGCTTTTTTATTTCTCCAAATTTTTTTCTTTTTGTTTATTAACGCAATTAATGGTATTTTTGTGTATTCTATAGCTTCTTTATATTTTATTGTCTTGTTTATCTTAAATTAGCCCCATTTTCGCCTTTGCCTCTGCATAAGTTGTAGTGGCGATTTTTTGCGCAGATTGTGCTCCTTTATCTAGGATTTTGTGCAAATAATCTTGTTCTAAAATTAGCTTAGAGTAAGCTTCGCGAATGGGACGTAAGCCTTCAATAATAGCCTCTGCAACCCTTTCTTTTAGCACTCCATAGCCTTGAGTGCTGAATTCTGCTTCAATGCTCACTTCATCTTGTTTGCAGAAGCATTGGTAAATGGTTAGCAGATTAAACACTCCAGCACGTTCTTTATCAAAGGCGATAACCCCCTCACTATCAGTTGTTGCCTTTTTAATTTTCTTTACAATCTCATCGGGCGTGTCTATTAGCGAAATAGCGTGGTTTGGTTTATCACTTGAACTTTTACTCATTTTTTTAGTTGGGTCATCTAGTCCCATAATTCTAGCCCCTTCTTTCATGATCAGTGGTTCTGGCACGACAAAAGTCTCTCCAAAATCGCGGTTAAAACGTATAGCAGTATCACGTGCTAATTCAATATGCTGTTTTTGGTCTTCGCCAACAGGGACAAAATGGCTTTTGTAGAGCAAAATATCTGCACTCATTAGATTGGGATAATTAAAAAGTCCTGCAAAAATGCTTTTTGGATTCTTTTGACTTTTATCTTTAAACTGCGTCATACGGCTTAAATCGCCCATTGGTGTGATACAAGTAAGAAGCCATGCTAAAGAAGTATGTTCTTGAATTTGAGATTGGATAAAAAGTGTAGATTTCTTAGGGTCAATTCCGCAGGCAAGTAGCATTGCGCATAAATCATAAGTTTTTTCCTTTAAGATTTTTGGATTTTGAGGAAGTGTAATAGCATGGGAATTAACTACACAGAAAATATTTTCATAGGAATCTTGACTTTCAACCCAATTTTTCACAGCCCCTAGGTAGTTTCCTAGATGAATATTTCCTGTGGGTTGTATGCCTGAAAATACACGCGCTTTTTCTATTTGCATTGGAATCCTTAAAGAATAAATTAATATGAAATTATAACAAGCTTACTACTTATTTTAAGTTGTTTTTTTTTCTTTTTTTGAAATAATTACGACTTTGTAATTGTAAAAAATAAAATTAGGGAGGCGTAATGCTAAAAAATTTAAAACTAGGAGCAAGAGTTTCTTTGCTATTAACAGCTATAATTGTTGTTTGTATGGGGGTTACAACTTATATTATAATTTCTATGAGTACAGCCATTCAAACAAGAGAGGCTCATAGGCTTCTTCAAAATGTTGCTTTAAGAATGAGTAATCTTGTGCAAGGGAGATTTGACCAAACTTTTGCATATTTAGACACTCTAGAGAATAATGTTGAGGTCTTAATTTCGTCTGCAGATGATTTTAAAATGCGTCCGGGAGGGAATTTAGAAAAGTTTCTAGAAGATACTTTAGATGCGGATGCGGACGCAAGCTTTTTATATTTATACTTAAAAGATGTTACTCCTATGCGAGAAGAAAATCGTCTCCCAAATGGAGAATTTTTGATGGTTAGAGGGGATAGTGATATTGAGAATGATGGAGGGATTTATACGATTCCAGCTACAGAGAAAATCATGCAATTTGGAAGTGTGAAAAAGGCTTTGGAGACAGGTAAGCCAACCATTGGAGAGCCCACATTTCAAAATATTGATGGGAAAGGAGATCGTTTAATTGTTGGACTAAATTACCCAGTTGGAGATGGCAAAGGGGGTGTTGCTGGAGTGCTTGGATTTGCTGTGGATATGGAAAAGATTGGGGCTTGGATTCAAGATTCATCCTTAAATGTTTTTAAAGATGATTATCGTTTTATTATGACAGAATCTGGAACGGTTGCTGTGCATCCCAACGCCGATACTTTAGCAAAAAATATTTCTGATATTAATACAGATTCTAGCACAGATACTATTAAGAATGCCTCTATTAATCACAAAAATGGTGTTTATGACTATAAAGCACTTGATGGAAGTAAAGCATTGGTTGGATTATCTTCTTTTACGATTTATTATGATGTAGCAAATTGGAGTGTGTTGCTTGTTGCCCCAGTGAGTTCTATAATGCAGCCTGTGTATTCTTTGCGAACAACTGTTATTTCCTGTATTGCTATTTCTATTCTTATCATTCTTGTTGGTGTATTTTTGTATATTAAAAACTCTGTAATTGTAAGGCTACAAACGGTTTCTAATCTCCTAAATGGGTTTTTTAAATATTTAAACCATGAAACAAAAAATCCTCCGAATCTTGTAACACCAAAGGCAAATGATGAGATTGGAAAAATGGTGATGACAATCAATCGTAATATTGAAAATGCACAACAAGGACTAAAGAAAGATGCAGAAACCATCACCCAATCTGCCCAAACTGCAAAAGCAGTAGAGAGTGGAGATTTGAGTGCTAGAATCATAGAAAATCCTCATAATCCTCAACTCATTGAATTAAAGAAAGTCTTAAACAATATGCTTGATGT